>NZ_JBGCUB010000003.1:0-497172 GCF_053543455.1 Mesobacillus sp. LC4
GTTAGTTAGCGTGTCGCCCAGAAGCGACTTTACTAATATAACATCCGGTGTTTTTCTTGTCAACATCTTTTTTGAAAAATGTTATCAGCAGTAAAACACTTTTAAGTTTTCAACCGTCTGCCGCGGAAGTGTTTTTGCTGTGTTCCGCAGCGACGGTTATTAATATACCAAGTATTTTTTAAATGGTCAATAGGGTTTCTTTATTTTTTTAAGATAATTTTTCTGTGACTCTATAATATCTATGGAATATCCCTTGTCCTTTTGTTTCGACCTTGACTACATCAAGAACTTTCTTTTCAATCAAATACTCCACAAGAATACCAAGATCTACAGAGTATGGGGCCAACTCTGGATGTGTCATCAATTCATTGAATGACCAGTGCTCTTTACTCTCCATCGATTCAAGCAGATGCTGGCTTCCTACCTTCGTTCTTTTATGGATCAAGAATTCACTAGCCAGGAATAATAGCTCCAACCGCTTTTCTATGGACTCTTCACTGCAAATCAGTTCTTCATATAACTTATAGATCTCCGGTTCAATCTGTTTAACCTGGTGCCATACTGTGATCTCCGGATGGAACCCGTTTTCAATGACCGCTAATCTTGCCAAATGATGAAGTGAATGGACAACATGATTATAAGCATCCAGATAATTAAAGTTGTCAAAGAGTACTTTCCCATCAGAATATCGTCTGATCAATTTAGCAAATTCGATTCCCATTTTAATTTTCCGGCCGAAGAAAGGAAACTCCCTGAGCTCGTGCTTTAGGTTGGCAATCCGTTCATTCCGGTCAAAAACGATCTTGCCGTTGTAGAGCCAGTCAAAGATTTTTTTGTTATTGCCGATCAGAAGCCAATCATTGATTTGCTTCTCCGTTACAATATGCATTGCTGCTTTTTTATCTTCATAAGAATAATGCTTTACAAAGACAGGATCATTATTTTCTTTTACTATAATAAGCAAGATGACATCAAAAGTATCGGTTGCGGCGATGGCTTTTTGCCTCTTCTCGACCACCACTACTCCTACTGTATTAGGATGGCTTGCACGTTCTTGATAAATCGAACGAAGGATATCCTCCATAATAAACTCCTCCATTTGTTTGTTAGCATATATGTTCGACAATTATATAAAATCTCCTGCATTTTCTCCAGACAATTTTCGACATCCGTTTAGACTTTTTATGATATCTTGCCGCAAATGATATGATATAGTTAGATTTTAGGGAGGGAAATTCCAATGGCAAAGTATTCAAATAAAATAAATAAAATCCGCACGTTTGCGCTGAGCTTGATCTTCATAGGCTTCATCGTTATGTATGGAGGTATTTTCTTTCGCAGTTCCCCATTGGTCATGACCATTTTCATGATCCTTGGATTGCTATTCATCATCGCTAGCACAGTTGTTTACTTTTGGATTGGTATGTTATCGACTAAAACAGTCCAGGTTGTCTGTCCTAACTGTGGCAAACAGACCAAAATGCTCGGCCGTGTGGATATTTGCATGTATTGCAATGAACCGTTAACACTTGATCCATCACTTGAGGGCAAGGAGTTTAACGAACAATACAACCGAAAACAAAAAAAATAGAACTCGGCCGAGGCCGAGTTCTTTTTTATTAGCCTGCTTTGATTCAAAAAAAGAAACTGATAGCTCTTGCCATCAGCAGTTGGTTTAATGAACTTCCTTTGCAGAACAATCCGGACAAGTACCGTAGATCTCCATTCTATGGTTGCCGACTTTAAAACCCGTTACATGGGAAGCCAGGTGTTCCACCTCATCAAGGCCTGGGTAATGGAAGTCAACGATCTTCCCGCATTGGTCACAAATAACGTGATAATGGTGGGAAGTCACAAAATCAAAACGACTTGAAGCATCTCCATATGTCAGTTCCTTTACCAATCCAACTTCACGGAATACTCTCAAATTGTTATAAACTGTCGCTACGCTCATATTTGGAAACTTCCCTTCAAGCGCTTTATATATTTCATCAGCTGTTGGGTGCGACATGGAGTTTATTAAAAATTCGAGTATCGCATGACGTTGCGGAGTAATACGGACTCCTGTATCTTTCAAAGTATCCAGGGCTTCTTTTAACTGACTCTGTACCACCGCCATGCACCTCACTTTACTTTAGATTATAATTCTTATTTTATAATATTTATAAATAGTGTACTAATTCCATTCCACTTTTGTCAATATTGCCACATCATAAACATCTACAAATACAGCATCGGATTAATCTTGATGCAATGTCTGCTCCTTTGAACCTAGATGCATATTCACATACCTTGCTGCGACAAACAGGAAGTCAGACAGTCGATTCAAATATGAAAGGACAAGCGGGTTGACTTCCTCGCCCAATTCAACAGCCAGGCGTTCAGCCCTTCTCGCGACCGTCCTTGCTACATGCAGAGTAGCTCCTGCCTGATGTCCACCCGGGAGGATGAAGTTGGTCAATTGCGGAAGAGCCGCATCCCAGGCATCGATCTTTTCCTCTAATTCTTTGATATTCTTTTCCTCAAGAGTCCACTTCACATCTTTTCCAGAGGGAGTAGCAAGTTCTGCACCGACATGGAATAATGCTGTCTGGATTTTATGGAATATCTCCTGCATATCTTCTTTGCCGCTGAAATACTCTCCATTTAAATAACTTAGAGCAAGACCGATCATTGAATTCGTCTCATCACATGTGCCATACGCCTCTACTCGCTTGTCATTCTTGGCTACTCTCGCTCCATAAATGAGCGACGTCGTTCCTTTATCACCCGTCTTCGTATAAATCTTCATCTCCTAGTACCCCCTATCCATGTCAATAACATTAAGATAATCCGAACCTTTTTTTATATATGTATGCAGATTATGTTTAAAAATTTCAAAAGATCTTGGCAGATAGTTTTTCGTAAGGCTTGATATATGCGGCGTTACTGTCACATTTTCCATAAACCAGAATGGGTGGCTTTCATCCAAAGGTTCCACATAAAATACATCCAAATAGGCATGTGCTATCTTTTTTTCCTGAAGTGCTTCCAGCAAAACCTCATCTCTTACCAAATCTCCACGGCCGATATTAATGAAAACTGCAGTATCCTTCATCAAGTCAAAATCACTGCCGTCGAGGAAATGCCTTGTTTCACTTGTGCTAGGCAGTACCGAAACAATGAAATCCGCCTGTGGCAGGGCATCCTGATAGTTCTGCATCGTAAATATTTCGTCTGCCCACTCGGAATCACGGCCACTACGATTTACACCAATTGTTTTCATATTAAAGGCCTTCGCCAGTCTCGCCACTTCTCCTCCAATTGCTCCTATACCTAGAATGAGCAATGTCTTGCCGTATAATTCTCCCATCGGCAATTTACGCTCCCATGCCTTAGTCTGCTCATTAGCCCAAAGAGACCTCATTTGCTTAACATGCTGCAGCATCATGCCGATTGTAAATTCAGCCATCGGTATTTTATGAATTCCCCTGACGTTGGTAACGAGAATCCCACGTTTCTTGCAGGCCTCGAATGGCATTCTATCCAGTCCTGCTGACATGACCATAATCCACTTCAATTTATCAGCCTTGTATATAAGTTCTTCAGTTAAATCCTCGCCGTAAGTAAGGAAAATTTCTGCATTTAAAAATAAATCTTCCTTGATTCCTTTATGGAATTCAAAGTTGATCTGCGGAAATTCCTTTTTCACATCCTCCTGCAAAGTCTCCAGAGGCAGAATAGAGGAGTAAATTTTCATTCAAACCAAACCCTTCGTTCTATAGTCATATTAATAATTGTATTAATTTTCACTCTTTTAAACAACTTACAAGCCTTTATAACATAAAAAAAGGCGGGCTGTTATAGCCCGCTAAGTCGTTTGAGGAGGTATGCCCTAATACAATGATATTCACTTATCGCTAAAATGAATGGACAGAAGCCTGTATTGATAAAAATAGGCGGCCCATCATTCTTTTACATGATAAAACTTTGCGATTGCCTCTCTGTAAGCATCCAGCGATGGTTCCCCCTTAAAGTTCGATAACATTCCCTGGATAACTGGAATCCGCGGTGATTCCCTTTCTGCCTCACTCTCCAGCACATCCAGCGAAACGAATAAGTCTTGATTATGATCAAGATTGGAAATTTCATGTTTCATCTTTTTGAGGATCGATTTTACATCCTGGCCATCTGCTCTGAAAAAAGCTTTAGTTTTATTGATCAATTCATTGACTTTCTCTTCGGAAGCGACAGGGTTCTCCCCCTCGAGACCATCCACCAGCGAATCGACCCTTCTCAGTATATATCCCACTAGTTCCTCGATTTTGAAGCCATCCGGATTGAAAAGCAACAACTTCATATATGAATTAAAAAATCCCTCTAGCATGAGAGCCAAATCCCAGAGGTGCGGTTCAGCTTTCTTTCCATAAATGGCACGCAGACTGTTTTGATAATACATTTGCGCTTCATAATACTTGCGAATCATCAATTCCTTTACCTCTTCATTCAGCGGAATTGCCTGTTCTCTTGATTGCATGATAATGAATTCTTTATGTTCAAGCATCGTCGTGAATAACGCAGTCAGCTGAAATGCGAATTTTTCTCTAGGAGGCAGCTGTTCTTTCTCATACGCTTCAAGCTTCTTTTCGATATAGTCAAAGTAATATTCAAGGATTGCGATCAATAAAGCATCCTTTGATTTAAAGTATAAATAGAATGCTCCCTTGGAGATTCCGCTTTCAGAAACGATTTCCTGGATTGAGGTGGATGCAAATCCTTTAGTCGCATATAACTTGATCGCAGCTTCAATGATTGCTTTTTCTTTTTCCTTCACCCTTAAAGCCTCCCCAACTGTTTAAAATAAGAATGACTGACTGGTCATAGTTTTATTATCATATCCTATTATAGCTTATAGATATAGCCAAATCAGCAAAAAGACAGCCACTAACGGCTGTCCTGTGCTTAAAGATTTTCTTTTATATACGCAAGGGCCTCTTCAACATGGCCTTTCACTTTCACTTTACGCCATTCTTTTGCAAGATTGCCATCCTTATCAATGATAAAGGTTGACCGTTCAATTCCCATGTATTCCTTGCCAAAGTTCTTTTTCAGCTGCCAAACTCCGTAATCCACGGCAGTCTTGTGTTCTTCATCTGCCAGCAGCAGGAAAGGCAAACCGTGCTTCTCAACGAATTTTTCATGGCGGTTGATTGGATCAGGACTCACTCCTAGGACTACTGCGTTCAACCCCTCAAAACTCTCATGGTGATCCCTGAAATCGCAAGCTTCCGTTGTACAGCCAGGAGTCATGTCCTTCGGGTAAAAATATAGTACGACATTCTTACCTGCAAAATCAGTAAGCTTAACCGTTTCTCCATTGCTGGCCGGCAGTTCAAATGCCGGTGCTTTTTCACCTATTTCCAGTGTCATTATGTATCCCTCCAAAATCAGTTCTCTTATCTTTAGCCTATCTAATTTTGGGTTAGAATACAAATCAAAGGAGTGTATTATGATCGTTTTTGGTCAAACATCGCCCTCGTCACGAATGCAGCGGGAATCGTGTAGCCAATCAGCGCTTCCAACACCGCGATCGCTCTCCCTATTCCGACCGGCGCGATATCTCCATACCCGACCGAAAATAGCGTAATGGCACTGAAGTAAAGGCTTGTGGACATCCTTTCATACGAGGATGTGCTCGGGCGCATGCTCACGTCTGACAACACCCAGATCCCTTTCAAATCAAGCAAATAATACAATAGTCCAAAGCCCGCCATTACCGTAGCATAAATCAGTGCAAGCGTGACGAAGTTTTCAAAAGATACCTGTTTGCCTTTAATCTTATGCGGAATGAATAATGTCCTTAGACTTAGAAGTATCGCTAAAATAATCAATATAATCGAAATGTAAAATTGCATATCCAAGCCTCATTTCCTGCTTCTCTCCATTCACTATACGCTGGTGAATTCACGAGTATGCAAGCAAGTCCATCAATCATGCCGGGTATTGTCCGAGCTCCGCTTCGATCATTTCTTTGGGTAGCGCTTTTTCTGTCGTTGTCCGTTTTCATGTCTCCATCGGACCTATGGATAGCGCTTTTTACGCTGAACACTGCTTTTCATGTCTCCATCAGGCTTGTGGATAGCACTTTTTACGCTGAGCTGTTCTTTTCGCGTCTCCATCAGGCTTATGGATAGCGCTTTTTACGCTGAGCTATTCTTTTCGCGTCTCCATCAGGCTTGTGGATAGCACTTTTTACGCTGAGCTATTCTTTTCGCGTCTCCATCAAGCTTATGGATAGCGCTTTTTAGGTCGGGCGCAAATTTTCATGTCTCCATCGGACCTTTGGATAGCGCTTTTTACGCGGAACGCTGTTTTTCATGTCGCCATCAGGCTTATGGATAGCGCTTTTTACGCCGAGCTATTCTTTTCGCGTCTCCATCAGGCTTATGGATAGCGCTTTTTAACCTGAATCCCCTAATAGTGCATCCATCAGCAAGTTAATTCTCATTCCGCCCTCAAAACAAAAAAACCACGGCCTACACCCGACCGCAGCTTAAAATGAAAATATTTAATTGCCGGCTCCCCGGTATCTTTTCACGCCTTCATTCCAAATGAAAACTGAAAGACTGAAAAACACAAGCCCGATCACTGGTGTTAAAAAAGAGTAACCGTACCACTCATCGCGGCCGAGGAAGTAGGCTGCCGGGTATACTCCGACGAAAGCGAATGGCAAGATCCAGGTCAGCACAAACCGGATTGCCTTGTTATAAATATCTACTGGATAGCGTCCGTAGTTGCCGATATTGTACATCATCGGCATGATAGAGGTCCGCGCATCAGCCCAGAAACTGATGCAGGCGATCATCACGAATATGCCGGCGTATACTAGAACACCGCCCAAAACGAACAAAATAAACAAGAAAGGATCTGACCAGCTTACCTCAAGCCCGAGACGGCTTCCTGCATAAAACATGACGGCCAGCCCGGTCACTGCTCCGAACAATGATTCCAGCTCCATCCGTTCGAGAATAATCTGAAACAGGCTATGGATCGGCCTTGTCAGGATCCTGTCCAGCTCCCCTTTTACGATATACCTTTCATTGAAATCCCATATATTGAAGAATGACGAAAAGAGCGCATACGGCACAAGGAAAAATCCATAAATAAAGATGATTTCATCACGGCTCCAGCCATTGAGGAATTCGGTATGGTCAAAGACTACCAGGATAAAAATCAAGTTGACAGCCTGGAACAATAAATCCGAGAAAATTTCAACAATCAAATCCGCCCGGTATTCGAGCCTCGTTTTCATATACTGGGCGACATATTGAAAAAACATGCTGATGTAAAACATTCGTCACCCTCCCTGTATAATCAGTTGTTTTTTAGCGATGACCCAAAGGATCCGGATCGGGATCAGCAAGATCAACACCCAGGCAGACTGGAGCAGCAGCCCTTCAACTGCCTGGCTCCCTGTGAATCCATTTGTAAAAATCATGCTTGGAATATAGCTGATTCCCTGGAACGGTAGGAATCCCATAACTTCCTGAGCCCAGCCTGGAAAAAAGCTGATCGGCAGAAGCAATCCCGAAAACAAATCAATCAGGACGCGCTTGGCCCGGATCAGGCCTGTATTATTATATAGAAAGAAAGTGGTAATTCCCGTCAGCAGGTTCAGTTGTGTGTTGATGAAAAAGCTAAGCACAATCGAAAGCGCGAACAACCCCCACGTCGCGGCATCCGCCGAAAACTCCATCGGAAATATCAAGGCGACGATGACCATGCCTGGCACCGAGAAAAAGAACAGCCTGAAGACTCCTTCGCCAAGTCCCTGCATCGTTTTCATCCCGAGATAGCTGTATGGCCTGATCAATTCAACGGCTACCTTGCCTTCCTTGATTTCCGTCGCCATTTCCCTGTCGATATTGTTAAAATAAAACGCTCTGGCCATCCAGGCAACCGCTACATATGTCGTCATTTGGATGGCACTCAAGCCTTCAATCTCACTTTTCCCGCCGTAAATCGCATTCCAGAGAAAGTAGTAGGCCCCGATATTGATGCTGTATATCAAGATCCCTGTGTAGTAATTGGTCCTGTATGCCAACATCATCAAAAAACGGATGCGGATCATTTCGATATATTTATCCATGCTGCATCATCCCTTTATCATAGATGTTGCGGATGATTTCTTCTGTGGACGGCTCATTGATTTTGACATCCCTTACCTTATAGGCAGCAACTGTCCGGGCAATCACCTGGGATACTATTTCCTCATCATCCCCTGTCAACGCAGTATAAATTTGTTTTCTTTCATTCAGCTCCCATTTGATATCAAGGTCTCCCGTCAACATCTCAAGCCGGCTGAGTTCGGCTCTTTCAAGGAATTCAAAGCTGATTTCCTTTCCTTCTCCCCATTTTTCCTTCAGGCTTTTCAGCGCGCCATCATAGATGATATTTCCTTCATCAAGCATAACCACTCGCTCGCATAATGCTTCGATATCAGTCAGGTCATGGGTCGTAAGCAAGATTGTCGTATTGTACTTTTCATTGATTTCTTTTAAGAACTCCCTGATTTTCAATTTAACGAGCACGTCCAAACCAATCGTCGGCTCGTCAAGGAACAGGAGCGGTGGATTATGGATGAGCGCGGCCGCAAGCTCACACCGCATCCTTTGCCCGAGGGAGAGCTTCCTCACCGGCTTATCGAGCAACGGTTCAAGGTCCAGCGTTCTGATGACATGATCCATATGCTCGTTATACTGAGCGTCTGAAACTTTATAAACCTTTTTCAATAGCCGGAAAGATTCCTGGACAGCAATGTCCCACCAGAGCTGGGAACGCTGGCCGAATACGACACCTATCGTCTGGACGAATCTTTCCCTTTCCTTATGGGGATTCATGCCATTGACGATGACACTCCCTGAAGTTGGGGTCAGGATCCCGGTCAGCATCTTGATTGTCGTCGATTTCCCGGCTCCATTTTCCCCAATATAACCGACCATCTCTCCCTGTTTGACAGTAAAGTTGATATCGTTCACTGCAGGAACGATTTTATAATTACGTGTAAAAAGATCACGAAAGGCTCCCGATAATCCGGACCGGCTCGAATATGCCTTGAATTCCTTCCGCAATCCGTTCACTTCAATCGCATTCATATGTATTTCCTCCTTTGGTCACTCAAACAGTTTAGCCAATCCTCCTGGGTAAAACAAATGCTATGCCTCATTACCTTTGCATGTCCCAGTTATAACAAATGCTATGCCTGATTACCCTTGAATCTTCTAGGATAGTTTAACCGCAAAAAGGAGGAATGTTGAATGACCAAGGAAATGCTGATCCAATACTGAGCTTCTTTTTCGCTGAAGATGAATGAAAAGTGAAACAATCTGTAAAAAACAGAAATAATGATAAAATAGAAAAGCAGTTACATATAGGAGGTTTTACGATGCAAAGAACGAATTCTGAGCGAATAAATACTGAAGCTCTTGAACATATCGTAGGCGGTGTCAATAGTCCATCCCGTTCTTACAAGGCGGTCGGCGGCGGTGCCCCTATCGTGATGGAGCGTGCCCAGGGGGCCTACTTCTGGGATGTGGACGGCAATCAATATATCGATTATTTAGCGGCATATGGCCCAATCATCACTGGTCATGCTCACCCGCATATAACAGAAGCGATCAAAAAGGCCGCTGAAACTGGCGTCCTTTATGGAACACCAACACCGCATGAGGTGAAATTCGCAAAAATGCTCAAGGAAGCAATGCCAGCTTTGGATAAAGTCCGCTTCGTCAACTCCGGTACCGAAGCAGTTATGACGACAATCCGTGTGGCAAGAGCTTATACAGGACGGGATAAAATCATCAAATTCGCGGGATGTTATCATGGCCATTCTGATCTGGTACTAGTTGCGGCGGGCTCTGGACCATCTACTCTTGGAACTCCAGACTCAGCGGGTGTCCCAAAAAGCATCGCCCAAGAAGTCATCACCGTACCATTCAATGATATTGAACCTTTTAAGCAAGCTCTTGAAAAATGGGGCGACCAGATTGCGGCAGTACTTGTGGAACCGATTGTCGGCAACTTTGGAATCGTCGAGCCTAAACCCGGCTTTTTAGATGAAGTGAAGGAGCTTACCCATCAGGCTGGTTCGTTGATCATTTTTGATGAAGTCATCACTGCTTTCCGCTTTATGTATGGCGGGGCTCAGGACATGTTGGGAATTACGCCGGATTTGACTGCTATGGGCAAAATCATTGGCGGCGGCCTGCCAATCGGTGCTTACGGCGGACGAGCCGAAGTCATGGAAAAGGTAGCACCACTTGGGCCTGCTTATCAGGCTGGTACGATGGCTGGAAACCCGGCTTCCATTCTTTCCGGCATCGCTTGCCTCGAGGTCCTTAAACAGGATGGTGTCTATGAATATCTCGACCAGCTTGGCGCGATGCTCGAGGAAGGAATCACTTCTTCCGCAAGCAAGCATGGTATCCCAATCACCATTAATCGATTGAAGGGTGCATTGACCATCTATTTTACAGAAGAAAAAATCATGAATTATGAGCAGGCAGAGAACACGGATGGCGAAATGTTCGCACGCTTCTTCAATCTGATGCTTGAGCAAGGAATCAACCTCGCACCTTCAAAATATGAAGCTTGGTTCGTGACCATCGCCCACTCCCAAGAAGATATCGAAGCAACCCTGCACGCAGTTGATCAGGCATTTTATTCAATGGCCAATGAATAAATATACAGATTTTTATACATAACAGGTGCCAACTCGGTGCCTGTTATTTTTTTTACCCTAAATGAAACCGTTTACATTTCAAGGTGTATTTTATTCCTACCTTCACTTCTGTAACAATCCTCCATCCAAATTAATGTATAATTAATTGATTTCTGAAAATTCTTATGATATGATTGCAATTAATATTTTAAAATTTGCCATTCAAGTGGCCGCTTAAAATCCCTGCTTTAAATTCCCGTCTTAGAGTTACACCCTCATGTACCAAGCTATCAAACAACAGATCATAGATTATTTTTTCAGGAGGTGAAACGGCTTAAAAGACCCTTTATAAGCCGATTTTTATGACAACACAATGGAACCCTTCCCAATTTAGAGAATTTTCAAGATTCGAACACGATGCGTGCGGTATTGTTGCCAGCATTGAAAAAAAGAAAACCCCTACCCGCGAGAATATTTTCCACTGTATCAACGGCCTGGTCACGATGAACCACCGCGCTGGCTTTATCAATGGCGAGGGCGACGGTGTTGGAGTGCACATCGACATCCCACGCGCTCTCTGGAAGGAAAAGCTTTCAGCAGCGGGTGCAGATGTTAATGCCGTCGATAAAGAGCACTTTGTGGTCGGACATGTTTTTATCACAAGGACCGAGCAGGCAAAAACGATTCAGGAAAAGCTTGAAGCAAAGCTTGCAGAACAGAATATGGAGCTGATTTTTTCATCGACCGATGTCACTGACTCCGGAGCGCTAGGCCCGATTGCGATTCAGGAGAATCCTGTATTCTGGCAGTTTGCATGCCTTTCAAACGAAGCAGGCCGGGATCTTTCCAGCAAATTATTTAATATGATTGTAGATTTTGAGAAAAACGAACAGGTGCATGTGGCTTCCCTTAGCCAATACCATGCTGTTTATAAGGTTATGGGCGCTGGTGATATTCTTCCTAAGTATTATCATGACCTGGCAAGCCCGCTCGTAGCATCGACAATGACACTTGGACATAACCGCTATTCAACTAATACTCTATCAAGCTTTTTCCGTGTCCAGCCGTTCAGCGTCCTTGGCCATAATGGTGAAATCAATACAATTGCCAGACTTCGCGATGAAGCTCGCATGGTCAATGTTCCGCTCGTGAAAGACGGCAGCGACTCACAGGATCTTAGCCGCACACTTGAAACGTTTATTTGTCGTGACGGTTATTCATTATTTGAGGCAATGGACATGATGTTTCCGCCAATCATCAATGAAATCAAAGCGTATCCGGAACATTTGCAAGATTTATATACTTATATTCGTGAAGCATGGGGCCATTTTGCCCAGGGACCGGCCGGCATCATTTCACGCTTTGGAGATGAAGCTGTTTTCAGTGTCGACGCACTTGGCCTGCGCCCGCTCTGGATGGTTGATACCGAAAGCTCTTACCTGTTTTCATCAGAACCGGGAATTATCCCTTCATCTGACTACACGGGTGATCCGAAACCCCTCGCACCAGGCGAAAAGGTCGGCCTGAAATGGAATGGCGACACAATTGAAGTGTTCGAGATGGAGCAATTCCAGGGTGAAGTCTACAAGCGTTTCTCTGAACGTCTTGCTTTCCAGGAAGCGCGCCATCGTATTGAGGGGACGAAACTTAGCAAAACGATTACTATGACATATCCGGATAAGATCCATAACGGACAATATAAAGCATTCGGCTGGGAGCGTGACCATGTCCAGTTGGTGGAGCAAATGGCTGAAAAAGGAGCCGAACCAATCCGCTCGCTGGGGCATGATGCTCCGCTTGCTGCCATGAATCCCGAACGTAAGAACATCGCTGATTTCATTAAAGAAAGCGTTGCTGTCGTAACAAATCCGGCAATTGACCGAGATCGTGAAGCTGAACATTTCTCAACCCGGACTGTACTTGGAAAACGCCCTTCCCTTTTCGGTAAAAAAGAAACAGGGAAAGTAGTAGAATTGCTCACACCTCTGCTTGTTGAAGGAAAGGCAGGCTACGAAGTCTCACAGCAAACCGGTCAGCCAAGCATGGATCAGGTCATCCAATGCTATCAGGATGATAAACTCGCAGCCTATCTGGAAACGGTTTTCCGCAATGATGAAAGTGTGAAAGAAGCGCTTGAAAGACTTGCCGTTGAGGCAATTGATGCTGTTAAGGAGGGCAAGACATTGCTTGTCCTTGACGACGCAATCGCCCATCAGGAAAATGCTCTTTGGCTGGATCCTCATCTTGTTGTTTCGGCAATCGACCAGGCACTTGTTAAAGAAGGTTTGCGCCGGGACTGCTCACTTCTTTTACGATCTGCATCTTTAAGGTCGCTGCATGACATTATCGTCGCACTTGGACTCGGCGCAGATGCAGTCAGCCCGTACTATATGTTCATGACCGTGCTCGATGATTCCGTAAAGCCGCTCGTCAACCTATATAGTGCTTTGACGAAAGGTCTTGAAAAAGTCATTTCTACCATTGGTATCCATGAATTGCGCGGATACGGACGTCTATTCTCGTCAATCGGCTTGAATGATGAAGTAGCAGATTATTTAGTGATCGTAAACTTCTTTGGTTCCAATGAGCTTGCATACAATTTCGAATCAATGAAAGAAGATGCATTGAAAAGAGCAGAAGATTTCCAGAATGAAAAAGAGCGAATCGGCAAAACATTCCACCTCTTCCCACGAATCTGGAAGGCGATTGGCGAGGTTGCTTCTACTGGAGATTACAGCGTATACCGTGAAAAAATCACCGAACAGGAAGACAGCAACCCGACAACGATCCGTCATTTGACTGGCTTGAAAAAGACTGAGGCAGGTGTCACCCCTGAGGAAGTTGAGCTTGGTGTCGGTGACCACAGCCTGCCATTCGTCATTGCATCGATGTCATTTGGTTCACAAAACGAAATTGCTTTCCGCGCTTACGCAGAAGGTGCCGACCGCTTGAACATGGTCAGCATGAACGGCGAGGGCGGCGAAATAAAGGATATGCTCGGAAAGTACCCGCGCACCCGCGGCCAGCAGGTTGCTTCAGGACGTTTCGGAGTGAATGCTGAATTGCTGAACTCCTCCAATCTTCTGGAAATAAAGATTGGCCAGGGAGCGAAGCCTGGTGAAGGCGGACACCTTCCTGGCTCGAAGGTTACGGCTAAGATCGCGGAAGCAAGGAATGCGACAATAGGTTCAGATTTGATCTCACCTTCCAATAACCATGACATCTATTCGATCGAAGACCTTGCGCAAATGATCCATGAGCTTAAGACTGCCAATGACCAGGCTCGTGTTGCCGTAAAAGTCCCTGTCGTTCCGAATATCGGCACGATTGCTGTTGGTATCGCAAAAGCAGGCGCGGACATCATCACATTGAGCGGTTTCGACGGCGGTACTGGTGCTGCCCGTATCCACGCTCTTCAATATGTTGGGCTCCCTGCTGAAATCGGCATTAAAGCTGCACATAATGCCCTGCTTGAAGCAGGTTTGCGTGACAATGTCGAGCTCTGGGCTGATGGCGGCGTGAAGAGTGCGCAGGATGTCATTAAATATATGCTTCTTGGTGCAAACCGCGTAGGTTTCGGTACACTGTCGATGCTTGCCATCGGCTGTACAACATGCCGCGGCTGCCACCTAGACACTTGCCATGTCGGCATCGCTACACAAATCGATTCCGAAGCTCAGGCAAAAGAACATGGACTGCGCCGTTTTGTACCGCGCCAATTCGACCTTGCCGTACAGGGCATCATGAATTTGTTCACTGCTTTTGGCAATGAGCTTAAGTCACTAGCTGCATCTGCAGGCATCAAGAATCTGCAGGAAGCAGTCGGCCGTTCCGACTTGCTGGAACAGATCAAAGGAAAAGATATGCTCGACCTGACCTACCTACTGAAGCCGCTTGAAATCGGCCAGATTTCCCATCAGAAAGAAGCCGCTGCAGCAATGGCATCGGCCCAGCTCCAGGTCGCAGCAGGCGCTGAATACCTTGATGCTGTTGATGAGGAACTGCATCAGTCACGTGAATTCCAAGCAGTTACTGCCGAGCAGCGTGTGCTGGCCAGCAGGGTTTCATGCCACAGGGTGCGCGGACGTCTGGATGGTTCCTACCGTAAGCTGCAGCCAGTCTCGCTCCGTTACAAAGGCTCGATCCTCGGAAACGGTCTTGGAGCTTACAACACAGACGGCATCAATATTGAAATTGATGGCGGCGGCCAGGACGGAGTCGGCAAGACTTCATTCGGCGGAGCAATCTTAATCGCAAAATCGCCTGGCAAGGACGGCGGTTTCTACAACGGCTCTGTCGGCAAAGGATTTGGCTACGGAGCCCAGAAAGGTTTGCTGGTAGCACAGGGCGATGCCGACGCTCGTGCGGGAATCCGTCTGTCAGGAGCCGATATGGTCATCGGCGGACAGGTGAAAAAGCCTATTCCTGAAAAAGAATTCGGAAATATTGGAACGAACGCTAATATCAAAGGCTTTGCTTTTGAATACATGACAAACGGTCGAGGACTCGTTCTCGGCGATCCCGGACCATGGATTTGTGCAGGAATGACAGGCGGTGTCGTTTATCTGAGACACCAGCCAGAGATGGGACTCACAAAAGAAGCCATCAACCGCCGTATCGCCAAGGGTGCCAAGGTATCCATCGAAACGCTATCAGATAAAGGGATCAATGATGTAAAAGAATTACTGGCCAACTACATTGAAATGGTCAAAAACCATGACCAGGCAAGCGAAGCAGCTGACCTTGCCCTTCTGCTGGAACATCCGGAAGATCACTTCATCCAGGTCGTTCCTGTCAAAGAGCAAGCAGACCCAGCCGTATCAACTGAATGATTAAAAAAGTTAGTGGCCCCGCTGAATCGGGGCCATTTAATTTTTGTTGCACAAATTATTGGATAGCTATGAAAAAGGGCTCATAGATAAATTCTTAATGACCAATTCGAGGACTACCCATGAAAAAGGACTAGGGGACGAATTCCATATGCCCAAACCGAGGACTACTCATGAAAAAGGGCTCATAGACAGAATCTATAAGCCCGTATTATCACAAAAAGGTCAATAAACAATTTGTTAAATACTAATTGAATATATTCCCTCTATCCCAGAAGATTCTATAATAATTCCGGAATAAATGGACTTCCATTCTAATAGACTTGTAACCACTTACATTTAAAACCCGCTTATTTTTCGCAAAATTGACGCTTGAACTTATTGGCTTTCCGTTGTATAGTACATAATTGTTTAGTTTTGAACAAAATGGTTTAAAGTATAAATTAATGAATGAGATTCTCTGTCTCTGAATGAAAGGAATTCACTTCACATGAAACTTGGTGCCCGCATACTGAAAACGGGAATTGCCATCACACTTGCTTTATTTTTATCGCATATTTTCGATCTTCCATCACCGGTTTTCGCCGGAATTGCTGCGATTTTTGCCCTGCAGCCAACTGTATACCGCTCTTATCAATCCATTATTGAACATATCCAGGGCAATCTAATTGGAGCCGCTACCGCTGTCTTATTCGTAATGGCGTTCGGCAACAGCATATTCATCATCGGACTTGCCGCGGTACTCGTTATTACTTTGAACCTTAAGCTAAAACTGGAAAACACCATTTCGCTTTCTCTTGTCACATTGATTGCGATCATGGAGACACCTGGTGATGACTTCATCCAATTTGCGCTGATCCGCTTCTCGACCATCATGCTAGGGGTTGTATCGGCCTTCATTGTTAACCTTGTGTTCCTGCCGCCCAAATATGAAAATAAGCTGTATTACAAGAGTTCTATTTTATCAGAGGAAATTACGAAGTGGATCAGGCTGAGCACTCGTCACGCCTCCGAGCACCAGCTCCTGAAGGCAGATATCGAGAAACTGCGCGAGGGTATAATCAAGCTGGACCAATTATATATGATGTATAAGGAAGAACGTGATTATTTTAAAAATAACCCTCTTGCTAAATCACGAAAACTTGTCATTTACAGGCAGATGATCACCACGGTAAAAAAATCGCTAGAGACGCTAAAAAGGCTTCACCGCTATGAAAATGAATTCAATCATCTTCCTGTAGAATTCCAGGAAGTCATCCAGCATCAGCTGGATTGCCTGATCAACCACCATGAGCAGGTGATGCTTAAGTACGTTGGCAAAGTCAGGCCTGAAGCATCCTATATTGAGGGTGAGGTTTGCCTGAACAAGGAACAGCTGTTTGAATTATTTTTAGCTCAGAGAGATGAGCTGGCTCAAACAAACAGGCAAATGCTTTATCATGTCATGCAGCTCGTGTCGATCATCATGGAATACGGCGAGCATGTAGAGCACCTAGATACGCTCGTCACAAGCTTCCATTCCTATCACAAAGAAGATAGCAATGTAACGATCGATCAAAATACGGAAATTTAAAAGCAGCTGGTTTATCAGCTGCTTTTTCTTATTACATATAGTTCCACTAACTTTTCATTCTAGGATCCAATGCATCCCTCAGGCCATCCCCCATCAGGTTGAATCCGAGTACGGTCAGCATGATTGCCAGGCCAGGGAAAATCATTGTCCATGGTGCCTGGATCATGTAGTCTTTCGCATCGGCCAGCATCTTTCCCCATTCAGGATTTGGCGCATCTGCACCTAATCCAAGGAAGCCGAGCGCAGCCGCTTCAATGATTGCCGTGGCAATCGCCAATGTACCCTGGACGATGATTGGCGCCATACTATTGGGAAGGATATGCTGGAACAATATCCTGCTGTCCCTCATCCCGATCGCCTTGGCTGCCATGATGTATTCCTCTTCTTTTACGCTGAGTACCCTAGAACGGATCAGCCTGCCGAAGTTCGGAATATTAATAATCGCAATCGCAATCAGCGCGTTTCGCAGTGAAGGTCCAAGAACGGCTACAATCGCTATAGCCAATAGGATACTTGGGAATGCCAGCATGATATCAAATGCTCTTGAAATGATGGTATCGACCCATCTGCCATAGTAACCAGCAAGAATTCCCAACAGACAGCCGACAACGATTGAACCCATTACCGCAAAGGTCCCTACCCATAAGGAAATCCTGGCTCCATATATAACTCTGGATAAGATATCCCGTCCAAAATCATCTGTGCCAAACCAGTGGTCAGCTGAAGGAGCTTGAAGACGAACCTCCATTTTTTGCTCATTGATTCCTTCTGGTGCAATTAAAGGAGCGAAGATCGCAAGCAAAATAAAAAATAAAACGATGATTGTTCCTACCAGAGCCAATTTATTTTTCTTGAAACTATACCATGCTTCTGCCCAGGGAGACGCCACTTTTTCCTCTACCTGCACGGTTGGCGGCTGGATTTGTTTTTGAGTTGAAATCTCCATCTGCTCTCTCCCCTTCCATCAACGGTATTTGATCCGAGGATCAATTGCTGCGTACAATAAGTCAACTACTAGGTTGATCATTACAAAAATCAATGCAATGACGAGTATTCCGGACTGGATGACCGGATAATCACGATAATTGATCGCCTCGTAAATATAGCGGCCAATTCCCGGCCAACTGAAGATTGTCTCAGTCAGGATTGCTCCTCCAAGCAGGAGACCTGTCTGCAAACCGATGACAGTCAATACAGGGATGACAGCATTCTTTAATGAGTGTTTATAGACAACCCAGAACATGCTCAAACCCTTTGCCCTTGCCGTTCTGATAAAATCAGACCTCATCACCTCAAGCATCGTGGAACGAGTAATCCTCGCAATGATGGCCATCGGAATGGTCGCCAGCGCCATTGCCGGCAGCACCAGATGCTTAAGGACGGTGATGAACTGGTCAGTACGCCCCTGGATCAGGGTATCTATGATATAAAAATTCGTAATTGCATCGACTGGATTCCGGACTTCTTCACGCCCGGAAGTCGGCAGGACGTCAAGATTGATGGCGAACAGCCACTGTTCCATCAAACCCAGCCAGAAAATCGGCATCGAGACACCAATAAGTGCCAGGATCATCGCTCCATAATCAAACCAGGAATTCTGGAACCACGCACTGACGATCCCTGCGTTTACTCCTATGACAATCGCAATTAACATCGCAACAAATGATAATTCCATCGTTGCTGCAAGATATGGCCAGATTTCACTGCTGATCGCTGACTTTGTTCTTAGGGACTCCCCTAAATCACCCGTCAACAGCCCTCCAAGATAAGTAAAATATTGTATATACCATGGCTGGTCAAGCCCCAGCTCTCTTGTTAAATCTGCAATTGCTTCCTTAGTCGCCAGCTGCCCGAGAATAACTTGGGCGGGATCACCAGGGATTGCTCTGATCATAAAAAATACAATAAGTGAAAGACCCAATAGTACAGGAATCAGTGAAAAAATCCTTCTGACAGAATAGGCAAACACCTTCCCACCTCTTTTCTTGATGAAAAGCGTAAGCGCCTTGGTCAGCCCCGACAAGCGCTGGAGGGCCGACCGGTGAAGTCGTTCTTTGACTTCATTGGGCGGACCGAATCCGAAATGTATAGCCGACTGTCCAGAAACGCAGAAACTGGAGACTCCGACAAAGAAGCGCTTTTTGCTTCTGCCGGCGGAGTTGAAGTTTCGGAGTTTCTAGGAGGCGAACTAGACAAGCGACTCGAGGGGCTAGGCGCTGGAGCTAGACATTACTCAAATTGATTTAATATTTTTCTTTTCAAAAGAAAAGGGAGAATGCATATGTTCTCCCTTTTCCTGATGCATTATTTTTTGAATTCAACCGTTGCAAGCAGGTCAGATCCTGTTGGATGTGCCTTGAATCCAGTAACGTCTGCTCTTCCTGCTAGTGCAGGCTCAGAGTGGACAAGCGGAATCCAAGGAGCATCTTCCTTAATTAACAATTGAGCTTCTTTATACAGTTTTTCACGTTCAGCCTGGTCATTTGTAGACTGAGCCTTGATGAAGAGGTCATGTACTTCCTGGTTAGCGTAGCGTGCGTAGTTATTGCTGTCGATGTTATCCTGATCTAGAAGGACATACAGGAAGTTATCAGCGTCACCATTGTCACCAGTCCAGCCAAGCAAGAATGTATCTGCTTCACCCATACGTGCTTTTTCAAGGTATGTTGCCCACTCATAAGAAACAATCTTTGCTTTTACACCAACCTCAGCAAAGTCTTGCTGAAGTGCTTCAGCAACTTTCTTTCCGTCTGGCATATAAGGTCTTGCAACTGGCATTGCCCATAGTTCCATTTCAAAACCATCTTCATATCCAGCTTCCTTAAGAAGTTCCTTTGCCTTCTCTGGATCATATTCATAAGCTTCCACACCATCATTGTAGCCAGCTACCGATTTCGGCATTGGGTTTTTCGCAGGCTCAGCAGCACCAGCATAGAAAGCATCGATGAGCGCTTGCTTATTGACCGCATAGTTCAATGCCTGGCGAACCTTTTTGTCTTTCATTGGCCCGCGTTCATTGTTCAATCCAAGGTAAGCAACATTCAATGAAGGACGATAGAATGTTTGGAGGTCAGCATTGTTTTCAATTGACTCGACATCACTGAAATTCACTCCATCGATAATATCTACTTCACCAGTATTCAAGGCATTCAAACGCGCAGAGTTTTCAGGGATCACTCGGAAAATGACTTCATCAAGCTTCGGAAGCCCTTCCTCCCAATAATCTTCGTTTTTCACAAGAGTTACCCTGTCGTTACGCTTCCATTCCTTGAACTTGAATGGTCCAGTACCTACTGGGTTTTCAATGAATTTATCTCCGTGCTTTTCGATTGCAGCAGGGCTTGCGATACCAAATGGAGACATTGCAAGGTTTTTGTAGAATGGAGCAAGAATACGGTTCAACGTGAATTCAACTGTATGCTCATCTACTGCCTTAACTTCCTTGATTACGTCACCAAATTGTGAGTTATAGTAATAGAATTGTTCTTTATTGCCGGCCTTCCAGCGCTCGAAGTTGAATACTACAGCTTCAGCGTTGAAATCAGTGCCGTCATGGAATTTGACACCTTTACGAAGTTTAAGCGTATGCTTCAAACCATCTTCGGACTCTTCCCAGCTTTCTGCAAGACCTGGGTGAATCTCAGTATCCTGCTCGCCGAACTCAATAAGAGTTTCGTAGATGTTCTTAGTTACTTTGAAAGCTTCACCTTCAGTTGTCACCGCAGGGTCAAGCGATGTTGAATCGCCACCGCGCCCGAATACAAGAGTCCCTCCTGATGATGATCCACCATCTGAACCAGACTCACCGCCTGTTTTCGTCCCGCCGGAGTCATTATTGCAGCCGGCTAGCCCTAGGCTAAGGATGAGGATAAAAGCAAAAAACATTAATCCAAAACGCCTTTTCATATTCTTCCCCCTTGTTTTTTCGGACTGGTTTTATATATCCAGTCCATAATATCTATCATCTATGCTTTTTTCCCTGCATTCATTCCAGATTTTATGGAATTAAAGTCTATTCCAGTTAATCAGGAATATAGATGGCAGGCAGCAAAGTGACCAGGTTCAATTTCTTTCAGTACAGGTCTATCAGTCTTGCAAATTTCCATGCATTCTTTGCATCTTGTATGGAATGCACATCCCTGTGGCGGATTCGCCGGGCTTGGAAGATCCCCTGTCAGGAGCTCCTGCTCCCTTTTCACATCAGGATCCGGGATTGGTACGGCTGAAAGCAAGGCTTTCGTGTACGGATGAAGTGGATTATCGTACAGCTTATCCGCTTCCGTGATCTCTACGAGTCTGCCTAAATACATGACCCCCACCCTGTCACTGATATGCCGGACAACTCCAAGATCGTGGGCTATGAAAATATAAGTCAACTGGAATTCCGCTTGCAGGTCCTCCAGCAGATTCAGTACTTGTGATTGTATCGACACATCGAGTGCGGACACAGGTTCGTCGGCTATGATCAACTTCGGCCTCGTCATCAACGCCCGGGCAATTCCAATTCGCTGGCGCTGTCCGCCGCTGAATTGGTGTGGATACCTCTTAGCATGATAGCTGCTGAGACCTACTACTTCGAGCATTTCCTTGACCATCTGCTTGCGTTCTTTCTTCGTCCCTATTCCATGGACGATCAAAGGTTCCTCGAGGATTTTCTCGACTGTATGTCTCGGGTTCAGTGAAGCAAATGGATCCTGGAAGACCATTTGCATATCTTTCCGGGCCTTGCGCATATCGTTGTCGGATAGAGTCACAAGATCTTTTCCTTCAAAAACGACTTGCCCCTCTGTTGGATCGATCAGGCGCATCAACATTCTTCCGGTAGTGGATTTCCCGCACCCTGACTCGCCAACAAGACCAAGTGTTTCCCCTTTATTCACCCAGAAGCTGATATCATCAACAGCTTTGACACTTCCAGTCTGTTTGCCAAGGACTCCCCCGGTAATCGGAAAATATTTTTTTAATCCATCAACTTTTAACAGTACTTCGGGCATTGGCTACTCCCTCCTTCTCATGCAGCAGGCAGCGAACAGTATGGCCAGGACTGCCAGTTTCATAGAGTTCAGGATCTTCGCTCAGGCATCTGTCCATCACAAATTCGCATCTTGCCGCAAACCTGCAGCCCACCTTGATAGACCCTGGCTTCGGAACATTACCAGGAATGGAATATAACCGCTCCTGCTTATCCCTTATATCCGGAATCGATTTGAGCAAGCCGAGAGTGTAAGGATGCTTTGGATTTTTAAAAATATCCCCAACAAGCCCTTCCTCCACAATTTTCCCGGCATACATAACAACGACACGCTGGCAGACCTCTGCGACAACACCGAGGTCATGCGTAATCATGATAATCGCCGTATCAAGCTTTTCGTTCAGATCCTTCATCAAAGCCAGAATCTGCGCCTGGATGGTTACATCAAGCGCAGTTGTCGGTTCATCAGCAATGAGCACTCGGGGGTGGCAGCTCAGTGCCATCGCAATCATGACCCTCTGCCTCATTCCTCCTGAAAGCTGATGAGGATATTCCTTTATGATTTGTTCTGCTCTTGGAAGTCCAACTAGTTTAAGCATCTCCACAGCCTGCTGATAGGCAGCCTTTTTGCCGAGCTTCTTATGTATTTTCAACGCCTCAACGAGCTGTTCACCAATTGTGAATAGTGGATTCAATGATGTCATCGGTTCCTGGAAAATCATCGCGACATCATTGCCTCGGATTTCTCGCATTCTCCTTTCGGAAGCGTGAACGAGGTCTTCCCCATTAAGGAGGATTTCCCCTCCAGCAATTTTTCCCGGAGGCTGGGGAATCAGCTTCATTATGGATAAGGAAGTTACGCTCTTCCCGCTCCCTGATTCTCCGACGATCCCAAGGATTTCTCCTTTGTTAACCGAAAAGCTGACATCATCGACTGCTGGAATTTCACCGTCTTTTGTGATGAATGATGTCCTTAAATTCTTCACATCCAAAACCGGAGCATGTACCACTTTACTACTCCTTTCTATTACCGAGATATTATTGTTGAATAAAAATCTTTTGTCTGTGTAAAACATTTTATATTAAATAGACCAAGATAGTCCACTGATTTTTCTAAATTATTTAAATATAATAATAATTTTGAATCGTTTTAGGTAATTGGTACTATTTGTATGTCAAAAGCTGATAAATTATGACACTAATGGAATGCGGAAAAAGTAACTATTGCAGTTGTCTCACTTTGCTAATAAATAGCTCGCGAACGTTTTTGTTTCACAGACAAAATAAAAAACCGAAGCGGAAACGCCTCGGTTTTTTGCAGTATAGTTAATTTTCCAGCTGCTGGACCTGGAATAGTCTATGATATCCACCCTGCTTTGCCATCAGTTCATCATGGCTGCCGTCCTCAACGATTTCACCGTGCTCAATCAGGACAATCCTGTCGGCATGGGTTATCGTGGATAAACGGTGGGCTACAACAAATGTTGTTCTGTCTTTTGCCAGCTTTTCAATCGCTTCTTGAATAAGGTGTTCACTTTCAAGATCCAGAGCTGATGTTGCTTCGTCAAGTATTAAAATCGGCGGATTCTTCAGGAACACTCGTGCAATCGCTACACGCTGCTTCTGGCCTCCGGAAAGCTTGACTCCCCTTTCACCGACTTTCGTATCATAGCCTTCTGGCAGACTCATAATAAAATCATGGGCATTGGCTGCCTTTGCGGCCTGAATCACTTCTTCATCTCTTGCTCCCGGCCTGCCTAATAGGATATTTGATTTAACGGATTCGCTGAACAAAATATTATCTTGCGCTACCATGCCGATTTTATCCCGCAGGGAACGGACCTTGAACGAACGGATATCCTTTCCGTCGAGGAGAATCTGGCCCTCGGTAACATCGAAGAATCTAGGAATCAGGCTGACAAACGAGGATTTCCCACCGCCGCTCATGCCGACCAGGGCAATTGTTTCTCCCTTTTGGACTTCTATATTTAAATTCTTGAGTACCGTCTCCCCGTCTTCCTCATAAGAGAAGCTTACATTTCTAAATGAAATATCCCCATGTACCTTCTTCAATTCAATCGCATCTGTGGAATCCTTGATATCATACTTTTCATCCATGAATTCGAAAACGCGGTCCATTGACGCAATCGCCTGTGTCAATGTAGTAGATGAATTCACGAGCCTTCTGAGTGGATTATAAAGGCGGTCTATATAGGCGATGAAAGCGGCCATTTCCCCAATTGTCAAATTGCCTTGAAGGACCTGATAACCGGAAAAGCCAATAACAAGGAGCGGCGCGATATCCGTGATCGTATTGACCACCGCAAATGCTTTTGCATTCCACCTTGTATGCTCAAGCGCTTTTGTCAGAAAGTTTTTATTCTGCTGATCAAACTGTGTTTGCTCATAATCCTCAATTGCGAAACTTTTGATAACTGAGATTCCAGCTACCCTCTCATGCAAATAGCTTTGTACTCCCGCAAGCGCCTGGGATCGCTCCCTCGTAAGTTTCCGAAGATTTCCGAAGAAATATTTTACCGAAAAAGCGTAGAACGGGAAGAGGATCAGCGAAACAAATGTCAACTGGGCATCCATCGTGAACATGATAGCAGCTGCTATCATTATCGTAGCAACGTCAAGCCACAGGTTCATCAGTCCTGTAACAACAAAGGTCTTTGTTTGCTCGACATCATTGATCATCCTTGAGATGACCTCTCCTGCTCTCGTGTTGGAGTAATATTTGTAGCTGAGACGCTGCATATGGGTAAACAGTCTGTCTCTTATGTCATACAGGATTTTGCTCGCAGTCCACTGAGCAAAATATTGACGATAGTACTCAATAGGTGGTCTGAGCACGACAAACACAACGATCATGATGCCCATTACCCAGACCAGTTTATCTATTTTTTCATCCTTGGTCAGTGTGTCACTGCCGATGACATCATCAAGGACAAATTTGATTAATAGTGGAATCAACAGTGGTATGGCGAATTTAAGAATACCGATGAAGATTGTTCCAATGATTTGCAGCCGATATGGTTTGACGAATTTTAAGTATCTGCGGATGCTGCCCAATTTATAGTTCCCCCTTATGGAGCCTTGCCTTGCTGTCTGCACGAAACAAAAACCTGTTGAATCAAATCAACAGGCTGAAGCTTGTCTACCCTGTATGGCTAACGACGATAAGTCAAATACCGTTCATAATAAATGTCGATGAAATCTGGCGCAAACGGGCCCTTCCTTTGCCTGATCCAGCGTTTAAGCTTTTCAACATTGTATTTTAAAATCTTATCGATAACATCAGGGTACTGCATTTCTTTGCGATGGCGTTCATATTCATCTTCATCCAGCAGATTAAACGTCATATCTGGAAAAACTTTAATATCGAGATCATAATCAATATATTTCAGTGCTTCTCCATCAAAGATGAATGGCGAACTAATATTGCAGTAGTAATACACGCCATCCTCCCGAATCATTCCAATAACGTTAAACCATAACTGAGAATGGAAGTAACAGATTGCAGGCTCTCTCGTAATCCAAGTTCTCCCGTCTGACTCAGTCACGACTGTCCGATCATTTCCGCCTATCACAAGATTTTGCGTTCCTTTTAAGACGGTAGTTTCTTCCCAGACTCGATGGATGTGCCCATTATGCTTATAACTGTGGATTTGGATCGGTTCACCTTCTGTGGGTACGCCCATGTTCTTCTCCCCTACTTTCCTTTCCCGGAAACTTTGCAACCTATTCATGTATATGTATCTATTTCCTTCAAAACGACAAAAGGCAACAAAGAACGATTCCTTTTTTTTATTATTATAACGGTTAACGTGAGAATTTAAAACAAAAGAGCCATCGATTTCCTCGATCGCCCAATAAATTTGCTTGAATTTTTTTAAAAATCCACATTTTATTCCTATTAAATGAATACAGGAGTCTTAACGAAAGGAAACGGCAAGCTCTTGATACGTATGGATGACTTCCTCCGTCTGCTTTTCAAACATCCGGTGGATCTCCTGCAGGTCCTGCTTTTTCAGATCGATTTCCAAGCGAAGTTCCTCTAATTCTACGCTTTGCTTAAGGGCATCCAGCTGCTTTTCAATCTCCTGGCATCTTTCCAATTCAGACTGCAGATAAAGAAGCTTTTCCATCGTTTGCATTTGTGAAGAAACCAATTCGTTAAATTTATCCATGCTTTTCCACCGCCTGTAAAATTTATCTCCTAATTGTATTCTTGGGTGACGATGGAATTCCTTTGACTAGTTATGTAGAGGATTCGGAACCTTTGTCGAATGATGAATGCCCGACAGACAGAATATAGAAGTCAATTGGAAAAGGCACTCTGCGAATGAGAGTGCCTTTCATTAAAGGTGATATTAGCTCTGTTGACCAGAGTTTTGGCCTTTGCGAGCTTCAGCTTGCTGGTTTTGCTGGCGTACTTCTTGAGCGTTTGTTTCGCTCGCGAATTCAGTACCGTACTGACCTTGGCCACCAGCAGATTGAGCGTTTTGTTGTCTCACTTCTTGAATGTTAGTTCCAGCTTGAGATTTGTTAGGTTGTTTTGCCATCGTATATCACCTCCACGAATAATAGAATAACCATCCGATGAGGGAGATATCCAAACTTTTTTTACCAAATCAACCCAATATTTTCCCTATACCAATAGGGATATTCCGCCATCGACTATGATCGTCTGGCCGCGAATCATGCTGGATTCGTCCTTCAGCAAGAACATGACCGCATTGATCATATCGTCGATTTCAACCATTCTTCCTGCTGGTGTTTTTTCTTTTGCCTCAGCAAGGAGTTCCTCTCTATTTGGGAAGTGCGTCAGTGCTTCGGTATCGACCGCTCCGCCTGAAACAGCATTGACAACGATGTTTTTTCGGGCCAGTTCTACAGCCAGATAGCGTGTCAATGCTTCCAGGGCAGCCTTTGAAACCCCTACCGTTGTATAGTTTTCCAAATATCTGATGGAGCCCAGCGAGCTGATGCTGACGATTTTACCGCCGCCATTCCTTTCCATCAGTTTCGCCGCTTCCTGTGCACAGAATAACAACGCTTTACTATTGATGTTCATCGTCCAGTCCCAATGCGATTCTTCAAGTTCCATTGCCGGTCGAAGCACACCTGAAGCTGCATTGTTCACAAACACATCCAGCCTGCCGAATTCTGCATCGATTTGTTCAAACATTGCTTTGATCTTGCTTACATCCCCAACATTCGCCTTAACGACAAGGGCTTTTCTGCCAAGAGCTTCTATTTGCTCTGCTGTTTCCTGTGCTCCCTTTTTGCTGCGGGCATAGTTGACGACTATGTCATATCCCTCTTTTGCGAGCTCAAGTGCAGCAGCCTTACCGATTCCCCGGCTGCTTCCAGTAATAAGTGCAACTTTTTGTGTCATCTAAAAAACCCTTTCTATTAGTTACGCGCTAAAAAAAGCGGAACCTTAATTTTGTTTCATTTTAGCTTTTTCAGGTATATATGACAACAAGGATCTAATTTTTAAGCTGTGATAAAAAACCCCCGTACTGAAAACACTATTCTGTAGACCAACACTTTTATGAAAGGATGATCCCAATGTATGTAGGCCGTGATATGACTGAATTATCGATGATGCCCAAAACGGATTGGAAGGATAGTGAGCTGGCCTTTTTCCATCACTCTCTCCAGCAAATGGTGCCATACCTGAATGTCGAGGGCCAGACGATTCACAGAGAGATTGTTGAAGAAATCGAAAGCCGAGGCGGTTTGGGCCGCGGAGAAGCCGATTATACGCATGGAACGAAAGTGAGTTACGATTAATCATCTGAAAAGGCTGCTAATCTAAATATGATTAGTCAGCCTTTTTTGAATCCAGATATTGCTTCAGCATTTTTTGGTATGGTACCGGGAAGGCAAATTCCTGAATCTCTTCTTCAGTCACCAGCTTCAACTGTGGAGTCTCTGGGATTTCGCCCGTAAATTGTCCGCTGAATACTTGTATGTTCCATACCAAATGAGAAAATACATGGTCGATTTCCCCTATCGATTCGTTTATTTTTGGTGTTAAGGCATAAACTTCTTCAAAATGCTCCGATAACTGATCCCTCTGCCGCTGGAAGTCGAGGGTCAGTTCAACTGTCGGGAACTCCCACAAATTTGCCAGCAAGCCTGTTCCAGGTCTTTTCCTGATTAAAATCCTACCACTGTCATCTTTAAATATCCCGGCAGCAAGCTGAACATTTTTCTGCTTTTTCTTTTTTGTTTTTACAGGAAGTTCATTTTGCACTCCTTCGTGGAATGCTTCGCAATGTTCCCTGACCGGACAGAGCAGGCAGGATGGAGATGTCGGGGTGCAGATAAGGGCCCCTAGCTCCATTAGCGCCTGATTGAAATAGGAGGGGTTCTCATGGGAGATCAATTCCCTCACTGATGCTTCAAAAATTTTACGGGACGCAGGCCTGGCGATGTCCTCCCAAATCAATAAGATACGGGATAATACCCTCATGACATTTCCATCTACCGCCGGCTCGGGTTTTCCATAGGCAATACTCAGGATTGCACCGGCTGTGTAGGGACCAACACCTTTTAAGGCAGAAATCTCTTCCTGTGAATCCGGTACTCTTCCGCCATATTTTACATTTACTTCTTGAACTGCGGATTGTAAATTTCGTACACGGGAATAATAACCGAGTCCTTCCCATGCCTTAAGGACTTTTTCTTCATCAGCGGCAGCAAGCGCCTCTATTGTTGGAAAATTTTCCAAAAATCGATTAAAATAAGGGATGACAGTATCTACTCTAGTTTGCTGGAGCATGATTTCTGATACCCACACTTTGTAAGGATCCTGATCCTTTCTCCATGGCAGTTCACGCTGCTCACTTTCAAACCATCCTATCAAGTCATCCTGAAAGGATTTTATATCCATTTTATCTATACATTTCTTGATCTCAGTTGCCACTTTTGTTCCTCCAGGTGTTAAACTTTCCGGAAATTTGGGAATATAATATTAACGCTTCTGCTTAATCGCCAGAAAACCCATTCGTTCCAATCCGCCCGGAACAAAGTCTTCTAGGATTCCAAATACGGAATGATTCCGGGATAACCGCATTTTTTTCAGGGCGTGGTAATGGGCTTCAGTCGGGACATAGAATGATTCAACAAAGATATTCCGTTCTTCCGACTGGCTGCACGAAAACATATCAGCTTCAAAGTCAGGAAGCATGGTCGAAATCTTATCAATTGTTTCTTGGTATTGGCTAAGCAGATTCTGCTTCACTTCGTACTGGACGATCATCTGAATCAATTTATTCAGCTCCTTTGCAATTTCGTGAAGGGACTGATTGACACAGCCCTTTAAAAGTAAACTATTATTCGCTTTGTGACAAGGACTTTTCACTGCCAGACTCTGGTTACGAGTAACATGAATCTTTATAAAAGGAGGCTGTTTCCGTGGATACAGGAACTCATGTTGTGATGGGATTCGCTCTGGGCGGGTTGGCTACGCTTGACCCTGCTGTCAGCGAAAGCACCGCCACTGCCTCAAGTGTTTTGATTGCTACACTTGTCGGTTCGCAAATCCCTGATATAGATACTGTATTGAAATTAAGGAATAACGCTGTTTATATACGAAACCACCGGGGCATTACCCATTCGATTCCAGCAGTCCTCCTGTGGCCGCTGCTTATTTCTGGGACAATCTACTTTTTCTACCCAGAAGCAAATTTGCTGCATTTATGGATTTGGACATTTATAGCTGTTTTCCTTCATGTTTTTGTCGACATTTTCAATGCATATGGGACACAGGCATTGCGGCCTTTTTCGTCGAAATGGGTCGCCCTAGGGGTGATCAACACATTTGACCCAATTATTTTTGCGATTCATGTCGTTGGTTTGTTCCTCTGGGCATTTGGATATCACCCTGGATATACCTTCTTGACGATTTATGGCATCTTGGTGTTCTATTACATTTATCGCTTTATTATGAAATTCCGCATCCGAAGGGCCGTTGAGAATATTGTTCCGGATGCAACAGATATCATAATCGCCCCAACCATGAAATTCAATCATTGGCGGGTAGCAGTCATGAACAAACACCAATTCTTTGTCGGCCGGGGACACAAGCACCACGTGAGGATCCTCGATCAATTCAATCGCGTACCAGTGCCCGAAACTCCAGTGCTGGAAGCAGCAAAAAAAGACAAGAACCTGTCGGCGTTCCTGTCCTTCTCACCAGTGTACCGATGGGAATGCGATGAATACGATGAATACTATGAAGTAAGGTTCATTGATCTGCGCTACCGCAGCAACGGACACTATCCATTTGTCGCTGTCGTGAACCTGAGCAAGGACCTGGAAATACTCAGCTCCTACACCGGCTGGATTTACAGTGAGGAAAAATTACGAAAGAAATTGGAATTCCTTCCTGGAGAAGGGTAATTAATTACCGGGTGATTTATCACCCGGTTTTTTATGTTTGTTTCCCACGTGGAAGATAGCGTAATAAGATCTATCAAAGAGATCGATACCCTTATGAGAGGGCAAAGCACTACATAAGGGTATCTTTAGAGGACACCGGCACCCTTATGAGAGAGTACAACCATACATAAGGGTATCTATCCAAGAGAACGAGACCCTTATGAGTGTGTAACCCCATACATAAGGGCAGCTATCTAGGACAACGGGACCCTTATGAGAGAGCATAACCATACATAAGGGCAGCTATCGAAGAGAACGAGACCCCTATGAGAGTAAAAAGCCATACATAAGGACATCTATAGCGGTGAACCTAGTAGTTGATCGGACATAAACAAAAAAATCCCCATCTTCAATGGGGATTTTCACTTTAATGTGTATGACCAGTATCCTGCTGGTTCAATAAATGTTTATACTTCGGATTCCTGGCAACGAATTCGTGGAGTTGCTCGCCGTAGTTATCGATCCATTGGCGAACTACTTTTTCGGTCATTTCGCTTCCCATGTATTTGTGTCCTGCTTTTGCGTAGGTGGATTCGAAGTCTCCCCATAAAAGCTCCACCCAGGTCAATGCCTGCTCATAGGTGATGTCTTTGTTTTTTTCTTGCAGCAGGCTTGCCAGATTTCTCAATAGTTTCCTGCAATTATGATCATCCTTTGCCAATATTTTATGTAGTCATGAAAGGGTGTTTTAAATCTAATACTATAAATGCGTGCAGCTATTTCGGCATACACGTAATTTTACCCGTCACGGAGGGCAATATGCGAAATAAAGTAACCAACTTCCCGAATCAGAACAATAATAAGCTCGAGGGCGAACCTCGGGCAAAAGCGGAATACGCTTCTAGAAGAGCTGATGGTACCATCAATACTCATCCACAGGAGCGCATGTACGCCTCATCTCACCGTGAAGATGATACTTCAGCGGTCATAAAAGACCATCAATAAACTTTAGGTTTAAAATGTAAAGACTGGCGCAAGCAAAGAGCAAAACCAGATATTAGTTACTCTGGTTTTGCTCTAATTTCAATAACAGGGAAATCGGCAGTGCTTCTTCTCTTCCATCGCCATGAAGACGTGCACCCCACGCAAATACCCCATTCATATAATCAATTTTGAAAAAGGAACCGGGGTCCCCATCGATACCGTAGATTTCGCCTGGTTTAAAATCATCCGGGTTGAGCATGTATGATTTGGCCATGGCAATTTTACGTTCGTAAACGGCAAGTTCACTTACCATTCCCATCTGCTCTGCCTTTCTAGCCTTGTCGCGAAGACTGGCAATTTCCTGGTTCAATTCGTATTCATTCATCTCGCTGTATCGTTTTTCTCTGCCCATTTCATTCACTCCTGGATTGTTCTCGCTTTTAACATACAAGCATTTAAGATATAACTAAATTATAGCATGTTATCTTAAGGAGGCTATCATGAAAGCAATCATTGTGACTGGTGCCGGTACTGGCCTTGGGAAAGAGCTCTCATTGCTCTTGGCCAATCAGGGATTCCATATGATTTTAACAGGAAGAACAGAAGATAAGCTAAACACTGTCAAGGTGCAAATCGAACAGTCTGGAGGAAGTGCCACCGCGGTCCAGCTTGATTTGCGCAACCTTGAAGATATTAAGGAAAAAGCGCTGCTGATCAGCAAGAAGCATGAAATATACGGCCTTGTGAATAATGCCGGCCTTGGATATTTCGGACCGTTCACAGAAGTCTCAGATACTGAAATTGAAGAAATGTTCCAGACGAATGTTTTTGGAACCATCAATATGACGAAAGCACTCCTCCCCTATCTTGAACAGAATGATGAGGGGCTGGTCTTGAACATTGTTTCCACAGCAGGTCTCCGCGGAAAAAAGAATGAAGCTGTCTATTGCTCCAGTAAATTCGCAGTCAGGGGCTTCACTGAAAGCCTTCAGAAGGAGTATGAAGGAACTAGGACCCGATTCGTCGCCGCCTATATGGGCGGTATGAATACGCCATTCTGGGATGATAGCAAGCATGTGGCAGATCCATCAAGACTTCGGTCAGCTGCAGAGGTGGCCCAAATCATCGTGAACAACCTTGACCAACCAGAGATTGTGATAGAATCTAAAAAATCATGACAAGTGTCATGATTTTTTAGTCCTCATTTTCTTTTTCCATGATGAATACATCAATTAAATCCATGGGAAATCCTTTACGATACAAGGCCATCTTCAGCTTCTGACGGTATTCACGCTCCGGGAGTTTACTATATTTATTATGGAGCTTTTCACCTTGAACCCTTAGTGCATCCATTTCAGCATCGGCTTCTTTCTCTACTTCTGTTTCATCCAAAGCAGCACGTATGATGGGAAAAGAATATCCTTTCCGTTTCAGCATCTGCTCAATTTTCTGCTTTAAGATCCTTGAAGAGTCCTTCTTATTTTTCAAAGCATATTTTTCACTCAGCTTGATCGCCTTTTCCAGCTGTTCATCGAATGAAACCTCTTCAATGGCTTTTGTGATTAAATCTGGCGCAATCCCTTTCTCCTTCAACTCTAGTTTGATGACATCTGCACCTTTATCCGTCGTATTCAGTTTGGTCTGGACAAATGCCTTGGCAAATTCCTCATCATTCAGGAACTTTAACTCATATAATTTATGGATTGCTTCTTTGATGACAGAATCCGATATTTCTTTCTTTTTCAGGTGTTCACGGACCTCTGATTCTGACCGCATGCGGTGTGAAAGATAGTTGATTGCCGTATTATAGGCTTTCCGGATGTCGTCCTGGAACAGCATTTCCGTGACAGCGAAGTCATCCAGTTCCATCCCTTTTTTTAAATTATATTTGATTAACACATCTTCATCGACGCTGAAGGCATACTCTTCTCCCCTTCCGCTGTCGGTAAAAATGCTGTATCTGTCTTTATTGTGTTTTTGGACGGAAATCTTTGTAATGACTGGCATCTTTATTTCACCTCTATAGAAACTTTAACACATTCAAAGAAGGTTTATCATGTTAAAAGCAGTACTATATAGTCAAGAGTATAGTTAGGAGGATGACCATGAAAATAGCCATCACAGGTGGAACAGGACTTGTCGGCAAAGCATTATCCAATGAGCTGGTACGCAATGGACATGAAGTGTTTATTTTAACCCGGAAAGTCAAAGAGCAGAGCACCGAAAGTGAACGGTTTGTTCAGTGGCTAAATCCCGGAGACCAGCCTGAAAGTCAGCTTGAGGGCATTGATGCGATCGTCAACCTGGCAGGTGCGACTATCAATGGCCGATGGACGGAAGAATACAAACAGAAAATTATAGACAGCCGAATTAAAGCAACCACTGAAGTGAAAAGGATCATTAAGGCATTGAAAAATAAACCTGATGTATTAATCAATGCTAGTGCTGTTGGATATTACGGGACCTCTCTGGCAGGAGAATTCAATGAACAGTCTGGTCCAGGAAATGACTTCCTGGCTGATACAGTCAAGCGCTGGGAATCTGCTGCCAACGAGGTGAAGGAATTTGGCACTCGTGTCGTACTGTGCAGATTCGGCTTGATTCTTGATAAAAATGAAGGTGCCCTGCCGAGGATGGTCCTGCCATATAAATTCTTTGGCGGCGGAAAAGTGGGTACTGGTCACCAATGGCTCTCCTGGATTCATATTACCGATGTCATACGCGGCATCATACTTTCAATAGAATCTTCAAAATTAGAGGGTCCTGTTAATTTCGTTGCTCCCTGCCCAGTGACCATGGATCAGTTTGGAAAGACTTTATCCAAAGTGATGAATCGGCCACATTGGCTGCCTGTGCCTGCTTTTGCACTTAAAATTGCACTCGGGGAAATGAGCATTCTTGTGCTGGAAGGGCAAAAAGCCATACCAGAAAAGCTGCTTAACTTAGGCTTCTCTTTCCAGTATCCCGAGCTCGAAAAAGCTCTTATAGAAATTTTAAGCAAGTAATGCTGTTTAATCCCTTTCAACAAGGAAATACTTGTAAGGTACATCACATTGAAAGGGTGGATTTTTGATGGATAAGAAGAAAAGAGATAAGACAAAGAGTACGTTGTCAAGCATGCAGGAAGTTACATACAGCCGTGAATTCAAGAAAGCAGACCGAGCTGGCGGCTATGCAAATGGAAAGAGATTTTAGGCATTAAGCCTCCTCTTTTGGAAGAACATAAAAGTACGGAAATGATCCATTTCCGTACTTTTTCAATTTGAAAGGGGTTTTTTCGATTGGGAAGATCACATGGACATAAAACACGTGACCGTAACAAAGCATCTCTTCCACAAGTGCCGAAGAACATGAAATCAGATGGGGTCGACGTGGAATTCAATCGCGAATTAGCTGACCACGATGACCTTGAAGCAATGGCACGATCCAAGGCTGCGGATGAGCGTGCAAAAAGCAGGAGAAAATAACCCAACAAAAGGAAAAGGCAGAATCTAATGATTCTGCCTTTTCCGATTAAGGGAAGGGGGATATCTCAAGTCAGTTTGTTTGTGAATATTTTCACTAACTTTTGATACTTATACTTTACTACCAGCTAAATCATTTAACAAGGTGTTTCACTAATTGTTCAAAAAATATTTATCCACATCAATGTGAATACTGTTGATATTTTTTCAGAAAGCTTAAAAAAAACAAGTTTTACAGCATCTCCCATATCTCACCCTTATTTCTGTGGATAATGTGGATAAATCTGTGGAGTACTTAATAACACTAACTTTTAATTGTTGATAAGTATGAGGATAAATTAAATAGACATTATATTTACCCATTATTGGAATAGCTAAAACCCCCTGTGCCATTATGAAATAATTAAACAGTTTCTGACCAATAATAAGAGAAAAGAATCTATGGAGGGACCATCAATGGCCAGAAGAAATAAGATTCTAGTACCTGAAGCCAGGAAAGCACTGGATGATTTAAAAGCTCAGGTAGCTGGTACGATGAAAGCTGAGGATGCAAAATTCGAAACTGCCAGAGAGGTTGGCGTTCCCCTGAACAAGGGCTATAACGGCAATCTCTCTACTCGGGAAGCAGGAAAGGTTGGAGGCCGACTCGGAGGCAGCATGGTAAGAGAGCTTGTAAAAATGGCACAGGAAAACTTACGTAAAAAGTAAGGATTTCAAACATTTGTAAATACCTGTTGACATCTGCTGGAAAACAACATATAATAATAAAGCTTCGCCAAAAAAGAAGTAACTTGAATCACAACAAATATTATGTAAACAATTAATGGCGTTCTGCTTTTATTTTTTGGTAACAACTTATTCACACTGGATCGGCTTCGGAGCCGTAAGGATGCAAGAGAGGTAGGGCTTGCGTCGTTTAGGTTAAAAATGGTCAAGTGGAATTTTGTACCGCGGCAATAGTTTATAATGGATGATTTTTTATACATCTTGTGAAGTAGCAAGTTACTAAAAAGCGAACCGGATCCGGTTCGCTTTTTTATTTTTTCATATTGATCACTGCTACCTTATTTCGCCTTTAGTAAGCCCCGAAGAAAGATTTAAAGGAATGGATGGTTACCTGTCGATTCAGGTGAGCTATTGAGGTCGTTAATGGAATCCCTTTTGGGCAGACTTCAACACAGTTTTGGGAATTTCCGCATGTCGTGATTCCCCCCTCACCCATAATTGCGGTAAGCCTTTCTGCCTTATGCATCTCTCCTGTAGGATGAGCATTAAATAGCCGGACTTGTGATAAGGGTGCTGGTCCAATGAATGGAGATTGACTGTTAACATTCGGGCATGCTTCAAGACAGCAGCCACAAGTCATGCACTTTGATAGCTCATAAGCCCATTGTCTGGTATTCTCTGGCATTCTTGGACCTGCCCCTAAGTCATGTGTACCATCAATTGGAATCCATGCTTTGACCTTTTTCAGAGCATCGAACATACGCTGACGATCCACAGCCAAGTCCCTCATCACGGGAAATGTGCTAAGTGGCTCGATCCTGATTGGCTGTTCGAGCTGATCAATCAGTGTAGAACAGGCTTGTCTCGGCTTTTCATTTATGATCATTGAACAAGCCCCGCAGACCTCCTCCAAGCAAACAGATTCCCAAATAACTGGAGTTGTTGCATCTCCTTTGCTGTTGACAGGGTCCTTTTGTATTTCCATTAAAGCAGATATAATATTCATATTCGACCGATATGGAATGATAAACTCTTCACTATAAGCAGGAGCACTTGGCCCCTTCTGCCTTCTGATAATCAGATGAACCTGTTGTTGGGATGGCATGGTCACTTCACTCCCTTTTTCGACTTGGTGTAATCACGTTTCCTTGGTTCAATCAGTGAGACATCCACTTCCTCGTAAAAAAGCTCTGGGAGTCTTGTTTCCTTATTGAATCTTGCCATTGTGGTCTTCAGCCATTCTTCATCATTCCTGTCAGGGAATTCGGGTTTATAATGGGCTCCCCGACTTTCATTTCTCTGTAATGCTCCAAGGGTTATTACGTGAGCTAAATTGATCATGCCTTCAAGCTGCCTTGTGAAGGAAGCCCCTGCATTGCTCCAACTTTCTGTATCCTCAATATTGATATTCTTATAGCGCTCTTTAAAATCTTGCAGCTTCTCATATGTAGCCCTCAGCTTCTTATTCTCTCGAACAACAGTGACATTTGCTGTCATCAATTCCCCAAGCTCCTTATGGAGAAGATAAGCGTTCTCTTTACCATTCATCTTGAGAATGGATTGATATTTCCTCTCATCATCCTGAACAAACTGAGTATAGAAATTTGCTGAAAGTGAATCTGCTGATTTATCCATGCCATATATATATTCCAGAGCAGAAGGGCCAGCCACCATGCCTCCGTATACAGCTGAGAGCAAGGAATTTGCACCTAAACGATTGGCTCCATGCTGTGAATAATCGCATTCCCCTGCTGCAAATAAACCTGGGATATTTGTTCTTTGCTGATAATCTACCCATAATCCCCCCATGGAATAGTGTACCGCCGGAAATATCTTCATAGGTACCTTGCGTGGATCATCTCCCATGAACTTTTCATAAATCTCCATGATTCCTCCAAGCTTGATATCAAGCTGTCGTGAATCAATATGTGACAAATCCAAATAAACTTTGTTCTCCCCGTCTATCCCTAATTTCCGATTTACACATACGTCGAAAATCTCTCTTGTCGCAATATCCCTAGGCACCAAATTTCCGTAAGCAGGATACTTTTCCTCGAGAAAATACCAAGGCTTTCCATCTTTGTATGTCCAAACACGACCACCTTCGCCACGAGCTGATTCACTCATTAAACGGTTCTTGTCGTCACCTGGTATGGCTGTTGGGTGGATTTGAATAAACTCTCCATTTGCGTAAAGAGCCCCTTGTTCATATAATCTTGCAGCAGCGTACCCAGTATTAATTGTGGAGTTCGTTGACTTGCCAAAAATCAGCCCTGGTCCTCCTGTGGCAATAATGACTGCATCCGCACTGAATGCCATCATTTCCATCGTCCTAAGATTTTGTGCTGTAATCCCCCTGCAAACTCCTGAGTCGTCAACAATGGCCGATACAAATTCCCAATTCTCATATTTCGCTACAAGTCCTTGGGTTTCGAACATCCTCACCTGTTCATCCAATGCGTAGAGTAGTTGCTGGCCGGTTGTTGCTCCGGCAAATGCAGTACGATGATGCTGAGTTCCGCCAAATCTCCTGAAATCCAGCAGACCTTCCGATGTACGATTAAACATAACACCCATCCTGTCAAACATGTGGATGATTTTAGGTGCTGCTTCGCACATTGCTTTTACAGGGGGTTGGTTAGCTAAAAAGTCCCCGCCATAAACGGAGTCGTCAAAATGCTCCCACGGAGAATCATTCTCCCCTTTCGTATTGACGGCTCCATTGATGCCGCCTTGCGCACAGACTGAGTGTGATCTTTTGACAGGGACTACTGAAAACAAATCAACCATTGTCCCTTTCTCGGCAATTTTAATTGCTGCCATCAGCCCTGCAAGTCCTCCCCCTACAATCACGATTCTTCCTTTGCTCATTCCATTGGCCTCCTATCCAGTTATTATGCAAAAGCTAAAATTGCGCGTACACCAATAATGGATAGTACGACAAATAAACCGAATGTAATATATGAAAAGACTTGTTGTGACCTTGGCGTTACCGTGATTCCCCAGGTAATGAGGAATGTCCATACACCATTGGCAAAATGATAGACTGCTGAAACGATTCCTATGATATAAAGAGTCAAAGAAAATGGGTTATCTACAATATTGGCCATCAAGTTATAGTTGGCCTCTACACCAAAAAACTCTACCTGAATTTTTGTTTCCCAAATATGCCAGGTGACAAAAATAAAGGTAACAACACCTGTAAACCTTTGTAAAAGGAACTTCCAATTGTGCATATATCCATATCGGCCAACATTATTCTTAGCTTGAAGTGCAATATAAAGGCCATATATAGCATGAAAATACATAGGTATAAAAATAATGAACGCTTCCAGGAAATATTTAAACGGCAGATTAACCATGATCCCTGCTGCAGTATTATAAGCGTCCTGCCCCCAAGTTGCTGTGTAATTTACGAAGAGATGAACTGTCAGGAACACCCCAACCGGAATGATTCCTGACAATGAATGTAGCTTTCTATATAAATGGTGGTTATTGCGGCGCTCTACCATCAATCTGCCTCCCTTTTCTTTATCCTTTTAGAGCAATACAGCTTCTCTTTGAGTTTTCTTTTCTATTAAATCCTTGCCTGCGATCCCCGGATGCGTCATCTCAAATGGATTAAGAATCATATCCAATTCTTCTGCTGTTAACACACCCCGTTCAAGAACAATATCTCGGACAGCCCTATTGGCTACAATTGCTTCTCTTGCAACAGATGCTGCAGTTTCATACCCTACATGAGGGTTGATGGCGGTTATTACGCCTACACTATTATTTACGTATGCTTCCAGTCTTTCGATATTCGCTGTGATCCCGCTGAGACAATGTTCATGGAATACATCGAAGACATTTGTCATGATTTTAATGGACTGTAAAAGATTGAACACTATGACTGGTTCCATGACATTCAGCTCAAATTGTCCAGCTTCCGATGCCATGCTGATTGTCAAATCGTTCCCGACAACCTGGAAAGCACTCTGATTAAGAACTTCCGCCATAACTGGGTTGACCTTCCCCGGCATGATCGAAGAACCAGGCTGTCGTGCAGGCAGATTAATCTCTCCAAAACCACATCTCGGTCCTGACGTCATCATCCTTAAGTCATTGGCAACCTTCGACATGTTTAGCATACAGACCTTCAAAGCAGCCGAAACTTCTATATAGCAATCAGTATTCTGAGTTCCATCAACTAAATTTTCGGAACCGGCTAATGGCAAACCTGTGAACTCTCCCAGATAAGCTATTGCTTTCTCGATATAGACTGGGTCAGCATTAAGTCCTGTGCCTACAGCAGTTGCTCCCATATTCACTTCATAAAGATGATCCCTTGTAGCCTTGATCCTCTTAATATCTCTTTTTAGCACTCTAGCATAAGCAGCAAATTCCTGGCCCAATCGAATCGGTACTGCATCCTGTAAATGAGTCCGGCCCATTTTAATGATTCCATCAAACTCTTTCGCTTTGTCTATGAATCCCTGATGAAGTTTATCCATAACTTTTAGAAGTTTATTTAATGTCGAGAGTGTCGATAGATGAATGGCAGTGGGAAAAGAGTCATTTGTCGATTGAGCCATATTCACATGGGAATTCGGACTGATGATTTTATAGTTCCCTTTGACTTCTCCCATCAATTCGAGGGCTCGGTTCGCAATTACTTCATTCGTATTCATGTTGATTGATGTACCTGCACCTCCCTGGATTGGATCCACTATAAACTGATCATGCAGTTTTCCATCAATCACTTCATCAGCTGCAAGTGCGATCGCATCTGCTATTGTTCGATCCAGTTGGCCAATTTCTGCATTTGCAAGTGCTGCAGCTTTCTTTACTATCGCCATTGCCTTGATCAATGACTCATCAAGCCTGGAACCTGTTATCGGGAAATTTTCAATTGCACGGATTGTCTGCACTCCATAATAAGCATCAATAGGGACCAGCTTCTCACCTAAGAAGTCTTTTTCAACTCTGAATTGATCCATCATTTCAACCAACTCCATTTCCCATAATAGTAGGCAGCCGCCCTCCTAATGAAGGGCTGCTGAGAGGATTAAATTTTATAGAACGATAGTACTTAACAAAATGCCAATACCGACGGCTCCGACTGTAGCAACGAGTCCTGGCACCATAAAGCTGTGGTTTAGGATGTATTTACCTATTCGGGTTGTTCCCGTTCGGTCGAAGTTTATTGCCGCTACTACAGTCGGATAGTTTGGAATGAAGAAGTATCCATTTACCGCCGGGAACATTGCGATTAACAACGCTGGGTTTATTCCCAGTGTAATCCCAAGTGGCATTAATGTCCGTACTGTAGCTGCCTGGCTGTACAGGAGAATGGAAAGTCCGAATAATGCAACTGCGAACAGCCAAGGTGCTGCGGTTACTAGATCCGAAATAGAACCTGAAATAAGAGCCATGTTTCCTTGAAAGAAGGTATCACCCATCCACGCAATTCCGAAGATGGCTACAACTGCAGCAGCGCCAGCTTTGAAGACACTTCCTGAAACGATATCTTCCACTTTAGGCTTTGCAAAGATAATAATCATTGCTGCAATTGTCAGCATAACAATCTCTATAGCAGCTGGCATACTCATTCTATTGAAGACACCATCAATTTCCCAACCAGGGCGCAACTCCTGGAAAGAGCCAAGAATAACAACAAGTACTGCTGCCAATAAGAACAGAATAACGGAAAGTTTTGCACCAGGATTTGGATTGAATGCTTTTTTATCTTTCTTGATTGGAGCGAGTCCTTCTTCTAATCGTTTCAAATACTCTGCATCCATGTTCAGTTCCTTGCCCATTTTGCTCGCCACAAATGCTGCACCCATACAAGCGAGGAAGGTGGATGGAATACATATTAGAAGGATCTGCATTAGACTAATGTTAAAGTCTGCAAGAAGCGCAAGCAATGCCACAGTGGCGGCTGAAATCGGACTGGCTGTGATTGCCTGTTGAGATGCGATAACAGCAATAGACATCGGCCGTTCTGGACGAATCCCTGATTCTCGTGATACCTCCGCGATAACGGGTAATACTGAGTAGGCAACATGGCCAGTACCCGCACATAAGGTAAATAAGTAAGTAACCATTGGGGCAATAAAGGTTATTCTCTTAGGGTTTTTACGTAATGCCTTCTCTGCCAGATAGACTAGATACTCCATCCCACCGGCGGCTTGCAGAGCTCCAGCAGCCGTAATGACAGCTAAGATCATCAACATTACATCAATAGGTGCTGATGTTGGCTGAAGACCAAACCCAAAAACCAAAATACCAAGACCAACACCGCCCATTACACCAAGTCCCACACCTCCAAGCCTGGCACCAATGAAGATACATGTCAGAACAATTAAAAATTGAATCCAGAACATATTGATTACCTCCTTGATAATCTTTCTTTGTACAACTTTGAATGAACACTCACAATAAACTCTTCTTTATTTTCAGCGTTAAATCACCCACCCTTATTGATTGTGATACTTTTCACAAGTTAATGTATAATTTCTAATGTCAGTTACGTCAAAGAGAGAAATTGCCTCATTCCTCCTTCACATACTTAGAGTAATCACCACTCTACTGAAAACTACAGAAAATAACAAATTTAATTCGGTTCTTAATAATATTGTCAAAATTAAACATCAAAATGACTCTGAGTTAGATTAAAATAAGATTGTTTATAAGGGAATGAGGTATGAAGTATGAGTTATATGAAGTTTGCTTGGCAATGAGATGAGGTGGGGTAATGAAGGAACGGCTAATTCCATACATGCTGATTGTGATCGCTGTCCCATTAGGTGGAGAGATGAAGTTCTACCCATTTGAAGGAGATATGAGGGTAAGCCTGGGCACGCCGATCTTTTTCTTCATTCTTCTGTGGTCTAAAAAGTTACATCCTTTATTGGCTGGATCGGCTGCGGGGTCGGCAGTTGTATTGTTTAGGGTTGCTTCATTTGGTTTAACCGGCAATTCAGACCTCCTTTTAGAAGGTTTTCTACTTCACTTCCCGGTCTTCTTTTATTATTTGACTTTTGCCATATTATTTTACTTATTTAAAATCAATACATTATATAGCAATCCTTTCTTTGTTGGATTACTTGGTGTCATTGTTGAGGTAGCAGCAAGTATGACGGAGATTTTTTTTCGTTCCCTTTTATCACAATCTCAGATAAATTTTAATACTTTGTTGACCATTGGTATGATTGCTATTATCCGGAGCTTTTTTGTTCTAGGATTCTTTAATATTTTAGTAATCAGAGAAGCTAAATTATCCGAAGAACAACAGAGAAATAGAAATGAACAAATGCTCATACTCATATCAAATCTTTATGTAGAAATGATTCAACTAAAAAAATCAATGAAAAATGCAGAAGACCTAACCGCTGCATGCTATACATTCTATAGAGAGTTAAAAGAGAAGAAACAAGAAGACTATGCTCAATCTGCCCTTAAAATCGCGGGTGAATTACATGAAATCAAAAAGGACAATCAGAGAATTTACGCTGGTTTGACTAAGTTGATGGTCAAGGAAAACCTTAGTGACTTTATGGATATTGAAGAGATTTTGGAGGTAGTCATAAAGTGTAATGGAAACTTTGCAGATTCATTAGGAAAATCCATTAAAATCACAAGTACCGTTGTCGGGGATCATCCTGCTTATCACACATTTATGCTGTTATCAGTTATTAATAACCTGGCAACAAATGCTGTGGAAGCTATTAATCAAGCAGGTAAAATTCTTGTGGAAGTTAGCCGGGATCATGATACCTTGGTGATTCAAGTAAAAGATACAGGTCCTGGAATTAATGATAGGAATAGGCATCTTGTCTTTGAACCAGGATTCACCACTAAGTTCAATCAGGATGGAAACGCTTCAAGCGGTATCGGACTTTCTTATGTTAAGAATACGATTGAGAATATTGGCGGAAAAATCATCCTTGAACCATATGGCATTGGCTTTAAAACTGTTTTCAGCATTAATGTTCCAATTCGAAGTCTGACAATAGGAGGTAACTAGAATGCGGTTTTTTATTGTAGATGATTCGCCAGCTATAAGAGCTATGCTGGCAAATATAATTGAAGACCAAGATTTCGGAACAGTTGTGGGAGAGGCCGAAGATGGTTCTGAAGTTTATACTGACATTCTCGAAGCTAAAGGTATCGATATATTGCTGATTGACTTACTAATGCCAAATCGTGACGGTTTGGAGACAATAAAAGAAATTAGCCCTACATTCACTGGAAAGATTATTATGATTTCACAAGTGGAATCGAAGGAACTGATTGGGGAAGCTTATAGGCTTGGTATAGATTACTATATTACCAAACCGCTAAATAAGCTTGAAGTTTCAAATGTTATCAAGAAAGTGTGCGAAAATTTGACATTAAAAAAATCCCTAATGGATATTCAGCGCTCGCTTAACATGATTCCAGGATTTAAGACAAATATAAATACAAACAAAAGTACGCTTTCGATAGTTAGTGCAGGAAAGGATATTTTATTCGAATTAGGAATTATCAGCGAAAGCGGAAATAAAGATCTTCTGGATCTGCTAAGCATCCTCTATGAACATGAGCAGAATGGAGTAAAAGAAATACCGCCTTTGAAGGATTTATTTGAGAGAGTTATGAAAAAACGCTTAGGACAAAACGCTTCTGCTGCGGACATTCGAAAAGAGATAAAAGCCGGGGAACAGCGAGTTCGAAGAGCTCTCCAGCAGGCTTTAGAACATCTTGCTTCATTGGGTCTGACTGATTATTCAAATCCCAAATTCGAGCATTATAGTAGCTCTTTTTTCGACTATACGCAAGTACGTATGAAAATGCTTGAGATAGAAGGCAAAACCGAGTCATGTGCAATTCCACCCCGCTCAAACTTAAAAAAATTCTTGCAGGCTTTATACATGGAAGCAAAAAAGTCAATCAATCCTTAGAAGCTCATAAAAGTGAAACAATGACCTGAGAAGAAAATATACTGGGTCATTGTTTCATTACCATATCAAGTTTTACAGAGTTCGTTCTATCTATAGGACTTGATGATCCATATGCCGGCAGCATGATTGTTACTTCTGTCCCGACTCCTTTTTCGCTCTTGAATGAAATCGAACCACCCATTGCCTCGATGATTTTTATTGAAACAGAAGTTCCAAGCCCTGTGCCTTTATCTTTTGTTGTATAAAATAATGTACCTAGTCTGGCAATTTGTGCACTATCCATACCTTTTCCATTATCAGAAACAACTATAAAAGACTCATGGACTACTGTAGACTGATTTATGTTAACTTCCCCGCCATCATTGGTGGCCTCAATCGCATTCTTTATAATATTGACCAGGGCTTGTTTAAGCTGGTTCCGGTCCGTTTCGACATAGACTCCCCGCTCCAGCTGGACATTTACCTGGACACCTTCCTTTGCTGCGAAGGCCTCTAATAAGAGTGTAACCTCTGATATGATTTCTGCCAGTTCAGCTTCTTCAAGTTTTTCAAATTGAGGCTTGGCAAAATTCAGATAATCATTAATGATGGATTCCGCCCTGCCTAACTCTGTCAGGACGAGACTCAAATAATAATGGTTGTTCCCTTTTTCTTGTTTGTGCATCATTTGCAGGAATCCTTTTACTACTGTTAAGGGATTCCTGATTTCGTGTGCAATCGAGGCGGCCAGTTCACCCAGTGTATTCAGTTTTTCAGCTCTCAGAATTTCTTTTCTCATAAGATCCTTCTCAATCAAGGACTCATTCAGAATGGATGCGATCCATACAGCAAACACTTGGATAGCTCCAAAAATCGCCACATTCAGCATGATTTGATTTGTATCTTCAGCTGTAGGCTCATTTATAAAGATATTGGCTACTAAAATTGCCAGCATTGAAAGCGAAGGCCATAAACCCACAAGAACAGCTATCCTGATCCTCTTCTTTGCATCAAAGGTCCAAAACTTCTTCATGAACAAGAAAGGAATAAGCGCTGCCAGAAATCCGCTTGCGTATCCAAGCCAAAGATCCCCGCCCATAAAAGTTCGAGTTGCCAGATAAGTAAACAGAACCATAATACCCGCTATCGGCCCGCCATATAGAAAAGCCAGCACTAAAGGTACATATCGAAGATCCCAGTATAAACCGCCTTCCTTATATGCAAACACTAGGGAGAGAATCACCGCAACGCTTTGAAGTACTCCACACAAATAAGGAGATTTCCCCACGCTTTTATTATCAAAAAGCACACTATGAATGAAGATTGGCAGCAAGATTATAAGAACATTTAAAAGAAGTTTTTCAGCAAGCATTTCATCTTCTCCATTCGAAGTGGACTGTGTATATAAAGACGGACGGATGCTGTCAAGCTAATTGCAGGCTTCTATTTAGGAATACGACAAACTTCTCGCGAATCCTCTATTGCCCGGGAAATTTGTCATATTTCATAAACAAATCACCTTTAACCGTTCACTTTTTGAATAACAAAAAAAGGAAGCTCAATGGCTTCCTAATATTTCATCAACATCCTCTTTTCCAGTTGGCTTGTATAAAGGTCATGGTAAAAGCCTTCTTGTGCCAACAGTTCGTCATGATTACCTTTTTCAATGATTTGCCCGCTTTCTATGACAATGATTTGGTCTGCATTTTTAATTGTATTCAAGCGATGGGCAATGATAAAGCTTGTTCTTCCCTTCAATAAATGCTGAAGGGCCTCCTGTATCTTGAGTTCAGTAATGGTATCAATACTGCTAGTCGCTTCATCGAGTATCAAGATGGATGGGTCAGCAAGGATGGCTCTAGCGATGGATAACAATTGTTTTTGCCCCTGGCTGATACCGGCATCATCCTGGCTTAACACAGTGTCATATCCTTCGGGCAATCTCTGTATGAAGGAATGGGCATTTGCTGCTTTGGCCGCCTTCTCCACTTCCTCGTCTGTTGCATCCAACCTCCCATAGCGGATATTCTCCCTGATGGTTCCCTGGAACAGGAATGAATCCTGGAGGACGAATCCCATTTGTTTCCGCAGGCTTTCACGGGTAATTTTTTTACTGTCGTGCCCATCTATTAAAATCATCCCTTGATTTGGTTCATAAAATCTGGAGATCAAGTTTATGATGGTCGACTTTCCGGCTCCGGTAGGGCCAACAAGCGCAATAGTTTGCCCGGGTTCTGCGGTGAAATTCAAATGAGATACTGTATCTCCGCCCTTTTCATATGAGAAAGATACATCCTTGAACTCAACCTTCCCAGTAATATTTGGAATTGGTTGGGCTCCTTTTTCATCGACAGCCTCTTCCTCCGTATCAATGATGTCAAATACACGATCGGCTCCAGCCACTGCTGAGAGCAAGGTATTGAATTGATTCGACAAATCATTCAGCGGCCTTGTGAACTGACGAGAGTATTCGGTAAAGATGACGATTGTCCCTATCGTCACATATCCTTTCAGGGCGAAGAATCCGCCCACAGCTGCCACTATTGTGAAGCTGAGATTATTGAGCATATTCATCAATTTTGGGATGAAGCCGGTAAAGGTCTGGGCCCAGTAACCTGATTCCTTTAACTGCTGATTTTTTATACGGAACTCTTCTATTACCTTTGGTTCTTGTGAAAAGGATTTAATGATTTTTTGGCCAGAAATCGTTTCTTCAATATAACCATTCATTTCTCCAAGCCGGCGCTGCTGTTCTTTATACAGCCTCCCTGTCCTGCTGGTAATCCACTTCATTCCCATGAACATCAGCGGCACGATGATCATCGTGACAAGCGTAAGCAATGGGCTTAGCCAAATCATGACCGCTAGCGTTCCAACCAGGGTTAGCACGCTCGAAAAAATCTGGATGACGGAGGAGTTCAGAGTCGCGCTGACATTTTCGATATCATTGGTGACCCTGCTCATCAACTCGCCATGTTGGCGCTTGTTGAAGAAATCAATCGAGAGTTTATGAAAATGGTTGAAAAGCTGTCTCCTCATTGTATAGACCGTCTTCTGCGCAATTCCGATCATCCAGTAGCTTTGGAACCACAATGATAAGGAATGCATTACGTAAACGGATGCAAGACCGATTAACAGCCAGATGAAACCATCAGTCGAATTTGTCGCAAAATACTCATCAATGCCCCATCCAATCAGGAATGGGCCCAGCAATCCAAGTGCTGAACTGGCCACCACCATTAAAAGGACAAGGATCATCAGGCTTCGCTGGTCTGCAAGGTACGACCAGATTCTTCTGATTGTCGGTCCAATTCCCCTAACCACACTTCTTTTTTCGTCCGATCTATTTTCTTTATGTTTTTTTAACATCCGGCCTTCACCTCCCCGAACTGGGAATTGTAAATTGCCTGATAAAGAGAGGATTGCTCAAGCAAGGATTCATGATTTCCGTAACCAATAATGGCCCCATTCTCGAGCAGCAGGATTTTATCTGCTTCCTTTGCAGTGCTGATTTTTTGGGTAATGATGACAGTCATACATTTATATAGACTGATTGCATCGAGCAGCTTTGCTTCCGTTTTCAAATCCAACGCACTTGTGCTGTCATCAAGCAGCAGGATTTTAGGATTTTTGATCAAAGCACGGGCGATGGATAACCGCTGCTTCTGGCCACCCGAAAGGTTGACACCTTTTTGCCCCAGGAGCGTATCATATTGATTCGGCAGTTTCAGGACGGTTTCATGGATTTGGGCGTCTGCGGCTGCCTTTACCAATTCCTCCTCTGTTGCATCCTGCTTGCCCCAGGCTAGGTTCTCTTTGATTGAACCGGTAAACAGCATGGCCTCCTGTGGCACATAGCCGATGCCCTCCCTGAGACTTTTCAGTTTCAACTCCTTTATGTTCCGGCCGTCGATTCGTATATCCCCGCTTGTGACATCATACAATCGCGGGATTAACTGGAACATCGCCGTTTTCCCTGCACCGGTCGCTCCGAGTACCGCTATGGTTTCCCCCTGTTCAATCTTGAAGGATAGATCTTGAAGAATGGGAATGTTGGTGTCAGGGAACTGGAATGACACATGATCAAACTCAATTTCACCTTTAGAGATCTCATAAGCATCTTGGCTTTTGATGGTATCTTCAAGGTCAATCTCCTCATTCAGGACATCGGTTACACGCTCAGAAGATGCCCTGGCACGAGAGAATACCATGATGATCCACGAAAACATCGAAAAGGCAGCGGTGATCCTGGCAGCATAGTTCACAATCGCTACTACTTCACCAACTGACACTCTCCCAGACTGGACATCGATCTTTCCAAACCAAAGAACAGCAATGACACTCAGGTTCATGAAAAGCAGCAGAACGGGAATCGTCACCTCTGTGACCCTTAAAGCAAATACTGTTCGTTCCTGTAATTTATTGTTCGCTTTCTCAAACCTGGTTCCTTCATATTTCCCTCTGGCAAAAGCCTTGATCAGTCTCATGCCCACAAGGTTTTCTCTCATTACTCCATTCACTCTATCAAGGCGCTTCTGGACGCTTTTAAATAAACCTGCAGCCTTTGTCATGATCCAAATAAGGAAGATCAAAAGAGGCGGGATGATGATCACAAACGGCAGTGCCAATTTTGCATGTACCAACATCGCCATGATGATCCCCCCAATGACCAGCAAAGGAGCACGCATCGCAATCCTTAGACTCATGAAAAAAGTATTCTGCAGCTGGGTCACATCATTCGTGATCCTTGTGATCAAAGAAGATGATGGGAAATGACTGAAGTTCGTGAAGGAAAAAGCCTGAACCTTGGCAAAAAGTTTTTCGCGAAGGTCAAACCCGAAGCTCTGGCCTGCATGGGCCGCTATGAACGAATTCGTTATCCCTGATGCAAAGGCAAGGAAAGAGATTCCGAGCATGACTCCGCCCCATTTGATGACTGTATCGAGATCCCTCGCCACGATCCCTTCATCAATGATCTTGGCAATCAAAAGCGGCTGGACAAGTTCAACAGCCAATTCGACAAGCATTAAGCTAAGCGCAATCGCAATCGGGATGCGATATGGTTTGACAAAAGAAAATATACTCATGAAGATGAGACCCCCTGTTGAACATTACGTTATTTCGTCTTCCGAATTTATATCTACTATCATACCCCTTTTGGTGAATTTTTTGAATTGAAAGATAAAAAAAGAATAGCCTAATAGTGACATCATACCCTATTGCGTTTTCCATAAAAAGGATATTATCCTCAAGCAACACAACAACAACTAAAAACCGGCTGCATATTTGACAGCCGGTTGATTTATTAACAATCAATAAATTTGACTTTGTGAGCTAATCGCACCTCTTATGCAGGGGTTTCGCTTCTCATAAGGGCCTCTTTATGGCCTAATCGTACCCTTATGCAGGGGTTTCGCTTCTCATAAGGGCCTCTTTATGACCTAATCGTGCCCTTATGCAGGGTTTCGCTTCTCATAAGGGCCTCTTTATGACCTAATCGTACCCTTATGCGAGAGTTTCGCTTCTCATAAGGGTACCTTTATAGCCTAATCGTACCCTTATGCGACAGTTTCGCTTCTCATAAGGGTACCTTTATAGCCTAATCGTACCCTTATGCGACAGTTTCGCTTCTCATAAGGGTACCTTTTAAACGAATCACGCCCACAAGCAGCGCTTTCCCGTATTTATTCCTTACGAATTCTGTACAAGGTGGTCTTTCAACTGGTCCCTTAATGCACGCTTCAGAAATTTCCCGACGGATGTTTTCGGGATTTCATCCATAAATACAACATCGTCTGGGAGCCACCATTTTGCGAACTGCGGTGTGATGAAGTCTAGCAGTTCCTGCTTGTCGACCTGACCCTTATATTGTTCTTTCAGGACGACACAGGCAATCGGTCGTTCCTGCCACTGCTCATGCGGGACGGCGACGACACTTGCTTCAAAAACTGCTTCGTGGGCCATCAGTGCGCTTTCAAGATCGACGGACGAGATCCATTCCCCGCCGCTCTTGATTAAATCCTTTGTCCGGTCAACAAGCTTGATGACCCCTTCTTCATCAACTGTGGCCACATCTCCAGTGTATAGCCAGCCATCGCGGAAAGCATCGTCAGACCTCTCATCCTTATAGTATTCGTCCGCAATCCATGGGCCGCGAAGCAGGAGTTCTCCCATCTCCTCGCCATCCCACTTCACTTCACCGTTGCCGCCAATCACTTTCATTTCCAGGCCTGGCACAAGGAGACCCTGTTTGGAGCGGATATCTAAAATTTCATCTTCGTCCAATCCGACCTGGTAGCTCTTCAGCCGGGATACCGTTGCCAGCGGAGTGGTTTCAGTCATCCCGTATGCGTGCAGGAATGGAATTTTATATTTCGTTTCGAACGCTTTGATCATGCCACGTGGCGCAGCAGATCCCCCGCAGACAATCGATCTTAGCGAAGAGGTATCATAGCTTCCTTTTTCAAGCTCATTCAGCAAGCCGAGCCAAATCGTCGGCACTCCCGCGGTGAAGGTGACTTTTTCCTGTTCAATCAGATCTGCAAGCAGTTTAGGAGTGAATAATGGTCCTGGGAGCACCTGTGTCGAGCCGAACCATGTTGCTGCGAATGGCAGACCCCAGGCATTGGCATGGAACATCGGCACGACCGGCAGAACGACATCTGTTTCAGATAATGCAGCAGTGTCTGCTAACCCGAACGCGAAGCTGTGGAGGACGATGCCTCGATGGGAATAAACCACCCCTTTAGGATTGCCAGTTGTAGCCGATGTGTAGCACATCCCTGCAGGTTCATTTTCATCGATATCTTTCACAAATTCGAAGTCCGGACTGCCATCGCGAAGAAGCTCCTCATAGGAATAGACTGGCTCCAGTGTCGTTTCAGGCAATTCATCTTTGTCGGTCATGATGATGTAGGCCTCTACCGTTTTAAATTGATCCTTGCTCCGCTCAATCAGCGGCACCAGGTCTTCATCAACCAGCAATACCTTATCTTCTGCGTGATTGATAATATACGAGACATGTTCAGGTGACAGGCGGATATTGATGGTATGGAGAACCGCCCCCATCCCTGGGGCAGCAAAATAGACCTCAAGATGGCGATGGTGATTCCAGGCGAATGTGCCAACTCTGTCTCCTTTTTCCACTCCAAGTTTTTCAAGCGCGCTGGCCAGTCTGCGGGTCCGTTCGCCAACCTCCTTGTAAGTGAATCGGTGAATACCTGATAGTGTCCGTGATACCACCTGTTTTTTCGGGAAAAACTTTTCTGCTCTTTCCAATAGCGATCCTACTGTCAATGGAACATTCATCATACCGACATTTCCCCTTCCACTCTTTAAAATATAGATTCTGTGAATCTACTAATTACTGCTTTTTAGACTAAGCCACTCTTGCAAGATCTCTTCTGTCTGTTCTCCTTTTTTAGGAGGAGCTGCTTGCGGTTGCGACGGCAAATCTGCATGCATTTTAATTTGGCCTTCTGGCATTACAAATTTCTTTTCATTCCAATATGGATATTGAGCAAGCTCTCCGGCCTCAAGTACAGGCGTAAGGCAGCAATCGACCTTCATTCCAAAATCGGCCCATTCGAATAGCGATTTGCTTTTAAACAAATCAACAAGCTCAAGATAAACAGGATTCGTGTTATCCGGTCTGGAATAATGCGCGGTCAGCCATTCCTCCCGATCTACAGCCTGACAAAAATTGTTCCAGAACTTTGGCTCCAGCGCTCCTAGGCTGACATAGCGTCCATCCTTTGTTTCGTAAAGCCCATAGCCAATGACTGTACCGTTCAGTACAGAAACACCTTTTTGATAGCCTGTTTCCTTTTCAATCAGGACATGGTTTGCCATCAATGATGCCATACTGTCAGCAATGGAAATGCAATGATAGCTGCCCTTCCCCGTTTTTCCCCTGGCCACAAGTGCTGCAAGGATACGCTCACTGGCCGCCATCCCGCCAATATAATCAGAAAAAGTATGGGATGGATGTACCGGCCTTCCTGTACGATCTTTCATCTGGGCCAGAGCACCGCTCAAGCTCATATAATTCAGGTCATGACTTCCAAGTTTGCTCATTTCTCCATTTTTTCCGTATCCAGTGACCGAACAATAGACAATACCGGGGTTTACTTTTTTCACAGCTTCATATCCGAGTCCCAGCTTATCCATCACTCCTGGCCTGAAGCTCTCAATCACCACATCCCCCCTGGCCAGCAGATCAAGCGCCAGCATCTTTCCTTCTGGCTCCTTCAAGTTGATGACAAGGCTCTTTTTGCCGCGATTATGTGCGTTGAATACATAGCCGTTCCCTGTATTCCTTGCCGGGTCTCCCTCTGGCGCTTCAACCTTTATCACCTCGGCCCCAAGCTCGGCAAGCCTGAGAGTCGCGAAAGGGCCAGGGATATAATTGGTGAAATCAACTATTTTAATTCCGTCTAACATGATAAAAAACCCTTTCCATTAAGTCGGCTGCCCTTTTGAAAACAATTCTTCCATTTGCTTGCGCAGCATGAACTTCTGGATTTTTCCGCTTGCGTTCCTAGGGAGCGCATCTACAAATACGTACTTGCGAGGTCGCTTGTAATTCGCCAGGCTGTCACTGTTCTTGCACCATTCATCCAAATTCTCTTCGGTAATTTGGCTATCTTTTTTCACGACAAATGCCGTAACGGTTTCACCCCATCGGTCATCAGGCTGGCCGACAATTGCGACATCAAGGACACCTTCATGGGCATGGAGAACATCCTCGACCTCACGAGGATAGATGTTTTCACCGCCGCTGATGATCATGTCATCTACCCTGTCTTTCACCCATAAATAACCCTCTTCATCGAGGTAGCCAATATCGCCTGAATGGTACCAGCCTTTATACATCGCTTTTTCAGAAGCCTCTTCACGATTGAAGTAGCCAGTCATCATGCATGGGCCCTGGACGATGATTTCCCCGCTTTCGCCTGGAGGCAGGATATCGTCGGGGTCGGAAGGGCCATCCTCGTTCGGGCGGACAATCCTGATCTCGTGGTTTAGGCAAGCCTGGCCAGCTGCACCTGCTTTTGTCAACTGGTCATATTCAGAAAGGAAGGTAATCGCAGGCCCCATCTCCGTCATTCCATATGCCTGGACTAGCTTGATGCCCAGCTGGTCATGGCAGGCATGTACGAGTGAAGGCGCCATCGGGGCAGCTCCGTACAACCCCAGTTTCAGGCTCTCGATACTATAGTCTGATAGATTCTCCTGCAAAATCATATTCCACATCGTTGGCGCGGCGAAGAACTTCGTGATTTTTTCCGAGTCAATCAGTTCCAGTACTTTCTTTGGTGCGAATTGGTGAAGGATGACATTGCTGCCTCCCACATGGATTCTTGGCAGAAATGCACAGTGGAGCTCGGCACAATGGAACATCGGCGCCGTTACCAGCCCTTTATCACTTGCATCCAGCCTGGTGGATCCAACGACGATCAGGCTTTGCTCAACCATATTGCGATGCTTGTGCATAACGCCTTTTGGCCTGCCAGTCGTCCCGCTTGTGTACATGATCGCGTAAAGATCATTTTCGTCTACTTCAATCGCAACTGGGGTCGTTTCCGCAGCTGTCACTTTTTCATGATAGCTCTGGGCATATTCAGGAGCATCTTCATCGATGTACCAAAAAGAGATATGCGGAAACCTGTTTTCGATGCTTGCAATCACTGGCTCGACCGCTTTTTCAAAAAGAACAACCTTAGGAGCGGCGTCTCCGAGAATGAACGCAACTTCTTCTCCCATTAGCCTGAAATTGATAGGATTGAAGACTGCACCTATTTTCGCACAGGCAAAAAATGCTGTACCCAATTCCTCGGTATTGAACGTGAAAGTAGATACCCGGTCGCCTTTCTTCACTCCTTCAGCAAGAAGTGCATTGGCGAGCCTGTTCACCTCATCGTTCCATTCACTATAAGTAAAGCGGACATTGTTGCGGACATCATAGAGGGCTTCCTTGTTCGGGAACTTCATTACCGTCAGGTCAAAAATTTTGCCGATCGTCGTGCTCATTTGCATTCCTCCTAATAAAATGTCGGTTTTGAGCTTTACTGTGTCGCTGTTTAAAGTGGCCCCATTGGTGATCTGTTTCTTTTGCTTTGCCAATTTTCGGCCGCCAACAGGGCGGATTGGTGACCTATTTTTCGGACTACAATTTTCGGGCGCGAATAACACTCATTGGTGATCTATTTTTCTAACTTCTACAATTTTCGGGCACCAATGAGTGTTAGAAACCTTTTAGTCTAACCGCTCTATAATGGTCGCGTTCGCCATGCCATGACCTTCGCACATTGTCTGCAAGCCGTACCGTCCGCCGGTACGTTCGAGTTCGTGAATCATCGAAATCATCAGACGGGCGCCGCTCGCTCCAAGGGGGTGTCCAAGCGCGATTGCGCCGCCATTCGGATTTAGTTTCGCAGGGTCGGCTCCCGTTTCCTTCAGCCATGCCATCGGTACAGGTGCGAATGCTTCGTTCACCTCGAAAACATCGATATCCTCCAGCTTCAAGCCGGCTTTTTTGAGGACTTTTTCCGTTGCTGGGATTGGTCCTGTCAGCATCAAAGTCGGATCGGATCCCACGACAACCCTGGTGTGGACCTTGAAGCGCGGTTTCAAGCCTAGCTCCTCGGCTTTTTCACGGCTCATCAAAAGCAGGACACCGGCACCGTCACTGATCTGGCTCGCGTTCCCGGCATGGATGACTCCATCCTCTTTGAAGACCGTTTTCAATCCTGCTAGAACCTCAGGTGTCGTCCCTTCACGAGGTCCTGAATCTTCCGTCATCAAAGTCGTTTCACCATTTTCGAGAGTGACCTCAAGCGGCATGATTTCTTTTTTAAAATAACCCTCTGTCTGCGCCTTTAAAGCGCGGCGATGGCTTTCAGCAGAGAATTCATCAAGGTCCTGGCGGGTAAAACCGTATTTTTCCGCGATTCGTTCGGCGGATAGTCCCTGATGGATCATATCGTATTGTTCTCTTAATTTAGGGCTGAATGGGTTGGCATCCTGGTAATTGGAGCCCATCGGAACACGTGTCATGTTCTCGACTCCGCCGGCGATGACGACATCCATGTCACCCGCAAGTATTGCCTGGGCAGCAAAATGAACTGCCTGCTGGCTTGACCCGCATTGACGGTCAATCGTCGTTCCTGGCACTTCAATCGGGAAGCCGGCAGTCAAAGCCGCGACCCTGGCAATATCCCCGGCCTGTTCTCCTGACTGTGTCACACAGCCCAGGATGACATCTTCAACAAGTCCAGCATCGATTCCAGCCCGGTTCACCACTTCTTTAAGTACTTGGGCAGCCAGCTCATCCGGCCTGATATCCTTTAAAAACCCTTTTCTTCTGCCGACAGGTGTCCTAACGGCTTCGACGATTACAACTTCACGCATGCTTCATCTTCCTTTCTGTATAACGTCTTCTGTTTAAACTCAGGCAAACTATAAGCCAAGGTTTTTAGCAATGATGGTCTTCATGATTTCATTCGTTCCGGCATAAATGCTGGCAACCGGGATGTCTCGGAACCTTCTTGCAATCTCGTATTCTTCCATATATCCATAGCCGCCGTGGAGCTGCATGCATTCAGCAGCTATTTTTTTCGCGCTGTCTGTCAGCTTCCACTTGGCCATCGATACCTTTGTCACAACATCCTTGCCTTCGATATGCTCGGCAATCAGCTGGTCAAGAAAGGCTCTGCTCATTTCGATTTCTGTTGCCATCTCGACAATCTTGAATTGTGTATTCTGAAACTTGCTTACGGGCTTGCCGAATGCTTCACGGCTTTTGACATAATCGATCGTCTGCTTTAGCATGACTTCGGATGCTGTCTGCGCGGCAATCGCCACAAGCAGGCGTTCCTGCTGAAGCTTTTCCATTAGATAAAGGAATCCCTTCCCTTCTTCTCCAAGCAGGTTTTCCTTCGGTACCCGGCAGTCCTCAAAAATGAGCTCTGCGGTATCCTGGCAGTGCAGCCCGACCTTATTAAGCTTCCTTCCACGTGAAAACCCGGGTGTGTCTCGCTCAACGACAAGCAGGCTGACACCTTTATGCTTCGGATTCGCCTTCGGATCGGTTTTACAGGCAACAACAATCAAATCGGACTGGATGCCATTTGTGATGAAGGTTTTTTGCCCATTTAAAACATAGTGATCTCCATCAAGGATGGCGGTGGTCTGGATGTTCGCCAGGTCCGAACCTGTCCCCGGCTCTGTCATTGCAATAGCCGTGATAATTTCACCCGTCGTACATTTAGGCAGCCAGCGCTTTTTCTGCTCATCTGTTCCATAAGAAGTGATATATGGCACTACGATGTCATTATGCAGCCCTACGCCAACCAGGCCTGAACCCACCTGCTCGAGCTCTTCATTGATTACTACTGCGAATCCCCAATCGACTTCACTGCCGCCGTATTCCTCATCAATATCCGGACAAAGATAGCCTTGCTCGCCCATCTTCTCCCAGAAGGAGCGCGGAATCATCCGCTCTTCCTCCCATTGGTCATAGAACGGATAGGCTTCTTTTTCTAAAAACTTTCTAAGCGACCTGCGAAAAATCTCATGGTCATCTGTCAAATAAGGGTGCTTCATTTTATCTCCTCATTTCATTTAAACTATCTCAGCGTAACTTCATTCAATTTCTGGCGAAGCTGGTATTTCAGGATTTTACCAGAAGCATTCCTCGGCAATGCCTCCTCGATAAAAATCCTCCTCGGAACCTTATAGCCTGCAAGTTTTTGGCGGCAAAAGCTCTTAAGTTCCTGCTCATCAACGATTGCATCCTTTTTCGGCACGATGACTGCGCATACTGCTTCTCCCCAAACTTCGTCAGGCAGCCCGATGATCGCTGCCTCCATTACGGCAGGGTGTTCATAAAGTACCTCTTCTACTTCAATGGAATATACATTTTCCCCGCCGGAAATGATCATGTCTTTTTTCCGATCGACGAGTGTGATATATCCTTCTTCATCAATCGTTGCCAGGTCACCTGTATACAGCCACCCGTCTTTAATCGTTTTTGCCGTTTCTTCCGGCTTCTTATAATATTCCTTCATGATGGACTCGCCTTTGATGACGAACTCGCCGACCGCACCTGGCTTGATATCCTTGCCTTCTTCGTCCACCACTCTGGCTTCAGTCAGGAATGCGGCTTTCCCGCCCTTCCCAAGGTGGTGCTTATGACCTTCAGGCCCAAGCAGGATCCCACCAGGACCAGCCTCCGTCAGGCCGCAAAGATTATAGAACTGGTCTGTCCTGAAAAGTTCCATACTTTTTCGCACAAGTTCCGGCGCCATTGGTGCAGCACCATATCCGCATCTTTTAATCGAAGAGAGGTCGTATTCAGCAGCATTCGGCACCTGCAGCATGAAATTGTACATAGCAGGCACGCCAAAGAAATGGGTTATTTTATGCTGTTGGATTGCCTGGAGAGTGGTGACTGGATGGAAATCCCGATGAATGATATGAGTTGCTCCAAGGACGACACCAGAAATCAGGAACAGATTAAGCTGGGCCGAATGAAATAGCGGAGCGATATGGAGAATTCGTTCCTCCTGGTTGATGCCCATGCTGATCATCATCGTCAGGCCAACATTGAACACTCGTTTATGGTCAAACAAGGCACCCTTAGGTCTGCCGGTCGTTCCAGACGTATATAAAATTTCCAGGTCATCATCATCGCTGACTTCAATTTGTGGATTGGAGGCATTTTCAGAAAGAACGTGAGTCAATGAATGATGTCCGATTGCTTTAGGGGTTCCGGTTGTGATGACATGCGATGCATTTGTCCCTTCACGTGCAGAAGTGATGATATCCTCGAATTCTTCATCGCAAATAACCAGGACCGTTCCGGACTGTTCAAGTATGTAATGGACCTCGGATGCTGTCAGACGGAAATTTACCGGCACAATCACCGCCCCAATTTTAGCTGCTGCAAAAAAAGCAAATACAAATTGATCAGAATTCTTCATCATCAGAGCGACTCTCACGCCCTTGCGAATACCCAGACCGAGCAGGCCATGAGCCAATTTGTTCACTTCTTCATTAAACTGCTTGTAGGTATAAATCCTGCCTTCACAATCAATCGCTAGCTTCTCCGGTGTTTTCCTCGCATTCTGCGCTAAATATGAACCAATATCCATTCACAACTTCCCCCTTGATTATATTTGAAAACGCATTCAACTTTATTCATGCAATAATTATGCCAATTTTCCGAAAACAAGGAAGACGATAAAACCAAGGAGGACATAATGTGTACGTCCTGCACAGTGTCCGGAAATTGGACACTGTGTTTGGACATTATGATGTGATTGGCGAACTTGAAAAAACAAATGATAATTCCAGTTCGAATAAAACTTTCTATACGCTCAGCTGATATTTCTTTATTTTTTCATAAAGGCCAGAGCGGCTGATGCCCAGCAGTCTTGCTGCTTTGGCTTTGTTTCCGTTCGCCTGGGTAAGAGCTTTTTTAATTGCGCCGAGCTCGGCATCTTCCACAAGGCTGATTTGTTCGGTTGATGGACTGGATAGTTGCGAGAGCAAGTAGTCGGGCAGATCCTCATTCTGAATTTTTCCGTGCTCCGCAAAGGTCATAGCGCGCTCAAGGACATTCCGCAATTCCCGGACATTGCCTGGCCAACTGTAGCGAAGCAGCGCTTCCTTCGCCTGTGAAGAGATACCTGTGATGCTTGTTCCCAGCATCGAATTCAATTCTTTCATTAAACCTGTGATCAAGTACTCGACATCCTGCACCCGTTCCCTCAGTGGCGGGATATTCAAGGAAATGACGTTCAAACGATAATAAAGGTCCTCCCTGAATTCCCCCTGTTTCACCATCTCTTCCAGGTTCCGGTTTGTGGCTGCGATGATCCGGACATCGACCTTCACCCGCACATTTCCGCCTACCCGATAAAACTCCCGTTCCTGCAGGACTCTCAGCAGCTTTGCCTGGAGGGAGAGTGACATATCACCGATTTCATCGAGAAAAAGCGTTCCTCCATTCGCAAGGTCAAACTTCCCGATTTTTCCGCGCTGCTTTGCCCCTGTGAAGGCGCCTTCTTCATAACCGAAAAACTCCGATTCAAGCAGGTCCTCTGGTATCGCGGCACAATTGACTACGACAAACTTGCCATCGCTCCTGGCGCTGCTGTTATGGATGGCATGCGCGAACAATTCTTTCCCTGTCCCGCTTTCCCCCCTGACCAATACTGTGGATCGGCCTTTTGCTGCTTTGGCAGCACTTTTTTTCAACTTTTCCATATAAGGGTCTTCGCTATAAATATGTTCCCAGGTAAATCTGGCAGACTCTGATTTCTGCAGCTGCTGATGGTAAAAGCTTGCCTTGTTCTCTGCCTTCTGAAGTCTCTTGAACAACTCGCTGACCTCGTTCAACTGGCGGAACATCACTTTTCCTATTGCCCCGATTACCCTTCCATCCTTCTTGATTGGAATGCGGTGGACAATATATCTAATCCCGTTCATTTCGTTAAAATCGCTGACTTCCGCCATTTCAGACCTGAACACATTGCCAAGCTTCAGCTGCGGAAGTACTTGCTCAACTGGCTTATATAGGACCTCTGGTTTTTCGAGTCCGAACAGCTCAAGCAACGGCGGACTGACCATTGTGATCATGTTCTTTTCATCAGTCATCAGGATTCCATCATACGCATTCTCAAGCGTCGTCTCGATTGTCAGCTTCAGCTTTTTGACTGTCTCGAGCTCTTCCGCCATTTTTTCAAATTCAGAAATATCCTGGAATAACAGGATTTTTCCTTCTTCATGATTGACTGTTTCATAGGATGATATATGAAGGATCGACTTGAATTTTTCATAGTGATGCGGCGAACTTTCTTCGTGAAGCAGCCCAGGGAAAATCTCGTCAAGTTCCCTAGACATGATGGAATCAAATGTCCGTCCGCTGATTTTGGCAAAAGCGTCATTCGCATACACCACTTGCATCCTTTCATCAGTCATGAGCACTCCAATATTGGAATGCTTCAGGATTGTTTCCAGCTGATCCTTGAGTGTATTCGCTGATTTTAACAGAGCGAGCACCATGTCGGTCTTGGTCAATAAGCCGATGACCTTATCCCGTTCATCAAGCACAACTCCAGTCCCAACCTGGCTTGTCTTCACAATCTGTTCGATATCCCTGTAAGGAGTATCTATTCGTAGCGATCTTACTTGCTTCTTTATGTATGGCCGGATTGGTGCATCCAGCGGACTGCCATCGAGAATCATTTGGTAAAGCCCGCTCCGAGTAAAAACCCCCTGCAAATTCCGCTCTGCATCTGTCACGGGCAGCAAGTTCCATTTTTCCTTTTTAAAAAGCCCAAGAGCATCTCTTAATGTAGTTTTTTCTGTGACCAGGCAGTGGACAGGCGTCACAATATCCCTGAATTCTATCATTGACTTTCCTCCTTCACAGAGAGATTTCTGAATATTATAACTTCAATTATATAGCAGTGATGCAGAAAGGTACACTTATTGAATGTAAAAAACCCGCTCCTTATAGGAGCAGGTTTCATGACTAGCGTAGAATCGTAAGCTTCTGGCCAATATACAAATATTTTGCCGGATCAAGATTATTCGCCTTCACGATCGCATCGATTGTCGTGGCATATTTCACACTGATTTTCCACAGCGTGTCTCCACTTACCACTGTATGGACAACAGGCTGGACAGCCGGTGGTTCCGGCGTCGGAGTTGAAGAGGGAATCGTAAGTTTTTGACCGATATACAAATATTTTGCAGGGTCAAGATTATTCGATTTTACAATTGCATCAATGGTTGTGCCATATTTCTGGGCAATCTTCCAGAGAGTATCTCCTGATTGCACCGTGTGGACCACTGGCTGCGGTGCTGGTTCTGGCGAAACTGCAGCAGGAACATTCAGCTGTTGCCCGATGTACAAATACTTATTTGGATCCAGATTGTTTAATTTTACAATTTCTGAAATGGTTGTGTTAAACTTGGCTGCGATTTTCCATAGAGTGTCACCGCTCACCACAGTGTATTCAGCAGTGTTTGGAACTGTCGGAGGAACAGTTTCAACAACAAGTTCTACATCACTTGCATTGATTGTTCCAGATACACCTTCCTTGACCAGCACCTCGTACCGGCCGTTTTCAATTGTTTCAGAAATCAATGGGAATGTATCGCCCTTAACAGCCGTATACCCCTGTCCTGCCGGGTACACAGAAAGCTGAGCCTTCTCAGCGACTACTCTGACTCGCTTTTCAGGCTGAAGTGCTTTTACCTCATAGCCGCCTTCAAATCTCACATTGTCTGTAAAAGAGATATAACCTGCGCTTGCTCCTTCAATCAACATGACTCTTATATAATAGTTTCCATTAACGGCTTTCCCGCCGTAAAAGTCGGTACCATCCCATGTAAATGTATGAGTTCCCGCCTGGAAAGACTGCTCGGTGATGACATTTTTCATATGCGCGCCTGCGGCATTCGCAATATAAATAGATAGTTTTGACGGCTCAGCCAATGTGAATTGCCCTGAGACCGTGTCGTTGATCCCATCACCATCGGGGCTGATTACGTCAGAAGTGAAGACACCGTCCGTAACCACTTGTTTTACTCTCCAGAGCGGAATATTATAGTCGCCATCCTTAATGGTAACCGTTCCTGCTTTCTGTGAAGACTGTTTCGTCGCTGGGTAGTTATATGCCGTTTCAATGAAATTAAAATTTACATCATATGTTCCATCCGCAACAACTCGTCCCGCATTATCTCTTCCATTCCAGGTGACAGAATGGGTGCCTGGCAAAAGCTTCATCTTACTGCCTCCATAAATCTCGGCACCATTTTGCCAGATGCTTAACTGCACCTCGGCTGGACGATTCAAATTGAAAGGGATCTGAACTGTTTCTGTCCCGCCATATTTTGGGGCGAAGACGGAAGGATTGATGGAAACCTGGTCGATCAAAGGCTTTGGATTCGTCTCATTGACAACTATCAGTTTGCCAAGCGGATAACCTTGCATCTGATTGTAACCTTGATCAGACAAATAAGCCTTCAATTGGTATTCCCCAGCTGGCAATGGAACTTTCTTCGTATCGTCCCATGGTACCCAGTCTACTTTGTGGACTGTTTTAAAATCGGTAGAAGAAAGGTTGATTTTCGTCTGGATACCGTTGCCTACTGCTAAAATATGACCACGCGTCGGTTCGCTGGTCTTCAGCTCAAAAGTAACATATCCTGGCACACTGTTCCCTTGATATGCAACTGTTCCAGTAGACTGGCTGAAGGAAGTGACCTCCGCCATCGCAGAAGCGAATTGTGGGAAGGTAGCAGCCGACGCAAGGATTAAAAGCATGAAAATTCTAAAAAATTTCGTTGTCACTCTAGTTGTCCCCTGCTCTCTGTTAAAATGTTATATTGCAAAAATATCATATTCGTTTTCTTGACTTTCCACAACGCGAAAATATTTCCACAATGGAATGTGCTCACGCCTTTGCCAGACCTAGATCAAAACGTGCGGCGACAATTAATTATGGCGGACATTTCATTAAGTGAAAATAAGCTTTCGTCAATGTAAAAAACCCTCTCCTGTCAAAGGATGAGGGCTGCACAAAATTACTTTGGCTGCATGCGAAGGGCTGCACAAAATTATTTCGGCTGCATGCGGATGGCTCCGTCCAAACGGATTGTTTCGCCATTCAGCATTGGGTTTGTCAGGATGCTTTCAGCAAGCTGCGCATACTCTTCAGGATAGCCAAGCCGCTGCGGGAAAGGCACCATTTTCCCAAGAGAGTCCCTTGCTTCCTCAGGCAGTGAATCGAACATCGGCGTATGGAACAATCCCGGTGCAATAGTCATCACCCTGATGCCGTATGAAGCAAGCTCCCTTGCAATTGGCAGCGTCATGCCAACAACTCCCCCTTTTGAAGCACTGTAGGCGGCCTGACCAATCTGTCCGTCAAAGGCGGCAACGGAAGCCGTATTGATGATGACGCCCCGCTCACCAAGTTCGTTCGCTGCATTTTTGGACATCTGCTCGGAAGCAAGCCTGATGACATTGAAGGTGCCAATCAAGTTGATGGAAATCACTTTTGAAAACATGTCCAGCGAATGGACACCTTTGCGCGATAGCAGCTTTCCTGCAACCCCGATTCCGGCACAGTTTACAACCGTGTTGATAGAGCCGAATGATTCAAATGCTTTGTTGATCGCATTTGAGACTTCTTCCTCACTCGTTACATCTGTTTTGATGAAAAGCGTCTGTTCCCCAAGTTCTTTGACGAGAGCTTCGCCGCGTTCCACAGATAAATCAAGAATGGCAGCCTTCCCGCCCTGTTCAACAATACGTCTTACAGTCGCTTCCCCTAAACCAGATGCTCCACCTGTAACAATCGCTTTTACTTCACTCATTTTCATTTATCCTGACCTCCACTTTAATAAAGTTGTTAGTTTTATATAAAGCAAGAATCATGCCAAGGTCTGATACTCAATAAAATATAGAGTTTATTAGATATAAGTGTCCAAAATCAGTACGTTTTTTATGAGATATGGACACTTTGGACTTTGAGCCAGGATTTTGAACTTCCTGCCAGCTTTATCTAGAGGTAATTGTATGGTGTATTCCCCGCCCGAATTGTTTTTTTCTCGTAAAATCAGTTTTAATCCCCGTTGCGACAAATTAAATCACCGTTGATTCGGTTTTAATCCCCGTTGATTCAGTTTTAATCCCCGTTTGGTTGTGATATCAATTTAAATACAAGTTAGATTGAGTTTAAAACCAGTTGAGATTAATTTAATTCCAGTTGAGGTTAATTTAATTCCGGTTAAAGTCCATTTAATTCCAGTTGCGACTCATTTAATACCGGTTGATTGTTTTACACCGAAAAAAAAGCAGAGCCAAGGCCCTGCTTAAAAAATCATATTAAGCTGCATTTCGTTTCATCCTGTTTCTCAGCAACAATTCCTCAAGCGCTCCCGACCCGAATATGACTCCGGATACGATGAATATCAGTCCCAGCAGATGAGCGGATGTGATATGCTCGCCAAGGAAGATGGCTGCGAATAAGATGGACAGGAATGTGTTCAAGTTCAGGAATATGGAGGCTTCCGCCGGTCCCGCCTGGCCGATCGCGTAGTTGTAGAGCATATGCCCCACTGCGGTGGCAAAAATCGCTGATGCGAAGAAGATGATCCATACTCCCGCTGAAGCATTTCCGAGGCTTGCCAATCCACCTGGTTCCTTCCATATACCAATCAAGAACAACATAAACGAACCGATGACGAGCATATACCCGGTCAATAGTCGAGGGTCCAATGTTCTTGCTGCTTTGGATATGATGATGAAACTGATGGCTTGTGAAAGAATGGAGAGAAACACATAGAAATCCCCAATCGACACGCCGGATAAACCTGAGCTTCCTGCCAGCACAGTCAATGAAACGCCTATTCCCCCGAAAATAAAGCCCAGTGTACGTACGAATGTCAGCTTCCTTCCCAGGAATAAGATAGCCATCGACGCCGTCAGCAAGGGGCCAAGACCGAGAATCAAACCACCGTTAACCGCCGAAGTTACCTTTAAACCAAGACCAAGAAACATATGGTGCCCAGTTACATTCAAGATACTGCCACCGATAATATAGGTCCACTCTTTCCTGGATGGCAGGCGGACTTTTTTTAAGAAAAAGAGAATGATAAAGACCGAGACTCCTGCGGTGAATACACGCAGTGAGGTGATGGTGATCGGCGGGAAGTTCCCCACTATTACCTTTAGCGCGGTGACATTCAGTCCCCATAAGAACATGACACCGGTAAGAATCAAATAAATTCTAAGATTGTTCATGATGTATCCTTCTTTCATTTAAACGGTTAAAGCATAAATCCCATTCTACTCCTTTTTTATAAAAGAGCAAGAGAAAGGAATACCAATTATTTACCACCCAGAATAATAAGTACCAAAAAGAAGGGAAATTCGAATCAGTCTTTCCTCTACTATTGGAATAGCTTGATAGGTTAAAAGAACGGTTTCTATTAAAATCCTGCAAAAACCGACAAAAACACGTTTTAAATCATGAATGCTATCCCTGAGAGAATTTTCTTTTGAAAGGAGGTGAAAGGATGCACTTCCGACACATACTTATAACTGGCTTTATTGCTGGTGCGGCAATGCTGGTCCCAGATATGGCTTTCGCTGAAAAAGGGGAAAATCCCGGTAAGGGTCCACAGCCTGCAGCGGCTGAACAGGCTAACGTTCCAGACAAAGAAAATAATGTCAGGATTTCTGAAAAATCGCCTGCACAACCTGCGAAACAAAACCAGCCGGTGCATATACAAACGGTTCAGAAACCCATCCAGGCCAAGCCTAAAGAAACACCGGGCGATGCAGTGAAAGTAAAGTCGAATGCCTCATCATCCAAAAAGGATCAGAAGGCACTACAGCCCAAAAAGACTAAGGCATCGACCACCGACAAGCAAAATCAGGTAAACCATAAACAAAAGCACAGCAATAACCAAAATAAAAAAGGTACGTTGAAATCCATACATAATAAAGATCAATACGCAAAAGAAACAGAGCGAAGATCTCCTGTTCTGGAGGAAAAGGTTGAGCCACCTAAGGAGTCTAATGAGATACCGTCCATTGTCAAAAAGGCAGCAAAGACGGTAAGCATGAAAATGCCTCCTGAAAAAAAGGATGAAGATGATCCATCACAAAACGAGAGGTATCCTAAAGGAGACAATCTTCCTAATCCTCCTTCACGCACGAAGGCTTCTGGGGGGCCTTCCGGCGACAGGACAAGTTATGGAAACACGAACAATTTTTTAAGCGATAAATGGTTTTATTGGGATGTAACATTTCAATTAAATCTCCTGCAGCACTTCACATCGCGGGTCGCTGTTTTTCAAAGCCAGTGGGTCAATGCCCCACCTTCCCCACCACCGCTAAAAGCTCCTGCTTTTTTACCGTATACCGATGCAATTGTCACGGATCACGTTAATTAAAAAGGGAGCGAATGATGAACATGAAAAATAATATTAATGGAACTAAAGTTGTGAAATCTTTTATGCTAGCTGGAGTATTGTCAATCGGAGTACTGACTGGAGGACACTTCACTCAAGCTGCAGGACCGGAAAAAGTGAAGGTTGAGCAATCTCACAAGGTGAAACCAGCAAAGGTTCAGGTTCTTGATAAAAAGGCTAATGTTAAAGTAACTCCTGCTAAGCCTGCAGTCAAGGCTCAGCCAAAAGCTGCAACAAAGGTTGAAGCTAAGGAAAAAGCATCAAAGTCACAGGCTGGCATTCATGCAAGCCAAACTGCCAAAAAGCACGCGGCACCGAATGCAGCCGTACACACAACAAATCAGCAAGTGCCTGTCGAAGAGGTGCCAACTGAGGAAGTTCCAACAGAAGAAACAGTTACTCAGGAACCAGTAGTGGAAGAAACTGTAGAAGTTGTAGAACTTGAGCCAATTGTTACTGATGAAACAGATGTTGACTCTGATTCAGAGGAAACTGCAGAAACGGATGCAGCTAAAGAAGAAGAGGAAACTAAGCCTGAGGCTGACACTGAAATGAAAAAGGAAGATGAAGAAGCTGATGAAGATTCTGAAGAGGAATCAGAAGACATCGACCTTGATACAGATGCTATTGTAAAAACAGAAGAAGACGAAGATAATGACTCCGATTCTGAGGATATCGACCTTGATACAGATGCAACTGTAAAGACTGAAGAAGACGAAGAAGAAGAAGATACTGAAGAGAAAGAATCTCCTTCTATCGCTAACAAAATGAAGTCCAGTGCTTTCAATGCAAGTGATGTTGCTAAAGAGAAAGCGAACGAAAATTCAGCTGTTGCTTTGTCTGTTGAAGTAACTGAAGATGATGTGACTGAAGAAGACGTTACTGAAGAAGACGTTACTGAAGAAGATGTTACTGAGGAAGACATTACAGAAGAAGACGTTACCGAAGAAGACCTTACTGAAGAAGATGTTACTGAGGAAGACGTTACTGAAGAAAACGTTACTGAAGAAGACGTTACTGAAGAAGACCTTACTGAAGAAGACGTTACCGAAGAAGACGTTACTGAAGAAGACGTTACCGAAGAAGATGTTACTGAAGAAGACGTTACTGAAGAAGACGTTACCGAAGAAGATGTTACTGAAGAAGACGTTACTGAGGAAGACGTTACTGAAGAAGAAAAAGTATCCCCTTCTGTTGCCAACAAAATGAAGTCTAAGGCTTTCAACGCTAGCGATGTTGCTAAAGAGAAAGCTAACGAAAATTCAGCCGTTGCTTTGTCTGTTGAAGTGACTGAAGAGGTTGTTACTGAAGAAACTGCTACTGAAGAAGTGACTGAAGAAGCTGTAACTGAGGAAACTGCTACTGAAGAAGTAATTGAAGAAGCTGTAACTGAGGAAACTGCTGCTGAAGAAGTAACCGGTGAAGCTGTAACTGAAGAAACTGCTACTGAAGAAGTAACGGAAGAAGGTGTAACTGAAGAAACTGCTGCTGAAGAAGTGACTGAAGAGGCTGTAACTGAGGAAACTGCTACTGAAGAAGTTGTCGAAGAAGCTGTAACTGAGGAAACTGCTACTGAAGAAGTAACGGAAGAAGCTGTAACTGAAGAAACGTCTACTGAGGAAACTGCTACTGAAGAAGCAAAAGTGAATCCTTCTGTTGAAAAGAAAGCTGAGTCTAAGGCAAGCTTACACGCAAGTGAAATGGCAAAGAAGTTTGCTGCTTTGATTTCTGCGGTACTTGCTGTATTCGAAAAAGCACCTGAAGAGACTACTGAAGAGGTTATCGAAGAGGCAGAAACAAAGTAATAGGATTTATATCCTGGAAAGGACTTCCACACTGGCTGGAAGTCCTTTTTTTTAGTGAACCAGATTCGCAGTGGTTTGCGGACTATCCATCAGCCAGTTGTTTTCGTCGTTGGCAACGATGAGTTCGTTAATATCATATGTATTGTAATATTTCTCTTTTATGAACGGGTCACTTTCTACCACATTAATCGCTTCATCAATATCATCACAATTAAGGATGATCATTGCTTGTTCGTTATTTTTGAGCGGTCCAGCTACCATCAATTTTCCTTCCTGTTTTAATTGCCTGAGGTGTTCGATATGTCTAGTTAACAGGCTTGGTTCCAGTTTGCCTTTCCTTTTGTCTTTTAGGAAGACGACAAATGTTTTCATAAATGATACTCCAATCTTATAAGCTTTTACAGTTCATTATATCATTTCCAGAATATACCTTCATGTATGAACCCTTGCCTTGTTAGAACTGAACATAAGAGTCTCCACATGGCAGCATATCTTATTCTGGAGCTGGACATCTGAACCGCAAAAAGGAGGGAAGTAATCGTGCGAACTCGCGCTTTACTTTCCCTCCTCACTGATTGCTTCTATAAGCAGCCTGGCAAACCTTTCTTCTCTTTGGTCAGAAGCTAAGAAACTCTCCTTAGCTATTTCTCTCAAAAGCTTCCTTTTAACTGTTTCATCCTTGACAGCTGCTTTAATTTCTTTTCGGCTTGCTGCCAGGAACTCCAGGTAGCTTTCGTATTTTTCATCAAAAGTCTGCTCCAGTTGACCGCAAATCTTTTTAGCGAGTACAGGGCTTGCACCCGATGTCGAGACGGCGATCATCAATTTCCCTCTTTTCATGACGGATGGAACCTGAAAGTCAGAATGCTCGGGATTGTCTGCAAGACTAACCAATTGATGTGATGAAGCATCCTTCTTAACTGCCAGGTTCGTCTCGGTGTCATTGGTTGCGGCAATCACAAGCAATGCTCCTTCAAGATCTTTTTTCGTGTATTTCTCTGCCTGCCAGGAAATCTCGCCTTCTGCGGCAAGACCCATCAATTCTCTTGTCAATTCAGGACTGACTACCTTCACTTTTGCTCCAGCATCCAGCAACCCCAGTACTTTTCGGTGAGCGACCTTGCCTCCGCCAATCACCACTGCGTTACGGCCTGATATCCGAAGGTTCATAGAGTATAGCATGCTTCCACTCTCCATTTATGTTGCGATTTCTATTATATTGACGGTATTCATACCATTATTGGCGATAAATCGTTTTTTTACCGGTGTTAACAAAATCATTGGCGATCGGTATTTTTATTGGTTTCTGCTGACGAAGACCGTGTTTCTAAGTTAACCTTTCTCTTGCTTCATCAACTCTTTGCAGAAGCAGCCCGCCAAGACGGTCATCGAAACCGACTGGTTCGCACAGGACAACCTCTCTCTCCTGATCTTGAACCAAAGTACTATTTATTGTTTCCTCCATTTTAACTGTAAACCCGCCAGTATAAAGCAAGAATGGCAGAACGTACATCTTCTTGCGGACCTCACTTGCCAAAAGCTTTTCTCCGTAAAATGGCTGTGTTGTTATATAGCCTGTTTCAACTTTAGAGAGAACTTTCTCCTGAACGCGGAATGCCAGTTTCTCGAATACGGTTGCAGCCAAAGGGTCTCTGCTGCCATGTCCGACGAGCAGAACGGCTTCTAACTCGCTGCCCGAGAAACCTTGTTCCTTCAAGCGGTCCAGGACGATTTCCATTATCGTATCATTCACTCCAAGCGGTTCGCCATAGGAAATCTTAACTTCTGGGTGCTTGTGGCTGACTTTTGCCAGTTCCTCAGGTATGTCCACATTTGCATGGATTCCCGGAAGTAACAGCACCGGAACGACGGTAATCGATGACGCACCCTTTAATATGCATGATTCAACACTTTCAAAAATGGTTGGCTTTGTATTCTCAAGGAACCCATAAGCTGCAATCGTACTCGGCTCAGTCGAAATCACTTTCTCGATGAATGAAATAAACACTTTGTTGCCATGCTCACTTCTGCTTCCATGGCTGATGAATACTGTGGCTTCCATATCTTTCTCTCCTTTAAAAATCTGTCCATTACACGAATGCCAGTTCAGATTCTTTTCTGCTTAAACAATCGATCACAGCGGTTTTATCTGGTGATTCTAACACCTTATCTGGGACAATTCCATATTCTCTTGCCGCCTCTCCCGTCCGGACTCCCATGCAGACAATTTTGGATGTTTTCAAAAGCTGCTGTGGGATGATTTCCTCTAGGATTCCTTCTTCAACCATTGTTTTGACCGCCCTTGTGCTTGGTAAAACCACTGTATTGACAGAAGCTTCTTCGAGAATTCTTTTGAAAATTGGCGTGAATTTCTCATCGACAACCTTTTTTGAGATTAGGAACCTTTCAGCATCGGGATATTGGTGCGTGATATCGCTGTCTCCTACGATTAACAGCTTTCCAACCGGATGCAGCTTCCCTTCCACTTCTGCAAAAAAGCCCTTTTCATTCAATGCCCTGACAGACTTTGTTGAACAACCGTAAAGTTCTGCTTTCACCCTCCTGATATCGATTCCTGCTTCAAAAATGATCTGGAAGAATTCTTTTACACACTCAGGAGATGTAAAAAGAATCTGCTCGTATTCTTGAATTTTTTTGATGACTGCCTTGTCTGCAGGAACGTAAACCTTTTTCCATTTCGGAAATTCAATCACGTCCGCTCCCTGCTCCATCAATTCCTTTGCAAGTTCACTCTCAGTACTTCCTGTTCGGGCAAGTAATATTTGTTTACCAAACAAAGGCTTCGTTTCAAACCAGTTCAATTTCTTACGAAGCGATACGATATCTCCGACAAGGGTGATGGCCGGGTTGGTAAAATTCACTTCCATCGCCTTTGCGGCAATATTAGAAAGCGTTCCTTCAAGAGTCTGCTGCCGGGAGAAGGTTCCCCATTGGATGAGGATGACCGGGGTATCCGGTGACTTTCCATTCTTGATTAAGTTTTCACTGATATAAGGAAGATTTGAAATACCCATGTAAAAAGCAATGGTGTCGATTCCGGTGGCAAGTCCCTTCCAGTCCAGTTTTGGCTGTCCATTTTCGGACTTGTCATGGGCAGTCACAACCGCGAAGGATTCACCAAATTCTCGATGTGTAACGGGAATTCCTGCATACAGTGGCGCAGATATTCCCGATGTGATTCCCGGTACAATTTCGAAGGAAAGTCCATTTTCAGCCAGAGCAGCTGCTTCCTCGCCTACTCTTCCAAAAACGCCAGGATCGCCGCCCTTGAGGCGGACAACAATTTTCCCTTCAAGCACTTTTTCAACCAGAAGGTCGTTGATCATTTCCTGGCGAAGGACGTGCCTGTCAGGAAGCTTGCCGCAGTAGATTAGCTCGCAATCTGCAGGAGCATAATCCAGCAGTTTTGGATTGGCAAGGCGGTCATATAGGATGACCTGCGCCTTTTTGATGGCTTCCATCCCCTTAACTGTTATCAGCTGTACGTCTCCAGGCCCTGCTCCGACTAAAAATGCTCTTCCTTTTTCCATTATGTTCCCGCCCTTTCAATGATTGAGAGGGAGGTTCCCCCTCTTAGATCATATCGTTATATAAACTTCATTTTCGATTACTTCAACATGATACGTTTTTACTTCGCCTGTATCCGGTGCCTGAACTTTCCCGTCGTCTAGCGAAATCTTCAGGTCATAGACTGGACAGTAGATAAACTTGCCGCTTACAAGCGCATCTGTAAGAGTTCCGCCTTTACGGTGTGGGCTGCGGTTTTCAACCGCTTTGACCTCTCCATTGGATATGCGGAACAAGACGATGTTCTCGCCATCTACTGTAACTACCTGCCCTGCCCGTTCAGGCAGGGAGTCATAATCAGCTACTTTGATTCTCACTTTCGTTGTTTGCATCTTCATCCATCCTCCTTATTCAACAGTCACGCTGCGGACTTGATAGTACTTTTCTTTTATGCCGCTATCAGTGATCGCTTCGTGCCATGGCTCGTTATATCGCTCCAATGTCTTATCCAGTCTTTCGTTCAACTGCTTTCTCATGTTCTCATCGGCCAGCACTTCTTTGACATGATCAAGTCCCATTCTTTCGAGCCATGGTGCCGTCCTTTCAAGGTATGCTGCCGTTTCACGGTAGTACTGGAGGTATGCTCCGGTAATTTCCAATGCCTCTTCTTTCGTCTTGACGGTATCAAGCAAGTCGGCAGCACGCAGGTCGGTTCCACCGTTTCCTCCGATATAGATTTCCCAGCCGCCATCGACACCTACAAAGCCGATGTCCTTGATTCCTGATTCAGCACAGTTCCTTGGGCAAGCAGAAACACCCATCTTCACCTTATGAGGTGTATCGAGTCTCTCAAACTTTTTCTCGAGCTCAATTCCAAGTCCCATTGAATCCTGGGTGCCAAACCGGCAGAACTTTTCACCGACGCAGGTTTTGACGGTACGCAGTGTTTTTCCGTATGCATAGCCTGATGGCATTCCCAGGTCTTCCCACATAGCAGGAAGGTCCTCTTTGTTGACACCAAACAAGCCAATCCTTTGACCGCCAGTCAGCTTTACCAAAGGCACGTCGTACTTCTCGGCAACTTCCGCAATTTTTTTCAAATCAGCTGCTGTCGTCACACCGCCATACATCCTTGGCACAACTGAATATGTCCCATCTTTCTGGATGTTGGCATGCATCTTCTCGTTGACCAGCCTTGAATCGCGTTCATCCTTATAGCCGCCATAATGGACCATCCCCAAGTAATAGTTGATCGCCGGACGGCATTTCGAACATCCTTCCTCCTGGGACCATCCGAGTACATTCATGACTTCCCTGACATTGGTCAATCCTTTTTCCCTGATCTCAGCGACTACTTCATCTTTGCTTAAAGTCGTACAGCCGCAAATTCCTGCTTTTTTCTTTGATGTATCATATTGGTCGCCAAGCGTATAAGCGAGGATATCGGATATGAGCGATTTGCATCTTCCGCAAGAACGGCCAGCGTTCGTGCAGCCACCAACTTCATCAACAGTAGTCAACTCATTCGTGCGGATGGCTTCGACAATCGTTCCTTTTGTGACACCATTGCAGCCGCAGACGAGTTCGTCATCGGCCATCGCCGCTACATCGCCGGCTTCTCCTCCACCGCAGCATCCGCTTGCTTCAAGAATCGAGACACTTGTCATGCCGCTGATGTCTTCTCTTTTGGTCAGCATCCTGAACAGGCGATTGCTGTCCTTCGTATCACCATAAAGCACAATCCCGGCAATCCGGTTGTCACGAATGACAATTTTCTTGTAAACCCCATCAAATTCATTGTGGACCTTGATTGATTTCGTTCCTTCGTCATCGCTGATTTCACCTGCTGAAAACAAATCACAGCCTGAAACCTTCAGTTGAGTGCCGCAAATCGTTCCTTCATAAGGGTTAGTCGGAATCCCCGCAAGGTTAGCTGCAAGTACTTTACCCTGTTCATACAGCGGTGCTACAAGACCATACACGATTTCTCTATGCTCAGCACATTCCCCGACGGCATATATATTCGGCACATTTGTCTCCATATAATCATTGACGACTATCCCTCTGTTGACATAAATGCCGCTGTCTTTTGCCAACTGGACGTTAGGGCGAATGCCGACAGCCATGACAACAAGGTCTGCCTGGATTTCGGTACCGTCTGAGAACCTTAGTCCTGTTACCCTTTCGTCTCCTAAAATTTCCGCAGTCTGTTTTTCAAGCAAGAAATTCATGCCTTGGTTTTCCAGCTCTTTTTTCAGCATTCCAGAAGCGGTTTCATCAAGCTGCCTTTCCATCAGATGCGGCATTAAATGGACAACATCGACATCCATGCCCAAGTTCAGCAAGCCTCTCGCTGCTTCCAGACCTAACAGCCCGCCGCCAATTACAGCTGCTTTTTTATACTGCTCGGAATCTTTGATCATCATTTCACAATCATTGATATCACGAAACCCGACCACACCCTTTTTGTCAGATCCAGGTACTGGCAGGATAAACGAGCTGGAGCCTGTAGCGATGATTAACTCGTCATAGTCCACCTTGCGTCCTTGGTCGGAAATGACTAGCTTTTTTTCCTTGTCAATCTCGATGACTTCTTCTCCTGCAAAAAGTTGTATTTCATTACCCTTATACCAATCCCAGTCATTCATGATGATATCATCGATCGACTTATCTCCCTGAAGGACTGTCGATAACATGATTCTATTGTAGTTAGGATGAGGTTCATTCCCAAAAATCGTGATCTCGAAGCCATCTGGCTGAAGTTTAAGCAGTTCCTCGATTGTTCTTACTCCTGCCATTCCGTTTCCTATCATGACTAATTTCTTTTTCATCTCGTTTGTCCTCCTATAATTTCAAATGGAGTTTTCATTAATGATATTTTCTCTATGTATAAATTGTATTGTGATTTAAGATGACTGTTTGTGAAGTTCGTCACATTTCGAGTATACTTTGTTCACTGTTTCACAAATCATTCAAATTTAGCAATTTTAGGCTTCCATAAAAATTCAGTTATTCTTTTGCTGAATTAGGGTAATCAATATGTAAATGATTTTTACCTACATTGGAAAGGAGGCTCATTTTATGATCATTGTTTATATAAGCATCGCTGTCATCGTCGCTGCCCTCGGTTATCTAGGATTTGTTGCATATAAAACATTTAAGGACGCCAAGCCAACCATCGATAGTCTTCAAGAGACAGCCACACGTGTCCAAAATAAAACCAATGCCATCAAGGAAGAAACAGATTCACTTAAGTTTAAACAGCAGAAGCTGATGACTGATTTTGATAAAAAGAAACAGGCTGTGAACACAGTCGTCTTTTCTGTAAAGCAGACTCCTGTTGAATTCAAGAACGCACTTGTCGCAAAGCCTGTCGCTGAACTCGAACAGAAGTATAAAGCAAGACAGTGGAACCGCAAACGTCGCAATCGAACAATGCAGCCACAGTAAAACAGGGCCACCTGCCCTGTTTTTTTAATTTTAGCTTCTCCTTGTGACTTTCTACCCATATAGTAATTCCAATTAATTTCCCAACTCGTCAAAAATCAAGGAAAATCAACGCTTGCTCCACATTAAAACATTTTTAGGAATTTCGTACGATTGCCGAAATAATATTTAGTGATTATTATGTATAAATATACAAAATATTATTTCGGAGGAATACATAAAATGAAGCATAAAAAGATTATTTCTGGTGTAGTGGCTGCAAGTTTGCTGGCATCCGCACCATGGACTCCCGCACTGGCTGAGTCAATCAAATGGAATTATGTAAATGCATACGAAGAAAAGGACGGCAGCTTATTCAACAGCGAAAACTATGATTTTATGAAGTTCTCGGAAATCGGCGACAAGCTTGCGCAAATTGAAAAGCAATCCAATCGGGTGAAGGTCGAAGTAAAAGGGAAATCCTCTACAGGCCAGCCTCTTTATGTCGTGACGATTGCCGCCCCTGACTCTAAAGGCAAGTTCGGCAAAATTCAAGCCCTAAGAAAACAAATGTTCAAGAATCCTGGGAAAGCACAGGACTGGATTGAGAACAATCCTGACTTCAAGGTGCCTATCATGATCAATGGCTCCATCCATGGCACGGAGTTTGTCGGTAGTGACGCGGTCATGCAGCTGATCGAACGCTTTGCCCTTGAAAATGATGATACTACCAAAGAGATTCTCGATAATAACATCCTGATTTTCAATGTTGTCCAGAATCCTGATGGCCGGATTGACGCTACCCGCTTCAATGGAGAAGGAATCGACTTGAATCGTGACTTCATCACCCAGTCCCAGCCTGAAACCCAGGAAACTGTCGCATTGATCAAGGAATGGAATCCAATGGTCTTCCTTGATACACATGGCTATGTGAAAAATTATGCACCGAACAAGCAAGGTCTTATTGAACCGTGTACGGTTCCACACAATCCTAACTACGAATATGATTTGTATGAAAAATGGGCGATGGACCAGGCAAAAGCAATGGAAAATGAAATTATGTCCGATAAGGAAAGCTTCTCAGGCAGCCTCTATCAGGCAATGGAAGGAACTTATATTCCTCAGCGTGATGATGCGGAAGGCTGGGATGATTATCCGCCAATCTTCACTCCAATGTATGCCATGTACCATGGAGCATATGGCCATACACTTGAAGCGCCAACCAATGATGAAGACGGTGTTCGCTGGATGTATGACGCCATCATGGGAGCATTGAAAAACGCAACCGAGAACAAGCAGGAAATGATCAAGGATCAGATTGAGATGTTCAAGCGAGGCATCAATTTTGATCATCCATTCCATGAAGAAGGCTTCTTCCCGACTGCCTATGTGCTTCCTGTTAATCCGGAAGATCCAACCGTGACACATAAGGCTGTCAATCATCTGCAGAAAAACGACATCGAAGTCGTCCAGGCTTCCAAAGCTTTTACTGCCGACGGAACATCTTACCCTAAAGGCACGTATATCGTAAAAATGGATCAGGCAAAAGCCGGCCTTGCCAATACGATGCTCTGGGATGGCGAGGACATCACCGAAGACGTTGATGCCATGTATGATATTTCAGCATGGAGTTTGCCTGAGCTTTGGGGATTTGAGGCTATTGCGGTTCAAAGCGAGTTTGATGCAACAGCTGCAAAAGTAAATCAGATTCAAGAACTAGGGTCTGTCAGCGGTAAAGGTCCATTCCTGATTCCAAACAGTTCCGTGAAAGCTGTGGAACTTGTGAATACGTTACTTCAGCAAGGCGTTTCTGTAAAACGGAATTCTGAAGGTGATTTTTACACAGAAGCAGCGGCTAATGTAATCTCAGCAGCAGTAAAAGAATCCGGACTGCACATTGAATCAGCAAAAGTGCCAACCGATGCAGTTGAAATGGCTGACATGAAGGTCGCTATATTGAAAGATGGCGGCATGAACAAGGCTCAATCTCATTCAGGAACTAAACTGGCGCTGAAACGACTGGGATTCAACGTGACAGAAGTGACTCCTGTTGAAGTGGCAGAACAAGGCCTTTCCAGCTTTGACGTATTTGTTTACAGCGGAACGGAAGGCTTGATTGCAAAGAGCCAATGGCGTGAAGGAAATAAGGAGTTTGGATTCGCAAATCCTGAACAATTCGACAGCTTCAAGGCTAATACAGAGGAATTTTTGCAGGATGGCGGCAAGTATATCGCGGTTGGTGCTGGAGCTTCCAATGCAACAAAGACATTAGGTCTTACAGATACCACGGTTGTTGTTGGAGACTATAACAGCAACGGCATCGCAAAAGTTGATTACAGCGGCGAAGGTGTGACAGGAGGATATGGTGAGGACGACTTTGGCTTTGTATACCGCCCAGTCTGGTATGAAAACACCGAAAATGATGAAGTATCCGCAACATTTGACGACAACACCGATTTCTTTGTAGCCGGCCACTGGAAAAATAATGGTGCCGCACAGGGCAAGGCAGTCATCGTGAAAGAACAGAATAAGGACGTTACATTGATTGGCCTCGAAGCAGGTTTCCGCGACCATACCGATTATCTGTTCCGACTTCTTTCCAACAGCATTTTTGAAAAATAAACATGACAAAAGCATCGGGCTCCAGTCCGATGCTTTTGTTAGTTATGTGAATAGTATTTTTCCAAAAGCTGATAATCCTTTGTCTTTTTCACCTCAATATGATTAGTCAAAGCGAATTCTTCAAGCTCATGTATCAGCTGTTCGCTGTTAAAGTAAGCAACATTGAAATTGAAACCTCCCCTTACTTTTACCACTGCATTCTTCGTCGTCCAGCCAATCCGGCCAAACTTTATTTTCTTGATATTCTTAGAAGTAAGTATTTTTCGGTATATTGTAATATTAGAGATGGTTATTTTATATTCAATCTGATGAGTTGCAAACGATAAATGAAATCGCAGATAAATAATAATAACTAAAGCAATCGGAATGAGTAATTGAAAAAACCTGTTAAAATTTGATACGAATGGCATAACAACTAACAAAGAAGAAAATATGTATATTGGCGGTCTACCAGAATAAGTCAACTAATCACCCCTCACTTCCTTTTATTTTACCAGATAAATCCAACTGTTAATATAGAAAAAGACCACCTTTTCAGGTGATCTTCTTTTTCATAGATAAAGTCCTGCAAGGAAGATTCCCAGGGCTTCTTCATAAATCTCATCGAATTGCGAAAGCGGCAGCGGGTTTATGCCGAAGCCAAGTTCGACTGTAAAACCAGGCCTGCGCCAGTCCTGGATGAACCAATCTTTATAGCCGGCATAGCTCTCAATTGTCTTGACCGGCTGGTATCCGCTCACCCGGGCAAATTCATTGACCATTGCCTCGGATTCAGGCGGCTCAAGGTTTTCAAAGCCCCAGTAGATGACCTCTCCCTGAGTATGGAAGGCGAGAACCCGGTCAAAATCGCGCCTTCTTGTCATTTCTGCCATTGCAATTGCTTCCGGCTCGGATAATGGCTTTGGCCCAACATAATCCCTTGGGCCCGGCTGACTTGGGTTGCGTTCTTTTTCAAGCTCCCATTTTGCCGGGAATTGGTCGTTAAGATCCACCCCTCTGATATTCGCCTTCCAACCGCTGAAATCCAGGCTTCCTCTATTCAATTCTACTACTCTTTCATTCCATGGCTCTGCTTCAGGCGGCCCATTGAGCACAAGGTCAACACCATCTGGATTGACCATCGGCACAATTGATAATGTTGTCTGGCCATAGTAATTCTGCATGGACAGGCCGCGGATGGAGGACTTATTTGTCAGCGCCAGAAGATAGTCGTTCAGAAATGTCATGATGATTGGAGTGGTGATCCATTCATTCGCATGGAAAGATCCATTGTAATGGACCCGCTTATTGCCATTCCCGATCAGTGTTTCTGGTATGCTTTTACCTAAAACCGAATTCCCGATCGAAGGCACCCTCATGAACGGATAGACATTTTCCAATCGCCTCAAATCACTCATCAGTGCGGCATAATCATAATTCTTTTTCCCCTGGACAATCCGCCAGGTAATTCTTAGCGGGACCTTGACCATTTGTCCGATATACAACCCGTTTGGATTAATATTGCGGTTCGCCAGCAGAAGGGCATCCACTTGCAGATTCCTGCTTTGCGCAATTTTCCAAAGGGTATCACCTGCACGGATTCGATAATCCACAGCTGCAAAACCTGGAATCCTCACCGTCTGCCCCACATTCAGTGCATTTGGGTCAATATCACGGTTGGAATCTATGATCAACTGGAGAGGGATGTTGAAAATATTGCTGAAATACCAAAAGGAATCTCCTCTTCTCACATATATATCCATAGCGCGCCTCCTGTTCTTTCAAAGTTGCATCTATACATATATATATGAGTACCTTTTGAATCTATTTCAGAAGATGAAAATTAGCTGGATTTTTTCAAGCCTGTAATAAAAGCTGTGACTGCAAGCTTGTAGCTCTCATCCAAGTCCAGCGGCATTCCGAAACCACCTTTATGCTCCAGCGAAGCAAATCCATGCATGAGGCTTCTCAAGCCGCGGACGGCATGGATTGCTTCCTCTTCTGAAAGTTCAAAAGGACGGATTGCAGATACGACGAGTTCAACGATTTTTTTGCCAGCGTCATGAACCAGCTCATCTAAAGGATCCGGTGCTGATAATGCGAACTCGTACAGTCCTGGGTTGGTTCTCGCAAAGGCTAAATACGCCCGGCTTAATGCCAATACTGCTTCGCTCCCGTGAGCTTTGCCCTCCGCTTCCTCTGCCAGGCTATTGTACAGTTTCTGTAGTGAAAAAATGGCCATTTCCTTTTTGATTCCCGGCAGGCCGTTAAAGTGGTTATATAATGAAGGCGATTTAATGTTGAGCTTCTTGGCCAGCATTGCCAGAGTGATATAGTCACTTCCATGCTCATTCGCAAGCTCAGCTGCTGCGATCATAATCGTATTTTTATCAAGCGCCACTTTCGGTCTTGGTGACATGTTTACGCACTCCTTTATTTTGTAAAAGCTTCCTCTGCTTTATGAATGGCTTTTTCGATATGTGCTGCAGGATTTCGCAACAGTTCCCCGTGCCCAACCGCAAGAAGTGTTGGTTTTAGCTCCGTGATTTTCCAGGCACTTTGAAGGGCGGTTTTCTTGTTCCAGGTCGCCATTGCTGGAAAAGGGAACCATGGGATTGTCACCCCTGAAACGGCTGTACCGCCCCTGGTCTGGAATGCATCACCCGCAATCAGCATATTTGTTCTCTGGTCAAGGAATGACATCGATCCCGGTGTGTGCCCAGGAGTTGAGATTGCCAGCAAAGAACCGATTTCATCCCCTTCCTTGATGAGAGTATCCGGTCTTGTTTTAATGTTTTTTGGAATGCCGCCGCGAATCGGTGTCTGGGGTTCAGTCGAATCAAGAGAGGTATCACCAGCTAAAAGGCGCGAATCGCGAGCAGAGATATAAACTGGAACATCAAGTTTTGCTTTCAGTTCATCAAGCGCACCTATGTGGTCGCCATGTGCATGGGTCAAAACAATTCGCTTAATTTCTTTTCCGAATTTTTCAGCTCCCTGCAAGATTGCCTTCGCGCTATTCGGAAGCGCGGCATCAATTAAAGTAAGTCCATCCTCCTCCTCGATAAAATAACAATTTACAGGAAAAACCTTTGGCAAGAACGTCAGCTGATATAAATACCCCTCTTTGATCACTCTCATTTTAGTGAACCTCCCCTAAAACTAATGTCGTTAGTTTTATTTTAACTAATGTCATTAGTTTTAGCAATCGCTAATTGGATAAATTATGAAAAAAGGCCAGTTACTCCGCCAATCTTAAGTTAATGCTGGTATTAGACTGCTTTGATGTGATGGGCCGTAACCTTACCAGTTTACCGACCCTCATTTCTGGATTGACGAAGTGTATTTTACGGTTGCAATCAATATATTTACGGTTGAACATTTTTTATTTACGGTTGAACATTTTTTATTTACGGTTGTATCAATCTTATTTACGGTTGAACAACTTTTATTTACGGTTGTACCAATCTTATTTACGGTTGCACATTTTTTTTAAGGTGGCACAACATTATCTCCAGTTGCTTAACTTTTATCTCCGGTTACACCCGTGTTATTTAGGATTGTCAAAAAAAAGAAGCACCGACTCCAAAAAATCGGGCTTCCTTATCAAACTATAGCACCTTGCTCAAAAATGCTTTCGTCCGCTCATGCTGCGGATTTTCGAAAATCTCATTCGGCTTGTTCTCTTCAACTACAAGTCCTCCGTCCATGAAAATGACGCGGTCACCGACTTCGCGGGCAAAGCCCATTTCATGCGTGACAACCACCATCGTCATTCCTTCGCGAGCCAGCTGTTTGATGACCTCTAAAACCTCGCCGACCATTTCTGGATCGAGGGCTGAGGTTGGTTCATCGAACAGCATGATCTTGGGCTCCATCGCAAGAGCGCGGGCGATGGCCACCCGCTGCTTTTGTCCTCCGGAAAGGGAGTCTGGGTAGGTATCCGCTTTATCTTCGAGACCTACTTTTTTCAAAAGCTCCGTTCCTTTCTCCCTTGCCTGCTGTTCGGAAACACCTCGTACCTTCAGCGGCGCCAGCATGATGTTTTCAATCACTGTCTTATGCGGGAACAGATTGAAGTGCTGGAATACCATGCCGACCTCTTCACGCACTTTGTTGATATCTGTCCCTTTATCGGTAATGTCTATATCTTCGATCAGCACATGTCCGTCCGTGATCGTTTCCAGTAAGTTTATGCAGCGGAGGAAGGTGGATTTGCCTGAACCAGACGGACCGATTACGACAACGACTTCCTGTGGCTGAACCTCAACATCTATTCCATTCAACACCTTGTGGCTGCCAAATGATTTTTGCAGATTAGCGATTTTAATCATTCTGTTTTCAGCCTTCTTTCGAGGAGATTTAGTAAAAAGCTAAGCGACAGGGTCAGTAGTAAGTAAATGACTGCCGCGGTGAGGTACGGTTCCCATACTCGGTAATACTGCCCTGCCATTGCCCGTCCCCAGTACATGATTTCCGGAGTCGCGACGATCGCTGCCAAGGATGATTCCTTGATGAGTACAATGAACTCATTCCCCAGAGGCGGAATCATCCGCTTGAAAGCCTGCGGTAATATGACATACCTCATTGCCTGCACATGGGTCATTCCCAGTGAGCGGGCGGCTTCCATCTGGCCGCGGTCAATCGACTGGATTCCGGCCCTGAAGATTTCAGCTATATAGGCTGCTGCGTTCAGGGACAGCGCGATGATCGTCGCGACAATCCCGTTCGTTTCTCCAATGAGCATCGGAACCACACCAAAATGAATCAGCAGGATCTGCACAAATAACGGGGTTCCCCTAAAGAAAGTGATATACCAGACAAATGGCCATGTCAGCAGTTTTCGCCGCTGGATCTTGCCGAGACCGATGAACAGCCCGAGGATTGTCCCGATTAAAATTCCGGCCAATGACAGCCCGATTGTCAGCAGCGTCCCTTTTATTAGATAAGGAGTATATTCAACGATAATATCAAAACGAAAATCCATAGCTTGCCCTCCAAAGCCCCCAGGCTCGGGACCATTTTTATAAATTTACAAAAAAATGCGTAACGCTATTTTTCAAGAGTTACGCATTATCATTGAAGATTCATAGGTTATGATTGGTTATTCTGATGCTTCTTGTTCTGCTTTCAGCATTTTAATGTTAGGCTCCTGACCGAACCATTCTTGATAGATTTTTTCATATGTGCCATTCTCGACGATTTTCTTGATTGCTTTATCAAAGTCCGCTTTCAAATCTGTGCCTTTTGGGAACAGGATGCCATAGTATTCCGCCTCGAAGCTGTTACTGTCTTCAATGACCTTTAGTTTTTCTTTCGGATTGTTTTTAGCGTACACTTCGACGACGCCATTATCAGCAACGACTGCATCTGCTCCGCCAGAAAGCATTTCCATGATGGCCAGATTGTTGTTGTCGAACTTTTTGATGTCCTTATTGTTCTTGCCGAGAAGCTTATCCATTGCTTCCTGCCCGGTTGTTCCGTTTTGGACAGCCACTACCTTGCCTTTTAGGTCAGCCGCAGTTTTAATATCGCTGTCTTCGCGGACAAGGATTTTATTGGTGGACAAGAAATACGGCAGCGAAAAATCATAAGTCTGCTTGCGCTCATCATTGATGGAAATCGAGGAGACGGCCATGTCAGCCCGCTTACTCTTGATTTCCACAAAAATCGGATCCCAGCCGACATTCTCAAACTTTAGTTCATACCCTGCTTCTTTCGCAGCTGCCTTCAGGAAATCGATATCGAAACCAACAATTTTGTCGCCTTCCATGTACTCGAATGGTGCATACGCTGCGTCCGTGACGACTCTTAATTCCTTCTTTTCAGCGTCCGATCCCCCTCCGCTTGAGCTTGTACCGCAAGCCGAGATTACAAGCGCCATGATTGCCATCATCACAATGGCAAGAAATCTTTTTTTCATTTCTGATAGCCCCCTCTTTTAAAAACGTGCAAAACTTTACTAATTTATATGTAAAAAAGAAGGCCTGTATTACTTTTTACAGTGATAAGAAAAACTTATATTTATAGATTCATACCTTGTCATTTCCTTATCTTTCCTTATAGATTAAAATTTTAAATAGGGAGGGATTGAATATGACATTCAAATTCAAAGCGATCGATCATATACAGCTAGCAGCACCTAATGGTTCAGAAGCTCAGGCAAGAAGATTTTTCGTGGAAATACTAGGCTTTGAGGAGATTGAAAAGCCTTCAGAGTTGAAAAAGCGTGGCGGAGCATGGTTTCAGTCCGGGAATTGCCAAATCCATGTTGGCATTGAAGAACCTTTTGTGCCCGCACGGAAAGCCCATCCTGCGTTTGAAATCGAGAATATCGAAGGATTGAAACAGCATTTGTCTTCTACAGGAATTGATTACATTGAAGATGACAAGTTGCCAGGCGCAAATCGCATATATGTCTACGACCCATTTGGGAATAGAATTGAATTGCTCGAATGGCTGAAATAATACCTTCTTGCTGTATTGGTTTTCAATACAGCAAAAATTTGGTATCATATTTAGAAAAGCGAAATATTCGCACTGTGAAAGAAGTGTTGATGGAATGACCCAGCAGCAAAAGGCGAAACGCAACTTGATGATCATGTGGTTCGCGAATTTCTTTATCGCCGGCAGCATGACAATGGTGATGCCCTTTCTCTCTTTATACATTGAGACGTTCGGTGATTTTTCAGAAAGGTATGTCCAAAATTGGTCGGGATTGACCTTCGGGATTACATTCGTTACTGCATTTCTATTCTCTCCCGCAATCGGAAGGCTGGGAGACCGGTTCGGCCGAAAAATGATCCTGATTTTCATGGCTTTCGGGATGGGTTTTTCAGTTTTCCTGTTAGGATTAGCCAATTCTGTATGGGAATTATTTTTACTTAGGATGTTCATGGGATTATTCTCAGGTTTCATCCCTGTGTCGCAGGCTCTGATTTCCACGCAGACGTCAAAGGAACAGGCCGGCAAGGTATTAGGCACTCTCCAGACTGGCAGTATAACCGGCGCCCTTCTAGGACCGATGATCGGCGGGGTACTTGCCGATTCCCTAGGCTACGCGGTAACCTTCCAATCAACCTCGGCCTTCATCGTCCTGTCAGGATTGTTAGTGTTCATGGTGATGGAGTACAGAGTGGATATTAAAAAAGGATCAAAAACAAATTACAGCCGCAAAGAAGTCCTTCAGCATATCTTCAAAAATCCAATCATGGTGAATGTCCTGCTCATGTCCATGCTTGTCCAGATTGCCCATTTCAGTATCCAGCCAATACTGTCGCTATATGTTGGTGAGCTGCACGGGCCTGAAAACCTCGCTTTCTTTTCTGGAATCGCCTTCTCAGCAGCAGGGCTCGGCAACTTGTTAATGGCACGAAAATGGGGGCAAATTGCCGATCGCGTTGGCTATATTAAAATCCTTGTCGTGCTCCTGTTTTTATCAGCGATCATCTATCTGCCGGGCGGTTTCGTCGGCAACATCTGGCAGCTTGTCCTGATCCGGTTCCTGCTCGGGATCACCATCGGAGGCATCATTCCGGTCAGGGTAGCTTATATCAGGCAGGAAGCACCGGTGGCCATGCAAGGCGAGGTACTCGGCTACAACACAAGTCTCCGTTTCTTCGGGAACATTGTCGGTCCAATACTTGGCGGTTTTCTTGCCGGATACTTCGGCTTCACCTCGGTATTCGTATTGACAAGCGGGCTGCTGCTCGTAAGCGGCATTGTCCTGTTTGCGTCGATGCAGCGCAATCCTCAGTTTGTCAGGGATACATTTTAAGGAAAGACTGAATCTTAGCGGATTCAGTCTTTTTCATTTACCCTGATTAATCTTGCCTCACAACTTGTTCACATTCAGTTGGAAGATTTACTGTTTTTTAATTGCAGTCTGGGGAATCATTTACATTAGAAGATATTATATATGAGAAAATCGGGTGATTCATTTGGAAGTACAAGCTTTACAGGAAGTCGAAAAATTGGCCTTAAAAAAGCATAAGATTTTTAAGCAGAGCAAAACACGTTATCTCGCAAGAGCAGCCCTTGCTTCGATGTTCATTGGCTTCGGGGTAATCGTTGCGTTCAAGACGGGTAATCCATTTTATGTGGAACACTCGCCCTTTGCCTACCCTATAGCGGCCATTACCTTTGGTGCAGCCATTATCCTGATTGCCTATGGTGGAGGGGACCTGTTCACAGGCAACACCTTTTACTATACGTTTACAGCTTTAAGGAAAAAAATGGCCTGGGTTCAGGTGGCCAGGATGTGGGTTTACAGCTATATCGGCAATATCATTGGCGCAGCTGCGTTCGCTTTTTTGATTTACACAACAGGATTATTTGATGATCATTCGGTAAATGGTTTCTTGTTGAGTGTCGCTGAAAAAAAGACCCTTGCACCAACTTCAGAGCTATTTTTCAGGGGAATTCTCTGTAACTGGCTAGTCTGCCTGGCATTCTTCCTGCCGATGTCAATGAAGGGCGACGGAGCAAAAATGTTCGCGATGGTGTTCTTCGTATACTGCTTCTTCATTTCGGGCTATGAGCACAGCATCGCCAATATGTGTACCTTTGCGATCAGCATGGTCCTTGATGACCCTCAATCTGTTACTTTTGCCGGTGTAATTCATAATCTGATCCCCGTGACAATCGGCAATCTCATTGGCGGCGGGATTATGATGGGCTGGATGTATTACTATGCGAACAAACCATTTTTGGATGAATGATAAAAGGCTCAGTTTGTACCTGAGCCTTCCCTTTTGAATTTGATCGCAATTTGAGCTGCCAGCAAGGTGGATCCTAGAAAGATGGAGGCAAGCAGTACTTTATTACTCAACAACTCTTTTGAATATACTGCTACATTCATTGAAAACCAAAACAGGCTGCTGACTGCAGCGGCCGCGAAGAACAACCCCCATATGATCTCCTTGAACTTCCGGTACCAAAGGCTCCCTTGGAGATGCTTTATGTAAAAAAAGAACATGATACACACGACCAAAACCACGAACGAATAACTGTATGGAAAATTTATAGCATCCTCTACCTTATCTACCACAGCAATGTTCCCTAAAAAAAACAGTTGAAAGATAAGAAAATAAAAAATGGCAATTAATAATAAAATCCATTCTGCTATATATATAAAGATCTTTCCGTAAATTACCGATCCCTCCTCTTTTTAACGATAACTAATGAAAAGGCTCAGAATTTTGGCTGAAGCTTTCATTAGGCTATTCTTTCGCTATTGAACTGTGGTCACTACAGACACAGTTTATTTAAAAAGCTCTATAGTATAAAAACTAATACCAATGTGTACAGCTGATCATTCCATAAGTTCTTTCAGTCTTTTATTCGCCTCTTCATTTACCTTAATTGGTTCTTCCGAAACTGCAGCCGGAATGATATATTCTTTTAGCAGAGCGTCAAAGTCATTGCCCGAAGCAGTCTGTACAGCTACGATATTAAGGTCGGGAATGACTCCAATAAACTGTCCATGCGCTCCCATTGCCTCATATACTTTGTGGCCATCCATTTCAGTCAGCCAGAAATAGTATCCATAGTTTTCGCCCCCGGGAATCTCTGTAGCTATCTGCGGAGATGTAGATGCTTCCACCCAATCCATAGGAACAATTTGTTCATCCTCCCATTGGCCTTTATTTAAATATAAAAGACCAAACTTAGCCATATCCCTCGGGGTCATGAAGATACCAGCACCGCCCATTGATATCCCCTTTTTATCCGGGCTCCATCGGACACTATTCATGCCTATTGGTTCAAAGAGCTTTTCAAGTGCATATTCTGATGTTGTTTTGCCCAGCCTTTGTTGGAGGATGGCTGAAAGTGTGTGCGGATCACCACTCGAGTAATTAAATTTGCCTACCTGCTCTTCGTTGATCTGCTGATCCAGATAATACTTCAGTTGATCCTCGCTGTTATCCCAATTTGTCCAAACGCCTTTGTTTTCCGTCCACTCCGGCCAATCGAATCCAGTGGTCATCGTCAGTAAATGCTTGATGGTCAAGTCTTTCTTAGCCTGTGACATATTTTCAATTGGTACATCATGAAAAAAGTTCAATACCCGGTCTTCCAAATTAATTACTTTTTCTTCAGCTGCAATACCAGCAACAGCCCCGAGAATGCTCTTGGTAACTGAGTATACATTATGGCTGCTGTTTTCTGAATATGTCCCACCATATTTTTCCCCTACGATGTAGCCGTTCCTTACCACTATGAAGCTATGGACTTTATCATTGCCTTCAAGCTGTTTATAAAGTTCCACAAGCTTGGAGCTGTCCATTCCCTGCGCCTCTGGCAAGGACGTTCGCCATTGCTTTGTCGGCCAATAAGCCTCCGTCTCTTGGAGAATAATTTCTTTCTTGCTCTCTGTTACTGCACCCTCTTGATTAGAACAGCCACTGCCCAGTACACTGACCCCCACAACCACTGACAATAAAAGTCTCTTCATCTTGATACCCTTTCCTCACCGAATTCAATTTTTTACCATAACCTCTTTATATTCTTGCTGAAGCTTCAATATTCCTCCACCTTAGGCCGATAAAAAAAAGCCGGATTTAGATCGGTTCTAAATCCGGCTTGCTTGTTTTATTTCCAAAAAGAGAAATACATTTTGATCGACTAATGTTTCTGCTTATAATAGGTAATCCCCAGCGCAAATGCCAGCACGGTTCCCTTCACGATATCCATTGCGTAATACGGTACAGACATCATCACAAGCCCGTTTTGCAAAATTCCGATCAGTACCGCTCCTACAAATGTGCCGAACGCATTCGGCTTGCCTGCGCCCAGAACGGAAAAACCAATGAATGCGGCGGCTACCGAATCCATTAAATAAGGGGATCCTGCATTGATTTCAGCAGTCATGACACGTGAGGCCAAGACAATCCCGCCAATTGCTGCGAATAGAGCAGACAGCAGGTAGGCAGCCGTTTTATAGCGGTTGACCGCAATACCCGAAAGCCTGGCCGCCTCTTTATTCCCGCCAATCACATACATATAGCGTCCGTGCTTTGTGTACGTCAGGAATATATGGACAATGATGACGGCGATCGCCATGATGAGGATGATCCATGGAACCTGCCCTATTTTAGCGAAAAACGGGCTGATGGTTCCTGTTGAAAAACTGCCATCAGGAAGAATCATATTCTCTGAAACCGTTGCGCCCTTCGTATAAGTCAACGCTGTTCCCTGGATGATGAACATCATGGCCAGTGTCATCAGCATATCCGGAATCTTAAGCTTGACGATCATCAACGAATTGATTGCCCCTACAATCAAGGCGGCTGCGATCGCTGATAATACCGCAATTAAAGTATTCTGCGAAAACCAGACAAACATCGAGATGACGATGGCGTTGGATAGTGATGCTACTGAGCCGACAGATAAATCAAAACCATCCACAGTCAGCGAGATGGTGATCCCGACCGCGATGATCGTCACAATTGAAATCGAGCGCAGGATATTGATGACATTATCTCCGTTGATAAAAGAAGGATTTGCTGCCGCGAAGATTGCGACCAGGACAAAGATGGTCAATATCGTCCCATATTTATATAGGAACTGGAACAGTTCGAATGTCTTTTTCGGCGTTGGCTCTTGCTGCAATGGGAGTTTCGCTTCCATCCTACCTTCCTCCTGTTGAATAAAATAAAAGTTCTTCTTCTGTTGTTTCGTTGGTTACCAGCTCCTTGACAGGTTCACCGTCATAGAGCACGTAAACTCGATTCGTGATGCCGACGATTTCTGACAGCTCCGAGGAGGCATAAATGATACCCTTCCCTCGAGCTGCAAGCTGGGCAATCAGCTCAAAAATATCCCGTTTCGCACCTACATCCACGCCCTTGGTTGGTTCATCAAAGATATACACGTCCGCATCGGCAATCAGCCACCTGCCAATCGCCACCTTCTGCTGGTTCCCGCCTGAGAGGTTTTCGACCCTCGCATTTACTGAGGAAGTCTTGATGCCGAGAGCCTTTATGTATTCCTGTGAAGTTTTTTTCTCAGCCCGCCGGTCGATAAAACTGAAATATTTTGAGAATCTCTTAAGATTGACAGCTGTAAGATTCGCGGTAACCGATTCTGCGACAAGCACACCTTCCTTGCGCCGCTCTTCTGGCACAAGGGCCAGGCCGCTTTTTACAGCTGCATGAGGACTTGTCAGTTTCAGGTTTTCTCCTTTTAACTTTACGGTTCCACTCTTTGTCGGTGCAGCACCAAACAATGATTTGCACAGCTCGGTCTTCCCCGCTCCGACGAGGCCGGCTATCCCGACAATTTCCCCTGTTTTTAAATGAAGGGAAGTATTTTTCACTTTGCCTCCATGATCTGATAGGCCTTCGACTTCCAGCAGGGGCTCCCCGAATGTGCTGACCCTCGCCGGGAATTGGTCTTCCAGTTTCCGGCCGAGCATGTATTCAATCACCTGGTGGGTGCCGACTTCAGGAATAGCCTTTTTCACGACCAGCTCCCCATTTCGCATGACCGTAATCTCATCACATAACTCAAAGATCTCCGGCAATCGATGGGAGATGAAGATGATGCCCACATTCCTCTCAGCCAGTTCCCTCGTGATCCTGAACAGTTCGGATGTTTCGGTATGACTGAGCGGAGCAGTTGGTTCATCAAGGATGAGGAAGGAGCAATTGCTTGAAGTCGCTCTGGCGATCAGCACAAGCTGCTTCTCAGCAAGCGTGAGCTCCCCGGCAAGTTTTTTCACAGGAATGTGAAGGTTCATGCTGGAAAGAATTTCAGTTGCCTGTTTGAAAAGCTGCTTCCAATTTACCCAGTGTTTATTTTCTGCTGCCTGCACTGTGTGATTAAGCATGATATTTTCAGCAACTGTCAGGGATGGGATGATGGCTGTATCAACCTCCTGGTAAACGGTCTGGATTCCAAGTTTCTGCGCATCTGCCGGCTTGCGGATTTCCACCTTCCTGCCATCAAGCTGGATTTCACCGGTGAAATGGTCGTGGGCTCCAGAAAGCACCTTCATTAATGTGGATTTGCCAGCGCCATTAGCACCAATCAACGCATGGATGCTGCCCGTTTCTGTGCTGAAATCCACCTCATTCAGCGCACGCACTCCCGGAAAGTCAATACTGATGTTTTTCATTTGAAGTTTCATCCCCGGGCCTCCTCTCTATCATTCTGCAAAGCAGACACTCTCGTAAGTTTGAGAGTGTCTGTTTTGTTTTGTTTGAGTGTAAACTGGAAAAAATCGTGCGGAATTTCCAATTCGCTATAAAAGTGAAATTCTCGCTATATATATTGAAAAGTCGCTATATTATTGGAAAAGTCGCTATATAATCGAGAAAGTCGCTATATAATATTTTTTTCAGCTATAAAAACTTCTCAACCAACCATTTCAATAGTTATTTCTTATAATGATCCTTCAATTTCTCCATCCAGTCTTCCAAAAATGCATCCGATTTGCCCCAGCCTTCGATGATTTCAGCTAAATTCGCCATGTTCACCGGCTCTTTTGACTGCTGGAGCTCTTCCTGGGAAATCAGTGATGCTTCTAAGTCGTAGCTTGCTGGAGTTTCTTCACCTGCAAGCTTTTTCGCAAGCAATCTCATATTCACTTCCCCAATCAGCTTTGGATCAACAGCGGCCGTGTATTTCCATGAGCTTCCATCTCCCTGGATTTCCTGCAGGTCAGCATTGGATACATCAATTCCGTAAATCTTGATTTCATCGCGGCCCGCTTCCTTGATGGCACGTGCTGCACCGATCGCAAACGCGTCCCAAGTTGCGAAAATCGCGTCAATTTCTCCTTTTGGATGCTTATTCAGCATGGCTGCAACAGCGTTCTGCGTCTGGACGCTTGTATCAGCGGCGGCCACTCCGAATCTCTCAACTTCTTTGATTCCCGGATTCGCCTTTAAGGTTTCCTGGTAAACTTTATTTCTTCTGACCATCGGCGGGAAGCCATCTACCCATAGATAAACGATATTTGCTTCGCCATTTTGGTCTTTCACAAGCTGGTCCAGCGCCTGTGTGGCGAGGGCTTCATCGTCCTGGGAAGTAAGAGTGACACCTTCTACCTGAGCAAGGTCTGGATTCGAATCAAAAGTCACGACACTTTTGCCCTCATCCACTAACTTTTTCACATCATCTACTGTTGCCGCATCGTCACCATGCGAGATGATGAATCCATCATAATCCTGCTGCAGCCCTTGGTTAATCGCGTCATGGAATTTTGCTGTATCTCCATTCGCAGTAAAAACATCTACCTTGAAGCCAAGAGCTTCTCCTTCTGCTTTTGCTCCGGCTAAAAATTGTGCAGTATGGTCGTCTCCGCCGATCTTGCGGATCACTTTAATTTTGACTTCCTCACCTTTGGCAAATCGCTCCGGAACTCCCTCAACAGGACCAGAGGCCGTCTTCGTCTCTCCCCCGCCACAGCCTGTCAGCAGCAATGCAGAAGCAACTGCACCTAAAAATACTTTTTTCATTCCTTTTTTCATCTGAATTTCCCCCTTTGATTGATCTGCCTGTCTAACACAAATAAAAAAACCTCTCCAGAAAAGAGAGGTTTCAAACGCAGTAAAAATGCAAAGGTCGGATTCCTCTCTTATCTTTCAAAACAAAAAAAATTGTTTTGCAGGATTTAGCACCAATTCCAATTGGAACGGTTGCTGGGCGTCATAGGGCCAGTCCCTCTGCCACTCTTGATAAGAGAATTTCTTTATTGAGTTAATGTTGCAAATCGATAAATTTTACTTTAAACTCCTATACTCATATTGTCAATATTATTTCGAAAATTTAATTTTATTCTTTTTTCACACCAAGCAAAAAGGAAGACTCCAATCGGAATCTTCCTTTTTCAATTAACCTCTCCCTGCAGCGGTCATCCATTCAAACTGGCGAAGCTTCACTTCGTACAGTGTCAATGGGTCGCGGTACAGCTCTGGGTTGATTCTCATTTTTTCAAGCTCGGTCTTGCCATAACCAATTTCGGAATTGGCATCTTCTACTGCTTTTTCTAGTACGTTGAATGGATTTTTGAAGAACAGGTTCACGTCGCGTTCAATCGATTTTTCAAAAATCTCGAATTGCTGCAGGAATCTTTTCGCGGTGGTCACGCCGATCTCATAATAATCTTCTGTCTCCAGATAGGTTTTATATCGGTTATAAAGCATCGCATTGTTTTGCGGCAGCACGCCTAGCAGCTTGCCTGCGCTCTTCAGGAAGAATTGCTGCGGTGTCGAGCGGTTCATGATGTTGATTTTTTCATAGTGAACGCCGTTCGTCATCCGATTTGCATCGCGGCGCCAATCATCAAGTACCCTGAAATCGCAGTCCAGGCTGATCCGTTCATCTCCATACATCGAGTTAAAACCGTCAGCCATTTCATTCAAATAGTTTTGGCTATGATCGAATTCGTCCTTCGAATGCTGAATCCATCCTTGCAAATCCTCATGGAATTTCGGCAACAGTGTTTCATCAAGATATTCTCTTATCTTCTTGTTCATCGCTTCATCCATTTCAGTATGGATTTTTCCGAAATCGCTGTCCTCTGTTACCAATTCAGAACAACTCCGCAGGATTTCCGGAATTTTTTCAATGATTTCCGTACGGGTTTCGTCCTTGATTTTACGGTATGACTTCTGAATGGATTTCGATTTCTCTTCCTCGATGTCACCCAGTTGATTGATCGCACCATTCAGCTTGCTTACCATCTCTTCGTTCCAGCTGATTGTTTCCATATGGTCATTTTCAATTTCAATCCGTTTATCAAGCAAATACGTGATCGCCCTTCTCACAAAGAATTGCAGTTTTGCTGTGCGCTCCTGATCGAAGTCTACTGTGCTTCTGTTTGCTTTGATAAAATCAGAGAAATCTCTCAACTGCTTGCCTTTATCATAAGTAGCTGAGAAAGCGAACATCTTTGCTTCAGGATAGTATTGGCTGATTTCCGCTGATGTTTGGTCGAATACTTCTATTGCCTCTTGCTGACTGTAGACAGCATCTATTTTATTCAACAGGAAGTGAATAGGAAGCTGCGGGAAGTACTCGGATATTTTCGTGAGGATTTCCCTTTCTTTTTCCGTAAAAGGGTCATTTGCGTTAAGCACGAATAATAGGCTGTCAGCAAACCTCAAGTAATTGTACAACGGATGATTGTCATAGTTATTACGATTGATTCCTGGAGAATCAATTAGCGCCAACTGATGGTCGTGCAGGAATGGGAACTGAGCTCTGAAGTCAATGATCGTTTCCTTTTTATGGTTCTGGCGGCGAACTCCGGCGGATTCCTTGAAGTCCTCGAGATCCGTGATTTGGCGGACTGCCGTATCGTTAATTTCCTGGATTTCCGGATTCTCATCGTTCATGAACCTGATGACAGCACCAGTTGGAGTTGTAATCAGCTCTTCGCCAACAATCGTATTGACGAAGGATGACTTTCCATTTCCGGATAAACCGGCAATCAGCAGATTATGGACATTGGTTTCCTGGAGCTCACGGACCATCCATTTTATCCTGTTGCCTACTTCGATTTCATGGTTCTCAGCCCACTTAATGATGGTCTCAAATAACTGCATGCTATCTTCGTATCCATTATCGTATTGACGCGAATTCAGGACAAGGTTCTCCGCGTCGTGAATCGCCGACGTGGTTATGGTTCCTGGAAAAACCTCATTCCAAGCAATGATTGATGATGCTGAAACAAGGCTGTTAACTGGACTCGTAATTTTCAGCCAGTTCGTCAGCAACTCAGGAATCAGCGGTGAGATTTCCTTAATCAACCGATCTCCATTAATCAATTCGAAGTAAGTGTCCTGATAGACCGCTGAAAGATGGGTCCAGCCATCTCTTCTATTGCCGTCCATCCCGCTGAACAGTTGGTTGAATTCCCTCAGCCATTTCATATAGGAACTTTGATCCCGATAACTTTCCCACAGGGATACAGACAGCTGTTCAAACCGGCTTCTATCCACCTGGAATAGGACGGATAAAGCTTCGTTAAAATAAGAAGGTGAGAACTGGCGGGTATGCCCCTGTTCTACATACTGATTCAAGACGTCGAACCATTTCGGCGAACCGGTTCGGACGCCTTCATTGACTGCCAGTTCAACCGCATTCTCCCAGTCGTGATGCTCTTCAAAGAAAGCACGGGCAATCTCTGTTACGCCCGGATAATCCGGATCCAGCTGCACAGATTTCTTGATGACAGCAACCGCTTTGTCAAGCTTCCCCTGTTCTATGTAAAGCGTCAAAAGCTGCAGCCCGCTTTCAATCCTGAGAATATTGCTTTCTGTATCAATCGAAAGGTACAGTTCCTCTGCAGATGTGTGCAGACCAATCTCCAGGAACGCATCACCCATGTTCTTTTTCGCCCATGGCTCCAGTTCATTCGTGATATTTTCCCATTTAAAAATAGCCGCTTCGTAATCTCTGTTATGAAAATAGACCTCTCCCTGAGCAAAACGGATGTATGATAAATCCGGCATATCATTCTTCTGCTCTTCAAGGTAAAGCTCCCCGAGGACACGAACAGGATGTGCCTGGCTTCTTTGTTCCATATAAGTTTCAAAGTACGACTTTTTGATTAATTGCTCTTCAAATGTCATGACCTTCCTCCGACCTCTTTATAATATCAATCCAAAAAAAGAGCCTTCAGACTCCTTCAGGCATAAAAAATTGTTCTAACTAACTATACTTTTTCCCTATGCCGGCTTACGCTCAAACCTTATCATTGTATTCTATCAAACAATTTTTCATGCAAGATTTCAGCCAGCTTTCAGTTTTGCTACAAGCACTGCAAAATTTGTAACCTTTTTAATAAACGATCCATTTTTTTGCCAGTTATTGTCGAAAAATCGTCTCCACCTATACCGTTCGAACTAAAATCAGGTTTTATGGGGAAGTAATGAAGTTTGTCACACCGTAGATAGGGCAAAATCATTATAATGAAGGTAACATTACGACCGAAAAAGGAGATTGTTATGCTTACTCTGAAACTAATGGGCACTCCCCTGGAACATTTGAAGTCACAACATATAAAAAACAAATCTGTCATGATGAACAACAAAACGCTTGCTTCCATCAAGGAAAACGGAAACGTGGTTGAATTCCACATTGACCCTTATCTTGACCTTGAGGAGTTTCAATTTTTACGGGATGTAATCTTAGAGCTTAGCTATGGAAACGAAGCCGCGATCGATGAAAGAGACTGCCAGCTAGGCTATTTGGAGAATGGTGAGGCAGCGTTTTTGATAAAGAATTGGGAAGAGTGGAAGTTATTCCTGATGAAAGCCAAGCTCAGGACTCTTGAAGGCCAGAATGTCCAGGCTTTGAATCCAGAAGGCGAAGAACTGGGGTCCGGCCTGCTTGCGGAATATGAAATCGCTGAAGGTCCGTTCCGCATCACCAGCTGCACCTTGATCACCCTGTTCGGCGAAAGGAAATTCGAAGGGGAAAATATCAAGATTGTGCCGACTAATCAATTTAGCTAAAACGGTAATAGAAAAGCAGCGGAGTTCAAAAACTCCGCTGCTTTTCTATTTGCCTTTTTTCAATTCATCAAGCAACTGTTTTGTCCGTTTCGCATTTCCTTCTGCGAAGTTTTCGAGGCGGTCCTTTAGTTCGGGATCGTCATGGATTCGTTCAGCCGTGATTAGAAAAGTACGCATTAAATCTTCTTCAATTTCAAGGGAATTTTCAAGTACTTCCTCAATTGATTCTTTTTTGCTGTCTTGATGAAAAAAAGAATGGGATACCATGTGCATTCCTCCCTTTTGAACTCTTTTTCATGCCATTCCAACTGCTATGTACGCAGTTGTATACAAAGAGTCCTCCTTTTTATCATCGCCACCAGCTTACTTTTTATACTCTGCCTTCTTCCAGATGAAAAAGGCTGTTGTTGCAAGAATCGTGGAAATCAACGCGACGATAACCGCACCATATACGCGCTCATCTTCGTGTCCATAATACCCCTCGATCGCATTGGATAAAGAGAAAACGTTGATGGCAAGGAACAGGAAAATCGAGAAGAATGCTGCTCTTTTTTTATCCATGCCTTACTTCCCTCCCTACTGCAAAAACCTTTCCGTCCTTGATTTCTAGCAGGATTTTAGGAAGCTCGCGCTGTGGCGGTCCTGCCATCGGCTGTCCGCTGTCTACATTGAAATAACCTTTGTGGCAAGGGCACAGCAAGACATTTTCCTTATGCTCGTAAAAAACCGGGCATTGAAGGTGTGTGCATTTATTGTTGTAGGCTACGAATTTGTCCTCCGGTGTCCTGACCAAAATAGCCGGCTCATTCTTTGTCGGGTAGTTGAAGTTCCTGGATTCGCCGATTGCCAGGTCATCGATATCGGTGATTTCTACTCGCTTCACTTCGCCATTTTCATCGCGCAGGAACGTGAAGATTCCGAATGGAGTCGTCGCAAGTCCGATCGCGACGGTTGCGCCGAATGAAGCCTTCAGGAATGCCCTTCTATTCAAATGGACATCGTCTTTCCTGTTCAGGTTATCGATCAGCTTAATCATATCCTTATCATCTTCATGATGTGTCTTCTTTTTATCATCACTCATTGCCAAATCCTCCTGTTCCTAGAGCTGAAACTTAGCATCGATTTTTTCTGCCAGGTTTACGTATTCCTTGAATAGCGATGTATTCTCTGCTGCGATGGCAGGAGTTTCGCTATTCTCATCGGCTTCCTGGATCGGCAGCTGTCCCAGCAGATCTGTGCCAAGCTGTGAAGCCAGTTCCTCGCCGCCGCCTTTTCCGAAAATATAGTACTTCTGATCACTGTCCTCAGGCTTGAAGTAAGACATATTCTCAACCACGCCGATCACTTCATGCTTGCTCTTGATTGCCATCGATCCAGCACGTTCCGCTACGAAAGACGCTGCCTTATGAGGCGTCGTCACGACGATTTCCTTGCTTTGAGGAATCATCAGGTGCATATCAAGGGCGACATCCCCTGTGCCAGGAGGCATATCAAGAATGAAATAATCCATTTCTCCCCACAGTACATCCTCTGTAAAATGCTGAATCATTTTTCCGAGCATCGGTCCGCGCCAGACAATTGGTTCATTGTCCTTCACGAGGAAACCCATGGACATTACCTTAATGCCATTCGCTTCAACCGGGATGATTTTTCCGTTGAACGTCTTTGGTTTGGAATCTATATTCAGGATTTTTGGTACGCTGAATCCGTATATATCAAGGTCGATGATTGCGACAGACTTGCCAAGCTTTTGCAGCGCGAGTGCAAGGTTCACTGATAAAGAAGACTTGCCAACTCCGCCTTTTCCACTTGTCACCGCCAGCACATTTCCTTTTAACATTTGAAAGCACCTCTTTTTTTGGATGGGTTATTATTCCCTACCTTATCTAAAATTGGTTGAAACCTTAGCTGGAAAAAATCGTTTGAAATTTCCAGTTCGCCAATATATTTTTATTTTCGCCAATAAACCTGCTGTTTTCGCCAATAAAATCAATTTATCGCCAATAAACTTGTGAAAACCGCCAATAAAAACAGATTTTCGCCAATATCGTCAAAAATAAAGCCGGCCCTAATGAACTTAGCGCTCTTTTCCGGCCGGCTCAATTAAATTATCCTGTAAAAATCAATACTTACTTCGAGAATTGTCCAGCTCCAGCGCCTAACCCCTCGAGACGCTTCGGTCCGCCCAATGAAGTCAAAGATCGACTTCACCGGTCGGCCCTTCAGCGCTTGTCGGGGCTGACCAGGCGCTTCCGCATTTCAATTATGATTGTGAATCAGTATAAACTCCGAAAAACTCAGGTACGTAATCCCATTTGTTGCCCTCTTGCGGCTTTTTGCCTTCAACCAGGTTCATCTGGGTACGTTTTCTGCGCAATTGCTGCATTTCATCAAAGTCGATGAAGCGGATCGCATCACTTGGACAAACAGATGCACACATTGGCGCAATATCATGACGAGTTCTGTCATAGCACATATCACATTTGTACATTTTATTTGTCTCGAAATCGAATTTCGGGATACCGAATGGGCAGCCGAATGTACAGTTGCGGCATCCGATACATTTCTCTTCCATCGCTGACAGCACGACGCCTTCATCCGTGATCTGGATCGCGTTTGCCGGGCAGACACGAGCACATGCAGGGTCTTTACATTGCATGCACAGCATCGGGAATGTCTGGCGTGATTCGGTAAAATCAACATATTCTACATAGTTCCGTTCTTTTGCATCATGGTCCCCACACTCACGGCAGGCTGCCTGGCAGGCACGGCATCCGATACAGCGCTCAAATTCTAGATACATTATTTTATTCATAATGGCCGTTCCTCCTATTTCGTCAGTTTTTCAAGCTTTACAGCACAGACTTTAAATTCAGGCATCCTTGAGAATGGATCCAGTGCCGGGCTGGTCAATTGGTTGACTGCCAGCTTCTTGCCCCAGTGGTAAGGGACGAACATTGTGTCTTTGCGGATTGCTTTTGTTATTTTTACCGGAGCGATCATATCGCCGCGCGGAGTTGTCAATTTCACTCTTTCACCGTTCTCGACCTGGTACTGGCTGGCGAGTTCAGGGTGCATTTCGACGAATGGCTCTGGGCATTGCTCCATCAGGAAGTCGACACGTCTTGTCTGGTTGCCTGATAGATAATGGAAAACAACGCGGCCTGTTGTCAGCCATAATGGATATTCTTTTGATTGAACCTCTGTAGGTCCTCTGAAATCGCAGACTGCAAGGTTCGCTTTTCCATCTTCAGTAGCGAATCGCTCTTGGAAAATGGATGGGGTTCCCTTGGAGTCTTCTGTCGGTGCCGGCCAGAAAACGCCGTCCTGTTCATCGATTTTTTCGTAAGTCACTCCGTAGTAATCAGCCTTACCGCCTTTTGAAGCGTGGCGAAGCTCGTCAAAAATTTCTCTTGGTTCGCTGTAATCGAAGTATTTCCCTTTTCCAAGTCGGTCGGCAATCAGCTGCATAATCTCCCAGTCAGGCTTCGATTCTCCAATTGGCTCGACTACCTTACGAATTCGGATAACACGACCTTCGATATTAGTAGTCGTTCCTTCGTCTTCAGCCCATGTTGTTGCTGGAAGAACAACGTCAGCAAGCTCAGCTGTTTCTGACAGGAAGAAGTCATTTACTACAAGGAAATCGAGCTTCTCAAGTGAATCCTGGACATAATTAATGTTCGGTGATGAAACAACCGGATTCGAACAGATGACATGCAATGCGCGGATCGTCTTGTTCTGCATCAGATGGAACATTTCATATGCGGAAACGCCTTCCTTCGGCATTTCCTCAGGCTTGATGCCCCAAACTCCAGCAACGTGCTCGACATCTTTAGGGTTGGCGATTTTACGGTATCCAGGAAGCGCATCTGCTTTCTGTCCGTGCTCGCGTCCGCCCTGGCCATTGCCCTGTCCTGTAAAAGTAGCAACGCCTGATGCGAATTTTCCGATTTGGCCTCTTAACAATGCCATTGATGTATAAAGGCTTACATTGTCAACACCAGAAGTCTGCTGCTCCGCACCGCGTGCGAACATCACGACTGAGCGTGGTGATTTTCCGAAAATGTGAGCTGCCTTGATGATTTTCTCAGCTGCCACACCTGTTAGCTTGGATGTATATTCTGGCGTGAATTTCGCCGTCATTTCTTTCAATTCTTCAAAGTTGTTGCAGCGTTCCTGCACATATTGGTGATCTACATAATCATATTTGATCAGAAGGTGCATGATGCCGTTTGCCAAAGCAGCGTCCGTACCAGGCAGCAAGTCAAGGTGGACGTCAGCAACGCGTGCTGTTGCTGTTTCACGCGGGTCGGCTACGATGAATTTCGCGCCTTTGTCCTTTGCTTTCCAGAACCATTGGATACTAGTCGGATGGCATTCCGCTGTGTTGGAGCCAGCCATGAAGAAAGTATCCGTATGCTCTAGCTCAGTCCAAGGAAGTGTCGATCCGCGGTCCATTCCAAGTGTCTTGTTGAATCCGCCGGCAGCGGAGCTCATGCAGTAGCGGCCGTTATAGTCGATATAGCGAGTACCAAGTCCTACGCGTGCGTATTTGCCGACAAGGTAACATTTTTCATTTGTCATCGAAACGCCGCCGTAAACGCCTATCGCATCTTTTCCGTAGTTTTCCTGAATCCCTTTATATTTGCTTTCAATCAAATCCAGGGCTTCGTCCCATGTAGCTTCGACGAACTTGCCATTCTTTTTGATCAAAGGAGTCTTGATGCGATCCGGATGGTCGACTGTCTGGTAAGCCGTTACCCCTTTAGGGCACATCTTCCCTCTTGTTAAAACCCAGTCATAACGTGGTTCGACACCGACAACCTTGTTATTTTTTTCATCGACTCGGATGTGCATGCCGCACTGCATCCCACAGTAGCAGCAATGCGTTGTGACTAGCTTTTCACCTTTGCGGATTTGATTCTTTACGCCTTCTTTAACGAGAAATTGGCTCATCTACTTTTTCCTCCTTTGAATCCTGTTCAAGTCCGTAAAATTCTTCCGAACGTTTCTTGCTGAAACCTGATATATGAATTCCATTGTTTGTGCTTACTGGTCCGTATGGGTTGCCTTTTGGTGCTTCAAGATTCATTTGCTTCATCGCTCTCATCCTGCGGCGGCAGCCTGTGCAATAATCTGATAGGTATGAGCCGTCCGAAAGCTGCAGGTCGAAATTCTGGCTCTTTAATATTGCCTGGACATCTGCTATCTGGTCATCATTGCTGTAGACTTGGCCGCAGCTTTTACATGATTTCGTATCCACTTTGACCACCTCTTGATAACTCATTGGAACGGCTGTAGCCAGCGGCCTGATCGGCACGTGGAACAGTTTTCCGAATGGGAAGTACATTAGCATGACAATGACTGTTACCTGATGGATGAGTGACATATAATGATGCATCCAGCCATCAAGGAATGTGTATTGGATTGTCAGGATCAAACCTGTAACGGTAACTGCCAGCAGAATGATCAATGGCAGGATATCGAATTCGAATCGCTGTGTTACTTTTACATCGTAGTCCGTGATGCGTCGGTATAAGGCCATTCCCGCTCCGATCAGCACCATGATTGCGCCGATGTTCAGTCCGTTATAGACAATCTCGGCGAAGATTCCGTGAGCCGCCATCGTGATGGTTGGCATATCGAACACTATGATCTGGTATGTTTCCGGGTCGATCAGGTCAAAACGCATCCATCCGAATGTAAGGCCGAATGTGATTGCGAAGGAAATGATGCAGCCCCATGAAATCATGAAGTGCTGGATTCCGCGGTAGATCCCGCGCTGGAAAATGAATTTTTGCAAAATGATATTATCAATCAATGTTCTGATTAATGCTTTTGAATTACGTTTCAATCTTTCTTTATTAAAAAGGTTATCAACGCTTCGCTTCGCCACCCTGTTAGTGGCTTTGCGCCACATCCAGAAGCTCATCCTGATTGTCAGGCCAATCGCGAAAACCGCAGATGAAATTGCATATCCCAGAAGCGCCATATCAATATGGACAAACTTCGAAGTTGAATACCACATTGAGAAGAACAAGATCATCACAACGACAAAGGAATACATGCTTGTTTTTGAGTAAAAAGATTTCTCGAATTTGTACAACTTTGCTACCTCCCTGTAAATCGTTCCCGATTTCAAAACTCATCTTATCATGGAAAAACAGTCATAATAGGGTGAAATTGTAAACACTTTGTGAATAGTGATAAATTGATTTGATAATGTTTTTAAAGCCCTAACCACCACTGTGTACCTTGCTTACCTAAATCTTAAGGGAGGCAGATTAAAAGATATGTGAAGTCCGTCACACCAAAAGAAGTGGACACAAAATCGTAATAAATTCGTGACGGACTTAACTTTTTGCAATGATATCTATAGGGATGAATCATGAAAGGTAAAAAGAATCCCTGGGTAAGTTAAGTTATTAGAAGTCTGGTACGCCTATGCCCTATACTAAAACTATCAAGCCAGGAAAGGTTGGGAGATATGGAGAATTTCAAAGCTTTTATGGTGAACAAGAATGAGGAAGATTTTTCTGCTGAAATAAAGACGGTCAGGCTGGAAGGCTTGCCTGCCGGGGATGTACTGATCAAGGTAAGCTATTCGAGTGTCAACTATAAGGACGGACTGGCAAGCATCCCGAATGGAAAGATTGTCAGGTCCTATCCTTTCATCCCTGGCATCGACCTTGCCGGGACAGTGGTACGATCTGATGACAACCGCTTCAAAGAAGGCGACGAAGTTATTGCTACAAGTTATGAGATAGGGGTTTCCCACTATGGTGGATTCAGCGAATTTGCCCGTATTCCGGGAGACTGGATTGTTCCATTGCCTGAAGGTCTCTTATTGAAGGAAGCGATGGTTTACGGAACCGCAGGATTCACGGCAGCCTTGTCTGTCCATCGACTTGAAGAAAACGGCCTTACTCCTGAAAAAGGAAAAGTTCTCGTGACCGGTGCAACCGGCGGGGTCGGCAGCGTGGCTGTTGCGATGCTCGCCAAACGGGGGTATCAGGTTGTTGCAAGCACAGGAAAAGAAACCGAACATGACTACCTGCGTAAAATTGGCGCAGCCGAGATCATCAGCCGTGAAGAGCTTGCCGGTGAAAAATTAAGGCCATTGGACAAACAGCTATGGGCAGCGGCCGTTGATCCGGTTGGCGGCAAGACATTATCGTCAATCCTCAGCAAGCTCGATTACAACGGTTCAGTCGCAGTCAGCGGCTTGACTGGCGGAACAGATGTCCCAACAACTGTATTCCCGTTCATCCTCAGGGGAATCAATCTCCTTGGCATCGATTCAGTTTACTGTCCGATGGAAACGAGAAAACTTCTCTGGCAGCGGATGGCTACAGACTTGAAGCCTGAGGGATTGCTGGAAACCATTCAAAATGAAGTAGAATTAGAAGAACTGCCAGGCGTCCTTTCCAGCATCTTAAAAGGCGAGAACCGCGGACGCACGATTGTGAAGATGTAATAAAAAAGCCCGAATCCAGCTATTGACTGGGTTCGGGCTTTTCTATCTTACCTATTAATTTTGTACTGCCAGATTCTCTTCATCCACTTTTGCCAGATGGCCGCAGTCATTCAAAAACAGGACTGCTTTTTGTCCTTCTTTTATCTTAAGCAAATGAATTCCTGTGTCCCCAGTCGGAAAATAGATATCATTGGAAACCGGAAGATTCAAGAATGTCCTCAGCAGGTTGGAAATCATTCCTCCATGGGAAACAATTGCGATTCTTTTCCTTCCTGCACTTTCTGTTAGTATCTTTGAAAATACCGTCTGGGCGCGGAAGCGGAACTCCAGTTCAGACTCCCCTTCCTCTATTGGTTCATGAGGTTTCCTGCCACCCTCTGGCTCCGGATAGCGCAGCTTGGCTTCTGCATAAGGCAAACCTGCCAAAACTCCATTATTGAATTCTCTTAATTTCTCATCCTCAATCACTGCAATCCCTGTTTCCTTGCTGAGTATTTCCGCCGTCTCCCTTGCACGCTTCAATGTGCTGGACCAAATTACTTCCGGCATGAATTTTTCTTTTACCACTTTCGCCATTTCCTTAGCCTGCCTGCGGCCATGTTCCGTTAACAGCAAATCCGCCCGGCCTTCATGGACCTGTAGGATATCCCCCTCCGACTCACCATGCCTGATCAATAGTATTTCCATGTCCTCACCCTTTTTTTGTCTTTTTATCTACAATTCTCCACAAACGGCAAAATCACCTTTTTGCCCGTAAAAAAAGACCCGCAGCAGTACGCGAGTCTTCCCAATCTTTATTTTACCGGCCCCAGGTTTGACCTTCTGATCACCTGGTTGATTACTTCAGAAAAAACAAGGCCGACCGCGATGGCGCCTGATATCATCGATGCTTTCGCAGCGAGCGATAGGGCCACACTATAATCATTCTCCACGAAGTTCCTCATCGCATCATATGCCAGTCCGCCCGGAACCAGAGGGATGATTCCGGCGACACTAAAAATGATGATGGGCGTCCGATATGCCTTCGCGAACACCTGGCTGACAACCGCAATTAAGAAAGAGGCCATCAGTGTCGCAAAAATCGTGCCGAACCCATTTTTATCAAGTGCAAAATAGACGATCCAGCCAGCCATCCCAGAAATCCCGCATTTAACGAGGGATTCCCTCGGTGCGTTAAAAATGATTCCAAACGCTGCCGAAGCAATAAAACTCGTAATAAGATGTTCTATATAAATCATCGCCACTTCTCCTGACTACAACAAAGATAAAATTGCGGCTATGCCTGATCCAATCGCAAACGCGGTCAACAGCGCTTCCGCTCCTTTTGACAGTCCTGAGACCAAATGGCCAGCCATCAAATCCCGCACCGCATTCGTGATCAGCAGGCCGGGAACAAGCGGCATCACGGAGCCGATAATGATTTTATCCAGTTCCTGTCCCAGTCCCAGTTTCACAAAGAAAAACGAAATCATCCCAATCATAAAAGAGGACAGGAATTCTGCGAAAAATTTTACCGGGACAATCCTGTGAAAATAAACGACCAGGAAGAATCCAATCCCACCTGCGGCCATCGAAGGCAAGAAATCAAGCCAACTACCCAGGAACATGATGGTGAAACAACCGCTCGCAATCGCTGCCGCAAGTATTTGAACCATGAACGAGTAGGTTAAGTTGGCTTCTTCAATTTCTCCGAGGAGCCTGCAAGCCTCCGTAAGCCCTACCTCACCGCTGCTGATTCTCCGTGAAACACTGTTGACCATGGCGACCTTCCGTAAATCTGTCGTCCGCTCGGAGATCCTCACAAGCTTTGTCCGTTCCCGGCCCACACCTTCAACTGAAAAAATAATGCCGGTGGGTGTCACATAACTGTGGGTCTGGTCAATACCGAAGGCCGAAGCCATCCTCGACATTGTGTCCTCAACCCTATACGTTTCCGCACCGCTTTGGAGCATGACTTTCCCGGCCAACAAACAGGCCCGCATCACTTCAAATGTTTGATCCTGATTATCCATAATGATCCTCACATACCAATCCGTACTGTCTAAATTTCTTTATCAGTTTAAATCATAAGAGTGCTGTTCGCAACCAAAGAAAAAGCCAGCCCATAAACCAGGCTGGCATCCTGCCTCAGGATAGAGCTTCCTTTGGCTGTTGTACTTCTTTTGTACGTCTTCCTTTTACAATGGTCAGGATCAGAGCTAGCACAATGAACCCGCTGGAAATCCGGAATAGTGCCCCCAACTCGACGAATTGTGCAAGCACTCCGAAAACCAGGCCGCTTAATCCAATCCCCAGGTCAATGGATGAAAAGAACATTCCATTTGCGACACCTCGGCGGTTTGGAGGTGTCAGTGACAATGTCCACGATTGCAGCGTCGGGATCAGGGAACCGAATCCGATTCCGAACAATACACCGGCAATCGCAATCATGATGTTGGAATGGGCGAAGCTCAGCACCCACATCCCCATGATCGTAATGGAGATGGTTAGTATGACAAGCCCGACAGGCCCTTTCTGATCAAACCATTTTCCGGCAACCGGACGCGACAAGGACGCAAGGATAGCATTGCACAGGTAGAACAGGAAGATTTGGTCAATCCCGCGTTCATCCCCGAAAATCACGATGAAGGTGACAATCGTTCCATAGCCAAGGTTGATGAGCAATGTTAGCATTGCCGGAAACCAGCCGGATTTTTCGACAAGTGACCCTAAATAAGTGAACTTAAGGTCTTCCTTTTTGGTCGTTAACACCTGATTGGGCGTGTTGTACTTAATCGTCCCCAGGAGCACCAATGCAATGACACCAAGAGCCCCGGAAATGTAAATAAGGTTATCGAAAGACGTAACCTGGAACAGAAAAATTCCCAGACTTGGTGCAATAATCATCCCAATAGTGATGGACAGGCCGAAATACCCCATTCCCTCGCCAAGGCGTGAGTTCGGGACTAGATCCACAGCAGCAGTACCATTAACCGTCGTTGACCATCCCCAGGCAAGGCCGTGAATCAGGCGGATTGCCAGGAAAATCACGACTACTTGTGAAAGTGGATATAAGAATGTAATCAATAGGAGCATTACAGCACCAATCAAAACGAGCGGTCCGCGCGCTTTATACTCAAGCATGAAGCCGATGAACGGCCTGCTCAAAACAGCACCGATAGAGAATAATGCCGTGACTAGCCCGATTTCCGTTCCGCTGGCACCAATTGATTTTATATAAGGCGGCAGAGTCGGAATCAGCATCTGGAAAGACATGAAAATGAATAGATTCCCCACCATCAATTTAATGAACGAAGAGGTCCATAATGGTTCTTTTTGTTGTGACAAAGTATATCTCCCCTTTTTCTTGAAAAAGAAAAAAATCTTCTGCAAAGAAGATTTTCAATGTTATTTCGCATTTCTAAATAATAGCATAGGCCACTGGATAAATAAAAGGGAAATTTTGTTTTATTGAAGGTATTTCGGGTTATCTTGTGGATTTGATTTATTGAGTTCCTTAAAAATATCCGGATTTGCTGATTCCGCTTTGTCTTCCATTTTCATGAGCATTGCTGGAAGATAATCATTCAGCGCCTTTTTAAACTCCCCGATTGTGAGCGGTTTTGCGTCATCCATAAGCTCATAGCCGAGCTGGCCATTAGGCTCGATTGTCGCATATTTAACATCTTCCAGCTTCGTAATCCCTTTATTCCTTAACCTCATTTCCAACTGGTCAACCGTCAGCCGAAGCTTCTTCAAGTTCTTGATATTTAACTGACCATTCTGGATGATGATTTTTGATTTCCCTGTGATGAATTTTTCGAAGAAATTAAATTTCAACTGCAAGTACTCCAGAATCACAATGGCAGCAACAAAGATAGCTGCCCCAGCGATCGCCTTCCACATGCTTTTTTCCACAATGGGCTGGACGATGATGGTACCAAGTGAAATCATGACGACTGTTTGCGCAAGTGTCATTTGAGAGATTGATTTCCTGCCCGCGATTCTCAATAACAGGATTCCTGAAAGGATCAAAAACGCTGTTTGCCAAATAAAAGTGAAATCCATAAGCTGCCTCCTAAAAAATTTTTACCTTTAATTTCTCCATTGCTAAAGTTTTTATGAGTAAAAAAAAAAAACGGCACCTGATTGGCGCCGCCTATTGTTCGTACCTTATAATGCAACTGGTTTTTCGATGATGATTTCTGATTTGGTGACATTCACTGGATTTGAGATGGTATCATCCACCGGACAAGTTTTCGCAATAAAATCTGCTAGTGCCCTGATGTCTTCCTCTGGAGATGGGGACTTTATATAGTAGGTATAGCGAATATCTGAATAACCCCGGCGCACGTCTGACTTGTTCATGAATCCATCCGTATCAAGGTCCCCTTCCAATTCAACCCGGAAATCCTCTAACACCACACCGAATTTTTGGCTGTACACGCGCGCCACGATCGATTGGCAGGCTCCTAACGCACCAAGAAGCATTTCCACCGGATTCATACCCTGGTCGGTTCCTCCCAAATTGGCAGGCTCGTCAATCGTGATATGGAAACCCCTGGCCTGAACATCAACCTTTACACCCTCCTGCAATGCAGCACTGGCTTTGAAAATTTCTTTTGGCATGATATTCCCTCCTTATCTATTACACCTTTATTTTTAATTATTTTTTCAAAAAAACATACACTTAAGAGCAATCTTCATAAAAGGTTCATCATGTTATGTCTTGATTGTGAAATACTCAACAAACTAAAACTATGGACACCTTTTTTCAACTATTACGATAGAGGAATTCCCTTAGTCATTTTTTTCTATTGTATTTCACGTCGATATACGTTAGCTTGATAATAAATCCTGAATATTCTGAAAGGGGATGCTTTGGATGCTTAATTGCAGGGATGAGGTTTTATTTTATACGAAGCAGCTTGTGAACATCGGGAGCATTGTCAATACCAATGGAGAAAACGAGATTGCCCAAGCACTTTATACGATGATTTCATCGTTTCCTTATTTTATAGAGAATCCGACACATGTAATCAAACCGCAAACCCAGAATGATGTGCTCGAACGATATAATGTCATGGCTTTTGTAAAAGGAACAAAAGGGATCAGCAACCGAACTCTCATTTTGATGGGCCATCTTGATACAGTGGGGATCGATGATTTTACACAGTTGGCTGATGTGGCGTTTGACCCAGACCAGCTGCTTGTTGAGTTAAAAAAAGAAAAGCTGCCCCCACTTGTCAATGAACATGCGCAATCAGGAGACTGGATGTTCGGACGCGGAGTTCTGGATATGAAGAGCGGCGTCGCTTCCAATCTTTATCTTTTGAAATACTTTTCCGAGCACCCGGAGGAACTCGATGGCAATCTGGTCTTTTTGGCAGAGTGCGATGAAGAGGACAGCTCGTATGGAATCCTCTCTGGTGTCAAGGACCTCAAGACCTGGAAAGAAGAGCATGGTTTTGAATATGTCGCGGCGGTCAACAGCGACTTTGTTTCCCCAAGATATGCTGGAGACAAGAACCGCTATATCTATAAAGGAACTGTCGGAAAGCTGCTGCCTTCTTTTTACATCACGGGATCTGAAACCCATGTAGGCTCTGCTTTTGAAGGTCTCGATCCGAACTTGATTGCAGCTGAACTGACCAGACAAATCGACTATAACCCTGATTTGTGCAATGAGGCGCTTGGTGAGACGACGATGCCGCCCGTATCCCTTAAGCAGATGGACCTCAAACCAAACTATACCGTCCAAACGGCACTGGCTGCATATGTATATTATAATTTCTTTATCCACTCCTGGACTCCAAAGGATGTTTTAGGAAAGTTGAAAGAGCAAGCTCATATTGCTTTTGAAAAAGCCTTGAAGCTGTACGAGGAACGTTACCTGCAATTTTGCGAAATCAGCGGCGAACCATGCAGGGAACTGCAATGGCAGCCGCGGGTGATGACGTATGAAGAAATGGAAGCTCAACTCATTAAGGCCCATGGATCTGAATACACCGCCCATATGGTTGAATTCAAGGATAATCTTCTTCTCGATGCCAGCCTTGACCTGAGAATGTATGCTGCCAGAGTCGTCGAGGAAGCCTGGAAGTGGATGCCCGACCAAAGTCCGGCCATCATCGTCTTCTACTCCTCCCTCTACTCACCAAGGATTGAAGTCGCTGGTGATACCGAGGATGAACGAAATCTGATTGAAGCTTTGGACGCTGCTGTTAAAGTGGTTCAGCCTGAATACGAGGAACCGATCGTTGTCCGCAGTTTCTTCCCTTATATATCTGATATGAGCTTTGTCGCATTAAGTGATGATGACGAAGCGTTGGACTCTGCGTCCCGGAATAACCCTAGCTGGGGAACGAAATTTTTCGTGGATTACCAGGAAATCCGTGAGTTGAACGTACCAGTCATCAACATCGGGCCATACGGGCTTGACGCCCATAAACGATACGAACGGATGGAAATCGACTACTCTGTTAAAATCGTTCCGAATCTCACTTACGAAGTGATCAGGAATCTTTTAGCAAATTAATCTGCAGGTGCCTTGATTTAAGGCACCTTTTTCCTATTTCACCACTTGTTTTTCCGCTTTTTTCTTATTACTATATAGTTCAGTGGAAATATATTATAGTAATCATTAAAATAAAGATAATGAGACTGATCAAAGGAAAGGCTGATTTAATTGGAAGAAAACTCTAATTTTATAAAAACAATCATTAAGGAAGATTTGGAGAGCGGCAAGCGCGATCAAGTCGTGACCCGTTTCCCTCCGGAACCAAATGGATACCTACATATCGGTCATGCAAAATCCATCGTCATCAACTTCGGCCTTGCAGATGAATTCGGCGGCAAGACCAATCTGCGTTTCGATGACACGAACCCGCTGAAGGAAGACCAGGAATACGTGGATGCCATCAAGGAAGATGTTGAATGGCTGGGCTATGAGTGGGAAGGCTTGTTCTTTGCATCTGACTATTTCGATGAAATGTACGACCGAGCTGTCCTGTTGATTAAAAAGGGATTGGCGTATGTCGATGACTTGTCAGCAGATGAAATCCGCGAATACCGCGGGACACTATCTGAGCCAGGTAAGGAAAGTCCGTACCGCAACCGTTCAGTAGAAGAGAACCTTGAGCTATTCGAAAAGATGCGCAATGGCGAGTTCGCCAATGGAGAAAAGGTACTGCGCGCGAAGATCGATATGTCATCACCAAATATCAACCTTCGTGACCCTGTCATTTATCGTATTTCCCATGCATCACACCACAACACAGGCGATAAATGGTGCATCTACCCAATGTACGCTTTTGCCCATCCACTCGAGGATGCGCTGGAAGGTGTTACCCACAGCTTATGCACAACGGAATTCGAAGACCAGCGTCCGCTATACGATTGGGTTGTCCGTGAAACTGAAATGGAAGCAACTCCGCAGCAAATCGAATTTGGCCGTCTGAACCTGACAAATACAGTAATGAGCAAGCGCAAACTGAAGCAGCTTGTTGAAGAAAAGTATGTCGATGGCTGGGATGACCCTCGCCTGCCGACAATTTCCGGTTTGAGAAGACGCGGCTTCACACCAGAAGCAATCCGTGAATTTGTAAAAGCGGCCGGCGTTTCCAAAGGCTACTCAACAGTTGACGCACAAATGCTCGAGCACTTTGTCCGTGAAGACCTTAAGCTGAAGGCTCCGCGTACGATGGGCGTGCTTCGTCCATTGAAAGTCGTCATCACGAATTATCCTGAAGGCGAAGTGGAATGGCTGGACGCAGATATCAACCCGGAAAACCCGGAAATGGGCACACGTAAAATTCCATTCTCACGTGAAATTTATGTTGAGCAGGACGACTTCATGGAAAATCCACCAGCGAAGTACTTCCGCCTCTTCCCTGGCAATGAAGTCCGTCTGAAGCATGCATATTTCATTAAGTGCAATGACGTCATCAAAAACGAAAATGGTGAAGTCGTCGAGCTTCACTGCACCTATGATGTAGAAACAAAGAGCGGATCTGGCTTTACTGGCCGCAAAGTAAAAGGAACACTGCACTGGGTAGACGCCACGCATGCACTGCCTGCAGAATTCCGCCTGTATGAGCCGCTTATTCTTGATGATGAAGAAGAAAGCCAAAATGAGGCAGAAAACAAATCATTCCTTGATCAGGTAAATGAAAAATCACTGGAAATCGTGAACGGCTACATCGAGCCAAACATGAAGGACGCCAAACCGCAGGACAAATTCCAGTTCTTCCGCCACGGCTACTTCAACGTCGATCCAAAGCACACAACAGAAGACAAGAAAGTCTTCAACCGCATTGTTTCGCTGAAGAGCTCGTTTAAGCTTTAATAATTGGATCAAGTTGGCCTCCCCGGGTTTGTCGGGGAGGTTTTTGTTTGGTGCTGCTTCGGACTTGTGACAGCTTTTCTCCTTTTGATGCCAAACCTGTCTTAAGTTTGCTCTTCTTTTGACAGCTTTTCTCCTTTTGATGTCAAAGCTGTCTTAAGTTTGTTCTTCTTTTGACAGCTTTTAGCCTTTTAATGCCAAACCTGTCTTAAGTTCACTCATCTTTTGACAGCTTTTCTCTTTTTGATCCTGAACCTGTCTGAAGTTTGTTCTTCTTTTGACAGCTTTTCGCCTTTTAATGCCAAAGCTGTCTTAAGTGTGCTCTTCTTTTGACAGCTTTTCTCTTTTTGATGCCAAACCTGTCTTAAGTTCACTCATCTTTTGACAGCTTTTCTCTTTTTGATGTCAAACCTGTCTTAAGTTCACTCATCTTTTGACAGCTTTTCTCTTTTTGATGCCAAACCTGTCTTAAGTTCACTCATCTTTTGACAGCTTTTCGCCTTTTGATGTCAAACCTGTCTTAAGTTTGCTCATCTTGTGACAGCTTTTCGCCTTTTGATGTCAAACCTGTCTTAAGTTTGCTCATCTTGTGACAGCTTTTCGCCTTTTGATGTCAAACCTGTCTTAAGTTAGCTCATCTTGTGACAGCTTGTCTCCTTTTGATGTCAAACCTGTCTTAAGTTAGCTCATCTTGTGACAGCTTTTCTCCTTTTGATGTCAAACCTGTCTTAAGTTAGCTCATCTTGTGACAGCTTTTCGCCTTTTGATGTCAAACCTGTCACAATATCATCGGTTTCTTGACAGCCTTTCCGCGCTCGCCTCCAAACTATCACACGAAGTTTCCCTTCAGTTCTCTCTCTCATAAATACAAATTCTCTTTTTTAAAGGAAATTCGTAATAAATCTCGAACTCTATAAAGCAACGATTTTACAGAGGTGAGCATTATGGAAATTCGGCGATTAAATGGTGGGGATGCTGAAGGTTATCGGGTCCTGCGACATGAGGCTTTGCTTCAGAACCCTGAGGCATTCAGCTCGAGTTATGAGGATGAGATGTATTATGAAGCATCAGATTACAAGCAAAGGCTCAATAGTAAATTCACTTATACATTTGGCGCGTTTGACGAAAACCTACTGGTCGGGGTCGTGACACTTGTTCCAGAAGGAAAAGTGAAGCTGAAGCACCGGGCAAATATCTTTGCCATGTATGTGACCTCCTCACAACGTGGTCGGGGTCTTGGACGGGAACTTGTAACAACAGCCATTCAACAAGCGGCAAAATTAAGCAGCGTGGAACAGATTCACCTCACAGTGACCTCAAGCAATGAGCCTGCAAAGAAACTTTATGCTTCTCTAGGTTTTGAACCATATGGAGTCGAAAAGAATGCTTTGCGGATTGATGGAACTTATTATGATGAAGATTTAATGGTGTTATTTATGTAAAAGGCCTGAATTGGCCTTTTTTTCATGTTTATTTTTTGCTGAAAAAGGAAGTAGGTAAAGGATGAGTCTTTTATTGAAAGGAGATTGCTCATGTTTTTAGATGCTTATGTTAACCAGAAGGTTCAGATTAAACTCAAAAATTTTCCCGATAGCATGATTGGCGATATTACGGGAATTTACCAGCCAGATGAATGGTATCTTGTAAAAATAGTACATGCTGAAAATATGGGGATTTGGGTTGAGAATCCTTGCTATAAGCGGACTCCAGTGCAGAAGGAAGATGGTACCGCGATTCCTGACGAAGACCAGGTGGAGGAAACCTGTATCACCCACATGTTCCTGCGCTGGGATTATATCGCATCCGTGATTACCTTCCCAGACGCAGATCCTAAAGCTGATAAAAAGGCCAAGTTGATCGGGTTCCAGCCTGATATTGATTAACAATGAATAGGAACGCTGCCGGAAATCTGGCAGCGTTTTTTATTGCTTCGACTCACTAAACTATTTAATAATTAAAATTATCTGTATAATAGTTTTCAAATGAATTATTGGAGGTCCCTCATGATAAAAGTTGGAGTAATCGGCCTTGGAGCAATTGGCCAGCGTTTGATTAAAGGTTTTCAAGAACACCCGGAGATGGATATTGCGGCTGTCTGTGACGCGGCTGAAGATAGAGTGAAGGAAACGGCAGCCGAACTTGGTGGGGTTCCAGCATTCACGAATCATCAAGAAATGCTTGAGAACTCGCAGTTGGATCTTGTTTATGTTGCTGTTCCCCCTAAGTTCCACCATGCCGTAGCATCTGATGTACTTGCGAAAGGAATACATATTCTTTGCGAGAAGCCGCTGGCAAACTCTGTAGAGGAAGCTGAAAGTCTATTAAAACAGGCGCAGGATGCGGGTGTCGTTCATGCGATGAACTTCCCGTTGAACTATAGCGCTGGCAGCAAGACGTTCGAAAAATTAATTAAGAGTAACTATGTTGGCAACCTGAGAAGGGTTCAATTGAAGATGCACTTCCCGCAATGGCCGCGTCCATGGCAGCAGAATGCATGGGTTGCGAGCAAGGAACAGGGTGGCTATGTTCTTGAGGTTGGCGTCCATTTCATCCAGCAGCTACAGAAGATTTTCGGAGATGTAGAGGTAAAGGATGTCCACATTCAATTCCCTGATGACCCGCACGCGAGTGAAAGTGCAATCCTAGCAATCTTGAAGCTGGCAGACGGGGCTCCGGTTCTGATTGATGGCATGAGTCAAATTGCCGGCAAAGAGGAAATTGCGTTCACAGCTTATGGTGATGAAGGAACATTATCACTCCTAAATTGGGGGCAACTCGAAGGCGGCAGACTTGGCGAGGAAATCCTGCCACAGGAAGCTGATCACTCCCTGACAGATTCATTGGTTGATAATCTTGTAAAAGCAATCAAAGGCGAAGAAGCGACGATCATTGATTTTGCCGCTGGTTATGAGGCACAGATTATATTGGAACAACTCCGGAAAGGTTGAGAGCGCATATTTGCGCTCTCTTTTTAATGACTGCCACTCAACCAATCCGCCATTAAATTCTGAACAACTTCACGCTTCTCAATTTGCAGCATATGCCCTGCCCGATCCAATACAGCCAGTGTGGATTTCGGAAACTTTTCTAGTAAAAACAAATGATCTTTATAGCCGCAAATATAATCCTGTTTTCCGAGGATAAACAGCGCTGGATTCGGTAGAGTTTGCACATCGTGAAAAGGTTCCTCATCCAGGTAATAGCGTTTTGCCTTCCAATCCGAAGCAAGAAATTCACGATTGGCCAAAATTCTGCCAGGCTGGACCTCCTTCATGAAGGCAGCTAATACCGCTTCATTTTGATAGATGAATAGAGTCTCGAATGCAGCCCGGATATCAGGCTTAAGACTGGAAAGCAAGTCTTCATCCCTCTCTAAAATAACTCTTTCAGGTACATCCCTCTTCTTTAGGTGAAGTGCCGGTGCCAATAGACAAATCCCTTTTACCTGGGACCTCCTGTTATGAAATATTCCTTGAGCTAAATATCCGCCAAACGATGCACCGACAAGTGAAAATTCTCCCTCTCCAAAAGTATCATCAATAAAATCAAGCAGGTTTGCGAGCAAATCATCGGTCGAATTCACATGGTCCTCAATAGCACTCCGGCCATGCGCTGGTAAATCAATATATACTCTTTGAAAGCCTACGACCTTATTAAAAACAGGTTCCAGCCATCCTTTCATGGAACGATGGTCTGTACCCATAGCATGAAGGATCAGCAAGGGAAACCCATCTCCAATGACTTCATAATGAATAGTGCCCTTTCTTACTTTGCAATCCACAGCTTCATCTCCCCCGGCCTTTAAGGCTCCTCATCCATCCATCGTCCCACTGGAACTCAGTCATTTCACTATCACTTTTCACAAAAATGCTCTCGGGATAAGGCAGTGCCAATTCTGGCTTGTTTTCCGAACTGAAGTAACGTAGTTCCGCAGTTTCGCTGTCGATGGGATTGTGCTCTCCCCCGACGGGTCTGCAATCGAAAACGAACACCACATATTCAACCTTGTGGCCGTTCGGATATTCATAACGGAACTCTTTCCCGCCAAAGACACCGAGTAATTTTTCTGGTAAAATATGAAGCCCTGTTTCTTCCCACACTTCGCGGACAACGGCTTCAGCCGGTGCTTCTCCTAGTTCGATCGCTCCTGCAGGCAAGCTCCATTTTTCACCATTCCCTTTGTTCTGGAATAAGATTTCTCCAGCTTCATTCCTGACGATCCCTGCCACACACGGCATAAAAATTAGGTTACTTCCCACTTTATCCCTAAGATCTTGATAGTAATTCGACATTCCCATAATTTGTGCACACCCCCTGGTTATCCATTCGGCGCAACACCAGTTTTTTCCTCCTTTAGGCAAATGCCTATCACTCTCCGCTTTCACCTACATACTTTATAGAGAATTTATCGCCAGCTCTCAGGCAGATTTTTTACCAAAAGGAGTGTGCCCGCATGTATCAACAACACTATAGTTACAACCCGAATCAATTTGATCCTTATACTCATTATGATTTCAACTATTATGCGCACCAGCAGGATCCGTATGATTTTGATCGACAGCCTGCTCTCGAGCGAAGAGTGAATCAGCTTGAAAGGCAATTACAAGTTCAAAAAACAGAGCTAGATAGGCAGAATAAAGAAATTGGCCGCCAAAACAGGGAGATTTCCCGGCTTAACAGAGAGATTGGCCGTTTAAACAATGAAATTACGCGATTAAATCAGAACGATGAACGGCATACACGCCGTTTGAACCGTTTGAACCAGAGGCTGCGCACTGTTGAAAACCGTTTGAATATTCCTTTTCAGGCAACGGATGGAGATTTTTAAAAAACACCAAAGGACCGGATTCGATTTCGGTCCTTTGTATAATTTTCCAATTGGAACAGAAGATATATTGTAAATAATCCTAATTTTATAGAACAAAATTGTGCTACTATAGAAAAGTAACACTAATTTCAAAATGCGTGAGCTTGATGCTTACTTTAGGAGTCAAGAGATGAAGAAAAAGCAATATGTCCTTATCTTTTTCATAATGAGCATGGCCTGGATTTTTGGTACAAACTATTTACTGAATTTATACGCTCCTTCTGAATTTGTTGCCATAATTGAACATACGAAGGAAGTCCTTTATGTATTGCTGGCAGGTTGGTTTTTCTATTTTTTCATCTCGAAGATGGAGGAATTGAGTGCCTCCAAAGAAGAAGAAGAGCGTTTATCCACATTGATCAATTCAATGGTCGATTTCGTCAACTTCAAGGATGGCGAAGGCCGGTGGATTCAAGCCAATGATTTTGGCTTGAAATTGTTTGATATTGAAAATGTTGATTATAGAGGAAAGAAAGACTCGGAGCTTGCCGAGTATAGCAATTATTTCAGCGATGCATTGAGATATTGTGAGATCTCCGATGAAGAAGCATGGAAAGCAGGCGGAATCATCCGTGTCGAAGAGGTACTTCCGCAGCCTGATGGAACGACCAAGACGTTCGATACGATTAAGGTCCCTCTTTTTAATGATGATGGAAGCCGACAAGGACTTGTCATCATCGGCCGGGATATTACCGAACGAAAAAATGTTGAAACTCTTCTCGAAGAGAGCAGGCAGCAGTACCGGTCATTATTTGAGTACAGCCTGGATATTGTTTCCATGCTCGACTTGAATGGTACAATTACCAACCTGAATCCTCAATTCGAAAAAATCACCGGGTACAGCAAGGAAGAATTTATCGGAAGAAACCTGGCAGACTTACTTCCTGATTCCCACCGACAGATTGTCTTAGATAAGATTGCCTGTGTGGTAGAAAATCAATGCCCACAAACGTTTGAGCTCGAATTACTGCATAAGAACGGCAAGCCATTGATTTTCCAAAGCACGTCCCTGCCGATCATTGTGAATGACAAGATTGCCGGGATCATTTGCAACTCAAGGGATATTACTGAGCTTCGACAAACAGAGGAGCGCCTGCGAAGAACGGACAAGCTCTCAGTAGTGGGTGAACTGTCCGCGAGCGTGGCACATGAAATCCGTAACCCGCTCACTTCCCTGAAGGGGCTTGTCCAGCTGCTGCAGATGGAAGATGAAAAGCATCAGCTGTATTATCAGATCATGATCGATGAACTGAACAGGATCAACCATATCGTCAGCGAATTGCTGTTGCTGGCCAAGCCGCAGCAAATCAAATATACGGAAGCCGACATGCAGGTCATTTTACATGATGTTATCTCTCTTTTAAAATCAGAAGCGAGCCTGCATAATATCCAAATCGAATTCCATGTCCAAAGTCATCCTGTCATGATTGAATGTGAACCGAACCAGCTCAAGCAATTGTTCATCAACATCGTAAAGAATGCGATTGAAGCATCTTCAGCCGGAGATGTTGTCACAATCTCACTTCAAAACCATGACAACAAGGTAACGGTTATGGTCAAAGACGAGGGAGTGGGAATATCGAAAGAGCTTCTCGAAAGAATCGGTGAACCTTTTTATTCATCAAAGGAAAAAGGTACTGGCCTCGGTATGACAGTCAGCTTCAAAATCGTCCAGTCCCATAATGGCACAATCAAGTTCAAAAGCGAACCTGATATAGGGACAGAAGTGGTCGTTCAATTGCCAATCAAGCATGGAGATAAAGTGACCGGTCTACAAGGCAATAAAAGCGAAAGCTCATTGGTTAGCCAGAAAATTAACCCATAAAAGCACAAAAAAACGCGAAAGGATCAGTCCTTTCGCGTTTTTTTAATCCTCATCTTTAATGTCGATATCCTCGGGAACAGGTTCATTCATTATTTCCTCAACGAGCTTCTTATACTTCTCTACCTGTTTCAAATGCGTATTGAATTGATCCTTGTAGATTAAATATTGTTCGCCATCGTGAATGGCTCTTATTTTTCTTTGGAAAATCATATTTTCCACCTGTTTCTCCGGAATCGATAAGTATTCTGCTGCTTCTATTACTGTCAAATACACCCTTATTCAGTCCTTTTTCTTTTTTTCAGCTGCAAGTCTGTCAACAAGCTTTTCCGCTGTCCTTCTGTAAAAGTTGCTTATATTAATGAGCGATGCAATCAGAAGGATCGTTTCAAGCTCATCTGGTTCCTCTGCCTCAAGGCTCTCCACTTCTCGTTTCACTTCATGCTGAGTTTTAAGAACATCCTCATTAAAAATCTCTATGTTTTTCTCATGCAAATTCAAGAAACTTTGATAAAAAGGGCCAAGTAGAATTTCACCCGACAAAGCCTTCTCATTGATCCCTTCGAGAGTCTGCTTAATATCCTGTATGGACAACCCGCCCTTCAGCTGATAAATCAGGCTGATCAGGATCAAGTGTTCCTTCGAATACTTTTTATTCTTGATTGGAAAAAACAGTTTCCCCTTCGCGTAATTATTGATCATTGTTTTAGTGAGGACCTTTTCATCCTCATTTCTCGTGGAACTGCCGAAGTTCTTTTCGAATAGCTGGATGACCTGATCCATGTACAAATCGATCTCCGGAATGTCTTCAAGCGAGATATTATTTTCAAGATTGAGTTCAGTTAACAACTGTTCTAAATTATCCACTATAAACTCCTCATGTTTTTATTTTATTATAATGCAAAAAAATAAAGACGTAAACATTGACTACATATCATAATGTATATATTATTATATATAGTTATTAAAACTATATTAAATGATATGGAGGTTTAAAAATGAACAGCTACATCCGCGAACCAATCAACGGCCTCACCCATCTGGCTGGTGCCTTACTATCCTTTGCAGGACTCCTTGCCCTCGTGATCAAAGCTTCAATCACGACAGGATCGGCACTCGCCATTACTTCCGTCACGATTTTCGGCATCAGCATGATCCTTCTCTATACGGCATCCGCTACCTACCATATGGTCATCAGCAAAGATAGCGTCATCGCCTTCCTTAGGAAAATTGACCATTCGATGATTTTCGTCCTGATTGCCGGTACCTATACTCCATTTTGCCTGATCAGTCTCAATGGAGTGACAGGCTGGACATTATTCGGCATCATCACTTTCGCTGCACTATGCGGAATTCTTTTTAAAATGATTTGGTTCAGGAGTCCGAGATGGCTGTCGACCTCTATCTATATTGTCATGGGCTGGATGGTTATTTTCGTCGTTTCTCCCCTCTCCTCTGTGCTCAGCAAAGGAGGAATTTCCTTGCTGGTAATCGGGGGAATCATGTACACGATTGGCGGAGTCATTTATGCTTTGAAGCCTGATTTCCTTCGATCCAAGCACCTGGGCTTCCATGAAATCTTCCACATCTTCATCATGCTCGGAAGCACCGCCCACTTTCTGAGCGTATATGTATATGTCCTTTAAATATTGAAAAGGTGCCTGAAATCAGGCACCTTTCCTAGTAGAACATTCTTCTTCTCTGTTTTTGGGCAGGCTGGTATTTGCGCATCGGGCCATATTCCAGCACTTCTTTTAAATAATAATCGCCGTTCGGATTTTGCTGTTTCAAGAGTTCCGTCAAATATGTAATATCATCCATCGCTCTGTGTGTCTGGAATTTTGAAATATTATGCGCCTGCAATAAGGTGAGCAACTTGCTGTTTGGGAAGCCATGATTCTTCCATTTGACATTCTTCATCGTGCAATACCACTTCATCTCATTGACTTCCGGATACATCCTGAATAAAAAGCTTCTGTCAAAGGAAGCGTTATGCGCAAAGATCGCATCGGTGCGATTGAAGAAATCCATAATCTTCTCATCGTAAAATGTTTTTCCGCGGACCATATCATAATGGATTCCATGAATTCGGTACGCCCTGTCATAGTTTCTCTGTGCCGTTGTCGACAGTGGCTCCCTCAAATATGAATCTTCATCTACTATATCAATAATTTCCCCTGTCTCTTCATGAAAAGAGAACAGCTTAAGCGCTAATTCTATGATTTCATCCGAATCTGGACCCAGTCCAGTTGTCTCAACGTCCACTACCAATCCAAGCTTGTTCTCTGTGCTCAAGAATTGTCACCCTTTTCAGCTGGTATATATGAATCTATTTATAATCATATAGCAGGAGTTCTCCGTTTTCCAGCTAAAGGCAACAGGATGAAATCATTTCCAGACTACATCCTGTTGGTCATCTCCAATCTTCCTGCGGCATTTTTCATGAAAACTTTCAGAAGAGCGAAGCCGATTGCTGCACCCGCAAGCGAGCTGGCAAAGAATGCCGGTACCATTCCAAATAAAGCTGCTTCCTTACCAAGGAACAATGTAGCAATCGGATAGCTGGCAATCGCTCCAATAATACCGGTGCCAACTACTTCTCCCGCAAAAGCAAACTCCATTTTCTTTGTCTTTTTATACAAATAGGCAGCCAGAAGAGCACCGATCATGCTGCCAGGAAAAGCGAAAACTGAACCTGTGCCCATCATATTCCTCAGCAAAGAGATGCCAAATGCCTGGGCAACAGCGTAATACGGTCCAAGCAGTACGGCTGACAAAACATTGATAAAATGCTGCACCGGAAACACCTTGACGATTCCGAGCGGGATGAATAACATATGGCTTGTCAATGTACCTATCGCCATCATCATGGCGGTGAGGGTAAGCTTTTGTGTCTGTCTCATTTTCTACCTCCGCAGTACTTTCTCTTTAAGTCTGACTGCTGCTTCTTTGACATCTTCAGCTTGGCTGATCGCTGTGATCACAGAAACTCCATCTGCACCGGCAGCCATTACGGCTCCTGTATTATCCGCATTGATACCGCCGATCCCGACAATCGGTACGCCAAAGTCTTTTAGCTGCTCTAGAAATACTGTTCCCTGCACTGCTCTTGTATCCTTCTTTGTTGCCGTTGGAAAAATCGGCCCAACCCCAAAATAATCCGCACCTGCAAGCTTTGCCTTTTCAGCTTCCTCCAGATTGTGTACAGAAACTCCAAGTATCTTATTTCCAATTTTTCCGCGGACCTGAGCAGTGTCCTCATCCTCCTGGCCGATATGAACACCATCCGCATCAAGCTCGAGGGCCAGTTCAAGATCATCGTTCACAATGAAGGGAATGCCATTGTCCAGGCAGAGTCTTTGTAAATTCTTGCCCAGCTCCAGCTTTTCAATTTTCTCTAGACAGCCTTCTCCTTTTTCACGGTACTGAAAAATCGTGATGCCCCCGCGAATCGCTTCTTCAAGCACTTTAACAGGATCCTTAAAACAATTCGTGCTGCCAGCAATAAAATAAAGCTTCAGCATGCTTCTCATTTGTTCAGGACTGATTCTTGCCATGAGCTGACCCCACTTTCCTTTTTCATATTGTAGGCCCAATGGTTGGTAGGTCCATGTCCATTCCCGATAGGCAGCGGGTTGGCGATGGCAGCCTGGATGAAATCCTTCGCCACAGAAACTCCTTCTTGGACCGAAGCCCCTTTCGCCAGCTGTGCCGTAATCGCAGCGGAAAAAGTACAACCTGTACCATGGGTGTTTTTCGTACTGATTCTTGGAGAGGAAAAAAAGGTGAAATCCCTGCCGTCGAACAGGACATCAACAGATTGAACCGCCTCCTCATCATGTCCGCCTTTTATCACCACATTTTTCGCGCCAAGCTCATGGATCCGCTTTGCGGCTTCTTTTTTCTCATCCATGCTGTTAATTGACATGCCTATTAAAACTTCAGCTTCAGGAATGTTCGGAGTGATGATGAGGCAAAGCGGGAGCAAATCTTTTTTCAAGGCTGAAACCGCCTCCTGCTGAAGCAACGAGGCTCCGCCTTTCGCAATCATGACCGGATCGATTACGACCTTTTCCCAGCCGAACTGTTTTATTTTTTCCGCGACAGCTTCGATGATTTCCGCGTTAAAAAGCATCCCTGTCTTTATGGCATCGGTCCCAATGTCCTCTCCAACAGATTGGATTTGTTTCGCCACAGCCTCTGCGGTCATTGGAAAAACTTCTTGCACACCCAGAGTGTTTTGCGCTGTTACTGCTGTCAATGCGGACATTCCGTATACACCCAGCTCCTGGAACGTTTTCAGGTCTGCCTGGATTCCGGCTCCGCCTCCGCTGTCCGATCCTGCGATTGTCAATGCTTTTTTCATCATCAATTACCTCCTTTTGTAAAAAGAACTTCTATTAAAGATTTCCTCAGTATCCAAGTGGTACAGCTGGTTCAGGAGCTCCATTTGAAAACTTCCCGGTCCAAGCATGCCGCTTTTATCAGCGGCAGCCTCTGCTGCTACTCCATAAATGGTCAGTGCAGCAGTTGCTGCTTTGAGAAAATCCTTTTCAACTGCTGTGAATGCCCCAATAACTGATGTCAGCAGACATCCAGTGCCCGTCACCTTCGTAAGGATGGGGTGACCATTGCGGACGACAAACGTTGATTTCCCGTCTGTAATAACATCTTCTTTCCCTGTCAAAGCCACAATCGTGTTCAATTTTTGAGCAGCGGATTCAGCCAGTTCGATTACATCCCCATCTGATTCTCCGGCATCAACGCCTCGTATGCTCCAGGTTTCACCGGCAACATTCGCTATTTCCGCAGCATTTCCCCTGATAATCGAAATCTCTAATTCTTGCATCAGCCTTCTTGCTGTTTCGGTCCGATAAGCAGTCGCCCCGGCGCCCACCGGATCAAGAATGACTGGTACTCCATGTTTATTTGCGGCACTCCCTGCAAGCAGCATCGACTCTACAACTTCCGGGCGCAATGTTCCGATGTTCAGTACAAGGCTCCCCGCCATGCCTGCCATTTCGGCAACTTCCTCGTGTGCATAGGCCATCACGGGAGATGCGCCTAACGCCAGCAGTCCATTAGCCGTAAAATTGGTGACCACAACATTGGTGATATTATGTACAAGCGGATTCTCCCTCCTGACTTTTTCTAGCAAGCCAGCAATCTCTCTTTTTTCCATCCTGATCCCTCCTTGAAAAATAAAAGCGCAAGCGCCTTGGTCAGCCCCGACAAGCGCTGGAGGGCCGACCGGTGAAGTCGTTCTTTGACTTCATTGGCCGGACCGAAATCGAAATGTATAGCCGACTGCCCAGAAACGCAGAAACTGGAGACTCCGACAAAGAAGCGCTTTTTGCTTCTGTCGGCGGAGTTGAAGTTTCGGAGTTTCTAGGAGGCGACACTAGACAAGCGACTCGAGGGGCTAGGCGCTGGAGCTGGACAATTCTCGAAGTAGAATACACTTCGTTACCTCAAAATAAAAAGCCAGATCCATAAATGGACCTGGCTTAAAAGCAAAGTAAGAAAACTTCTCTCACACTACTTTCCTACGCTGGTATTACCCAGATCAGGTCCGAAGGGTTAAAAGACTTAGTGTCTTCCTCTCAGCCCGCAGCAGGGCACCCCTAGTAGTACATCAATATTCATTTGTCTTTATCCTAGCCTTAACTCTTATATATGTAAAGTGAAAAGTACATATTCAGCCATTTTTCCAGTCTGATTGATTTCAGGGAAGCTTGAGATATTTTTGATTGTGATTGGCTCTTTGACATAAACAGGATCAATCTTCTTTCTTTTTCCCTTCGGCAAGGTCATCGAATGGAGTATAGTTATTGCTTGGCATTTTTCCTGACCGTATCATTTTAAAAATCGAATAAAACACCACAAACAGCACAATAGCCGTGAACACATAACCCAAATTTCCCATCCTCCTTTTCTATATATTATACTCACAAAAAATGGAATTTTCATTCTTTTTAAAATGGTGTTCCCGTCGATCTATGCTAATATGAAAATATACATAGTAAATAGGAGATGACAGGAAATGAAAAACGAGATTATTGAAAGATTCACCTCTTATGTAAAAGTGGATACTCAATCGAATGAAGACAGTGAAACCACCCCATCGACAGCTGGACAACTAACGCTTGCCAATATGCTGGTCGAAGAGTTGAAAACAATCGGCATGGAGGAAGTCAGTATTGACGACCATGGTTATGTGATGGCCACCCTTCCTGCCAATACAGATAAGAATGTGCCAACGATCGGCTTCCTCGCTCATGTTGATACAGCAACTGATTTTACCGGAAAAAATGTAAATCCACAGATTGTTGAAAACTTCGATGGCAATCAGATTGTCCTGAACAAGGAACAGAATATCATCCTGTCACCTGCTGATTTTCCAGAGCTGCCTCAGTATAAAGGACATACCCTGATCACCACTGACGGAACGACGCTGCTTGGAGCTGACAATAAAGCTGGAATCGCCGAAATCATGACAGCGATGGCTTATTTGATTCAGCATCCGGAAATCAAGCATGGTAAGATCCGTGTTGCATTCACACCAGATGAGGAAATTGGCAGAGGCCCTCATAAGTTCGATGTGGAAGCTTTCAATGCGAAGTTCGCTTATACTATCGATGGCGGCCCGCTAGGCGAGCTGGAGTATGAAAGCTTTAATGCAGCAAGCGCGAAGGTGACTTTTAAAGGCAAGAACGTCCACCCGGGAACAGCAAAAGGAAAAATGGTGAACTCAGCCAAAATCGCAATGGAATTCAACAGCAAGCTTCCTGCAGAAGAAGCACCGGAACACACCGAGGGATATGAAGGCTTTTTCCATCTTAGCTCGATCAACGGTGATGTCGAGGAAACAACGCTTCACTATATCATCCGAGATTTTGACGGTGACAGCTTCCAGGCACGCAAGGACTTGATGCAGAAGATCACCAATGAATTGAGACTGACTTATGGCGAGACCCGCATTGAGCTTGAAATGAGTGACCAGTATTACAATATGAAGGATAAAATCGAACCGGTGAAGGAAATTGTCGATATCGCCTATGAAGCAATGGAAAACAACGGCATCAAGCCAATCGTCAAACCGATACGCGGCGGTACAGACGGTTCCCAGCTAAGCTATATGGGACTGCCAACACCGAATATTTTTACAGGCGGAGAAAACTTTCACGGAAGGTTCGAATATATCTCAGTTGATAATATGGTGAAATCAGTAGAAACCATTGTAGAAATAGCTAAACTTTTTGAAGCAAAGGTCTAGCCTTAACTCAACCAGAAGCCAGATTCCCAAACCGTACGGAATCTGGCTTCTTTGTTCATGCTCATTTGGCTTTCTTAAACTAATTTTTTCTGAAGTCTTTCTCGAAAAGAGAAGCGGCCTATTCTAAAATACGCCTCAGGTCCTATCGAGATTTAAATCGGAGGTGCATTGGGGTTCAGAGCGAATCCCCTTATTCTGGTTATAGAAGGAAACTTGAGAGGAGTTTTTATCAATGAAACGGATTTTGGTTATTTTCCTGGTGATTACCGGGGCCTATATTGGATGGAATTATATGTTCGATGGGAGCGGATTGAACTTTGCACAGGCGGAAGATGCTGTGAAGGTAACAAATGATACCGATAAAATCAGTATTGATGTATCAAGCGTCGAGACGGTGATTGTGCCAGATGAGCGCGATGATGTCCGCGCCGAGTTGGAGGGCGAAGGAACGGTCAAAGTTCAGGAACACGGTGATGAAATAAAGGTTTCTGTTAAACGGAAAGGCTTTTTCTGGTTCAACTGGTTTGAGATGGATAAGACGACTATGACAGTTTATATCCCTGCAGATTATGAAAAGGATATGGACATCGAGCTCGGCTCAGGGAAAATTGTTTTTAAAGGTGAATCTGCCGAAAACCCTATGAAGCTAAGAGATCTTTCACTCAATATCGGTTCGGGAAGGGCCACATTGGAGAATTTCGATGTTGAAAAATTGGTAAACCAGAGCTCATCAGGCGAGGTTGAAATGAACTCGATCGATGCTCAATCCGGTTCATTTGATGTCAGCTCCGGAAGCGTTCATGTCAAAAACTATTCTGGCAAGGTTGATGCTGATGTTTCATCTGGCAAGCTGGAAATCCAGATGGACCAGTTGTTGGATGATGTCAGCCTGGACGTCAGCTCCGGCTATATCGTTTTGGATCTGCCTGAAGATGCAGGCTTTATATTGAATGGAAAAGTAAGCAGCGGGAACATATCAAGCGATTTTCCGCTTCAGAACAAAGAACAATCTGACAACCGCCTGCGCGGCAAACACGGAAGCGGCAAATTCGAAATCATCGCTGATGTATCTAGCGGGAATATTAATATAAAGTAGAACTTTATAGAGGTGGCGAACTGGAAAAAATCCAGTAAAATTTCCATTTCGCTATATAAGTTAAAAAGTCGCTATTATAATCAGAAAGTCGCTATATAAAATTGAAACTCGCTATAATAATCAGAAAGTCGCTATATTAAATCGAAACTCGCTATAAAAATAATTTCTTCGCTATAATTCACTTTCTTCCACCCTATTGGTAGAAGCGAATTGGAATTCCAAAGCCTGGCAGCAGATGCCAGGCTTATATTTATATAAAACTCGGACAATGTTTCTTTGTTTTTCGTAACCATTCATTTAAAATAAGTGCAAACACTTCCTGAGGAGCATCATTATGTTCGAATTACTCATTACGATGCTGGAGCGGCTTGGCATCATCGTGACGATTGCTTTCATTTTAACGAGGTTCCGTTTCTTCAGGGGATTGATTTACCATGATTCCCTGAACCGGCGCCAGCAATATTTTGCCATCCTATTCTTTGGTTTTTTCGGGATTATTGGTACATATTCCGGGATGAGTTTTTCAACGGATAATCTCCAGTTCAACCCCTGGGCAGCTGATTTGGCTTCTGATGAAGCCATTGCTAATTCCCGTGTCATCGGGATTGTGATTGCCGGGATGCTTGGCGGCTACAAGGTTGGTATTGGTGCCGGCCTTATTGCGGGTCTGCATCGGTTCACGCTCGGCGGATTCACTGCTCTTGCGTGCGGACTTGCGGCAATCGTGGCTGGAATCATCGCGGGCCGTTTTCAGAAGAAGAAAAATAATATCAACCTAAGAACCGCCTTCCTGGTCGGGGCGATTGCCGAAAGTGTTCAAATGCTGATTATCCTATTGATTGCCAAGCCTTATGTTCAAGCTCAAACTCTCGTTGAAATAATCGGTGTTCCGATGATCATCGCAAATGGGCTGGGGTCTGCTCTATTTTTAATGGTAATCAAGAATGTGGTTTCCGAGGAAGAAAAGACTGGAGCGATGCTAGCGCAAAAAACGCTGAGGATTGCCGACCAGACACTCGCCTACTTGCGCAAGGGCATCAATCAGGATTCAGCGCGGGCAGTATGCCAGATTTTACACAACGAAGTACAGACTAGCGCGGTGGCAATCACCAACCAATATGAAATCCTTGCCCATATTGGTCTTGCTGATGACCATCACCGCTCAACAAGCCCTATTCAGACCCAGATTACAAGGGATGTGCTGAAAAGCGGAAAACTGGTCGTCGCCAATGATGAAACGATCCACTGCCGCGAGCAAAGCTGTCCGCTTGGCGCGGCAGTGATTGCTCCATTGAAACTGCGCGAGGAAAATATAGGCACGTTGAAGTTTTATTTTAAATCGGAAAAGGAAATTACCGATGTCGTCATTGAACTGATATCCGGGCTCAGCAATCTGCTCAGCAACCAGCTTGAAATCGCTGAAGCTGATAAGGCCTATCAGCTTGCAAAGGAAGCTGAGGTTAAGGCCCTTCAGGCTCAGATCAGTCCTCATTTTTTATTCAATACAATGAATGTCATCACCTCACTGATCAGGATTGATCCGGCAAAAGCACGGATGCTTCTTGTCTCTCTATCTCATTTCCTGAGACAAAATTTAAATGCAACTACCGTGTCAATGACGACTCTTGAGCAGGAATTGGCTCACGTGAAAGCCTATCTATCCATTGAAGAGACGCGGTTTGTAGAAAAGTTGCGGGTTACCTACGATATAGAGGAGGACGCTTTGCCTGTAAAAATTCCGCCGCTGACGCTGCAGCCAATAGTAGAAAATGCCGTAAAACATGGAATCAAGGATATGGATCACGACTGCCAGATTCATATAGCCATTCGTAAAGGGATTAAAAGCACGATTGTAACAGTGAACGATAACGGGCAGGGAATGAACCAGGAACGGATCAATCTGCTAGGCAAACAAATAATAGATTCTGAAACAGGAAGCGGAATCGCACTTTTTAATGTAAATAGAAGACTTACGATGAACTTTGGGGAAGATGCCTCATTGCGGATTGATAGTGAGCCAGGAAAAGGCACGAAGGTTTCCTTTACGATTCCACAAGCGGAGGAATGATAGATGGATAAGATGATACGTACTCTGATCGTTGATGATGAATTATACAGCCGGGATGAACTGAAGCATTTATTGCAATCCTTCCCCTCCATCCAGGTTGTTGGGGAAGCGGAGTCAGGTGAGGCTGCAGTCATGAAAGCTTTGCAGTTTTATCCTGATGTCGTCTTTTTGGATGTTGAAATGCCGAAAATGAATGGAATGGAAGCGGCGAAAGCGTTGATGGAATTCAAAAAAACGCCGCTGATTGTGTTTGCAACGGCCTATCCGCAATTTGCTGCCGAGGCTTTCAGATATGAAGCTGTCGATTACTTGCTTAAACCGTATGACGAGAATCAGCTGAAAGAAACGATCCTTAGGATTGAGAAGCATTTTCTGATGCCAGCTGAACAAGAGTCTGCCAAGCAGACTGGCAAGCTTGCCGTTGAAGGGGATGGCGAGATTTTTTATCTGGACCCGAAGGATATCCTCTACATATCGAGAGAAGAAAAATACTCAAAAATCATCACGAAAACAAAGGAATACGAAACAAGGATTCCTTTAAAAGATCTGGAAGCCCGGCTTACAGCATACTCCTTTTTCCGGATTCATAAAAGCTATATTGTGAATCTGGATTATGTCACCCGCCTTACACCATGGTTCAATGGCGCCTATCAACTAGAAATTGAAGGCAGGGAGGAAATGCTGTCAGTCAGCCGGAATTATGTAAAGTCACTGAGGACCCAGCTGGAATTATAAGTACTCATTAAAGCATCTTAAGGGTGCTTTTTTGCATTTCAATCGACATATCTTGCACTTCAAGCTCATTTTCCTGCATCTTGTTCACAAAACAGCCACAATTCCACCTTCTCTATTATACTAAATGAAAACGCATACAATTTTCTTTGAGGAGGTTTCATATGTATACCTTTCTAGCTGGTATTGCACTTTTAATTGTTGGTTATTTTACGTATGGAAAGTTTGTTGAAAAGGTTTTTGGAGTGAACGAAGGTCGTAACACTCCGGCTTATACACATAAGGATGACGTTGACTATGTGCCAATGTCCACAGCAAAGAACTCTTTGATCCAGCTTCTTAATATCGCTGGTGTTGGTCCTATTTTCGGGCCGATCATGGGAGCACTTTACGGACCGGTTGCTTTCCTTTGGATCGTTCTTGGCGCTATCTTCGCTGGTGCTGTCCACGATTACCTTACAGGTATGATTTCAATCCGTAACCGAGGCGCACACCTTCCTGAACTTGCAGGAAAATTCCTGGGTAAATTCATGAAGCATGTTGTTAATGCATTTGCGATTCTTCTTTTACTATTAGTTGGAACCGTTTTCGTCACAGCTCCGGCTGGCTTGCTTCATAACTTAATGGACGGAAAGGTTACAATGGGCCTGATCATCGGGGCAATCTTTGTTTACTATATTTTAGCGACACTTCTTCCTGTTGATAAAATTATTGGCCGCTTCTATCCAATCTTCGGTGCATTGCTATTGATCAGTGCCGTTGGAGTAGGTGCAATGCTTGTGATCACGGGAGCACCGATTCCTGAATTATCACTAACGAATTTCCATCCTGGTAATGCAGCGATTTTCCCGCTTTTGTTCTTAACCATTTCTTGCGGAGCGCTATCAGGATTCCATGCTACACAAACACCGATCATTTCACGTACAACTCAAAATGAAAAGAACGGCCGCAAGATTTTCTACGGAATGATGATTGCTGAAGGTGTCATCGCAATGATCTGGGCAGCTGCTGCAATGAGCTTGTTCGATGGCTATAACGGCCTTAACGACATGCTTGCTAACGGCGGACCTGCTGCTATCGTAAGTGAAGCCTCAACATTGATGCTTGGCGCAATCGGCGGAACGCTTGCTGTACTTGGTGTCATCGTACTTCCGATCACTTCTGGTGATACTGCTTTCCGAAGCGCGCGTATGATCATCGCTGACTACTTCAATTTTTCACAGAAGAAAATCACCAGCCGTCTTTGGATTGCTGTTCCATTATTCGTGATCTCTTTCGCTTTGACAAAAATTGATTTCACGCTTCTCTGGAGATACTTCTCCTGGGCTAACCAATCAACTGCGGTCATCGCGCTTTGGGTTGGCGCCATGTACCTGTTCATCGCCAAGAAGAACTACTGGATCGCGATGATTCCTGGCATGTTCATGACAGCAGCTACAACTTCCTATATCCTTAATGCCCAAATCGGATTCGGCCAGTCACTGACAGTATCCAATATCGGAGCATTAATTGTCACAGCTGTCATCACGGTCATTTTCTTCAACGCTGCCAAGAAAGCTAGGGCAAAAAATATCCCGCTTGAAGAGGATATCTCCAGCTATAACCAGGTGGCGTAACGATGAGCGGATGCTGCAGTCCGGAATACCGCAAATCAGTCAATGAGAAGGAAAGCCAGGTTAATGAAAAAGGGAAAGAGCAGCTTCCCTTTTTCGCAAAAATCATCATTGTCCTTATTACTGCAGGAGGGCTGCTCGCAGCCTTTCTTGTATAATAAAAGGCAAGGATTGTGCACGCTTGATTCCAGGCGTGCACTTTTACATCGTCAGGAGGGTGGTTTTCATGAAAATTTTAATAGTTGGTGCAGGTGCTATTGGCGGCTACTTTGGCGGCCGCCTTTTGGAAAAAGGAGAAGATGTCACGTTTTTGGTGCGTGAAAAGCGCCAGCTTCAGCTTCGTGCAAATGGGCTGGTGGTGGAAAGCATTCACGGAGATATGCATGTCCCTGAACCTAAAACGGTTTTGGCGGGAGAAAATGCGGAACCATATGATGTTATTATTGTCTCTACAAAGTCCTACCATTTTGAAGGCGCCATTGAGGACATCCAGCATTATGTAGGAGAAGAGACGATGGTCCTGCCATTATTGAACGGAGTGGCTCATCTTGATGTGCTGATAAAGGCGTTCGGTGCTGAAAAGGTCATTGGCGGCCTATGCTTTATCGAAACCACCCTGGCTCAGGATGGCAAAATCATTCAAACAAGCCCGATCCACGACCTTGTTTTCGGTGAGCGGACTGGCGAAAAAACGGAAAGGATTTTACAGCTGGAGAATGTGTTCAGCGGTACGAAGGCAAGCTTCCGCCTTTCTGAAAAAATCCAGCAGGAAATGTGGCACAAGTACTTATTCATCACTTCATTAAGCGGGATCACCTCCCTTTTCAGGTCACCAATCGGCCCTATTCGCGATCAAGAGCATGGCTGGCATACAATTCATAAACTGGTCCATGAAGCTGCGGAAATCATGGAGAGACTCGATGCGCCACTCGCTGAAGGAGCGATCGAGGCCACTCTTGGAAAAATGAATGAAATCGGACATGGAATGAAGTCCTCCCTGCAGCGGGATATGGAGAAATCACTCCTGACTGAAGCGGATCACCTTTTTGGCTATTTGCTGGAGAATGGCAAGAAATCAGGTTTGGATGCTCCCATTTTATCTGCCATCTATGCAAATGTTAAAGTCTATGAAAGTCAGCTTGCTTCTGAATAAATCTGTGGTCATACCAGACCTAATAAAAAGGCATGAGCCCCATTTTCATCACATGGGCTCATGCCTTTTTTAATAGATTTTCGCGTCTTCGATTCCTCTCATCACTCGTAAAGCACCTGCTGCCAGTGCTTCCATTTCCGCTTCACCTGGCAGGACGAAAACTTTCCCTAGAAAGCTGATTTTCTTTTTAATTAAACCTACAATTCTATCTGAATGGGCGATTCCACCGGTAAGGATGATTCCGTCCATTTCCCCTTCAAGTACGGCGGCCATCGCGCCAATCTCTTTTCCGATTTGATGTACCATTGCCTTTAAAACCAGGGCAGCCTCTAGGTCACCCTCAGCGGCCCAATCCTCAACTTCCATGAGATTCTTGGTGCCAAGATAGGAATACAAACCACCCTGTTTTGTCATCCGCTGAAGCAATTCCCTTTCAGTATATTTCCCTGAAAAACAAAGCTGTACGAGCTGTTTTGCCGGCAGTCCGCCTGCTCTTTCGGGTGAAAATGGACCTTCATTTTCAGCATTATTGACGTCGATGATTTGTCCATTCCGTACCGCTGCAACCGATATACCGCCTCCAAGATGGGCAACAACGAAACTGGCATCTTCTAAAACCTTTCCAAGATGTACAGCAATTTTACGAGAAACACCCTTGATATTCAGTGCATGGACATGGCTTTTCCTCTCTATATCAGCCAGGCCGGAAATCCTTGCTTCCACAACCAATTCATCTACACAAACTGGGTCAACGATATAGGCGGGTATTTGGTGAGAGTCAGCTATTTCAGCTGCGATCATTGATCCCAGGTTTGAAGCGTGATTGCCATATTTCCCAGAGCGGGCGTCATTCAGCAGATTTTCATCAATAAGATACGTCCCACTGTCCATCGGCTTCAGCATTCCACCCCGGCCAACGACTGCGTCCAGGTGTGAAGGATTGAAGTCCTGCAACCGTAAAGCTTCCAGGATGGACTCAAGCCTGTACGGCAACTGGTCATCTAGTTCCGGAAGCTTCATGATTTCATCATCAGGATGGCGGATGGTCTCTTCAAAAAGTAAATCTTCATTTTCATACACTGCTAGCTTGGTAGAAGTGGAGCCTGGATTTACCGCTAGGATTTTCATCATACCTCTCCTATCTAAACGCTGACCGTTGTGTTGGATGCCGCTAAGACGGCGAGTGCAATCGAAGCCAATTTTGCTTCTGCTGTATCTGACCTTGAGTTCAATACGAGCGGCACTTTCGCACCGAGCACGATTCCTGCCATGGTCCCTTTCGCAAAATAGGTAATCGCCTTGCCAAGGAAGTTTCCTGCCTCAATCGTTGGAACGATAAGCAGATCCGCTGCTCCCTCAAGCTCGCTGTCCAATCCTTTATGGAGAAGCGATTCCCTGCTAATGGCAAGGTCGAGCGGAAGCGGTCCTTCTATCAACAGCTCTCGGCTCGCTTCATTTTTTATCAGCATAGCCAGATGGTCGGCTTCCACGGTCACTGGCATCTTCTCACTGACTCTTTCGTTGGCTGCTAAAATCGCAACCCGCGGTGAGTCGATTCCAATTCTGTTGAGGAAATCGACGGCATTAAGGATGATTTGCTTTTTCTGCTGAAAATCTGGCGCTATATTGATACCGCCATCACTCATGCTGATCAGCCGATCTGCACCCGGGATATCGAAAACGGAGATATGGCTGATGACTGTGCCAGTTTTTAAATTTAGTTCCTTATGTAGCACCCCTTGTAAAAATGGCGTGCTATTCACGAAGCCTTTCATGATAGTCTGCACATGTCCCTCGCTAGCCAATTTTGCGGCAACAAACGCATTTTCCTTTTCAGTATAGGCAGGATAAACAGGATAATCCTCCACAGAAAAGCCGATTTCCCTTGCCAGTTCAAAGATCTTCTGCGGGTCGCCGACTAGATATGGTTCGATGATTCCGATCTCCACAGCTGCCTTAACCGCTTGAAGCACATCCCGGTCGTGTGCTGCGGCGACGCTCATTTTTACAGGGTGCCTTGTCCGTGCGAGATCAATGACATCTGTAAAGCTTTTATAGCGCATACTTTCACCTCCTGTTGTTCAACCTGTATACTTGCTCTGGATCCGGCTGATTTTTTCAATCTTCTCTTCTACTAATATATTGGCGGCTTTATATGTTGGGATATCATGAGTTTTGGAGATTTTGTAGATTTTTTCTAAAATGTCGTAAATCATGCTCGCATTCCTGAACGCCCGGTCCTTGCTGTACTCGTGCAGTTCGTCCGCTACCTGAATCAAGCCGCCTGCATTCGCCACGTAGTCCGGTGCATAGAGGATACCTTTCTGGTGAAGCATATCGCCGTGCCGTTCTTCCGCGAGCACATTATTCGCTGCTCCGGCAACAGCCAGGCACTTGAGTTTCGGTATTGTGAGATCATTGATGACAGCCCCCAATGCATTTGGTGAAAAGATATCGCATTCTACGCTGTAAATCTCGAGAGGATCAACTGTTTCAATATCCGGGTATTGCTCCTTGATTTCTTTTACATTCTCTTCAAAAATATCGGTGACGATCAGCTTCGCTCCTTCTTCATGAAGGTGGCCTACGAGAAAGCGACCTACCTTTCCAAGACCCTGGACAGCAATTCGCCGGCCTAGAAGTGAATCTCTGCCAAAAATCTCTTTCGCCGTTGCCTTGATGGCTTTCCACACACCGAAGGCCGTTATGACAGCTGAATTGCCGCTGCCGCCATATTCTTCAGGCAAGCCAACAAGGTAGGTTGTTTGCTTTGAGGCAGAAACGAAATCCATGCCGACCGTTCCGACATCCGTTCCTGTGTAAAAGCGTCCCTTCAAAGTTTCGATGAATGAGCCGAAAGCCTGAAAAAGTTCATCCGATTTTTCTGACTTGTGATCACCAATAATGACCGCTTTCCCGCCTCCATAAGTCACACCCGAAACACCGCATTTATAGGTCATGCCTTTCGAAAGCCGCAGAACATCACGCAGCGCTTCTTCCGTCGATTCGTAATCCCACATCCGGCATCCCCCAAGAGCCGGTCCGAGCGTCGTATCATGGATGGCGACGATCGACTTCAATCCAGTGGCCTTGTCATAATTGAAAATCACCTGTTCGTGGCCCTGGCTTATCATTTCTTCAAAAATATCCAGTACCATTTTCTGTTCTTCCGTTAGCAACACAAACATCCCCTCCCGTGATCGGTCCTGGCAAAGCTGCGTCAATCTAGGTAGATCCAGGTTATTCAAACAAATGTAAGCCCTTACATATATTCATTATAAAGACTTCAGCTGCTGCTTACGGTGATTTATCTTACACTTTCATGGCAATTAGAACTGGAAAAAAACGATGATAATTTCCAGTTCGCCAATAAATTTAGATTTTCGCCAATAAATGGAGTGTTTTCGCCAATAAAAAGTTTTTTTCGCCAATAAAATGAAATTATCGCCAATAAAATTGTGAACTTCGCCAATAAATCACTCTGCTAAGAGAAGCACCCCATTAAATTTCACGATAAAAAGAACCAAAGCAGCAGCTTTGGTTCTTTTAAAGCAACTTTTATTATTGAATTCCCGGAAACCAGCCTGGTGTATTGATGATTGCCTGCCATAATGGTTCCGGTACGACAAGCCGAGCCTGGGCACCTGGATCAATCTTTGTTTCAATTTCATTTTCACGGCCAGTTTCGACTTTTTCTACCCAATCCGGGTCAATGATCAGTTCGCGGCCTAACGCGAGCAATGGGACTCCCGTCTCAAATGCTTTGATGACATCATCTGCGCTATAAAGCGAGCCGACACCGATGACAGGAACCTTGCTGCCGACTCGTTCGTGGATGATTTCCATTCTCGAACGATCATCGTCGACACCCCTTCTTGGCTTTGACCAGAAATCATTTAACGAAACATGCAAGTAGTCCAGATCTTTTTCGGCGAGGGCATCAATCAGCTGAAGGGTGTCAGCCATCGTGATTCCAGGCTCCTCCGGTTCTTCCGGTGAAAATCTGTATCCGATAATGAACGGTTCCTTTGCATGCTTAGCGGTTACTTTTTTCACCTCATCAACAACTGCCAGCGGGAATGCCATCCTTTTTGCCAGGGAGCCTCCCCATTGATCATCACGTCTGTTTGAATGAGGAGAAAAGAATTGCTGGATCAAATAGCCGTTGGCTCCGTGGATTTCGACGCCATCAAAGCCTGCTTCTATCGCCCGGCGGGTTGTCTCGCCAAACGCGGCAATGATGTGTTGTACTTCCTCCCCAGTCAATGCCCGCGGCGCCTTTGCACTATTACGCTCTGATTGAACATCGCTTGCACTGACGATATCCCCGTTAGGTACAAGCTCTGGAGGACACTCGCGCCCGCCATGGAAAATTTGCAGCACCGCTTTAGCACCTTCAGCTTTGATCGCTGTTGCCAGCTTTTTCAGGCTTGGGATCATTTCATCAGTATCGGCTCCGAATTCACCATGAAATCCTTTCCCATTGCGGGTTACATATGTACACGCAGTTACCACCATGCTGACGCCCTTCGAACGGCGGACGTAATAATTGACCTCTTCGTCCGTTACCGTTCCATCCTCGTTAGACGAAAAATTGGTCATCGGCGCCATCACAAGTCTATTTTTCAGGTTAATGCCATTCTTGAACGTAAATGAATCAAATAATGGTTGGTATTTATCATTCACAGAAGTTATCCTCCTTCTTTAGTATACGAAAGTGTAATAGCCTAAACGGACTTCTGTTAAACATCCTTGTTTATTATTTGTATTCCAATCGAAAAAAAACAGCGAAAATATTCCGCTGTTCCTGCTGATTTCGTTTCCCGCTGAAAAGAGGCGTAATTTATTTACTCGTCTTATCGATCGCTGCCTTAATCGCTTTTGCCTGCTGTTCCAAATTGCCGAGTCCCTGGAAATGGACATACATGATTCTTGGCTCTTCAAACATCATATGGTTGTGCAGGGCGGTTACTTCGAGTTCTCCTTTACGCAATTCGTCCAAAACTGGGTTCACCTCTTTTTGCAGAAGGGCAAGTTCGCCTATGACAGCAGTCTGTCCATCCTTCTGCTCAAAGCTGAAATGGAAGGCCAGTTCCATCATTTCGGGGGAGAGTTTTTTTCCCATATTCGTCGGCTTGATGCTTTGACGGTGTATTTCTACTTTGCAGACACCATTTTTGGTCTCCACACTTGTTTTGAACATTTTCTCTAATTTTTCACAGTCAGCATTTCCTTGCGCCTGTACTGCACCAGCTAAAAAGAGAGCAAAAACCAGTGTTGCCAACATGATTAACCTATTCATTTCCACCACTCCTTTTTAGCCTTAGCGTCTCTCATTCAGGCTTCGCTATACGGCGGGAAAATAAAAAAAGACATTCCGCTATTGCAGAATGCCTTCATGTTTCACATTGTTAAAAAGCAATTCTTCCATTTGCTCCACCGGAAGCGGCTTGCTGAAATGATAGCCTTGTCCGACCATGCAGCCATTTTTGAGCAAAAATGCAACCTGCTCTTTTTCCTCGACGCCTTCAGCAATAACCTCGAATTGCAGATTATGCCCCATGTCGATGATGGTCTTGACCATCGCTCCATGGTTGGAATGGTGAATGATGTCATCGACAAAAGATTTGTCGATTTTGATTTTATCAATCGGAAAATGCTTTAGTAAGCTTAACGATGAATACCCGGTACCAAAATCATCAATTGCAAGTGTAATGCCCAGCTCCTTCAGTTGATCAAGTATCAACGCTGTCTTCTCACTGTTCTGCATGACGCTTTCTGTGATCTCAAAATCAAGAAACTTTGGAGCCAGCTGCGTATCGGCCAGTACTTGTTTTACACTATCAATGAAATGATCCTCCTGGAGCTGGCGTACAGAAATGTTCACTGACATCGGGATGGGTCTGTAGCCTTGCTCCTGCCAAGCTTTGTTTTGGGCAGCCGCTTTTTCCAGCACCCATTTCCCAAGCGGGACAATCAATCCCGTTTCCTCAGCAAGGGGAATGAACTCAGCCGGTGAAATGAGGCCATTCTCCGGATGGATCCAGCGCACAAGTGCTTCCACACCAATAATTTCACCAGTTTCCAGATTAATCTGTGGTTGATAATGAAGCGTGAGCTGATTTTGTTCCAACGCTTTCCTCAGACCGTTCTCCAGCTCCATTTTGCGTGAGGAAAGACCATCCAGCTGGTTGGTGTAAAACTGGTAATTATTTTTTCCGCGATCCTTCGCGAGATACATTGCCGTATCCGCATGCTTGATCAGTGTTTCCTCATCTTGGCCGTCTTCTGGTGCCATGCTGATGCCAATACTTGGAGTCACAAAGAACTCCTGGCCTTCGATTGTAATCCCCGTACCGAATTCTTCAAGAATCCTATCAGCAATTTCGCTGACTTGATCTTTCCCAAGGCCTTTAAGGACAATGATGAATTCATCACCGCCCTGGCGCGAAACCAGCCCCTGCTCTTTGACTGCATTTTTCAGTCTGCTGGCGACGACTTTTAACAGTAAGTCACCAAAACGGTGGCCCTTTGTGTCATTGATAATTTTGAAACGATCGAGGTCAAGGAACAGAATTGCGAGCCTTTCATTCCCTTTAGATAGCGAATCTTTCAGGTGCTTCCGGACCATATTCCGATTCGGCAGGCCGGTAAGCACGTCATAATAGGCCATATATTTGATTGTTCTTTCCGCTTTTTTGCGCTGAGTCAAATCCCGGCCGACAATTTGTTCAGCCATTCTTCCTTCATATAAAATCGGCATTGCCGACATCTCAACCACAATTTCAGTCCCATCTAACTGAACTGCCTTAAATTCAAACCATAATTTTTCCTCAAAATCCTCACCTATTGCCAGTTCACGATTTTTTATATGAGCCAGTACATCAGGCGGAATCAGCCTGGAGATGGGCTGACCGATCAAATCTCCCGGGCTTTCCGCCTTAAAAAGCTTGCATCCGGCTTCATTGATATAATCCAGCTTTCCTCTGCTGTACACCGCAATTAAATCGGGAGACATTTCCACAAGGCTGCGATATCGGCCTTCGCTTTCCTGCCGGTTGGTGATATCGAAAAGCACACTAGTAAAATCAATGAAGTTTCCATTATCATCTATGACAGGGATGCCTCTATCCTGAATCCAGCGCACCTCTCCATCAGGCCGGATGATTCGGTATATACTGGTGACTGCTTCCCCTCTTGATAACCCTGCTTCCCTTTCGGTTAATATGTGCAGGTCATCAGGATGAATGACTTTTTTCCAGAGAGTGTTGTCTTGGTAAAATTCTTCAGACGAATGACCGTATAATTTTTCGATACCAGAGGTAATTAGTAATGTATCTGTTTTCAGGTCATGTGACCAGATTGCGACATCCAGGGTATCAAAAATGCTTTTAAGTCTTTTTTTATGCCCATTCAAATCCTCTGCTGCATTTTTTAGTCCCTTAATTACGAAGAAGACCACTGCGATGTAAATGAAGGATACAGCCAAATCAATCAAAAAGCCCTCTTTTTCACTTATGGTAAAATAAAACGATGTCAGCCAATCCATCAGCTCTGCTAACAGAAGAAAAATAATTATCGATAAACCGGTGAATCGTGTAATCTTCCCTTTATTGCCCATTAAAATTTATCCTCCTGTGCCACGCCGCACGAATGTCTATTGTAATATATTGGTGCAGTTCTTCTACTAAAATAACAAAGAACACTGGTCCGGCACAATGAGATTATTCCATATGACCCACAAAATTGAGGTTTTTTGTCACTTTCTGTATTAAAACACCAATGGACACTAAAGGGCGATGCCCAGAACCGTTGACAGTTCTCTCTTTTTTTCATTCAAATAGATTTGGTCGATCTCCTTCAATTCGTTAGAATCGAATTTTTCCATGCTGTAGATATACAGCTCCCATACGCTCTTCTTCAAGGATTCATCCTCCGTTTTTCCGATCAGCAGGTACGCGTCGATCAAAGCAGTCAGAATGGAAAAGTCCTGGCTTCCATAATGAACAATCTGATAAAAAGATAAATATAAGATATCCATCGTGCGTTTTTGCTTCCCGATAATCCTTGGCTGCATATCTTCATCATAATAAGCTATATACCGTCCGTTTGAACGGACTCGGCATAAGTGGGACAGAGCCATGCCTAAATAGGAGATACAGACTCTGGCCGTATTCGGATCATTAATTCCCGGTGAGATGGCCCTCAAGGCAACTTCCACAATCTTCTGGAGTGCAAATTCAGGATCCTGGATTGATGACCGTTCTTTTCCGAGTCTTAAATAATGATTCAAGGCAGCATCAATATCCTCATCGAACTCGCCACTATGATGGACCCTGAAAGCAATACTGTTTTCTGTCATGAAATCACCATTCAGGAAGTTGGCTTCAACCCCAATTTCGTTTTCAGATGCATATTCCAATAGTCCCTGATAATCAGTCAGCTGGACATAACCGAACCCCCTGCATTTTACATCCCGCACAAATTCATAGGTGAAACCAGCATCCTTCCTGTCATCAATCACATTCGTGTATTCACTTTCCAATGTATCCTCCTGACTTTTAATCACCTTCAGAGCACCTTCCGTGATCTCCCTGATCAATGTGCTGACCTGGACGGAGGTGGCGACATTATGGATAAAATAGGCGAAGAAGGCGAGACAGATGAACGCAATGACAACTCCAACCGTAGCCGAAATGACCTCGCTCTCATACCACGTTTCGCTCATGAACAGCAGCGACAGGATCGAGTAGACAAAGCCTCCCATGAAGATTCCGAGCACACGCAATGTAACAGGATCCTCGACGAAGTTACTCAAAGTCCTCGGAGAAAATTGAGATGAATATGTAGTCAGGACGACCATGATCGTTGAAAAAGTAATCGTCGTCATCGTCAGCAGAGCACCGGAAATTGAACCTAGAATCGTCTGTGCCAAATCTACATTTGTCAGCAGGAACGAAGGCACTATTCCCTGGGCGAGTTCGTTATGATCGATATATATCACGGCCAATGCCAGCAGGAATGCAAGTACACTATATATAACTGGCTTCAGCCACATGCTTTGCCTTATTCGTAAAGCAATCTTTTTCAACAAATATAACAGCCCCTTAAGTTACCAACTCTTTCCTTACTTATTTAGACCATTTTCGGGGTGTTTAATCCTTTATTGAAGGATTCCATTGCTATTCTCTCTATAAAACTTTTCTTAATCGAAAAAAACCTTGCTAACCGCAGCAAGGTTCCCCATTTCAGTTCGCATACCCCACAAGCTCCATAAAACCTCTTCCTTTTAGTGACCTGCTCTTTCCATTTTCCAGCTTTTCACTGCCAGTTACTTACATACCCCTTCCCAAATGGCCTGTATGGGGCCAATGATCAACATTTCCTGGTTTGGGAATTCCGCTTCAACATGAAGCTCGATTCCAAGTTCGGGAATGCGAATCTCCCATTCTACTGGATACCTGGCATTTGTTTTCAGGCTTTTCCAGTACTTTATTTTTTGAAAAGTTATATTTCTCGTAAACTTGATACTGCCGTCCTCTTCAATAAGGTTTGCCATCGGCTTTCCGGAGGACATTTGATTAAGCAGCAGCTCACGGCCATCGCTTAGCTGAAGCCCAAACCAGTCCCAGCCTGATCCTTTTACTAATGAGTAATCACGTCCCCATTGATGGTCGAACCAACCAGTGCCGCTTACATTTTCCGTTTTCGAATCAGTCCTTACCATCCCGCTCATAGAATTCCTCGTAGTAGAGTAATAGTACAAATCGTCCGGCTTTCCATCGCCGCCTATCAGTGCAGCAGGTTTCATTGGTGTGAATTCAAGTTCAATCTCTGAATTTTTCTCCTTTAAAATTACATCAAAACCAACCGCCTTTTCCCCTATGAAGTTCAGCCTGTGGCTCCCATAAGTTAACTTAATGGGATTCTGATTGATTTTCGCAGTTTTCAACATTTTGTGAGGTGCAGGTATCTTCCCCTTAAGCAATTGTTTATAGAGTCTCCAGATTCTTCTATCTGTTGGGTGGCGCAAAAGGTAGAAAGGCAAATATATGGCGAGCATCGCAAGCTTAACCCTTGTATCGAAACTTGAAAAATTGGAGCGTTTTTTACTGTTCAGGTCGATCAAAGTATGGATGATATAATGCCCTTTGCCAATCTCAAGCTCGCCTACACGGAAAAATGATGCCATCACCGCATATCGGCCTCCCCTGTCTCCATTCAAAAAAGCAAAAAAGTACCACCATTCGATATTGGCATCTCCATGCGGCCCAGCATCCTTTGGCAGTGTAATCCTGTCTAACCGTCCTTCATTCATCCCAGCACACACCTTCTGTTTTTTAGTAAGGTATGCAAGGGACAGTAAAAAAGCATCAAAGAAGCCATTTCCTTCTTTGATGCTTATCCTAATCCTTCGATTATTTCTTTTATTTTTCTCAGGTCTTTCCTATTTGCCTTTCTCATCATTGAAGCCATAAAAGGCGACATTAGTTTGGAGAATCCAGACGGTTCACCCTGATTCCTCAAAGTCATCCGTGTTGTATTCGAATCCAATGCTTTCCAGATGTATGTAGTCTTCATCGGGAATGGGCCTTCTGAGGTTTGCATCACCATTTTCACTCCTGGGACATACTCGGCAATTTCATAAATATAAGCTAGTTCCCGGCCAAGGAATTTTGCTTTAAAAGCAATCTTCGAACCAATTTTCAAAGGTTTTTCAGTGATCCATTCAGCAGAATCAATGTTCACATACCATTCCGGAGCGTTGTCAGGATTGGATGCATATCGAGAAACCTCATCAACTGGGGACTTTATATCTATTTCTGTCAGGACATCTACCAATATAATTCCTCCACATTTAAAGCGTTTTTGAACATTATAATATAAGTTAAGCCAGAATCGACAATTTACTTGCCGTTTTTATTGCCGACTGCTGGAAAGCTTGAAAATAAATCTACAGTGGAATATCCTTAAATGTATACTTTATATTTAAGGATGGGATTACCCTGCGTATCAATAAATTCATCAGCGAAACAGGAAAAACGTCGAGACGCGGAGCTGACCGTCTCGTTGAGGAAGGCCGCGTGACCATCAACGGAAAAGTGGCGAAAATCGGCAGCCAGGTTGAGCCTGGCGATGTCGTCAAGCTAAATGGCGAAGAAATCAGGGTGGCACAAAACTATGTATATTTAGCTTTGAATAAACCAGTCGGAATCACCTCCACAACGGAGAGGCATGTGAAAGGCAATATCATCGACCTTGTCAATCACCCGCTAAGGATTTTCAATATCGGACGCCTCGACAAGGATTCAGAAGGTCTGATCCTGCTCACGAATGACGGAGACATCGTAAACGAAATCCTGCGAGCCGAAAACAAGCATGAAAAAGAGTACATTGTTTCAGTCGACAAGCCCATTACTCCAGAATTCGTCAAGGCGATGTCAGAAGGAGTGAGGATCCTCGGGACCAAAACACTGCCTGCAAAAGTCGTCCAGCTTTCCAAATATGAGTTCAATATCATCCTTACACAAGGATTGAACAGGCAAATTCGCCGCATGTGTGAAACCCTTGGATATCAAGTTGTCAGATTGCAGCGCATCCGCATCATGAACATCCATCTAGGGAACCTGCCAATTGGCCAATGGCGGGACTTGAATAAGAAAGAAAAAAGGCAGCTTTTCAGCGACTTGAATTACGAACCTAAGGAATGGTAAAAGGATGAGCCGCCGCTCATCCTTTTCTTTCTGTCTATTAAAATTTATAAGCGGAGAATTTCCGTCTATTGTCTATAGAAGACGCTTATGAAGCAGAAATAAACGGAGATATTCCGGTTAGCTGCTTGAAATTAGATAAAATCCAACCCTTCTTGATGAAATAACCGGAAAAACGACCCTTATTTTTAAGAAAATAATGGGCTTTTTCCATTTAAGCGGAATTTTTCCGTCTATTATCAATCAACCATTTAGTTATAAAAGATTTAGATCGAGGCTGCTTTGGGCTGGTCTTCTTCCCGCAATAATGTAAGGAACATCTTCTCGCGGTAAAGATAGAATACGACTGCAAACAAACTCAATCCGCACACGCCTAACAACAGCCACACAGGCAATTTTTCGAGCAAAAACCCAAACAAGATGAATCCTGCAGGAGTCATGGCGCTTGAACCTGTTTCGAGCAGGGCCATGACCCTTCCGCGATACTCATCAGGAGTGTTTTTTTGCAAAAGGACGCTTACAGGTGTGTTGATGAACATGATGGATGCAGAGAGAATCAGGACCATACCGATCAAGAATCCGAAGACGGCTGCGTTTGGCAGGCTCATGAAACCAGGCAGCGCTGGAAGACCAATCATCATCAAGGTCGCTGAAAGCAACACCATCCCCCCTATGATGGATCGCTCCTTCCTTCTGATTTCCTTCCGCGCTGACAGGATGATGGCCATGACCATCATGCCGACGGAGAAGGCTCCTTCTATGAAACCCAGCTGAATGGAGGACATTTTCTTGACTGTCAGAACTAAATACGGCATGGCGACCGGAAAGACCGCAAACCAAAAGTTCAGCCAGACGCTCAGGATGACAAGATGGAGAAGAAATGGCTGCCCCTTTATATAGGCTACTCCTTCCCTCAAGTCTTCTGATACACGTGTTGTTTTTTTACCTTGTGTTTTCTTAGAAAATAAATTGTATTCTATGAGGATGCTTGCAAAAGCTGCGATGAGATAAGTAAGTATGTTCAATGCCATGAAGAGATGGATTTGGATCAGACCAAAGAATACTCCGCCAAGCACCGGACCCAGGATGGCAGAGAGGGAAATGGCCGCTTGATTCAATGACATTGCTCTTTGCAGATGATCCGGCCCGACCATGTTGTAAATCGAAGAGGTAACGGCGATGGAATAAAAAGTACTGATAATGCTCAATCCGGTCGTTGCGACATACAAAATCCAGATTTCCTGTGTAAAAAACAGAAAGGATACCAGAATCACTCCAAGCCAGAAAGCACTTGCAAAGTTCGAGAAAATGATGATTTTCTTGCGGTCGAGACGGTCGCTTAATGTCCCCGCAACCGGAGCAAGCAGAATCCGCGGCAGCATGCTGAGCACAAGCGTGAGCGCAAAATTGAGGCTTGAACCTGTTTTCGCCAGGATATACAGTCCGATGGCAAATGCATAAATCGATGACCCAAGTACGGAAGTTACCTTTCCAACCAGGAACAAGACAAGGTTTTTCTTAATGGCACTTTCCACTTAATTTTCCTCCTCCACTTCTCTTTTTAATGAGATATTAATTTCATATGAAGTTTTATCCTGATCACTTTTCACTGCAGATTTTTTAACGTATTTCAAAAAAAGCGAATCGATATCGTTCTGCAGCTCCTTCCTGTCTTCCTCTGTCAAAGTAAGATATGTGGACTGGCTTATAACCTTTTCTGAAACGGGCTTCCCGGCCTCATTCTTCAGGTTGAAATGGGTGGCTCTTGACCGGTAGTATTTTTCGATGATCCCCCTTTTTTCCTTCGTCTCCTCCAATTCGAGAATCCCGCCATTATACAGCTGCTGGATATGGTAATGGATGCTTCCTGCAGACTTTCCCAGCTCATCTGCAACCTGCTTTGCCGTCATCGCTTGCGTTGCAAGCAAATAAATGATTTTTACCCGCAGCGGGCTCGAGATCAATTTTTGCTGTTCTAGATTCACATCCATCGTTTTCTTTATATAATCCACTGAAATCACCTTCCAATATATCCATATGTTCTAAATTTATTTTACGTTCTAAAATTTTAGAATGCAATGTTTTTTTAGACTGATACTTTTCTCATTTATACTTGCATGACTATTTTGCAGTATGATGCAATAATTACACTAACGTTCTAACTGATTGGAGTTTTTTACATGAACAAATGTAATACGATGAATACATTAAGTGAAGATGAACTTACCACAATATTGCTCGCTGCCAACGAAATCATTATGTACGGCGGCAAGGGGCTGCTTGGCAAGATTCTTGCAGGCTCAAAGGACAGGAGGATTTATACAGTCGACCTTCACCTGACCCCTTTTTACGGTGCATTTGCAGACATGAAACAAAAAGAAATCATGGACAAAGTTGCTTGGGTGATGGCCAACGGATACCTTTCGGCCGATGAAAAGCTTTCCCTACTTATGTATACTGACAAAGGCTGGAACCTTATTAAAGACCAACTCGCAGAAGTTATTTACAAAAAGTTCACCCTCGCTGCAGAATACGGAAAATACGAGTATATACAATTCATCCTCTACCAGGATCCAAAAGTAAAGATGGATCTGCTCGATTTAATTGAAAAAAGAGACAACAAAGCACAAATTGACATGCTTATTGAGTGGCTGGAAACCGAAGACTTTAAACCCGTTCCTGAAAGGATTCATGAAGTCATTCAGAAATTGGACAAGGGTGTCTCTCGCGGTCCTCAGCCAACAAGCAGTCCGCTCTCTTTTTCAGCCAATAAAAAGTGGCTGTCTATCCCTCAAGGTATCAGGCAGATGTTTGTGCAGAACGTTTACTGCGGACATTGCCGAGATTCGGTTCAAATTGTGAAATATGTAATCAAAGACTTCAACGACACAGTAGTGCTTGAAGGAAAGTGCAAAAACTGCGGCAATGCGGTCGCAAGAGTAATTGATTAAAGGCACCTGGTTGAATCCAGGTTTTCTTTTGGTCAAATATAATTTGTATACAAACTATATTTACACAAACTAATTCTGTATGATATGATTTTTAAAGGCCAGTAAGGAGGACATAATTATGAATCTTTCTATGGATAAAGCAATTGGCTCTGCCTCGGTTCGGTTGAGCAAGAGGCTGACGCGAATCATCAACTTATACTTAAAACCTTATCAAATTACGACGGAGCAATGGAGTGTGCTGCGCACTTTGAGCGAATCCGATGAGATTTCCCAAAAAGAATTATCGCTTCGTTCCGATAAGGATCAGGCAACTTTGACAAAAATTTTGGATCTGCTGGTTAAGCAAGAGAATGTTGAGAGAATTGCCAACCCTCTGGACAGGAGATCTTTCCTGGTAAAAATCACTCCAAAGGGCGCCATAATCGCTGCGGAAGTGACTCCTTATCTTGAGGAGATTTTCACGAAGATTACACATGGAATTGATGAGGAACGCCTTGAGATATTCAGGGATGTATCACTCACCCTCGAGTCCAATATCGAAAAACTTTTGGAGGAAAACAAATAGAAAGAAGGCAATCTAATGAATACACCCAGGTTATGGACAGCACAGTTTACGGCCATTGTCATAATGGCTTTTTTATTTTTCCTATGCCTGCAGCTTTTGACTGCCGGCTTCCCCGCTTTCATCACGGACATTAAAAATAATCCTGCCCAGGGAGGCTTGATGACAACTGTCTTTATGGTTTCCGCCATTGCAATCCGTCCTTTTGTCCCTTCCTTGATGCAGAAGATGGACAAAAAGAAATTAAGCGTTATTTCTCTTGGCTTTATTGCTATTTCTGTAGCCTTAAGCTTTGGTCAGGATTCAGTGGCTCTGCTGCTCCTGCTCCGTATTTTCCATGGCATTGGTTTTGGGATCATCACGACGATTTTCTCGACGATGGCAACGAATATCATCCCTGCCCACCGATTGGGCGAGGGAATTGGCTATTACGGAATGGCCACCAGTGTCGGGACAAGTCTTGGACCGATGCTGGCACTGGCTTTGCTGCAGGTTTTTTCTTTTAACCTGCTTATACTTCTTTCCGTAGGATTGACTCTCCTTACCTTGCTTTTGAACCTTTTCATTAAAGGTCCGCGGAAACCAGCTAAAAAGATGGCGATAGTCCAGAAAAGCCATTTCAGGGAGCATGCCTTTGACCGTCATGCCTTTACACCTGCAATTCTTACAGCATTTTTCTCTATTACGCTTGGCGGAGTGGTAAGCTTCCTTCGGGAATTAGGGAAAGAGGCGGGTCTTGGGGCAACGATCTCGCTGTTCTTTCTTGTCCTGACAATTGTGATGGTCGTCATCAGACCGTTCTCCGGAAGGATATATGATCGATTGGGACACAAATTCATCATCTACCCTGCTGTGGTCTCGGGAATCATTGGGCTGACACTTTTGGCCATCACTCAAAATACCATGACCCTTTTAGTCGCCGCCGTTTTTTACGGGCTGGCTTACGGAACAGTAGCCCCGACTCTTCAAGCACTTGCGGTGGGTGCGGTACAAAAGGAGAAACAAGGAACAGCAAATGCGATGTATTTTTCCTCCATGGACCTTGGAATGGCTCTCGGGTCTGCCGGACTGGGATTGCTTGCTTCCTATACGAGCTACCACTTCATATACGGGTTCTCGGTCATCTTCCTCGTTGGATTGATGCTTGCCTATACCTTTGTCTTCGTCGTGAAAAAGAAGCCACAAGAACAAATCGTAAAAAAATCGATCGAAGCGTAACAAAAAGCGCTGGAGTTGGATTAAGACACTTAAAATGTAGTTATACACAGAATGCTTTTATAGTTTCCTGATGTACATTAAAAAACACGGTCGAGCCTTTCCCACCGTGTTTCTTTTAATGTTTATCGTCAGGATCCCGCCTGACCTCATGCCTTGTGATATACTTCCACATGGCGATATAGGTCAGGAAAAGCAAAACTAGAAACACCGGTGCTGATAATACATTCTGTATCAACAAATTAAGCCACCTCTTTTATTTGGCTGCTTTCTTAATATCAATGTGATGATAGCCTTTATTTTAGGCTGTCCAGCGGAAAAGGAAATAATATATAAAAAATGACAGCGAGCGGGATTGAAATGATCCAGGCCAGGGCGGGTTTCCGGTAATGAATCCATAGAGTCACGAATAAAATCAGGTTCAGCCAAATATTGTGCCAGCTGTTCCAGCCATTATCATATACGTACATTCCTCTGTGAGCGAATAATGCTTCAATGATGGTATAGAAGGTCACCCAGCTCCCTAGATAGATCAACTGATTTCTTCTGTTAGCAGGAAAGCGCTGCAGATAGATGATCAATCCGACCGGGCAGATAAAAAAAGTGAAGGCGATATTGATGATGGAATGGCTCAGCCAGTCAGCCGTAATACCCCTGAAAGCCCAAAGAGTATGGTTATAGTAAAGCGTGTTATAGAGAAGGTTCACCATCATGAAAAAAAGGATGGTTGAGTATTGCCTTTTCCATTGTGACCAATCAACAAATTTATAAGCGAAAAAAATCCAAACTACTATCACCAACAAAAGATACATGCTTCTCTCTCCCGGAAAGTACTGATTTCATCAGTTATTTCCCGGAGGTGAGGTTTTATACATAAAAAGAGACCTGTTTGTCAGGTCTCTTAAAAAGGGGTATTACTATACAACAATGGAAAGGGCTTGGAGAAGTTTTTTCTGCTTCACGTAAAGCTTTTGTGCTTCTTCCACGGTGATTTTCACAAAGCGGAGTTTAGTTCCTGGTTTTGCCTGGGCCAGGATCGGCAGGTCAACGGATATTACAGTGGCAATCCTTGCATATCCTCCGGTCGTCTGTCTTTCTGCCATCAGGATGATGGGCTGTCCGTTAGATGGCACCTGGATTCCTCCTGCTTGAATGGCATCTGAGATGATATCTGCGCCGCCAATATGGCTAAGCTCGGGGCCTTCAAGACGATAACCCATTCTGTTTGATTGTGGCGAAACCATGTAGTCTCCTGATAAAAACTGTTCGATCGCATTTGAAGTGAATTTTTCAAGATGAGGGCCAAGGATCACCCGGATTTCAAGCTGGGTTTTATATTCAGGAATAAAGTCTTTATGTAAAAATCGATTTCTTCGGACAAATGGATTGCCATGTAAACTATCCCCCTGTTCCAGCTGCCGTCCATCCAAACCGCCTATACCTCCATTGATGAAGGTGGACTTGCTGCCCAGCACAAGCGGAACCTCAATTCCACCGGCTACTCCAATATACGCTCTTGCCCCGTTTCCTCCATTTCCAAATGACAATACATCCCCTTTTTTAAAAACAAAGCATCTCCACATCGGCACTTCCTCATTATTCACCATCGGCTTCAGGGCACCTCCGCAGATTGCGATTGATACATCAGCCATGGCTTCGAGACGCGGGCCGATTATGGTGACTTCCAGCCCGGATTCGCCAAGAGGGTTCCCAACAAGGATATTGGCCATTTGCAAGGCATAAGCGTCCATCGCTCCCGAAGGACTGATGCCAAACCGCTGATAGCCTTTCCTCCCTAAATCCTGTACGGTTGTTTGCAAGCCAGCTTTGAGGACTTTAATCAAAGGTACATTCATTTTGCATCAAAGCCTCTGCCTACTTCTACCCCTTCAGCTTTCAATGCCCCTTTTAACGCAACAGCAAAGTCGAGTGCCTGCGGTTCATCTCCATGGATGCAGACTGTATCTGCCTTTATGTCAATGTCCGTCCCATCAACTGCCTCAACTTTCCCTTCACGTACCATCCGGACTACTCTGCTGATGGCCAAATCAGAATCGTGAATCATCGCGTTTGATTGAGAACGCGGCGTCAGCGAACCATCAGGCTGATACGTTCGGTCGGCAAACACTTCCTGTGCCACCGACAATCCCCTTTCCATCCCCGCTTTCACAAGCGAGCTGCCTGCAAGCCCGAACAAGACAAGAGACGGATCGACATCCGCCACTGCTTTGGCAATGGCTTCAGCTATTCCTTCATCTTTTGCAGCCATATTGTACAGCGCGCCATGCGGCTTTACATGATTCACCTTTGTTCCACAAACCTTCGCAATCGCAGCAAGAGCGCCAATCTGGTAAACCGTTATATTATAAATCTCCTCATTGCTTACCATCATTTCTCTCCTGCCGAATCCATGCAAGTCTGAAAAGCCGGGATGTGCGCCTATCTTCACTCCATACGCTTTTGCCATTTTCACCGTTTCCACCATTACATTATGGTCGCCTCCATGATATCCGCAGGCGATGTTGGCAGAAGTGATATGCTTCAACACTTCTTTATCATTGCCAATTTTATAGAATCCGTAGCTTTCAGCTAAATCACAGTTAAGATCAACGAATAACACCTTCCTCACCTCTTTTCATACCTGGTAACCTGGTATGCTTCTCCCATTTGCTTTATATGTGAAAATTGCTCTTCATTGATTGGCACAAATTTTATATAATGTCCTGAATTGAACAAGAACGGTTCCTCCTTCTCAGGTGAAAATAATGTCACAGGAGTGGTGCCAATGATCCTCCAGCCTGAAGGAACATCAGCAGGATAAATCCCTGTCTGGCTCCCTCCTATTCCGACAGCTCCAGACTTCACATTATGCCTCGGCTGCTCAAGCCTTGGCACAGCCAGCTTTTCCGGCAAGCCTCCAAGGTATGGAAACCCCGGCATGAATCCCATCATATAGATGAGGTATTCTCTATTTGCATGAAGGCTGATGACTTCCTGCTCGGACAGGCCATGATATTTAGCGACATAAGCTAAGTCCTGGCCCCAGTCTCCGCCGTAGCTGACCGGAATCTCGTAGACAAGTGGAATGTCTTGCATGGTTTGACCCGGAGACAGACTGACTCGATCAAGCTCGGCTTTTAGCGATTCATAGGCTATCATTTCAGGTTGATAATAGATCGTCAGAGTCGTATAGGCAGGCACCCATTCAACGATGCCTTTAATTTTTTCTCTTTCCAGCTTGCTAATGAAAAGCTGAATTTGTCTGTTCGTCTTTTCATTGATTTCATTGCCGAATGACAAAACTACCGCTAAATCACCCAGCGGCGAGATTTTATACTCCATCCTTTCTCTCCTTTAAAAAATACCAGACAAATTTCATCCGGCATCCTTCCTTATTGTCGTGACTCTGCAGAACATGTTTCAACAATCACCTTCAATGCCTTAGTCATTGTTTCCTGCGGCAGTGATGGCAGGGAGGGATTGAGCGCTGACATTTTCGTCGATGCCGGAAAATGGATGAATCCAGCCTTGATGTTCAGGCTATTTTTCCGGATATGATTCAAAACAGCATACAAGGTGTTATTGCAGATGAAAGTACCGGCACTGTTTGAAACCGCTGATGGAATGTCCAACTCTTTCAGTCTCTTCTCAATCAGGCGGTTGGGCAAAGTGGCGAACAAGCCGTCCGGTCCCTCCTCATCGATCATTTCATCTGTTGGGATACTGCCCTTATTGTCAGGATAAGGATCACCAGAACCTGTATCTTTTACATTAATTCCGATTCGCTCTGGAGTAATCGCTGTCCTGCCAGCTGCCAGACCGCAGGAAATCACCACATCTGGCTGGGTTTCTTCCATCTTTTTAATCAACTCTTCCGCGCACTCGTCATAATTAACCGGCAAAAGGATCGTTGAGATTTCCACATTTTCAATTTCAAACTTTTCAGCTTCCAGCAACAATTCCTCAGTAGGGTTAATGTTCATTTTTCCAAAAGGCTCAAAGCCGGAGATAAGAACTTTCATCTAGCAGACCTCGTTTCTCGATTTTTATATGGAATTGGATGTATTAAAAATTCTACTATAGTTAACTATGGATATATACCTTTTAAACTCATAAAATTGGGTTTAGTTGTAATATTCCGATAATATAGGTGGTCAAATGGAAATTGAATATGGCAAAGCAACCGGACCTGAATTACAGGAGATTTTTAGCATGGCGGGTGTAAATAGAGCAGAGGCTACTGGAATACAGGCGGATAATCACAAAGAAGAGATGATATCTGCTTATAAAGATTCCCTTGAACATGGAGCTTATTTCCTTGTGGCCAGAAACCAGGAGTCATTGATTGGCTGGGTGCTGGTGGACCGAAGCCTGGATTGGTTCACGCAAAAGGAAATCGGCTGGATCAGTGATGTTTATGTAAAAAAAGACTACAGGCAAAACGGAGTTGCCAAGTCCTTGATCGAGCAAAGCCTCGTAGAGTTCAAGCACCTTGGCTATAATGATGTCCGTCTGAATGTCTTTTCATTTAACGAGAAAGCCATTCACTTATACGAAAAGCTGGGATTCAAAGACGTCAGCAAATTTATGAAGATTGATATATAGGGAATAATTACTCATCCTAATGTAAATAAAACTATGAAAATTTAACTGAATAAATTAATAATTCCATTACTCTCTTCATACAGAAACAACATAGTCTCTAAACATTCCTCCGCTAAACTAGCATTGTTACATACATTATGCGGAGGAGATGGAGAAATGAAAAAAACATTAATCGGAACAGGTTTTGCACTAACCCTAATGCTGAGTCCATTCCAACAGGCACTCGCTGCCGAACCTACAACAGGTGAATTAAGGCAGTTCGACACTGTCGCCCACCGCGGCGCTGCAGGTTATGCACCAGAAAACACAATCGCCGCATTTGATAAGGGATTGGAAATGAAGGCTGATTACATTGAAATCGATGTTCAGCGCAGCAAGGATGGCGAATTGGTCGTGATCCATGACACTACTGTAGATCGGACAACAGATGGCACTGGCAAAGTTGGCGAGCTGACACTTGAAGAACTACGCAGCCTTGATGCCGGGAGCTTCAAAGGCGAGCAATTTGCCGGTGAAAAAATTCCTACCTTTGAAGAAATACTCGAACGCTATCACGGAAAAATTGGCATATTAATAGAATTGAAAGCACCTGAGCTTTATCCTGGAATTGAAGAAGCAGTGGCGCAGGAATTGAAGGAAAGAAATCTGGACAAGCCGCAAAATGACAAGATCATCATCCAATCTTTTAACTTTGAGTCCATGAAAAAGATGGATGTATTGCTTCCAAAAGTACCGATTGGTGTCTTAACCTATTCAAGACTCCACACAACGGATGCTGCGCTTCAGGAATTCGCCAAATACGCTGATTTGTTCAACCCAAGTTATGGACTCGTTTCCAAGGAACTTGTCGATAAAGTCCACAGTCTTGGAATGGAAATCCAATCCTGGACAGTACGAAGCCCGGAAGCAGCTCAATTCCTGATTGATATGAAGGTCGACGGCATTATTACGGATTACCCGGATTATGTTGATCCGCGCAATTAAGCTAAAAAACCTGTCCTGAAGAGGACAGGTTTTTATATATTTAATTACAAAATTAAATATATTAATTAATTTAAAATTAATTATTTACATTTTTAATCTATATATATAATATATAACTAAACACACCGAAAGGAGGCAGTCATGGCATATCCAGTCTTAACGAATTGTCCTGTTTGCAGCCAAAACCTTAAAATTACCAAACTTAAATGCAATCACTGCGATACGACCATTGAAAATGAATTCGAACTTTCAAAACTTGCTTCTTTAACAAAAGAACAGCTACAGTTCGTCGAAACCTTCCTTGTATCCCGTGGAAATATTAAAGAAGTGGAAAAAGAGCTAGGAATTTCCTATCCGACTGTCCGGGGAAAGCTGAACGATATCATCACGGCACTTGGATATGACACTCAAAAGAAAAATGAACTGGATGAGAAGAAAATCGTTGCAATGCTGGAGAAGGGTGAAATTTCTCCAGAGGATGCAATCAAACTTTTAAAAGGTGAATAGGAGGAATTGCAATGAGTGAAGAGATTTCGAAGATTTTAACGATGGTACAAGAAGGAAAAATTGATTCTGAAAAAGGCGCCCAGCTGATTGCCGTACTCAAGGAAAAAGAAACTCCTGCCATACCTAAGAATCAAAATAAATACTTGGATAAAACATTAAAAATCCGTGTTGTATCCAGTGAAAATGACAATGTGAACGTCAATGTGCCGATCAAACTTGTAAAAGCACTTCTTAAAACCGGACACAGCATTGCTTCAGGCATCCCTCAATCACAGCAATACGTCAAGGATCTTGATATCAATATGCTGATCGATGCTATTGAAAATGAGCTGGATGGCAACATTGTTGACATCCAATCGGCGAACGGCGATACAGTTAAAGTCGTCATTGAGTAAAAAGCATGATAAAAATAAAGATCAAAACACCCAATAAGATCGCCATCTTCCTCCCTGTCCCTTACACAATCTTAAAATCTTCCAGCTCCATTCTTGCCTCTAAAAAGTTCCAGAAACAGATGCATAAATGGGCAAACCAGGATCTTGAACATAAACCTATTCCCGCTGCGCTTTTCAATACTTTACTAAACAAGCAGCTGATGAATGAAGTCATCCGCGAACTGGGGAATCACAAAGGAACAGTCCTTGTCGATGCAAAATTGCATGATGGTACGGTGGTCCATGTAAAACTATGAAAGCAAGAAACCCTGGCTTCCTTTTGCAGCGAAGACAGGGTTTCTATTTATATCAGAACAATTTTTCGAAGCAAACATATAATTCATGTCCCTCAGGCTTTTCATTCATCATCACTTTTCCGGTAATCTTATAGCCCCTTTTTTCATAAAAGCGGACTGCCCCCTCATTCCCGGAGTATGTATCGAGCCGGAGCACACCATATCCATGATCCCTGGCGAAGTCCTCGGCAAACTGCAGCATCTTGCTGCCAAATCCCCCGCCCTGTGCAGATGGATCGACACAAAACGAGTGGAGAATCAGCGGCTTTCCTTCTGTTTTAGACCAATTCGCATTCTCCCATTCAGGAGCCTGCCACTCATCGAGGACCATTACGCCAATTATTCCTTCTCCTTTTTTCAACACGAACAGCTCTTCACCCTGCATCGCATTCTCAAAATATTCATGGTTTGGATATTGTTCATCCCATTGTATAATGCCTCTCGACTCAAGATACTCTTTGCACTCCGCAAACATTGATCCGATGACAGGCAAATCAGTTTCCATAGCCCTTTCAATCCGTTCTTCAGCCATTTCCGAGCTCCTCCGCTGCCATTATTCACTGTCAGGCGTTATATTAAAAAAGTTCGCACTCTTGTTCTTCTTCTTTTCATCTTTTTTCTTATCATCCATTTTCCCGTCAGATTCATAGCTTAACTTGAACGGCTGCTGATCTTTTTTCATCGTAAAATCTTACCTCCTTTTTAGTTTGGCGGTAAGATTAGTTTGTCCCTTTACCCTTGTAAAATTCGAATTCTTACTGCGTGGTATGGAGCGCAAAGAAAAAAATCTTCCTACTCCGTATCTTTACTCGCTACCTTTACGTTATAAAATTGCATAATCATAATATTTAGCTTTACGAAGTTTCACGAATATCAGATAATTGAAGATAACAAAATTCTTTAGAAACCGAGAGGCACAAACAGAATGTGGAAAAATAAGAATGTCTGGATTTTATTGTCTGGCGAGTTTATTGCCGGTTTAGGACTATGGCTTGGAATCATTGGTAATCTTGAATTTATGCAAGAACATATTCCTTCTGACTTTTTAAAGTCGCTGCTGCTGGCAGCCGGATTATTGGCGGGGATAGCTGTTGGCCCGATGGCAGGGAAATTGACCGATCAACACAGCAAAAAGACTGTCATGCTCATATCAGGTTTCGTCCGAATCATCAGTGTCATGTTCATGCTGATTGCCATTCAAACCAGTTCGGTATGGTGGATGCTTGTATTCCTCGTATTATTGCAAATATCTGCCGCGTTCTACTTTCCGGCACTTCAGGCAGCTATTCCGCTTGTTGTCAGCGAGAAGGATTTATTGCAGCTGAATGGAGTCCATATGAATGTGTCAACCCTATCCCGAATAATCGGGACAGCCGCTGCAGGAATTTTACTTGTCGCCATTCCATTGAACGCTGTGTACCTCCTGTCGATGGTGGCCTACCTTGTTTTATTCGGACTGACCTGGTTCCTGCAATTTGACGAAAACAAAAAAGGTACTGAAGTAAAAGAAGGTATGCCAAAGCAAGGATTCAAAGACGTATTCCCTGTCATCGTCAAGCTGCCGATTGTGATGATGACCTTGATTTTGACGTTGATCCCTCTCATTTTCCTGGGAGGCTTCAACCTGGTGGTCATCAATATCAGTGAGCTTCAGGAAAGTACAGCCATCAAAGGCTGGATCTATACAGCAGAAGGTCTCGCCTTCATGAGCGGCGCCTTTTTGATCAAAAAAATCAGTTATAAATTTTCGCCATATAAAATATTGTTTTCCAGTTCCATGCTGATCGGCTTCTCACAGCTGTTGCTCTATTTTGCTGACCAGCCAGTCTTGACAATCATTGCCTTTCTGCTGTTCGGATTTTCCGTAGGCTGCTTCTTCCCGACCGCAGCTACCATCTTCCAGACTAGAGTGCCTAAAGACTTTCATGGCCGTTTCTTCTCGTTCCGGAATATGATGGACCGCGTTTTCTTTCAGGTCGTCCTACTCATGACCGGATTCCTTCTTGACGCAGTCGGCCTCCAAAAGATGAGCGTCATGTTCGGTGCACTGTCAATCGTCATGACAGCAATCTTTTTCCTGAGGTCGCGCAACTTAAGAGCCGCCACTACGGAAACTGAGCAAAGGGTAAGCTCGTAGACTAGATGAAATGCCATCCTGGAAAACTGGAACCGTCTCTGTCCGTCATCGAAGTTATGACGGACACTTTTCTTTTGAATCACGACTTTTCTGTCCGTCATCGAGGCTATGACGGACATTTTTCTCCCAATCACCTGATTTTTTTCCGTTAGTGAAACTTGTTTCCAGGCAATCCGTATAAGTAGGTAAGGACTCTTATAGAGGTGATCGATATGATGTTATTTATTGGGATCCAACTTCTTACGATTGTTATGTTCCTGTTCTTTGGCTGGGCGATTGTGAAGAAGAAGTGGTACGGACTGATTTCGAATTTCAATGGCAAACCTGAGGATGAGCAGCAGCAATTAATCAAGAATGGCTATCCACAAAGAGTGGGGAAGCTGATGCTCGCTACTGCCGCGGGAATGGCCCTTTTGCTTCCTTTAAGTTTCACTTCTTTTCAATATTCCCTGGAAGTCCAGTTTGGTTTTATGATGGTATTCCTTCTCGGCGGTCTGATTTATCTTTCCAAATATGAAATAAAAGAGAAGCGAAAGCGAAGCTATATTTTCAGCAGCCTTATTGCCATTGGAACGATTGGGTTTATAGTGGGACTTTTCTTTACAGGATATCAGGACTTTGAATTGAAGGACTATGGTGATTCTTTTGAAATCACAGGCATGTATGGTGAAGTTTGGGACTACGCAGATATTCGCCATGTAGAACTCCTTGAGGAAATGCCCGAAGTGACATGGAAAGAAAATGGGTTTGGCCTTGCCACGTTGGCAAAGGGACATTTCAAAGTAACGGACTACGGAAGCAGCCTGCTTTTTATCCACAAAGATTCACAGCCTTATTTATTCATCGAAACAGAAAAGGATAAGATCTTCATCAATAGCAAAAATTCAAATGAGACGAAAGAATGGTATGAAATTTTATCCAGCAAAACAAAATAAGGGGCGTCCCGGTTGAACGGGCACCCCTTATTTTCAATCCCGATTTCTCCAAAGTTCACTCCTCTTCACTGTCCAGTTATTGGAATGGTCGATTCCGGTCATACTGTTTGACTTTACCCACTTACTAATAGTAATCTGAAAGCTGCTTACTAAAAGTAACAACAACTTTGGAGGAATTCATAATGAACAAATCTGAGACAAGCCTGTCCAGTGTCATACGTGAACGACGTTCTGTCAGAAAATATGACCCTAGCTTTAAGATTTCAAAAGAAGAGATTTTAGATATATTAAAAGAGGCTGCCCTGGCACCTTCTTCAAGCAATCTTCAGCCATGGAAGTTTCTTGTCATCCAGGATGAGGAAACGAAGAAAGAACTAAGAATGATTGCCAATAACCAAGAGCAGGTCGAAACTTCTTCAGCTGTTATTGCGGTTCTGGGCGATCGGGAAATGTACCGAAATGGCGAAAAAGTATACCGCAGTTCATATGAAGCTGGGTATATGGACGAAACAACAATGAGCAGAATGATTGAAAATACCAATAAATTATACCCGTCTGCCCCCGTTGCGATCAGGGAAAACATCGCGTCTTTCGATGCCGGACTGATTTCAATGCAGCTTATGCTGATTGCCAAGGCGCGAGGTTATGACACTGTGCCGATGGGCGGATTCAACAAGCAGCAATTCCTCGAAAAATTCAACATTGATGAGCGCTATATGCCCGTCCTCCTTTTGGCTCTTGGAAAGGCTGCTCAGCCAGGGCATCCAACGACCCGCATTCCGGTCGAGGAAATCGTGGAGTTTATATAATCCTAATAAAAAGAACTAGTCCGAGGACTAGTTCTTTTTATTAGGAATCTCACAGCCATCATCATCACAGATCATTCCATCATCGCTGCTTAAAACGGTGATTTCACTCTCAGCAATGACTTTTTTCAACGACTGAACGATGACATCCGTCGGTTGTGCGCCTGTAATGGCGTACTTTTTATTGATCAGGAAGAACGGTACTCCCGTGATTCCATACTGCTGGCCGATGCTTTCATCTGCGCGGACCTCATTGGCCATTTCATCGCTAGCTAGCATTTTCTCTACTGCATCACGGTCGAGTCCCACTTCAACAGCCAATTCTGTTAATGTTTCATGGTCACCAATGTGCTTTGATTCGGTAAAATAGGCACGCAGAATTCTTTCGGTCATCTCTGCCATCAATCCATGCTTTTTAGCAAACATTGTCAAACGGTGAGCATCAAAAGTATTGGTTAAAATAAGCGTGTCCATATTATAATCCAGGCCCGATTCCTTGGCCATTTGCACCATGTTTTGCGTGCTCGCTTTCGCCTGGGCAATGCTCATCCCATATTTCTTCGCTAAAGCTTCATAAATATTATATTCAATGTCCCGACTTGAGTTCGGATCAAGCTCGAAGCATCGATACGTCACTTCAATCGGGTGATCAATCTGTTTAATAGCGTCATCCAGACGCCTTTTGCCAATATAGCAGAACGGTCAAGCAAAGTCTGTCCACATTTCAATTTGCATGCAGGATCCCTCCAGTTGATTATTTCACACTATAGTATAGGTGTTAACCATGTAAATTACACGAGATTCGACTCGTAGAGTACAGACTCACCGATGAAGACAGTGCAAATCTATTCTATTTCATAAACCAGCCAGTCTGACTGTTTTCCACCCATTTTATTGTAAAGACTTTGTGCGGCATGATTATCCTTGGACGTTTCCCATGTCATATAAGCGAAATTATTTTCCCGGATATGGGAGAGACATTTTTCAAAAAGCTGCTCTCCTGCCTTTTGGCCTCTTGCCTCGGCTGATACAAATAAGTCATTTAAAATCGCCGCCCGTTTTACCTGAAGTGTGCTGAAAGTATAATACAGGGTTGCAAAGCCGATTATTTCCCCTTCTATTTCAGCCACGAACTGCAAACCAAAGTCAGGATGAGCCAGCAAGTGTTGAATTAAATTTCTCAGTTCATCTTCATTTGGTTTTGGCTTCTTATAAAAATCCACAATGTATTGGGTCATTAAATGGTGTATCCTTGGAATGTCTCGTTCTTCAGCAGGCCGTATATTCAACTCAGCCATGCCATCACCTCCAAAATTATATTTCTCAATCCCTGCAGGTTCTTTATGCAAAAATCATTACTTTCCCTCTAGGAAATTCTCCTCTTAGAAGGTGAATCCTGCTTTTTTATGCAAAAAAAAAGCTGCGTGGGCAGCTTTCGAATTTTATGCATTTTGCAAAGTTTGAATCTCTTTGAATGCCTGGTGAAGATTTGATTTGACCATGATTCCTTCGAGGTTGAGACCAAGTGTCACCATTGTGTGGGCAACTTCAGGGCGGATGCCCGTCATGATTGTCTTGACACCAACTAGTGATAGAGCGTTGATGACCTTGAACAGCTGGTCCGCAACCATTGTATCGACAATCATAACTCCTGACACATCAAAGATAAGGTGAGAAAGCTTGAGTTTCACAGCCTGATCCAGCGTTTCTTCCATCAACAACTGGGCCCTTTCCGTATCAACATTCCCTACTAGAGGCAATACCCCTACACCAGGCATTAATGGAACGACTGGCACGGACAATTCCAATAATGCTGTCTTGGCGTTCTCAAGACTCTTTTGGTGCGAGTCGACAAATGTCAGGCTGAAGCTGTATATTGCATGGTCCATTAAAGGATCAATAATATCCAATACTTCAAAGATGACTGTTGCTGACATCTCTTTGGCCTCATGTTTGAGTGCCTTCCAGATATGATTCCGATAATAGCTTGTATCTTTAAGAGCCTCATCGAGTGAAGCACCAAGTTTATAGATATATTCTCCGGTTTCTTTGCCCCAATTTGTGATTTTTTCAAAAACCTTGCTCTGGTCTTCATGCTCAATCAATGCCTGGCCGAATAATTCGATGAAATTCGCCCTGATCTCAAGGATTTGAACTTCAATTTTACCAAGTTCATATTTCTGCGCCTCTGTCAAAGCGGCTTCAGTATACCTATCTTTATGCACAGCTTTAGCGATTTCATGCTTCCTGCTGACGATTGCTTCTCCTAATGCTTGCAGTTCGGTTGTCATTTATATTCCTCCATATGTTCAACGACAAATTGATTTATATTTTTCCTGCGGATAATATTCCAAATTGGACTGTTATAATCCATCATAACGCAGGTTCAGAATGCAGGACAAGTTTTTGAGCTTACACCTCTTTTCAGTCAGTGGAGTAAAACCGCTTTCTTTTTTGCGGGATTTCAATAAAGGACATTTTCTTAGCATGTTTAGTTTTCACTAGTTTTTAGGGGGAAGTCTCCTATCTAAAAAACGGACTGCAGCCATTGAATTAGTTAATCGTTGGCAGCAGTCCTTTTTTATAGAAGAATGCTATTAAATTTATCGCAGGTTCTGGCACTTTTTTCGGAAAACGTTCACTTCTGTAATATTTATAGAATGCACTTCTTAGGTCCTCCCACTGGGAGCATTGCTTCATTTGCCGGAATCGGGCTACATCTATAAGCTTGACTTCATCATCTGGTGTGATGATGATGTTCCGCAGATGAATATCTGAGGGATTCAGGCCTTTTTCTCTTGCTAGCTTAAGGGCATGATCGACTTCCTCGATATGGCCGGCTGCAATCGGCATGCCATTTGCCAAACACTGATAGAGTGTCATGCCCCGGACATAATCCATGACTAAGTAATTGCGTCCGGATTCGTGGAGAGTAGGGAAAAATGGAATTCCGGCAAGCTCCTTATAAATCCCGGCTTCTTCTGCGGCCACTTTCTCAAATTGAGGGAAAAAGACCTTTAGAACAAGATCTGTACCATTAATCCTGAATGCGAACGCACTCCTGCCCTCACCGACCAGCCTTAGTGATGAATCTTTATGAACCAAAGCTGCCTTTGATCCTCGGATTGAATATACAACACTGTTTGCAAGATGTTCATATTGATTCATTCTTTTGCTCCTTTCAGTCTATTCCCAATGGCTCCAACGGGGGGTTTCACCATCACCGATCCTGCAAATCATCTTTTTACAACCTTAATCAGGTCTTCATCCCAGCTTTCTATACCCTGCTTGAAAACCAATTTTGTTTTAAAATGATAGGAAATATCCTTATTTGAAGGAGGAACATCTTTCGGGAGCAGGAAGCTGAACGGCACAACATCATCCCCATCCGGCTGGATCCTTAACTGCACATCGATTGTCACAGTATCTAGTACGCTTTCTTCCTCTGTCTTTACATTCACCATGACAAGGGCACACTCAATCAGCTGCAGATCCTGATCCACAGTTCCGCCCTTGATCAAGAACTTTCCATTCACTGCCTCACCAGGAATTAAAACATCCTTCTTCAAAATCAGGTCAATCTGGGCCGAACCTACTCCTAGCAAAGACATATACTTCCGTAATAACATCCTGTTCCTCCATCTATTTACTTTTTTTGATTGATGTACTTTTCATCAAGCTTCTTTTCAATTTGCTCAATCTGTTTATGATCTGCTAACAATTCTTCTCTGTTCTTCTTAACCAGTTCATCAAAGCTAAGCTGTAATTTCTTCATACACCTACACTCCAATACTTAAATTTATGTTTTTCGATCGTAAAATGCCTCTTTATATCTATAAATAGCTCAGATTTGTTCCTTCATTTTTCGCATGCAAGTTCATGGAACCAGAGCTGTTTTTTTCATATTATTGAAGGCGTCCACTCCGCTGTTTTTCTAAACAAAAAACCTTCACCTGGTTTGGTGAAGGTTAAAAATAAATAAAGACCTTCACCAAGTTTGGTAAAGGTCTTGCTAACAACTGTCGTTGCCAGCAAAGCCGGGAGGGATTCTCCGTAATGACGACTCTGCTGTGAAAGCTACTCCCCTTTAGGAGGACTATATGATTTTATACGATAATCATACAATACAGTGTACATTCCGTCAATTCATTGAAATCAAACTGGCAGTTAATTCTGCAGCATTGACTTGCTCAATGTTACTTGCCGTTATCTTTCCCTTTTCCTTTGCTTCCATTATCATCACTGTCATCACCTTGCTCATCGTCTTGCTCATCGTCTTCTTCGCTGTCTTCATCTTCTTGTTTTTCTTTGTTTTTCTTGGTTTCTTCACGCTTTTGTTCTTCAGCTTTTTTGGTTGCTTCTTTTTGCTGCTCTTCAGCTTTTTTTGCAGCTTCCTTTCGTTGTTCTGCTGCTTTTTCTGCTGCATCTTTTTGCTTGGCTTCAGCTTTCTTCTCTGTTTCAAGCTTTTTTTCTTCAGCTTTTTTTGCTGCTAAAGCTTTCTTCTCTTCAGCTTTCTTTCCAGAGCTTTTTTCACTTTGTGCTGAAGCAGAGCCAACCTGCTGGACCGTGGTTTGTTCAGAGGCTGTTTCTTCGCTTTCATTTTCAGTTACAGTTTCAGCTGCTTGCTGTCCAGCTTCTTCTGTACTGCTCTCTTCTGATCCCTCTGTGTTTTCCTCAGTTTCTGTATCTTCCTCTTGGTCTTCTTCAGATTCTTGTTTTTTTCCTGATGCGAGACCTTTCATTTTCGAAGGATGGACGCCAAGCTGCTTGGCTGCCTGGCCAAATCCGATCTTTTCTTCTGTATATAAAGCAGTGATTTCCTCAACTGTTTTACCAGCTGCTTCTGCCAGCCAGAAGATTTGAGCAATTTGGCCGTAACCCAACTCCTGTTCGCGCAGCTGTAAAACCATTTCCTGGTCCAGATCTTTAACAACATTAGCAACGATCTTTGCTTGTTCCGTTGCTTCTTCAACTTCTTCCTTCAGCTCATCTTCAAGCTCCTCAGTAAGTTCATCCTCAACCTCAGAAACATTTTCCAGCTCTTCAGTCAGTTCGTCCTCACCTTCAGAATCAGTCTGTTCTTCAACAATTACTTCTGTAACCTTCTCTTCCGCTTCCTCAAGAGCCTCTAAATATTCTTGAAAAGCCTGTTGGACGAATTCTGTTTTTTCTTGTTCTGACATTGCGCCAGCTTCAGCCAGCCTTTCATTCGCAAACTCGAGAAGGAGTTGGGCATCTTTTTCATCATCAAAGGTAACTAGAAGCTTCAATTCCTCAAATAGTTGGTCAAAAGTAAATAAAAACTCGTCTGGAGTCGTTCCCGGGTCTACCGTTTCGCCGAGCACATCTGCAGATGCTGCAGTACCAAAAGCAAACACTCCGGTTAAAATTGTTGATGCTAAAAGCTTTTTCATTCCAATACCCCCACTGTTTTTTATATATTGGAATTAAAATCGACATAAAAAGTGCTGTCCGAAGAGCAGCACACATACATTAGCTATGTGAATCTTCGGCATCTGGCTGGCATGGTCGATGACTTTAGCCCCTGTAGCTTTGCGTCCCCCGGTTTCCCTGGGTTTGCCATTATCGGATTTTAATTCTACTTTTATCTTACTTATTCGACAGGAAAAAATAAATAGAAACTTTTAAAGTTTCGGTTATTCAGCTGCCTCGCCGAATTTACCTTCCTGATAATCGCGGTAAGCCTGGCGGATCTCATCCATCGAATTCATAACGAACGGCCCGTAGGCAACCACTTCCTCTTTGATCGGCTTTCCTGAATAGACCAACACCCTTGATCGTAGGTTTGCTTTCAGGCTTAGTTCGCTTGTCCCCTCGCCTCCGTCATTGAAAGTCAATGTTGCCGCAGCCGACTTTTTAAGGTGTGTACGACTTGAACCGGCCTCAATATCTCCTGAAAGAACATACAAGAATGCATTATGTGACTCAGGCAATGAGTATGTGAATTCGGTATCCTCAGCCAGTTGAATTTCTGATAATGTAAAAGGCACCAAGGGTTCGAGAGGCCCTTTTACACCAGCTGTTTCTCCTGAGTACACCTTTAAGATACCGCCTTCGAACTGGACAACCGGTGCCTGTTGGGAATACACATTTTGATAGGAAGTGGTAGTGCCCTTCAGCTCCTTCGGAAGATTCAGCCAGAGCTGCAATGTATGCGCGATATCATTGTCGACTGCCTCTTCAGCATGCCGCGCGCCGCTGCCTGCGTTCATATACTGGATGTCACCGGATTCCAGGATGCTGTGGCCTCCATGGTTGTCAATGTGCTCCAGCCTGCCATCAATGATATACGTAATCGTCTGGAAGCCTCGGTGCGGGTGATCGGAGAAAGTCCCGCGCTTAAACCAGTCCTCCGCCATTAAAATGAAAGGATCCAGTTCCCTCCAGTCTTGTGGGTTCAGCACAAGTCCTGCCTGGACATGCGGCATCCCTCTTTCTTCATATTGAACAGTCCAATGCTTCTTGATATCTCTTATGAACATTTTTCAAAACCCCTTTATCATACTGCTTACTTTCCTATTCTCAAATTATAACAAGGCAGCGTTATATTTTAAAATAAAGATAATTTAAGCTGAGATATCTTGTGGTCGCCCGACAACTATTATTCTAAGAAAATTATATTGTGAGAAGGTCTTTTATCCTATATAATATAAAATTGGCTTTTAAATAACGTGGTTCGTAACCATCCCACGTAAAAAAACTAGGAGAGATGAAAAATGAACACTAGAACGATTGTGAGGAACGGGATTCTTGCAGCTCTATATATTGCCGTTTCTGCCGTCATCCAGCCATTTGGCTTCACTAATGTACAATTCCGCGTGTCGGAAATGTTTAACCACTTGATCGTTTTCAATAAGAAATACTTTTTTGGAATCGTATTGGGTGTGTTTTTAACCAATTTGCTCTTTTCACCAATGGTCGCCTATGACCTCGTCTTTGGAGTTGGCCAGTCTGTGATCTCCTTGCTGATTACGATTTTCACAGCAAAATATATTAAGAGCATCATTGGCCGCATGGTTGTGAACACATTGGTCTTCACATTCACGATGTTCCTGATTGCGATTGAGCTGAACCTGGCATTCCAATTGCCATTCTGGTTCACATGGCTGACAACAGCCGCAGGTGAATTAACGGTTATGGCTGTAGGTATACCTGTAATGCTTGCGATTCACAAACGCATAAACCTTGAAAAATTAGTTTAATATAGATCAAACGCATGGATGAAGAGAGTCCATGCGTTTTGTTTTGCCTCAAAGTTGGAGTCTTTCTTTAGATATCGACTTAAGCTTCAACCGTTTTTGGTATGAACTCGCACCTGTTTCGGACATTCTAAACGGCTTCCGCTGCTATTTTGTCCGAACTTGCATCTACTTCAGACATTCTAACCGACTTCCGCTTTAATTTTGTCCGAACTTGCACCTACTTCGGACATTCTAATCGGCTTCTCCTCTGATTTTGTTCGAACTCGCACCTACTTCGGACATTCTAACCGGCTTCTCCTCTGATTTTGTCCGAACTTGCACCTGCTTCGTACATTTCAAGCGGCTTCCGCTATGATTTTGTCCGAACTCGCACCTACTTCAGACATTCTAATCGGCTTCTCCTCTGATTTTGTCCGAACTCTCACCTGCTTCAGACATTCTAACCGGCTTCTCCTCTGATTTTGTCCGAACTTGCACCTGCTTCGTACATTTCAAGCGGCTTCCGCTATGATTTTGTCCGAACTCGCACCTACTTCAGACATTCTAACCGGCTTCTCCTCTGATTTTGTCCGAACTCTCACCTGCTTCAGACATTCTAACCGGCTTCTCCTCTGATTTTGTCCGAACTCGCACCTACTTCAGACATTCTAACCGGCTTCTCCTCTGATTTTGTCCGAACTCTCACCTGCTTCAGACATTTCAATCCGCCTCTTCTTCAATTTAGTCTGAACCTGGCTAACACTGACTCTTATAATGAGATTAATAAACGTCCTCCTTCAACATATAATCCCTTTTTATCTCATAGCATATTGTAGGACTTTTTCGTGAGGGGGTTCATTATGATCATTCATGTTGTACAAAGAGGGGAAGCTCTGTGGCAGATTTCAAACAGATATCAGGTGAGCGTAACGCAAATCAGTGAAATAAATGGCCTGGAAAACCCTAATCAATTGGCTGTGGGCCAGGCTTTGCTCATTCCATCTTATGACGCATTCCATTCCGTTCAAAACGGTGAGGCATTATGGTCGATTGCCCAGCGGTACGGAACAACTGTAGACGCCATCATTCGGGCGAATGCCATTACCAACCCTGCTCTCATCTACCCCGGGACCGTACTCCGCATACCCGCTTCCCGCCACACCGTCCAACGCGGTGAAACTCTTTGGAACATTTCCCAGCGTTATGCTGTAACCGTACTGGCGATCATCAAGGCAAATCAAATCCAAAATCCAAACCTGCTTTATCCAGGGACGATCCTGGTCATCCCAAAACCGAAACCAACGATTGAATCGAATGCCTTCACTTACCATTCCGATGAAATGGCCATTGAACTGGTCGGGGGAGTAGCCGACCTGTTGACCTATATCGCCCCGTTTGCCTATGTCATCCAGCCTGACGGGTCGCTGGTCCTTTATATGAAGGACGATACTGAAGCTATCCAGACAGGACTCGCAAAAGGCGCACTGCCAATGATGTCGATAACCAATTTCACAGCCACTGAAGCCGGAGAAAATATTGCCCATGAAGTACTGGCTAGTGAAGCACATCGTGCCACACTCCTTAACAATATCCTTTCTGTCATGCGTGAAAAAGGGTACCGCGGCTTGAATATTGATTTTGAAAATGTACTTCCTGCTGATCGGGAGCTTTATAATACTTTTCTGCAAGAAGCCGTTGATACGCTTCATAAAGAAGGTTATTTCGTTTCAACTTCTCTTGCCCCGAAAGTCAGGGCCGACCAAAAAGGGCTATTATACGAAGCACATGATTATCCCGCACATGGCAGGATAGCAGATTTCGTCGTTTTGATGACCTACGAATGGGGATACCGCTTTGGTTCACCACAGGCTGTTTCACCATTGAACGAAATCCGCAGGGTGCTTGATTATGCAGTTACAGCGATTCCAAGGAATAAAATCCTGATGGGCTTCCAGCTGTATGCCAGGGACTGGATCATTCCCCATATACAGGGCCAGGAAGCTGAAACATACAGTCCACAGGAAGCTGTCAGCCGCGCCATCAAGTACGGAGCTGCGATTCAATACGATACAGTGGCCGCATCGCCTTATTTCCGCTACACCGATGAACAGGGCCAGCAACACGAAGTATGGTTCGAAGACGCCCGAAGTGCCCAGGCAAAGTTTGATTTGATCAAACAATACAATCTGCGTGGTGTCAGCTACTGGGTGCTCGGGTACCCATTCCCGCAAAATTGGGCGCTGCTGGAGGATAACTTCAATATTAAGAAGTTAAAGTAAAACATATAAATATCTCTGTTCATATGGCCTTCTAGTGAAGCTGACTCTAGAAGGCTATTAGTATTTTTCCATCTTTACTAGCACCAGGTCAGATATCTTCATTTCCTTCTATAAATCTTCCATCCTTCATTATTGGCACAGTGCCGGTCACATTCAGCTGGCAGCAATACTTCACATCATCTTCATATCCCCGTTCGCGCAATTCACGTCCGCTGCCCGAATCCCAGACCAGTTCTTTCAACCGATTGACCGAAACCATAAAAGCTCCGGCGCATACCTCTGCTTCCGGGGATTTGCTGCCGCCAAGACCTGAAAGGATTGCGCCAGCACCTAAGTAATCCTCAACTGAGGGCCTCAGTCCATCTTCATCTTCACGAGCATCATTCCACATTTCTCCGCAAGAGACGATCGTGATGTCCGCTCCTGTTTCCTGCTGCAGCTTACCGGCAAGAACAGCTGCTGCTGATGCATTGAGTAATGACCCTATCAATAGCGCTGGCACTTTGGCAGCAATCCAGGAACAATATGCACCATTAAGAGAAGTTAAAACAAAACGCTCGTTAAGATGCTCCTCATTAAATGTCACTGGCGACAAGGTGGGATTTCCCGTCCTTGCTGCTTCTGCCCTGCCAAGTATATATTGGGCCCCAATGCTGCTCGCATATTTTTTGCCATCGCGATTTGGAGGGTAAGGAAAAATCACTGCCCCTGCATTCAATGCAGCTACAACGGTTGATGAAAAGCTTAGTACATCGACAATGATGATAATATCTCCTCGCTCCGCTGCCTCCCTCGCCCCTCTTCTTCCCCATTCCATTTTCACTTTAAAAGGAGCCTGGCTGAACATGAAATTCACCTCACATTTTTTTCTACGAAATTATATTCTCGTTTTACATGCCTATTCCTTCTCGGTCTTGAGCCCTATATAAAAATCTGTCTCTGGCTCATTATGAAATCTCACCACGAGGGATAAAATGGAAATATCTTAAAGGATATGGAAGTTTCTTTATTTACCCAGTGATTAAAGTACTCCAACAGGTATATATATGGGAAATATTAATAAAAACACAAAAAAATAGTTATTTTTTCCTATTAATATGTGTATAATCTGTTTTTGGGTGAATAAAATAGAAATTTTTCACAATCCTATTTTGCGATAATAATGGGGAGGATTTTATGAGTTTATTTAGATTTATTGTTCAAAGAAAGATTTTAGTCAGTTTGACGGTTGTATTAGTTTTAATGATTGGCAGCTTTTCAGTTTTGAAGCTGGATAAGGAACTTTTTCCATCCATCAAGATGGATGGTGCTTATGTGGAAATCTATGCCGGTGAGCTGCCTGCAATTGAAGTGGAAAGAACCATCACTACTCCGCTTGAAAAAAAGATCCTCGGCATTGAAGGTGTAGAGGAAGTCCTTTCGACCAGCAATATCGGGAAAAGTTCCATGCAGCTAACGATTGAACGTGGCCGTGGAGAGGAAGTATACAAGGAAGTCGAGTCCGTGGTGAATTCTACCACCTCCGATATGAGCGGTGTCAAAGATGTGATGACCGGACAATTCGGCACTAGCCAGGCGTACGACTTTTTCATGGATGTCTCTGGATCCGACATGGAGAAAATGACAGCCTTCGCTAAGAATATCCTGGAACCAAGGCTCGAGGCTCTTCCTGAAGTACATGATGTCTTGCTGTCAGGCAGCCTCGAAAAAGAAGTGACTGTTGAACTGAAGCGTGACGAACTATTAAAAAATGGGCTGGATGCAGCACAGGTGATTGGCGCAATCCAGCAGACAAACAATGAAGCAACACTGGGCCAGCTAAACAACGAAACAAACTCCCCTTCCCTTAGATGGAATACACAGCTAGAATCGGTCGAGAATGTTAAAAACCTGCAAATTCCGGCAGCGAATGGTTTTATCAAATTATCACAGGTTGCCGACGTTAAACTGCAGCCCCTGGAAAGCTCTTCATTCGTCTGGAAAAATGGTTCAAAGGATTTCATTTTTGTCCAGGTAGGCAGAGTAGCTGATGCCACTCAAATCGAGATGGCAGAAGCGGTGCGTGAGGAAATCAAGCAAATCCGAAAAGAAGGCTTGGTCAGCGGCGTTGAATTGAATGAAATGGTCGCCCAGGCAGATTATGTAAAGGAATCCATAGATGGCGTAACCAGTAACATCCTGATTGGTGCTGCTATTGCCGTGGCGATCCTGATGCTGTTTTTGAGAAATATACGTGCTACATTGATCGTCGGACTTTCGATTCCAACATCGGTGCTGCTCACTTTCGCTTCAATGTGGGTTTTTGGATACAGCTTCAATATGCTCACCCTTATTGGTCTTGGACTCGGAATCGGGATGATGGTCGATTCGTCCATCGTTATTCTTGAATCCATCTACCGTAAAAAAGAATTAGGTTTAAAGAGTCTAGAGGCAGTCATTAATGGAACAAAGGAAGTAGCTACAGCCGTATTGGCTTCGATGCTGACGACGATTGTCGTGTTCGTGCCAATCGGCCTGCTTGGCGGTGAGATGGGCTCCTTCATGATCATTCTTTCTGTTGTCGTCGCCATCACTCTCATCAGCTCTGTCATTGTTTCATTTACACTGATTCCTTCTCTATCCGATAAGTTCCTGAAGCTGAAAAAGAAAGAAAAGACCAACAAAGAAGGCCGCCTTGTGCGCGGCTACAGCAAGATGATATCCTGGACCATCAAGAAAAAGCGACACAGCTTTGCTGTCATCGGCCTCTTCTTCCTGATGCTCATTGGATCGCTGATGCTGGTGACAAAGATTCCAATGACCATCATGCCAGACATGATGAACCGTTATGCTGAGCTCATGGTCACCGTCGAACCTGGTCTAAGCCTGGATGAAAAACAGGAAATCGTAAGTGAAATGAACAAAGCATTAGATGAAATTCAAGATGTCGAATCTAACTATGTAATGGATAACGGCAATATGCTGTATACGATTATCAACATGACAAAAGGCGATGAAATCACAAGAGAACAAAAAGACGTAAATGAAGAAATCCTTAAGTCATTACGAGCCCTTGAAGGGAAAGTACCTTTGAAAAGCGCAGCAGCAGCCATGTCTGCAGGCGGCGGTTCCCCTGTTCAAGTCAATATCTCAGGTGAAAGCTTTGACGAACTCCAATCAACTGCTGACGGGTTTATAGAAGAGCTTAAGTCTATTGAAGGAATTGTCGCGGTCGAAAACTCGATTGAAAGAACTTCGGTTGAACAAGTCGTCCAACTGGATGAGTCTGAAATTGAAAAAGCAGGATTGTCACAACCGCAGATCAAGCAATTCATCGAGCAGGCCTTTTTACAGATGCCTGTGGGTGAATTGAAAATCAATGAAGAAAACGTTCCATTAAAAGTAAAGTGGGATGAAGAGACGAACACCAAAGCCGCTTTGCTGGACCTGAAAGTTCCAACTCCTTCAGGGGAGAAAAAGCTATCTGAGTTCATCTCATTAAAGAGCGTTGAGAACCCGAACGAAATCTCGCACAAGGATGGAGAACGATATATTTCCATCTCGGCAGATATTGAAGGAAAAGACCTGGGCACCATCAACCGTGAAGTCCAGAAACTGATGGACAGCTATAACGTGCCAGAAGGCTACAGCATCACACCTGCTGGAGACCTTGAGCAACAACAGGAAATGGTTCAAGACATGATCCTGATCCTGGCGATTTCCATCTTCCTTGTCTATCTGGTCATGGCCGTCCAGTTCAACCACCTGGGCCACCCGCTGATCGTCATGTCCGTCATTCCGATGACCATCGTCGGTGTCATTCTTGGACTATTCCTGACGCAGCAGGAATTAAGCATCATGTCCGGAATGGGCATCATCATGCTAATCGGGATTGTTTTGAACAACGCAATATTATTGATCGACCGCACAAATCAGCTGCGCAACGAGGGCTACTCTGTCCAGGAAGCACTCGTTGAAGCAGGGAAAAACCGCATCCGCCCGATCTTGATGACAACACTGACAACAGTCGGCGGCATGCTTCCACTTGCACTGGCTTCGGGAGGATCGGGCAATTACCAGGCACCAATGGCAACTGCCATTATCGCCGGTTTGAGCTTCGCAACCCTTATCACCCTGCTGCTGATCCCGGCTGTTTACCGAATCTTCACAAGAAGTGCTGAGAAAAGAAGCTGGTTCCGCAGGAAAGCCAAGAAAACAAAAGAAACGATCACTCCAGTTCCTGAGGCATTGAGCTAAATATAAAAGAGGCAAAACGACTCATACATCGTTTTGCCTCTTTTTTAGTTCTGCTCTGTCATTTCAATCCTACGCCACCAGTCTGATGCTGGATAATCATCATGTCCAACCACGAACGTTTCCCCAATCCTCGGTGTTGCAATCTGGACTCCTGTTTTTTCCGCTGACCGGACTGCCCTCTCTACGGGATCATGCCATGCATGAAGAGACAGGGTGAAAGCTCCCCAGTGTACAGGTATCATCAGCCTTCCTCGTACGTCCTGATGTGCCTGAACTGTTTCTTCAGGCATCATATGAAGCGCTGCCCAGCGAGCGTCATACTGGCCGCATTCCATCAATGTTAAGTCAAACGGGCCATATTTTTCTCCTATCTCTTTAAAATGTGGACCGTAACCGCCATCGCCACTGTAGAAGATTTTTATATCCTGTCCCTTGATGACCCAGGAGCACCAAAGAGTGGCATTCCTGTCGGTAAGGCTGCGGCCAGAAAAATGGCGGGCAGGAGCACAGGCCAGCTCAAGCCCTTCAAAGGAGAATTCATCCCACCAGTCATGCTCCTGGATTATTTCAGGAGCAATTCCCCAACGCTGCAAATGTGCCCCTACTCCGAGTGGAGCGATAAAGTTCTTTACCTTGCTTTTCAGTTTCATGATTGAACCATAATCAAGATGGTCGTAATGATCGTGTGAAAGCACAACGGCATCTATAACCGGAAGTTCTTCTATCTTAAATGGCAGCTCCCTGCTATATCGCTGGTTCCTAACCGGGAATGGAGTCGGTGCCTTCCCGAACATCGGGTCGAATAAAATAGTCTTGCCTTCAATTTCAAGCAGGAAGGCAGAGTGCCCAAACCAGGTTACTTTCGGACCTTTTTCTGTGCCAGGTGCATATGAAGCCATCTGAAGCGGGACTCCCGGCTTTCTCTCTGGATTGCCTTTCATAAAGTCCTTCATCATTGAAATCATTGAACTAAAACCTGTATTCCATGTAGTTTCAACCTGATTGACAAACCTCCCGTTTCGATATTGCAGAGACTTTGCGTATAATGATTTTCTTTTATCTGTATGCTTTCCGCCAAAAGCCGGATAGTAATTCAGGACTGCATATACTGCCATTAAAAATAACACCAAGAATATGAATAGATTTAACATCATATATACCTCACAAAAGTTGTTTGATCATTGGCCAATATCATGAATTTCTTCAGAAGGGTATACCGTCAGACCTTTTGCATCCTTTTGGGCTACTTGATACATGGCGGATGCTACCGTCCTGCCTTCGATGGCTTTGTATTTCCTGAACGGGCCAGCAAACAGGAATGGGACTTTCGTAAAAATGGCAGCAGCACTTCTTTCGCCCAGCCTGAATTCATCCCGCTCCCCCAATAACAAAGAGGGGCGGAAGATTGCCGTTGTCTCAAATGAAATTTTTTTTATTTCTTCTTCAAGCCTCCCTTTCATTTTCGAATAGAAGATCGGTGACTCGGGATTGGCATTCATCGAACTGACAAGTAAATATTTCTTTGCTCCGTGTGAACTGGCCAATCTGGCAATCGCCAGTGGATAATCTACATCTATTTTCCACATTGCTTCCTTTGCCTTCGCCTTCTTGATTGTTGTACCCAGGGCGCAGAAGACATCATCAACGGCAAAAAGCTCGTTATATTGATCTAATCGATCAAAATCAACAACCCTTTCTTCGAGTTTAGGATGATTAATCTCAACCGACCTTCTCACTATCGCTACTACTTTATCGTATTCATTACCATTCAATAGGAACTGTAATAGTTCTTTCCCAATCAAACCGGTCGCACCGGCAATTAAAGCTGTTTTACCCACCAAGCAAGTAACCCCCTAATTCATAGCGTGATACTTTCAAATTTTACTGATAAGAATATTTTAACCGTAAAACAGCCAGCCCACAATTGGACTGGCTTCTTGATCCTAATCTATCTTTCTTTCTTTTTGTGATTGAGCCCTTCTTGCTGCAATAATCAAATCTTCTACGGGAGATACTCGGCCAAGCTCGTCTTTATGGACAATATGCTTCCTTTCAAATTGTGTTGGGCTGTCCAGGCCTGCAGCCGCCGCCAGATTATAAAGGCCTTCCCGCAAGGAGATAATATAATTGGCGACCCGGTACATTTTCTCATCCACAACCAGGCCATCCTGGAGTTTTTGGTCTGTGGTCGCCACACCCGCAGGGCAAGTATTCGTATGGCATACTTGGGCCATGATACAGCCAACACTGATCATCATGCCGCGGGCTATATTCACAAGGTCCGCTCCCATTGCCAGGGCGATGGCGATTTTATCAGGAGTGATCAGTTTTCCTGACGCAATCAGCTTCACTCTGTCTCTGATTCCATATTGGCGAAGCATTTCATCCACAACAGGAAGCGCTGAGTTGATAGGAAGGCCAACCGTGTCTGCCAGCTCCTGGTAGGTTGCCCCAGTGCCGCCTTCTCCGCCATCCACTGTGATGAAATCCGGGCCTTTCCCGCTTTCCTTCATGTAGGAAATCATATTTTCAAGCGCGTCCATATCTCCGACGACAATCTTGATTCCAACTGGCTTTCCGCCCACCGAACGCAATTCCTCAATCCAATCAAACATGGAAGGGACATCGCTGAACTCATAAAATCTGTTCGGACTGTTAATTGTCTTTCCGACTTCGACAAGGCGGATCTTAGCGATTTCCTCAGTGACCTTTTCTCCTTCAACATGGCCGCCGCGTGTCTTCGCTCCCTGCGCCAGCTTGATTTCAAACGCTTTTACCTGAGGCATTTCACTTTTCTTCTTGAACTCTTCCCATGAAAATTCACCGTTCGGTTTCCGGACGCCAAAGAGGTCCGGCCCGATTTGCATGATGATATCTGGGTTTCCGGCAAGGTGATGGTCAGATAACCCGCCTTCTCCTGAATTCATCCATGTCCCGCCTGCAAGCCCAAGGCCCTTCGACAATGCCTGGATCGCTTTTTCCCCAAGCGCTCCATAGCTCATTGCCGACTGCCCCACCTGTCCCTTCACCCTGAAAGGATAGCGGCAGTTTTTCTCACCGAGCACTACGGCGTCATCATCCTGTAAATAATAAGGATCAGCCAATTTTTCCTCGTTATGTTCTTTCCTTGTAAAAAGGCCCTCGCCATCAATCTTATAAACTCTTGTTTTAATTTTATCCGCATTATCGACCTTCATTTCATCAGTCAATTTAGGAAAAAGTGTATTCCTGATGTAAAAGCCCTCTGCCTCAAAATCCTTTAATGATCCAAAACCTATTAATCTTTCCTTATACTTGCCTGCCTTAACGACATCCTGGTATTCCTTGCGCGAAAAAGGCTTACCCTCATTATCACCATTGAATAAATATTGTCTTAGCTCTGGACCAATATGCTCAGTGAAATAGCGAACCTTACCAAGCACGGGGAAATTCCTTAAAATTGAATGTTGCTGCTGGTGATCATCTTTAAAATATAAATAGATAAATAGAAAGACCGGCACCAGGATAAGCAATGCTATGAAAATAAACAAGCCGATCACTAGATAATCCGTCAAACCCATTAAAATCCTCCTTTCCTATAATGAAGATAAAGCTTTTGTGATGACTGTATCTCCTTCTGCCACTTCGAAAGTCTTGTTAAAAGCGGCCTCGGTTTCGAGGGACATGACCAATACCTCCGCGATGTCCTCGTGTGAAATTTCAAGCTCATTTGAATTCAGTGTTTCAGCCGCAGATATTTTTCCATTGCCAGGTTTGTCTGTAAAAGCTCCCGGCTGCACGATCGTATATGTCAAATTGGATTGCCGCAGCAACTCATCTGGCATCTCTTTCGCGCCGATTTCCCGGCTGTCATCCCCTGCCGCTTCATTGGCCATGATGGCGCTCATCATCACAAAACGTTTCACACCCTGCTTCTCTGCTTCCTTCACCGTCTCGATGACCGACTCATGATCAACCATTACAGTCCGGCCAGTTTTGGCCTTTGGATTAACACCAGTCAGATAAATGGCGGCATCATACCCATTGAATAATGTCGGCAAGATCCTTTCTTCATATAGAACTACCTCTGTAGCCCCTCTCTTTTTCATCAAATCCATTTGATTCTCATCGCTGACGACTGCGCAGGATGTATACCCATTTTCCATCAGCTTGCTGACAACAAACTCCCCGACGCTGCTATGTGCACCAATCACGATTACCTTCATTACATTCCCTCCTTTGTAAAAAAGAGAAACAGATTATATCCGTTTCTCTTTTTGAATCACTTGGAAATTACATCATCCGGTTCCAGTGTCGATGTTCGGCAATTGCATCAATGAACTTCTGGCTGTCTCCTGACGCATCATTGGTGTTTGCAAAGATGACAACACCAGGTGCGTCTTCATGGCCAATGCCTGCTGCTGCCAATAATTCAGCTGCTTCTTTTCCCGCACCGACTGCTTTCAAATGGCTGTAAGCCTCATCAACAAAGTAGACTGCTTCCTTTTTTTGATTCAAGCTGTCAACACTTTGCTGGCCGCCGGCAACATGCAGTGCATCAAATAAAACAGAGCTGCCAGTCAGCAGCGTATGCTGTACTTCAAGTTCCGTGCCATCATCGCCCTTGATCATCCCAAGCTGCTTGCTGACGATTTCTGCCGTAATGCCGCTCTTTTTCAGCATCTCCATCATTCCAGAGACTTCAGCTCCGTTAAAGCCATGATCAGCTAGGATTGCAACCTTTCTTGTATTCGGCTGCTTTGCTGTATTCATCTGGCTCAATGCCGGAGAAGTCATGTTCACTTCTGCTGGTTTGCTTGTCGGCTTCTTAGCGCCTAGACTTTCAGCTACCTGTTCAGCCAGGAATGTATCAATATTTCCAAGCATCTCCACCACCTGCTGCTGCACATCCTTGCTTTTCACTTTTCCAAGCTCAAAACTGAATGCCTCGATCATATGCTGCTTTTCCACATCGGACATGCTGTTCCAGAAGAGAGTCGCTTGGGAATAGTGGTCCTTGAAGCTATCACTGCGTGCCTGGACTTTTCGTCCCTCGACTTTTTCCTGGTGATGTTCATATCCTCCTTCGCTCACAGGTGAAGGCTCAGGATCATTGTTTTGCAGCGAATTTTTGTGATAAGCGACCTGCCCGCGGTCAATCGTCATCCGGTGCATGCCATCACGCTGGTTGTTATGGAACGGGCAAACCGGCCTGTTGATTGGGATCTCATGGAAGTTCGGGCCGCCGAGACGAGATAGCTGAGTGTCCGTATAAGAGAACAAACGCCCTTGAAGGAGCGGGTCATTTGAAAAATCAATTCCTGGAACGACATGTCCCGGATGGAAGGCAACTTGCTCAGTTTCTGCAAAGTAATTAGTCACATTTTGGTCCAGCGTCATTTTTCCGATGATCTTGACTGGCACCAATTCCTCGGGCCAGATCTTGGTAGGGTCCAATACATCGAAATCGAACTTGAATTCATCTTCCTCGTCAATCATCTGGACACCAAGCTCATACTCTGGATAATTCCCCATCTCGATTGCATCAAATAAATCTCGGCGGTGGAAATCCGGATCTTTTCCGGCAAGCTTTTGGGCTTCATCCCAAACTAACGAATGAACACCCAGTACCGGTTTCCAATGGAATTTTACAAACCGGGCCTTGCCCTGCTCGTTCACAAACCTGAATGTGTGGACTCCGAACCCTTCCATCATCCGGAAACTGCGCGGAATGGCACGGTCTGAGATATGCCACATGATCATATGGGCCGACTCAGTGTTATTAGCAATGAAATCCCAGAATGTATCATGAGCCGACTGGGCCTGCGGTATTTCATTATGAGGCTCTGGCTTGACCGCATGAATCAAGTCAGGGAATTTGATTGCATCCTGGATGAAGAAAACAGGGATGTTATTACCAACAAGGTCGTAATTGCCTTCTTCTGTATAAAATTTCGTCGAAAAACCGCGGACATCACGGACGGTATCACCTGATCCCCGTGAACCGGCTACCGTTGAAAAGCGCACAAAAACGGGAGTCTTTTTGGATGGATCCTGCAGGAAGCCTGCTTTCGTATATTCAGCCATTGGCTCGTATGCCTGAAAATATCCATGAGCCGCAAACCCCCTGGCATGCACCACGCGCTCCGGAATACGCTCATGATCAAAATGAGTCATCTTTTCACGGAAATGGAAATCCTCCATCAATGTCGGACCGCGGGTTCCTGCCTTCAATGAATGCTCATCTTCAGAGACACGCAGTCCCTGGTTAGTCGTCATTGCTTCACCATTATGTCCAGACCTGTATTGCTCAAGCTGCTGATTCTTCTCGTTCATAGATTGATTCTTCTCGTCATTTTTCATCGATTATTCCTCCCGTTAGAGATGGGGGCATGTGGACTATTATGTAATTCCTCTTAAGCTGCCTTTTTATCGTGCCGATAGACACCATGCTCCTATATGGACGTATACCACAAGCGAAAGCCCGCTAAACGATAAGTTAGCGGGCTTGCTTTTTACAAGTTTTCATTCAAGTATTCCTTCGCTTCTTCTGGAGAGGCAAAAGGTTTAATGAAGGTAACTTCTTTGCCATCGTTGGCAACTGCCAGGAATCCATCAGCTACCTGGATAATATCTGCAGTCACATTATTTTGCCCATCAGGTTCTACGGTATCAGCAACTGTCGCCTGCCCTTTATCAACCCAGGACTGGACTTCGACCGCATATGCATCATAATCCATTCCTTCATAGAATCTCTCCTGCAGGTAATCCGTTGTAACTGGATCTTCCTCTGTCTTCACTTCCGTATCCGGCGGACCCTCCTGGCCGATCTCACTATCATCAGCGCTGCATCCAGCAAGGATTCCAGCCGCCGCTAAAGATATCAGTAGTTTCTTCATAAGATCCTCCTTATTGTAAGATTCTCTTATCCTCTCTTTACCCTATTTATCAAGCTAAAAAAGTTTTCAGGTCATTTTGGATGGAATTGGCAATATGACTTATTAAGGAGAAATTTATCATCTGGGAAAGCACAAAAAACAGGATTCCGGCATGGAATCCTTCGATAACCCTTTATTTTCACTCTGGTGCTGTGAATGAACGCTGTGCGAGTTCGTTTTCGAGCATGAAAAATGCGTTGCTGTCCTGGTCAATCCGGCGCAGCTTCTGGATCAAGCTGTCGAACAGGGCTTCTTCTTCAACCTGTTCTTCAATGAACCACTTCAGGAAAGTCATCGTCGCATGTTCACGCTCATCCAGCGCAATATCCGCAAGTTTGTAAATGCGGCGTGTAACTTCCTTTTCGTGCCCAAGCCCTTTTTCAAAAACATCAAGGACAGACTCGAACTCGTTTGATGGGGCATTGAAGCCATCGAAAGTCACTCGCTCACCCATATCATTGATAAAATTGTAGAACTTCATTGCATGGAATCGTTCTTCTTCAGCTTGTACCATAAAGAAATTCGCAAATCCATCTAGATTTTCAGCTGAGCAATACGCAGCCATTGCCATGTACGCATGAGCAGAATAAAATTCATAATTCATTTGTTCAACCAAACCATTAACCAACTTATCGCTGATCATTGTCATTCCTCCTCAATCTCTGCAGCCTTTTCTTTTTACGCTAACATAGTTATTTTGCCTTCTCAATTGAATTTTACCCTTTCGTGCTCCATAAAACCATGTTTATCCAAAGTGTTGCAATAAAAAAGGACAGCACGAAAGCAAACGCTAATGCCTCCTGAACTGTCCTTCACTTATTAAAATAACTCCAACAAAAGATCCCAAAACCCTTTCTTTTTCTCAGGTTTTGCTTTTTTCTCTTCTGGTTCTTCTTTTTCAATTGCCTCGGTTTTGATCACGAATTGTACAGAAGTGACTTTCTCGTTCTTCGTTGACACAAAGGAAACTGGCTCGAAGTCCGATTTGTCATACTCCTTGATTATATCATTGATTTCCTGCTTCATTTGTTCAGGCAGATCTTTCGTTTCCTGATGCAGCTCGCTTGTTCCTTTGTGGAGTTGTTCTACTCCATCATTCAATTCGCCTGTGCCATCTGCCAGACTAGCAATTCCCGAATGCAGCTGGTTATAGGAAGCTGCCAGCTTGCTCACTCCTCCTGTATAACCAACAAGACCGGAATGGAATTCTCCGTATTTCGAGGACAATTCAGTGAGCCCTTTCTGGAGCTGTTCCAATCCGCTCATATCCATATCCTTAAGGGAGGCAGACAGTTCATCAGCTATCGCTGTAAGCCCCGAGCTCATTTCAGTTACCGAACCGCTGACCTGCTTAAGTGATGGATCCACGGCAGCAAAAGCTTCCTGTACCTGTGAATAAGTACCTTTGACTTTTTGGGCAGCTGCATAGGATTCCACCAGTTTATTGACCAGACTCGCATCCGCGCCGCTGCTGTATAATACTTCTATCTCTTTCTCTGAAACTTCATGAGCGGGAATCCCTTTAATTGCTCCATCAAGGGCACCGTAAGCCTTTGCGTAATTTTCACGCAAAGTTGTCAATCCATCGGCTGCCTGATTCATGCCACTGGCTAATTGGGTCAGGACCACTGGCAATTCACTCAAGCTCGCCACGTCCATTTGGGCAGAATCACCGGAAAGTGAGGTGCTGATTTGTTTCAATGCATCGCCAATGGAACTGGATGCGCCAACTATTTGTGAAGACGAACCATTCAGCTCCGTCACGCCGTTTTTATATTTTGCCGAACCATCACGCAGGCTTGCTGCTCCATTGTTCAATTGCGAAACACCGCTCTTCAGGTCGGCTACTCCATTATTCAATTCCTTGATTGCGTCTGATAATGCCGACATATCGTCGCTCATGCTCTCCATTTCTGAAGTATCGATCGGCAGGGTCGACGGAACAGCTGCAATATCAACACCGGTGAACTCAAAATTCTCTACTTCTGCCTCAACAGTGAATTCTTCCTCCTGGCCAGGCATGACAGTGAATGTAATTTGTTTGTTCTTTCCGGCATTCGCAACCATGCCGCCCTCAGCTTCGATATTCTGATAGCTATTCGAGAGCTGCAGGGAAATTTGCAATAAGTAGTTCTCAAAATACACGCTATCTGCTTTTTCGTTGGCAGCAGTCTGGATCTTTATTTCCACATTCCCTTGTTTTCCGGCAAGCTCAGACGCTTCAACGTCACGTCCATCAAGCAAATAGGAAATCTCAATATCCCATGGCAGCTCCGTGTTGTCTTCCATATTACCCTGATAATAAAACTTACCTTCAGGTGCATTGATCGTGACAGCCTGCCCTTTTTGGTCAAGTTCAGAAAGGTCGGTCAGATTTTTCACGCTGCTATACAACCCATAGTCAAGAATTTTCCCAGCCTTCGCTACCTCCAATGTATTAACGACAAAAATATCATCAAGATCTCCATTGGATTTCAATGTCGCGTATACGACTTCATCCTTGGAAGTGATTTTCCCTGCCGTTTCAGCCGCTGCCCCATGACTAAGAAATGAAGGCAAGATGATTATCGATGCAAGAGCAACGGGAATTATTTTGTTTTTTCTCATCATCATTTCTCCTCGTAAAAATTTGCTTTATAGGTCGTCTTATTAATGAATTTATCGAATACAAGCAGCATTGCCGGCAAAATGAACACAACCATCACAAAGGCAAGCAATGCGCCCCTGCCCAATAACAGGCCAATGGATCCGACAATCGGATTGGAAGACGTCAACCATAAAATAAATCCGACACTCGATAAAATCGCTGCAGATATGGAAATAGAGAATGTCTTTTCATCCAATGTTTTCACGATTGCCTTTTTGGCGGACATTTCCTGGCGATTATGCTGGTAAGCTTCCGTCAGCAAAATCGCATAGTCCACTGTGGCCGCCAACTGTACAGTGCTGATAATTAAATATCCGACAAAGACAAGGGAAGAACTTGTAAAGTACGGAATCGACAGGTTGATCCAGACAGCTGATTGAATCGTGATCAACAATACAAGCGGTATCGAAATCGATTTAAAAGTTGCCAGCAGGACAATCGCAATCGTCACGACCGTCAGCACGTTCACTACGAGATTATCCTTATTGACGACATTCTTGATATCATACAATGTTACGCTTTCTCCAAGGCTCATTGCCTTGTCTCCATAATAATTCGCAGCCGCCGATTCTACCTTTTCGACAATCGAAAAAGGAAGATCCCCTTCCGTTCCCTGATTGGTATTGATGATGATCCGGCTGTAATTTTTCGAATAGAATTCGTTCGTAATCGACTCATCCAGGTACTCAGGCGGAATGACGGAACCTACCATATTCACATAGGCAATAACGCTCGTTACATAATCCAGATTTTCGAGCTCCTGGACAAGCTCTGTTTCCTTTGCTGTATCTCCTTTTGGTACCAAAAGGACGATGGGAGTCGTTTCTCCAAATGCTTCTTTTATTTCGATAAAATCACTGCCGGCACGGGTTGTTTCCGGCTGTTCACCGAGTCCGTACGTAAATGCTGTATTGCTCTGTGCCAAAAAGCTTGGAACAAGAATAGCGAGAACAAGCAGCAGGCTTGGCATTTTTAGTTTGATCACAAAATTGCCGATTCCGGCAAAGCTTGGAACAAAATTCCTGTGCTGCGTCTTGTCCATCCATTTATAGAAAAGTAAAGTAAGCGCCGGTAAAAACACCATGACACTGATAAAGCTCAGAACGATTCCTTTTACCAAATTGATACCAAGATCGGAGCCTATTTCAAATTTCATGAATGTCAGAGCGATGAATCCAAAGAATGTTGTCGCTGCACTGGCAGTAATCGCCGGGAACGACTTCTTCATCGCAAGAACCATGGCTTCTTCAGGATTATTAGTCTGCTTCCGATAATCAGAAAAACTATGAAGCAGAAATACCGCATAGTCGAGTGAAACCGCCAGTTGCAAAATCGGAGCGACCGATTGGGTAACGAAGGAAACCTCGCCGATAAAAATATTCGTCCCCAGGTTGATCAGGACCGAGACCCCAATAGCCGTCAGGAAGAATAAAGGCTCTACCCACGATGTAGTCGAGATCACCAAAATAAAAATGATGATCGGTACAAGCAGGATCGCGGCGTACATCGATTCTGTCCCTGCCATTTTTTGCGAAGAAGCGGTATTGATGGCTTCTCCCGCAATCGCTCCGTCTTCACCAATCAAGTCATAAATGGCATCAGTAATTGGAACCTCATCACCAGAGCGGACACTGATGGAGAACAGCGCATTTCCATCTTTGTAGTAGTTTTCGACTGTCTCTTGATCTGCCATTTCGAGAGGTGTCTTCAAATCCACCACATCATCAAGCCAAATGACGTCTCCGACACCATCAATGGCCGCCAATTCCTCTTTAATCCGCAGCGCTTCCTGCAAGGAGATATCCCTTACCATCACCCTCGTATCAGGTACCTCAGCAGTGAACTCCTTTTCCATGATTTCCATTGCCCTTGTTGACTGGGCATCTTCAGGCAAATAATCCACCATATTATAATTGACTGACACAAAAAATTGCGCCACTGCCGATATTAACGTAAATAGAACGAATGCTATTACAACAGCTTTCTTATGTTTTATGACTTTTTCAGCAATGCTTATCATTCTTCAACCTCACTTGAGTCTTTTGCTCTTTCACTTTATCATTATATAAACACCGTGTTGTCTATTCAACAAACAGTTGGGCACATAACGTGCAATAAACAACACAGAATCTTTTTTTGTTGTTTAACTCAATGTTTTACAGATAAAGGAAGGGTTTGAAAAATGGACAGACGAAAAAAATATACCCGGATGGTTTTAAGAGAAAGTCTGATGGACTTATTGAAAAACAAGCCAATTTCCAATATCACCATAAAGGAAATCTGTGAGCTCGCAGATATTAACCGCTCCACATTCTATTCTCATTATTCCAGTCAATATGACCTGTTGAATGCGATTGAAGAAGAATTCATTGAAGACATGGTAGCGACGCTGAACCAATATAATTTTTCCAAAGAAGAAGAAGCTTTGAAAATGACAGAGAAGATTCTTGAATATATTGCCCAAAATAGCGATGTATGCCAGACACTCTTAAGTGAAAACAGCGATATCCACTTCCAGAAAAAAGGAATGATGATCACCCAGGAATTCATCTTCAAAAACTGGATTACCGACAGCCATTTTGACCGCGAAACATTCGAATATATCAATATCTTTGTTGTCAGCGGCAGTATTTATGTAATAAAAAACTGGGTGGAAAACGGAATGGATAAACCGCCCCGGGAGATGGCAGAAATCATCAACAACTTCATAAATAGAGGATTATCCAATATGCGATAAAAGCGCCAGCCCTGATCCGGGCCGGCGCTTTGATTATTTCAGTACCAGTCTTGTGACACTCTCAATCTGAGAAGTGTGCGGGAACATATCGACTGGCTGGATGTATTCAACTTTATATTTTGAACTCAGAGTCGTGATATCCTTTGCAAGTGTTGAAGGATTGCAGGATACATACACAAAGGTTTTTGGCTGGATTTTCAGGACAGTCTTCAGGAATTCCTCGTCGCAGCCTGTACGAGGCGGATCGACGACGACCACATCCGGACGCCAGCCTTCATTCAGCCATTTTGGAAGCAGTTCTTCCGCTTTGCCCATATAGAATTTTGCATGCTTGACGCCATGCTTCTCGGCATTCTTTTTGGCATCTTCGATGGATTCTGCAATAACGTCCATTCCGCGGACTTCGCCAGCCTGATCCGCCATCCACAAACCAATCGTTCCAACCCCGCAATACGCATCCACTAGCTTTTCCTTCCCAGTCAACATTGCAGCTGCCTTCGCTTCGTTATAAAGTTTAACCGTCTGCTCTGGATTTAGCTGGAAGAATGTACGTGCCGATAATTCAAATTGCAGGTCGCCCAGTGTCTCCTGGATAAAATCACTGCCCTCTAATGTTGTGGTTTCGCTGCCAAAAATGACCGAAGTTTTTTCACCGTTGACGTTTTGGACAATCGAATGAACCTCAGGCAGACGCTTCTTGATCTCCTGGATGATAATGTCCTTCTTCGGCAGCTCCTTCTTTGTTGTGATCAGGACAATTTGGAGCTCCCCAGTCTGCACTCCCGTTCTCGCAACGATTGTGCGGACAAGCCCACTGTGCTTCTTCTCATTGTAAATCGGGATCTTCAAGTCCTTCAGAATACCTTTCACAACCTCTGTAGCTTTCGTCGTTGCAGGATGCTGTACCGCACACTGCTCGATATTGATCAGATTGTGAGAGTTCAAGCCATAGAGGCCCGCAAGTATCTTTCCGTCCTTTTCACCAACCTGGAACTGGCTCTTGTTTCGGTAACCCCATGGATTCTCCATGCCAATCGTCTTTCGGATATCCAGATTATCGATCTTCAGCTTTGTATGGCGCTCCAATGCCTGGATGACAATATCGCGCTTTTCATTGAGCTGCTGATCATAGCGCAAATGCTGCAACTGGCAGCCGCCACACTGATCGTAGACCGGACATAGCGGCTTGATCCGATGCTCTGAATGTTTACGGATTTTCTTGATTCTCGCCTCAGCAAACTTTGGATGAACCTTCGTCGCCTCAGCTACAATTTCCTCACCCGGCAGGGCACCCGGCACGAACACCACCTGGCGCTTGAAATAACCGACTCCCTCACCATTGATGCCAAGACGCTTGATCGTTAGCGGGAAGGTCTGCTTCAGCTCCAGCTTAGCGGTTTGCTGTTCTTTTTGGTATTGCTGTCCTTTTTTCTTATACGGGGCTTTGTTTTGAGGACCTTTTTTATGCTGAGTGTTGTTTTGGGAACCTTTTTTGGTATGCTGCACATTTTTGGATTGCTGTTCTTTCTTGATATGCTGTTCTTTCTTGACATGTTGCTCTGTCTTTATTTGCTGCTCTTTTTCCATAAAACTTCACTCCAATTATTCAATGCTTCTCCATAAATAGAGCGAAGCATAGCTTAAATAAGGATTCCATGGTTCTTTATACTTTTCCATCTGCGCTGGAGTCGGTTTTTCCTCCAGATTGAAATACTTCTTCAGTGCATTCTGGATTCCGATGTCGCCCATCGGGAACAGGTTTGGTCTTCCGAGTGCGAACATCAGGAAGTTCTCAACCGTCCATGGACCAACTCCGCGGACTTTAATCAATTCCTGGGCAACTTCCGCATCAGGTTTCGATTTCATTTTTTCAAAATCAAGCTGACCCGATGCTGCCAATTCGGCAATTCCGATTACATACTCTGCCTTCCGTACGCTGAACTGCAATTCACGCAGTTCTTCAACCGTGAGCTGAGCCACTTTTTCAGGACTTGGGTAAAACCAGATTCCATCCAGCTCCTCACCGAAAGAATGCACGAACCGTTCTGTTAGTGTAAAAGCGAATTTAAGATTGACCTGTTGATGGATAATGCTCTTGATCAAACTCGAGAACGGGTCAAACTCCAGGACGAGCGGAGTTCCGTAATGTTCATTGAATAAGTCCTTCAACTCAGCCGTCTGGAAATGTTCATGAATATGGAGAAGTTCCACATTCCATTGAAAAATTTCTTGGAGACGCTGCAGTGTCATTTCCTTCTCATGGTCAGCACGGATAATGAATTCCGGCTTTTCCAGAGACCCAGTTCCGGTGACTTCTGCAACGATTTTTTTATGGTTAAAAACAAGCGGCACCTTTACAATCCGCTTTTCTATATCAACAAAATGCAATGGATCGAGCGCCAGCCTGCTTAATGCAAGATCAAAATTATATGGCCCTGAAATCGACACCTTTTCTTCCCACATATACAAACCGCCCTTACGTATTTTCCCCGTATTATAGCATTTCCACGAGTTTTTTACGATGAAAGGGGATTTATTCAAGTGAAACTGAATTTGTTTGCTTGAAATTCAGTTAAGACAATTGAGTATATTGATGTTCTTAACAAAAAAAATAATAATATAGCGAATTTTTCTTTTATATAGCGACTTTTTCATTTTTATAGCGAGTTTTCCTTTTATATAGCGAATTGGTAATTTTCAAGATTTTTTTCCAATTTCAATAGTCCCGGCACCAACAAGATGCCGGGACTAACTTCATACTAGTATAACATTGGATCTTTCATGCCGCCTTTGCTCAGCATCAAATCGTCCAGGCTTTTAAAATTGTAGCCTTGCTCTTTCAGATCCCTGATTACTTTTCCAAGCGCATCGGCGTTGTCCTTTGATACAGTATGCAGAAGCAGTACTGCTCCTGGGTGGATCTGCGTCATGATTTTATCATAGGAGTATTGCGCACCTTTCTGCTGGTCCGTATTCCAGTCAACAAAGGCGAGTGACCAGAATACATGGGTATAGCCGGCTTCCTTCGCGACCGCCATCGTCCTTTCGCTGAAAATCCCGCGCGGGGGCCGTAGATAGGTCATATGTTTCTTGCCCGTTATTCTTTCTGTTTCTGCCCGGACCATTTCCAGTTCCTTTTTGATTTTCTCATCGCTGATTTTCGTCATGTCAGGATGGTGCCAAGAATGGTTGCCCACAATATGTCCTTCATTGGCCATCCGTGCAACAAGCTCTGGTGCACTGTCGAGATAATGCCCTGTCACAAAAAATGCAGCCGGCACCTTTTCTTCCTTTAAAATATCGAGAATTTTCTCGGTATAGCCGTTTTCATATCCATTATCGAAGGTTAAATAAATATCCTTTGAATTCTTATCTCCTTTGTAGACAGCTCCATGGTCTTCAAGGATGACCTCAAACATCCTCCCGGCATCTGCCTGCCTTCCATTGCGGCCCTTTTTGAAACCCCAGTGCAATGGTGAATTGGAGTTCTCCTCCGCACCTGTCGCAGCAGGCAAGGTAATCAACAGCAGCATTGCTGAAGCAAGCAAAATTTTAACAATTTTTTTCATGATGTTCCTCCATTGATGTTTTTCCTTATTGTTTGTCAGGAGGGAAAAAAAATTCTTATAAGTATATTTCATTTTGAGAAGCTAATAGTAAAAATACCAAACACTAAGGAGAACATTATGTCGGAAGAACGAAAAATCGATTGGACGTCCGGAGAGATCGGCAATTTGTGGAATATCTACATGGCAAATTCAATGTCTTCCTGCATGTTCAAACATTTTTTACTGTATTGCGAAGACGAGGAGATTAAGGATTGCCTGGTGACTGCTGATCAATTGAGCAAGGACATCCTCTCTCATTTGAAGGAAATGTTTCAGCAGGAAGGAATGGCTGTGCCAATTGGATTTTCCTTGGAGGAGGATGTAAATGAGAGTGCGCCCAGGCTTTTTTCTGACAGCTTTTATCTGAACTATCTTGATATGATGGTTAAATACGGTGCACTTTATTATAGTGTAGCTTTGCCAGGTTTCTCGAAAATGGACCTGCGCCAATCCATTACAGATATCAATATCTCTTCTCTCAATCTTTCAAATAAGGTAACAGAAATGATGCTAAACAAGGGACTGCATGTAAGGGCACCATCCATCCCCAAAATGAAAGAGGTTTCTTTTGTTGAAAAGCAAAGTTTTTTTAATGGATATTATGGCGATAAAAGGCCTCTTTCTGCTATGGAAATTGCCCATTTATTCCTTAACATCCAAGTGAATGCGATTAAAACGATCCTTGTCATGGGGTTCAGCCAGGTTGCTAAGGATGAAGAAGTAAGGAATTATTTTTTGCGTGGAAAAAAAATCAATATCAAACAGCACAACACACTTTCCCAGATTATGTACAAAGAAGACTTGCCTGTTTCATTCCCAAGCCAGTTCATGATTACCGAATCGACTGAAGCTCCGTACTCGGATAAGCTAATGCTCTTCCATATTTCAAACCTATCTTCAGCAAAGGTGCGAAACTTCGGCGATTCAATGGCAGTAAGTCCGAGGCATGATCTCGGGGCTACATATGCAAGATTCTTTTTGGAGACAGCAAATTTCGCTGAAGATGGCGGAAATATCCAAATCGAAAATGAGTGGATGGAAAGGCAGCCAGGCAATGTAGATCGCAACCAGTTGGCTAAAGAGAAGAAATAAAAATTCTGAGGCGAACTGTACAAACATCTAGCACCAGTTAGACAATATAAAAGGAGACTCTCTTAAATAGCGAGTCTCCTCTCATTGTTTTTACTTATATACTCGATCGGCAAACTGGGCCAACTTTTCAAGGGATGATTTTTCAACATCTTCGTGCAGGCTGTTGCCGTGTGAGTCCATTGTGACAACGGCAGTAAAGCCTTCGACGTTCAGGTGCCACATGGCTTCAGGAATACCAAAGTTCATCAGGTCTACACCCTCTACTGACTTGATGCAGTCCGCATAATACTGGGCAGCTCCGCCGATGGCATTCAGGTATACACCGCCATGTTCTTTCAAGGCAGCCAGTGTCTTAGTGCCCATTCCGCCTTTCCCGATGACAGCACGGATACCGAACTTTTTCATGATATCACCCTGGTAAGGCTCCTCGCGAATACTTGTTGTCGGGCCTGCAGCCTTGACATGCCAGTTACCTTCTTCATCCTTCAGCATGACCGGGCCGCAATGGTAGATGATTTGGCCATTCAGGTCCACTGGTGAATCGTGGTCTGACAGATACTTATGGATTGCGTCGCGTCCGGTGTACATCATGCCGTCGATTTTCACGACATCTCCGACCTTTAGCTGGCGGATCTGCTCTTCTGTAATTGGAGCGGTCAATGTGACAACATTCTCTTCCACCGGTGCTTCAACAGCTGCCGCGATTTCCTGGGCTGCAGGCTGAGCGAAGTCTATCTTCTCACCCTCCTGATACATCCATTCCTGGATCTCCCCTGTCTCAGGATTCACAGCAACTCCAAGGCGGCGATATGCCCAGCAGTTATACGCAACAGATACATAGAAGCTTGCTGGAATACGGTTCATGACACCGATTTTGCAGCCTAGAAGGGTCGTTTCGCCGCCAAATCCCATTGTACCGATTCCAAGCTTGTTCGCATTTTCCATGACATAGTCTTCAAGGTCACGGAGTTCTGGATGCGGGTTCTCATCATCTACCGTACGGAATAACTGCTCTTTTGCAAGATCATAGCCTGAAGAACGGTCGCCGCCGATTCCAACGCCGATGAAGCCGGCGCTGCAGCCTTGTCCCTGTGCTTGGTAAACCGAATGCATAATGCATTTACGGATTCCATCCAGATCGCGCCCGGCACGTCCGAGCCCTTCCAATTCTGCAGGAAGGCTGTATTGGATATTTTTATTTTCACAGCCGCCGCCTTTTAAAATCAGACGAGCGTCAATATAGTCTTTTTCCCATTGCTCGAATTTGATGACAGGAGTGCCGCCGCCAAGATTGTCACCACTGTTCTCGCCTGTCAATGAATCAACAGAGTTCGGGCGCAGCTTCCCATCCTTTGTTGCCTGGGCAATTGCATTGTAAATCGCTTTTTTCATCACAAGCTGGTTTGCACCTACAGGAGTCTTGATCTTAAATGTTGGAAGACCAGTATCCTGGCAAATTGGCGAAACATTATCATCCGCCATTTTGATGTTGTTGGTGATGGTATCAAGGCTCATCGCTGAACGCGTCCCCGCGTTTTCACGCTCCGCCGCCGCTTTGATCGCCCGGCGGACATCCTTAGGAAGGTTTGTGGATGTCTCAACAACCAGCTGGTACATGCTTTCCTGGAACTTTTCGATATTCATCTGTCTACCCCTCTCCCCTTGTTTGCTGTCTCTTTATATGTGAAAATTTTATAACAATTTCTCCGATATCATTATACTCCTATCATCTTTCGATTTAAAGATAGAAAGTGGAATCGTTTACAAATAGAAAAGCGCAAGCGCCTTGATTTAGCTTAAAAGAAGAAAAAATAAAAAAAGACCTCATCAAAAAGGTCTTTTTACATATCGCGATGCTTGAACTCGCGGCATTTCGCATCCATTTCCTCAACAATCTGGATCATGCGATCGATATCCTCAAGGTCTGTTTCCTCCGGATCAATTGCTTCAAGCAACTCAGCAAACATATCCAGGCGCTGCTTCAGGAATACGACCTGCGTATTTTTATCATTAATCGGATTTCCCAAGATTCTCGCTCCTTTCACTACCCTAACATCCTACCGAAAAATGGGTGAATGTGCAATAAGCTTTAGATAGACTTTTCTGTTCTATTGGATAGTATTCCCCCTTATCCGTATGTTTGCACAGGCTTTTTTAGGAAAAAACATATATGAGGTGATTCGATGTTTTTTAATTCTTGGGATAATATTTGGCGAACATTGATTGTTGGTGTGCTAGCTTATGTTGCACTCGTTTTACTGTTACGTTTATCTGGAAAAAGAACACTTTCAAAAATGAATGCTTTCGACCTGATCGTAACGGTTGCACTAGGTTCAACGCTGGCAACAATCTTATTGAATAAAAAAGTAGCCCTAGTAGAAGGGTTTACCGCATTCTTCATTTTAATCATGCTTCAATATATAGTTGCCTGGAGTTCAGTACGTTCAGACGGCTTTAAGAGGCTAATCAAGTCAGATCCTAAATTAATTTTTTACCAGGGGAAATATTTAAAAGAAAATATCATTAAAGAGCGGGTGCTGGAAGTTGAAATTCTCCAGGCTGCACGCTCAAGCGGCATCAATTCGATGGATCAGGTGGAAGCCGTAGTCCTCGAAACAGACGGCAGCATTTCCGTCATTAAAAAATCAGATTCAGAGACCAATACACTGACTAGCGTCGACAAATAAGAAGCAGGCTGCTTTAAACAGCCTGCTTTTTCCCTCTAATTATTCATCAAGCCCAGTTGCTTTTCCTTCGCGGCTTGAATCAGCTGCCCCATAAATAAGGCCTTTTTCACGGTCTATCTGGATTGCCTGGACATTGCCTAGCGGGAATGGTCCATCGGCGAACTCGAAGCCCCTTGATTCCATTTCGCCTTTCGCCTCCATGCTTATACCAGACTCCCAGCCAATGAGCGGGCCGGTACTGTTGAAAATCCTCGGCTCTTCAATAGCCTCTTTTAGATCCATACCTAAATCAAGAACATTGACTAATGTCTGAAATACGGAGCCAATGATTGTCGGACCGCCAGGCGAGCCTAGAGTCAGCACCGGTTCATCATTCTTGAATACAATCGTCGGCGTCTTGCAGCTTACCGGACGTTTGCCCGGCTGGATTTCATTCAAGCCTCCAGGGACCGCATCAAAATCTGTCATTTCATTGTTTAATACAAATCCATGGTCCTTGACCATGATTCCCGAACCAAATGGGTGTTCAACCGTAGATGTGCAAGCAACAATATTTCCCCATTTGTCAATGACGGTGAAATGGGTCGTTTCGCTTCTCTCCTTTTCAGGCTCGAACGGCTGGCGCACGACATTGATTTCTTCACCACCTGTATAAGCCCATGGGTTCCCAAAATCAACTGAGTCATTCCTTCGTTCAAAATCAATCAATTTTCGTCGTTCAGCAAGGTACTCTTCACTGAGCAACCCATTTAACGGAATATCCCCAAAGTCAGGGTCTCCCGAAAAGGCGATTTTATCTGAAAACGCAATCCTCATTGCTTCCGTAAATAGATAATACTTTTCCCAGGATTTCGCGTTATATTTGCTGAGATCAAAGCCTTCCAGCAGTTTTAAAATTTGCAGCATCGTTGTTCCGCCTGCGCTTGGCATATTGGATGAAGCTATTTTGTAATCACGGTAAGTTCCCCACACAGGTTCATCAATCGTGATGTCATACTCTCTGAGGTCAGACATTTCCATAATGCCGCCAAGTTCTTTCAATGTTGAGATGATCGCTTCACCTATCTCTCCTTCATAAAAGGCTTCGATGCCATCACGCTGAAGTATACGGAATGTTTTTGCCAAGTGCTCCTTCTGATAGACATCGCCTTCTTTAAGGGATTTTCCTCCCGGCTGGAACAATTCCCTCGCATGATCGCCAAGTCGATAATCAAACGTGTTAAGGATTTCTTCCATCACCCAGTTTACTTCCACGCCCTTTTCCGCCGCCTGGGCAGCAGGTTCAATCAATTCAGCCAGCGGCTTTGTTCCATATTCCTTCCTGGCTGCTTCCATGGCTTTCAGAATTCCCGGGACACCAACTCCCGTGGCATGTGTCGACCTTTCTTTAAACGGAATCACTTCACCTTCATCATCCAAAAAGAGTTCTGGATGCGCTGCTTTAGGAGCTCTCGTATGGCCATCAAAGATTTTCGTTGTCTTGCTTTCAGCGTGGTAGACCATGAAAAATCCGCTTCCGCCAATTCCGGTCATCATCGGTTCCCCGACATTCAGCCCAAATTGGATGGCGATCGCTGCATCAACCGCATTACCGCCATCACGGAGAATCTTCTCACCGGCATTCGTGGCGATCGGATGAGCTGAAGCTGCCATTGCGATTTTACCTGTAGCTGTTTCTCTATCATAATCACACCTGTTTGAGCGTGGTTTCATTTCTTTATCCATTGACTTTGTCCTCCCTATCTATCTGCTTGTACTATTAATTACCCCCGAGTTGAAAGCGGGAAACAACCAAATATATGGGAGTAAAGACAATAAAAAACCAGTCCCTGAAAATTGGACTGGTTTTATGGTTAAAGTTTAGCGATTGTTATCATTTTTCTGGTTTTCCGGGGATACAGTGAAGGCATTAGAAGTGTTACCTAAACCTGTTGTATCAGATGGTTTACTTTCCATGCCTGTAGCATAAGCGTCAGCTGCACCATTGGATCCAGAGTTTGAAGAATTTGATTCGGACGCCGAGTTCACCACTGGGTTATCCATCGCAGTTGAGCCTGCTTCCTTCACTTTTGATCCAACGTCCTTGAGGTCTTCCTTAGCATCCATCACTGTCTGCATAGCTTCCGATGAATTCGATTTCGCCTCGTTCATTTTGCTGAATACATCATCATTCAGGCGCTGGTAAAGGTTTTGCGCATCACTGATGGCTTCTTTTAGGATACTGGATGCTTCTTTAAAACTGCTCATCATTTGATCCTTCACATCAGTAGGATTGTTTTTGACTTCGCTGAAAACATTCATTGACGTATCTTTGGCATCGACTGCTTTATTCTTTACCTTTGTACGAGTGTTTGAGTCAAGCAGTGTTAATGCACCGCCAATCGCTGCGCCAATTAATACACCCTTCATCAGTTTGCCATTCGTTGAGCCTGTGCTGGATGAGCCTGTGCTGCTGGAGTTGTCTAGAGCATAGCTGTTTGAGTAGCCGCCCATAGATGTATTGTTAGAATAGGAATCACCAGAATTTGTGCTCGCGTACGTTGTTGTGCCAGTTGTCGTATCATACGTTGCATTTTCCCTTGAAGAACTGTACATATTGTTGTTCATATTATAATTGGAGTTGTTACCCGTTTGGTTAGAAAGAATGTTGTCAGACATAATAAATTTCCTCCTTTAGTTTTTGGTGTTTCAATTTGTTATGTCTATCTAATTCCCGGGTCTGACAAGCGTTAAACAGGATATATATACCTTTTGTCAAGAGGATAAAATTACCATGTGCGCAAAAAAGCCTCACTCCTTTTATCGGAATAAGGCTTTTCTGTGTTATCTTTTATCTCGGTCTCTCACTTGAAACAAAACCGAAGCTGACATGATCCTGAACCGGGATCCATGCTCCGATTCCCTGAGAAACGACATTTTTAACGACGATGAACTTCTTGCTTCCTTTTAGCATCAAATAGACCTCACCATATGTTACCTTGCCCTTTTCGTTTATCGCCGGGGCGTAAGCGTAAAGGTAACCGAGGCGTTTTGGCTGGATATTATAGATATGGTCCTTTTTCGTACCCCCGCCAACAATGGTTTCAAACGCCAGCGGCAGTCCCGTTTTCTTTGCTGCTTTTAAAAGCATCATTTTTTGCACATCTTCGGCGCTCTTGATTTTTGCTGTCAAGCCGCCCTTCACAGACTTTTGCTGCTCTTGCACATAATGGATTTGATAAATAGAATTCCCACCGCGATTATCATAGTAGTTCGTATTTATTTTCTGGAACTCCCAGTTCGGAGAAGTTTCAGTCGATACATAATTCAATGGCCATTCCCCAAGGTATACAATCGCACGATAGCCGATGGCAAAAGGGGTGCTGTTAATGGAAGTTTCATTCAGCATTCTGATCAAATCCGGGTTCTCAATCTTTACTTTCGATGTCTTCAACAGGTTCTTCGTCAGCTCACTAGGCTGTAGGAAAGGCAAATCCTCTGTCGGGTTTGGATATGTGTTGTCTTTTGTGATATTCATGACTGAGTTCGGGATTGTATACTTTGCGCTTTCCCCCTGCTTCGGTGGAGGAGCCTTCTTCCCTTTTCCTTCCTCAGCAAAACCAGGCGCTAAAATGGACATCATGAAAACAGTAGTCATAACTAGAATAGCTGCTGCTTTTTTCATTGGTGTTGTTTTCTCCTTTCACTACGGGAAACTTATAAGTTTGTTTATAGTGTTTTCGGAGTTCATTAACTTTATCCAAAGTTTAAGCTGGTTTTCGGAAACTTTGTTAGTTAACAAAATAAAAGAGCATGTCCCAAAAGTATAAACTTTTGGGACATGCTCTTTTTTTAGTACGACTTATAAAAATGGTCCGTTGATTTCCGTTCCAGGCGCTTCGCTTTCCGCGGGGCTGGCGCTGAGCCTCCTCACGCCTTCGGCGTCTGCGGGGTCTCACCTGTCCAGCTGAGCCCGCAGGAGTCTTCGCGCCTTCCACTCCAATCAACTTAGGTTCATAAATTTATTTACAAAAAATTATTCCTACTTTTGAGTTGGCCTACTAAAATCATCGTGCCGACGTAAGCAGCTTATTATAAAGTTTTTCACAGTAAGGGTAGAACAATTGGATCAGCGGGCCGATGGCAAAGGTGACAATCAATGTACCGATACCGATAGGTCCTTTAAAAATGAACGCAGCAGACAAGGCAAACACTTCACCGAGCGTTTTAGCTACCATCAGATTGAGGCCAAAGCGTTCTCTTAATGCCATCATGAAATTGTCGATTGGGATCAATGGGAACTTTGGTTGCAAATAGACTGCCAGCCCGAAGCTCAGCGCGACCATTCCCAAAATAAAAACTGCAAATTGTTTTGCGTAGCCGGTCACAACCAAATCTTCGAACACTCTCAAAAGCCAGAAGTCAATCAGCAAACCAGTGATCAACAGCGTGATGATCGCAGCCACATCCGGACGTCTTTTTACTAGAGACGCATTGATGAAAATCATGACAATCCCCACAATTACAACCCAGCTGCCAGGTGTCAGCCCTACAGTTTTCGATAAACCGACATTGAGCGCATCCCATGCACCGGTTCCCAGCCCCGCTTTAATCGTCATCGAGACTCCAAAAGATAGAATACTTAACCCAATAATGTAAAATAGAGTGCGATAAACAAAAGCCATATTCCTTATTCTCCTTCTTCTATAACCTTCTAATGGACATTTGGGCTGTCCACTTGCTTCGAAATGTCCATTAAACAGCCTTTCTTAGACATTTTCACTGCCCACTGGCATTGAAATGTCCATTAAACAGCTTTTCTTGGACATTTTCACTGCCCACTGGCTTCGAAATGTCCATTAAACGGCTTTTCTTGGACATTTTCACTGCCCACTGGCTTCGAAATGTCCATTAAACGGCTTTTCTTGGACATTTTCACTATCCCTTGGCTTCAAAAGTGTCCAATTTAACGTTTCCGTTTTTTTGGTCCAACAGGAGCTTGCTTTTTTACAGCGAAAAAAGAACCCTGTCCTCTCGGAACAGAGTTCATTAGTTCTATTATATTAAAGCATGTTCAATACAATACTCATTATAGCATAACAAACTATATGTGTATCTCGCCTTTTTAAGGCAATTTATTGAACGATTTCAAACGTTTCTTCAACCTCGATGCTGCCTACGACAGATTGGACCATCGAGCAATTTTTCCTCGTCAGGACCATTGCCTTTTCGATTTTCTTTTCATCGAGATTGCTGCCGGCAATGCGGAAGTGGACTGTAATCTTGCTTACTCTGTTCGCTTCCTCCTCTACACGTTCAGCATCCGCCTGGATATGGATATCCTCGATTTCCATCCTCATTTTCTCCAGCACCTTGCGCAGTACACCGCCGCTGCATACCGCTATAGATGATACGAGCAGCTGGTAAGGCCTGAAACCATACTGATCATCACCCGCCACATCAAGCCTGCCAAAGTCTGTCTCTGTATAAAAACCAACATCCGGTTTCATTTTGAATTCCATGATACCCTCTCCCTTATCTAACCGCTTATAAAGTAGTTAATTTTGACTATTACCATGAGATTACACTATTTTTTCCTTAATTAAAAATAAAAACCGTTGCACTAAAAAATTTATATCGTTAACATCTAAAGAGTATTAAGTACCCAGGGAGATTTTAAATATGAACATAAGTATAAAGCTTCGTTTCTGGATTTTGGTCAGCATTGTCGCGATTTCAGGATTTTCACAGGGAATGCTGCTTCCCTTGATTGCGATTATTTTTGAACAGGATGGTGTATCATCATCCATGAATGGCTTGCACGCCACAGGTTTATATATAGGCATACTGATTGCCTCACCATTGATGGAGGCGCCGCTCCGCAGATTCGGTTACAAGCCCATCATTCTTATCGGTGGCTTTACCGTCGCCATTTCCCTTGCATTATTTCCATTATGGAAGTCCTTTTGGTTCTGGTTCTTGCTTAGGCTCGCAATCGGGATCGGCGATCATATGCTTCATTTTGCCACACAGACATGGATTACTTCTTTCTCACCTAAAGACCGGATTGGAAGAAATATTTCGCTTTATGGATTGTTCTTTGGGCTCGGGTTCGCTGCCGGCCCGCTGATGACAGGTTTTGTAAAAATAAACACCGCGCTGCCGTTCATTATTTCTTCTGCCATAAGCCTTGCCGCATGGCTGACCGTCTGGCTTTTGAATAATGAGCGGCCAGAACACGACACGGATTCTACTTCATTTTTCGGGACAATGAAGAGGTTCGGGAAAGTTTTCAAATATGCCTGGGTCGCATTCCTGCCGCCGTTTGGCTATGGATTTTTGGAAGCGAGCTTAAATGGCAACTTCCCTGTTTACGCCATGAGATCGGGAATCGGTGTCGATGCAGTCGCACTTCTGCTTCCAGCATTCGCGATAGGCGGGATCCTTTCCCAGCTTCCGTTAGGAATATTGAGTGATAAGCTTGGCCGTAGGAATGTCCTGCTATTCGTCACGGTCACCGGCTTCATCAGTTTTACTGCTGCCGGTTTGCTTGAGAATTCGACAACCGGACTGCTTGTTTGCTTCTTTATAGCAGGAACGCTTGTAGGATCTACGTTCTCCCTTGGCATCAGCTATATGGCCGACCTGCTGCCTAAACAGCTGCTGCCAGCAGGCAATTTGATGTGCGGAATTTTCTTCAGCTTCGGAAGCATCAGCGGCCCCTTCATTGGCGGGCTGGCCATACAATGGCTGAAAGGCATCAGCTTCTTTTATGTGATCAGTACGATGCTGCTGTTGATTTTCATCGCCTTGGTGGCGGTTCGTCATGATGGTTCGACACAACAGGCAAACTCTGTCTAATAAGAAAGCGGAATCGCATTGGTCACGCCCACAACGCAAAACAGCCTCCCTATTATTTCGCAGGGAGGCTGTTTCTTTTTCGGGCTGGGCGGTTGACAAGTACGATACCGACGACCACAAAAAGTAATCCGGCAATAACAAAATAATGTATTGGCTCAGCAAGCAGCACCGCTGATAGTATCACCCCGAATACAGGGACGAGGAACAGATACAATGAGACCTTGCCGACTTGATTGTACTTCATGACATTGTTCCATAAAATAAAGCCTGCTGCTGAAAGGAATGCAAGATAGAGAAGCATCAAACCTGACTTCAAATTGAAATCGAAAGGCGCGATCCCCACTGAGAAAGCTCCAATGGCAATCAAGCCGAGGGATCCTAAGATCATCTGGTAAGCTGTTAAATAAATGACCTCCATCTTAGCGCTACCCTGTTTTGCAAGGATATTTCCGTAGGCACCAGCCATCATCGCTCCCATTAGCAGGATTTCACCGATGCCAAAGCTGATTTCATAAGCACCATTAGGCCAGTTCGCGAAGATGACCCCGGTGAATCCGACCATCAGCCCAGCAACCTTCAAACGGCTCATCCTATCATCAGGATAAAGGAAGTGCGCAAGCAGTATTTGAAAAAACGAGGTTGTCCCGGCAATGATTGAACCCTGGATTCCGGTTGAATAACTAAGTCCGATATAAAACAGGACATATTGGAGAAACGTCTGGAACAGGCCAATTTTCAGAAGAGACTTAGTACTTTCGGGCCTGAACTTCATCTTCCTTTTCAAAAGAAGGAACATGATCAGGATCAGCAGCCCGGCAAGCAGGAATCGGTACCCTGCAAACAGCATTTGCTCCCCCATCTCTTCCGGCCTGATATCAAGGCTGTTATAGCTCAGCTTTATGAACGGGAACGCACTTCCCCATAGGAAGGTCGCACCTACAGCCGAAACAGCAATTCCAAGCGGGTGGGTAAAAAAGTCTTTTGTTGTCATTAAATGATCTCCTTAGACAGACGCATTATTCTTTCAAAAAGCATATATTGTATGGTAACATAATAGTGAACACAATATGTATTTTTTGACTTGGATTCTCGCTGTCACCATTCTGGTGGCAGCTTTCGTGTTTTTTAAGGGGATTGATTGTGATTATTAGTATCATTTAGAGAGTTTAAAGGAGGAGAAAAGGATGGCACAGGGAGCAAATGCATTGATAAAGAAAAATTCGGTTCCTGAAGTAAGTTTTTTTGAAAAAATAAAGCCTCATGCGGAACTGATCGCCGCCGTCTTCAGCGGAATCCTGATTGCTGCGGGATGGATTTTAAGCAAGGGAGATTCAGAAACTGCATCTGTCATCGCTTTTATCCTGGCCTATGTCATTGGCGGTTTTGCTAAAGCAAAGGAAGGCATTGAAGCGACAATTGAAGACAAAGAATTGAATGTCGAAATGTTGATGATCTTTGCTGCGATTGGCTCGGCCATTATTGGTTACTGGACAGAAGGCGCGATTTTGATTTTCATTTTTGCGATGAGCGGAGCGCTGGAAACGTATACGATGAACAAGAGCCATAAGGAAATTTCTTCTTTGATGGAGCTGCAGCCAGAGGAAGCATTGAGGATTATGGATGGACTTGAGGAAAAAGTGCATGTTTCAGAATTGGAGATTGGCGACATGATTCTGGTGAAGCCAGGTGAAAGAATCCCATCCGATGGCAAGGTTGCCAGAGGGCAGTCAACGATCGACCAAGCTGCCATCACCGGGGAATCCATTCCGGTTTCGAAGGATTCCGGAGATGATGTATTTGCAGGTACGGTCAACCTGACAGGATCGCTTACCGTTGAGATTACAAAACGAAATGACGAGACACTGTTTCAAAAAATCATCCAGCTCGTCCAGAACGCGCAAAGTGAAAAGTCCCCTTCCCAGCTGTTCATCGAACGGTTTGAAGGCACTTACGTAAAAGTCGTTCTGGCAGTCGTCGTGCTGATGATGTTCGTTCCGCATTATCTGCTTGACTGGAGCTGGACGGAGACGTTTTACCGCGCGATGATCCTGCTTGTCGTTGCTTCACCATGCGCACTCGTTGCCTCGATCATGCCTGCTACTTTGTCGGCGATTTCGAATGGCGCGAAACACGGAATCCTATTTAAGGGCGGCGTCCACCTGGAAAATCTGAGTCACCTTAAAGCAATCGCTTTCGATAAAACAGGGACTTTGACAAAAGGCAAGCCGGAAGTGACCGATGTAATTGTAGCTGAAGGACTAGATTCTGATGATGTTTTGCTCAAAGCAGCATCGATTGAAAGCCACTCCAACCACCCGCTGGCCAATGCCATCGTAAAACACTCTAAGGAGATCCTTGGCAAGGAGCTGATACATCCAGAGAGCATCGAGGATGTATCAGGCTGGGGTGTGAAGGCTCATTTTGAAAATGAGGATTGGAAAATCGGAAAAGCCGACTTTGTCGGAAGGACCGAAGCTGAATCCTTCTCTGGCGGAGCCGCGTTACAGCTTGCAGCACATGGCAAAACCATCGTTTTCATCGAACGGAACGGTCAGATTGCAGGGTTAATCGCATTGAAAGATGTTGTCCGTGAAGAAACGAAACAGGCAATCGACCTGTTAAAGTCAGAAGGCATCTACACGGTCATGCTGACAGGAGATAGCCAGAACACAGGCAAGGCAATCGCGGCTGAAAGCCATGTTCAAGGATATATCGCCGAATGCCTGCCAGAAACAAAGGTTCAGGAATTAAAGAAATTGAAAGACCAATATGGCCAGGTTGCCATGGTTGGAGACGGCATCAATGACGCGCCTGCACTCGCAACCGCAAATGTCGGCATCGCAATGGGAGAAGGTTCCGATGTTGCTTTGGAAACAGCAGACGTCGTCCTGATGAAAAACGACCTGCCAAAGATTGCCGAAGCCATCAACCTGTCCCGCCGAATGAACACAATCGTCAAACAAAACATCGTGTTCTCGATCCTGGTCATCATGGTGCTCATCGCATCCAACTTCCTGCAGCTGCTCGACCTGCCATACGGCGTCATCGGCCACGAAGGCAGCACCATTCTAGTTATATTAAATAGCTTGAGGCTGTTGAAATGAATATAGCTCCCGCTGGGGAAATCCAGCGGGAGTTTTTTATTAGCCTGGATTGAGCCAAGCTATTGATGACGGACACTTTTCCTTGGCTTCCCCGGATTTTTGTCCATCATGGCGAGGATGACGGACACTTTTCATCTGCTTCCCACGCTTTCTGTCCGTCATGACCTTGATGATGGACACTTTTCATCTGCTTCCCCCGCTTTTTGTCCGTCATGACCTTGATGACGGGCACATTGCAAGCAGTGAATCTGATTTCTGTCCGTCAATTCCCCGCTAAAGTATCCAATCAATAAAGAAAAGCGCCCTCCGAATGGGGGCGCCTGGTGTTAGTGATATCCGTTTGATCCGTTTGCTGAACCGGATGTTTTTTGGCTGTGGTTGCTTTTGCCTTTTTGCTTTGTGCTTCCGTCTTTTTTCGTCTTCTTTGCCATCCTGAATTCCCCCTGTTCATAAGAAGTGAGGAGCAAGCCTCAATTGTATCTTCTGCAAAAACAGCAAAGGTTACCTGAGGTAATTTCAGGATAAGTTATCGTGTCAGCAGCCTGCTTTCTTCTCACTGTAATAGGCATTGATTTCTCCGCCGATGATAATGATATAGGCGGATAAATAAAGCCAAATCATCAGGACTATGATCGCTCCGATACTACCGTACGTAGCCGTGTAGGAAGCGAAATTACTGACATAGTAGGAAAAGCCAAGTGAAACGAGAACCCATCCGCCTGTGGCAAAGATCGAACCAGGCACACCGCTGATGCACGTAAGCTTTTTATTGGGTGCTATCCAGTATAGCCCGAGGAAAACAACAAACAAAATCAAGATACTGATCAGCCATCGGAACATATTCCAGACGTAAACGAATTCTTCCTTCAGTCCGAAATTCGCGAACAGCCAGCTGCCGATTTCTTTCCCGAACACTGGCAGGATCAATGCGACCAGAAATACAAAGATCATGGCAAAGGTCAAAAAGATTGCCATTAACCTGCTTATGATGAACGACCTTGTTTCCTCTACTCGGTACGCACGGTTAAATGCCCTGACAATGGCATTGATCCCATTTGAGGCGGACCAAACAGTTGCCAGCAATCCAAAGCTCAGCAATTTTCCGTCTTTTTTCATGATATCCTCCAGGCTGTTCTTAATGAGGTCCATTGATTCACCTGGAGCATAATCATCAAAAAAACCGAGGATATCCACTTCAGTAATTGGCAAATAAGGAACCAATGTGACCAAGAAGATCAACAGCGGAAATAAGGAAAGCAAGAAGAAATAGGCCAACTGCGCGGCAAGAGCCGGAACATCGTCCTCCTGTATCCTCTGCCACATATGCCTGAAAAATGATATATCAACCATTGATTCACCTCATTTATGCTTTCCTTGTCCTGCCATAGGCTTGTCAGTCAGTCATCATCCATTTTCATCTATATGCTGCTGTGTTTGGGCAGATGACGCAATCTTCCTCAATGTTTCTTTCGTGTCTTTGACCAATTCCGTAACCTGAGGCGGTACATCCTTTATTTCTTCGACTTTTTCAGTGATAAAAGCAACGTCCTCTGTTACTTGTTCCACTGTTGTCCGCACTTTATTCGCTGTCTCCCTTAGGTCTTCAATAAATTCATTTGGATTTTTGACCACATATGCTACACCGCTGGAAACCTTGCTGAAATCCTCTTTAACAGCCTGCCGGGTCGATTTCTCCAATAAAGTAACCGCTCCGCCGGCCATTGCACCTAAAACCATGCCCATCCAAAACTTTTTCGAACTGCCCATGTATACTCCTCCTAGAGTCTTCCTGATCTTTGCAGGTCTCAACTCGCCTGCTTCCTAACTAACATTTTCCACGATTGCCACTACTTCATGCAAGTATTGAGAAAAATATTGAGAGTATTTTTAAAAAGTGAACCAGAATAAAGATTTTGGTTGTAAATGAAGAATAATTTTTTCTATCCGCCAAACACCTACACACCAAGGACCCTTGTATACTTTTCACGATCACACCAGATTTCTTCAGTGGATATCACTTGACTTACCACTAATTATCAGAATATTCTTGTACAATAACATTTTTTGAATATAATTCTGAGGGGGAGAAACATGACATTTGAAGAATGGATTGGAAAAATCAGCGGCTGGGTTTGGGGCCCGCCTCTTTTGATCCTGCTTGTTGGGACGGGTATTTACCTTACCTTCCGCATTGGCTTCTTGCAAATGAGGCTGCTGCCTTACTCGCTCAAGCTTGCTTTCACGAAAAAACAGGACAAGCGGTCTGAAGGTGATATCTCTCATTTCCAGGCTTTGATGACAGCACTTGCTGCAACGGTCGGCACGGGAAATATCGCTGGTGTCGCAACCGCGATTTTTACAGGCGGACCTGGTGCCGTTTTCTGGATGTGGATTACAGCGTTTTTCGGAATGGCGACGAAATACGCGGAAGCTGTCCTAGCCGTTAAATACAGGGTCGAGGACAAGGATGGCGAGATGTCAGGCGGTCCGATGTACTATCTTGAACGCGGACTTGGACAAAAATGGCTTGGGGTCTTATTCGCTATATTTGGGGCGATCGCTGCTTTCGGAATCGGCAATCTTGTTCAATCAAATTCAGTTGCCAGCGTTGTCCAATCAACATTTTCAATCCCGGCCTGGGTTACGGGACTGGTATTGACTATTTTCACTGCACTTGCCCTGATTGGCGGAATTAAGAGCATCGGAAAAGTCACTGCCCTTTTCGTTCCAGTGATGGCAGCATTTTACCTTCTTGCTGGCCTGGTGGTCATGATCATGAACTTTGACCTTGTCCCAACAGCAGTTGCACTTATTTTTACAGATGCTTTCACTGGAGAAGCCGTAGCTGGCGGAGCGCTTGGAACTGTCATCCGTATGGGTGTTGCCCGCGGTGTCTTCTCTAACGAAGCTGGTCTCGGGTCCGCACCAATCGCTGCCGCTGCAGCCAAGACGGACTTGCCGGGACGGCAGGCTCTTGTGTCGATGACCCAGGTGTTCATTGATACAATCGTCATCTGTTCAATCACGGGGATTACCATTGTCATGGGCGGCTTGTACACGGGTGACACAACAGCTGCCGACCTGACTTCAGCGACCTTCGGCAAGTTCCTTGGCCAGACTGGTTCTGTAATTGTGGCGGTCGGATTGCTGTTCTTCGCCTCATCGACCATCATCGGCTGGTCTTATTATGGAGAAAAATGCTTCTCGTATCTCTTCAGCAAAAGTGTCGTGTTTTATTATCGAATGGCATTTGTCGTCGCTGTTTTCATCGGAGCGATTTCCCAGCTTGAAGTTGTATGGGGAGTAGCCGATGTAATGAATGGATTGATGGCCTTCCCGAACCTGATTGGGCTGCTCGGCTTGTCTGGCGTGGTCGTAGTTGAAACGAGGAATATCCTGAATGCGATAAAAGAAGAGAAGAAAGAATCTAACACGTATAGTGCCTGATTGCAATCCGGCGTCACAAAGGCGCCGGATTTCTAATTGACTTTTTTTGACGGACGTGGAAAGATGGTTGTACAAACATTGAGAGGATGAACGGAGTGGACTTAACGAAAAATTCTCCTGAAAACGTTGATTTCATGGTTGAGAAAATCAAGGAAAAATTGAAGTTCATGAACCTTGGAGCGATTAAATCGACGCATTTTGACAGTGAGATGTATGAAGAGTTGAAAGAAATCTACGATATGATCATGAGAAAGAATAACTTCAGCCCAAATGAAATGCAGGCGATTGCTGAAGAGCTTGGAAACTTAAGAAAGCAGTAATTGGGACAGGTACCATTTAAGGTGCCTGTTTTTTTGTTTTGAGAGAAAAATGTCAAAACTTTTTTGTTTCCACTATGCATATATTGTTATACGATTGTATTACTACTTTTGGAAGGGAGTGTGGGACCGTGAAAAAGCTGATGAATTATTCTCTGAGTCTGTTCATTTTGCTTTTACTCAGCCACAGTGCTCTTCCTGCCGAAAAACTGAAATTATTCGAGCCTAAATCTAAAGCAATCATCAGCATGGATCAAATGCATGAAGATGCTCCCGGCCCAGGCAAAGAAGACAAACAAGCCGCTTTCATTCCACCCGTGTTTGTCCTTCTTGTTTTGAGCATTTTTATAAGCAAAACAATAGACAGGACAAACAGGAATACAGCATTAGCCGCTTTTCTAACCGCAGTCTTTTTCCAGTCAAACTATGTGATCAGCCCTCTTTGATTTTTTCTCTAAAAAAAATCAAGGAGGAATGATAGTATGTGGTTTCGATTCCTGATGATCGGTTTCTTTTCAATGACGGCAATAGGCTTCATGTTTTATCAGGGCATTGAGTTTTATCAAGCGTTTATAGATTACTTTAAACAAAATAAGTAAGACCAAAGCGAAACGGTCCCCGATTATGAGGACCGTTTCTCCTTTTTATGCTGCTTCCACCCAATCTTCACTCATCAATTCCGCATAAAAGCTGAGAAACTCCTTAAAGAATGGATGATTAATTTTTGTTTCGGCATTCTCCAGCAATGGTTCCAGGACTGGCTTGATGAATCTAGCCAGCATTTCTTCCTCTATTTCTTCTAATTGTAGGAGTCTTTCGCGGTCGTCTTCTTGTTCCGCCTGGATTTCCCCCTGTAAAATTGAACTAATGAATGCGGTCATGCTTCCGAAATGGTCTGGCAGCCGGTCTTGCTCGAGCGGGAAGTAAAAGGCTGTTTTTTCATAAAGGCCAATCAGACACAGCAGTTCATGCCTGCGGGCTTCTTCATCTTCATGACTTTTACTATAAGACGAAAAGTATGGGGAGACAAAATGATCTCCCGGTATGAAAAAGTGATTGTCATACCAGAGCTGCACTTCTTCCCGATTGTATAAGGAATGAAATGAAAGCTCATTCTGCATTCCTTCAGGGACTTCGTTCATGAATGCTTCGTAAGTATCCCAGTCACCCAGCCAGATGCTTGTCATGATATTCGCAATCGCCAGCTTTCCATATCGTTCTTCCATCATTGTCTCCACCTTCGTTTTCCAAGAAATTTCGGAGTTGCCTCCGATGTTGTTACGCTTTTTCCACGTCCACGAATACGTCCTGCTGTGCCGGACCGCCAATCAGCAAGTCTGCGAGATAGCCTTCGAAGTAGCTGCCATCGCGGTCAGATAAGGCATTGACGGAGAAGCCCAGTCCACGCGGTTTTGCATAGCCTGATTCTTCATGGAGCGGCTTGTTGAACTGGTACGGTGTATGGCCATATTTCCCTGCTGGTTCTATTGTTTTGCCATCCACTTTAACTGCTTTTGAACCGTATGCATTGTGCCCAAAGCTGAAGTTCGCTCCGACGACGCCTGGCTTGATTCCTGGTGTTACAAGGGCACGGCCCTTCACTTTAGAATTATTGGAAGAGATATAAATCTCATCATCTGTTTTGATTCCTTTTTTCTTCGCATCAACCGGATTGATCCACAGATAGTTCTCCGGTTTCACTTCACGCAGCCAGGCATTTCCTTCAGTCCGGTGCGTTGCCATATTTCTTGATTTCCAGTTGATGAACTGCAGCGGTTTGTTTGGCTTATAGATTTCGCCATCGTATGTCTTGATTTCCTCTGCGACCGGCACGCCTTCAAAGAACTTGCCAGTGTAGGCACTCTTGAAGCCTGCTGCCTTTTCATCGTAAAAATAAACCTGTTTTGCCCACTGATACTTAAGTTTGTTGCCGATATATTCATCGCCAGCTGCCTCAAAGCGTCCGCCGCGATTCAATACATAGACGACTTTCTTCCATTCTTCCGGTTTGACGGCATTTTTCAGCTTCTGGATGTCGAAATATTTGCCTAATGCTTTCTGCCTTGCTTTTTCAAAAATCGCGAGCTCTTCAGCGTTTGCATCCTTGACCGGCTTCTGGCCGTCAAAAGCGATGTTCGCAATCCGTTTTACGTAATAATCTTCAGGTGTGTGTATCGCTGATCCGTCAACCAATGCATTGTCTCCGACACCTGGAAGGCCCATGCCTTTTAGCAAATCGATGTACACCTGTTCAGTTGGACGTGCGTCAGGAACGACTCTTGTCACCGGCTGAATGACACCTGCGAATTTATGCTTCAGAATCGGGAAGATGTCTTCCGCGTTCCAGCTTTCCAGGTATGCAAGATCCGGTAAAATAAAGTCTGCGTACTTTGAAGTTTCGCCGATGATCACGTCAGATGCGACGACAAGTTCAACAACTTTTGGATCCCTGATGAACTTGGCCTGCATTTCTGATCTTGGTGCAGACATGACCGGTGAAGTCCTGTTGATCAGCAATGCCCTGATTTTATATGGATAGCCTTCGGCCGAGCTAGGCAGGACATCATGGATCAGTTTATTGCCGAACGGATACCATGGGCGTTTCGCTGGATATCCATCTTTAGCAAATAATGATGTTTTTTCATAAGGAACCTTATGCCTTGTGACCGGGATTCCCCAGCCTTTGTTGGGATTTGGCACTGTCGCAAGATCATATCGTCCCTCTGTTGCTTTATACTTGGCGCCAAGTACGGTGTCGCCCCCCTTCCAGTCATGGTTGCCGACAAGGTGGTTCAGCATATTGATGGCACGAACACTGTAATAGCCATTCGTGTGCATTGCCGGTCCTCGATAAGAATGGATGCCGACCTTTTTACCATGCGAAGTGAACTCACGGGCAATCTGGACAATCTGGTCTACTGGCACATCTGCTTGCTTTGCATATTCTTCGATTGATTTTTCCATGACTCTGTCTTTAAAAATACGGAAAACAGATTTTACCTTGATGCCATTTATGGTTGTATCTACATCAAGCTCTCCGTTTCTTGCTTTTGCATGTGAGACTGGCTTGCCATTTTCGATGACCACAAACTCCTCGCCGCCGATTCCAAGGTCCTGTGCACGGACGAACGGGCGCTTCTTTTCCCCGACATTGACAAGGAAAGAAGCATCGCTCCAGGTTGTTTCGCCGTCCTCATTCGCTGCTTCCTGGTTCGGGTTGCGAAGATAAATATTGTCATAGCGATTGTTTTCGATGATCCAGCGGGACATGGCCATTGCAAGCGCTCCATCTCCGCCTGGTTTTACAGGTACCCAGACATGTGCTTTCTCTGCTGTTTTACTAAAGCGCGGATCTATTACGACCATCTTCATGCCGCGGTCGATTGCATTTGTGATCTGCGGTGCGAAAGTGGTCGGCCCACGGTTTGCGACCATTGGGTTTGTTCCCCAGACGATGACCATCTCCGCATTGTCATAATCAGGAATCATCCGTTTCTTCGGCTTTTCTGCATCATGTGAGCGGACATTTCCCATTACGCTCGTAATTCCGCAATAGCCGCCATGATCATAGTAGTTGGCCGTACCTAAGCTGTTGGCTGCAAGACGCTCGATGAACTCACGTCTGTGGCCAGCCATCACGGCGATCTGGTTCGCCTTTGGCCCAAGATCCGGATGGTTCGTATCGATCAGGATGTCCTTGTATTTTTTATCAAATTCAGCTTTTGTCATTTCACCAGCCTTCAGCAGATCCCAATCGGCCATGACAGCTGCTTCAGGTGCATATTTCCACATTTCTTTTAACCCAGGTGTGCGAAGATCCTTGCTGCCCTCGAGGATTTCCTTGTATGCCTCTTCCCAGCTGACCGTTTTCCAGACGCCGCTTCCTCTCTCACCCACGCGCTTCAATGGCTTTTGGATCCGGAATGCATCATAGTTTGTCTGGATGCCGGCCTGCCCCTTCAAGCAAGTACGTCCGCCGCGAAGTCCGCGTCCCATTTTGGCAACATCTCCGGTTCCTTTTACAGCCTGTGAAACTGGAGTATCATAGTTGATATGGCCGATTTGCACCATATTGATCGGGCTGTACTGGTTGCCGGCAATCTTGCGGACGATGGAAGAATAAGCTCCGCCTGCCGCTCCAGCCGTAATATAAGTTTTGATTGTACACGTTGCATTACATTGCTGACATGACGTGAAGATAACATTTTCCACTGTATAATCTTGATAATCGGTGCCAGTTCCGTGAGGTTCATCAATCCAGACACCGCCCATTACCTGCTTGACTGGCCCGACGAATGCCGGTCCGACAAATGCGACAGCGCCAAGCGTTCCGAGCGCTTTTAAAAATCCACGCCGTTTCATTGGTTTATTTTCCATTATGGCTCACCTCGTCAGAAGTTTCTTCGATTGGCAGCAGCAGCTCACCGAATGAGTAGATTAATAGTCCCATCGCGACGACGCCGACGCTGACCATCCATTCCTTGATCGTTGGCGCGTAATTGCCCCATGGCAGTTCGTGAAAAACAGGTGTGACTAGCGGCGGGACAACGATATTGAATCGGACTCCGATGATTCCGATGACGATCAGGACAGCAGCCGCAAGCAGTGCATTGATGTTCTGGCTTGTTTTTTTCCAGAAAACAATCGTGATCGGAATGACAGCTCCCAGGAACATTTGCACGAACCAGAATGACCAGGCTTTTTCACTGGCCATCATCGTTGCCAGGGTATCCAGATGTTCTGCCTCAAGACCGTACCAGCCGATCAGATATTCATAGAATTGAAGACCAAGGTCGATGATCAGGAACCCAACCATCAATTTTGCGAGGGATACGACCATCCCCTGATCAATAGGCTGTTTCTGGACCTTTTTCTTGATGACATACATCGCTAAAAGCAATGCAGTTCCCGAAACCATCGCAGATACGACGAAGATGATTGGGAATAAAGCGGTATTCCATGCTGGTCTTGCTTTTACAACAGCGAAGATGGTTCCAGTTCCACCGTGCACACCGAGGATCGCGAGCGGGATCCCGACGGTGCCGAGGATTTTCATCCACATATGATCACGCTTCTTCGTAGCTGCATTGATGGTTGCGTTTTTGAATGTGATCAATTTTGCGACAAACCCTTTCAGCGAATTGGTTTTTGCTGCGCGGACAAGGTCTTCTCTCATCGCGATGTAGAGCTCGACTGCCAGTAGTCCGATGTACACGAGGTAAAAATGGACTTCCCAGGCAAGCGGTGACGTGACATTCCAGTAGATGATCGCATTGAGCATTCGCTCCGGACGGCCAAGGTCCATCAGGACGAAGGTCAGTGCGACAATCATACAGACTATCGCGGTAAAAAGCGCCGCCTTACCGACTCTCTCGTACTCTTCCATTCCGAAAACATAGATCAAGGTCGACAGCAGGAACGATCCCGCACTCAAACCAACGAAGAAGATGTAAAAAGCGATCCAAGCTCCCCACGGGGTGATGCTTGATAGATTCGTAGCCGCCAGCCCCGTGAAGAAGCGCTCTACAATAAAATAACCGCCGATCAAAAAGGCAACAGTTAAGGCTGAAACCCATATTTTAAAAGCCTTCGATACGGTCACATTGATTTTTGTTTTTGATGTGCTTTTCTCTTTTAAATCAACAGCAAGATTGGCCATCGCCAGTCCCTCCTATCTTAGATAAATGACATTCGGATGTGTTCCAAGCTCTTCCTTCAGGCGGAATGCTCTTGGACTTGCAGCAAGCTTCGATACCACACTGTTCGGGTCGCTGATGTCACCGAAGAAGCGGGCATCGCCAATGCACGTTTCCACACACGCTGGCTCTTCGCCTCTTTGCAGGCGATGGAAGCAGAAGCTGCATTTACGGACTGTGCCGATCGGCGTCTTGCCTTTTTCACGATTGCCGCGTTCGACGCCGTATTCAGGGCTCGTTACATCATTCGCGCCTTGCATTTCCTGTTCATAGCTTTCGCCGAAATCGAAGGATCTCGCACCATAAGGGCAGGCAACGATGCAGTAGCGGCAGCCGATGCACCGGTCATTGTCGATCGCGACAATTCCGTTTTCCATTTTATAAGTCGCTCTTGTCGGGCAAACCTGGGCACATGCCGGTTTGTCACACTGCATGCACGGCCTTGGCAGGTTGACTGCCTTGATATTCGGGAACTCGCCTTCAAGCGATTCCATGACGACGTTGTAGGAGATTCCCGGCGGCGTCCTGTTCTCGGCCTTGCAGCTGACCGTACATGTATCACAGCCGACGCACTTCTTCAGGTCGATGACCATCGCCCATTTAGGCCCGTCACCCTTCCTGATATCCGGGCCATCAGCTGAAGCGTAGTAGTTGCCGAATTCCTTTGTCAGTGATGAAGAATAGACTTTATGGAAGTCTTCAATTTTCAGTTTGCCGCTGATAACCTTCCTGGCATCGCGCGCCATATTCAGGCCAAGCTCTGTGTCATACTGGGATTCATCCATTTCCTTCTTGGCATCTGGCAGCATCTTGTCGACGATTTTATCGTAATCCACCTTTTTCTCATTTGAAAAAAGACCCATTTTCACTCACCTCTTTTTTTGCGTTTAGATTTCTTTTTTGATTTCCTTGATGTCATCCGCGATATCATCGGTAATATCACTTGTCAGCTCACGAGTCGATTTCTTGAATTCCTTCAGCGTCTGACCGAACGCCCTGCCGATTTCAGGCAGCTTTTTCGGACCGAAGATGATCAACGCCAAAGTCAGGATTAAAATCAAACCAGGAATGCCAATATTGGATAGCATGTCGCCACTTCCTTTTTTAGTTTTCTTGCTTATTTATAATGCAAGCTGCGTGCCAAGTTTTTTGGCATGGTGGATTATTAGGTGTATGGACTAGTGGAGCGCTTGTGGGAGTAAGAATTGGGGAAATCGTGACACTTTTGTGAACGCGAAAAAGCGGCTGAAATCGAATTTTCGGATTGATCTCGGCCGCTCGTTATGTGACATTTTGGCATGGTGTTGCAATTTTGGCATGTGACATTTTGGCATGGTGTACAGGAATGGCATGAGACATTTTAGCATGGTGTGCAGGAATGGCATGAGACATTTAGCGTGAGGTTCCAATTTTGAGATGTGACATTTCAGCTGGGTTTGTTGGATTCTCGTACACTTCGATGAGTAGTTTTTGGATTAAACGATCATTCCCACAACTGAAAGTTCTTTCCTGGGGTGTAGATTCTTCCTTTTGTGGATCCGGTGCTATCAAGGTTCAGCACCGAAAGCAGCCTTTTTGATTGGTGAATGGAGGAAATGTTGAGGAAATCACTGAATTGCGCGTTGGTAATCGATGGCCCATTGATGAGAAAGAAATCTTTCAATGCGGCAACATGTGCACTCTTTGATGTATGACCGCATATCTTGCAACCCCATAGACCATGAAATCTTTCCATGCCGATTGTATGGCATTTTGGACACTCCACCCCTTTCTGGAATTCACTAAAAGGAATTTCTTTTATGTCAGGAAGATATGGTGTATGTTTCCGCAATAGAAGCTTGACCATTTTCTTTATATCTTGATTTGTGATTACATCCTTTTGATATTTTTCTAAATACGAGCTGATTTTATAATAGATTCCAGGGGACTTGAATACTCTTTGGCTGACTTCTTTATTTTGAGTTGGATTTTTAATCAGGGCTTGTGAATTGGTGATGGCAACGAGCGGTTCCAACGGAGGTGGGGAAAATTGATGACTAGTTAGGAAGGCTTTGAGTTGTCGTCCTTGTATTTTCGTCTGGAGGATTGGATCAGGGTATACCTTTTCAATTCCGTTTAAATATTGGATCATTTGGTTGAATTCCGGGTAAAATTCGAGCGTCCCGGCATAATACTTGGAATCAATTGGAATGATGAAGGAATTGGAGATGAATAGAGTGTCAATTTGGAAATGAGTATCATTGTAGGGGATTCTGATATCATGAAGGATTGTGAATTTTGAGTGGTCGATTTGTGAGATATGGTAATCTAATTCTTTTTCACCTTTGTATCCTGCCCGCTTTCTGGATAATCTGCTCTCAAATTCTGCTTTTCGTGGATGATTTACCGGTAATCGCCTTATAATGGCCTCATAAATCTTTATTTCTTTTGGATTGGATCGAATCTTCGCTATCAATAGCTTCACTCCTTCTATATAATTCTCCTAATCATTCGATATTTGTAGTCAAATCACCTTCTAATTTAATTGTGAACATTTTTATTGGCGAAGTTCACAACTTTATTGGCGATAATTTCATTTTATTGGCGAAAAAATTATTTTATTGGCGATTTTTCACTGTTTATTGGCGAAAATCAAATTTTATTGGCGAACTGGAAATTCCACTCGTTTTTTTCCAGTTCGCCTCACTACATACAAACTACTCTTTCAACCCATATTGATCAATTTTCCGATACAGATTCCGGACGCTGATGCCGAGCACGTCCGCTGCCTTTGTTTTGTTCCAGTTCATCTGCTTCAAGGCGGTTTCGATGTGCACCTTTTCGACTTCTTCCAGAGAGCAGAGCTTGGTTGCCACACCAACGGGAGCATCAGTAACTGCTACCTGTTTCGGCAAAAGCAAATCATCCGCTTCTATCAAGCTTCCCTTCGATAGCAGGACGCCGCGTTCAATCAGATGGCTCAGCTCGCGGACATTTCCCGGAAAATCGTATTGCTCTAACGCGGCCTGAGCTTCCGCCGACAACTGCTTCGACTGGTCTTTCGTCCTCATAATAAAGTGCTCAATCAGCGCGGGCAAATCACCCTTCCGTTCACGAAGCGGCGGAATCGTCAGCTTCACAACATTCAGCCGGTAATAAAGATCTTCGCGAAAACGTCCTTCGGCGACTTCTTTTTCCATGTCGCGATTCGTGGCAGCAACGACACGCACGGTCACATGGCGCTCGCGGACATCACCGACCCGACGGAATTCGCCAGTCTCGAGGAAACGCAGCAATTTTACCTGAAGAGCAAGCGGCATTTCGCCAAGCTCATCCAAAAACAGCGTCCCGCCTTTCGCTGCTTCGACCAGCCCTTTCTTCTCGTGGCTTGCTCCGGTAAAAGCACCGCGGGCATGACCGAACAATTCGCTTTCCAACAGATGTTCAGGCAGCGCACCAGAATTCACTGGTACGAATGGTTCATCAGCACGGCAGCTCCAATAATGAAGAGCCTTAGCAAACAGCTCCTTCCCGGTGCCGCTCTCGCCCTCAATAAGGACAGGCACATCACTGTCAGCAATCCGCCGCGTCATCTCGAGCACTTCTTTAAAATTGGCACTGTCACCGATAATATGAAATTCATTATGCTGGGCGATGATTTTTTTCATCGAGTCATTTTTCTCTTTGAGCGCTTTATTTTCAATAGCCTTGCCAATTGTCAGTTCCAGCTCTGATAGATTATAAGGCTTGGTGATGTAATCGAAGGCGCCCACCTTCATCGCTTCAATCGCGGTATCGATCGTCCCATGCCCTGTCAGGATCAACACTTCGATATCAGGCTGTATCTTCTTTGTTTCTTTTAACAGCTCAATGCCATCCATACCGGGAAGGCGGATGTCATACACGCCGATGTCATATTCATTCGTTTTCACGAGTTCGAGGGCGTCCTCTGCCGTTCCTGCGCTGTCCACGTCAAAACCTTTCCGCTTCAGCCTCCTCACCAAAAGCTCAAGCAAATCCTGTTCATCATCAACGACCAACAATCTTGTTGCTGACATCGTAGCCCACCTCCGTTGTATCTATTACTGTGTTTCCGTAGACATCTGCATGACCTGATTTGGAAAACCTTTGTCCACTCGCTTCTGCTGAGTTTGCCACACCAAGCCCCGCTTTCAGCGAACGCTCTGCCGGCAGCTGGATTTCCACTGTTGTCCCTTCTGCAGGTTTACTGTCAATTGCAATCGTCCCGCCAAATTGCTGGATGATTCCATAACAAACGGATAAACCAAGTCCGGTTCCTTTGCCGATTGGCTTTGTTGTGAAAAACGGGTCGAACAGTTTATCCATCGCTTCGGCAGGGATTCCGTGACCGCTGTCAGTCACTTTGATTGATACTGATTCGTCGAAAGACTTAGTTGCTGAAACGATAAGTCTACCTTCGCTTTCCATTGCATCAATTGCGTTATTGATCAGATTGACGATGACCTGCATCAGCTTCAGGCTGTCTCCGCTGATCAGCGGCAGCCTATCCGCGACACGGAGCTCTAGCTGGATTCGCTGCTTTTTCAGCTGGTGCTCGACAAGGCTGATGCTGTTCTCAATGATTTCCCTAATCCGAATTTTGTCTTCTGCCCAATCGTTCTTACGCGAAAAATTAAGCAGGTTCCCGGTGATCCGTTTGCAGCGCTCAGTATTTTCCTTAATTTTACGAAGATAATGCTCCATTTCTTCTTCATCGAGGTCCTCATCACCGGCCTGGATCCTGTCAATCAGATCCTCTGCATACACATTGATCGTCGCCAGCGGATTGTTGACTTCGTGTGCGAAGCTCGATGCCATGATGCCGAGCGCGCTTAGTTTATCCGTCTGGATCATCGTTTCTTCCATTTGTTTTTGCTCGGTGATATCCTCGAGCACGACGAGGAATTCGCCTTCTTCCTCAATCGCGTGATTCAGCGGGAACACCCTGTGCCTGAAAATCCGCTCGCCATTGGCGCCGTCCTTGAACTTCATGACCTCGTCAGCAATTTTATCTAGGTCTGGACAGGTAATCGGGCAGTTCAGGCACGGCGCGTTCTCCCCGCCGATCACCGCGTAACAAGGCAGCGTCAGCCGTTCCTCGTTCAGCCACCCTTTTAAAATCGGATTCATCCAGGTGATACGGTATTCTTTTGTCACAAGTGCTAGCCCGGCGCCAATTCCGTTCACCACCACATCGAGCCTTTCCTTCTCCTGCTCTAGCAATCTTGATTTTTCGAGCAGTTCCTTGCTCATGTCGTTGAAGGAATCTGCCAATTTTCCAAGCTCATCGGTGCGCCTCATTTTCACCGGGCTGATCTTCCGTCCCTGCTTCAATTTGTTCATTTCCCGGTCAATCGAAACAATAGGCCTTGTAAAATAAAGCCCAGCCCAAACACTGATCAGGCTGACGGTTAAAATCAGCAGCGCAACCGCACCGATTCCGCTCTGGAGCATCCTGTTGATCGGAGCGAACGCCGTTGCTTTCGGCTGCTCCATCACAAGCACCCAATCCAAATCCTCGATTTCTGCGGTAACGCCGAGTTCATCCTCGCCTCCAGAAGTCTGCTTTTGCCAGAGTTTGCTGTAATCCTGGTGGGCGATGACCCGTTCTTTGTCATCCAGTAAATAAATATAAGAAGAATGATCCTGTCGCATCGAAGAAATTTTCCCGATGATTTTTTGAAGCTGGACAGTCACTCCGATTGCTTTCTTGCTGTCGTCTTCATAAAAAGGGATTGCCAGTTTCATGACAGGCTGACCGTATTGGTTGAATTCCACCTGGCCATATACCTTGTCACGCGATTGCAGCTGGAACCACATATCGTCCGTAAACCACCGTTCCATGTTTCCAGCAATATTGAGTTCGTAACGGGATACCCTACTTTCGACAAAGCCTTTTTCATCCGCGATGATGACCTCTTCGATCGATTCGCTTTGCTGCAGGAGGTCATACAGGGCGCTTTGTTCTTTATTCAATAGATTCAGAGAAGCAAGGACATGGATCCGCTGGAATGTCTGACTGAATTCGTATTGTATTTCCCGCGATAGATTCTCGAGCACCAGATGCTGTTTTTCAAGGATCCTTGTTTCCAGGTCTGCTTTTACAAAAGAGTAATAGTACAGGCTGAGGAGCAGTAACGGGATTGTCGACATGACGACTCCGAACACGAGCACCTTATTGCGGATGGTCTGGGAATGCATGAAATCCATCAAATATTTCATCGCTTGCTCCCTCCCTGCACTTCAGGGTGGATCAGGTCGGCGATATGCAGCAAATCCTGATTATAGCTGACTCCAAGTGCGTCCTTCGTCTGCTGGTTGACGACAAAACGGATGCCGTCTGGCAATTCAACAGGTAAATCCCCCGGTTTGTTTCCCTGCAAAATCAAGCTGACGAATCTTGAAGCCTGATATCCTTGCGAGTAAAAGCTGGACCCATAGCTCGCCAACAGTCCTTTTTCCGCTTCAAAGTCATACAGCCCCATGGCCGGAATCTTCTTCTCAGAAGTCAGCCTCACTATTTCATCTGTCAGTGACTCAATCCTGAAGCTCGGCAGGACGAGGATAGCCTCTCTTTTGCCAACTGATGCCCATAGTGTATCCAAGCAGTCCTTTGAAGCATCACAAGGTGCGATTTCCACACCCAATTGAGTGGCTGCATTCCTTGTCTCATCAAGGCTTAATTTGCTGACATCAATCTTGCTGTCATAAATCACATGCACCCTGTCAACAGCGGGCACAAGTGAGGTAAGCATCTCAAGACGCTTGCCGGAGATACTCGCATGGTAATTATTGATTCCGGTAAAAAGTCCACCCGGAGACTTGTAATCGTTGATCAATCCCAGTTCTTTCGGAGCGGCAAGTCCGGCAAAAACAACCGGAATCTCGATCCTGGCTTCATCCATTTTTTCCTTTAGTCGAAATGTTTCAATCCCGCCAAGCGTCACAATCAGGTCAGGTTTCGCACTAAGCAGCTCATGTATTTGCCTATCTATCAAATCTTCATCATCTTGTGCATTTTTCACGGTAAAATGGATGTTCTTCGTGTTGTAACCCAGATCCATCAAGCCCTCTCCAAGGCCAGTGAATTTCTCATATCGGTTTTCGCCAATCATCAGGACGCCGATTTCAACAGACTCTTCCCCTTTCACTCCCAGAAAAGCATAGATCATCGCCGAAACGGCAACTGTCGTCAGGAAAAAGAAATACCACTTTGTTTTCACATTCCGCGCCCCCATTTTCCGTATTCACTTCCACTATAACGGAAAAAGCAATGTAGCCATCTTGCAAAAAAGGATAATTTTATGAACAAGAACAAAAAGCGCAAGCGCCTTGTTCAGCCCCGACAAGCGTTGGAGGGCCTGACAGTGAAGTCTCTCTTTGACTTCATTGACAGGACCGAAACGTCTCGAGCTGCTCAAAGCTAACGCTTCTCGCAAGATACTCGAAGAAGATACTCGGGATGAAAACTGGCTAGGCGCTGGAGCTGGATTAAGAAAACTGCATGTAGTTATCCACATTTAAAGTATTTATAAATCCATACAAAACAAAAAAGGTCCCCCTCTATTCGAGGAGAACCTGGATTCATGTCTTATTTCTTTTCGACAGCATGTCCGCCGAATTCGTTTCGCAATGCTGCGACAACTTTTCCTGTGAACGTGTCGTCTTCAAGTGAGCGGTAACGCATCATCAGTGACAGTGCGATGACTGGTGCTGCTGTTTGCAGGTCCAGCGCTGTTTCGACTGTCCATTTACCTTCGCCTGATGAATGCATGACGCCTTTGATGCTTTCAAGCTTAGGCTCTTTGGAGAAGGCATTTTCCATCAGTTCCATCAGCCAGCTGCGGATGACGGAGCCGTGGTTCCATACACGTGAAACTTCTTTGTAGTCATAATCGAATGGGCTTTTTTCCAGAATGTCAAAGCCTTCAGCGATTGCCTGCATCATTCCGTACTCAATCCCGTTGTGCACCATTTTCAAGAAGTGGCCGCTTCCGACCTTTCCTGTGTAAAGATAGCCTTTTTCGATTGAGATGTCCTTGAAGATTGGCTCAACATGAGCAAAAACTTCTGCGTCGCCGCCGATCATTGTGCAGGCACCATTGCGAGCGCCTTCCATTCCGCCGCTTGTTCCCACATCCATAAAGTGGATGCCCGCTGCAGACAGCTTTTCAGCACGTCTTAACGTATCTTTATAGTTGGAGTTTCCGCCATCAATCAGGATGTCGCCTTCTTCCAAGTATGGTGTGAACTTCTCGATCACCTGGTCGATCAATTCTCCGGCAGGAATCATCAGCCAAACCACGCGCGGCTTTGGCAGCATGTCCGCCATTGCCTGATAATCAGCTGCAATCTCGGCACCCTCTGTCTTGATTTTCTGCATTGCTTCTTCATTAATATCGTTCGCCACAACTTCATGGCCGTTTTCCATAAGATTCAATACCAAGTTATAGCCCATTTTACCAAGGCCAACCATTCCTAGTTTCACTTCGATGCACTCCTTTTAGTTAGCATCTTTTCGGAGGTTTCCAAAACCTAATAGAAACACTTTTACGAAAAGAGCTTTGTTATAACATGATAGTATCAAATATTTTTTCATATGTATATCCATTAGATGAAAATATTTTTCACAAACTAAAATCTTTTAATCGAAATGGCTTCTCTTATCTTCTGCAGATTCCCTAGCGTTTGTTCCTGTCTCGTTACAGATACCGCAACATGAATTACGTCAATTAGACTAAGCTGGACCAGCCTTGAAGCTAAGGCTTCGGACCTGAATAGCGTTTCACGTGATGTGGTATAGAGAACGAAATCCGCTTCTTTCGACAGCGGTGATTTGTAATGTCCGGTAATCGCGATGGTCGCTGCCCCATTAGCTTTTGCAATTTTCAACGCTTCTATGACATCTTTATTACTGCCGCTATGCGAAATACCGATTGCTGCCTGCCCGGGACCGAGCAGCGCTGCTGAAATGATTTGCTGATGACCGTCACTATGGGCATTGCAATGAATGCCTGTCCGCAGGAATTTATGGTAAGCATCAAGCGCAATCGCCGATGATCCGCCCGAACCGTAAAAATCGATCCTTGTAGCCTTTCCCAGAACATCGATAATGTTTTCAAGCACTTTGGCATCCAATAGATTCAGCGTTTCCTTCATCGCTTCAATATGTCCGGCGAACACTTTTTGCGCAAGGGTTACGACTTCATCTTCTTCCTTTATTTCTTCATGGATATTCTTGATCGGTTCCACAAGCTCACTCGCCAGGGCGATTTTGAAAGCTTGATATCCTCTGAATCCAAGCCTTTTGCAAAAGCGGAAAATCGTCGCTTCGGCAACAGAAGCATGCTCCGCAAACTCGGTGATCGAAAGATGGATGATTTCCTGCGTGTTTTTCAATATGTAATCTGCGACCGCCTTCTCCTTGGAGGAAAGCGATGAGTAGATAGCGTTAATTTTCACGACCACATTTTGTCCATTTAGTTCACTGGCCATATTTCCTCCCCCTTTTCTGACGACTTTATCTTACCAATAAAATTTCATCTTTATTTGCAGAAGATGAAAATTTTTTTCACCTTGCATAAAAAAGTCGGGCCAAACTTTGGTTCAGCCCGATGCTTATTCTGTCCTGACAGAATCGTAACTAACTATGATTCGATACGAAGCATTTTTATTAATACAACCAACCTTTTATTCATCCGATGCAGTTATTAATCCTGTTCTGTTAAAATGACGGGACCATCCTTTGTGATCGCAATCGTGTGCTCATACTGGGCAGACAGTTTGCCGTCGACCGTTCTTGCAGTCCAGCCATTGTCATCCATCTTCGTTTTCCACTCTCCGATATTGACCATTGGTTCAATCGTGAACACCATGCCCTCCTTGAGCCGCGGCCCTTTTCCAGGCAGCCCATAGTGCGGAATATCCGGCTTTTCATGGATTACAGAACCGATTCCATGTCCGATGAATTCACGTACAACCGAAAATCCCTCGCCTTCCACATAGGACTGGATCGCATGGCCGATATCCCCAACACGGTTGCCCGGCACTGACGCGGCAATGCCACGATATAATGCCTCTTTTGTCACTTCCATAAGCTTTTGCGACTGCTCGCTGATATCGCCGACTGCATAGCTCCAGGCGGAATCGGCAAGAGCCCCGTTCAGGTTGACGACCATGTCGATCGTCACAATGTCGCCATCCTTGAGAGCCTCTTTTCGGGGAAAACCGTGGCAAACCTCATCATTGATGCTTGCGCACGTTGCATATTGATAGTTCCGGTAGCCTTTTTGCTGCGGAGTCGCCCCATTCTTTTTCAAATACGCCTCCACAAACTCATCAATTTCCCAGGTCGTAACCCCAGGCTTAATCATTTTGCGCAGCTCTTTATGAACAGAAGCAAGCAATTTTCCAGCTTCCTTCATATTTTCAATCTCTCGTGCCGACTTTAAAACAATCATTCCTTCATCTCCCTGATTCATTTCATCCTCTATATTATCTTATACGTAAAATTTCTCAAAATGAACCAGTTCATCACAAGGTAAAAGAAAAACAGCCATTTTCATTCGATTATTTTATGGGTAATAGATTCTTAATCAAATCTCCGAAAAGATTTTTCAGCTAGTATTTGATTTTATAGCGAGTTTTTCTTTTATATAGCGAGTTTTTCATTTATATAGCGAGTTTCTTGTTTATATAGCGACTTTTCCATTTTTATAGCGAGTTTCTCGATTTTATAGCGAATTGGAGATTCCACTCGTTTTTTCCCAGTTTGCACACACAGTAAAAAACCCTTCTGCCTCAGCAAAAGGGTTCTTACTTTTATTTTTCCAGCACTTTAAGTGATTCGCGGTTGAACGCCGGAATATCTTTCGGTTCTCTGCTTGTGACAAGCTGGTTGCAGCAGACGACGACTTCCTTGTCCATGTATTTCGCTCCGGCATATTCCATGTCGACGCGGATGGATTTGTATCCGGTTGCGCTTCGGCCTTCGAGCGTCTTGGCTGTCAACAATAGTTGTGGACCATGGCAAATCGCGAATACCGGTTTCTTCTCATCCATGAAGTACTTGGCGAATTGCACGAATCGATCATCCCCGCGCAGCTGGTCAGGTGAGAACCCACCAGGGATGAATAGTGCATCGAAATCTTCCGGCTTGACGTTGTCGATGCTTTCGTCAATCTTGACCTCTGCTTTGCCTTGCTTGCCTTTTACTGTCTTGCCTTTTTCTTTTTCGATTGTCATAACTTCATGCCCAGCTTCTGTAAAAGCGCGTGAAGGCTCTAGATATTCCACATCTTCAAATAGATCGGTTATTAAACAGGCAATTTTTTTACCCATAGAATCAACATCTCCTTTTGTGTGTAAAATTCTACCCCTAATTAAAATTCCCTGTCTGCTCCTGATGAAACATCTTGTTGACACTTCCATATTTTTGTATAAACACATGTAATTAGACCCATCTTATAACGATGATAAAAAAAACATTTTATATTTCCGTCATTCAACTATAATTTAACTTAGGACATCAATAGGGAGAGAGGCATCATGAATTTTAGTTATGTCAACGTAATGGAAGAGGTCGTTTCGACTCTTGTCAATGTGCTGATGCTGAGCCCGGATTACCAGACTTTCTGCAGTTGCCAGAAATGCCGGAACGACATCATCGCCATCAGCCTGAACACTCTTCCAAGTCACTATGTCACGACAGAAGACGGCCGAAAGATGGTCTATGAGCAGCTTAATACCCAAGAGAACAGATCCTGGATCAATAAAAGGATCATCAGTGCCATCCATCTCGTCGGGAAGTATCCGAAGCATTAAACCGGAAGAGCATAGAGTCTTCCTGGAACTGGAGTATTTCATCAGAAAAACGAGGCGTCTTTTGATGAGCAACGGGCGGAAATTAAATAAATAAAAGCTGCCATGATATTGCCTGGTTCATCCGGCATCCATAATGGCAGCTTCTTTTTTATATAGACTGTGTATCCATACGTCTTGCAAAGTCCACGAATCGGAACTTGTCAGGGCGGTGCCTGGACTCAGTATATTGGAATAGGGTGGCATCATCAAAATGAATATAATTTTTCACGATGACGATTGCATGGAACCCTTCCATGTCAAGTAGCTCTCGGTCCTCTGCGCTTGGTTCCTCCACTGTGAATTCTTTCTTCGCAAAACTGATTTTCTTCTCAAGCTGCCCTTCAATATACTCGAATATCGAGTTCTCGCATTTCTGGCGGGACAGTCCTAGCACATGCCTTTCTACCAGATAATCCTTATCGAGGATCACTCGTTCTTCATCAATATGCCGGACTCTTTTTACCTTCCAGACCTTTTCATCATTACCAACATTCAATTCCCTGGCGATTTCCTGGCCGGCCAGCTCGAGAGTGAAATCCTCCACTGTCGTTTTCGCCTTTCCACCCATATTCTCTGCCAGTTCTTTAAAACTAATCAATCCGGTGATCGGAAACTGATGCCGTTTCAAATCGAGGACAAGTGAACCTTTGCCGCGGATTTTTTGGATGAAGCCATTTTGGGCAAGCAGATTCAGTGCTTTGCGGATGGTTTCCCTCGAGGTTTGATACATATCCGCAAATTCATTTTCAGATGGCAAAATCGTTTTTGCTGGATAATTTCCTTCCTGGATCTGTTTCGCAATTTCTTCATAGATTAATAAATATTTTTTTTGCATAATACATCACCGTACCTTGTCTGATTGCTACCATTTTACCTTTTTTAAGTCCGTTTGAATACAATAGACAATCGTGTTTGTCTTTTTCAAAAAAACTTCATAAAATCATCTACAACTTCAAATACAATCGCCGATATAAAAGCTGCGAGTTTTTTCCCAATAAGTTTTTTTCTAAAAGTGAACCAAAAAATCTTGGTGTTGGTTATAATTGTTCTATAAGGTGTTCTTAATATGGAACTATTTTATCAGATTTGTTATGATATAACTATAAATTGATAAGGTGTGTGGATAACAGTGATTGGTGAACGCGTCAAAAAACTTCGACAAGAGAAACGAATGTCCTTATCCGAATTGGCAGAACAAGCTGGCGTGGCAAAATCATATTTGAGCTCACTCGAGCGAAATCTTCAGACAAATCCTTCAATACAATTCTTAGAAAAGATCGCTGGAGTACTGAATGTGCCAGTGGACCATCTCATTCATGAACAACCCGATAAAGAAAACATGGATTCAGATTGGGTCAATCTTGTAAAAGAAGCAATGGATTCGGGGATCACAAAGGATCAATTCAAGGAATTTCTTGAATTCAATAAATGGCGACTTCATAATAAATGATATCCAGGACAGCTTAGATGGCTGTCCTTTTTTGTGCAAAATAAAAAGCACCTCCATAAGAGCTGCCCGATTGCACTTCTAATCTCTATGTATAAATTCCTCAGCTATTTTTCGTCTGCGTTAAAAACTCCCTGATTTCTTCTTTGTTAATTCCCATTTCTAATGCTTCCATTATAAGCTGCATCCATTCTGTATCCAGTTCTTCGAAAACTACCTGCTCTTTAATCAAGTTCTTCCCCCCAAAATACAGTTAGTATTCCAGGCAGCCCGGCCATCATAGTACATTGCACCTTAGATCCGTGACTTTGCGTCCTAGTTTTTCAACAAGTTTGCCTTTTTCTGTACCTTTTTACTCACTTTTAAGTCCCAATGTCATTGTACCGTGTTCTATATATTTAACATGTAAGTATTTGTCGCCTGCAATAGAAGGTTTTTTTCTTTTTTCTTCCAAATGATTACAAAATCATAGCAAGAAAGAGTATTTTTCTGAAAATTACAATGATTTAGATAAGATTTTTTGTCAAATAATATCTCTAATTGTTGAACTCTTTTTAATTTTTTACCCCCATAAACTCAAGGGTTGGCCATTTTTTTGTACTTTTGCTTTTTCCAGTCCGACATAATGGCCACTTTTTCAAGACTGATGGCATTAAAAAATGGATATCTCGTTAAATCATTCCCGCAAATCGGGCAGATCCATTCTCCTGCCTCACTGCTGCTAAACGAAGGACGATTGCAACGATCACAATTCTTTCTGTACACGACATCCTGCCTCCTTTTTAAGTGGCTTACTACCTCATTCCACTGAAGTATAGTTCATTTGTACCAATCTTGAAAAAGTCTAAAATATGGCGAATTTTCTTAAAAAAGAACAAAAATCGTTCTTTTTTAAGAAAATACTCTGTTTATCTCAGTTTCTTGTATTTTTAAAAGAACTAATTTGTTCGTTATAATGAATTAATAGATGAATTTAAAGGAGATTGCCATATGACGGTTGGCGAAAAAATTAAAAACTTAAGGCTGAAGAAGAAGTATTCAATTAGTGAGCTCTCTGAAAAAGCGAATGTATCCAAATCCTATCTCAGTTACATTGAAAGGGGAATACAGGGTAATCCCTCACTTCAGGTGCTTTCCCGGCTCGCAGACAATCTAGATACAAGTGTTGAGTATTTGATGGGACAACAAAATACGAAAGCTTTCCTGAAGCCTGTTGATGAGGAATGGGCTGGACTCGTTGATGAAGCCATAAAAAATGGAATAAGCAAAGAGGACTTTGCTTATTATGTGGATTTCATGAAGTTTCAAAGCAGGAATAAACAGTAAGCTTATATACTAAAATACAAATTAAAATCGCTCTTTAGACCAAATATTTCACGATATTACCGCTTATCTTTTTTTGAGCCGACAAAATACATAGTCACTCCCCCATGCACTGTGACCTGGCATATTTACGGTGCCAGAAATCTGTCACAAAATATTCATAAAAACAATGTACTTCTCACGTTTTCCCCATTGATTTTTCGCATTTTAATCACAACTCCTTGATAGGATTAAATTCGATCAAAGGAGGAGAATGGAATGAAGAAACTATTTGCTGTCATGATAGCATTCTTATTAATGATCATTGTTTCTGCTTGCGGAGATGAAGCGGCTGAAAACGAACAGAAAGATGAACAGGAGACTGCGGCAACAGAAGTTAAGCACGAGGAGAATGATCACGATCATGGTGATGGCCCTCATGAGCCTGGTGCCGAAGATGTTTGTGCCTTCTGCAATATGAAAGTATACGATGAAGCTGACCCAATGGGTGTATTTACAGCCCAGGCTAAAACGAAAGACGGCGAGTATGTATTCTTTGACGACTCCGGATGTCTGTTGAATATCGCACGGCGTGATGATGTGGAATTCGAGGAAAAGTGGGTGCGTGATTACATTACATCTGAATGGATTGACGCCGACTCCGCTACTCCAGTAAAAGCAGATCTTAAAACACCTATGAAATACGGCTACGCATTCTTCAAGGACTCAGAAAGTGCCGAAAAATTCATTTCAGAAAACAACGGCAAGAACCCTGCTACCGCAACATGGGAGCAAATCGACCAAATCGCAAAAGAACGCTATATGAAAAAAATGAAGATGAACAACGATAGCATGGATAAGGATAGTAATATGGATGGCGACAGTGAAGAGGAAAGTGGCCATTAAGTTGTGAAATTATACTTAATAATAGGCTCTGTTAATGCAAAATGTTGTTTACAACCCTGTTGATTGCAGTGGAATGCGCGTAGACTCCTCCGAAAATGCTAACGCATATTCATCGTGCGTGGGCAGGTTCGAGGAAGTAACTCAATTTCCTGCGGGCTTAGCTGGTCAGATGAGACCCCGCAGGAGCAAAGCGACGAGGAGGCTCAGCGCCAGTCCCGCGGAAAGCGAAGCGCCTGGAACGAAAATCAACAGTCTAGTTAAACAGAGCCTAATAATAAAATCCCGGTGCAGAAATCAGCACCGGGATTTTTCACATAGTAGTAAAGATTGTCATGAACTATGAAAGAACACTTTTTCGAGCGGCGTATAGACACCCTCTTTTTGAACCAGTGATGATACTGAATCACAATACTGCAATTGCCCCTCCTGCATGAACGCTGCCCTGTCTGCCAATTCCTCAACAAGACTAAGGATATGGGTAGTAAAGAAAATCGTCCTGCCCTGCTTCTTCTCTTCCTGGACAATTTCCTTAAACCGGTAAACCCATAATGGATCCAGTCCATTGGTTGGTTCATCGAGGATTCGCAGCGGAACATCCGGCAACAGTGCCTGTGCCAATGAAAGCCGCTGCTGCATTCCTTTAGAGTATTGTTTGATCTGCATGTTTTTCACATCATATAGCCCAACCTGCTGCAGGGTTGCGATTACTTTCTCATTATTTATTCCTCGTAATCTCGCAAAAAAAATCAAAACTTCCAAACCTGTCAGCTGGCGAGGAAAGAGCATTTCATCCGGCATATAGGAAAATAGGTTCTTGAAGTCCTGTTTTTGCGGGTCGATGACCTGGCCGTCCATCAAGACCTTGCCAGCAGTCGGTTTCATCATTCCTGTGAGCATCTTGATCAACGTACTCTTCCCCGCTCCATTGCCGCCGCAGAGAGCAAAGATTTCGGGCTTTTCAATGGTAAAGGTTATGTCATTAATCCTTTTCGTTTCACTATAATGCTTGGCCAACCCTTCAATCCTGATCCATTCTTTGCTATTCATCACCAACCCCCCGTTTCGTCCTGTACACAGTGTATAGGACTGGCAGTACCATCCAGAGCAAAACAGCCAGAATAAACATCATTCTTCCTGTCCAGCCATCTGCCCAGATCGTTAAATCATATAATCGCGGCCCAAATACTGAAGCTCCGTCCAGCGAAAGGATCGACTGGACGCGGATTAACTCCACCGGATTCAGAAAGATGGACACAGTCAGCATTGGCAGCAGCCATTGCTTCATCAGGAACATGCTTAATCCCATAATGATAAATTCATAGAAAAGCACAAGGAAAGCCCAGACAATCAGGCTTATGCCCAGTGCCTGGAATCGCGTCTTGGCGATTATGCCAATCATCATAGCCAGCGACAGGAAAATCGCCGAGAGCAGGATCGAATACAGATAAAATAATATCAGCAAGGAAACAGAGACTCCTCCGCCGACGAAGAAAATGACGAGCAATGCTGCACCATAGCCAAACGTCAAAACAGACCAGATGGCAGCAAACAGTCCTGCATACTTTCCAAGGATAACGGTCCACGGCGAAAGCGGATAGGTCATTAGCAGCATTAGCCCGCGATCTTCCTTTTCACCAGACAGAAACAAGCTGCCGATCAGCAATGACAGCAAGGGAATCAGCAGCAAGTTTATATTCAACAAGCTGGCCGTCATTCTGTTAAACCCATCAAACCCGGTCCCTCCGGTGTTGCCAAGGAACGCGACCATCACGGCCAGGGATGAGAACAATAAGCCAAATCCGGCTAGCCAATGGCTTCTCATCATCAAGGTCATTTGCTGCCTCGCGATGTGCCTCATTGCTCCCAGCTCCACTCATGTTTCTTTAATGACTCATAATCCAGCACTTCGCCTATTCCTTGTTCTTTTACGTACTTCTCAGCGCTCTCTTTATCCTTGAAGCTGACAACACCATTTGCCATTGGTGTCCAGAAATCAGGGTGGTAAGCATGGAAGGCTTTTTCTAGCTCGACCCATTCTCCTGTATCCACATCACGGACGTATTGTTTTGCAGCATTTTCTTCCTTGAGTTCTGGCGCCATCTCCACGAATTCATCCATACAGCCTATATCATCAAATTTATATACTTCACCATCCGCAGTGACGATCTCGGTGGCAAAGTGCTCATGGGCAAGACCCATATTGCACACCTCGCACACATCAATTTCTGGGTTGATTTCCTCTGGTTCCATTGTGCTGTTTTGGCAGCCCGTTATCAACGCGACCGACATTAGCAATAGAGCTCCAAGTTTTTTAATCATGACAGCTTTCTTCCTTTCACAATGACAAATATCGATAACAAAATGAACAGCATGCCTATTACGCCCGGTATCATCCGGTCCTCGCTGCGCTGTTCAGCTTCCTGAAGCATGTCTACTGGTTCGACCAGCGGGCGGGCATCAAACACATCGGCTGTCCCAAATGAAGGAAACAATGCTTCAGCCTTTGTCCACAGCTTGATTGATGGACTTTCAAAAAAGAATTGCCAGTACGGCTGCCTCCGCAAAAGGCGATCGTACAGTGAACCTGCCTTGTATGCTTCTTCTCCCACTCCATCACCTGAAAGGTCAAAACTGCTGTAATCATCCCAGTAATTTCCCTTCACTCCATCATCGAGCCTCATGTCCTCCCCTGAAATCTTTGATTGAACGACATTTCCGATAAAATTGTTTTCTGAAAACGCGTTATTTTCGTTCTTGCCCACGAATTCCAGGCCGACTTGATTGGCGGCAATCTGATTCCTGTTGACTTGAGTATCAACCCCATCTTCCAGAGACAGACCGGTGCTATTCCGAAGAATTTTATTTCCTTCTACGAGTACGTCTTTTGTTTCATAAATCAAGATACCGTAACCACGGAAGTGAAAGTGGTCCGTCACTTTGTTTTCAATAAAATCTATGCCAACCGAATCCATCACCATGAACCCTGTCACATTTTTTTCGACATGGTTCCTCTCAGCTAGAATTCCTTCACTGAACATAAAGTGCATGCCATAGCGTGATTCACTGATGTGATTATCAAGCACCTTGATGCCTTGGGTAAAATCAAAATAAAAACCATCCTGGACATTGACAACCTTATTTTCTTTCAGCAAATGGCCGCCACCCTTGAACATATGGATGCCATTCCCACGCTTGGAAAAATGAGATTCATTGCTTGTAATGCTGTTTCCCAGCAGCTGATTTTCATTGCTGTTACCTATATAAATTCCGTTCTGGACATTTTTTAATATATTGTTCTGAATTACATTTCGGTCAGCTTTTTTAATGTAGATTCCGCTGTCCTCTTGACCAGAGCCGCTATTCTGAATCGTGATTCCTTCGATCACCACATTTGAAGCCGTGACCATGATGACATTCCCATTTCCACCGCCATCAATGATGGTCCCCTCTTCTCCTTTTATCGAAACTTCCTTATTGATTACTAAACTTTCTTTATATACTCCAGGAGCGACAAGGATGGTATCCCCATTTCTGGCACCTTCGACAGCTCTCTGGATTGATTGGCCGTGCTCAACTTTGAACTCCTCAGCAAAGGCATTCATAGAAATGAATAATAAAAGCAAAAAGAAAATGATGGCAAATGGCTTTTTCAGCCTCCACATACAGCTGCCTCCTCCCGGCAATAGTCTCTTTTTAAATTAGCAAAAAAATGTGAGGAAACCTTGAAATATTTGTTGGGAAACGTTGAAGTTAGCGATGGAATTTACTGTGTAAATAGGGGAAAACTCATTAAATTTGTTAAGTTTTCAGAATAATCAAAAGTAATTGTGTCTATTTTGTGACAAATCCAATATAATGTTATTAATATGCAAACCTTATTAAGGTTAAGGGAGGACTTGGACATGACCATTGTTCATCTATTAAACTTCTCCATTCCCATCGCGATGATGCTCGTAATCGGTTTCGGCATCGATAAGATGTGTCAGCCTGATACACCAGAGCAGGAAGCCGAGTAATGACCGCGGCTTCCTTTTTACATATTGGTGGTAATTATTACAGACAATTACCATTTCGCTATAAAAATGAGAAAGTCGCTATAAAAAGTAAATTCTCGCTATATAAATGAAAAAGTCGCTATAAAATTGCAAAACTCGCTATATAAAAAATAAAGTCGCTATATTAATTTCTTTTTACTTTGTACACCTCACTTTTTTTAAAAAAAGAATCATAATCCACCCATTTCATCCTCAACTTAATTTTCCGTGGCAATCATACCTATCATTCAGGCGAACCTGCACAAAAAAAGCAAGATTCCTCGTGGAATCTTGCTTTTTTCTCATCCTTTAACAACTGTCGGTGCTGTTTTTACAAATATTTTGTTTCCCTGAATGAAGAATAGGATACTACCTAGGACTGCCAGGGCGATGAACGAGAATAACACGGTTCCTCCTGCTTCATTCAATAGATAACCTCCTGCAATCGGGCCTAGAAAATGACCGATTTTCCTGAACTGTGCGGCTCCGAAATAGGTTCCCCGCAGCTCATCTGTTGCGAGCTGATCGACGAGATAGCTGCTTGATGGGAAGATGAGAATTTCCCCTATTGTGATAAAGACAATGGCCAATATGCCTGTGTACCATCCGGTTACAAACCCGAATGCCAACATGCCCGCTGACAGGAAGACGGCACCGGCCATCATCACCTGCATCGTCTTGAATCTTTCTGCAAAGTGGCTGATCGGCATCTGCAGCAAGACGACCATGACTGCATTGATGGACAACATCACGGAATAAACGAATACTCCGTTCGCAATCGAAGACTCGAGATATTGCGGGATATTTGATTCCATTTGGGAATAGCCAAAATTAATGATGATAGTTCCTAGAATCAAATACCTTAATGCTTTATCTTTGCCAATGATTTTCAGTGAGCTGGCGATCGTTACTTTACTGGTCCCTCCAACTACCTGATTGCCCAGGTTGTATTTCTTCATCATCAGGGCCAAAATCAATACATAAATGAAATACATGATTCCTGTTACCATAAAAGCAGATTTAGCAGAAACCACTGCGAGATAGGCGCCCAGCAATGGTCCGACCGAAGCTCCGATATTGATCGCCGTATACCTCAGAGAGAATGCTCTCATCCGCTTGCTTTTTTCTGTCAGGTCGGCAATCAGCGCCTGGCCGGTCGGTTCGAAAAATGATCCGCTCAAACCATTCAATGCATTCAGAATGATGAACCAGCCTGGTGTCTCTGCGATCATAAAGCCGAAATAGACGAGCGACATCGAAAACAATGAACCGAGCATGACTGGCTTGCGTCCAAATTTGTCAGATAAATGGCCGCCCAGAAAACCACCCACCACTCCTGATAATGGGCTGATTCCGATTGTCAATCCGATCAATACAGGGTGCAAATCAAGATTCCTTGAAAGATAGATGGCAAGGAATGGCAGTGTGGCAAACGCTGAACCCCTTGCAAGAACAGTCCCGCTCAGCAGTACCCATACAATCGGATGGAATTGCCGGTAATAGTTTTTAAGTTTATTCATTTTGGTTTACCTCGTAATTTTAGATTATTAAATCATAGCAAATATCCAAAATTATGAAAATACCCTATGAAAAATAAATAAACCGCCGCCAAATCTCATTGGCAGCGGTCCATCGTTTATTGTCCTGGATTATTGCTTGTCCGCGGAAGGATCAGAATTTCTACCCGGCGGTTCCTTGCCTTGCCTTCTGCTGTGTCGTTCGTAGCGACTGGCTGGAATTCACCAAATCCTTTTGCGCTGAACCAGCGCGGGTCAAGCTGTTCATTTTTCAAGATGATTTTCATGAATTCGACCGCCCTCATGACGCTCAGTTCCCAGTTCGATTCATATCTTGCGGTCCTGATTGGCACATTATCAGTGTGACCGCTGATGATGATATTCCGCGGAGGCTCCATGACCAGCAAGTCGGCAATTTCATTGGCAATGTTGACATCTGTATTACGTACTTCTGCCCTGCCCGATTCAAACAGGACATTGTCGCGGATCGTCAACAGCAATCCCTCATCCGTAAGCTTTGTATCCAGTTTATCTGTCAGCTTTTTATCTTCTATATAAGAGTTGACCTTCTGCTGGATTGCGAGAAGCTCCATCTGATCTTTGGCTGCATCGGCCTTTTCCTCGTCATTCTTTTCAACATCTTCCTTGCGTTCATCAGGCGATTCCATCTGGCCTTCCGGCATCGGACTCTGGAATTCAAAAACTCCTGTCCCTCCGGAAAATACATCATTGAATGCCTTTGAAAGCTGTTGGAATTTGACGGCATCGACCGAGCTCATCGCAAACAAAACGATGAATAGTGCCAGAAGAAGGGTGAGCAAATCTGCATACGGGATCAGCCAGGATTCGTCCATATGATCTTCGTGGTGCTTCTTCTTCCTTCTCCTACTCATCCTTCGCCACGCCGCTTTCCTCAAGGATCATCTTCCGTTCGCCAGCTGGCAAGTAAGAAGCAAGCTTTTGCTCGATCACTCTTGGTGCTTCCCCTTCAAGGATGGAGAGAATTCCTTCTATCATCATGTATTTTACTTGTGCTTCTTGCTTTGATTTACGCTTTAATTTATTGGCGAATGGATGCCACAATACGTAACCAGTGAAAATCCCCAATAATGTAGCGACGAATGCCGCACTAATTGCTCTGCCCAGCTCATCAGTATTATCCATATGGCTTAGCGCCGCAATCAAGCCAACTACCGCTCCAAGAACACCAAGTGTCGGTGCATATGTACCAGCCTGCGTAAAGATGGCCGCCCCAGAAAGGTGGCGTTCCTCCATCGCTTCCACTTCTTCTGTTAAAACATCACGGATGTAATCAGCGCTCTGGCCATCGACAGCCAATGATAATCCATTCTTTAGAAATTCATCATCGATTTCACTTGTTTTCGCTTCAAGAGCAAGCAGCCCCTCTTTTCGGGCTAGCTGGGCCCAGTCAGAAAACAGGCGGATCAGAGAGGGTAAATCAGCGCTTTCCTGCTCCTTGAATAGAATTTTGAAAAGCTTCGGTACTTTCTTCAGTTCTTTTGCGGGAAAGGCAATTGTTACCGCCGCAACCGTACCCACCAATATAATCAAGATCGCTGCCGGATTGGCAAGGGCACTCGGGCTGACACCCTTGAACACCATCCCCACTCCTACCGCAATGATCGCTAATATGACACCAATGATCGACGACTTATCCATGTACGACTCCCCTGTCTGCTATACTTCTATTTCTGTCTTTAGTTTTAACTGTCATAATATCTCTTTTTATTTCGACATGTTTTCAAAAATCTTAAGTGATGGGCACGAAAAATAAATTTTCATAAACAATAAAAATTCAGTTTTTTTATGCCGATATAATATAAGCAACAATTTAAAAGACAATCTAAGGAGGCTATTTCGTGGAGGCAATTCAAAATCTCCGCAAGCAGGATACGAGAAAGAAGAATATCTTGATGCTCAGTACTTATTCAGTATCCTTGGTTGCGACATCTGCCTATACAATTATTGAAAAGGAACCATTTATCAAAACAATGGTTTATGTAAGCGAATTATCATTTTTTGTACTGTTCTTCCTGATTTTCCAGCTCTGGCTTAAGAAGGAGTCCTTTTTCCCTTATGCCGCTATTGGTGCTATTTTCATCCACCACTTCTTCTATATCGGAATGTTCGGAGGCAACGGGGCCTTCTTGCTCGTCCTCTTGTTCCTGGCCGTTTTTTCAGCCATTCATTTTGATATTAAAATCTTTGTTACCGGGTACAGCCTCGGACTTGTTGCCGTTGTCATGAACACCATGCTGGCGACAGAGAACCAGGACTTTTTAAGCAGTACCTTCACCGCAATTTTACTTTGTTATGTTTTAATCGGCGCAGTGCTGTTCGTCTTGATCCGTTTGAACAAAGCTGCATTTAAATCGCTGGAGACCTTCCTGGCGGATTCAGAAACTGAAAAAGTCCGTAAAGAACAGCATAGTGCATTGCTGCATGGTGAACTTCTAGTCGTTACTGAAAGCCTTGGCAAAATCAATGATCAAATCCAGACACATCTATCTTCACAAACAGAAATGAAAATCGCTGTAAATGAAATCTCTGCCGGAAGCCAGGTGCAGACGGAACAGATCAACCAAATTTCCGAAAATGCAGAAATGACAAAGCAGAGAATGGATGAAATGTCCGATATGTCCGTCCTGCTCTCAGACAATACTTTACAGGCAGCCAAGGCGTCTGAAAGCGGCTCAGTGAAAATTGTCGAGCTTCAAGGTGACATGAAGGACCTTGCTTCTTCTATTTCCGAATTGAGCCAGACATTCTCCATGCTGACGAAGAAAATCGAAGAAACGAATGGCTTCATCGTCAACATCCGGAATATCACCGAGCAAACCAATCTGCTCGCTTTGAACGCTTCAATCGAAGCAGCACGCGCTGGAGAAGCCGGCAAGGGGTTCTCAGTTGTAGCCAATGAAATCCGCAAACTGGCGGAAATGACGAAAGAAACAGCCATCCAGATTACCGAGAACCTTACTTCTGTAAATGAGACGAACTCCGCTGCTCTGGAAAAAATGAACGACAGCAGCGAAAAACTGACCGAAAGCCGTTCCGCTGTTGAAGAGGTTTCCGGATTCTTCGCAGAAGTAAGCAGTACATTGCGTGAGCTGACGAACCAATTCGGCCAATTCGAATTGACAGTCAGTGATGTTAAAAATCAGTCAGGCGATGTCGAAGCCTCCACACGTGAGCTTGCAGCCATTATCGAACAGGCAACAGCAGGCCTGGAAGAAATGAACGCCACGATCGAAACCTTGAATGACGATAACCAGACCATCGCAGCGTATGTCAGCCAGACAGCAGCTGCTGCTGAAAAAATTAAAACGCTAGGTGCTTAATAAGAAAAGCTCTAGCACCTTGGCTAGGCGCTTAAGCGTCTGATTTATCCCATAAAAAGGGCCAGGCTGGATTTCTCCGCCTGGCCCTTTCCTTTATAACAGCTTCTTTTCAATTTTCCGTTCGTAATTCTTAAACAGCGAGGAGTTTGTTTTAGCTCCCCTGCTGGACATCATCTTATTGTATCTAAGAAGCTTCTGGCTTAGTTCCTGGTTCAGTCTGTCTTTTTCTTCCGGATTTTCACACGTGCGGATCAGGCTCTCGACGGTCATCACTTCCTGCCTGAGCTTCTGTTCTTCAGGAGAGAAACCGGCATTCTTCATCATCTTGTAGGCCATTCTCAGTTCTTCTGGTACGGCTGACAGGTCCTCCAGATTCAAAGGCTTTCCGTAGCCAGGCAAATTTTCAAACTCCCCGTCCCTATAGGCTTTTTTTATCCGATCCTCAGATACAACCATAGAAAAATCCATCTGAACCACCACTCCAGTTCATTATTAGTATTTATACTATTATTATATTACTTTAATCCAGTATTTTCTAATTAGAACATTTGGAAAAAGCGATTTTATCACGTTAAAGGCTTAGAGAGTTAGCGTCTATTAAACCTCTTATATTAGACATTTTGGTGTTGCTCGTTACAGCAATTTCTATTAACCCCTTCTTATTAGCTAGCTAGAAACACACCTTACTGGCTTTCTACATAACTAAAAAGCGTCTGGTCCCCCAGACGCCTTTCCTTATTGATATCCCTTCGCGCTTTCTTTTACTATTTTGTCCTTGAAAAGTGTGTAGCTCCAGGACTGGTAAGCGATGATGATGGGCACGAAGATGACGGCCACGACGAACATGATGGACAGGTTGAGCTTGCTGCCTGCAGCCTCATAAAGTGTCACGCTGTAGGCGTTGTCTATGCTTGATGGCAGCATGTTCGGGAACATCCCGACGAAGACAAAGGCCATTTTCGTAAAAATCGTCACACAGACAGCAGTAAAGGCATAACCGATTTTCTTTTTAAAAATAAAGTACACTGCTGCAAGCATCGCAGCTAGTGCGAGCATCGGCACAATCCAAAGGACCGGCTGCTGCGAGTAATTATCGAGCAATGGTGTCCTGTTCACTGTCGCCAAAAAGAACAGCGACAGCATGGCCGGAGTCACACCTGCTAATACCCTTGATATTCTGTAAGCCCGCACGGCGGTTTGCCCCGCTGTCTTCAACTGAATCCATAGAGAGCCTGACAGCAGGAATAATGATACAAACAGCAATCCTCCCAATAGGCCATAGCCATTCAACAGGCTGAACAAATTGCCTTCATAGCCATTTGCTCCAATCAATAAACCCCGGTACAGATTGGCGAAGGTGACTCCGAATAAGAAAGCGATCAAGAAACTGCCTGTGAAAAATCCCCATTTACACGCTGCCTGCCATAGCGGGTTGTCGTCCTTATGCATGAATTCAAGTCCAATCGCCCGGATGAACAAAGCGATCAGAACCAGGAATAATGGTGTATACAAAAAGCTGAACATATCGGCATAAACTGCCGGGAAAGCAGCGAATGTGGCTCCGCCTGCGGTGATGAGCCAGACCTCATTCCCTCCCCAGAACGGTCCGACTGCCTCCTGAAGCTGGTTGCGTTCCTGCCGGTTTTTCGCAATGAACGGAAACAGCATCCCAGTACCAAGAGTGTATCCATCGAGGATGAAATAAACCGTCCAAATCAATCCCCACAAACCGAACCAAATGATGGCAAGTGTATCATGAGACATGCTTCACGCCTCCTTCAAGGCCATATTTACCCTCTGATTCAGGACCTTTTTTTGCATATTTGATGATTAAATAAACATCCGCAATCAGCAGGATCGTATAGAAAATGACGAGAGCTGCCAGGGAAAACACCACCTGGGACATAGCGATTGGCGATACTCCCTCAGATGTTTTCATCAATCCATATACAACCCATGGCTGCCTCCCCGCCTCAGCCACCATCCAGCCGGCATTGATCGCCAGGTACGGCAGCAGCACAGAATATAGTACGAGCTTCAGGTATCTTGGTGAGTTTTCCAGTTTATTTTTCCGGTAGAGGTACAAGCCGTACCAGGATACAGCCAGAAAAAAGACTCCGAGCGCGACCATTACCCTGAAAGCGTAAAAGACCAGTTCGACATTTGGCCGTTCATCTTTAGGGATATCATTTAATCCGGTCACTTCTCCATCAAAGGAGTTTGTATAGAAGAAGCTGCCCAGCTTCGGTATGCTGATTGCCTCAAAAGCATTGCGCTCGTTTTCCTGATCCGGGATCTGGATCAGGTGGAATGGCATGTCCTTTTGTGTTTCCCAGACAGCCTCCATCGCTGCCCCTTTTGCCGGCTGCATTTTCGCCGCGAACACACCTGACTGGTGCCCAATGAAAGGTGTCAATGTGGCTGAGAACAGGGCCATGGCCAATCCGTATTTAAATGATTTTTTATAAAAAGAGATTTCATTCTTCCTTAACAGATGGTAAGCACTGATGGCCATCATGAAGAAAGCTCCGACAATATAGGCACTTACAACAGTATGTACAAACATATACCAGGCATAGGGATTGGTAACAAGCTCCCAGAAGCTATTCAATTCTACACGGCCATTTTTCAATACGTAGCCGACCGGGTTTTGCATGAAGCCGTTGGCGGTAATGATCCACAGAGCGGAAATATTCGTGCCAAGAGCGACCATCCAGATCGAAAATGCCCGCAGCTTTGGTGAAAACTTATCCTTGCCGAACAGCCAGATGCCCATAAAGGTCGATTCTAGGAAAAAGGCGACCAGAGCTTCAATAGCGAGCGGCGATCCGAAAATATCCCCCATATACTTAGAGTATTCAGACCAGTTCGTGCCAAATTGGAATTCCATCGTTATACCGGTAATCACGCCAAGCACAAAGTTGATTGCGAACAGTTTTCCCCAATAATCCGCCATCCGTTTGTACGTCAGGTCGAGCGTACGCGCATACTTTGTCTCCATGATGGCAACGAGTATGACTAAACCAAGGGTCAATGGAACGAATAAAAAATGATAAAAGACAGTGACAGCAAACTGGATCCGGCTTAATATCAGGACCTCATCCATCTTCAGTTCCTCCTAATTTTCTGTTTGTGAAATTCTTAACATAATCTCAATTCTATTTTAAAAAAACTTTGTGAGTGATATCGAAGGTTTTTGTAGAGAATTTGTGACATTTTTATCCACCAATTGTGATGCTGGTCACAGACAAAAAATAAAGCGGACAAGCCTGGATATAAAAAACAGGCCCTGCTTTACAGGACCTGCTCGCATTTAAATATTCCCTATATTGGAAGGGTCTGTACTGACTCCCTGCTGGCCGGGCACCCAGTTCGCCGGCACACCTTTGCCCGTTTGCTTGGCATATTCGAAAGCCTGCAGCATCCTTACATGCTCAGGAAGATTGCGGCCGACATTCCCGGGATAAGTAAGCTTTGCCCTGATAATACCCCCTGGATCAATGAAAACCGATGTCCTGAAACAGGCCCCTGTTGTTTCATCCAGGACCCGGTAAGCACGGCTGATGACCTGTGTCCTGTCGCTTACCATTGGATACGTTACATTCTTCAAAGATGGAGAGGTTTCCTTAAAAACCTTGTGAGAGTAAACACTATCCGTGCTGATGGCCAGCAACTCAGCCCCCAGCGCCTGGATATAAGGGTAAACAGCGGCGACCGCCGCCAGTTCTGTCGGTCAGACAAAGGTAAAATCGCTTGGATAGAAAAATAAAATGACCCACTTTCCCCGATAATCCTCAAGGTTAACCTTTTGAATGTCACCATTAATCAAGGCATCTGCTGTAAAAAGCGGAGCCTGGTCATCACGATTAGCACAAAAAACAGTCGGGCACTCAACCAAATCTTGAGCGTACAATTTTTCGTCCATTTAAGCCGCCCTTTCTTTCTAAAAAATTTGTATCTATACAATCATATGCAAGAGATTTTTTATATTTCAGGTCCCATCAGGAAAAACTACATTGGACAAGAAAGGAGGGTTCATGAATGAGCAGAGGCAAAGAGTTCAACCACAAGAAAAAGGGCCATCCCGGAGACCTGCCTGCAGGTGCACTGAAAGCTAAGCGACCTGAAACAGAAGCCCAGGAAGATGAGGAATTCCTCGTCGTCCAGGAAGCTTTCAAAAATCGTGTAGAGGAAGACGAAGTGTAATTATTCTAGGACTCGGCTAATAATTGCCGGGTTCTTTTTTGATTGAAACTTTTTCCAAGAGAAATCGTATATGTTTTTATACACAATTTTTTACTAGCCATTAACCATTTGGGGAGGAATATGTACATGATCGTAACAACTACTTCAACATTACAAGGAAAAGAAGTCGAGAGCTATATGGGGATTGTTTCTGGCGAAGCAATCATGGGTGCCAATGTGGTGCGTGACTTTTTGGCAAGTGTCACCGATGTGATCGGCGGCAGAAGTTCGGCATATGAAAACAAACTTGCCGAAGGCCGTGAAATCGCGATTCGCGAAATGGAAGATAAAGCACGCCGCATGGGCGCGAATGCCATAATTGGCGTCGATCTCGATTTTGAAACATTGCGAGAAGGCATGATGATGTGCATCGCGACAGGAACGGCTGTTAAAATTAAAGAATAATGCTGAAAGGACCAGGCTTGCTGCCGGGTCCTTTTGTCTGAGATTAAATTTTCACTTTTTTAAAATGGGCAATCACCAGTCCGTCACCGACCACTGAATCATGCTGGCGCTCGAAACCAAGCTTCTCATAAAGCTTCACTGCAGGTGTGTTCGCGGCCCCGGTTGAGACGATCATTTGAGAACATCCATAATGCTCTAACTGACAAAGCAGCTTCCGCGCAATTCCTCTGCGGAAAAAATCAGGATGCACCATCATGCGATGAATATCGATTACTTCTCCTTCTATTTTAAAAGAGATTGCCCCGGCAAGCCTGCCTTCGATATGACAGCCAATGAAAGTTTCACCGCAATTTTTAAGCTCCTCGAATGTTTCTTTTAACGGCGGGATTTCATCTGTGCCGATCAGCTCTGCTTCTATTTTATAGGATTTTCTTTGGAGATCCAGAACTTCGGCACACTCCATGATTTCATTAAGATTAAGTTCCTTCAACTCAGGCAGGATTCCGCTTTCTTTTACCTTGTCTATTATCAGCTCTTGCCTTTCTGTAAGCGAAGGCAGACTGTTTAACGGGAAAAAGCGGAGCTCCTTGCTCTCCCCATCATTCACCTTCAAATTCCCTTCCCAATCGTCACACGCATACAAAGCGATCGCATTATAAATTTCATCGCCATTAGGGTATTGGAAATAGTACTCTTCACCAGCAGCCACATCCAAAAACTTCAGATCCTTGAGATGAAGGCCTGTTTCCTCGAACAATTCCCTGCGAGCACTTTCCTCGAAGCTTTCTCCAGGCTCCATCGCCCCTCCGGGAATCCCCCACCTGCCAGTATCCGTTCTTAGCTGCAGCAGCACCTCATACTCCTTATTAAAAACAAGCACAGCAGAACCAACCAGAATGAAAGGCCTGCTTCCAATAAGTGCACGGATTTCTTTTATATAGTCGCTCATGGTCTCCCCCATTACAAAAAATCTCTTTTTTCCATTATACTAAGTAAAGCATAAGCAAAACTGTTTTGTTTTGAAAGGAGTATTCATGAAATCATTAGTTCTTGCAGAAAAACCAAGTGTGGCCCGCGAGCTCGCACGTGTACTTGGCTGCAATAAAAGTAATAAAAGTTATTTCGAAGGAAACCAATATATCGTCACCTGGGCGCTCGGCCATTTGATTGAATTAAAAATGCCGGAGAATTATGACCCGAAATATAAGGTATGGAAGCTAGAGGAGCTGCCGATCATCCCAGATAAAATGGGGTTGAAGGTGATCAAGCAGACGAGCCACCAGTTCAAGGCCATCGAGCATCTGGCTGAACGCAAGGATATCGGCGAATTCATCATTGCCACTGACGCTGGGCGTGAAGGTGAGCTGGTAGCCAGATGGATTCTCCAGCGCATCAACTGGAAAAAGCCAATTAAGCGACTGTGGATTTCCTCCCAGACGGACCGCGCCATAAAGGACGGTTTTAAGAATCTTAAGCCTGGGAAGCAGTTTGAAGACCTGTATGAATCGGCAGTATGCCGCGCCGAGGCTGACTGGCTGATTGGGTTGAATGTTTCGAGAGCTTTGACAACAAAATTCAAGGATCCATTATCTGCCGGGCGTGTCCAGACACCAACACTTGCGATGGTCCTCGAACGCGAGGATGAAATCAATAAGTTCGTGCCGAAGGAATATTGGACCATCCAGGGTAAAGTCGGCTCATTGAATGCAGAATGGGAGCATAAAGGCGAAAAGCGTATTTTTTCAAAGGAAAAAGCAGAGCAGATTCAAAAAAAGCTTTCCAACAAGAAAGCTGTGCTGAAATCGCTGGATCGCAAGCAAAAATCAGAACCACAGCCGCTGCCTTATGACCTGACGGAACTGCAGCGTGACGCCAACAAACGTTTTGGCTTCTCTGCAAAGAAAACTTCCAATGTCCTGCAGGGATTGTATGAACAGCACAAGCTCGTCACCTACCCAAGAACAGATTCACGATATTTGACGACCGATATGGAAGCGACAATGGCGGACCGCCTTCAGGGAATCATGTCCGGCTACCGTGACGAAGCGAAGCCCGCCCTTGCCCAAAAAGGAAAAGTCCAGGCGCGCCGCGTGTTCAATAACGAAAAAGTCACTGACCACCATGCGATCATCCCGACAGAGGAGCGCCTTCACCTTGCCGATTTATCACCGGATGAAAGGAAGCTGTATGACTTGATCGTCCGTCGATTCCTTGCTTTATTTTACCCGGCTTATCAGTATGAAGTGATTCATGCTAACTTCGATGTCGATGGTGAATCACTGTCAGCTCGGGAAACGAATGTCCTTGAGCTCGGGTTTAAAAAGGTGCTCGGAAAAGATGATGATGATGCAGCTACTCAGTCTTTAAGCCATCTCGAAAAAGGCAAGAGCTACTCAGTCGGCCAGGTTAACATGAATAAGAAAATGACCGAACCGCCGCTTCGTTTGTCTGAATCGGATATCCTTGCAAAGATGGAGAAATTCGGGCTGGGCACTCCGGCAACGCGTGCGGAGATCATTGAACGAATCATATCATCAGAGGTCGTGGAAAGACAGAACGGCCGCCTGTATCCGACGAAAAAGGGCAAGCAGCTCATTGACCTGGTGAACGATGAACTTACATCCCCTGAGCTGACGGCAAAATGGGAAAAAGAACTTGAAGAAATCGCCCGCGGCAAAGGGGATCCGAAGGCGTTCAAGAAACGGATCCGCGAACAGACAGCCCGCCTTGTATCCGAGATCAAGACGAGCGACAAAACCTACCGCGCCCATAACCTGACAGGCTCAAAATGCCCTGAATGTGGTGAGTTCATGAAGGAGCGCAAGACAAAGGAAGGACGCATCCTCGTCTGCTCAAGCCCAGAGTGCAGCTTCCGCAAGCATAAGGATCCAAAGCTTTCACAAAGACGCTGTCCTCAGTGCCATAAGCGAATGGAAATCCACAACGGCAAGGCTGGCGCCTACTTCCAGTGCCGCCGCTGCAATGTTGTGGAAAAAGCCGAGGATAAAAAGAAAAAAGGCGTATCCAAGCGTGAGGAGCGCAAACTGAAGGAAAAATACTCACCATCCCAGGAGAACTTCGGCACCAGTCTCGGAGACTTGCTGAAGGCAGCAATGGAGGATAAAGATTAAAGCAAAAACTGAAGCGGCCCTTGTGCCGCTTTTTTCATTTGCATAGAGATGACCATTTAACTTGTAAAAAATTCCTATGGAGTAGTATGATATTCGTTGGTGTCATTCAAAGATATAAAAGGAGAAGCATCATGAGGATAAGAGATTGGGATCGAAACTTGAAAATTCGCTTGTTCGGCGAAGCTTTAATGAATATAACATTTTGGATGTTTTTCCCGTTTTTAACGATTTATTTTGCCGAAAGCTTTGGTAAGGACAAAGCTGGATTCCTGCTGATTTTTTCACAGGTGTTCTCGGTGTTTGCGAATTTGCTTGGAGGATATACCGCGGACAGGTTCGGGCGCAAGCGAATGATGGTCATCTCAGCATTTGGCCAGGGCATCGCCTTCCTAGTTTTTGCCTATGCCGTATCACCATGGTTCACTTCGCCGATACTCGGTTTCATATGCTTTACCCTGGTTGGGATGTTCGGCTCGATCTATTGGCCTGCCAGCCAGGCGATGGTCGCCGATGTCGTCCCGGAGAAAGATCGAAGCAGCGTGTTCGCTATTTTTTATACACAAATTAATATCGCCGTGGTTGTCGGTCCAATTCTCGGAGCGATTTTTTATGTGAAATACCGGTTTGAACTGATGATTGCCGTCGCAATCATCTCCATCCTTCTTGCACTTGTCCTCGCAAAATGGACGCGCGAGACGGTGCCTGCTTCAGCCAGGAAGGCACGTGCAGAAAATGGAAAATGGTACGACTTCCTTAAAGATCAAATTGCCGATTACAAGGTCATTGTCCAAGATAAAATCTTTCTCATGTTCATCATCGCAGGGATTTTAGCGGCCCAAACATTCATGCAGCTCGATCTGCTATTCCCAGTTTACACAAAGGATATGGTGCATAATCAAACGGTGCTAGAACTCGGCAACAAGGTATTCACCGTGAATGGAGAGCAGGCTTTTGGATTGATTTTATCCGAAAATGGATTGCTGGTTGCCCTCTTCACAGTAGTTGTTACGAGATGGGTGACCCGCTTCCGGGAACGTAACGTGTTTGTTTTGTCATCGCTCATCTATGCAGTGGCGATCTTGATGTTCGGCGCGACAAATTGGATTTGGGGCCTAATCTTGGCGATGGCTGTATTCACACTGGCTGAGCTGATGACAGCCGGACTGCAGCAAACCTTCATTTCCAACCTGGCACCTGAAAAAATGCGCGGCCAGTATTTTGCAGCCGCTTCATTGCGCTATACGATTGGAAGAACAATTGCCCCAATCAGCATTCCGCTGACTGTTTGGATCGGCTATGGCTGGACGTTCACCATCCTCAGCATTCTCGCTGTTTTGAGCGCCGTGCTGTTCTGGGTGATGTTCCGGATGTATGAGAGGAAGAAGGCTGCCGGGGTTTGAGTGTAATTCTTCAAATTCGCAGATCTTCTAATAGTGGAAATATGAAGTTGGTCGATATAATTAAAAATCCGCTGATATATTGCAAAATGTGGTCGATATAATTAGAAATCCGCTGATATATTACAAATTGTGGTCGATATAATTAGAAATCCGCTGATATATTGGGAAATGTGGGCGATATATTTGTATTTTCGCCAATATATTGATTAAAAAGTAGGATGATTAGCATTATTGAAAAGCCCAAACACATAAAAAATCCATGCAGAGCAGATCCTGCATGGATTTTTTTATTGTTTTACCTTCGCATCGCTATATTTAAATGTCATGAACACAAATAGCAGGAAGCTGAGAAGCAAAGTGGAGCCGCCGACGATATAGAACACCATTGTAAATGTTTCTGGCAGCGGGAATGGCTTCACGTTATAAAGCCACATGCCTAGAGTCAATCCAAAGCTGCCAATGATTGCTGTCCAGACATGAAGTAATGCTAGTTTTGAAGTCTTAGGCACCACATAAGAACGATAGTAGCTAGAAAAGGCAAACAGACTCAGCCAGCCGACAACAAGGATATGTGCATGGACTGGTCGGATAGCATAACTGCCGGCACCTGCCATATGCGAACCGAGGAATGCCCCAATGAAAGCGTAAATCGCTGATAACCGTAATAAAACTACATCATATTTCATCTTTAAAATATCCTCCTATACCCCTTTTTATACCGCTCTATTTTACCTTAGGCCGCTGTCATGTGCTAGTTTAATAGGCTAGCAAATTTAGACAGATAAGGACTGAACCTGTATTGCCGCTTGTGTGTCTAGTTTAGTCGAATGTCTTAAGTTTCTTTTTTCCTATAAAATCGTTACAATGTAAAAGAAGATTCTGAAAAGGGGCGAAATAGATGAGTGATTTTCAAACGAATTTAGAAAAATATGCAGACCTTGCTGTCAAGGTTGGCGTGAACATCCAGAAGGACCAGACGCTTGTCGTCAATACGACGATCGACTCTGCTGAGTTTGTCCGACTTGTTGTGAAAAAGGCGTATGAAGCCGGTGCTAAAAACGTCGTCGTGAACTGGAATGATGACGTCGTGAACAGGACGAAATACGATCTTGCACCAGATGAGGCGTTCACAGAATACCCTGAATGGCGCGCACGCGAAGTGGAAGACCTAGCTGAAAACGGTGCAGCATTCATGTCAATCGTTTCTTCAAGTCCTGACTTGTTGAAGGGTGTGAAGTCCGAGCGCATCGCAAACTTCCAGAAAGCTGCTGGAACGGCACTTTCAAAGTATCGCAAATACATACAATCCGATAAAGTAAGCTGGACAGTCATTGCTGCTCCTTCTGAAGGCTGGGCAAAAATGGTGTTCCCTGAGGAGACTGCTGAAACAGCTGTGCAAAAGCTTTGGGATGCGATTTTCAAGGCAGTCCGCGTGGACACTCCAGATCCTGTCGCTGCATGGAAAGACCATGACTCTTCCCTTCATGAAAAGGTTGATTACCTGAACGGCAAGCGTTACAAGAAGCTTCACTACAAAGCACCTGGCACTGACCTGACAGTCGAGCTTCCTGAGAAGCATATCTGGGTTGGCGCTGGCAGCGTGAACGAGCAAGGCAATGAATTCATGGCAAACATGCCGACTGAAGAAGTATTCTCTGTTCCGTTGAAAACAGGCGTGAACGGTTATGTTTCAAGTACGAAGCCACTTAGCTACGGCGGAAACATCATCGACAACTTCAAGCTTACTTTTGAAAATGGAAAAATCGTCGGCGTTGAAGCGGAAGAAGGCGAAGAAATCCTCAAGCAGCTTGTGGCGACTGATGAAGGTTCACACTATCTGGGTGAAGTTGCCCTAGTACCATTCAACTCGCCAATTTCTCAATCAAATGTATTATTCTTCAATACATTGTTTGATGAAAATGCATCAAACCACTTCGCGATTGGCAGCGCTTATGCGTTCTGCGTGGAGGGCGGCAAGACGATGTCTTCAGAAGAATTGGCTGAGAACGGACTGAACGAAAGCATCACGCACGTCGACTTCATGATCGGCTCCGATAAAATGGACATCGACGGCATCACAGCAGATGGAACTGCTGAGCCAGTATTCCGCAATGGAGACTGGGCTCTATAAGATTGGATATATTTTTAGCAGCAGCCGGACAATTTGTTCGGCTGTTTTTGATGTGGTTGGAAGATTCACAGGCTGGGGCTGAGCGGCTTCTGACAGCTTTTGCTCTTTTCCCTTCAAACCTGTCTGTACTTGGCCTTACTTCGGACTGCTTTTGCTCTTTTCCCTTCAAACCTGTCTGAACTTGCCCTTACTTCGGACTGCTTTTGCTCGCGTCCCCTCAAAGCTGTCTGAACTTGCCCTTGCTTCGGACAGCTTTTGCTCTTCTCTCCTTAAACCTGTCCGAACTTGGCCTTACTTCGGACTGCTTTTGCTCGCGTCCCCTCAAAGCTGTCTGAACTTGTCCTTGCTTCGGACAGCTTTTGCTCTTCTCTCCTTAAACCTGTCCGAACTTGGCCTTACTTCGGCCTGCTTTTGCTCGCGTCCCCTCAAAGCTATCTGAACTTGGCTCTTCTTCTGACAGCTTTTGCTCTTCTCTCCTTAAACCTGTCCGAACTTGGCCTTACTTCGGACAGCTTTTGCTCGCGTCCCCTCAAAGCTGTCTTAACTTGGCCTTACTTCGGACAGCTTTTGCTCTTCTCTCCTTAAACCTGTCCGAACTTGGCCTTACTTCGGACAGCTTTTGCTCGCGTCCCCTCAAAGCTGTCTGAACTTGCCCTTACTTCGGACAGCTTTTGCTCTTCTCTCCTAAAACCTGTCCGAACTCGGCTCTTCTTCTGACAGCCTTTCCTCTCTTCCCCTCAAACTTGTCCGAACTCGGCTCTTCTTCTGACAGCTTTTGCTTCTTTTAACTCAAAGCTGTCTTAATTCCGGGTTGACGCCTACAAGCTTACTTCCTAGATCAATTTCTGTACCTCCCTTTCCCTTTTCATTTGGGCATGTCTAAAAACAAAATATAAACTCCGGTTTTCCTTATGCCCCCTAATCTTGTGTGATATAATGAAGTTACTAAGCAATCATTACATATACATTAGATATATTGTTAACCTATTTGTTTATCTGGGGGCGACGTCTTGATCCAATTACAAATTATTGTGACGGGTGAGGTTCAGGGTGTGGGGTATCGGTATTATACTCAAATGAAGGCAATCCAATTTGGCATTACAGGCTGGGTGAAAAATCTACCGGAGGGCGGCGTGGAAATCCTTGCTTCTGGTTCCAGGCCTGACCTTGAAAAATTCACCGATGAAGTGCGAAGGGGCAATCCATTCTCTACTGTTAACCATATTGAAGTGAACGAAACAGAGAAAACCGAAACCTATAAGTCATTTGCGATAAAATATTAGAAAGGCAGAGGAATCATCCTCTGCCTTTGTTGTGTGCAAAAGTTAGCATCTATAGGTATCTCCATCGACTTAAACACTTAAGTTACTTCTTCAAGGGAGCAACAGGCCCTATTGCTTTTTCCCTGACAATCTCGCAGAATATAAGAGATATCATTTTAGGGGGTACATATAAATGTGGAATGAGTTCAAAAAATTCGCCTTTAAAGGGAATGTGCTGGATCTCGCTGTCGGGGTCATCATCGGGGCCGCGTTCGGGAAAATCGTATCATCACTAGTGGCTGATATTATTATGCCAATCGTAGGGCTTGCTACATTTGGTGCTGACCTTTCGGATCTTAAATATAAAGTGATTGCATATGGATCGTTTCTCCAGGCTGTCGTTAACTTTTTCATTACCGCTTTTGCTATTTTCGTGTTTGTGAAGATTATCAACCGCTACAGGAAAAAGGAAGAGGCCAAGCCCGCAGCTCCAACACCTGATGTAAAGGAAGAGCTTTTGAAAGAGATTCGCGATCTTTTGAAAGAAAAAAAACATATTTAAAATTTTTTTGCAGCGGATGAAACCAGTAGTGCCTGTCACCCGTATACATAATCAAATAAAATGATGAGGTGACATATTAGATGTACGCTTACTCAGATCACTCAATGATGCCATCGGTAATGAGAACTTTCGCTTTTTCCCTGGCAATTGCCTTCATTGGTACAATGGCCGGAGTGTTTGTTCCTCCAGCGCTGTTCCTTCCGCTCGTCATCATTGAAATTGGGATGCTGATAGGAGTGTTCTTTTTACGCAAGAAAAAAGCGATCTCCTATGCATTCCTTTATGCTTTTACGTTCATTTCTGGAATGACGATGTATCCGGTTATTGCCCATTACATAGCGGTATCCGGTGCTAATGTCGTGATCAACGCGCTCGGGGCGACAACAGTTGTTTTCGCTGGTCTTGCAATTTATGCGACAAAAACGAAGCGTGATCTCAGCTTTCTTGGCGGCATGCTGATGGCAGCTTTGCTGGCTTTGATCGCGGTAAGCATTTTTAACTGGATCTGGCCGCTTAGCTCTACGGGAATGATGGCTTATTCCTTCATTGGAATCCTCGTTTTCAGTGGGTATGTATTGTTTGATTTTAATAGAATGAAGCATTATGGCGTGAGTCCAGAAGAAGTGCCTTTGATGGCACTGAACCTATATCTGGATTTCATCAATCTTTTCCTATATATCCTGCGTTTCTTCGGGATTCTATCCAGCAATGATTAATACAGTTTAAAAGGCAGCCCCTGGAGGCTGCCTTTTCGCTTATACCAATACTTGGATTTAATACCAACTTTTTATTGAGTTTAAGAAGTTTTCTGTCATTTCACCCGGGTATATAAATAGTGCAAGGCCAATACAAAACAAAGAAGGGACTGGTTAAGTTGAAAGACTTTACGGCGACTTCGGAAAATGTCATTGGCTAAGCAAATGGAGGAAGATTTGCGTTGCTATCTCAAGGAACGCTGGTCTTTAATCGATGGACTTAACATCGATTGACACCATTGTTTTTGAATAGCTTGAGCAGGACACTCCTCTAAGTTAGTCCGCAGGATAGAGCAAGGCCAATATTAGTAAGGAAGGGACTGGTTAAGTTGAAAGACTTTACGGCGACTTCGGAATACGTCATTGGCTATGCAAGCGGAGGAAGATTCGCGCTGCTGTCTCAAGGCACGCTGGTCTTAAATCGATACATTTAACATCGATTTACCCAAGAGCGCAAATTGAATAGCAACAGAGGAAGACTCCTCCCATCGTCCGTATGTCGGACTCAAAAAAGGTGCAGGCCCAGTGGCCCGCACCTTTTTTGATAAAGCTCTTTTCATCCCAAAATAGAAACTTGGAATTCCTATCTATTAAAGACAGCAAAGATCGCTTCACCCTAAACGAAAAGAGACTCTGAGTATCAACTTCCCGACTTTTAACATGAAGCAATCTGAATGTGCTCCCTAAGGTTTACTAGATTCAGACTTCAGGGTATTTAAAAGATATCTTTTACAAGGAGGTTTTAATATGGAAAAAGATCATATGATTAATAAAAATGGCGAAGTGGATACTAGTAAGGTGGATGAAACGCTTGAAAGGATTGATACACAGGAAGCAGATGAAATCCTGGGTGACTTCAATGAGTTCAGGACTTATTTAAGCAAGCGTATTCAGTTAGGCAAAACAGCCGGGTTGAGTGAAGAGCAGCTTGCAAAAACAGCGGAAAAGGTTGCCGATTACCTTGCTGATAACGTAACGCCACGCAATAAAGAGGAGCAGCTTCTTCAGGAACTGTGGAAAGTTGGCACAAAAGAACAACAGCACGGACTGGCACATATGCTAGTGAAATTGGCTGAATAACTCTCCTTTTTCACAAAAAACTGCACCTATCATCAAGGTGCAGTTTTATTTTGGGCTCTTCATCTAAAAGAACCTATTCTTCTTTTTCACTCTTAAGATGTCTCCCATCCAGCCCTTGACCTTCAAATAATAATAGAGTCCAGCTGTTGAAGCGATTATTAACACACCCGCGAATACGTAGCCAAATTTCCATTCCAATTCCGGCATGACTTTGAAATTCATTCCCCACACCGCGCCCCAGGCGGTCACAGGCGTAAACAGGATGGTCATGACCGTCAGCGTCTTCATGATTTCGTTTCCGCGGTGAGTGGACACGACTTCTTCAAGGTTGATCATCGTATCGATTGCCTGCTGGTATTCACTAAGCAGTGTGCGGATTCGATCGACGCGGGTTACCACTCGGCTGAATTCTGCTTTTTCATGAATGGATTTCCCATAAGCTTCCTCAGCTATGAATTTCAATTCCACAATCGGGATGACTAGGTTTTTCCAAATAAGAAGTTCATGACGACTTTCATAGATTCTCTCGAGGATTTCGAGATTATTATGTTCCTTCATTTCCCATAATAGATCATGAAGCCGCTCTTCATATCCATCTATTTTCTGCAAATAGCTTGATAATATTTCACCCAGCAGAATAAAGAAGCCCTCAATAGCATTTTCGGCCTGGTCCATTTGTTTATGCACACCTATTGAGTTCGTGTTGAGGATGGTAAAATCAAAATCCACAGTGATGAAAAAGTCTTTGCTAATATAAAAATGGAAGATGTTCTTCTCGCCCTTCTCCTCGATATCCTGTTGATATATCAGTGAGCCCCAGATATACTCTTCTCCCCTTTTCTGTGTGTTTAACTCAAGAAGGTTCGATTTATTGTCTTCTATATTTTCGTACCATTTTTCACAGGAAGGTTTTCTTGAGACGAACTCTTTAATCTCCTGCTGGTCTTCTTTCCCAGATTCAAACCAAGTCCATTTTTTATCATTAAATGTATGCCGCAATGGCCTCAGACCTTTCATAGGATAATCAAATATTACTCTTCCCTCAATATACTTGTTTGAAACCGTCACACTAATACTTGCCAGGCTTTCCATATGAAAAATGTTTTTGATTTTTATAGAGCGGGTAAATAAAAGTAGAAGCAATAACAAAGGTGAAAACACTTAGGAGGTTTTAATGATGCAAACCAAAACTAAAAACGCAGTCATGTTGGGAGTAGGAGCCGCTGCATTATGGATGGCCATGAAACCAGAAAATAAAGCGAAACTTACCGAGATGGCAACACAGGTAAAAGAAAAGGTCATGCCATCGAAAACCGATGTGATTCCAGTACAAAAAGCCGGAAATCCTGACCCATTGGACGTTGAAGACAACAAAATGGTCAGCGAAGGCGCAATGTACGGAGTCAACTACTACAACGAGAATCTTCAAGAACAACGATAACCATGTCCGGGGAATGGCTTCCCCGGTCTATTTTTTGTTTAATTCATGTCTTCACAATCAATACTAGAAGTGAGAGGAGGGATGCAGATAATGGGTATTCTTTTTATATTCATCTACCTGTTCATTGTGTTTACGGTAATCGAGATTAACACATCGATATTTGTTGCAACTGGCCTGGAACGTAAAATCGCCCGGTTCCAGGTCATTTCCATGCTAACCGGCACAGGCTTTACTACAGGAGAATCCGAATTGATCATTGACCATCCTGTCAGGAGACGGCTGGGTGCATTTTTGATCCTTTTTGGAGCATTCTCGCTTGCGGTGATCATTTCAGCCATCAGCAATCTTTTAACCGATAATTTTTATACTATGGAAATCGCCTATATTGCCGGAGGGCTATTAGTCTTGTTACTAATCTTAAGGGCACCAGCTGTTCAACACATGATGTCAGGGAAAATGAAAAGTGAGTTAAAAGAAAACTATGAGCTGGCAGACCTGCCAATTAGCGATGTACTTCTTATGGATGAAGAAGATGAGGTTAGAGAGATTGTGATAAGTGAAGACTCTCTTTTTACAGATAAGACATTCGAGGAAATTGTGAAAAAAAAGGATGATATCATTCTTCTATTCATAAAAAGAGGGGAAATCAATATCCGCAACCAAGCTTATGATACAAAAATTGAGCCTGGTGACAAACTGATTGTCTACGGAAATAACCCCCAGATTGAAGAAAAATTCAAAAATGCCTGACCCGATGGTTGATGGTATCAACCACGAGTCAGGCAATTCTTACTCTCGCGAAGCTCCGCAATCCCTTCCTTGCATACTCCATATTGCAGCCAGGAACAGTTCTTGCAAAGCTCATCCAGGTCATTTGGTTCAACCTTTTCTGCCGTCCAATTTACCAACTCAGACTTAAGGTAACGCTCCCCAGGCACGAGCCCCAAATGGCGGATGACTTTCCCATCCATCGATAAAACATGCTCATTGGATCCCTCACTCGCCTCACAAATCTCAAGGCCCCTATGTGGACAGGACATGCATGCATCATCGAATGCAGCAACTACTTTTATGTAAAAATCCTGCTCCGGGTCACGTATATCCTTAACGATGCTTTCCATCTTCTTCACAAACTCTGGACTGTAGCCCATCCCCCTGAAACCATGCACACAGAGGAGATGGTGCCCTCGCAAAACTTTTTCCACACCATCACTCCTGAAAAATTGATCTGTTTAATTAATTCTGCAAAAGTCCTTGTATTCCTCTTAATACCGCGAATCTTTGATGGGGCTTTTAGCAAACCAGGTGATGCCGATTTTCTTGCAAATGGTAAGGTAATGCAGCATCAGGATCACCATACTGCCTGTATTCATGCCGACGATGACCCCTTCCATCCCCCATTCGGGCCTTGAGCCAACCAAATAGATCAGCGCAAAGGTAACAATCGTTGCATAGACGGAATGGATAAAAGCGTCCTTCACCAAACCGAGGCCGATTAAATAAGCCTGCATTGGGATGGTGAAATAGTGAAACAGAAAGTATGGCGCAAGCAGCTGCAAAAAGACGGCCGCTTGTTTTGAATGGAAAAAGGTCATTGTCAATGGCTCGGCCAGAAAATAAAAGGCCGTGACCGCCGGCAATCCATAAAGCAATGTCAAAAGCATCACCTGCTGCAGCAATTTTTGCAGCTTGAAGAATTCTTTTTCTGCATAGGCCTTTGACACAGTTGGAATCAGGATGATTAGGAATGAATGAGCAATGAAGGCCGGAAAAAATCCAATCGTCATCGCGATTCCCGCCATCATCCCGAATTGTTCTGTCGCCATTTCAGTAGTTAACCCTGCACTGACAATCGCAAATTTTATCAGAAATGGCTGGACGGCATGCGTCAGTGAATGAAAAATCCTCAATCCTGTCGTCGGCACGGACACTTCCACCAGACTCTTCCTTACCTCCAGCCCGCTAACATGCTTACCTGGCACACGTTTGATGCTTTGATAGGACATGATGAAGTAGTGTAATAGATATAGGAAGACAACGAGTTCACTGCCGGCCAGTGTGCAAAAAGCAACAAGGAGAGCCGTTTCGCTTCCAAACTCAAAGAACTGAAAAAGAGCTGAAAGCAGGATGAGCTGGACAGCTCTTCTCACAAAATGGGATATCGCGATTTTCCCCATATCCTGTTTTCCCATGAAAAATCCCCTGGCAATCGCGGTGATCGTCATCACGGGGATAAGCGACAGCACGACCCATTTGAGCAAAGGATGGTAATCATTGAACACTGGAATGATCGGAAGCACTATCGCCGCCGCAATCAGCAAAACCGTAGTGAATACCACTGCCAGCCTGATGGCATGGCTGATCATGCTCCGGTGGTACGACTCATCCTTCTCCGCAATCATCTTGGAAATCGATACCGGCAGCTCAAAGCTCGCAAGCATCATGATCAAGAAAATCGTCGGCAATATCGTCATGTAATGCCCCATCCCGCTTTCCCCGAGCTCCCTTGCCAGAATCATATTGACGAGGAACTCCACCACCTCTCCAAGAAAAGTAGCAACCACAAGGATCGACATCCCTTTTAAAAAAGTATTCATAGCTTCTCTCCCAATCCGACTCATTTACTCCTATAAACATATGAGACAAGTCCGGACAATATGTAAGGGTAAATTTTGAGGTGTTTGGTGAGACTCCTTCATCATTTGGGGAGTGGAATTTTAAAGCGGGATTTTCTTTTTATATTGATATTCTAGTTGTTGTGCAGCAAGATTTCTCTTTATAGTGAGTTTTCATTTTTATTGAGTTATTCTAATCGTTATAATCGAGATTTTCAGTTTTATATTGAATTCTCAATTGTTGTATAGATGGATTTTCTTTTTATAGCGAGTTTTTCATTTTTATAGCGAGTTTTCAATTTTTATAGCGACTTTTTCTTTTATATAGCGAGTTTTCAATTTTTATAGCGAGTTGGAAAATCCGGTGTATTTTTTCCAGTAAAATAAAGGAAGAACTGCCTAATAAGCAGTTCTTCAATTTGTTTTTATGATATCTCCTCAAGCTTTGAGTACAGTTGATTCCGTTTTGATTCTAATGCTTCTTTCTTCGCATGGAGCTCCTGGAGCAATGCGAGGTCAGTCATTGCGGACATTTGCTGATCGAGCGCGGCAATGGATTGTTCATGAATTTCGATTTCTTCGAACAGAGCTTCCTCTTTAGGATCAGCTACAGGCTCTTCAACTTTTTCCTGTCGAATTGCAGGCTTTACAGTTCGCTCTGGAGCTGGAGCCGCAGTCTCGGAGTGCTTCCGTTTCTCTGTCATCTTCACTCTGGCACGATCGTAATTTCCTTCGATTTCCGTGAGCTCTCCGCTCTCCAGCCAGTAAATCTTATCAAACAGCTTATTCAAGAAATAGCGGTCATGCGAGACTGCCAGGAGAGTGCCTTCGAAACCTTCCAGCGCACTCTCAAGTACTTCTCGTGAATCGATATCGAGATGGTTCGTCGGCTCATCTAGAATCAGGAAGTTAAGATCCTGGTGCATCAGCTGGGCAAGGCGCAGCCTCATTCGTTCGCCACCGCTCAGCTGAGTAACTTTTTTGAAAACAGATGGTCCGTAGAACAGGAATCCTGCAAGAACATTCCTGGCCTCTCCCTCATTCATGACCACCTCGTTCCGGAAGGCATCAAGCACTGTCCCATCCTGGCTCGATAGCTCCATATGCTGTGATAGGTAGCCAATTTTAACATTGCTGCCTTTTCGGACTTCACCCTGGTCTGGGGCAAGGTCATCCTGAATGAACTTCAGCAGCGTCGTCTTGCCTGAACCATTTTCACCGACTATCGCTGCACAATCCTGATAATGAAGCTGGAGATTGACTTTGGAGAACAGCTCTCTTCCGCCAAATGATTTCTGAACATCTTTGAAGACCAGCACATCTTTACCGCTGCGTGCTCCTGTTTCCAGTTCGAAATTCATTTTCTTCCTGTTTAAAATCGGACGGTCCAGCTTTTCCATCCTGGCAAGCGCCCTTTCCATATTCGTAGCCCTTTTATGGAGGGCAGCACTTGGCGGGTTCGCTCTATTCGCCCAGTCGCGCAGACGCTTGATTGCCTCTTTCATTTTCTTGATTTTCTTTTGCTGTTCCTCAAACGCCTGGAATTCACGCAGTAATTTAGCTTCTTTTTCCTTGATGAAACCTGAGTAATTGGCATGATAGAGATCAATCTCGCCATCCTCCAGGTCAAGGATTTTTGTCGCTGTCTCGTCAAGGAAATAACGGTCATGCGAAATAATCACTACCGTACCATCGTATTCCTTCAGAAACTCAGCCAGCCACTCGGCTGCCATAATATCAAGATGGTTGGTTGGTTCATCGAGAAGCAGCAATTCTGGATTTCGCAACAAGCTCAACCCCAAACCTACCTTTGTTTTCTCGCCGCCGCTAAGACTGTTGAAGTTTGAGTCAAGCATGCCCTCTATGTTCAAGCCATTAGCTATGCGGTCAATATTGGCGTCCATTTCATAACCTCCACCGAGAGAAAACTTCTCCTGAAGAACACCGTATTTGGCCAGCAGTTTTTCAAGCTTACGCGAATCTTCACCCGCTTCTGCCATTTCATTTTCAAGCTGCTTCATCTCAGCCTGAACAGCCAGCAACTCGTCAAAGGCCGTTTTTAGAACATCCCTGGCTGTCATTCCTTCCTCATAATTCGGAATTTGGGCAAGGTAGCCGATTTTCAAGCCTTTCTTCCAGTGAATCTTTCCCTGGTCAGTTTCCTCTATGCCGGCAATCAGCTTCATCAGCGTTGTCTTGCCGCATCCATTTGGTCCTACCAGACCCACCCGGTCCTTCTCGTTTATTTCAAAAGACAAATCCTCAAAAATCAGATTGCCTCCGTACATTTTGCTTATATGGTTAATGCTGCATGCTATCATGATAATTTCCTCCTATTAACGATCCCCCTTTTCAGCTAATGCACCCCGGTTGTTTTTAAGCACAAGGCTCTGTTAAACTCGACTGTTGATTTTCGTTCCAGGCGCTTCGCTTTCCGCGGGCAGTCGGGAAGCCTCCTCGGCGCTTTAGGCGCCTGCGGGGTCTCCCCATGACTCGCTCATCCCGCAGGAGTCTTCGCGCCTTCCACTACAATCAACAGGACTGAACATAACATTTGCTTTAACAGAGCCAACCACAAAAAAGCCAGGGGCAGCTGGCTCTGCTCCTGGCTTGTGCAACTTGCATGAATAGAAAAGGAGGGCAAAGAGCCCTCCCCATTCACCGTAGCTTGCAATTAAGCGGGAAAAGAGATGATCCTACCGTTTGTATTTGATATTGAGCTGTTAAAAAGGGGCATACGTATCCCGTTGGCAGCTGCAATCGCAAATTTTGCACGACAAAAATATAGGAATTCATTCCAAAATCCGCGTACAAAAACAGTCTGGATCATCTCTTCTCACCTCCGTTCAATAATAATTAGTTTTATTTTACAACCATCATTCTATTTTAGCAAGTTTTTCCTGATACGATAATTTATCCCTGTTAATCAAACGTTTGATTGAATCTTTTTCAGTACCGCCACAATAGGCTTTTATCAATTTTTGCCATACTGATAATCTTGTGAATAAAGCGTTTAAGCAGGCTTGACCCGCGGGTAATGGATAACTAATGAAGGAGTGGGTGACAAATGCTTAAACAACTGGAACTTTCTGATTACCAGCTCTGGATGTGTAAAAAGATTAAAGAAAAGTTAGCTGAAAAGCATAACTATATAAATTGCGCTTCCCATTATCCAAATGAGTTTGAAGAGCGGGAAGTCATATCCATAGCCTTAAGCGAAATGCTTATGAAATTAGATGTAATCGACAAAAAAGCGAACTAGTTTGACCGGGGGCCATTGGCCTCTTTTTTGTTTTATGAATCAAAATGATCCTTTCTTCTCAACTCAGCAAGAATCTCAGTCAACAATGCTTCCTGTCGTTTCGTGCTCGTTACAAGCATGACATATAGCACAATAAGGACGATTGGCAATCCGATCGACAACAGAATACCTACCAATCCAAACAAACCAAAAAACGGCTCCATGCAGAAAACCTCCCCCTGTTATTTTACGATTGAATGCCTGAAAGCATATATGACTGCCTGGGTGCGGTCCTGCACCTGAAGCTTACTTAGTATATTGCTGACATGCGTTTTCACGGTTTTCAGGGCGATGAATAGTTCGTCAGCAATTTCCTGGTTCGTTTTTCCCTCAGCAATTAGCTTCAAAACTTCCATCTCTCGCTCTGTCAACTCTTCGTGCAGTTCAACATTATTCTTCTGGCGCATTTTCATCATCATCTTGCCTGTCACTTCCGGTTCGAGCACTGGCTGACCAGAGTATGTAACTCTTACCGCATCTGCTATTTCACTGGCTTTCGAGGTTTTCAGCATATAACTCGTCGCCCCAGCTTCAAGCGCAGGATATACCTTTTCATCATCAAGGAAGCTCGTTACAATGATGATTCTCGCTTCAGGCCACTGCTCGATGATCTGCTTTGTCGCCTCGATTCCATCCATCTCTTTCATGACCAGATCCATCAGTACGATATCCGGCCGCAACTCAAGAACCATCTCGACACCTGTCTTGCCATTATCCGCCTCGCCGATCACTTCAATATCAGGCTGGGCTGATAAATACGACGAAACGCCAATCCGCACCATTTCATGGTCATCCACAAATACAACTTTAATCATTCTTCTCACCCGCCACCATTAAAATTGGAACCTTAACCTCAAGCCTGGTCCCTTTATTTTCTACACTGACAATCTTCAATGTCCCGCCGATTTCCCCGGCACGCTCGTGCATATTCTGGAGGCCATATGATCCTGCTTTTGCTTCTTCTACATTAAAACCGATACCATCATCGACAACTCGCATGATTACTTTATCATCGCGCTTGATCAACAATACTTCCAACTCTTCTGCCTTACCATGGCGAAGCGTATTCGAGACAGACTCCTGGAGGATGCGGAATAGATGGTCCTCGACCCCTTTATCCAATGGGAATGGCTCCACCTTCCACTTGATATTCATGGTGACTTTCTGTCTTAATTCGATTAATAGTTCTTCGATTCCTTCCTGCAGGCTTTTCCCTTTCAAAGCGACTGGCCGCAGGTGCAGAAGGAGCGCCCTCATTTCAAGCTGCGACTGATGGATCATTTCCTCGACCATCTTCAGCTGCTTTGTCTCACGCTCATTCTCGGAAGGTGCTTTCGTTTCATTGATCGCGGACATCAGCATCGAGGCTGCAAAAAGCTGCTGGCTGACAGAATCATGCAGTTCGCGTGCCAGCCTATTGCGCTCTTGCGAAATGATTTCCTGAATCCGCGACTCTTGTTCCTCTGCTTTTTCAGTCGCAAGGCGCTGTGACAGCATCGCTTTTTCAGAAATCTGCTTATGAAGCTTGCTGACTCTTTTCGATATAGAGGAGATTTCCGCGTATGCCTGATTGAGTTCAATTTCAGGTTCCTGTCCTTCCTCCAGCTGAAAAAGCCAGTTGTCGACTGTTCTGAATTGCTTTCGCCAATATGTCCCTGATGCCATACCAAAAGCAACGCCCAGCACGACGCTAATGCTGAAGGTGAAAATGATGAACGGGATATCCATCAGTTCCCGGTTCCACAAATCAGAAAGCTTCGCGACCGGAAAAACGAGTACAAAAGACAAAGTCACCGCGATGAATAAAATAATACCGAGTGTTAATCCCCATAAGATTTGGCGCATGGCAGTCGTCATATGCGTTTCACCTCGATATTACCAACAAGCATAGAGGTGAAAATTTTCACTTTTTGCTCTGCCTCTTCATAGCCTGGAGTCTGCACATATAAATTCTGGTTCAGTGCCCTTCCTTCCTCATGCTCGAATACTTCAGCAGAGCCAATCACTGATGAATGACGGAGGGTTACTTCTAAATCATATGGCACATACAATTTGACATTGCCTATGATATTTCGGATAAAGATGACGGTTTCTCCCTTTGGCAGAACTGTCAGGCTCAGGTCGATCACACTGTCGCCAATCCCCGTCTGGATATTGACATCATTCCACTCATATACATGTGACGGTGTTTCCTGATGCCCAAACAAACGATTTTTAAAAAGAGGAGTCTTTTCAATCAGCATTTCCTTCCGGTTCTCTATTTCAGGCTCCTGTAAAACTGGTGTGATCACTTCAGGCTTCTTTTTCGACTGTGCAAATTGATAGGCAAGGTAAATCAGGACGGCCAATAAGAAAAATCGGAACGTCATCATGCTGAAGACGCTGCTCAGGAAAAAGAACAAACCTGCCCAAAATAAGAACTTTCCCGATTTTTTCGGCATTAATGAGCGGCCGAAGTAAATCATCGCTCCGCTTGCCAGGAGGGAGAAAATCAGTCCTTCGTTAAAAAATGAAACTTCGAGCAATAGCAATATAAGTCCAGTAATCACAATCCAGCTGACATAATCATTTTTCATGTTGTTCAACATGCTGTTTCCTCCCTTCCTCTAGCTTTTTAAAAATGGAATACTTGATAGAGGATTTTTATTATGAAGTCTTTTCGAGGTGATATCCTAAAAGGCGCAGCTGCCTGCGCCTTTATAGAATACCATGTTTTGCCTATTAAATAGTATGTGTTTCTTTATTTTTGAACTCTTTTTCGAGCTGGGCAATCCTGCTGTCGATTGTATTGCGGTTGTAAGTGCTGTTCACTTTCTCCTCCAGCTGGTCGAGATAGGTTTCCATCTCTGTGAATCTTGAGTAGGCTTTATCGGAGTACGCACCGTTATCCAATACCTGATCCATTCGATGATGGGCTCTTGTTACATTCTCGCGGCCCATCAATTCAAGACGTCGGATGTGCATATCTTTCAATTTATGCTTCATCTCTTCATATTTCCGCTCGAGCTCGAGCTGTTGTTTCACACCATTTTCCATGGCTTCCTTCAGTCTGGCTGCACGCTCCTCATACTGCGCCTGCTCCTGCTGAGCAAACTCCTGGAGATCATTTTCACCAGCTCTCATTGCCACCTCTGATTGATACTTCCTTTTTTCAGCCATTTCAAGTGCTTGCTGATGTTCGCGGGCAAACTGTTCCTTCAACTGCCCTTGGCGCTCAAGAAGCTTTCTGACCTTTTCTGTTTCATTTTCACATTCACGAAGATACTGATTCAGCAGCGCGATTGGATTTTTCTTTTCCTTCTGGTCAAGAGCCTCGTGAAGATCTGCCATTACCGTGTTTTTGATTCTTGTTAATAGATTTGCCATTTAATATCTCTCCTTTTTTGATAAGCGCAAGCGCCTTGGTCAGCCCCGACAAGCGCTGGAGGGCCGACCAGTGAAGTCGTTCTTTGACTTCATTGGGCGGACCGAAGCGACTCGAGGGGCTAGGCGCTGGAGCTAGATAGTTTTCAAATTGAAGTACATTCATTTTATTTTTGTGGATTTATTTGTTATTTGTTATTCAATTGTGCCCATTGCTTTTCGAAGTTGACGAAAGGGTCGTTGTCTTCGCGAATCACATTTTCTTTCTTATCCCAGTTCTTGTATACAAGGTACAGGACATAAGCAGCTGCGATTGCCAAGATGGCTGGTACGTTTGAAGCTGTCGCCATCAGGATGATGAAGCCCGCGATTCCCCAGCCGACTTTTGCGGCAGTTGAATCTGTCTTTAAAAATTGTTTGACGACGAAGTAGAGCACCAGCAAGCTGACCCCAAGTCCGACGAGCGGGCCAAGGTTTGAAATCAGCACCATGGCAGCAATGAAACCGGCAACCAGTAAACCAAATTTTTTCATGTTCAATTCCTCCTTATCTCTTATGATTACATCTTACCTTTCTGGCTAAAATTCAATAACGTGCCTGAGCTTGATTTTGGAGTAGGACCTGAGGCTTAGCTGCGTACCGGTCTATGGGATTCAACCGCAGCAACAAAAAAATAACCCGGTCTCCATGAACCGGGTTATTTCCATTTGGATTATTTATTTTGCGATGAACATTTGCGTCCAATAGTGTCCATAATTACCGCCCGTTGCATGTCCAACACCGATATGTGTGTATGTAGGACTAAGGATATTCTTGCGGTGGCCGGGGCTATTCATCCATGATTGGACTACTTCATTCGCTGTACGCTGGCCGGCAGCAATGTTCTCTCCAGCACTGCGATAGTTGACGCCAAAATTCTTCATCATCATAAACGGGCTGCCGTATGTTGGGCTTGTATGGGAGAAATAATTTTTGTCTCTCATATCAGCAGATTTATATCGTGCAACCCTGGAAAGCTGCCAGTCAGCAGCTAGCGGTTTCAGGCCATTCTTGGCTCGCTCCTGATTCGTCAGCTGGATTACCTGGCTTTCAATACTCTTTGTTGCTCTTATAGTAGGGATATTCACCTTCTGTCCAGGATAAATCAAATTTGGATTTTTAAACTGCGGGTTGGCGGAAATGATTTCAGAAAGGCCAATCTGGTACCTGACTGATATTTTCCATAGAGTATCACCCGGCTGTACTGTGTGGACCTGCTGTGCGGACGAAATGGTTGGAAGAGCCATTACCATCAATAAAAGAGCTAAAAGTATTTTCTTGAACATATTCAATCCTCCTCACCTGATAGGATGAGAAAAACCCAAGAAATTATACTTTATTAATTTTTCATAAGAAAACATCACAAGAACGTTGCATATAGTTTATTCAAGGGAGGAATGCAAAGTATGGGCTATCTTTGGGTGATGACCATTGGTTTTGTCATTTGTCTCGGTTTAATGGGCGGTACGTTAATGTTTTTTATCAGATCTGCTTTTAATTACGATGATGTGAGCCGGGTTGATTTGTTGGATAGCAAGCGAGAAGAGTAGGTTGTAGAATGCCAAAAGGCTGCCAGGATGAACTGGCAGCCTTCTTACAATGGCATGGTTTTAAAAGTTAAAAGTCGCGTGTGTTATCAAAACGAGTGTTGGCAGGGTTGTCCGAAGTCAGTGGTGCATCGACTGGGTCTACATTCCTTGTGCCATCAACCGCTGTAGCATTATCATTCAGGCCGACTCTGTTTTCGTCACGCTCGACAACTACAAGAATCTTACCTTCTTTTACATAGCCTTCGTAACGTTCCGCTTCATCTTCCGGAATGCCCATTCCGATCAGTGCTCCGGCTAATCCGCCTGCACCTGCGCCTACTGCTGCACCTGTAAGTGTCGCAGCGATTGGGCCCGCAGCTACGATTGGACCAATTCCAGGAATCGCTAGCGCACCGATGCCTGCCAATAATCCAGTAAGGCCGCCTAATACGCCTCCTGTTGCTGCACCTGCAGCCAGACCTTCCTCAGTCTTTGTACCGGTTGCTTCATTGACATCGTGAATCTCATCTTCGTTCTTACTGATAACAGAGATGTCATCAGTTGAGTATCCCTGTCTTTTCAGGTCCTCAACAGCCTGGATTGCGTCTTGCTCGTTATCATATACTCCTACAAGATGTTTTTCATGTTCAAACATAATAAAAGCCTCCTTTAGACGAGTAGTCCCTTTAAAAATACCCGCATACAAGAGGCGTAAACCTTATGTCGAACGATAAAATGGGACATTTTTTTCTTTGAAATCTACATTTAGTTAAAAAGCAACAGTGCAAAGTAGCTCATTTACTTCCAGATTATTTTTCCACAGCCGCAGACAGTGCTGCTTCAAATTGCTGAATGATATCCTCGCTATTTTCGATTCCAACTGAAATCCTGACTAGTCGATACGTGATTCCAAGCTCTGCCTGTGCCTCTGGCGGCAGCGCGCGATGGGAAGTTTTCAGTGGATGGGAGACCGTTGTTTCGACTCCTGCAAGTGTTGGCACAATTTTAATCCAACCAAGCGATTTGAAAAATTGATCTGCATCCACCTGTTCTGCGAGTTCAATACTTACGATGGCGCCGAATCCCTTTTCACCTTCAGTAAATGGATAATAAACCTTTGCGACATTCTTATTTTCATTCAGACTATCAGCCAGCATCCTGGCATTCTCTGATTGAGTTTTCATTCTTAACGCCAGAGTCTTCAACCCCCTGCATGTAAGCCACGCTTCAAACGGACTGAGGTTCGCACCGAGGTTCACGATCCTCGCACGTGCTTCTGCAATCAGCTCCTTCTTGCCAACAACGACACCTGATGTGACATCACTATGGCCGCCAATGTATTTAGTCGCGCTGTGGACAACCAGGTCAGCTCCTAGTGTGAACGGGCGAACATGAAGCGGCGTTGCAAATGTATTATCCACCAAAACAATCAGATCTCTTTTCTTGGCAAGCGCGATGACCTCTACCAATTTTTCCACACGAAGAAGCGGATTTGTGATGGACTCAGTATATAGAAGCTTCGTATTCGGTCGGATCGCCTGTTCTACATTTTGCAAATCCGCAAACGCTACAAAGGTCGTCTCGATTCCAAAGCGTTCCAATTCAGCCTTCAGCATATGAAAACTTCCGCCATAAACATCATCAGCCGCCACGATATGGTCGCCATTTTTCACAACTGCCAGAACACCCGCTAAAATCCCAGCCAGCCCTGAAGAAGCCGCCACTCCATCTTCTGCATACTCAAGCGCTGCTACGGCTTGACCCAGTTCATCCGTATTCGGATTGCCAACCCTGGAATACAAATAATTCCCTTCTCCCTGATAAAAGCCCTCCAGCTCATCAAGGTCATCGAAAGTAAAAGCCGACGTCTGATATATCGGGGTAGCCTTGCTTTTAATTCCCTGTTGCTTCGTATGTACTGAATGCAATACTTCTGTTTCAAACTTTTTAGCCATCTTGTCACCTGCTTTTAGAATTCGTAGTCGTATGGTAAAAACAATCATAAAAAAACCTCTCCAATAAGGAGAGGTTACAGTTCAATCAGCCTCTCTTATCTTCAGACTGCAATCTTCAGAACTCAGCACCTTTCATCGTAAAAAAATAAGGTTGCCGGGCTTCAAAGGGCCTGTCCCTCCGCCGCTCTGGATAAGAGTTATTTCGGGTTTAAAAATAGTTTTTTAATAGCTGAAGTATACCAGCCTCTCCGGCTTTCCGTCAATGAGGGTTCATCCTTTCGGTACCGTTCGTAATACATAAATGACAGTTCATACTTCGGAGGCACCGTTCGTGATACACACTTGACAGTTCATACCTCGGCACCGTTCGTGATACACACTTGACAGTTCATACCTAGGTACCGTTCGTCTTACGTATATGACAGATCGCACAAACTCAATCTTCCGGATCGCTGTCAAGCAAGTCCCAAGGCGTGATCACGCCAATTGGCTTCCCGTGGCGGTCACCGGTTTCCGTGATGATGACGGCCTGCAGTTTTTTTCCTCTTGTATGGTAACGCTCGAATAACTCTTCAATATGATACAAAGATGCATCCTCATCGACAAAGGTCACAAAGTAATTTTTCCCCTTCGTCAGTAGCTCCTTGACCCTCACGTCCTCAAAATGCACGACGCTATCTGAAAAATGCTTCGCCATCCACTGGATGATTTCCGTTGAAGTCAGCAGGGCAATATATTTATCATCCTTGTCATAGACAGGGAATCTTGTGAAATCAAACTTATTGATCACCTTTAGAACATCTTTAAGATACGCATCTTCATAATAATAAAACACAGGGCTGGTCGCGATCGATAACGCTGTCTGCGGCTTCTCGAACTCCCTGCATATCTCCTCGATCCGTTCAACCACTTCGATATGAGGCTCGGCGATATAATAATCCGCGTTCACCCGCTCATGGACAATCGCATTGCGAAGCTTCGCAAACTGATGAAGCTCACTTTTATATTTACGCACTAATGAATGATTTTTATAGCCTGAATACAGCAGTTCGACAAACGCATCACTGTCCGTTCCCTTCACCATTTCCTTCAACGCTTTATGAATCCTGTTAAAAGCTGTCTCGAACTTTCCGGATTGCTCCTTATGTTTTACCTCATGCTCCTCAGAAGCATTGGTGCCTGATTCGGGATTCCTTCCATCATCATTGCCTCGCTTTTTCCCATTCCCATTATTGGATTGTTGAGAAGATGGTTTCCCATTACCATTTTTACTTTTGGATTGATTGGAGGATGAGTTACCATTACCACTTTTTAATTGTTCTTCAGATGAGGAACTCTTCCCGCGTCTAATCTGCTTGTTGTCTGGTTTTACTTTTGACGGCGAGTTGCCGTTTCCTTTTCCAGCTGTATTGGATGAATCCGCACTTTCGTTGTCTTTTTTACCAGGGTGCTTTTGTTCCTTTTCATCGACTCGCTTCAGTCTGTTTTCATCTGACACTTGCTGCTTAGGATTTGTACGAATATATGACTTTTTATTTTTACCAGCCTGTTTTTTTGAACCTGACTGATGATTGAATCTATGTTTATTCTGAGTATTATTAACCAAGATAGCCCCTCCGTAATTTCAAATAACTTCCCTTTCTCCTTACCCCATTTAGTACTTTTACTAATCATGGATATATAATGTAAAAATTCCAGATGAACATTATGTTTGATACAATAAGTATAGTACATACATTACTAATTCACAGATGTTATTTTTATAGAAAAGGGATTGATATTCAGTGGCAGCAACGAAGAAAAAGAGAATAGTTATAGAGGTCACACAGCTTGTGACCATCACAATCGGGGCGATTATCGCGGCTTTTGGGCTCGACCTGTTCCTGGTTCCTAACGCAATTCTTGATGGAGGGGTCATCGGGCTATCCATCATTGCAGCGGAACTGACGAACATCTCGATGAGTATTTTCCTGATTGTTTTCAACCTCCCATTCCTGTATATCGGATATCGGAGGATGGGTTTGAAATTCACGCTTCGCACTTTGTATGGCGTCATCATTTTATCCGCCGCGACCGCTTATTTACACCATTTTGCCCCTGTGACAGATGATTTATTTCTAGCGACTATCATCGGCGCAGTTATCCTGGGTACAGGTGTCGGTTTGGTCATCCGGGCAGGCGGAGCACTGGACGGAACGGAAATCATCGCGATACTTGTCAGCAAAAAGCGCACCGTCTCTGTCGGACAAATCGTCATGATCATGAACTTATTCATCTTCATTTTAGCCGCCTTGCTCGTGTTCAGCTGGGAAACAGCCATGTACTCTATCATCACCTATTTCATCGCCTTCAAAATGATCGATGTCGTCGTCGAGGGCATGGAAGAGCTAAAATCCGTCACGATCATTTCCGATGTTCCTGAAGAAATCGCCGAAGCCTTGCTGAAGCAATTAGGCAGAGGCATGACCTACATACAGGGCCAAGGCGTTTTTTCAAGCGAGCCTAAAAAAATCATCTACACCATCGTCAGCCGGATTGAATTGTCCACACTGCGCTCCGTTGTCGATGATATTGATCCAAATGCTTTAGTCGCGATTGAAAATGTCGCTGATGTTTCCGGAAGCAACTTTGATAAGAGCGGCGGGCATTGATTAAACATGATGGATGAGCGGTTGGTCGATAAAACCTGAAATGTGGTCGATATATCCTTAAAAGTGGTCGATATATCTTAAAAAGTGGTCGAAATAATCAAAAATCCGCCAATATATTTCGAAATGTGGTCGAATTATCTTCAAATGTGGTCGCATAATTTATTTTTTCGCCAATAAGTTCTTGATAAGTCTTTGTCTACGCTTGTTTCTCATGCAATTGTTAGTATTTCCACCAAAATTTGCAGTAATTTTATCATTTTTAATGTAAAAAGTGCCCTGGCGAAGAATCGCCGGGGCACTTTGCTGTTAATCAATCGGATTGTTGAATTTCTTTTCTTTCTGGCCAGTTGTGAATTCGACAAGTTCTTCAGGAGTGTTGTTGCCCTTTTTCTTGTTGTTGTTGCGCTGGGCGTTCCCGTTGCCTAGCTTTTGTTTGCCCATTCTACCTCGCTCCTTTTGATGGATTCATGAAGTAGTATGAGTTTTTTCCTCAGCGTTTATTCCAAGTTCAGGTGCCTGGCGCACTCTCGTTGCCTGCTCGTATGCATAGGCGAGTTTGATCAGCAATGGTTCGCTGAAGGCAGTGCCCGTGAAAGTGATGCCGACCGGCTCTCCACTTTCTGTAAAAGCAGTTGGAACCGTAACGGATGGGTATCCTGCTTTTGATCCGATTGTCGATCCATCCATCGGGAAAAGCACCGCATCAGCACCATATTCTTTCAATGCATAGTCAATCCCCTGCTCCCTTGCCATATAAAGATTGTATTCAAGTTCTTCGAGGTACTCAGCCTCGGTCAGGGTCCCGCTTGTTTTTTCCGATTCGAGGAGCACTTCCTGACCGTACTTCAGCATTTCATCGCCATGCTCGTTATTGAAAGCAATCACGTCAGCAAGTGTCCTGACCGGTACATTCGGTGCCAGACCGTTCAGATAAGCATTCAGGTCCGCTTTGAATTCATAGCTCAAAACCTTATAACCCCAGGTCGCCTTCGCTGCTGGTATCGCTGCTTCAACTACTTGCGCGCCTAGCTCTTTCAATTTTTCAACCGCTTTTTGAAAAATTTGCTCCTGTTCCTGAGTCCACTTGCCAATATACTCTTCTCTTACAACAGCAATTTTCGCTCCATTTAATGCTTTTTCATCGAAAAGAGAGTCATGATTGAATTGTGGTAAACTGACCATCGTTGCCGGGTCTTGCGGATCGTGTCCAGCAATCGCTTCTAAAAGATAAACCGCGTCCTTCACACTTCTCGCCATCGGGCCGGCGGTATCCTGAGTGTGGGCAATCGGAATGATGCCGCTGCGGCTGACAAGGCCGACTGTCGGCTTGATGCCTACCAATGAATTCTGCGAAGCTGGGTTCAAAATAGAGCCATCCGTTTCGGTTCCGACTGCTACGGCAGCCAGATTAGCCGCAATCGCCGCACCAGAACCGGCACTTGATCCCCCAACATCGAAGTTTCCAGGACCATACGGATTCAGCACCTGGCCTCCGCGCGAACTGTAGCCGCTTTTCATGTTATTCGCCATGAAATTCGCCCACTCTGTCATGTTTGTTTTGCCAAGAATGACAGCGCCAGCCTCCCTTAGCTTGGCTGCAACAAAGGAATCCTTCTGGGCAAAAGAGTCCTTCAATGCGAGCGATCCAGCACTTGTATGCATTTTATCATTTGTATCAATATTATCTTTTACCAGAACCGGAATGCCGTGCAATGGACCCCTGGCACCCTTCAGTTTTCGTTCTGCATCCAGTGAAGCTGCGATCTGCAGTGCATCGGGGTTCAACTCAAGTACTGAATTGATTGTTTTATCAAAAGCCGAAATACGGGCCTGGTACATGAGGACAAGATCATGAGAGGACAGCTCACCCTTCTCCATTTTCTCTTGCATCTCATCAATCGTCGCTTCCGGCAACCACTCTTGCATCAATGTATCCAAATGTGGATTTTTCACGTTCAACAATTCCTTTCAAAAAAAATACCCTTTAACAGAGCCATCAAAAATAAACTACGGAATATATATTCTGATGCCTTAAGGAAAACTCCTTTATTCACAGTAAAAAAGCTATAGGAATTGATCCTATAGCTTCGATAGTTGTTATTCAGGGTCGACAATTTTTCCGCCGTAAAACTCTTTTTGTACTGGCGTGATATTAAGGGCGTTGCAGAACCTTTTCAAATCACGTTCTTCACGTTCGTTGACGATTGAGATGACCGTTCCCTCTGCGCCAAAACGGCCTGTACGTCCGGAGCGGTGGATATATTGATCATGCTCCCTTGGCAAGTCATAGTGGACAACGTGAGTGACACCTTTGATATCCAAGCCACGAGCTGCGACTTCAGTCACAAGCAGCATTTCGCTGTTGCCATCACGGAACTTGTTCAAGTATCGCTGACGATCTTGCTTGTTGAGCTCACTGTGCAGCTGGCCAACGTGGAGGTCCTTGAACTTCAATTTTTCAGCGGCGATGATCAGGTTTGGAATGTCCTTGATAAAAACAAGTGACTTCGTTCCATCCAGACGGGCAATCTTCTCAAGAATTTTAATTTTGTCACGCTGCTCGCTGAGGAAATAAATATGCTCAACTTTTGCAGCATCGATCGTTTCATCCTTTTTGACATTGATGATCTCTGGGTCCTTCGCCAATCTCTTGATCGATTTTTCAACAGTCTCTGGAAGAGTTGCTGAAAATAGCAGAAGCTGTCTTTGATCAGCAAGAGTCGATTTGACAATGCTTTTTACCGTTTCATTATGCTCCGGGGTAAGAAGCTGATCACCTTCATCGAGGACGACTGTTTGGACCTTATGCATTTTCAGCTTCTTTTGCTTGATCAGTTCATTCGTCCGCCCTGGAGTACCGACGATGATGTGCGGGCTCTTTTTCAGCTTGTCGATCTGACGCTTCAAGTTCGCACCGCCGATCAGGCTTGCCGATTTGATGCCGCTGCCTTCTCCCCATTTCTGTATTTCGGACAGGATCTGCATGACAAGCTCCTGTGAAGAAGCCAGGATGACAGCCTGTGTATTCTGCATTTTAGGGTCGATTTTATTTAAAACAGGAAGCAGGTACGCCAAAGTTTTACCAGTACCAGTCGGTGATTCTCCGACAACATCTTTTCCTTCTATTATGAGAGGAATGGCGGTTGTCTGGACAGAAGTCATCGTCTCGAATCCAGCCTTCTCCCAAGCCTGCTGCAGGAACGGTTGTAGTTGTGCAATAATTTGTTGAGTTTCAGACATGATTTTCTCCTTCAGTTAAACATTCTAGTATTGATACTAGCTAAAACACGATTATAAGTCCAGTATTCCCTAGAAAATTAACGTTTTGCACCTTTTATTTGCGATTGTTTTTTGCTCGGATTCGTTTTATTGGCGAATTTCTATTTTTATTGGCGAATTTCACAATTTTATTGGCGAAAATCACCCTTTTATTGGCGACTTGGAAATTTTGCAGGTTTTTTTCCAATTCACAAAAAGACACCGGGCGAGTTACCGCCCGATGTCTCTTAATTCAAACTTATTTACGAATCCAAACTGCGCCAGCAGAGTTATCCTTTGCTTCACCAATGACCTGGAACTTCAATCCGTAGTTAGGCAGTTTTTTGCCTGCATCCGGAATCAATTCGTTGATGTACTTTTTAGAGTCATCAAATGTCGTCACACCTGGAAGTCCTTCGTAGTCAAAGATTCCGCGTGAAGGAGAATCTACATACCATTCCGGTGCCTTATCAAGTGAGAATGCCGCGTCAGCGATTTGATAACGTGTGCTACTAGTTGTAGAATCTTGTCCATTAAGCTTACCAACGATTGCTTCTGGGTGAGAGTCAACAACACCGATGAAGCCTTCACCTGGGTGAACACCTACCCAGTTATCAGTGAAGCTGTCGTCACCGTACCAAACAACTAAACCAGTGTTGTACTTCACGCCGCGGCCTTCAATCAATCCTTTGTCAGCGCCAGCGTAGTTTCTCCACTCAAGGTAGTAGTAGTGGTCTTTATCGAACAGACCGTTTGTTGAGATGAATCCATCAAGAGTCACTTGCTGAGTACCTTCTGCATCATCAGCAAATACTTCTGTGCCGTCAACAGTCAGGCTAAGGTTGTCCATTGCGAAACCTTCCGGTGCAAGACCTCCGTCTGTTACATATTCAAACACAAGCTTCACTTTCTGGCCTGCGAACTGGCTTAAGTCATAAGACTTATCTTTCCATTCGCCTTGAGTTGTTTCCATGCCGCCAGCCGTGTTTTCATCACCAATAACGTCTAGCTCAACTTCTGTGCCATCTTCTGTTACTGCATTTACAAATACATAGTCATAATCGTACTCAACTTCAAACAATGTTTTGTAATTGAAAACCGCTTCTGTTGCAGCTGTCAGGTCGAACACAGGTGTTTCCAATGCAGTGTGCAGGTCATCGCCTTTTGTGCTGTAGTAATATTTTTCACCGAAAGCTGGCTTGATGCCTTCTACCTTTTTAGATGGTAGGTTCACTTTTACAATGCCGTTATTCTTTGACTTCGTGACACTCTGGTCGATGACTGCTGTCAAACCATTTTCATCAATTTCGTCGTAGTTAACTTCCGTAATGTTAGCCCAATTGCCGCCCATGATCTTTTGGAAGTACTCTTTGTTCTGTGGAGAGAAGCTTGTAGGCTCTGTTCCTGCTACTGCTCCGTTCCAGCTGCCGCCGCTCATGATTGACCATGATGCAACAGGCTCACCTTGTCCAGTGTACTGTGTGTCATACTCATCTGGAAGACCTAGGTCATGTCCGAATTCGTGTGCGAATACACCAACCGCTCCATCTTCAGGCTCGATTGTGTAATCGTATGCAGCCATCGATCCGCCCCAGTATGGTACTTGAGCAGTTCCTTCAGTGCCAGGAACTCTATGAACTCCATTCAATACCCAACGGTGTGACCAGATTGCATCGTCACCAAGTGCTCCGCCGCCAGCTTCCTGGCCGACACCAGCATGAAGGACCATCAAGTGGTCAACAAGTCCGTCCGGCTCATTTTGGTTGCCGTCACCATCCAGGTCATAAAGATCGAATTGGTCGAACTCAGATAGATCAAGTCCGCCTTCAACCGCTGCTTTCAATGCATCTTTTACAAAGTTACGTGGTCCATCTTCACCATTGTTATCATGGCCGCCTTCTGGACTATCGTCACCATAGTCAGCAGCATTTCCAGGTACTGTCACCCAGTCTGTTACATGACCGTCAACTGTATAGCTTCCGCCAGACTGCTCTTCATAGTACTGCTTGAACGTCTGGACCTTTTCACCATTGAATAATGTGAACTCTTCATCACCGAAAAGCATTTTTTCGTAGTGCTCGCGGCTGAAGTCATCTGAGTACATATAGCCTTCTTCTTGTTCGATGTTATTGTGCTTGAAGTCTGCGAATTCAGCTAAAAGAACAAGAACTTTGTCCTCCCTGACTTCGCCATTGTAAGGAGCCTGTTTCGCAGGATCCACTTTCGCGTAACCTGTTGGCTTGCCTTTTTTATAATTGTCATGGCCTTTTTCAAGCTGCTTTGTCAGCTTGTCCTTCTGCTTTGTCAAAAAGTCCTTGGACTTCTTGGTCATTTCATCTTCAGCAGCATGCTTGTCAGCCTTTCCCGCTTTAGTACCCTGCTTCTTCTTAATATAGTCTGTTACCGCTTTGTTGACTTCTGCCTGTGAAGCACCTTTCGAAATCAGGCCGCGCTCCTGCAATGCTTTTGCCAGGCGATCCTGGTCAACGATGTTCAGGTCGATTGGCGCTGATACCGGTGCTGTTGCAGCTTCCACAGATTTAGTTGCTACTGGAGAACCTGCAAATGATCCAGCAAACAATGTTGATGCGAAGACAGCACTAGCTGCCACGCTAGAAAGAACCTTTAAAGAACTTTTCTTCTTCAAAAAGATAACCCCCTGCTATATTCTAAGTTTCGAATTTTCATATTTTCTGAAGACTCTGATTGGAATTGTAGCAAGGTTTTTAAATATTGTAAATTTTTATAATATAATAATATTTTCCTATAAAATCACCCTCTTTTTAACAAAAACACCCTTTATTAAAAATAAACTGAGTCTATCATCCTGTTTTTATCTCAAAAATAAGGGTATTTAAAACTATTTTAATAAATCTTTCTATTGGGAAAATTTCTTCGGGTCTCTAAATTTGATTCGAAGGAACTAGCAAATTATAGTGATTTTTTTAAAATAATGATGTGCTTAATAAATTTGATTGGTACTATTTACATTAATGATTGAACTCGATTGCTAGTGGTAATGTATTGTAGAACCTTTTCAAGGAGTGCATGTACGATGAAGGAATTATTGAAAGAATTGCTCTTGATTGACAGCTCCACAAAGGAAGGGGCCAATCAAGCGGTTGAGTTTTGCAAACAGTGGCTTATTGAGCATGAATTGCAGCCTAGTTTGATTGAAAATAATGGATACAAAATGCTAGTCTGCGAGATTGGCGAGGGGGATAAAACAATCGTTTGGAATGGCCATGTAGACGTTGTTAGCGGGAAAAAGGAACAATTCGTCCCTGTTGAAAAAAATGACCGGATCTATGCCAGAGGCGCGGCTGATATGAAAGCGGGCGTTGCAGCGATGATGGTTGCGATGAAAGAATTACACAATCAAAAAATTGGGGTGAAAATCCAGCTGCAGATCGTTTCCGACGAAGAAATTGGCGGGATGAATTGTACTGGTTATCTTGTGGAAAATGGTTATCGCGGTGACTTTGTGATTGCCTCTGAACCGACCCAGCTAGGAATCGCCCTGCAGGCAAAGGGTGTTTTGAGAATCGAAGTCGAGGTCACCGGAAAGTCCGCTCACGGCAGCAGGCCTTGGGAAGGCGAAAATGCGATTGTCAAAGCCTATCAAATTTATGAAAAGCTGCTAGAGTTGCCTTTTACAAAAGAAAGCTCAGAGTTCTATCGGTCACCCTCTATTAATCTAGCGATCATCTCGGGCGGTGAAGTTTTTAACAAGGTTCCTGATCACTGTGTCATGTCCCTGGATATCCGCTACCTTCCTGGACAGGACGCCGATGTGATTGTGCAGCAAATTGAAAGCATCTCAGATGGTAAAGTTACCGTCAGCCTTAAAGGAATCCCTGTGGCGACAAAGCGAGATGATTCATTTATCACTCAGTTGAAACCAGTTTTAGAAAAGCATGTTGCTGGTGAAGCAGTGATGTTCGGCCAGCACGGAGCAGCCGACACCCAGTATTATGCAGCACATGGAATCCCGGCAATCGAGTTCGGCCCCAGCGGAGCAAACTGGCATGGCGATGACGAATTTGTCGAGCTGGAATCACTTGAAAAGTATAAAGAGATTTTAATCGATTACGTGAAATCTTATTAAAAATTAAAAGACAGCCACTCGGCTGTCTTTTTAACTGCTAAAACGATATTTCTTTGACCAAGAATATAGCAATAATCCTAAAACCAAAACAATTTGCAGCAAAAAGACAACCGAATCCCAAAAACGAATGCTGCTGATTGGTTCCAAGAATCCCGGCAGCATGATGTCATTCACAGCGAACACCATTTGTGGAATGTAGTAGGAAGCGGTGATGGCAAAGGTGAGCAGGATGCCTGCAAGATAGAAATAGGCGTACCTGCGGACAATCCTCTCTTCCCCGTCGAATGTTTCCGTTTCTGGCACTCTCAGAAAAGGCAGCCACTCCGCTAAGAAGTTCCGCCCATTTTCCATTAGATTGTAGCAGCCGGTTTTGTTTTCAAGGACATAGTAGAGATCCGTTTTCATGAATACGGCAGCTTGAAAGATGAGGCGGATGAAAGTGTTCAGTACAATCAATTTTAGAAGACCCGTTATGATAGTTTCTTCACTCACCAAAACCTGAGCAGCCAATGCCAGAAACAATACCAAGATATCAAAATACATCCCAGCAAGAAATAATTTATTGCGCTTTTCAGCCGGCAATTTCCAAACTTGGGACATATCCGTCTCCAACACAACGAAAAACAGACGGTTCCCCACTTCTATTTTTGCTGGCAAACCCTCAGATCGGACCGCAAGCACATGGCCAAATTCGTGGAGGATTACAAGCAAGAAGCTGATTAACAGTAAGGCCACCATATTTTGTACCATTAGGTCAAACGCAAACAGATCCGAATAGCGTGGGAATAGCTCTGGGTTAAATAAAAACAGACCTACGATTGCTATGAGCACAAATAAATACAGCTTTGAACTTTTGCTGTTAAAGAAAAAGTGGCCAACTACTTTTGGAATCCACGAGAAGCCGGAATGATTCTTGACTAAACGTATCCCATGGATTGCTTCACCATCAATTGCACTAACCAACTCCAGTTTTAGTAATTGATTTACAAAGTCTATTAAATTAATTTCTTCACCGGGATAGTCAGACACTAAAGACTTTTCAATTTCAGTTAGCGTCTTTTTTTGTAGAAGTAACTTGATTGCCGTGATACAAACCTCTGACATTTCATAAAATTCGCCGGTAGCCTCATCCTCAACTATGTAGTATTTTTTATCTTTTCGTATTTTCAGAGGATAAAGAGTAACGACTGATTCGTAGGATACATTCATATTACCACCCTAATCTCAGGCAAAATAAGCGATGATCCTCGAACATCAACGTGGAAATAAAGCACACCACCAGCAAGTCGTTTTGATCCTCTTTAATTTGCGTATTTTCATGATGTCACCTCCTTTCAACTAATGTTTGAGTGAACAGGAAGACCCTTTGACCATTCATATTTATTATGGAAGTTAACCCATTCTGGGAACACCTCTTTAAATAGTTCCACAAGGTCAGGGTCAAATTGTGTACCCTGACCTTCAATAACTCTTTTGTATGCCTCTTCAACAGGCATCGCCGACCTATACGACCTTGAGGAAGTCATAGCATCAAAAGCATCTGCGATGGATACTATTCTTGCAGAGAATGAAATCTGCTCACCCTTAAGCTGATCGGGATAGCCCTTTCCATCCCATCTTTCATGATGAGATCTGATAATTTCTATGCTATCACCAAGGCCATTTACTTTTGCAATTGCTCCTGCACCTACTTCAGGGTGCGTTTTAATGACTTCATATTCTTCTTTGGATAGTTTCCCAGGTTTAATTAGTATTGAATCAGGTATATTCACTTTTCCGATATCATGCAATAAACACGCATGTGAAAAAGAGCGAAGTTCCTCTTGTGAAAATGCCCCAGTCGCTGTTGCTAATGAGTGTGCATAATAAGCCACTCTTTCACTATGCCCTCTAGTATATGGGTCTTTAAGCTCCAGTGTTGCAATGACCCCTTTAACAATGCCGGATAACTGATTGTCATAAGAAGTTCTGATTGCACTTATATATCCCTGAAATCTTTTTAAAATAATGAATCCTATTAAAGAAAGGGCTACAATAAGAGCTATTGGAAACAATACACCCGTAGTTTTAAGGAAGAGTCCGATAAAAGCATATTTTAAAATAATTCCTAAAGACACTGTCCAGTAAAATAAAGAACTCACAAAGATAGGAGCGAACAGAATGAGAAAAACTTCAACTACATTACCACTTTTATACTCATAACCACTTCCATAATACGTAAAAGAATCATATAGGACTGTTAAAACCAAATAAGAAATAACAAAAAAATACTTGAGCATTGGCAATTTAGTTTTTTTGGCCAAAAATACAACAACCGGAAGCAGCAGAAGAATCAAGAAATAATAGTAATATCTATAAATCCCAAAAAATTCAATGTCCTGTTGCAAAATTTGTTTTGGGTAAATATAAAAATAGAAGACATCAAAAGCAATAAATAGTCCATAAAATAATGTCAAAAACCATTTTATAGCTCTTTTTTCTTCATGATTTAACGAAGGATCCTTAAAATTTGTCTGCATATATGTACCTCGCAATTTCACTTAAAGCGTAAAACCTTCTTTTCCATTCTTATCGCCAAAAAATCAGATAGTTTAATAGTAATAATAAACGCAATCACAAATGAATATAAAGACCTATAAAACCATCGTCAAATATCGACATTTGTTTCATTATAAACCAAAAGGACTATTTAATAAAATAGTCCTTTTGGTTTATTTAATGGATATCTTTTCATGATTTAGCCACAATCTGGGGTAGCCGGAAGTATTATTGTCACAGTTGTTCCTTTGCCAGGCTCACTTTCAATAGCTAAACTGCCATTATGTTCTTCAATGATTTTCTTAGTTACCATTAACCCTAATCCATTACCATTATTCTTGGTCGTATAAAATGGTTCTCCAAGCTTAGCCAGTTTATCTGGATCAATGCCACAGCCATCATCTTTAACCGAAACTTCAACTCGATTGTCTGCTTGTTTTGTTTTGATTACAACGGTACCTCCATGTGGCATAGCTTCCATTGCATTCTTGATTAAATTGATAAAAACTTGTTTTAACTGATTTTCATCACATACAAGAACAGTTGAACCTTTTATATCCAAGTTTATTGTTACATCTTTTCTTTGAGCATGTGGATCAATTACAGACAAGACGTACTCGATTATTTCTTTAAGGCTTTTTTCCGTCTTAACAGCTGTGTTAGGTTTTCCTAAGATTAATAGATCATTTACGATTGCATTAATCCTATCTATCTCATTTAGCATTATAGGATAATAATGATCATCGCCTTTATCTTTCTCTTGTTGCAACTGTGTAAAGCCCTTCAGCGCTGAGAGCGGATTCTTTATTTCATGGGCAATCGCTGCTGCCATTTGCCCGATTACTGCTAATTTTTCTTTCTGCCTCAAATCATTATACATTGTAGAGATGGCATTAATATATGATTGGAAACGTGTAAGAAGAATCCAGGATATAATAGCAATAAAAATAATCAACCCCATAGGGAATAAAACTTTAGGTGCTTGGAAGATGATCCCGAATAACGAATATTTTATAAAAAAGCCTAACGTCATAGCCCAAAAGAATCGCTTGTTAACGAATATCGGCGAGAACAAAATAAAGTAGATTTCCAGAACATGGCCGCTTTTAAACTCATGGTCTGTTCCCCAATAAATCATGAAATTATTAATAGAATCTATCAGTACAAAAGCTAGAAAGTAGAAATACTTAACTTTTTCGGGCTCTCCACGTCTTATTAGTAAAATACCTACTGGAATAAGTAAGAATAATAAAATATGAAAGAAAAAACCTAGTCCGCCATCAGGTAAGCCCATTGCTTCTTTATTTAAATAAGGAACTATAAAATAGTAAATAATATCATATGGGAAAAGGATTATATAAAAAGTCCACAAAAAGAACTTAACCGCTTTTACTTCTTCATATACTAAGACCGAATTTTTTTTGAATGGTTCCATACGGAATCTCCTTAAATCTGAAAACTTGATAGCCTTATTATATCAGGATGTGTCAGTTCTTGTTACATTTTGTCTCATCACGCAACGAATTTTTAATAAATCTTTTTTATGGATGGAAAGGAATTTTTTATGGAATCAAAAATGGACCAGGCGATTAGATGCCTGATCCATTTTTTTATACTGTTTCGCTTAGGTTGTATTCGTTGAGGATTCCTTCGAGTTTGAGTGCGAGTCCCATGCTGCCATGGACTTTCAGCTTTCCTGTCATGAAGGCGGCTGTTCCGTTTAACTTGCCCATGATCATCTTCTTGAAGTTTTTATCTGACAGCGTCAGGGTGCAGTCTGGTGTTGCTTCTGTTCCTTCAACTACCCGGGCAGTTCCATTTGTGATCAACAGCTGGAATGTCCCGGTGTCATCTCCCGTGATGTCATATTGATAGACCGTATTCATGCCTTGAATCGGCTCAGGCCTTTCTGTCATGACCCTCTCGATTTCCTGCCATATTTCTCTGACCGACTTAGTTTCCAACATCTTCTCCACCTCTATCAATCTATTTATTTCCATCTTACCCGACGGAAGTCCTATTGGGCAATCCGAAAATGAATATATTATCCGATAATTCAAAATATTCGCCGGGTTGCTTTTAGATTAACTGCCCGTACTCGCGAAAGCCTTCAAGCCTCTGTTCCAAAATGCGTAGGCAAGCCCGCAGCAAACAATCGCTGCAACAGGGGTCCAGAGCGCGAATTCCTTGTAGCCGGACTTGTCGATAAAATAGGCTGCCGGATAGAATGCCGTGAAACCGTATGGAATGATCCATGTCAGAAACATGCGGATTCCTTTGTGATAGATGGTCAGCGGGTATCTCGCAAAGTCACTCAGGTTGAAGACTGCCCATACAATCGGCAGGCTGTCGATCATCCAGAAGCTGAACGTCGCAAAAAATAAGTTAATCGCCACAAAAATCAATCCTGATGAGATAATCATGACAACCAGCATCACGATTTCCGCTGCTCCCCAAACTAGGTCAAGCTGTGGAATCGCTGTTCCCAGGATGATTAAACCAATGATCAGCTGGCCAAATCCGTCCTGATGCAATCTGTCCGCAACGACATGGAATAACGGATTGACCGGCCTGATCAGCAGGCGATCCAGCTTCCCTGGCCGGATATATTGCCAGCCAAGCGTCCATAGATTATCAAAGAAAATCTGGTGGATCGAACGGCCCGTTGCTGCGATGCCGTAGATGAACAATATCTCGTAAAACGACCAGCCATTGATCTGCTCAATGTGGTCGAACACCACTTTTACAAAAAAGATTGAAGCAAACTGCTCAAGCATAACTGAGGCGACACCGATCAAAAAGTCGATCCGGTACTCCATCATCACCTTCATATGGCTCTTCGCAAACTCCCAATATAATCTCGTATAACGACGCATAAAATCGCCTCCTATCCTCCAAAAATCGTAATCTGTTTAATCGCCTGCGACCAGATGACCCTTACCAAAACATATAATGAAATGAGCCAGAATAACTGGATTCCAAGTGCCATATAAGCGTCAGTTCCGGTAATCAGACCGGAATAGATGGAAACCGGCAGATACACCATCGCCTGGAACGGTAGGAATTCGGTTATCGTTCTAAGCCAATCCGGAAAAAGTGTGATTGGTACCAATGCCCCTGAGAAAAAGGTGATCAATGATTCCTTCAGCACTCGTACACCCCATACATTGACGGTCCAGAATGCAAGAACACCGACAAGGAAATCGAAGAATGTCCCAATCCAGATGCCAACAAGCGCACTCACTATAAATAGCAAGATGGTTTCGGGCGATTTTGGAAAGCTTAAATCCATAAAAAAGTAAGCAATCAGTACCATTGGAAGTGTACCCTGGATCAGGTACATGATTTTCTCTCCAATATCCACTGCGAACATTTTAAAAATCATATCGTAAGGACGCATCAGCTCAATCGCTACCTGGCCCTCCTTGATATTTTCCGCAAGCTCATTCCCGACACCGCCGACAAAACCTTGAAGCAGCATCGCAATCACGATATACGTAATCATTGTTTCCAGATTGATGTTTTCAATCGTCGTCTGGTTCGCGTAAACAGCCTGCCAGAAGAAGTAAATAATCAACAGCCTCATCACCGCCGAAACGGTTCCAGCCCAGTACCAGGCCGAATAGGCCGTGTTTTCCTGCATCCGTCCTTTAGCTATTTGCCAATACTTTTTCATGCTCTCCCCCCTGTTCCTGCTTGTTGTACAGCTCCTCGACGATCGTCTCGATCTTAGGGTCCGCAATATTCAAATCGCCAATTTCATACATGCTCATCATTTCCGAAATCACGAACGAGCTTTTAACCGTCTCATGGTCAAACGATAGGCTGACCTTCGTTTCTTCTTCATTCGGTAAAACTTCTACGTGATCAGTAAGTGAAGCAGGAAGTGTGAACTTCTCTTTATCTGCCAGTTCAAAATGGATTACCCTTTGTTGGCCGAATTGCTTTTTAATCTGCTCAAGTCCACCATCGTATAAAATCGTACCACCATCAATGATGATAATCCGGTCGCAGATTTCCTCTATGTCCTGCATGTCATGTGTAGTCAGCAGCACTGTTGTGCCCCAGCGCTGATTCATTTCTTTGATAAACTTACGAATCTTTACTTTCACCGCAATATCAAGACCGATTGTCGGCTCATCCAAATAGACAACCTTAGGTCTGTGAAGGAAGGCTGCAGCCAGTTCACAGCGCATTTTTTGCCCAAGCGAAAGCTGTCTGACTGGAATGCCAAGTAATGGCTCCAGGTTCAGTACTTCAGTGAACATCTCGACTGTCTCCTGATACTCCTGCTCCGGAATCTCGTAAATATGTTTTAACAGATTATAAGACTCACGAACCGGGATATCCCAGAACAGCTGCGTCCGTTGCCCGAAGACCGCCCCGATATTGACCGCATTCTTCTGGCGGTTTTCATATGGCACCAGCCCATTCACCGTCACCATACCCGACGTCGGTGTCAGGATTCCCGTCAGCATCTTGATCGTCGTCGACTTCCCCGCACCATTCGCACCGATATAGCCAACCGTCTCCCCCTGCTCAATCGTAAAATTAATCCCCTGCACCGCATGCTTCGTCTCATACTTCCGGTTAAAAAGCGACTTGATTGCTCCCTTAAGACCAGGATCACGCTTCACCAATTTATATTCCTTCTTCAAATTCTCAACTGTAATCATCTAAATCATCCTTTCATTAAGAAAAGTGCACACTCCCTGTTCAATCCTGACAAACGCTTGCATTAAACAGCACTTCAAACCCAGAGAACATACATTCGCTTTCCAGGCACAAAAAAACCACAGACATCCCAGTCCGTGGTTACGCAGTTATTTTAACAAGACAAAAATAAACGCTACTACACACAATACAGGCAGGCCGAAGGTATACCATATGAAATTGTTGTTGCTGTTCCATTAGTTGTGTTAATCATTTCGACTGCCTCCTTAGGTTAGTTGAATACTTTCATATTGTACCTGCATAAGAAAAAATTGTAAAGGATTTATTTTACAGTACTTATTTAACAAAACCTTGATTTCTCAAAACACTTTCAGCAAGCATCGGAAGCAAATTATCAAATATATGAGTGTCATCGTCTTTATTCACTGAATAACCACCGTAATGTCTGCTTAGAGGATTTTCTTCTTTAAACTTTATCATCCTCTTATATAGGGACAATGCAAAATCATGATCTCCATTTTCAAGTGAAAGCAATATTGCCAGTGCATAAAGCGCGGGTGACTCATAAGTAACGGCCGGTTCAGAGCTGCCTCGGAAATAACGTCCAAAAATCTTGCCATCTCTTATGAATTTCTTTTTTAACAATCCCAGGAATTCTTCATTTTGCTGACCAATTTTAGAACGATTAATGGCAATCAGCAGCTGATCAATCATATTGACTTCATCATCAAAAAAATAAGACTCCTGCTCTACATTATAGGATTTTGCGAAGAAACCGCTCCTAGAGGGCGTATATGACAGCACACGCATCATTTCCTGATAAACTTTCTCGTCTGAAAATCCGTATTCATCTATCTTTGCTAATGCTTCCGTGTCAATATAAGCTATCGTAACTGTGTCACTTTTGGAATTCGTTTGATAATCATAATAATCTGCCAACAGATTCTTCACCTTAGTATTTAATTCCATTTGCAAGTAAATTTTTTTCCCTGCATTTACATACTCTTGATTGCCCCACAGCTCGTATGCATCGATTAAACAATTAATGATTCTTAGGTCATCAACTGTCGCATTTGTGGTAATGTTTGGCGTACCATTTTTCATTGTTTTCCAGTGAATAAAACCTTCATCATTCATGAAATACCGGGTAAGGATAGAATACTGTTTTTTAAATAAGATAAAATCCTCTCGTTCAATTGCATACTGCATCATGATTCCCAGACTTTCGGATAGTGCTTCTCTACCGCTTACAAGGTCAGCATCCTGGACTGCAGACTCATTTGCATAGGTTGACAGAGTGCCATTATGATTGGTCAACCATCTTTTGACGAAGTCCTCTGTAGGATTCGTCTTACTAACGTTTAACATATATAAACTCCAAACCAAAAATAAGATGATAACTGACAGTATCATTTTTTTACCTATTTTAGGAAATTTAGTTCCCCATCGCATCATATTCACTTCTTCTCAATTAAGCAGATTGTTTATACCGCTGTGTCTTATACCATTTAACTTCTTGCTTGAATAGCATGCGTTTGCTTTCAAGAAACAGAGAGCATATGACCAGGAGAAGCCAAATTTGCGAGTAAGTAAAGTACATAAGGATAATGACCAGGAAGTTCTTGACCGTCAGCTGGCCTTTTTCAATGCTTAGTGCAAGAGAAACTTCCGAGAGATAGAGAAGAAAAGCGAGTACGAACAGGGCGGTAGATGCAGCGCCTGCAGAGAGCTGGATATCGGTGAACAAGTTTAAAACAAAGATGATGTCAGAAACAAGCACTCCGAATAAGAACAATAAGTAAGTGAATAGAAAATAACTTAAATCAAGAAGGACTTTTCTGTTCTTCAATTTTGATAAGTCAAACAGGTACTTTGATATAACATATTGATTCCCACGCGCCCATCTTGTTCTTTGCTTCCACCACACCCTCCAGGTTTCAGGTTCTTGTTCCCATGTAATCGCGGCAGGAAAAAAGCGAATATGGTACCCCAGGTTATATACACGAAAACTTAATTCTGTATCCTCGGACAATGCTTTTTCATCCCAGCCTCCAAGCTTCTCCAAAATGGAACGCCTGATGGCAAAATTCGTACCTGGGATTGTAGCAAGTTTAAACCAAAACCAGCGGCCGCCCTGAGCCAGCCATTGAAAAGTGATCGTTTCAATATTTATGAATCTTGTCAGAATATTTTTGGTTGCATTGACGACACGAAATTTACCTACTGTGGCACCTGCTTTAGGATCATTTTGCAATCCCATTACAAGGTAATGGACTGAATTTGGTTCAGGCGTGTTATCCGCATCATAGACGACAATCACTTTTCCTGTAGAGTTTTTCAGACCTTGATTTAACGCACCAGACTTCCCTTTCCCAGCATATGGAGGCTTCGTATGAACAACCTTTAAAAATGAATTCTCTCTTGCGTATGAATCAGCGATTTCACCCGTTCTATCTGATGAATTATCATTAATAACGATTACTTCTAGTTTTTCTTTCGGATAATTAAGCTTCAACATTGCTTTAATTGTGTTTTCTATCACAACTTCTTCATTATGCGCTGGTATCAATACACTGACTTTAGGTAGAATATAAAGATTCCCTTCCCATTCTTTTGCTGTTTTCCTGTATCTTAAAAAGTGGGAGTGTCCCCCTTTCATCAAAAACATATGGTAAATCAACATGAACCAGATTAGAAAAAGCGAAAAATAAAATAATAAATTACTCATCATATTCCCCTCCTTCATTTCTGGCTCTCCTGATATTCAGCCTGATGGCATAATAGGTGAACATTATAACCATCAGGCCTGCAGCCGTGACAATCCCCCATAAAGTAGTATTGATGGCTGATTTCACATGTGGCTTATAGTAATTTGGCGAACCTTTCAAAAGGCCAAAATAATCGATTGATAACTCTACTTCATTATCCACACCTGCTGTGAGGGAAATATTGTCGACTCCTACATAATTGTTCATTTGTGCTAAATCAATCCAAGAAAGGTTTGGAATTTTTTCTAGTTGGTCCATTAAATCTTTGAAACGTTCTACTCCTAAATATGGATGATAAAACCCAGCAACATAACCATCCCTTACAATCAGCTGATCTTTTGCCGCCTCCATCATTTCATCTATTGCATGAGGATTATCAGGTTCCACATATCCTATAGTTTCAGGCAGCAATTTCATACCATGTAAAAAGCTTGGATAGGATACATATGGTGATGCAGCCATGATCCTCCAGTCCCTGTCACCGAGCTGAAGTTGGCCTACATAAGTTGAGAAGTGGTCGGCTAAAATTTCATATCCACTTTGTGACATCGTATAATGAGGAGCCTCAAATGCTAATGGATATAATCCTAACCCCACCATTTCCTGAATGGCGTTGTTAACCTTGGATTTAATATATTCTGTTTCAAACGCTTTTTGCTTTCCAAGGTGCTCTAAATAATCCTTTTCACTGTCAAAATCTGTTCTGCTTTTTACGATAGGTGTCTGTCCTGCCGGTACTGTGACAGGCATATTGGCATCAACATCCCAAAACTCAAAGCCTTCCCCCGTTTCATCATCTTTATATTGGTGAGTATAACCATGCACGATGATGCTTCCGCCATTTTTCTGCATAAACTTCAAGGCGTCCAATACTTCTGGAAAATCACTGAATCTCGACTCCTCACCAGTCTCTGGATTACGATAAACCGGTATTACGGACACAATGTATGGAATGTTCTTCTTTTTAAGGATGACACCTATTTCTTTTAACACATATGGATCAGTTAATGGATGGATATCTTCTAATCTTAAATATGCTGGATTTTCTGTTTCATGATCAGCCTCGAAAACATCATGAAGAACTTCGCCAAGATAAACGGAAAATAATGAATCAATGCGATCAGAGGAAAAATAATAATTTTTTTCATTTCGAATGAATAATGGGTAGGTTTTCCCCCTTCCCATTCCTTTTACCAACACCTCTGTGCTGTCATCAGGAGTGATGGCTGTGATTACCCGCATATCTTCCATTTCTCTGACTTTATTACCTTCGACAAGAACTAATTGATTAATAGCCGCTTGTTGATCCTGCTTAAAGAATCCAAATCTCTTGCCAAGCTGCTCTTTATTATGGCCAATTGCCATGACAGTCCCAGGAAATCTGTCAATCGATTCTGCTAAGGAATCCGGGAGCACATCTGCTGTTTCTCCATAATAAATTAATGTTGATACTCCACTTAAGTCGGTTTCCCTTAAGTCCTTAGCATTTTTCATTATCAGCTCTTTTGAAAAATGACTAACCAGCATATCCAAAAGCCTTTGATTTTCACTGATCTGTCCAGTTTCAGTTGAATAGATAATTACCGTTTTACTATCTTCGCGAGGGTCACCATCAGATTCAGCCTTTACAGATACAGTTAGTGCAGAGCTAATAAAAAGAACTAAGGCGATTACTTTCATCCTGTTATTCAGCCAAAACTGATAAATCCACATATGGTTGCACTCCTCTAATTCGTATTGTTCTATAAAAAGAACATACATAAATATTATAAAGAACACAATGTGGATAAAAGACGATTTTTATGGATTTTTACTTACTTTCCTCATATTTCCTTTCTATTGCTTCCTAAATCATAATATATTGTTCTTTAATAAGAATTTATCGTGCAATTATAAGAACAAAAAAACTTCTGCATTAAGGGATGCAGAAGTTTAATGGATATTTATTAAAATTTGAAGCTGACTGAATTTATTACTTAAGTGGCTACTAGTTCTTCATCAATATCCTTGTTGCTTTTTTGCTTTAGAAGCTCCTCCAGAGTGTCATAATGACCAGCAGGGCCAAACTTCTGAAATATATTCATCTTCCTTAGGAAGCCTCCAAGATCCAAATCATTGCCGACAAGATAAAGGGTTTGCCCTCGCCCGCTCAATTGATCTCTTAACTGGAGCAACAGCAACGCACCTGAAGCGTCTACAACAGTAACTTTTTCTAAATCTATGACGATTTCCGGACTGCTATCCGAACTAATCGTCTTGGTGATCAATTCAGTCGCACCAAAATACAGCGGCCCTTCCAGGCTGTATACCTTCAAGTCGTTTTCCGTTTTACCATTGATTTTAAAGCCTTCCTCACTCATACGCTTCATGAAAATCAGCGCGCTCATCACAATGCCTACTCCGACCGCAACCATTAAATCAATGACCACCGTTAATATCATCGTCACTAGCATGACGGCTGCATCCGTTTTTGGCTCATCCTTCAAAATTTTCAAGCTGTCGTAATCGAACATTGTGATCCCCGTCATGATTAAAATCCCGGCAAGCACGGCCAGAGGAATCTCCTCAGCTAGCGGGCCGAACACGAGCATGAACAGCAGCAAGGCAACACTGTGGACCATTGCTGACAGAGCAGTCTGGCCACCGCTACGCAAATTGACCACTGAACGGACAGTCGCACCAGCACCGGGCATTGCACCGAATAGTCCAGCTATGGTGTTACCAATACCCTGGCCAATTAACTCTTTATTGCTCTTGTGCTTTGTACCCGTCATATTATCCATGACAACTGAAGTTAGCAACGAGTCAATCGACCCAAGAACGGCGATACTTAACGCTGCCGGAATCAATTGGATGATGACACCCAAGTCAGCAATTGGCAGGTGAAGTTGTGGCAAGCCTTTTGGAATCTCGCCAATTCTTTCTGCAGTGTCAAAGAAAATGAAGTCGTTTATAAATGGCATTGTAAAATGAACGGCAGGAAACACTTTTTCCAGAAGGATTACCGCCACTGTTCCTAAAATCAGAGCCATCAAGCTTGGAGGTATGATCTTGATCCATTTCATCGCTACCAGCATAAAGATAATCGTCAACAGCACGACCAAAAAGCTGCCCGTCACATACTGCAGCTGCCCCATGATAATGATGATGGCAATTCCGTTCATAAAACCGCTGACCACCGGCAAGGGAATGAATTTCAAATAATTCCCCGCCTTCAAGATCCCGAAGACAATCTGAAAAAGTCCACCCATAAACGCGGCAATAAACGCATACTCCAATCCCTGAGTCGCCACAATCCCAGTAAAGATAATCGTGATCGGCCCAGTCGGACCCGTCACCTGCCCCTTCGTACCGCCAAACAAAGCCGCAAAAAAACCAGTGATGATGGCACCATACAAACCAATGATCGCCCCATCCGAATTACCCGTCGCCTGCATCCCAAAAGCCAACGCAAGCGGCAGCGCAACAACCGAAACCGTAATCCCGGCCAATAGTTCACGCTTCAGGGTTTGAAACATCTGTGTACGCCTTCTTTCTTATATATGATAAGAAAAATTATACTCCTGTCAGAGTGATATTGAATATAGAATAAATAGAAATTTGAGGAACATTTCAAGTTTTTAGCTATTAAAAAACGAGGACAAGCCAGAAGACATGCATGAAGACAACTGCAGTATACGCAGCGGATGCAAAAATTGTGATGCCCTTGATCAATGAAGACTGAGGAACTACTTTAAAAAGAACAAACAATAAAAGGAAGATGGAAAGAGTGACTTTTATGAGGATGAACAAGAATGGATGTGCTTCATAGACTGTAAGCATAAACGGATTCAATTCAGAAATCAAAGAATTCTCTAGACCGATCCAAGTTAACGCTGCGTCAAATAGATTAAGGGTTATTAGGTAATAGAAGAGTAATGTCAACGGAATCACCTCAGAACTAATTAGAACTATCCATAGTTTTCCCAAACAAATGGCACTGTTAACATTCATTTGATTATTTCTCCTTGATAAACTATTAAGGCCTTGAAGTTATTAACTCCAGGCCTTAATCAGTTATCACGGCGGTTTCTTCTTCTATTGAGTAAAAGCAGGACACTTCCACCACCCAATAAAACTCCTCCAACAAGAAGTAAATTGTAATTATTAGTAGCAGTATTAGGAAGTCTGTTTACGTCCTTAGGTATTACAACAACATCAGTAACATCTGGGGTTTTTGGATCCTCTGGAGTTTCTCCTGAAGGTTCCTCGCAACCTACCTGGGAAGGATCTTCCTCACAGCTTGGAGGAGTATTGGTAATTCCTTCTGCATAAAAGATGATCTCAGCCTCCGCCGCAGAACCCTGGAACTCATTTCCCAGCTCATATGGCATAGTAACCTGAAAAAACAATGTCTCCTGTGACCCTTTTGAGAGCACACGTGGATTAAGACCTTTGAAATCTTTTAGTTTGCCATCGAAGAGAACGACAGAATCTTTTTTAACCAATAACAGCAACTCTTCAAAAAGACCTTTATATGACTTCGTTTCACCAACCTGGGCAGTGTATTTAAAGTTTTGCTTCCCATCATTTTTGATGACTAGATCACGTGACATCCAGTCGCCGGGTTTGATGTTTGAGACATTAAATAAATAGCCATTTGGGATGGTGTTTATGTCGATTTCTTTTTCGGAGGCGGATGCCTGTTTTAAAGAATGATTGAAAAGTAGTAATGTTAGAACAACTACCTTTAAAACTATTAATAGCCATTTACTTTTTTTCATCGCATACCTCTAATATTTTTAAATTGAGATAGGGAAGGTGACTAACCTCCATACCTCTTACATCACCGTACTTACGGTCCTTTTAATTTTATGTCTAACTCGTGTTTTTACCTTGCGGCTAGTTCTTAGTACTTATTCAAATTCCGCACCCAATTATGTAGAAAAGGTGGGATAACCCACCTCTTCTACTATTTATATTAGTCTTCTGTTTCAGTATCTTTATATTTTCCACCTTCAATTGTTACAGGATCTGGTAAGCTTCCTGCATCAGATGAACCTTGAACACCATTGTTTACTGTTCCGTTTTTACGGTGAACATCCATAAACATTCCTTCCCATTGCGTAGCTTCCAAGTTGAAGAAGAAATCAATTTTGTCTCCTTGATATTTATTCTGTACGTAAGTCCCATCAGCATTTTTATCGGTGGTATTATTTTTAAATGTAATTTTAATTCCCACTGCGTCATTGTCTTCTGGTGTAACTGGAATACCTCTGTAGTCTTCTTCACCTGGAGCTACAGTTAATGGAGCTAAGTTCAAGCGTTTAGTCCCGTCACTTGCTTTGAATTCGTCTTTAATTTTATCGTAGAAGTCACCGTTTACTAAATCAGCTAATGTAATTTTTTCACCTGTTTTTATAACACTATTCCTTGGTTCGTAGGTAGGGGCAGGAGACTCGCTATCTGTATTGAAGAAGTCGATTTCAAATTGTGAGAGATATTCTTCATCCGTGTTTTCACCGCCATTAACAGCGTCAGTACCATTAACAAAGTTAGCAGCAGTCGTATCCAATAACACTTCCTTTATTGCGATGGACCCCGCATTACTTAGTTTAAAGATTCTTCTTACACTATCTCCAGGTTTCATGTTTGCAAGATCAAAATTCAGAACGTGATAAGGATGATTTCTACCTACCTCAAGGTCGAGTGTTCCTGCAGCAAAGTGGTTATTAATCGTTGCAGTATCGTTGAATGCTGCCCAAGTTCCTCCACCTACTAGTGATAATCCTAGTGCTGCTGATGCTACGCCTAATCCTAATTTCTTTTTTACTGACATTAGTATTTCCTCCTCATTGTTTGCCTCGTTTAAGAGGTATGTAATTTTATATATTGAATCCCATAAGGGACTGCAACCAAATTAAGCTGTCTTTTCTTCATTGCCCGGCGTTTTTGGATCAATCTCTTTTAAAGCTGACCAGATTGTGATTCCTGAGTAACCTAACAGCAGGATACCTGGAAGAATCAGCATGATTGCCATACCCTTACTTGACTTTGCAAAATCTATGAAATATCCAAGGTAAGGTACTGTGACATCAGTATATTTAGCTACAACATTTTGTGATAATACGGGTTGGGAATCGAAGTCTTTGTTGTTATCTCCTTTTGTTTGATACATGGTTTGATCTTTTTGTTTGATTACATCTGTGATTCTGTGAGTGACAAGATTTCCATCTTGCTGCATGTAGGTGATAACATCACCCTTCTTTAAGGCAGTTGAATCCTCAACTGGTTTAACTGCGATAATTGAACCTGTTTTAAAGGTTGGTTCCATTGATCCTGATAATACTGTTTTCAACTGGTATCCTAGAAACTGCGGCTCCCCTCCTGATGCTTTGGATGATATAACCACAAAAACCATGAAGATGAGCAGCAGGAACAATATTGTTGTAACAAGACTACTAAGTATATTGAGGACTTTTTTAGCATTCATAGGTATCAACCTTTCATCTTAGACTGTTATTTATGCCAAGTAACTTCAATAGGTACTCCTGGAGATTCATTTCCGGAAGTGTCAACGGTTGTTATTTTATAACTGTGATTTTTTTCTGAAACCTGATCTGAGTAATTGTTCGTATTCACATTGTCTGCAATTAATTGATCGTCTCTGTATATTCTTACATGGCTATAATCCGAGTCTGATGGAGGATTCCAGGATAGTTCGACTTTGCCGCTATTCCCTGTTTCAGAACCACTTGGATTTATTACTTCTCCAGGAGACTGTGTATCTTGTTCAGGTTCTGTTGGGCTGGTTTCAGGTTGTGGTTGCTCACTATTCTGTTCAGGATTGGTTGAAGCTTCAAAAATTGCTGTTCCAAGATTTTCGCCCTGATTATTTACTTCTACTATGTGATAGATATATTTTGTATCCGGCTTTAATCCTGTATCTTCAAACTGACCATTCATGATGTTTTCAGCGATTGGAGCAGACTCATCATTTCTATAAATCTTTATCGATTTAAATTTATTATCATCAGGATTGGTCCAAGTTAAGGTGATGGTATTGCTAGTCTTGGTAGCTTTTATATTGGATATCCTGCTGCCTTCTGAACATGGGGCACTGGTATGATCACCACAAGATTCACGATTGTGACCAGGGTTATCTTCATCCTCTCCCTTTTCAGAATCACATTCATCTCCAGGTTCACAACCATTTCCTATACCTGAATTATCTTTGCAGTACTCTTTATGTTCTTTTGCCCATTCTTTATCTGCACAATAGTTATCCGCTGCAGCTATTGTTTCGCTTATTGTTTCGACATCGTTAAAATAAGCCCCGGTATCTGCCGTAAGATAAGAACCAGAAAGAATCAATAAGTACCACAGGGCCACAATCTTTGCTGCAATCAGGAGCCCTTTGCCTTTTTTCTTAAACTTTCTCAGCCTGCTGTATCGAATTTTCCTTCCCTCCCAACCAACCTTTTGTGTGGCACTGGCTATCTTATGTATAAAATCGAGAACGAAGTTGGTGATTGTTTTTCTCACTTTTATCAACTTCCTCAGAGAACATTTTCGTTCTTTTTAACGAACTTTATATTGTGAGTATATGCCAACATACTAGTTTTGAAAAACGTCAAATTCGGCTGTTTTTTCTTAATAACGCACGAATATTGTTCGTTATCTCTATTTATCTCCATTTTTCTTAATTTTTTGTAATTTAAACAGAACACTTTGTCATTTATATAGAACGATAAGCATATAAAAAACGCCTCCTACATAAGGAGACGTTTTTATCTGGCTATTTTACCAGAGATTTTTCTTGTGATAAGATTTCACTGACGATCTCATAAAAATAATTCACTGGCTTTAATTGATCAATAAACTCATGTCCAGATTTCCAAGTTTCTTCTATATAAACTTCCATCAACTTCTGAGCTCGTTCATCCCTACCTGAAGCATACTCCAGCGCATTCACACTCTCAAAAATCTTCACCATCAATTCAGCCACCGTTTTGGAGTGATATGTTTTATGGTCATGGGAAGCCGTTTTTAGTGACACAAGCAATTTCTCCAGCTGCTCAATCCCGCCATGAACTTGGTCTACATACTGACCTTCCATCCCAGCAACACGCTCTTTCATCTCCTCCAAAAACAGTTCCCCAGCTCCGAACTTCTCCATTAACCTCAACACTTCAAGCCCAAGAATATTCGCAGTCCCCTCCCAAACGGTCAACACCTGTGCATCTCTCAACAAACGCGGCGTAACAAAGTCTTCGATATATCCGTTTCCGCCGTGCATTTCGATTGCTTCGTGTGCAAAGTGGACAGCTTGTTCTGCAGTTTCTTTTTTGAGTAGGGCAATGTAGAGTCGATTCAATACGATATCTTTTTCGCTTACTCCTGGTTCATTCCTCATGACTTTTTCGAACAGTGGAAGATACTTAAACACGGTTCGGGTTTCAACTTCGAGTTTTACGGCCATTTTTACCAGAGAGTCTTTGATCATTGGAAAATCGGCGAGTTTCTTGCCGAAGGCGTCCCTCTTCAGTGCGTATTCCCTTGCTTCGCGGTAGGCTCGGCGCATGATGCCGAGTGAGGCGACGGTGTTGCAGACGCGGGAGAGGTTCAGTGCTTCCATCATGTAATAGAAGCCTTTTGTTGGGTCCCCTACTACAAAAGCTTCTGCTCCTTCGAACTCTACTTCGGCGGATGGCACTGCGCGTACTCCGAGTTTATCTTTGAGTCTGCGAATTTTGATGCCGTTGAGTTTTCCGTCTTCTTTGCGCCATGGGACGGCGAACAGTGTCAGGCCTTTTGTGCCGGATGGGGCTCCTTCTTTCCTCGCTAAAACCATGGCGACTCCGCACATTCCTGCGTTGGAGGCGAAGTATTTTTCTCCGTAGATTTTGTAGCCGTCCGCTGTTTGGACTGCCTTCACTACGTTTGCGCCGACATCGGATCCGCCCTGACGCTCGGTCAAGAAGGTGGCGCCTTCGTATAAAGTTGTTTCTCCTGTTGATAAAACATGGGGAAGAAATTTCTCTTTTACCTCTGGTGATGCGTACTGGTCTAATAAATACGCGGTGGCCATCGTCAATGTAACTGGACAGTAAAAGCCGGCTTCGGTTTGGGACAATAGATAGCCCTGAGCATAGGAATAGATATAATTCCCGCGTCGTCCGAGTTCGGGAATATCCTTATGAACATAACCGACAATCCCGGTGTTATAAGAATCCTCGACCGTTTTCCGGTAACCATCGTTCACCCATACTTCGGAAATATCGTCGCCATAGGCATCAAACTTTATTAGCTTAGGCTGGCCTTCGCGGTCGGTGAATCTGGCGCGCTCGTCAATTTCGTTGGCGCACCTTTCACCGAACGCCAGCAGCTCTCGATCGGCGTATTCAAAGAACTCTTCATCCAATAACTCATTCAACAAAGCTCGAAACTGTGGTTCTTCACTGTAAAAATTCATTCCTTTAGCCTCCCTTTGAATTCAGATAACAGCCTTTCAATTTCTTCCCTGATCTCAACTAGTTCACAAATCCGTTCATTCACTTCTGCGAGCTTTTCTTCTCCGTACTGTATCGTCACCTTCAGCTGTTTTTCACCAGTCCGATCCACGTCGAACAGAAGCACCATTTCCTTGATTTCATCAAGCGAAAAGCCGAATCGCTTCCCACGGAATACGAGTTTCAAGCGTGTTACATCACTAGCAGTGTAAATCCGCCGTCCACCTTCAGTCCGTGATGGCAGCAGCAAACCGATTTCTTCGTAATAGCGGATGGTACGGGTTGTCACACCGAACTGCATCGCCAAGTCAGAAATCGTGTACATCAGCAAAACCTCTTTTTTAACAGAATAGTCAGTAAATTAATTATACCATTGACGTTAACGTAAAGAGCAAGCCAGATTTCCACTGGAAACCTGGCTTATTTTTTTACATATTGAAGTGGATCGATGCTGTTTGATTTCTCATAGTTCCACTGGCCTTCATGAATTTCGAAGTGCAGATGCTTCCCCCTGCTGTCGCCGGTGTTCCCCATATAGCCCAGCAATTCGCCTTTTTTAATAGATTGACCTGTTGTGACTGTGCTTTTTTCCAGGTGGGCGTAAAGGGTAGTGAAGGTCCTATCGTTGATTTTGTGGGTGATCAGAACACAGTTACCGTAGGTTACGGAATAATAGGAGCGGATGACGGTTCCGGATGCAGCCGCGACGACTTCTGTTTCGACTGATTCATCGGCAATATCGATTCCTGCGTGCAGCCTGCCCCATCTTGGACCGTAACCAGAGGTCTGTTCTCCCTTTGTAGGCATGATAAAAAGATCCTCAGATTCAGAGGGATGATCCTCCACTCTCTGGTTTTCTTTTAAAATCGCAATCTCCTGGGAGGCGAGGTTGACATAGACCTCGTACATGTCCATCAGCTGTGATTCACTTTCCTCCTTGGAGGCATGAACAGTTTCAAGCAAGCGCTGCTTCTCCTCCGACTTCTTCTCCAAGTCAGCTTTCAGTGACAGTAGTTCCTGTTGATCCTTTTCGAGCAAAATCACTTTGTCTTGGAGTGCATTTTCCCGTTCCTTTAGTGTCTCCAAGTCAGCTTTATGCTTTGCCAGCAAATTCTTATCAGCCTTAATAATTGTGCTTACCGCGATTGCCGCATCAAACAGCTGGGACATGTTTTTCGAATCAAAAATCAAATCCACATACATTCCCAATCCATCATTATTCTGCATCAAACGCAGCCTTTTTTTGATTAATTGCTCCCGATGTTGGATGTTGGAGTTGAGATTGCGAATTTCATTTTCCATGTCCGTTGCAGATTGTTCCGATGAATCAAGGACGATTAGAAGATCCTTGATTTTCTGATTCAGCTCTGACATCTCATCATCGAGCGACTTCAGTTCAGTTAGATACTTTTCCTCAGCCTTTTCCAACGTTTGAATTTGTTTTTCTTTTTCATTGAAATTCTGCTTTAGGTCGATACGTTTCTGCCGAATTTCGGTCAGACTCTCTGATGTTTCAGCGTAGGCTGCACTCATTCCAGTCAGCCCAATCGTCACTGCGAGGAATACACTACGTTTAAGCACCCTTTCCCTCCATTATTCAAGTCTGCATGACTGATTCTATGTATTCTTTAACTCAGTATATAATGCCAAAAACAATAATGTTGTCGAGTTCTGTTGCGAATCGTGGGAGAAATCTATTGCTGTGCTATTAATTTCTCAGAAACCAATTAATATTTTCACCTTAATTGTAATCGCCCTTCTATATACATTAATCAGGAACATCAGTTAATCTCTCAATTATCAGCAATATTTTCCCGAAAGTGTTCAATAATCTCTCGAACTTCAGAAATATTCTCTCGAAACTTACCAATATTCTCTCGCTCAACACCGATAATCTCTCATTCTTCCAAAAAAAAACAAAAATCCACCCTCAAATTAAGGATGGATTCACATACATTATTTCTGAATCAAATAATCTACTAGTTTTTCCTTTGGCTTCCCAAAAATCTCTTCCTCTAAGCGCTTGCCTGTTGGTGTCGCCGCAAGTCCGCCTTCTGCTGTTTCCCTTAGTGCGGATGGCATTGTCTGGCCGATGGCGTACATGGCGCCGATGACTTCGTCGCATGGGATTCGGCTTGTGATGCCTGCTAGTGCCATGTCGGCCGCAGTGATGGCGTTGGAAGCACCCATTGCGTTTCTTTTTACACACGGAACTTCAACTAGCCCGGCTACCGGGTCGCAAACCAATCCAAGCATATTTTTCATCGTGATTGCAAATGCTTCAGATGACTGCTGTGGTGTTCCGCCGGCCATTTCGACGATTGCCGCCGCGGCCATACTTGCAGCAGAGCCTACTTCTGCCTGACAGCCACCCGCAGCTCCGGAAATTGAAGCATTGTTGGCAACGACAAAACCGAATGCCGCAGTCGTAAACAGATACTCGATCATCTCCATGCGTGTTGGGTTCAACTTTTCTTTTACTGCAAAAAGTGTGCCCGGAACGACGCCTGCTGATCCAGCAGTCGGTGTCGCGCAGATGATGCCCATTGCCGCGTTCACTTCATTGGTTGCAACCGCCTTGCTAACGGCATCCAATAATAGATTGCCAGCTAGCGATTTTCCGCTGTCGATGTATTTTTGCAACAGGACTGCGTCCCCGCCGGTAAGGCCGGTCTGGGATTTCACGCCAGCCAAACCTCTTTCTACAGCGCGTTCCATGACCTGCAGATTATTGTCCATCTGGGCAATGATCTCCTCACGCGAGCGGCCTGAAACTTCTATTTCCTGCCGAATCATGATTTCGGCGATCTTTACGTTATTTTTTTCAGCTAATTCAACAAGCTCCGCAACATTACGAAACATGGCTAGCCCTCCTGATGTAACTCATATTTAGTCAACGAGACGGATAACCTGGTCAACGCCATCAAGGGCTGTTAACTCTGCATAGACTCCGTTTTCGATTTTGTGATCCATTTCGATGACCATGACTGCTGTATCTCCCTTATCTTTGCGGGAAACCTCCATATGGCCGATATTGATTTGATGCTTTGATAAAACCGTTGTCACGGCTGAAATCAGCCCGAACCGGTCATGATGGACGACGAGGATGGCCGGGTTGCCACCGGACAGCTTCAGCTTGAACGAATTGATTTCAGTGATCTCAATCGTTCCGCCACCGATGGAAATCCCGACGATTTCAAGCTCCTTGCCCTGTCCATCGTAAAGATTTATTTTTACCGTATTCGGATGCTCTGTGACGGCATCCTCAGTGATGAATTCAACTTCGAGACCGGATTGCTCCGCGATTTTCAAAGCGTCTGGAATCCGTTCATCAAATGTATCAAAGTCCATGATCCCGGCAACAAGTGCCCGATCCGTTCCATGTCCTTTATAAGTTTTAGCAAAAGAACCATACAGAGAGATGACGGCCTTTGTCGGCTGCTTCTCGAATAATGTGCGCGCCACGCGGCCAATCCTTGCAGCGCCGGCTGTATGCGAACTCGATGGCCCGATCATCACCGGACCTATAATATCAAATGCAGAACGATATTTCATGGTGCACTGCCCCTTTACCAATCTATTGAAAGCGATTTCATATACTAATACTATGCAAGATTCCTAACCATTGTTATCTTACCACATTCTATATATAGTTTAATCATATATTTAATGGAATTTAAAAACCACCCCTATCAATCAGGATGGTTCATTCACGCTCACTTTATTTCTTCCAGAGTTTTTCGACCTATACAATGCTTCGTCGGCACGGTTCAGCAACAAATCGATATTGTCACCAGGCTGGAACTCTGTAACCCCGAAGCTCGCCGTCAAACTGCCGGCTCCTTTAAAACAGTGGTTCTCGACCATTTTGCGGAAATGCTCTGCTTTTTCATAGGCTTGTCCACTGGCACTGTTGGTGATCAGGATGAACTCCTCTCCGCCCCAGCGGCCGAACAGGTCACCACCCCCAAGATTTCCAGAGACGATGGCAGATAGCTCCTTCAGCACACAGTCGCCAATTTTATGGCCGAATACATCGTTGACCTTTTTAAAATGGTCGATATCGAAAAAGATGATGGAAAACGGTTTGCCTTCTTTTCCCGCAGACTCGAGCCTTTCTTCGAGCCAGATATCAATCTGGTGCCGGTTGGCTATGCGGGTCAGGGAATCGAGATAGGCGTACTTTTTAAGCAAATCTCTTTCTGTAAAAGCGCGGAACATATTTTGCGCGTAATACAGCACCAAGATATAAACGATATTCGCCGCATGGAACTGCGTGAGTGAATCGATTGATTCAGAGGTCATCTGCCCGCTGTAAATCATTCCGATTGTCATTGTGACCATGAAAATAAAAATCGAATAGTACAGGCCTTTTTTTATACCGAGCGCCAAAAAGAAAAACATGATGATGAGAGGCATCCAGACAATGAAGTCTCCTAATGAGCCGCCTCGTTCGGCGAGATCATTGGAAACGACATCAAACATCGTGGAGACATGATACATACTCACCAAAAAGAGAGTGACATATTCCGCTATGCGAATTCCACGATTGGTATAGGCTATAACCCAGCTGATGGAAAACCAGATAATCAGCGTTGTATTAACGACTGTATCGAACAGGCTGTTATCATTTAAAAAGCTATTGATGACCAGCGCAACCGTAATGATTGGGAGCAGCCACATATATACGCTTCGTTTAAGTTCCTCAATCGTTTCAAAGTTATGAAACACTGTTCTCATCTCCCCAGCCGCCATGCATTGGCAACGTGTCTTTAACTGTAAGAACGTATTGCCTGGTCCGCAGCTTTTTAGGCTCAAGTTTTTCCTCGAAAGTAATTATTTTGAATTTGAAATATATTGCTATAGATAGGTGACAATTACTGCCTGAACAGCGGTCTACCCTCTACTTATATTGTACTAGAAAACTCTATTTTAGTATATTTCCAAAAGCAAAAGAAGAAGCAAAAGTCCCAGAAAAGACCTTGCTTCTTCATAAAATTCCATGCTGATATTCGTTATTCTTCAGACCAGTTCCAATAAGACATATCCCCAAGGTTGGCACCCTGGATTTGTTCGTTTTCCTTTAGCTTCAGCAACTCTTTTACCGGACCGGTAACGACAGCGCCGTAGACCTGGAAACCTTCCTTCATCAAATAATCATAGCGCTCCTCAAGGTGGGAGAGCCCGAGGAAATTCTCCCTGTAGCTGGTTGATTCATTTTCCAGCAGTTTTTTCATTTGCTTCAGCATCATTTTCTTATTTTGCTCAGTGAATTTCTCGTCAAGGCCATACTTGCTCTGAGAATTATAGTCATCACCAGTTTCGCGCCCGCCTGTGAAGCCATAAGGATCGACAGACATTGAATTACCGCCGCCGCTCCAGCTTGCAGGTTCAAATCTCTTCATCTCTCCTGTATACAACGGCATCCATAGAACATCGAGGTCATATGGCTTCAGAAATTCCAGCATTTCCTCAGGTGTCATATACTTCTTCGTCGAAAAAGACAGTTCGGCAACCGTTCCTTCATGAACTTTATCCAACTTCGTCCAAACTCCTGGATCTTCATTAGCGCCCAGCTTATTGCCTGTCTTCGGATGTTCCGGCAGGTAAAATCGATATTCTTGCTCGTTTTTAGGCTGAAGGTATTCAGTCTGATTTGTTGAGTACATTGGAACCAACCGTTTGGCCAATTGCTTGGTGCCTACAAGCTCAGGCTCTTTCCCAACCATTTTGAAGACTGGATAGGAAATTTTCTGCGTTAGGAATGGAGTGATCTCGGCTGAATCGATACCTCCAAAATCGTCCCACATATTCGGCTGCGTCCAATCCATCGCCACCCGGCTGTAAAATATATGCTTTTTTTCAAGACCAAGAGAGTGGTAGCTGATCGAAACGACCATCATATACAGCCAAAAGAAGAACAGCGTGGCGAGGATGACCCTGATCACCTTCACCGTCAATGCAAATCGATATTTAAAAAGGATTTTCTTTTCCTTATCCTTAGTCCATTCCATGTTCATCGTCCTTCCATCCTTGTTTTTCCGCTATTTGCGCTAGCCTTTTACGCGCCCGATGAAGCGTGACCTTGACCTGGTTTTCTGTCAGTTCTAACGCTTCCTGTATTTCCTGATAGCTGAACATCTCGACCTCACGCAGATATAGGATCGACCGGTACTGTTCCGGCAAATAGGCCATCAGCTGCTCAAGGTCATCAGAGGTCTCCGCCTGGATAGCTTCGTCCTCTGGAAGCCCGTATGGACTCGCCATCTCGTCCTTTGAAAACAAATAATCCGCGAACGGTACCCATTTCCTCCGCTGCCGCCGGCGCCATTCATCCAGATAAGCATTCCGTGCCACCTTGAACAGCCAGGCCCTGACGTCCTCATTCTGGTAAAAGGAAAGCGAAATCGTTGCCCGCACAAAGGTTTCCTGAACCAAATCCTCTGCCAGTTGATGTGACCCCGAAAGCTTCAGCAAAAAATAATACAGGGGCTTCGTGTACTTTCTATATAAATGTTCGAGTTCATTCCTTCTGCCTTCGTCCATACAACTGCCCCTCATTTTTAAAATCTCGATACTAAAACGATGAACTATGTAAAATGTTACACTCAATCTAACTGTTTTTGTAAAAAAGTTTTCAAAAACCTATTTTCACGGTGAACGGCTTGGCTTTCTTTTTTCGAAGTATGGTACATTTATATAGGAGCAAAACGAAGGGAGTTTTTTCAATGACAGAACAGAATAATACTTTACCGCCAAAAACATGTGAAATCGAGCGTCTTGTTACAATGGAAGACGACGTCAATAAGGTACTGGAAGGCAAAAAAACTGCGACTCGCCGTAACGGCCGTTATGCAGATGTAGGCGAAGTCATGGAGTTAAAAGGGAAGAAATTCGTGGTGGATCATGTCTACTCACAATCTCTTGGCGAATTGACAGACGCTGACGCACAGCGTGAAGGCTTTGAAACAGTCGAGGAGTACAAGCAGTCAATCCTGTCTTATCACCCAGGAATGCCATGGCTTCCGCAAATGCGCGTATGGGTCCACGAATTCAGCCCTGTTGAAGAATAAAAAATGAATCTGGCATATCGAATCATTATTTATCTTCACGTCGCAAGCGTGGTCATGTCGATTGGCCCATTCTTCATACTGATGCCAATTGTAAAAAAACTGCCTGATGCAGTGGGAAAAGAACTGGAGGCATATCTGGCAACATTGAAATCAGCTGTCCGGCTGTCAAAGCACGCCGGCCATGTACTGATTGGAACAGGAGTGCTGCTCGTCATCCTCGGGCCATGGACATGGAAAACACCGTGGATCATTGCGACTCTGGCCTTACTGTTTGCCTCGCTCTTCTTCCTTGCTAGGGCATTCTCGCCGACACTCAGGAAATTTGCCGAAGAAGGCGCGAATAAAATAGAACTCTCCGCAAAATTGAAACGCACCATCTGGACATACATCATCTTATTGATGTCCATGCTCTGGTTCATGGTCGTGAAGCCGAATTTGTGGTAAGCCGTTTTTAAGCCCGGGCACAGTTGCCCGGGCTTTTTAATTGGGGAAATCTGCGACTTGGTCGATATATTTCGAAATCCGCCGATATATTCAGAAATGTGGTCGATATATTTCAAAATCCGCTGATATATTCGGGAATGTGGTCGATTTATTTTGATTTTCGCCAATAAAATAATCAGCTTTGATAATTTTAGCCAATGAACCACTAAATCTGCCGGTAAATTTCCTTAACTGAAGCAAAATCCCTTTGCAGATTACTCCATTTCTCAAAATTGAGCAGGTTCTTGCCATAAGAACTGCCATCACAAAAATGGCAGCCTTGTAATCACTTCTTCGCTTCTTTCAAAGCTTCCTCTTCCACTCTATCCATAAAATCCGTGACGACTTTTTTGTTGTTCTTCTCTCCGCCCAATTTCAGTAACGTCTTGCCCAGGAAGTTCAGCCCCGTATTCTGGCCTTGGTAAATAAATCTGGTTTCATTCTCCCCGATCTTGATCAGCGTGTACGCTGCTTCAATTTGAAATGCTTTGGCTAGCGTGAAACCTATTTTGTGGTGTTTTTTATCAGGAGTGTTTTCGTGCTCGAGGTCTTCAACGATATACGTCTCGATCCGCTTGCCTTCTTTATATTTCTGCTCATATTTCGACCCGACGACTCCTTCTTTCTTTTCTATCACCTTGTTCTCTATCACATTCGGCATGATTCGCTGGATGTTCTCCAGCTCGAATAATGTCCAGATACTTTCGATATTGACTGGAATGATCCGTTCTTCGTGCCACTTAATCATTTTCTGCTTCCTCCATTCCAAATTCGAAGAAATCATCCATTTCTTCAATGAGTTCATTCAGTTCCTGCACCTGATTGACGAGTCCCTGTCTTTTCTTCCATAAGATTTGTTCCAGGTTTTCAAATGATTCATCGTTCACAACGGTCAGCATTTCCTGGATGGTAAAATTGAATCGTCTCAGATGCACCAATAACCTTGCTACCAAATAGGATCCGTTGTCATAATAGCGATACTTATTATTTGGGTCGATGAATACTGGCTCGAGCAGCTTGATCTCCGCATAATATCTGAGCGTCTCCTTGCTGAGTCCCGTCATTTTGGAAAATTCGCTTACCTTGTACATGTCGGCCCCCTTGTACAACCATCATAAACTATGTAGTGCACCACAAAGTCAAACAGATATAGAAAAACAGCCACGAAAAAGTTTGTGGCTGCTCTAGCATGATTCTCTATTGCTTCTTGTTAAAATAAAATCATGATTAAAATCTATCGTCAAACCTTTTACTTCATATTCAATCGAAGGATCAACAGCGACCTTGATTCCATCGATGAGCATAACCTCATCGTCTTCTTCCGGCTCATCCAGAGCCAGTCCTATTTTGGAGCGCCTTCAGCTGATGCCGGCGAAGTACAGACGGATACCAGATACCTGATCATTCATTAATTGTTCGCGTGCTCGCTCTGTGATCTTCATTTCTTTTCAGGAAAAATCCTTTCAAGAGATGTGATCAATTTTGAATCAAGATTCAGCACTTCACGAACTTCCCTTGCTTTCGTCTTTGCTTCCTCGATGCTGTCTGCTTCATTCAGCTTCAGTAAAGTTCCAGCGGCAAGAGTGCCTGTCCGGGTTCTGCCCGTGGAGCAGTGGAAGTAAATGTTTTTGCCAGACTCATATGCCACTGCTACCTCATCCAGCGCCTTTTTCACCGACTCATCCTGCTGGGAATCGTCATCATACATAGGCAGATGGGTTCGAGGATAATCATAATTCCCCTCTTTGTTTTCCGCTCGAAGGTCATATACCATATCAATTTTTTCATTCTCAAGCAGTTCGGGGATTGCGTTTTCGCCTCCGATAAAAACCCTGCCTGGAATCAACGCCTGATAGTTCTTGCTCATTCAATAAACCTCCTTAGTAAGGATTATTTTCCTGTTTCAGCAAATGTCTTGATGCGATCGCTGATTTGGTCGCGGACGCGCTGGAACACGGCCCACTTTTCTTCTTCTGTTCCCTCAGCTTTTGCCGGGTCGTCAAAGCCCCAGTGTTCGCGTTTCACATGTGGAGGTGTTACAGGGCAATGCTCGTCTGCGTGCCCGCACAGTGTGACGACAAGCTCTGAATTGTTCAGGATTTCTGGATCGATGACATCTGATGTGTGGCCAGTGATATCGATTCCAACCTCATTCATCGCCTTTATAGCGTTTGGATTCAAGCCGTGCGCTTCGAGACCTGCACTCTTTACTTCCCACTCGTCTCCAAGATATTTTTTTGCCCATCCTTCAGCCATTTGGCTTCTGCAAGAGTTTCCAGTACATAAGAAGTAGATTGTTTTTTTAGCCATAGTCGATTCGCTCCCTTGTTAGATAATTAGCAACCAAATATATAGACCTACCAAAGTGATGAACAGAGTAGGAATGGTTAGAATGATTCCAGTTTTAAAATAAGTGCCCCAAGAGATTTTGACGCCTTTCAATGAAAGAACATGAAGCCACAATAGTGTTGCCAGTGATCCAATCGGCGTAATCTTCGGTCCTAAATCAGATCCGATGACATTCGCGTAAATCAACGCTTCGCGGACAACACCTGTTGTGTTAGTATCCGCAATCGCCAGTGCATCAATCATGACAGTTGGCATATTGTTCATGATTGAAGAAAGAATCGCGGCAATGAAGCCCATTCCGATCGTCGCGACAAACAATCCCTGATCAGCCGCAGCCTGAATGACATCCGCAAGAACGTTCGTCAAACCAGCGTTTCGCAAACCGTAAACGACCACATACATCCCAATCGAGAAGAACACAATCGCCCATGGTGCGCCTTTTACAACGGTGGTTGTATGAACAGCTGGGCTTTTCCTTGCCATCAACAAGAAGAAAATCGCGACAATACCGGCAATGAAAGATACCGGTATGTTCAGGAATTCACTTCCGAAGTACCCAACAAGCAGGACTCCCAACACAATCCACGATAAGCGGAACATCTTCATATCCTTGATCGCTTCAGCCGGCTTTTTCAAATCAGACATATCATAGTTCTTCGGTATGCTCTTTTTGAAAAATAAATACAACACCAAAATACTTGCACCTAATGAGAAGAAGTTCGGCACAATCATGCGGGAAGCATATTCGACGAATCCAATATCAAAGAAGTCGGCAGATACGATATTGACAAGGTTGCTGACAATCAGTGGCAGTGATGTCGTATCGGCAATGAACCCGCTCGCGATGATAAAAGGAAAAACCATTTTTTCCTCGAACTTAAGATTCCGTACCATCGCCAGCACGATTGGTGTCAAAATCAGTGCGGCTCCATCGTTTGCGAACAATGCCGCTACCGCTGCACCAAGCAAGGTGACATATACGAACATCTTAACTCCGTTACCCTTTGCGGCCCGTGCCATATGTAAGGCGGACCATTCGAAAAATCCGATTTCATCCAAAATAAGTGAAATGATAATTAGTGCGACAAATGTAAGGGTTGCGTTCCAGACGATACTAGTCACATCAACCACGTCCTGGAAATCGACCACCCCAAAAATTAATGCTAAAACAGCTCCACCAACTGCTGAATATCCAATGCTCAGCCCTTTAGGCTGCCAGATGACCAGTGTCAGCGTCACAAGAAAAATCAATGAAGCTATAATCGGTAAAGACAATCCACACACCTCCGTTATTCACAGGAAATCCGCTTTCCCTGCTTTTCAAGTTCTGTTAATTTTTCTTCCTGGCTTGGCAGTGCCTCCAAGAGCAATTGAACAAATTCAAAATGCTCGTACTGCACATTCAGTGAATAAAATACCCACTGCCCCCTCCTGCTCTCTTTTACCAAACCTGCATCCTTCAGCTTGCGGATATGCTGGCTGATCGCCGGCTGGCTGGCTTCGAAAATCGCTACAAACTCACAGACACAGCAATCGTGGTCCGCAAGAATTCTCATCATCGTCAAACGCGTCTTGTCACCAAGCAGCTTAAGTACTGCAGCAGCCTGATCCATTTCAATAGTTTGCATAATCAATTACTCTCCACCTCCAAATACTGTATTATCATATAATGATTTGCTTATATGTTCAATGATTATTTGTCATTTTTCAGTTTCTTAACATTCCCCCAAAAATATTATTTATCAACTATTTTTGATTTAGCAGTTGCAAAATGGTTTTACAGGAAATATAATACAATATATCAAGAAATTTTGATTAAGGAGAGCTGAGAGTGGAAAAATTCATTCCTTTAACAGACCTGACAACTGACACTAAAGCAGCCAAGGAACCGCCGCTTCAAAGCACTTTTGAAAAATATGAAAAGAAATTCAAAGCCCTTGCTGACCAAAAACGCCTGCACATCCTCAACCTTCTATGCCAGCAAGACTCCAGCTGCGTTTGCGATTTAAGTGAACTGATTGACATGCCTCAATCAAAATTATCGTATCATCTGAAAATTTTGCTTGATGCCAATCTGATCCAGAAAGAAACGAAGGGAACCTGGAGCTACTACACAGTTAACACCGAAGAAATCAACCATCTACTATCTCCAGAGCTTTGCTGCCTTTTCAGACCTAGCAACTGTTGTTAAACTCTTTTCGTCCACGTTTAGATTTTGCTACCTAATTAATTTAACAACGGTTCGAAAAGAGCATATCCAGCAAGGTCTCTTTTTTCAGTCGATTAATCAATTTTTTTTGATAAATAAATCAACATATTTTGATTAAGGAGGATTTATATGTTTTATCAAGATTATCAAGCAATTGCACAGTTAAAACAGCAGGACGTTGAAAGGAAAGCTAGACACGCATGGAAGTTCTTTGAACAGCCGGAAACGAAGCAATTCCCTTTGATTTCCCGTGAGCAAAAACAGCAGCCAAAATGCTGTCCAATTCCAGCTAATTGCTAAAGAAAGAAGGTAGAGGACAATGATTGAATTTCTAAAAAGCTTTTTATGGATCGCTCTAGAGTTAACGGTGCTTTTTATCGGGATTTCCTTTCTGATCAGCTTGCTCCAGGGATATATTCCTTATGAAAAAATTGAAAAGAAACTGACAGGACGCAATAAAGTGCTTGCCAGCTTTGCCGCCATTCTGTTTGCCTTCATAACACCGTTTTGCTCTTGCTCCACAATTCCAGTAGTCGTCAATATGCTGAAAAAGAAAATACCGTTTTCAATCGTTATGGTTTTCCTCTTCGCTTCTCCGGTATTGGACCCGACAATTTTAACCATCATGGGTGTCGTGATGGGGTGGAAAGTTACAATCATATACACCATCATCACAAGTGCTTTATCAATTGTCATCGGCTTTACGCTTGATAAACTCGGATTTCAGCGCTACGTCAAAAATGTCATCATGTCTGGATATGAAGAAAAGAATCAGAAATTCAATTGGAGATTTGCTTTAGACGAAACCTGGTCGCTGATGAAAAGTGTCTACCCTTACTTGCTGATCGGTGCTGCGATTGGCGCGGTCATTCACGGCCTTGTTCCAACTGAAATCATTACGAAGTGGTTTGGCCATGATGCATGGTGGCTGATCCCAGTGGCTGCAATCGCAGGAATTCCATTATACATCCGGCTCTCAAGCATGATTCCGATTTCGCAAATGCTGATTTTAAAAGGAATGGCACTCGGTCCCGTGATGGCGATGATGATCAGCTCAGCCGGTGCCAGCCTGCCTGAAGTCATCCTGTTAAAATCGATTTTTAAAAAGCAGCTTGTGATTGCCTTCATCGCATCTGTCATCACCATGTCCACTGTTTCTGGGTTTGTGTTCTATTTTATCTAATAAATCAATTTTTCTTGATGAAAGGAGGTGAAATTAATGGCTAACTTGATCAAAATCCTGATGGGCAGCAACTCGAAGTCTGATTGCTGCAGCGTGAAAATCAAAGAAGTCCAGGAAACAGAAGAGAAAAACGAAGCTTGCTGCGACGGCGATGCTACTTGCTGTTAGTATTTTTACAATAAAAGGAAGACGATGCAATTAACGGGGGTTTTCGTGCAATTAGCATCGTATTCCGTGCAATTACATGACCTTACAGTGCAATTACAGGTCATATCTCTGCGATTATCGCTCATCATTAAGAGAATAATTTTTCCAGCAAGCAAAAAAGGTGGAACCAGGCTCTTAAATCGCCTGATTCCACCTTCTTTTTTACTCTTCTACCTCTAAAACGGGCATGATTTCCACTTTTATATTACGAATACGGTGATTTTCTACTTCCTTGACGATAATTCGCAGGTTTTCGTAGACGAATGTATCCCCGTTCACCGGGATGCTTTCCAATGTTTCAAAAATCCAGCCGCCGAGGTTATGGTACGATGTGTCCGGCATTGGCACATGGAACAATTCGGAAAAATCATCGAGATCGTAGGCCGCATCGAACTCATACGTGCTCTCATCGATCTTCGTCATGATATTGACCTTTTCATCGTGCTCATCCCAAATCTCACCGACCAGCTCTTCGAGGATGTCTTCAAGCGTAATCAAGCCGCTTGTTCCCCCGAATTCATCGACGACGATCGCCATATGGCTCTTCGTCCTTTGCAGCTCTGGCAGCAAGGTCGCGATTTTCATCGATTTCACGACGAACATCGGCTGGCGCAGCATCTCGCGGACATTCACTTCTTTATTCTGGATCATTTCTGCAAAAAACTCACGTTCGGATAAAAATCCGATGATATTATCTATATTGTCCTCATAAACCGGAACTCGAGAGAAACGTTCTTCTATGAAAATCTGTTTGATTTCCTCGAGTGACTGGCTTACTTCGATTGTAATCATGTCCATTCGATGTGTTAAAATTTCGCCGACAAGAACGTCGTTAAATTCCAGGGAACGGTGCACGAGCTCCCTTTCCTCATTATTAATGACACCCTCTTCTTCACTGATGTCGACCATCACCTTGATTTCTTCTTCAGTGACGGAAGGTTGGACTTCTCCATCCTTCGAGAACATCCTCGATACAGATGCCTTCAATTTACTGAACACGAAATTGATCGGCGTCAGGATTTTGATCAGCAACAGCAGGATACCGGAAATTTTTAACGAATAAGCTTCTGCATTTTCCTTTGCGATAGACTTCGGCAAAATCTCACCAAAAATCAGGATTAAAATCGTCATACCAAATGTACTTACGATCAGACCTGTGCTCGCTCCGAAGATATCAACAGCTACCTTCGATGAAATACTCGCCGCCGCAATATTGACGATATTGTTACCTACTAGAATGGTAGACAGCGCGTCATCGAAATTCTCGGAAATATACAAAGCATTCTTGCTTCCAACGCGGCCTTCAGACTCATAGTTTCGCAGCCTGATTTTGTTGACGCTGGAAAAAGCGGTTTCTGCCGATGAAAAGAAGGCAGACAACAGAATTAAAACACCTAATAAAATGACTAAACCTATGGGAACTTCCAAAAAAATTCACTCTCCGAAAAAAAATTTGTCAGAATATATTTTACTGGTCTAGAGTAAATAAATCAAATACTCTATCTCAGCTTCATTTATGTACGATTTACCCGGCACAAAGGTTTCATAATCAGAGATTTTTCATTTCCTTGCCTGTCAATTTATTCTTGTTTAGCATTTCGATGTTTGGAATCAGTCGATAGCCTAGGTAGGCAAACCACGATCCTAGAAATGCACCAAAAAGGATATCTGCCGGATAATGCACGCCGGCCCAAATTCGCGAAAAACCAACCATTCCGGCAAGCAGAACCCATAAATATGTATGCTTTCTTTTAAACAGCCAGAACGTGACCGCCATCGTGAAAAAGATAATACTATGATCGCTTGGAAATGAGTTGTTCACTTCCATCTCAATCAATTGATTCACATTTTCAAGCGCTGCAAACGGCTGGTGATTGGAGTGGAACATGCCCGCAATTTTCCCGGCTACTTCTGCTAAAATAAGCGACACTAAACCGCTCACCACCATCAATCGGTTTCCCGGCTTACGACTGAACAAGTATATCAGGACGGCCGCCGCTAACAGGTAAATTGCATTGTTAGCGATAAAAACAAAGACAGGATTTAAGGCTTCGAATTCCTTTCCAGCGCCATTAATCATTCTGAAAAGCTCTATATTCATACTGTTAAAACACACTCCCCCAGACAAAGTACTTTGATTATACAATATTTCCAGCGTTCAAAATAAAAAAATCGAAGGCTCAGGAAGCCTGCGATTTTTAGACAGGTAAATACTTATTATTTCGATTAACAGCTTCCGCAAATTCATTGATCGATTCCAGGTCGAGATGCGAAACTTCTTCTGTCGACCCGCTTACGCTTTTTGCAATGATCTTCTCGAAGAAGTTCATTTTTGAAAAAATGAACTCACCCCCGAACAATCCCTTCGCTACGGCCGCTTCCCTGAGGTTTGGCGGGAATGCATTCTCAAACTGAAAGTGTGCCTCCTGCCCTTCTCGCATACAGCATAGGAACAAGCCAAGGTTTTTCCGTTGGAGCACGTCCTCATGCTCTTTCATGAATTTCTTGATTTTCCCCTGGATGCTGCCGGCGTGAATCGACCCGCCGATCATCACCGAATCAAACAGCTCCAAATCCGAATGAAGCTTCGTCTTATCCAGATTGATGGCAATGACATCCCCTTCAATCTTCTTCCGTAAAAGATGTGCCGCTTTAGCTGTCGTACCATGTGTTGAGCAGTAAACAATCAAACTCTTCATTCAATCGCCCCCATCAGCCCTCTGGTATCCCAGACCACCGTGCATAGTCCATTTGGGTTCATTATAGCTTTTTGGTAAAGAAAAAGTGTGAAAGATGTATGGCAATTTTCTAACAATTCAAGTTTAGCATGATGAGGTGATTCCTTGATGCAGTTTCCTCTTCAACCCGCTCCACATTATGATTTGAATGTTCGGATAAATTTCGCTGAACCTCATTTACCCGAACATTATTCTCTTTTATGTGACGATACTCTTCCCTGAGTCCTTTTTATCTGCACATTAACCTGTTTTATGTGACGATAATTTTCCCGGAACCCTCTTTATCCGCACATTAACCTCTTTTATGTGACAATAATCTTCCCGGAACCCTCTTTATCCGCACATTAACCTCTTTTATGTGACGATAATCTTCCCGGAACCCTCTTTATCCGCACATTAACCTCTTTTATGTGACGATCATCTTCCCGGAACCCTCTTTATCCGCACATTAACCTCTTTTATGTGACGATAATCTTCCCGGAACCCTCTTTATCCGCACATTAACCTCTTTTATGTGACGATAATCTTCCCGGAACCCTCTTTATCCGCACATTAACCTCTATAATGTACTTTCTCCAGCTCTAATAAGTGCTGTTTCATTGGAATTCCACCGCGGTATCCTGTGATCGCCCCGTTTTTTCCAATGACCCGATGACAGGGTACTGTGATCAGAACTGGATTAGCCCCAATGGCTGTTCCAACTGCTCTTACCGCAGCAGGCTTTCCGATTTTTTCTGCAATATCTGAGTATGTAAAAGTCTCCCCATAAGGTATTTCCTTAAGTGCACCCCAGATTGCTTCCTGGAATGGTGTCCCTTTTACATCGATGGGCAGGGAAAATTCGGTGCGCTTGCCTTCAAGATACTCAGTCAACTCTTCCTTGTACGGTTTCATGATTTCTTCATTTTTTTCAAAAACAGCCCAAGGAAAACGTTTAGCCATAACATCATAGTCTTCTTCCGGCGATCCAACATAGCATAGGCCATTTTCAGTTGCCGAGATATAAATTTCGTTGTGATTAAAATCGAGGATATCCCAATAGATTTTTTGCTCCACCACTCATCGCTCCTTCTAACCTTCTTTTCCTCATTATACTAAAAAAGAAAGCCACCGTTTCAATACGAAAAAACATTAAATTCTAAATTTTCTTTACTCTAGCGAATTTTCCCTTTACGATGGATATGGAGTGCAAAACACTCCCATCAAATCAAAGGAGGTTGAGCAAAATGGACAATTCAAAAAAGAAGCTTATTTTAGCGAAAAAGGAAGATGGCCCATAGTCAGGGAGGAGAATCGTAATGACACAATTGAACAAGGTAATTCAAATCGAGAAATACCATGAAGGGTTGGCGGCCGGGATCGCCAGGATGTGGAATCTGAGTCGTGACGGCTGGGGCGGCGATACGCGCGTCATGACGGAGGAACAGGTGAAAAAGAAGGAAGCCAACTCCGACAATATCGAGCTCTACCTGGCGCTGGACGGTGAAGAAGTCGTCGGGTACTGCGGTTTGTCTGAGTATAAGGAGGATACGGGATCTTTATATATCCCGCTGCTTAATGTCAGGCCCGATTACCAGGGGCATAAGATAGGCAAGAAGCTTCTTCTTCAGGCGCTGGAAAAAACGGTGGATCTGGGCTGGCCGCGACTTGACCTATATACCTGGGCCGGGAACACGAAGGCCGTTCCGCTTTATAAAAAATGCGGATTTTTCTGGGAGGACCGGGATGACTCGACACACTTGATGAATTTCATTCCGCAGGTTTTGAACACAACGCTGTTAAAACCAGTCTTTGAACAAATGGATTGGTATGAGGACAGCACTAGATTGATAGAAGTGAAGCCGGACGGCCATAAAGAGAATGGTTTTACTTTCTATGAATATAGCTGGCAGAACGCTGAAACGTCAACACGAGTACAATTCGAACGAACAAGCCGCGGCATCAGCTTGATTGAAACGGACGAGTTCATTCTGCAGTTGAGAATCGCAGACCATGAAGTGATTCAGGAGGAAGAACGGGAATTCGAAATCACGGTCGTGAACAAGGGTGCAGCACCGCTCAGCTTCAAGGCAAGCGGCATCGGCAATGAGCGAATTAAGTATGATTTTACAACAGAGCAATTGGTAGATGATGAATCTACTATATCCGCTGCCTTTACCGTTCAAAAGGGAGAAGAACCGAGCAACTGGCATACCCATCCTAGCATCAGGGCGACTGTTTGGATCAACGGTCTTGAATGCGAGTTGAAGCTGGGGGTCTTCCCAATCAATCCGGCAAAAATAGAAGCCAGCTACTCTGGCAATCTCTCGTTCCTGGACAAAGAAACGTCTATCGATGTTGAAATAACCAATAACCTGCGGGAGAACGCTGAGTTTCAATTATGCTTCCCGGAGAATGAACAGGTTGTTTTAAAAGGGAACACGGTCACCACCCACATTCCTGCCAGTGGCCGGAAGACAGTTTCTGTGCCATTGACGGTGAAAAAGCATGGATTTTACAAGCCTGAGCTGACGATTACAGCAACAAAGAATGATGGACAAAAGTTAAGCTTCAAACAGGATGTTTCGGTTGCCTTCAAAGGTCCTGGAGTGAAGTTCGGCGGTGAATCGAAGGATTTCTGGCATATTTTCAACGGTCTTGGACAGATCAATGTCCGCAAACGGGATTTGGTGACGGCTGTTGCGAAAAGTAAGCAGAACCTTCCTTTTGCCTTCCTGACACCAAAGCTCGGAAAGCCATATTCGCTCGAGTTTACCAAGAAAAAGCCTACATCGGTTACCTGGGAGGTCCACGATTCTTCGGTCGATTTAAAAATCTGCCTGGATTCAGCAGATATGGAAGGCTTGCGCTTAACACAGACGTTCCGTTTATTTGGTGATGGAATTCTCGAAACATGGGCAGAGGTTGAAAATAAAGGTGAAAGCACCCATCCTGATGTGGCCTTCAGCCAGCCTGTTCACCAGGATCTGGAGCAGGTCAGCTTCCCGCTTGATGGCGAGGTTGTTTATTTTTCCGAAAATCGGATCATGGAAATCGGCGAGCTGGATCCAGAGAGAATCACAGGGAACTGGTATTTTTCTGAAGGACATTCCGGCCCAATTGGATTGACCTGGTCAAAGGAGAGCAACGCTGGTCCTGAAAGCTGGCAATTCATCATTGAGGACCAATTCGGAAAGCTGGAGCCAGGTGCTAAAGCTGTGTCCGGAACCATTACCCTTTCACTTGGTGCATTCCAGACTGTCGATGATTTCATTGCCTATGCAGAGCAAGCCCCTGTCTTAAAGAAGCCTGAAAGAACAAGCGAGCTGAGTTATCAATCAGACCAGCTTGTAATCAATCCTGATGCTGATCCGGAATTCACTTTAAAAACATACCGTAACAGCTATCTGGACGGGACTTTAACCATCGGAAATGAGAATCATGATATCACCGCAAAAATGGAGAAAACCTCTTATTCCGTGACAGTGCCAATAACAACTTCACTGCCCGTATCTATCATCGAGGCTGCATATGAAGGCAATGGAACAGAAGCTAGATTCAAAGAATTGCTGCTCTCTCCTTCTGGAAGGGTAACTAGCAACTGTGAAGATGACCGTTTCATCGTCGATAACGGTGTCATCACCCTTAAGGCAGATCCAGCTTTCTATCCTGGAATCTATTCAATGGAAGTGAATGGCCACGAATGGCTCGCCAATTCCTACCCAGAGTTGACGGCGAAGAGCTGGTGGAATCCTTGGGCCGGCGGAATGAAGACCGCACCAAGAGGAATCAACACCTTCTCCCTGTTAAAAGAAAACAGCCATGCTGAAGTGGTTGAAAAGAAAGACAGTGAAGGAAACAAGTGGAGCGGACTCGCGATCACTACTGAGTTCGAGGAACATAAGCAGTGGAAAGATGTCCAGTATGTGCAATATTATTTGATGCTTCCAGGCGTGCCGGTTGTCGCATCTTTAGCAGAAATTAAGGATGCTGGCGGGAAAAACCTTGCAGATGATGTTTGGATCACAGACCTCTTCGTCGGTGGCAATCAGCTGACCGATGTGAAGATTTCAGTCAGTGACAGCCAGCAGGGGCATGCTTATCACGCAGGCAGTGAGGAAATTCCTCTACTGTTGGATGGAGATTCGTATTTTACTTCTAACCACTGTGATGATAAGTTTTACATGATTCCGAATAATGATGCATTCCTAACTGATGCGTATACAAATAAAGAAGTTTTGCAGCTTGTCTCAAGGCACAAAGGCGACTTTGAAAAAAGCGCTCCGCTATTCCTGCTGTTTGATGAACGCAGACTGACTGGCCACTTGCTGAAAAAGCTTAGAAGAGTCCAATTTTAAAAGGAGAAACTATGAAAATCATCGATGCCCATATTCATCTATCAAACATTAAATCCTTTTATGAAACGGCAGAGAAGCTGTCATTCGTCGACTATTCCACAGATGGCATTCTAAAGGAGTTCAAGGAAGCTAATGTGGTTCTCGGAATCGGCATGGGCCTGACGGAAACCGATAAAATGGGATTCCCAGATTATGAAGCCCGTACGCCAATGGGGCTTGATATGGAAGAAGAACTCCCGGCCAACATTTTTTTCTGCGCCGGGGTCAACCCATACGACCTGGATGAGGCAGCCCTTGCCCGGCTTGAGGCAGAATTGCATAATCCGAAGACGGTCGGAATTAAAATCTATCTTGGGTATTATCCGTTTTATGCGTATGACGAAGTGTACGAACCGGTCTATAAGCTGGCCGCGAAATACCAGCTTCCAGTTGTGTTCCATACCGGCGACACCTATTCGGAACGGGGTTATTTGAAATATTCCCATCCGATGGCGATTGACGAGGTCGCAGTCAACCATCGTGACGTGAATTTCATGATGGCCCATTTCGGGGATCCTTGGACATTGACCGGAGCGGAAATCATTTATAAAAACCCGAACGTTTTTGCCGATTTATCCGGGCTGATCGTCGGGACAAAGGCTGAGCTGGATAAGCGCAGCCAGGGGCGTTTCCTCGACCATTTGCGCCATGCACTCGAGTTCGCTGATTCCTACGACAAGCTGCTGTTCGGCACAGACTGGCCGCTGATTCCAGTCGGTCCGTATATACAGTTTATCAAGGACCTGATTCCGCCTGAGCACCATGAAGATGTATTTTACAATACCGCTCTGAAGGTGTTTCCAAAGGTCAAGTCGTTTTTGGAATAGAGTTGAGATATTGTAGAGAAACAAGAAGAAGTCCCGTTACCACTATGGTAATGGGACTTTTACTTTTAAAGGTATATCTATGAAGTCATTTTAAAGATATCTCTGAAGCCAGGAAGTCAGATGCTTTGCCGCCTCAGAATGAATCGGCTTTCCGATTGTTTTTAAGTAATCCTTTTTGTAGGATGATGGCCTCAGCGGTGTAAGCTGTTCCTTCAAACCGTGGTCCATGTTTTCGACGACGTGGATTTCATATTCTCCCTGGACAAACTGTTCAATGCGCTTCAGCCTTTCAGGGTTGGCTTGAAAATCTTTTGCCCCATTGATGGCCAGTACCGGGCATGTCACTTTGGACAGCGCCTCTTCTATATCGAGCGCAAAATGCTCCCTGAAGTACTTGGCCGGCATTTTGATGAAACCCAGCGTTTTCGTTACATCTTTTCCAGAATCAATCATTTTCTGATAGGTACCCTGTGCTTGTTTTTCAGCTTTATCGAGGGTGTTGAACTTGTTGATGATGAAGCCCTGAAGTCCCTTCTTTTCTCTCATTTCTTTATAAAGCAGTTGTCTTTGGTGATCCAGTGCTTCTTTCAGTGTTTCACCTCCGCCTGAAAGAAGAACCAAACCTGCTGCCGGCCTGATTGCGTTCAGGGCAGTTCCGACCATGCAGCCTTCGCTATGTCCAATGATGATGAGTTTGCTTCCATCGACTTTTGGATGAGCTTCAAGCAGATCCAGCGCTGCTTCCCCGTCTTTTAACGCATCAGATAGCCCGGCTGAATGGAAATTCCCTTCGCTTTCACCCACACCTCTTTTATCATAGCGGAACGTAACAAATCCAAGTGATGTACACAGTTCAGCCAAATCCTTATATAGATCAAATTTAAATTTTCCATTAGGGGTGCTGCCATCACGGTTCAATTCTCCTGACCCTGGAAGGAATATAATTGTCGGGTACGTCTCCTTCCCTTGATCCGGAATCAACAAAGTCCCTCTTAACTGAACATCACTCTTAAAAGAAATCTCCTCTTTAACCATCTGGGCGTTCATCATCCTTATTCCCCTCTTCAATGTTATGGTGGGTTGTCAATATATTGGTAACTGTCCGTTTCTTCCTGTCCGGTGTTTCTTCATTGTGAAGAAGCGGTGTGATCAATTCGACGTACTTCCTGATAAACTCACTATATTCCTCATCACTGGCATATAATGTTGCTGTCCTGAAGCTCGCCATGTCTTTTTGAAAATCGTAGTTAGGTTGGCGGATATATGACTCAAAATCCATCAATACATTGGCCATGAACTTTATAAAGTAATCCAGATGCTCATCAGGTCCAGCCTTAAGCACTTCATCCCTTGAGACGACTTCGTTGTTTTTCGGCAAAGCGTAGACTTTCTCAACCGTCCCGCGCACCTGGTTTTCCTCGACCACTTCGATGATCTTTCCATCAAGCAGCTTTTTCAAGTGACGATACAAAGTCGCCTGTGGCACCTCCGGCAGTTTCTCAGCAATCTGCTGTACTGTCTTCCTCCTCCCGCTGGATAACGTGTGAAGAACCTTCATTCGTACCGGGTGTAAAATCAAATCTGCTTTCGTTTCCTTCATCGTGATCACCTGCTGTGTATTAGTTTGCGATTATTATCATTATCAATAATGATAATGATAATTCCTTTTGAAAATATTGTCAATGATTATTGGTAAAATTTTTCACCAGATTTTTTATGGACCATTTCCTGCTTTCTTGGCTTGATTTTGTCCGTCATTGGCTTGTTGATGGACAGTTTCCTTCTATTCCGATCTGATTTTGTCCATGATTACCCTGGTGACGGACACTTTCCTTCTCTTCTAACCTGATGATGGACACTTTCCTCATCTTCCACCCAAGTTCTGTCCGTCATTAAAAAACTCCCGCTGGAATGCCTTTCTGCGGGAGTTGTTCAATCTTATAAAAAGAAAACCAAAACCTGTGATGCCACGGCAACGGAGATGAGCGCGAATGGGTAAGCTGCTGCGTATGCGATGGCGGGATCTTCGGAATCCATCAACTGGTTGGTTGCGCCGAGTCCGGGTGTACTGGTCATTCCTCCGCACAATGCTCCTAATGAGTGAATGATGCTTAATCGGAAAAGCTTTCTTGCGATGAAGAAGCCGGCTACGACTGGCAGGATTGTAATGATCGCCCCGCCGATGACAAGGTTGAAGCCTTCCTGCTGAATGACCTGCACGATTCCTTTACCAGCTGTGGTACCAGCGCCGGCAAGGAATAAAACGAGTCCAATATCGCGGATGACTTGGTTTGATGGCTGGTAATAGCGCGCATGGATGGGACCAAGTTTTCCGAAGTGGCCGATGATCAAGGCGATGAACAACGGTCCGCCAGCAACACCAAACGTAATTGTTCCAAGCTTCGGGAAATGGAATGGAATCATACCGGCCAGCACTCCCAGCAGCAACACTAAGCTTAGCGAAAGGATATGGATATTCGTGACCGTCAGTTTCTTCCTGCTGAACAGCTTTTCGGCGTCATCCAAACGGTTTTCACTGCTGACGAGTGTCAAAACATCCCCTCGTTCCAGCCGCCATTTCGAGTTCTGGTTGAATTCAAAACCGCCGCGTTCAATCCGCGTAACTGTCACTCCGTATGTGCGCCTTAATTCAAGCTCCCTGATCGTCTTCCCTATCAATTCAAGCGAGTCCACTGTCACCTTGCGAAGCTCAACATGATCATGGTTCTCGAAATTCGTCTCGACTTCTTTGCCTATATCTTCGCATAAGCGTTCTAAGTCACTCCGCAGACCGACGGCAACGAGCCTGTCCCCCACTAAAATAACCGTATCATTGAGAGCGATGATATTCCGGTCCCCGCGGATGACGCGGCTGATCACAACAGTATTATATTGATTGAACTCCAATTCTTTTAAGGTTCTTTTATTGATAGATGGATTCGTCACCTCGATGGTGATGACTTCAGGTGACTCATCATTGCGAACGGGGCCAGATTTCTTTTTCAGATCCTCCGCTAAATCCACCTTGAGCACGCGTGGCAAAAGCTGTACGAACAGCACAACCGCTAGGACGCCGAATGGATAGGCAATCCCATACCCGACCGAAGCGAGCGGATCTCCAGTTGCCTGCAGTGCCGCCGCAAGTCCAGGTGTACTCGTCAACGCCCCGGTCATGATTCCGATGCTTAGGGCCGGAGACAGATTGAACAGCTTGGACACAGCAATCGTCGTGACTGATGCAACGAGAACGATCAACAAGCTGATGATGCCAAAAACAACTCCGCTCGTTTTCATCATCCGGAAAAAGCGCGGCCCAGCAGATAAGCCAACTGCCACAATAAATAAGCCGAGGCCCAGCTGCTGGATGACCGGCGACACCTGGTAGCCGAAGTGGCCAAATACCATTGCCGCCAGCAAGACACCGGATGTTCCAAGACTTAGTCCCCGTATTTTGATTTCTCCCAGCGCCGAGCCAAGAAATAAGATGACAAATAGTAAAATTAATGGTTCCTCAAGCAAACCAATTATGCCGTCCACAGATGATTCCTCCAATGATTGCGATTATGATAGTGATTGCGATTCCGATAACCATTGTGAAAGTCTACACAACTTAGAATAGCACGATGCCTAAAATTTTCATAACCAGTCCGTGACGAATTTAGTACAAAACAACACCAAGCTGATGGAAACGCTCTCATATTCAAGCCTTTATGCGTTTTCCTCAAAAAAGGTATCTGTAAACCGTATTTTGCCGCTCCAACAGTGGAAGATTGGCATTTTCAATGCATAATTTATTAGCTGAAAACTTCAAAAATATAAATTGGTAAGCCAAACCCTCTATTTTTAGAGTAAAATATCCCTTCCAATAGAGACCTTTTAATTAATATAGCGGGTTTTTCGATATTATAGCGAGTTTTCCTTTTATATAGCGACTTTTCTTCTTTTATAGCGAGTTAATCTTTTATATAGCGACTTTTCATTTTATATAGCGAATTGGAAAATATCGCTCATTTTTTCCAAATGAAAAAGAGACCCATTGCTGAGTCTCTTTCCGCTTATATCACATCATAGACATCCTGGGAGGATTCAAGGATATAATCTGGTTTTGGCTGGCCGATTTTGGCTTTGTGGCCGGCGATATGGTCAGGATGCTTCTCCCAGTTCTTCCAGTCTTGTTCGGATTGCCAGCTGATCATGACCATGACTTCTTCATCGCCCCGGCGGCTCTTTTTAATGAGAACCTGTTTATCCAGGAAGCCCGGCTGCTGCTCAATCAACATACCTTTTTTCGAAAAGCGTTCGATCACCTGGCTGGAATGTCCTTCTTTGACTAGTATTCTCTTGATTTGATAGAACATTATAGTGCCGACCTCACTTCATCGATCATGGACTGCATTGACTGCAAGCCGCCGCCGCTCAAGTACCAGTTTGTGCCGTCAAGGTAGATGACTTTGCTGTTTTTGAAGGCATCAGTCTTTTTCACAAGTTCATTTTCGATTGTTTCCTTCGCGCCGACTTCGCCACCTACTGCTGCGGTACGGTCGATGACGAACAGGATACCAGGGTTTTTCTCAAGGATATATTCGAAAGTGATGCTCTGGCCGTGAGTGGATGCTTCGATATTTTCATCTGCCGCCTTAAATCCGAATACATCGTGGAGGAAACCGTATCGGGAACCGGCACCGTAAGCGCTGACCTTACCTTCATTCGCTAGCACAAGCAAGGCTTTTTCATCTGCAGCAGAAGCTTCTTTATGGATTTCATCTATGCTCTTATTGACTTCCGCTAATTTCTCCGTCACGACCTCTTCTTTTTCAAAAATCTCACCAATCAGTTTCATGTTCTTTTCAAAGGATTCCATATACTTTGTATAGTCCATGCCAACAAAAACGGTAGGCGCGATTTCCGCAAACTGATCGTACAATTCAGCCTGTCTTGCAGAAATGAAAATGACGTCCGGCTTCATCGCGTGGATTGCTTCAAAATCTGGTTCTTTCAAACTGCCGACATTTGTGTATTCCTTGCCAGCGTATTTTTCCAGGTAGTCAGGAACGATGGCCTGCGGTACGCCTGTTACCTTTACACCAAGTTCATCAAGGGTATCGAGAACACCAAAATCGAACACGACCACTTTTTCAGGGTTCTTTTTGACCGTTGCTTCTCCGTATTCATGTTTGATGGTCATTTCATTTGCTTCTCCGGCTGATGCAGTTTCTGCTTTTTCCTCTGAGCCACAAGCTGCCAATGCAAATACCATCGCTAAAACAAGTACTAGTAAACTATATTTTTTCATAGTTAATCTCCCCTTTTACTAAGAATTAAAATAAACGCAGATCCGGCAATTGTTCATTTCCTGGATCGGAATATCCATATCGTAAATTTCTTTTAAGGCATCAGATTGGATGATTTCCCTCGTTGGGCCATCCCTGACGACTTTTCCATCCTTCAGTGCGACGATGCGATCCGAATAGACGGAGGCAAAGTTGATGTCATGCAGGACGATGACGACCGTTTTACCAAGATCATCGACAAGCTGGCGAAGGATTTTCATGATCTGGACCGAATGCTTCATGTCCAGGTTATTTAACGGTTCATCGAGCAGGATGTACTCTGTATCCTGGGCAATGACCATCGCGATGAACGCACGCTGCTTCTGACCGCCTGACAGCTCGTCGAGGTAACTGTCCTGCATCTCGGTCAGATGCATGTAGTCAATCGCCTGGTCGACGAACCGCTCATCCTCCTCGGTCAGCCTCCCTTTTGAGTAAGGGAACCTACCAAACGAAACGAGCTCTCGAATCGTCAGGCGGACATTCATGTAATTCGACTGCTTCAAAATCGAGACGACCTTGGAAAATTCATTCGACTTCATCTTCCGGACATCGGTTTGGTCGATGAGCACTTCCCCTGAATCAGCATCAAGCAGCCGGCTGACCATCGAAAGCAGCGTCGACTTTCCGGCGCCATTTGGCCCGATGAACGAAGTGATCTGGCCTCTCTGGATGTTGACAGTCACATCTTCAACGACACTCTTTTTTCCGTAAAATTTGGACAGTGAACGAACTGAAATCATGAGGATCGACTCTCCTTCAGCAGTAAGTAGATGAAATAGACGCCACCGACGAAGTTGATGATGACACTAAGCGTGGTGGAGAAGGTGAATACTCTTTCCACGACCCATTGGCCGCCAACTAGGGAAATCACACTGATTAAAATTGCTCCGCTGATCAGGACGCTGTGCTTGTATGTTTTGAAAGCTTGATAGGATAGATTCGCAACAATCAAGCCTAAAAAAGTCAGCGGGCCGACAAGAGCGGTGGAAATCGAGATGAATACGGCAACGAGCACGAGCATTTTTTTTACAATAGAATCATAGGAAACTCCCAGATTAATCGCATTCTCCCTGCCGAGCGAGAGCACGTCGAGATAGGCTGTGAACCTCCAGGCATACATGATCAGCAGGACAATCAGGGCAATGGCAAGCCACACCAGGTCGGTGTTGATGTTGTTGAAGCTGGCAAACATTCTGTCCTGGACCACCTGGAACTCGTTAGGGTCGATCAGCACCTGAAGGAATGTCGTAATACTCGAGAAGAAGGTGCCGACGATGATTCCAACCAGCAGCAAGAAGTAGATTGGTTGACTTCCTTTTTTAAAAAGAAGCCGGTAAAGCAGCAAGGCAAACACAACCATGATAGCCACTGTTAAAATGAAGTTCACCTGTTTATTGACTACTGTTACATGGCCAGAGCCGAGGAAGAAAATCAGCACAGTCTGCAGCAGCATGTAAAGAGAATCCAGTCCGATGATGCTTGGTGTCAGGATGCGATTGTGGCTGATCGTCTGGAATACGACGGTTGAATAGGCAATTGCTACTCCGGTGATCACCATCGCCGCCACCTTCATCGCCCGCTTAGGCAGGGCATAATCGAAGCTGCCATTCAGGTCATGGAACAAATACAACGCGCTCGCACCCATTGCGATTAAAACTAGGAGGATTAATTTGACTGAATTACGCATATGCCTTCCTCCTAACCAACAGGTACAAGAAAATTCCGCTGCCGATGACGCCGACCATCAGGGAAATCGAAATCTCATAAGGATAGATCAGCACGCGTCCCAGGATGTCCGTCACCAGGAGGAAATTCGCTCCCAGCAATGCGGTATGCGGCAATGTTTTTTGCAAATGGTCGCCTTTGAAAATCGAAATGATATTCGGGATGATCAGCCCGAGGAAAGGAATCATTCCGACCGTCAGAACCACGGTGGCCGTAATCAGCGCGACAAGGATCAATCCGATGTTGACGACCCGTTTGTACGCGAGTCCCAGGTTCTTCGAAAAATCTTCTCCCATTCCTGCCACCGTGAAGCGATTGGCGAATAAATAGGCAATCACCAGGATGGGAATGCTTATGTACAGCAGCTCATAGCGCCCCTTCATGATCATCGAAAAATCACCCTGCAGCCACGCGGACATATTCTGGATGACATCTGCTTTGTAAGCAAAGAATGTCGATATGGATGATAGGATATTACCCAGCATCATCCCGACAAGCGGAATGAAAATCGCGTCCTTGAACTTAATCCGGTCAAGGATTTGCATGAACAAAAATGTTCCTGCCAGTGCGAATACGAACGCAATCAGCATTTTCTCCATCGTGGACGCGTTTGCAAAAAACAGCATCGAAACGAGAATGCCCAATCTCGTCGCATCGAGCGTGCCCGCCGTCGTCGGTGATACGAACTTATTGCGGCTAAGCTGCTGCATGATCAAACCGGCAATGCTCATCCCCGCGCCGGCAAGCAGGATGGCAACTAAACGCGGTACCCTGCTGATCAGGAAGATTTCCGTTGCTTCCGATTGAAAATCAAGCAGTTCCATCGGCGTTATGCTGCTGACTCCCACAAACAGGGAGAGCAATGAAAGGATGATCAAAGATGTAATTAAGTAACGCTTTTTCATTTTCTGTGCTCCTACTCTGTATCGATAGATAATGATAATCATTATCAGTTAACCTATTTAAATATTAAATCGTTATCATAAATAATGTCAATAGATAAATGAGAATTTTTTTCAATTAGATTGAGAAATTGTGGGAACATGTCATGAAAATTATTAGATTTTATATAAACTCTATGGTTTTGTGGCAGGTCTTGCTCCTCCATTAGATTAGCAATTTTCCGTTGACAGCTTTACTTGTTTTTCAGGCAAACCTGTCTTAAGTACCCAGGGTCGAGCGAAATCTCCTCAAACAAAAAAAGCCCCGATCAGGAGCTTATTTCCAATGACTTTTCAATCAATTTTTGATGCCGGATTTCAAACTTGTGAATTTGGTTCAACTCTTCCAGCAGGTCGTGAATTGAAACGAGTTCATAATAGATGACCGTTTCTTCGGAAAACCGGTGGGATTTTGCCTCACGCTCGTCTACTTCATGTCTCAATAGTTCCAGCAGTTTTTTGACGATGGCATCATGAGATTCATCCATTGCGAAATCAGGATCTTGGAAGGCTGACTTGATTGATTTCACCATGTTTTCGACGACCTGTGCTTTTGTCTCGGGCAAGTGCATCGACGGAACAGAAACGAGATTACCAACATGATAATGGACTTGTCTCATAATCGTCAGTTTCTTGAATTCATAGTGGATATTCCGCATGTCTTTCCGGTCGAATTGGTGCAGCTTCCATTCTTTCTTCTGATACTTGCACAGTGTTTCGATTGCTTCCATGTCTTTCAGGATTTTCAGGAAGTCAGCCCGTGTTTCTCGGTGCAAAGGCTGGTGTTTGGTGATTTCCGTTCCTCTGCCTTCTATCAGGTCACCCGTTTCCACAATCAGGCGCTGGATTTTTGACTTGATCGATTTTGAATAATCCGGTCGGATCACTAGCAGGTTTACTAGGGTCGACACTGTCAGTCCGGTCAAAGTTGTTCCAAGACGGATGAAAAAGCTGGACAGATAGTGGTCATGGACAGTAGAAATCATGGCGACGCCGGTCAGGACTGCTACGAGTGCTCCATCTTGAAGTCTCAGCCTGTGACAGGCAATAATCGTCGCGACGGCCACGAGCATGTAGGTTAGCGGACTGTCTCCGAATGCAAAGTTGAAGACGACCGAAAAAGCCGCACCTATTGCTGATGCCGGGAATCTCACATATGCTTTTCTTATTGAATCTGCCGCGGTCGGTTCGATCGTTACAATCGCTGTAATCACGGCAAACATCGGCGGCCAGCCTAACAGCTCACAGATCAATGCCGTAATGAACACAGCAATTCCCGTCTTCAGAACCCTTCCACCGACAAAATTGAATTTTTTCAGTATAGCCATTTTGCATTCCTCATTTATCATTACATACACTCATTATACCGTATGGCCCCCAGATATGAAAAAGAGCCCCAAAAACGGGGCTCCTGAATTAGTTGATCACATATCCGTCTCCGCGGACATCAGTATCAGCTGGGACAGTGATATAAATGAAATCCAATCCTTGCATCATTCCATAACCGCCGTTGAACTGCTCTCCATCTTCACTGAATTGGGTGAATGGAAAAGCGTTCGTGAACTTTACGAGTTTTATATTCACATGGTCAGCCGGAAAGACTTTTAAAGTTGATTCACTTAGTTCTAAAACTGGTGATTTGAAGCGATCGGTTATATCAATATTATCAACATAGGAATAGGTGGAGTAATGAGTCGCTTCGACTTTCCCCTCAAGAGAATCAACCTTTTCAATGAAGATCATGACATTCTGGCCCATGAACTCTATGTCCAGTTGCTTGCCGTTAAGCGAAAAATCCCATTTCTCTTTTTTGGTCAGACCCTCTGCCTCTTCAATCATTCCAGATTCAACTATAGAATAAATATCGCTATTCAACCGATCATTTTCTGCTAATTCCTCATCAGTCAAATACTCTGCTTCCAGAGTACCCTCCACTGGCACAATGGATGCTAGAATTCCTGCTACTAGCAGAATAACCAGGTATCCTGTAAAAACCTTGGTGATCCCGCTTCCGTTTAGGAATCTGGCACCTGCAATCCCCTTGGAAAAACTTCCGAAACTTAACATTAAAAGTAAAACAAAAAATACCAAGATGAAAAGACTCATTTTCTCACCTCCAGGCTATTCGAGATCCAGGCCGCTGCGCCATAAAGGAGCGAGGATGTGAGAAGCACTTTTACAAAAAACAGTATAAAAGAAGTTTCTCTCACAAAAATTTGGCCAATGTCAATTACAAGGGTAGACTCACTTTCTAGTAATACATTCATAAATATGCTGCCAAACAGGAGTGCAGGGAGAATAATCATAAAAATTCTGTTCCTTTGAACCAGCATTCCGACCAGATAGCCCATCGCCGTGAACAAGAGCAGATAAAGGATGGTGGCACCCAGTCCTTCTCCCATTTGCAGCACGGTCATTGGCTGGCTTTCAATGAATTCCCGGTTCTGCTGAAATAATATTGCGAGTTTCAGTGATTGGCTTGCTAGTAAAAATGTAACTCCGCCGATGATACTTGCCCAGCCTAGGAACAGGATATTCGATAAGTGGCTGCTGAGCCTGTTGGCCACAAAAGAGTAATCATCATAACGATACGCCTGGGTGGTAACAACAATTGCTGAGATGAAAGCCCAGATCATCATAAAAGCGAGGATGAAGTTGCCAGAGTAATAGTTTGAATCATAACTGAAAGTCTCCGTGCTTCCTCCGCTGCCTCCTTCTCCTCCTAGCGAAAAAAGAATTCCAATGACTTGCAGCATCATTAAGGAAGTGAATACTCCCCGGTAAGATTTCAACTTAAAACGAAATTGCTTTTTTACGACATCCCAAAGGCTAACCTTTGTTAAATACATCATCAATCCCGCCTTTCTCCTGGCTCGTCAAGTACAGACAGAGGTCTTCGTTAGAAATCGTAGAGAACTCAAGGCCGTTTTTCATCGCTGTGGCGATCTGGTCATCAGATAGATCATTGCGAATCACTGCATAGATCCTTCCGAATTCAGCATTGCTTTTGTGGAATACCTCGTGGCCGCGCAGCCATTTTTTCATCCCTTCCTCTTTACCGCTGACAACCACCGCATATTCACGCAGTTCTTCAATTGGCATATGCAAAAATTGCTTGCCATCCTTCAGGAGCAGGATGTCTTCGAGGATATCCTCCACCTCGTTCAAGTGATGGCTTGAAATGATGATCGTCCGGGGATTGGCGATATAGTCTTTCAAAAGCGCTCGGTAAAAATCCTTCCTGACTCCCGCATCCATTCCGTTAGTTGGCTCATCAAAAATGGTCAACGGGCATCTTGCCGCCAGACCTATAATCGCATTGAAGGTATTCCGCATACCCTTTGATAGCCCGGCATGAGTCTGCTTCGGATCGAGGCGGAAATAATCCAGCAGATTTCGCGCCAATTTCATATCCCAGTTATGATAAAAATCACCCGCTGTTTCCAACAACTCCCCGAGATTCAATGCAGCAGGCAAATTCATGTCATTATCAACCATGATCATGTTGGCAGACACCGTTAGATTATTGAATGGATTCTCTCCGAACACTCTGATCTCGCCTGAACTCTCACGCATGAAACCAGCCGCGATTTTCAGCATCGTCGTCTTTCCTGCCCCATTCCTGCCGATCAGGCCAGTAATCTTATTTTCACCGAGGGAAAACGAAAGATTATCCAACGCGTTTTTCTTTCCATATGTTTTGGTTACATTTTCGAACTCCAGTACACTCATCACGATTCCCCCTTCATATCCCGTTTGGCTTCCTGGATCATCTGCATCAATTCCTCTTCTGTCACCTTGAGATGCTCCGCTTCCCGCACCAACTCAGCCACCAATGACTTCAATGTCTGGTTCCTCCGTTTCGCCATGATTATCTTCTTCGCATCCTCCGATACGAACATCCCGAGACCGCGCTTTTTATAAACAATGTTTTCATCCGCCAAAATATTCAACCCTTTTGCCGCTGTCGCCGGATTGATATTCAGCATTTCCGCAAGCTGATATTGTGAAAAAACCTTTTCATCCCTTTTGATACTCTCGCTGAGAATCTCCGTCTCCAGCCACTCAGCAATTTGGACATAAATCGGTTTCATGCTATCTGAATTAAGGATCAATCCCGCACCTCCTTTAACAGGCTATATAGTGCATTACTGTTGTAATGTACTATATAACATATTATGCAAGATCACAAGGGATATTTAACCAATTTTAAGAAATTTTTCAGATAAGGACTTAATTGGGTGAATAAATGAAGCCGGTAGAAATGGGTAAAATCCTTCCGCCAACAAAAAGCTGGTTAAATGAATGCTATTAATCCCCATTTAGTGGGAATTAGTTGACGTTCCCCCTCCTATTTGAACGGCCTACGGGTTATTGCACCGATAACTGCGATAATTGCACCGTCAAGTGTAATAATTGCACGGTTGATCGGCGCAATTGCACGGTCATAGAGATTAATTGCACCGTTTAGTAAGATAATTGCACCTTCATCCTAAATTTGGATAAAATGATGACCTCTCCCACATAAAAAAACCCCCTCGCATTTCACGAGAGGGCAAATTCTATAAAACTTTTTTGTCCAAAGGGCTTTCAATCTTCATCAGTTCAAGCTTCATCTTTTCCGTTTCTAACAGGTAATTTTCATGCTTCAATCTCTCGAGTTCGATTTCGTCTTTGATCATGTTGTGTTTGATTTTGGCTACTTTTTGATAATGGCTTGTTACAATGGCGACAAGCGGAATCGAAAACACCATAATGATACCTAAAGCCCCTGTCAAAGCTCCTGTCATGAAACTTCACTCCAACTCTCTCATGATTTTACTCTTATCATATCAAATACAGGAAAAATAAACCAACCCTAAATGGATGTTTCGAATTGGACCTTATGCAGGCTCGCGAAGATGCCTCCCTGTTCAATCAGTTCATCATGACTGCCTTGCTCGGCGATCCCGTCCTCCGTGACAACGACAATTCTGTCGGCACTTTTGATCGTTGCCAGCCTGTGCGCGATGACTAGTGTCGTTCGGTTCTTCGATAATTCTCCAAGCGCTTTTTGAATGATTCTTTCGGTCTCGGTATCAAGTGCTGATGTCGCTTCATCGAGGATCAGGATCGGCGGGTTTTTCAGGAACATACGCGCAATCGCAATTCGCTGTTTCTGTCCACCCGACAGCTTCAGGCCGCGTTCTCCAATCTGCGTCTCATAGCCATCTGGCAAAGCAGCAATGAAATCTTCCAGATGCGCTTGTTTCGCGGCTCTGACGATATCCTCATGCGTAGCCCTAAGTGAGCCGTAGGCAATATTCTCACGCAGTGTTCCTGTAAAAAGGAATACATCCTGCTGGACAATCCCGATTTGCGAGCGCAGGGATTTCTTCGTCATCTCGCGGATATCGATGCCATCGATTGTGATGCTGCCGCTGTTCACATCGTAAAAGCGGGGGATCAATGAACAAATCGTCGTTTTCCCTGCACCAGAAGGACCGACAAACGCGACTGTTTCACCATGGTTAATTCTCAGATTGATTCCTTCCAAAACCGGTTTATTTTCATCATAGCTGAAGGTAACATCGCTGAATTCAATATTTCCTTTTAAACTAGTGACCTCAATTGCATCTTCCCTGTCCAAAACATCCGGACTCTGGTCCATCAGCTCGGTAAACCGTTTGAAACCTGCCATCCCTTTCGGATACAGTTCCAGGATGGCACTGATTTTATCGATTGGCTTAAAAAGTACGTTCACATACAAGACGAACCCTACCAGTTCTCCATAACTCAAGGTCCCCTGGAAACTCAGCCACGCACCATACACGAGAACAACAAGGACAATCAGCCTTGTCAGCATATAAATACTGGACGAACTAAAGGACATCACCTTATAGGCACTCAATTTGGCACGGCGGAACTTGCGGTTATTCTTTGTGAATCTCTCAATCTCGAAGTCTTCATTTGTAAAAGACTGGACCACCCTGATTCCGGAAACACTGTCCTCCACCCTGGCATTCACATCAGCAATGTCTGTGTACATATTCTTCCATGCTGTGTTCATTTTTAGATTGGAATAGGTAATTAGCCAGATCAGGAATGGCACGATGATCATCGTCGTCAATGCCAGATTGACATTGATTGTCAGCATGATCCAGAACGCGCCGACGAAGGTCATCACTGCAATGAATAAGTCCTCTGGTCCGTGGTGCGCCAACTCTCCCAGGTCAAAAAGATCATTGGTGATCCTGCTCATGATATGTCCGGTTTTCGTATTATCGAAAAAGCGGAATGATTGCTTCTGTACATGCTGGAACAGCTGCTGCCTCATATCTGTCTCAATATTGATTCCCAGCTTGTGGCCCCAGTAATTGACGATGAATTGCAGCAATGTGCTGATGATATACAACAGCAGCAGCCCGACGCTTACAGTAACAATCATATTCCAGTTTCCGCCGGGCAGCAGTGTATCAATGAACCATTGCACGGCAAGCGGAAAAGCAAGTTCCAACAAAGCAACAATCACCGCACTGCTGAAGTCAATGATGAATAGCCGCCGATGAGGGCGGTAATAAGTAAAAAATCTCCGTATCATTTTCGTTTCTCCTTTAATATCTTCAAGTGATTATATGCCAAACAATGCTACTTTTTCAATAATTACGAAAACTTTCTTTCAGAAGAAAACTCTATTTCGTTTATTTTATTCACGGTTAATTTTACTAATTTATGGATAGTTTATAGATAGAATTGAAAGTAGTTGAGGTGAGGACATCGGATGATTTCAAAGAGGCATTTCCTGTTTAATCTTGTAATGATTTTTGTTCCATGGCTATCGTTATTGTTCATCGGCAAAAGAAGCTTTAAACGATACTCTGCTGCCGGAGTTTTTATCATTATTTTTGAAATCATCAACCATATGTATGGGCACAAGCGGAACTGGTGGAAGTTTTACAATAAACGAAAGTCATTCCTCAGGGATGAACTACCATTCAGCATCGGACCTTATATGCCACTATCAATGTGGCTCTTGAAAAATTCTTATGGGGATTTCAAAAGGTTCATCAGACTGAATGCCATTGCAGACGGCATTTTCGCATTCTTTTTCATCCATGTGCTGAAAAAACTCAAGATCGTAAGACTGAAGAGATTAAGCCCTATCCAGTTCTTTTTCTATCTTCATTACAAAGCATACTTATTGTATGGCTTTCAGTACCTCTACGAAAAATGGCGGGGTTACCGTTTGTATATGTAAAAAGCTCCCGGCTTCATTAGCCGGGAGCTTTTGTTTTTTAATTTAAGGATTGATTTGTTATGAAGGGACGAGAACGCCTTCGAGTTCTTTATTGATCTCTTTTGAGCGGTTCGCCGCATGGTTGACGGCCTGGGAGATCGCCGTACCGCCATTGTACTTCCTTAACGCATTCAGGCCCGATGCTGTCGTTCCATTCGGGGAGGTGACGTTTTTCCTGAGCACCTCTGGCGTTTCGTCTTTTTCGATGATCATTTTTGCTGCACCAAGGATGGTCTGGGCAATGATTTCACGGGCCATTTTTTCGTCCATGCCGTTTTCCTTGCCGACACGCTCCATATGCTCCATCAAGTAGTAAAAATAAGCAGGTCCGCTTCCGGCAAGGCCTGTGAAGATATCCATCTGCTCTTCTTCAATCAGGAACACTTTGCCCATGCTGCTTAAAAGTTCTTTTACATCCTCGATGTTTTCATTCGTTGTGTGCATCCCTGGTGAAATGGCAGTCGCTGATTCCTGTATCATGCTTGATGTATTCGGCATGACGCGGACAACCTGCTGGCCACTCTTAAGGTTTTCTTCCATGAAACCTGTTGAGATGCCTGCCAGAACGGACACGACCACCTGGCCGGGCACTAATTGATCCTTCAAAGCCTCTAGAGCACCTGCTGCTCCCTTTGGCTTCATCGCTAAAATAAACATATCTATTTCTGCGTATGGTAATTCATTCTGAGGCATCGCATTGATTCCGTATCTGGATTCCAGACGCTCCAGCTTCGCTGCATTGCTCTTGTTCGTCACATAAACATTTTCCGCACGCATCTTGCCTGATTTGACCACACCTGAAATCATTGCTTCCGCCATTGATCCTGCACCTAAAAATGCTACTTTTTTATGTTTTAACAACCGCATTCACCTCAAAATTTTTATTTCCGTTCGTTTTTTATCAACGTTACCTATAGTAACATCCTCAGAATTAGATTCAAGGAGATCGAGGCAATTCGGGAGCATACGGGCGAGATAGTGAATGAAAGCGGAAACATTTTAAAGAATTCCACCTTTATATGCTTCTAAAGAGCGCTCATCCCGTCTTATGCTAAAATATGAAGATATATAAGGATTCAGAAATAAGAGATAATTGAGGGATCGGACATGAATATAAAAGAAAAAGTCAAGAACCTTCCTTTTACTCCTGGTGTTTACCTTATGAAAGATTACAACGGTACAGTGATTTATGTCGGGAAAGCGAAAAGCCTCAAGAAGCGGGTCCAATCCTATTTTCAAAACTCTGCAGCCCATCCCCAAAAAATCAAGAAGATGGTCGCTAACATAAATGATTTTCATGTCCTGCATACTGATACGGAATTTGAGGCATTCATTCTTGAATGCAAACTTATCAAAGAACTGAAGCCACTTTTTAACAAGAAAATGAAGAGCCACCTTTCTTACTCTTATATTGCCATTAAGATGGACGGGCCTTTCCGGAAAATTTCGATCGTATCTGAAAAGTCCGATGATGGCGGAACGATTTATTTTGGACCCTATACCAGTCCCATTTATGTAAAAAAAGCAATTGAAAACTTTAAGGAGTATTTCAAAATAGACTGCATTCAACCCCTCAAGGGTTCTCCTTGCCTGAACTATACCCTGGGGAAGTGCAATGGTCTGTGTTTAGGCAGATCAGGGGTTGAGCAATACAATAGAATCGTGGAAAGGTTCATTTCTTTTCTCCAAGGTTCTGATACTGAGATTTTGGACGAACTAGAGCAGAAAATGAATCATGCCTCCGAAGAATTTAAATTTGAAGAAGCAGCAAAATACAGGAATTACATGAAGTCATTCTCCATCCTTTTGTATAAGGAAAATATGATTCAATTCACTGGAGGAAATAAGAATATTGTCGTGGGTGAATGGATCAACGACCGCACATTGAAGATCTTTCTTATCAAAGGGCATAAGGTTATTTTTAGTAAGGAATACCGTCCAGAGAAGTTTAGTCAGCTGACAGGGGAGATCAGGGACACCGTCTTAGAATCTTTTCAGCAGTGTGAGAAAAGAAAATCTGTCGTCATCGGCAAGGAGGAACTTGATGAAGCCCAAATCATCTATAGTTATTTAAATGGGGGCCATGCCAGATTCATCGTCATTCCAGATGAATGGCTGGATGGCAGTGAGAATGAGAAACTGGATAATTCCATTGATCATTTACTAAACGCTTAAACAGGGCTGCAAAGAAAGATGCAGCCCTTTTTCTATAATTCTTTTGGCCATAGTATTGAAAAAGTCGTACCGCTTGAATTGCTCTCCTTTAAAATCAACTCTGCCCCCAGCGAGCGGGCCAACATTTTGCTGAAAGGCAGGCCGAGGCCGAGACCCCTGACTTTCAGTTTTTTCTTCTCACCACGGAAGAAACGCTCAAACACCAGCGCCTGCTCAGCTTCCGGAATTCCCAAACCGGTATCTTTCACATCAATCCTTCCCTCTGAAAGAATGAGGGATACGCTGCCATCATGACCGATTGCCTGGTAGGAGTTATTCAATAAGTTAATCAGGATTTGCTGTAAGCGCAAAGGATCCGTTTCAGCATGTATGGAGTGGTCAGGCGTGATGACCATCAGATCAACAGGTTCATTTTGTGTGACTTGCCACTGCCTCCCGATATCCTCAACGAGTTTATTCATATCACAATCTTCTGTGCGAATCGTAAAAGCCCCGGCTGCCAATGAGTTGAATTCCAGCAGGTCTGAAATCATCGTTTGCAATCTTTGGATTTCTTTTAGGGTGATATCCAGAAACTCCTGGCGCTCTTCACCAGTCACGACTCCATCCCGCACAGCCTGGACGAGGCCGCTGATCGAGGTTACCGGCGTTTTCAGATCATGGGTGACCCCCGCGAGCAACTCTGCTCGCATTTGCTCCAGCTGGGTCAGACGGCTGGTCATTTCTTTAAAAGAAGTAACCAGTTCATACATTTCAAGTTCCTTTTGGTTTGAATCCAGCATGATGTCATAATCACCTTCCCGCACCTGTGCCGCTGCCCTCGCTACATCCTGGATTGGTTTCAGGATTCGTTTGGTAAGAAGATAAATGACAATCCATCCCAGCAAGCCAAGTCCCACCAGTAAAATCAGCAACAAACGGTATTCCTGGTCAACATCCGCCAAATCAGCAGCATTCTGCATAACGACAACCCATCCGGCCTGAAGCTCATCGATGGTGATGGGCGCTTTAACAACATAAATAGCTGTTCCATTTTCCATGACCCTTTGAATGCTGTCATCACTTGTTAGGATTTCCGAGGGAACATTTCTTGAAAGATGACGAGGGCCGCCCCCGCCGTGCATTGGGCCTGTGTTCAGGACATTCCCACCCATATCAGTAATGAAAAGCAGTGGCTGACTTTCCATTTCGAAAAATTTAGTCGGGTCTCCCATCCTTTTGTCAAAACCACCGAAATCGTCGGCCTGCGCGACCCGGTCGGCAGTTTCAACAGCCATGTATTCCATTAACTTCAACCGGTTTTCCAGTGTCGTTTCCTTTATCCACCACACCGAACCGGCACCGAGCAAAAGCAGCCCGCCAATCAGGGTCAGCAGGTATCTGGTTGTCCAATATCTCAACAATGGAACGCGCTTTTTATTTTTCGTAAACACTGAACTGATACCCCAATCCTCTTAATGTCCTGATCTCTCCCTGTGAAGCGGGCCAACCCGCCAGTGAATGGCGGATTCTTTTTATCGATAGATCTACTGCGCGATCGCTTCCGTCATAATCCATCCCCCAGACATTTTCAATCAAGTCTTCCCGGGTAAAGGTTCGATTGGGTCTCCCCGCAAGGAAAATCAGCAAGCTGAGATCTTTGGGCGTTAACACTACTTTTTCGCCATTGACCGAGACGACATGCGAATCCATATTGATCTTAAGGCTGCCAAACTGTTTCATGTTTTCCGTTTCAAGAACCTGGGAGGAACGGCGCAGCACGGCATTTACCCTGGCAACCACTTCTTCGCCAACGAACGGCTTGGAAATATAATCGTCCGCTCCCTGGTTCAGCCCTTTTAAGCGATAGTCAATGTCCCCCAGGGCAGTCAGCATAATGACGGGACAGGAGCTGATGTTTCGGATTTCCTTCAGAACATCCCAGCCATCCCTTTCAGGCAGCATCACATCCAGCAGAACAAGATCAGGCTGGTGCTTGGTAAAAAAATGGAGACCTTGTTTGCCATCGTACGCCTGGAGTATCTCATATCCTTCATGCTTCAGGTAAACTGCCAGCACTCTTGAGATCGTTTGTTCATCTTCTACTATTAATATGCTTTTCATCGCCGCCCCTCCCATCATCCTATATATTTGAACTTTTCTACTTCTTATCTTACAGGAAAAACCCCCGCTTGATATCGGGGGGCCCTTACTATTTAATGAAATTAAAATCCTCTTCCGCTGCCGCTATGGTGCATGCCGCCACGGCCACCTTTACCTCCGAAACCGCCATGTCCCATTCCGCCTTTATCTCCGCCATGTCCAAAACCACTGTCCATTCCGAAACCTCCGCCTTGTCCAAAACCACTGCCCAATCCGAAACCACCATCATGTCCAAAGCCCATTCCATGGCGCCCGAATCCATCTTCGAACAACTCATCTAGCTTATCAGCGTCCTTGGCTTGAATTTCCTCCATCAGCTGGCGTGTGTCTTTATCAGAAGTCGATATTCCCAATTCCTTCGCCAAGTTCAGGACTTTCTTTTCCTGCACTTCCTGGGCGATTTCACCGATTGTTTTGCCGTCAATCGTAATGTTCAGTTCTTTGGCATCTGCTTTTACTTTAGCAGACCGCACCTCCTGCGCAATGTCGCGGATATCCTTACCTTCTACTGCAATTCCATACTTTTTAGCCTGTTGATTGATATAAGCTGTATGAACTTCCTGCTGCAATGTCTGCAGGTCTTTTCCCTCAGTAGAAACACCCAGTTCCTTCGCTTTTTTATTCAAGTTCGCTGTCCGGATTTCTTCCATTAAAGTCTGTGCATCCTTGTTATCCGTTGAAACGCCCAGCTCTTTCGCTTCCTTCTTAAGGTTCTCTAGACGAATCGCATCGTGGAGGGCTGCGGCATCTTTTCCATCAGCAGAAATACCCAAATCCTTTGCTCTTTCCTTAAGATTCGCCAATTGGACTTCCTCAGCCAGCGTTGAGATATCCTTACCGTCTGTCTTGATCCCAAGTTCTTTTGCTTCATTCTTAATTGTCGCTTCACGAATTTCACCCATTAATGTTTGAGCATCTTTTCCTGATGTGCTGATGCCAAGATCCTTTGCCTTTTCGATCAGTACCTCTGAGTTCCCGCCGTAATATCCTTTATGGCCAAAGCCCTTACCAAAAAAACTTTTGACAGTGGTCGCAGCACTGCTTGTCGTACTGTCATCATTCGCCAACGATGTAGTTGCATACCCTCCAAGCAATAATGAACCTGCAATTGTGAAGCCAATAACTGATTTCTTTTTCATATCTGACATCCTCCTGTAAATCTTTCTTATTTAGATTCAAATTGGACATGAACCTTATACTTATAATTTACTCTGGTAATATGTCAGCAAAATGTCAGATGCAATATTTTTTTAAAATAATATGGATTGCTAAAGGAGATTTCACTGCAAAACAGTGCTTTAACATGTCAGGAAAGCGTCAAAAGCAGGGAACGGCCAAGCCGCTCCCCTGCTCTCATTGCAAATTCACCCTAATTGTCTTATCGGACCAGAAGCTAGGGGTGTATTGAAGCTGCAGGCCAGGATCTCCGGCTGGCTGTTCAAAAGCGATTGTGCCAGTAACCGTTCCACCAGGTGCGAGTTCTCCGGATTGTAGTGCGGTATTTGTATCAATCGTCGTGAATGCCTGGTCAACGATTTGCCCCTGGCTGTTCGACATCTTAAAATCAAACGGATTATAAGAAATATTCTCAACACCTGCATTTTCAATCAAAACCGTTACCACAACATACTCATGGCCATCCTTTGGCTGGTCAAATTCACCTCCGGCAGACTTCTCAACCTTGGTGACCGTCAGCACATTGTCTTCTAATTGGACCTTCTCCCCGACTGCGAATTCTTCCTTTACTGGAGGAGCTTTCTCTTCTTCTTTTGCCGATGCTGAGGTTTCTCCAGCTGCAGAAGCTGAAGTTTCCGCGGCTTGATCTACCTTGGTCGCTGTTTCCTCTTCTCCTCCGCCTCCAGCTAAAGCAAAGACAATAATAACTGCAATCAACCAGAACCACCATTTCTTAAAGATTTTCATCTTCAGACATTCCCTTCATTCTTTTCTCGGTGATCGATTCTGACACCATTTCATACATGTTTTCAATTCCTTTTTCAGAGGCTTCGAAGTTAAAGGAATTCTCAATATTGATTCCGAGGCTGTCAGCTTCTTTGGCCACATCGATGTTTGCTCCCATGAAGATGAATTCCCAGTTGTACTTTTCCTGCTGGTGCCGGATCAGCTCCTTCACCTTTCCATATGTGAACTCGCTGCTCGCGTTCTCCATGCCATCGGTCGTGATGACGAAGATGACTTTTCCTGGCCTCTTTTCCTCACTTGTTCTGGCGAGACGGTAGCCAACATCAAGGATCGTCTTTCCGACTGCATCCAAAAGTGCTGTCATCCCGCGGACATAGTACTCATCTTCAGTGAGCTTCGCCTCCCGTGCATCAATCCCGTTCCAGAGCACTTCATATTGATCATCAAAAAGCACCGTTGTCAGGATTGTCTCGCCTTCCAGTTCGGTCTGCTTTTTTACAAAAGCATTGAATCCGCCAACTGTGTCTCTCTCCAGCCCTGCCATCGAGCCGCTCCGGTCTAGCAAAAAAATGATTTCCGTTAAATTATTCTTCATCACTATCATCCTCCTAAGCTGAATCTGATATAATCATATCTAGATTCATCCATATTTTGGTCGCCTGTTAAGCGACATTTTCAAGGAGGCTGGCCACATGCTGGATCAAAAAATATTGGCAGATTTACAAGAGTATATCGATCTTAATATGAATTTTGTCCTTTATGAAAAGTCCGCTGGACCTATAGAGGATTATGTCCTTGAGAGCATTTCACCCCTCGAGATTGAAAGCTTCATAGCCGAGAAGAGAAAGCCGACTCTCCAGAAAGTATTGTTTGGATTTATAGATAAAAAAGGCTGCAAGGACTCCGAGGTCTATAAGAAAGCTGGCCTTGACCGACGTCTTTTTTCAAAGATCCGCTCAAACCCTGAATACAAACCGAGTAAAAACACGGTCACAGCCCTTGCGCTGGCCCTTGAGCTCAACAAAAAAGAAACCGACAAGCTGTTAAGCTCTGCCGGCTACTCTTTGTCAGACAGTGAAACATCCGATCTTGTGATTCAGTTTTGCATTGAAAGAAAAATCTATGAAATTGACCAGGTCAATTATGCATTGGATTATTTTAGCCAGAAGCCATTAAGCGGAGTCCTATAAAGCTCGATGGTGCTAGCATTAGCTCCAAGATTTTTCCATAAAAACAGCCTGGAGGAACCAACCTCCAGGCTTCGTTTATTAGTGAATGGCCTTGCCCCGCTCAAAATGATTCATACAGGTTAATTCAATAATATAATCGTAGTTTGCAATCGCTCTCTGAAGCTCATTTTTTTCATCTATAGACAGGCTTGGATTCTGCATTTTATTTGCCAGCTGCATCTGCAATGCTTCTAATTGAGATTTGACTTCTTGATAGTTCATGTCCAACACCCTTTCAGAAAAATGAAATCGTTTTCTTCCTTATTTTCATTATATCCTGATAACCCCTTTGGGTATCATGAGATTTATTGATAATTTGTGAAATTTTTATTATAAATCAGCCTTTTTTCATAGCTTCTAATTTATTTTTCAAAAGAGCATCATCAAGGAGCACAATTTGTTCGAAGGCTTCCCTTTCTCAAATTTAAGTCGATTAGTCTCGCGTTTGAAGTATAATGAATACTATTCAGTTTATGCATATGATGATTCTTTGCGAGAATCCTAAATATAAATAAGTGGAATAATAAAATAAAAAGAGGTTTTCACATGAGTAAAAGAAGTTTTGACGATTACAACTTAAGCGACGAAATTAAACGCGCCCTCTCAGTGTTGAAATATGAATCGCCAACAGAGGTTCAGGAAGAAGTCATTCCGTTAGCAATGGAGAAGCAAGATCTTGTCGTAAAGTCCCAGACTGGAAGCGGTAAAACTGCCTCCTTCGGCATTCCTATTTGCGATTTGGTTGAATGGGAGGAAAAAAATCCACAAGCGTTGATTCTTACTCCTACAAGGGAACTGGCCGTTCAGGTTCGTGAAGACATTACGAATATCGGAAGGTTCAAAAGAATTAAAGCGATGGCCGTTTATGGGAAGGAACCTTTCGCTAAACAAAAAGAGGAATTGAAGCAAAAAACGCATGTTGTTGTTGGAACGCCCGGACGTGTGATTGACCATATCGAAAGAGGAACACTTGTATTAGATGAGATCAAGTACCTGATCATAGATGAAGCGGATGAAATGCTCAATATGGGTTTTATCCATGATGTGGAATCGATTATCGAAGAACTTCCATCAGACAGAGTAACGATGGTATTTTCTGCGACATTGCCTAAAGACGTTGAAAATCTCTGTCATAAATATATGAAAGATCCTGTTAATATCGAAATTGCTTCCACTGGGGTCACAACCAATACGATAGACCATTTGCTGATCGAAGTGAAAGAAGAAGATAAGATTTCACTGCTTAAAGACATTACCGTTGTTGAAAACCCGGAGAGCTGCATCATTTTTTGCCGAACGAAGGAAAATGTTGATACTGTGTTTGAACAGCTGGAGGATGCTAATTATTCCTGTGAAAGACTTCATGGCGGATTAGAGCAGGAAGACCGCTTCGCCGTAATGAATGGCTTCAAGATGGGGAATTTCCGTTATCTAGTGGCGACCGATGTTGCTGCACGCGGGATTGACGTTGATAACGTTTCGCTCGTCATCAACTATGACGTTCCGATGGAAAAAGAGGGCTATGTGCATCGGACAGGCCGAACTGGACGCGCTGGTAATAAAGGAAAAGCGATTACGCTTGCTACACCTTATGAAGGGAAATTCATCAAGGCTATCGAACGATACATTGGCTTTGAGATTCCTGTGGCAGAGGCTCCGGGCAAGCAGGAAGTTGCTAGAAACCAGGCTGCGTTCGATGAAAAAATCAGTGGGCGCCGTGTCGTGAAAAACAACAAGACAGCGCGCATCAACCAGGACATTATGAAGCTTCATTTTAGCGGCGGGAAAAAGAAGAAGCTTCGTGCTGTCGACTTCGTTGGAACGATCGCGAAAATCCCTGGAGTAACCGCAGATGATATCGGCATCATCACGATCCACGATACTATGTCATATGTCGACATCCTGAACGGAAAAGGCTCGCTTGTCATTCAGGCAATGGAGAATGCAACGATCAAAGGAAAGAAGCTTAGAGTCAGCAAGGCTATTAAATAAAGCAAAAAGCGCAAGCGCCTCGTACAGCCCCGACAAGCGCTGGAGCTGGATTAAGAACAGCAGAAAAAAGGACGATTATGATATCATAATCGTCCCAGTTTGTCGACAAAAGGGGTTCGGAATGCTCTCATTCCGAACCCCTTTTTGGATTTCATCGAATTTTTCAAAGAAAATAGACTCTCTTCGCTATACTTTTAGGCCATTACTGGACTTCTCCAAGTCCAGTTGGCCATCTTCTTCAAGTTCAAGGCAGCGAAAGTAAGCATCGCCTGCATCGACAATTTTTTTTGGCCCCTTAGGGTTGTCCAACGCATGCCATGCTTTTCTTTTGCATCTGCGAATACGCGCTCTATGGTTTCCTTACGCTTCGCATAGATTTCTTTTACTTCCTGCTTGTGCCTCAAGTGGTCCGCTTCTTCCACATACTCCTGCCAGATATGACGAGTTACCACCTTTTGATGATCCTTGCTTTCTGTACATTGCGCTAAAAACGGGCAGGTTGCACAGATGTGTTTTGGGGATTTATATTCACGATACCCCTCTTTTGTGGTGGTCGAATACTTCAGGATCTCACCGGCAGGACACAAATAACAGTCGTAGAATTCGTCATATACATAGTCATATTTACGGAAGAATCCGTCCTTCGTTCGCGGTCGTGTATAAGGCAAAGCTGGGGTCATTTCGTTTTCCATCAGGAACTTCGTAATAGCGGGAGTTTTATAGGCTGCGTCGGCCGCAACGGCTTTGGGCTTTCCGACTTTCTCTATCACTTGTTCTACCAGTGGCTCAAGAATCAGGCTGTCATGCGTGTTACCAGGTGTCACAATGGTCCCCAGGACAAATCCGTTACGGTCTGATGCCGCATGAAAGGAGTAGGCAAACTGCTTTGTCCGTTCATCCTTGACGTAGTATCCACTCTCCGGATCGGTCGTGCTTTCCTTGATTTCCTTTGACTCTTCCTTATCAAATTTATCAGGAGGAAATGGCTTCTTCCCATGTTCTTCCCGATCCAGATTGATTTCTTCCTGGAGTTTCTCCTGATACGCCCGTGTTTCCTTACGCACCACTTTCTTCTCGAATTTATGCTTATTCGCACTTGCTTTTACATGGGTTGAATCAATGAAGACGTGTTCTGCACTAATAAGTTTCTTATCAGCTGCGGTCTTAAGAATTCGATAGAAGATCTGTTCAAACAAATCGGTATCTTTAAAACGGCGATCGTAATTCTTCCCGAAGGTGGAGAAGTGGGGCACTTTATCATGGAATCCATACCCCAAAAACCAGCGGTAGGCCATATTCGTTTCTACTTCGGCAATGGTCTGGCGCATGGAACGGATGCCAAAGGTATATTGAATGAAGGTAAGTTTAATTAAAATCACAGGGTCAATGCTTGGGCGCCCTACTTCCGAATACACATCTTTCACCAAGTCATAAATGAAAGAAAAATCTAGGGCAGCTTCCATCTTACGGACTAAATGTTCCTGAGGAACCAGTTGGTCTAAAGCAACCATTTCTAATTGATCTCGTTGGATTGGATTGTTTTTCGAAAGCATCTTTATCACCTCAAGCGTTATATATATCTATTTTAAAATAGACTTATGGTTAGTTCCACGTTAAGTTTGGAAGTCCTGTTGATTGGAGTGGAAGGCGCGTAGACTCCTGCGGGCTCAGCTGGACAGGTGAGACCCCGCAGACGCCAACGGCGGTGAGGAGGCTCACCGCCAGCCCCGCGGAAAGCGAAGCACCTGGAACGGAAATCAACAGCCCCCATTTCAGCACCAACCAAAAAAAAGACTGTAGACAAGCTCGATTTCCATCGAGTTTGTCTACAGTCTGGGACGATTATGATATCATAATCGTCCTTAAATTTATCTTATTTTTTACAGACAATGATCTCGCGTTCGAAGGCCCCTTTTCTCACGACACAGCGATCAGCAATTTCAAATCCGGAATTTCCGATGATGGAGTCGATTGGTTCAATCGTGACGATGACTACTTTATCAGCAAATTCATATGTGCTTTGGAGCATCTCGAGCTGCTCTTCGGGTGTGATGACCGAGCACAGATTGTACGGCATATCAATAATCGCTGCATCATAGTTCCCAGTGACGTGGCGGATGTCCTTAAACGTCACTTCTGTGTCATAGCCAAAATGCGCGATGTTCTCTCTTGTTCCAGGCAGAATGAGCGGGTTGATATCACTGGCAACAATGTCAATCCCCATCGATAATGCTTCCACCACTACCGTTCCAATTCCGCAACATGGATCGATTGCTTTAACTCCAGAAGGATCAGGAACGGCGATATTAGCGACAGCTCTTGCTACACGCGTACTTAATGAAGTTGAATAGCTATGCGGTTTTTGCTGATGGTTCAGCCAGACCGCTTCACTGCTGTGGTATTCACCAAATACCCAACGCTCATTCACATTCATGATCCCAAACAACAGATCAGGATTTACCAGTTCCGGCTCCCCGGGAATTTCCAGACCCACTACTCGTTCGATTCTGCGTCTCTCTTCAAAATCCACCTTTTCAGGACCTGCCACTTTTACATACATCACTTTAAAAGTAGCGCCATTCAAATCCAGCTTCCTCAATTGCTCAATTAGGTCCTCTAATTGCTCACCCTCAAGGAAGACATCCAAGCGTCCCCTCATAAAAGGACTACGGCTTGGGTCGATTTTTAAAGTGCTCTCAAGGACGCTGGAGTCTGTATCCTTCCCAAAAAACGAGCGCATTTCCAGTGCACACAACTCTTTTTCTTCAGCTGGAAATGCGTAATTATATATAAATGACTTAGGTTCAAAATTAGTGAGAGTCAATCAGATTCAAATCCTTCCCTGTACAGTACAGCTTTTATCCATTCTTTTTTATAACTTGCCTTGCAGAAATAAAATTGACTCACCCTTTGGGTAAGTCAAGTGATTGGTATGCACTCTGATACTTTCCGCCTTCAGCTACTTCAGAGTGATACAAAGCTTTTAATGCAAAGCTTTTCTCCAGGTCATGTTCTTTTATCAAACTAGATAAGCGTGTTTGCAGCTCTGGATTATTTTTAATCAATTGTTTCATCTGCGATTTTACAAACTTCATGAATCAATACCTGTACCCTTCTAAAATAATTGACCTGCTAAGTATAGCATTAACCAACCTTTAGTCGTTCATATCTTTTTCCTGCTCAATCCGGCTCTACATGGACATGGACGTCATAGATATCATATTCATCCATAAGCCTCTCTTCAACTCTTGTCGAGATGTCATGTGCGGTGCTGATATCGAGGGTTGGATTCACGGTGATGACGCAGTCGACGACAATATTGTTGCCGTAGCTTCGTGCCTTTATATCCTTAATTCCTTTGACACCAGGAATATTACAGATGGTATCGTTATATTCTTTAATTAGGTCTACATCAAAGCCATCTGTCAGCTGGTGGGATGCTTCGCGGAAGATGTCCCAGCCTGTTTTTAAAATCAGTGCACCAACGATGACTGCGGTTACGGGATCGAGCCATGGCAAGCCAAATTGGGAGCCGATGATTCCGACGGCCGTACCGATACTCACCCAAGAATCGGACAGGTTATCTTTAGCCGCGGCCATGACCGAATGGCTTTTTATTTTGTTAGCGAGGTTCCGGTTATAACGATACACGAAATACATAATGAGTGCGGAAAATAAACCTGTCCAGGCAGCAATCAGATCTGGTGCTTCCTGAGCTCCTTCGAAAACGGATGTGAAAGCGCTGGTTAAAACTTGGAAACCGACAACTATGATGATAAAAGATGCAACCATCGAAGCGACCATTTCCGATTTCCAGTGGCCATAAAGATGGTCATCATCCGCAGGTTTTTGCGATAGCCTCAAGCCGATGAGGACGGAAAGCGAGGCTAATATATCGGTCGTGTTGTTCAAACCATCAGCCTTCAATGCTTCGGAATCGCTGATATAACCTACAGAAAGTTTCAAGGCAGAAAGAAGTATATAAGCGAGGATACTTATAATGGCTCCACGTTCGCCTAATTTCAAATTGGAATAACGTTCTTCATTCATGGACTGTCCTCCAAATCAATTACTGCTCAAACATAATAACAACCAAGAAGTGAGTGGGTCTATAGCAACCTTTTTACCCTTGTCCATATAATTGACAGGACTCCAAAAAAGTTTCCTATGGCAAAAAAAACAAAAGCGCCAGACGGATACGATTGTTAGGACAAAGTTATATGAATAAAAAAGACTTGAAGTAATTACCAGAAACTTTTCCCTGCTTTTAAACGTATAATTAATATCGGAAAATTACGCGATTATCAGTACAGCTACAAAACTATTTTCACTTGTGGTAAAATGTAAGCTTCAATAGATTCCTAGGAGGGATTGCATGGGGACTAAAAAGAATATGTCCGTAAGTTTTGTTTTGATTGCCATTGTTCTATTATGGCTAAAAACCTACACCGTTTATAAGTTCAATTTTGATATAGATATTGAAAATAAAATGCAGGAATTCATCCTGTTCATTAATCCATTGAGCTTCCTTATGTTCGCTTTGGGGCTAGGGATTTTCATGGCAGGCAGGAAGCAGAAAATTTTTGTCATCGCGACAAGTTTCATCACTTCCTTTATTCTTTACGCCAATGTTGTTTACTATAAGGAGTTCAGTGATTTCATCACGATTCCGCTGTTGACACAGACAAGCAATATGGGCGATTTGAAGAGCAGTGTCGGGGAATTGATTAGCTGGACTGATATCATTTATTTTGCCGATACCTTGTTGATTCTAGCGCTGGCTTTTGTAAAGACGCCTAAGATTTCTTTTAAAAAGTACAAAAACGTATATGCAGCAGCGTTTTACTTCAGCGCGATTGGTCTTGCCTTTTTCAACCTTGGGCTTTCTGAGTCTGAACGTCCTGAATTATTGACTCGTACGTTCGACAGGGAAATCCTTGTGAAGAATATCGGGACGTACAATCACCATATCTATGATGCGTACCTACAAACAAAGACAACAGCACAAAGAGCCATGGCAGATGGCAACCAGTTGACCGAAATCGAGAACTATACTCGCGCTCAATATAAAGAACCATCTAAAGAAATGTTCGGTGCGGCAAAGGGAAAGAACCTTATTGTCATTTCAATGGAATCTACCCAGAACTTCGTCATTGGACAGAAGGTGAATGGCCAGGAAATCACGCCATTCTTGAATGAGTTCATTAAAGACAGCTATTACTTTAATAACTTTTACCATCAGACGGCACAAGGTAAAACGTCTGATTCCGAATTCCTATTGGAAAACTCTTTATATCCGCTTGGCCGCGGAGCCGTATTCTTCACCCATTCAGGGAATGAATACATGTCACTTGCTGAAAGGCTGAAGGAAAACTCTTATTACACTGCGAAGCTTCATGCGAACAACAAGAGCTTCTGGAATCGTGACGTCATGTACAACAACTTCGGCTATGACCGTTTCTACTCATTGCCGGATTATGAAGTGAATGAAGAAAACTCTGTTGGCTGGGGTATGAAGGACATGGACTTCTTCGACCAGTCAGTTGAACATTTAAAAGCAATGCCAAAACCGTTCTTCGCGAAGTTCATTACGCTGACAAACCACTTCCCGTTCGAACTGGATGAAGAAGATAAATTCATTGATGAGTTTGATTCTAACAGCGGCACTTTGAACCGCTACTTCCCAACCGTTCGCTATACGGATGAAGCATTGAAGCTATTCATCGAAGATTTGAAAGCAGAAGGACTTTACGAGGATTCAATTATCGTGATCTACGGTGACCACTATGGTATTTCCGAGAACCATAACAAAGCAATGGAGCAATACCTTGGAAAGGAAATCACGCCATTTGTTTCTACACAACTGCAGCGTGTGCCGATGATTATCCATATCCCTGGTCACGAAGGCAAGACGATTTCAACTGTAACTGGTCAAATCGATCTTCGCCCAACATTGCTGAATCTCGCTGGGATCGATACTAAGCAAGATATCCAGTTTGGAGCAGACATGTTCTCCGAAAAGCAGGATAACTTTGTTGCCCTAAGAGACGGAAGCTTCATTACCGAAGATTTAGTCTACACAAAAGGCGTTTGCTACGATAAGGCGACAGGCGAACCAACTGATGGTGCAAGCTGTGAACCTTTCATCGAGCATGCCAAGAACGAACTGAGTTACTCAGATCAGATCATTTACGGAGACTTGCTTCGTTTTTATGAAAAAGATGATCAACAACAATAAGATTGCAGAACCCCACTGGTGATTCAGTGGGGTTTTTTGTGTGGAATTGAAGGTTTGTATGATAACGTCACTGCATCTATGACTTCAGGCAAAATCTCGTGGACGTGACTTTGTTTTGTCCGAATCTGGCATGACTTCAGACAAAATCCCGGGGAAGTGGCGCTGCTTTGCTTTGTCCGAAGCTGGTGTGACTTCAGACAAAATCTCGGGGAAGTGGCGCTGTTTTGTCCGAACCTGGCTTGACTTCAAACAAAATCTCGGGGAAGTGACTTTGTTTTGTCTGAACACAAAAAAAAACGCCCCATTAAGGAGCGTTCTTAATTTATACTTCCATGATAATCGGCAAAATCATTGGCCTTCTGCCTGTCTGGCTGTATAGGAATGGATTGACGACGTCGATGACGGCCTTCTTGATGCTTGACCAGTCCTTCGTGCCTCCTGCCAATTCCGTCACAATTTTATCCTTGATCAGTTCTTCTACATTTTTCATCAGGTCGCCTGACTCCCTGACGTAAACGAATCCTCTTGTTACCACAGTCGGCTTGTTGACCAGCTGCTTTTTCTCGCGATCAATCATCATCGTGACGATCACAAGTCCGTCCTGTGAAAGTACTCTTCTGTCTTTTAAGACGATATGTCCGATATCGCCGATTCCGCTGCCGTCAACATATACTGGCTGAGCTGGAACTTTTCCGGCAACCTGCCCGCCATCCGCAGACAATTCCAGGACATCCCCGTTATCTAAAATAAACGAGTTTTCACGCGGGATTCCGCATTGTTCCGCTAATTTAACATGCTGGTCCAGCATACGGTATTCACCGTGAATCGGAATGAAAAACTTTGGATTCAGTAGCTTGATCATCAGCTTCTGCTCTTCCTGCTTGCCATGCCCTGAGGTATGAACCTCACTGATTTTATGATGGATGACATCCGCTCCGATTCGATGCAGCTTATCAATCACCCGGTTCACGCTGATTGTGTTGCCAGGAATCGGTGATGATGAAAAGACAATCGTATCTCCAGGGATGACGGAGATTTGTCTATGCGTTCCATTCGCAATCCGCGCAAGGGCTGCCATCGGCTCGCCCTGGCTACCTGTACAGATGATTGTAAGCTGATGGCTTGGGACCTGTCCGATCTCGTTGACGCTTACGAAAGCGTCATCGGGCGCAGAAATATAACCAAGTCTGCGGCCGATCTCGAAGGTCTTTTCCATGCTTCGGCCAACAATCGCCATTTTCCGGTTATACTTTAGGGACGACTTCACCACCTGTTGTACGCGGTCAATATTGGATGCGAATGTAGCGAAAATCACGCGGCCATCCACTGTCTGGAAAATATCCTCGATGGCTTCCCCGACACGTCTTTCAGATATCGAGAAACCTGGCTGCTCACTGTTCGTGCTGTCCGATAACAAGCAAAGGACACCTTCACTGCTGATCTCAGCGATTTTTTGAAAATCAGTGCCCCTGCCAACCGGTGTTAAATCAAATTTGAAGTCACCTGTGTGAACAATATTCCCTTCCGGAGTCGTAACCACGACACCGAATGAGTCGGCGATACTATGCGTTGTCCGGAAAAAGCGCACCTTGATATTCTGGAACTCGACGACCGTGTCATTATTAATTTGGTGGAACTTCACACCCTTGATTTTGTGCTCCTGCAGTTTGGACTTGATCAACTCAACTGCAAAATCGCCTCCATAAATCGGCGCCTTCACATCCTGCAGCAAAAACGGCAATCCGCCAATATGGTCCTCATGGCCATGAGTGACAAAAATCCCGACCAGCTTGTCCTGGTTTTGCTTCAAATAAGTGTAATCCGCTAGCACATAATCAATTCCGAACAACTCATTATCCGGAAACTTAATTCCGCAATCCACTAATACCATTTCATTTTTGTATTGAATTACATACGTATTTTTACCGATCTCACCAAGACCGCCCAAAGCGAAAATCTTGAGATCCTTTTTCAATTTCGTTTCCATAGTTCAGCTCCTGTTTCTTTGTGTAAATGTATTTATCAATTCCCATGGGAATCATATCTCTTAATAAAGAATAGTGAAGAAAGTGGCTGGAGAAAATAGGGGGTTGAATTCTTAAAATATACCATAAATTTAACGGTTCAACAAATATTGCAATCCCTTGTAAAGATTGAGACGATAATTATAGGGGAAAAGTTGCTGTCGACGGTGGATTTTTAATTACTCCGGGGTATTGTTGTATTTAGTAGTAGAAAAAGTTCCTGCTTTTACCGTTTTTCATCTTTCGGTTCTTTTTCGGGTAATGCATTTCGTATACATTCCTTTTATAAGACCTTATCTCATTATCTCAATCCGTTTGGGCTTTTTTCCCATCACCTGCTTTTCCACCCGGCTATCCCACACCCCACAAAAAAACACCGCTATAATCGCGGTGTCAGGTTTCTATTACAATATGTCCTTGAATGTTTTTGCTTGCTGGTCCAGTTCGTGGGCGGCACTGCCGATTTCTTTGAAGGCGGTGACCGCTTGTTCATTGAGGTTCTTGTTGTTGGTGATGCCATTTTGCGAGCGCTGGGTGGCTTCGTTGATTTTGGTGATTTCGCTTGCTATTCCTTCGATGTGTTCATTGACTTCCTGAATCGAATCCTGGACGCGTGTGGCGAGTTTCCGGACTTCTCCTGCAACGACGTTGAAGCCTCTCCCATGTTCTCCGGCTCTTGCCGCTTCAATGGCTGCGTTCAGGGCAAGCAGATTGGTTTGTGCGGCAATTTCGCGAATGGTCTGTACGATGCTGCCGATTGATTTGGCCTGCGATTTCAAAGATTCGAGAATTTCAAGATTTTCTTTTGACTCCTGTACAAGCCTGCTGGCGGCCGTGGCTGCTTCTTCACTTCTTGTAATCCCCATTTCCGCGCGTTCATTCAGGTCTTGGGACATTTGCTGAAGCTCCCTGGCAAGTCTTGTCGTATTCAATTCACGCTCCGTGATGTCAGTTGCCACTTTCACCACACCTGCAACTCTGCCTAAGTCATCATATACAGGTGTGTATGTAGCCTCAAGCCAGAGAAGGTTCCCTCTCTTCGTGACTCGCTGGATTTTTTCCTGAAAGCTTTTTCCGCTGCGCAGGTTCCTCCATAATTCTGTATAGGCTCTGCTTCCTGCAAATTCGGCTGTACAAAACTGTTTATGTAAAAGTCCCGGCATTTCATCTACTCGATAGCCCATCGTCCGTGCAAAGTTCTCATTTGCCCAGAGCACTTTTCCATCAGGATCGAATTCAATCATCGCCAAAGACCTTTCAATGGCTGCCAGGACGGCGTCTTCCCCAAAAACCTGTGTGCTCTTCTTTTCCTTACTAATCTGCATATTGTCTCCTCTTTAATATGTAATAGGGATCTTTATTACTATCGTACTAATGTTTATGCATTACCACAATTTTAAGTATGCTATTGTGCTTATAAAAGCCATCTGTCTCCATAGAAAACATCAAGCCACTCATGTTAAGATAATGGGTAATTAAATGTAAGGATGGGATTCTTTTGGATCAAAAAATCTTGCCCGCATCTTCGAACATGAAGGAGTTTGAACAGTTCCTTGGAAGCCCTTTTGAAATCGGCGTCATGCTGGAAGTGCATATCGCCCAATTAAAAAATATTAACGCTATGGCAAAACGCCATGGAAAAAAGATGATCTATCATGTGGATATGATTCAGGGGCTGAAGAGCGATGACTATTCGACCGAATACCTCTGCCAGGAATACAAACCGTATGGCCTGATTTCAACGAAGTCGAGTGTCATTTTAAAGGCAAAACAAAAAGGAGTGCTCGCTGTGCAAAGGGTGTTCCTAATTGATTCGCATGCACTCGAAAAAAGCTATAAACTTATTGAAAAAACGCGCCCTGATTATATTGAGGTTTTACCAGGAGCGATGCCCTGGATGATTAAGGAAGTCAAAGAACGCGTCAATATCCCTATATTTGCAGGCGGGCTGATCAGGACTCCTGAGGAAGTGAAAAACGCATTGAATGCAGGCGCTTCTGCTATCACCACTTCCAAAAGGGAGTTGTGGGAAAATATTCAAATTCAGAAATCCGACACATGAATATCTCACATGTCTGTGATATAATGATTACAAGTTAATAAATCGGGTAGGAGAACTGGAGAGACCACGATAACATTACGGCTTTTGGGCGATAATGTTGTTTGTGGTCTCTCTTTTTTTCATATTCAAGGAGGCGTATCGTATGAGATTTTCAAATCTCGATCGTAAAAATATAGTATTGAAACTGAAAAATGAAGCATTCGATGTTCTTGTGATTGGCGGCGGCATTACCGGTGCCGGAATTGCGCTGGATGCTGCAACTAGAGGGATGAATATAGCTTTGTTGGAAATGCAGGATTTTGCGGCCGGAACTTCAAGCCGTTCAACAAAGCTCGTGCACGGCGGCCTGAGGTATTTAAAGCAATTCGAAGTCAAGATGGTGGCTGAAGTCGGCAAGGAGCGGGCGATTGTGTATGAGAATGGCCCGCATGTCACGACACCAGAATGGATGCTGCTCCCCTTCCATAAGGGCGGAACATTCGGAAGCTTCAGCACCTCCATTGGCCTTAGGGTGTATGACTTTTTAGCAGGAGTCAAAAGGTCGGAGCGCAGGAAAATGTTCAGCGCGGCTCAAACTTTGGCAAAAGAACCACTTGTGAAAAAAGACGGCTTGAAGGGCGGCGGCTATTATGTTGAATACCGCACCGATGACGCCAGACTGACAATCGAGGTCATGAAACAGGCTGTGGATAACGGCGCAACGCCTTTGAACTATTCCAAAGTTAAAAGCCTTATTTATAAAAATGGAATTGTTGCAGGCGTCCTGGTACAGGATCTTTTAACAGGCGAGGAATACGAAGTTCATGCAAAAAAAGTGGTGAATGCCACTGGCCCATGGGTGGATGGAATCCGTGAAATGGATGATTCGAAAAAAGGGAAAACACTGAAGCTGTCAAAAGGTGTCCACATCGTCATCGACCAATCACGCTTTCCGCTCAAGCAAGCAATCTATTTTGACACGCCTGACGGACGGATGGTATTCGCGATTCCTCGTGAAGGCAAAACCTATGTCGGCACGACCGATACTTTTTACAATGAGGACCCGATCAATCCTGGCATGACGGAAGAAGACAGAAGTTATCTGCTTAAAGCGATCCGATACATGTTCCCAGATGTGAATGTCACGGAAAAAGATGTAGAATCCAGCTGGGCAGGCGTCAGGCCGCTGATCCATGAAGATGGCAAGGCTCCTTCCGAAATCTCCAGGAAAGATGAAATCTGGGAATCAGACTCAAAACTGATCACCATTGCTGGCGGAAAATTGACTGGCTACCGCAAAATGGCGGAAACGATTGTTGACCTGCTTGCTGAAAAATTCGCTAAAGAAGATGGACTCAACTTCCCTGGCTGCCAGACGAAGAATTTGCCGATTTCAGGCGGAGATGTCGGCGGTTCTGCCAACCTTGATTCTTTTGTAGAAAAACAGCTTGAAGCGGGCATTAAGGCTGGCTTTACTAAAGAAGAAGCCCGCCGTCTTGCCTACCAGTATGGATCGAATGCCCCGATTGTGTTCCAGCTTGCAACTGAACAAAAGAAAGAGGCAGATCAATATGGCCTGCCTATGGAATTGTTCGCGAAATTGATTTACGGCATCCAATATGAAGCGGCAGCGACGCCAGTCGACTTCTTCAACAGACGCACTGGAGCGATTTTATTCGATATCCACATTGTGCATAACTTCAAGGAAAATGTGATTAACTTCATGCGTGACCAATTTAAATGGAACAAGCAGCAAATAGAAGCCTTTACTTTGGAGCTTGAAGGAGCTTTAAATGAAGCGGTCATTCCAGTAAAATGACCTATAAACCCTTGATCACATCAGAGTGATCAGGGGTTTTCGTTTGTGCTAATTCTCCTGTGGGAATATAGGGAACAGGAGATGATTTATATGCCACAAGATTCAAAGACCAGCAAGAGAATGGGACTGGCATTCTTTTTGAATGCAGGTTTTACAGTCATAGAAATAATCGGCGGCATCCTTACTGGCAGTATTGCAATTGTTGCGGATGCGATCCATGATTTTGGCGACACTTTGTCACTCGGTGCCTCCTGGCTGCTAGAGAAAAAATCGAAAAAAGGAGCTACGGAGAAATTCCCTTTCGGCTACAAACGCTTTTCCCTGCTTGGGGCTTTGTTGAGCGGAACCGTCCTGATTAGCGGGTCATTATATATTTTCTATGAAGCAGGGAAAAGACTGCTTGACCCTGTTTCGCCTCATTCAGATGGGATGATGTGGCTGGCAATCCTCGGAGTCCTCGTGAATGGGTTTGCTGCTTTAAAATTACGGCATGGAGAAGGCTTGAATTCCAAGATGCTAAGCTGGCATTTACTTGAAGATGTGCTAGGCTGGATTGCCGTCTTAGTGGTCAGTATCATTTTACAATTCAAGGATATTCCGATTCTGGATCCGCTTTTATCCATCGGCATTACGATCTACATTTTGTTCCACGTCGTTAAGAATTTGAAGAAAACCTTATTGATTTTACTGGAATCTGCGCCCGAAGGTTTGGACCTGGATGCGCTGAAAAGTAAAATCCTTAATAAGCCACGTGTGATCGACATTCAGAAAATGAAGCTGTGGTCTCTGGATGGGAAAGAAAATGCTGCGATGATCCATTTATTGGTTGAAAACATGGAGCCAGAGGAGTCTGACCAGTTGCGGTCCGAAATCCGCGAGTTTTTAGAGACCGAAAAGATTTCTGACTCTACATTGGAATTGAATTATGAAAAAAGCTGATTGACTTTGGAAACATGTCTGGACAAATGAAAAAACCTAATCCCCGGCGGATTAGGTTTTTTATCCGTATTCTCTCTGATGTTCCTTTTTCATCACGAGATACTCTTTATCGGTTCTGGCCTGTTTCCATTTTTCCATGAAGATTGCTGCTGATTCGGCCTTTACCGGATCATTCTGCCGTTCCTTCACCTTGCCGTCCTCATCATATTTCCTGCCGCCCTTATAATTCGTATAGCGGCGGGCACGAGTGTAGCCCATCTGCAGGAACTTCCTCGCCATATCCATGCCGACAAAATCATTTTTCGCTTTATAATCCATGAACATTTCATATATTTTTTCGGATGACTCCCTGGCGATGTCCGGTGTCTTGAACCGCCAATGCGGCAGGATTTCACTTTTATACGGCTCCACCAGCAGAACCCCCTGTTCGCCCCTTCCCACCCGGTACAGTTCCGGCTGCTCACGGAAATCAATCTCATCAAAATCGAGGTCATAATTGAAAGGCATTGTACCATTCCTTTTTATTAACTGTTTACCCTTTTATCCCGATGAATAACAAGCACCGAAGTGACCAAGGCGAATAAACTGTAGGCATGAGTACTATGAGTGGAGTGAGGTAAATGGTGAAGTACCAGCCTTTCAGGGGAGTCGTAACGATGATAAATGATTTTTCGATTACACCTTCCGGAGAAAATGAAGGTTGCTATACATTGATGTCGGTCATCGATGGAACAGGAAGACAAGTGAATTTTGTGGTTGAACCGAAAACCTATTTCGTCGACCAGGCAATGGTCAGGGTTGGCGATCAGGTGACAGGCTATTATGACGCTGACGCACCTGTGCCGCTTATTTATCCGCCACAATACAGGGCTCTCGTCATGGTAAAAGAAACTCCCGGCCAGAATGTCAAGGTAGACTTTTTCAATAGCCAGCTGGTCAGCAGTGATGGCATGCTGAAGCTTAATCTTTCACCTGGAACACCAATTGTATTGGAAAATGGGCAAAGATTCACAAAAAGTATCGCAAACCGGAACTTGATTGTGATTTATGGTCCCTCGACTTTCAGCATCCCGGCGCAAACGACACCATACAGGATTATTGTTCTATGTTAAAAAGAGGCAGCCTCAGCTGCCTCTTTTCAGTATTACCGGGGGGGTGACCTCGTTTAATCAAACGTTTGATTAAGAATGGCTTACCTCCCGCTGGCTCAAATACCCATATAAAAAATTCAGATTCCACTCATAGACATGGGGACTATCCATCTTGCTGTACTTTTCCAACATGTGCTCAGCCATCAGTTCTTCCACCAATTTTCCTTTTTGGTTCATTTCTGAGACAAAGTGAATCATATCTTCTATATATTCCTTCGTGTTTTGAAGATCCTCATGGCTGCCTGCATTACCGTGACCAGGAACTATGCTGCTGACAGCAAATTTTTGCATCTTCTCCAGTATAGTTAGCCACTCATGAGGGTTGCCATGACCCATCCACGCATGATTATTAACAAACACTAAATCACCAGCAAATAATACTTGCTCATCTGGCAGGTACATAAAGAGGTCACTTTCGGTATGGCCTCCCCCGAAATGATAAAGCTCCACTGTCCTTTCACTGCCTTGAAGCACAAGTTTATCTTCAAATAATACGGTTGGGAGGACTTCTTCTATCAGATCTAGCGATTCCGCGTACTTGCGCTTATCTGAGAGATCATATTCAAGTGCAATGCGCAACTGCTCGTTTTGTTCTTTAGCGATTCGCTCTTCAAGCTGAGCAAAATAGGAATCCATCCCTGCCTTCATGGCTGGAATATCACGATTCTCGTAACTTTCCTGCATTTTTTGCCTGGTCAATGCAGTAGAAATGATCACAGCATCTTTGAAGACAACATTGCCATTTGTATGGTCACCGTGATAATGACTATTCACAACATATTTTACAGGTTTGCCAGTCTGCTCTTCAGCCACCCGCCGCAGCTCCGAAGCAGCCTCCGGAACCATGAAGGTATCAAAAATCAGAATCCCATCTCCGAGATCAACAAATCCTGCATTGCCGAGTGCCCCCAGTCCGTCCTTTACAACGGCTGCATATACTCCCTTATGAATTTCCGTACATGTGAAAAATTGATTTTCCATGCATTTCCCCCCGCTCTGCTTCTTTTTTAATCGCTGAACAAAATTTAAAACAAAGGATTCTTCTTTACATCAATCCAGTTCTCAGATTCCTCTAGCTCCCCTGCCAGTTGGAAAAGCAGGTCCTCTCTTCCTCTTGCAGCTATCACCTGGACACCGACTGGGAGTCCATCTTTTGTCTGGTGCAGCGGCAGCGACATCGCTGGCTGGCCTGTCAGGTTGGCGAGCTGGGTGAATGGCGTGCGTGCCAGATTCTTTTGTGCGATTTGATCCACAACCCCTGCTTTCTTTAAAACTCCGCCGAGCCCCAGCTTGCCAACAGTACTAATCAGGAACTTTTCAGATGATGAAGGCTCAAGCTCTCCTATTTTCGCCGGCGGATAAGCAGTTGTCGGTGTGATGTAAAAATCATAGGTTTCATGAAAGGTTTCCATTTGCAGGGCAGCCCTGTCCCACTCTCTTAAACTTAAGACGAATTCTTCTGCGGATGTCGCTTTGCCAAGCAGGCCGAGCAGCCAGGTCGTTGGCTCCACATCAGCGGCAGTTGCTTTCCGGCCAAGCACTTCCTCTAGAGAGGCTAATAGTGCTGCCGTTTCCCCGAAGTACATCGTCAAATAGCTTTTCGCGATTTTGTCACCGTCCACTGGCGCTTCCACCTCTTCCACTCTATGCCCCATTGCTTCGAGAAGCCGGACCGTTTTCAGGACAGCCTCCTTGCAATCTGCATCAACCTCTGTTCCAATCGGCGATTCTACCGAAAAAGCGATCCGCAGTTTTTTTCCAAGAGGAGTGCCTGCCGCTGTTAAGTAGCTGCCTGAATATGGAGGAACAGAAAACGCGCCGGCTTTTTCATGGCCGTGAAGAACATCGAGCATGGCTGCGCTGTCCCTGACTGTACGTGTAAGGACATGTTCAGCGGAGGCTCCCTGCCATGCCCGGCCATAACTTGGCCCAACCGGGGTGCGGCCGCGGGTCGGTTTCATCCCGAATAATCCGCAATAGGCAGCCGGGATCCGAATCGATCCTCCACCATCATTGGCACCAGCAATCGGAACGATTCCTGAGGCTACAGCCGCTGCCGATCCCCCGCTGGACCCGCCTGGAGTATGACCGAGATTCCACGGATTGCGCGTTGGTCCGTAATGAGCCGGCTCCGTCACCGCGACCAGTGCAAACTCAGGCACATTCGTCTGGCCTAGAAAAACGACACCAGCCTTGCGCAAGCGTCTAGCATACTCCGAATCTGCTTTTGCCCGGTAGGTTAAAAATGCTTTGGAGCCAGCCGTGATTGGTTCTCCTTCGATTTCCTGCGAGATATCTTTAAGAAACATAGGCACACCTGCAAAGGCGCCAGTCGATTCTCTTTCTGCCGCCTTCCTCGCCTGCTCGTACATTTTGTTGATGACTGCATTCATTTTCGGATTCAATGAATCTGTCTGTGAAATTGCTTCCTCAACCAGTTCGATGGGCTGAATCTCTTTCTTTTTGACCAGTTCCGCAAGTCCTAGCCCGTCATAGTGCTTGTAGTTGAACCCCTCCATAGCCCTCACCACCGCCTTTTTTAATATCTACTTTCTCTAAAAATATTAAAAAACCTCTCAAGTTAGACCTTTACTCAAAACGTATTATGGGATAAAAGACGCCTGACTCAAATGCGTCAGGCCCGATAAAAATCTATAAAAGAATATTTTTCAAGTTTTCCCTATGCTTATCAAAGTCGAATTGTGAATTATTCAGGATATGCATAGGGATTGAAAGCTGATTAAGAATGCTTTTTTCAAGTTTCTGCCTTGCCTTAAGTATCTCAATTGTGCCATCCAGCCCGCTCAGTTCTTTTGCAAGCCCGTACCCTTGAGACGTGTAGTAATGGACAAAACCATTAAACCAGTCACCAGGCCTTTCCTCCACTGCTTTGCGGAATGATTTTTCAATGTCTTCCTGGCTTACATAGACTAGCAAAGGGTTTAAGACTTTTACGGCCTCAGCCAGCTTGTTTACATATTCAATGGTCACTTCTGCTTCAGCTCCATACTTGACCATGCCAACAGTAACAGGGTTTTGAATAAAACAGCATTCGAAGATATAGACTTTTTCTTGTGAAGCCGCCAGTTTCGCAAACTCTTCCCAGCTTTCCGAAATGACTGCGATATTCTCTTGCAGTGGCAGTTCATACACATCCTTTTTGGAAATGGGGGCAAGCAATTCGTCCGAAAGACCATTGCCTATTTCATTCTTCATTTTCATATATGGCAGCAGACGGCGCCCTCTCTTTACAGTTACCCATTTCTCGAGAATCGTACTGAGACTGCCGCTCTCTTCTAGAAGATTTTCAAACTCTTCTTCTGTAAAATGAGCCACACCCTCATAGTCGGCCGGATGATCTAAGTTCCCTTCCATGAAAAGATCGGCATCCACACCATTCTCGGTGAGGATTTCATGAATCAATCTCGCGGTTGTCGACTTCCCTGAGCCTGGAAGGCCTTCTACTAAAATTAACTTCGTCTTCATTTGATACACTCCTAAAAATTATCAACTCTCTCGATAATTCTCCACCACTGGCAAGTTTTCCTTTTTGGACGTAAGAAAAGAGACTAATCCAGATGTTTGGACTAGTCTCTTTTGAAAACTCCTATTCGTCTTCTTCCTTCTCTTCCAGGTCCTTAATCAGCATCTTCATTTCGCCGATTTCTTTACGCTGTGCCTTGATGATCTCGTCGGCAAGTTTTCTCACACGAGGATCCTCGATTTCGGCACGCTCACTTGTCAGGATGGCGATCGAATGGTGCGGGATCATCGCTCTCATCCAAGATTCATCATCAACAGTTGTCTGGCTGCGAACAAGGAACAGCGAAACCGCAATCAACAAGGCGCTTCCCGCGAATATTCCGATGTTCACTTTCTTGTTTGTATACATTTTCATCATGAAAGATAGCATGACAATTGCCATCACACCGCCCATGATCAAGGTCATATAAAGTCTTGTTTCACTGAAGAATACATGATCAATACTATAAGTATTCAAATACATGAGAATGAACATGATGACCGTGGAAGTCAGTACCATCAGGGCAAATCTGCCGTAATTGTTCTTCATCGTCTATCTTTTCCTCCCTTTTTAAAATTCTGATATTCTTTGAATACCCTAACGGCTAATAAATATTCATTTTAATTGCTGGTTTGTCATTCTGTAAAAGGGGGTAAATATGGCTTGGTGCACCATGGTAGATTTTTACTAATTTACCTGATTATTTAATAAATTCTTATTACTTTTATAATTTTTAATACACTTTCTTTTTGTGTGTGAATCTCCAAAAACCCTTATATATCAACGTTTTAGGATATTCCTTCCTAATATTGTTTTTGACAATTCACACATCAAAAAGTATTCTAAGATAGAAAAACAGGGAGGGGTAACCATGTCAAACCTAAATAGGCAGAAAATTGTGGAGAGTGTCCCGCAAAGTGGATTCTTCGGACACCCTAAGGGACTTTTCACTCTTTTCTTCACAGAATTCTGGGAGCGTTTTTCTTACTATGGAATGAGAGCGATCCTCGTATTCTACATGTATTATGAAGTTTCAAAAGGCGGATTGGGCCTTGATGAAACACTCGCATTATCCATCATGTCCATTTACGGATCACTAGTATATATGTCTGGTGTCATTGGTGGATGGCTTGCTGACCGTATTTTCGGTACTTCTAGAGCTGTTTTCTACGGTGGAGTCCTGATCATGCTTGGACATATTGCGCTAGCGATTCCTGGAAGCGTAACCATGTTCTTCGTCTCCATGATCCTGATTGTCATCGGTACAGGTCTTTTGAAGCCTAACGTATCGACTGTCGTTGGTGAAATGTACAGCGAAAATGACGCTCGCCGCGATGCTGGTTTCACGATTTTCTACATGGGCATCAACGCTGGTGCATTTCTTGCGCCACTGATCGTTGGAGCAGTTTCTGATGCTTATAATTTCCATTACGGCTTTGCCATTGCCGCAATCGGTATGTTCGTTGGATTATTAGTTTTTGTTTTTACAAAGAAAAAGAATCTTGGTCTTGCTGGGACAGCTGTTCCAAACCCGCTTTCACCTTCTGAAAAGAAGAAAACTTTCACAATCTTTGCTATAGCAATTGTCGCAATCGGTATTTTAAGTGCTATTTTAATTCCTGCTGGACTTTTAACATTCGAAAGCTTTATTAACCTTGTCACAATCCTTGGTATCTTAATTCCGACTGCGTACTTTATCATCATGTACCGCAGCCCGAAAACAACAGAAGTTGAACGTTCACGCGTTCTAGCTTATATTCCTTTATTCTTGGCTGCTGTCATGTTCTGGGCAATCCAGGAGCAAGGTTCAACTATCCTTGCAAACTATGCGGACAAGCGTACGCAATTAGAATTCGCTGGAATTTCCATTTCTCCAGCATGGTTCCAGTCTTTGAACCCATTATTCATCATTATCTTTGCACCGATTTTCGCAGGATTCTGGGTGAAGCTTGGGGACCGCCAGCCATCTATTCCTAAGAAATTCTCATTCTCATTGATGTTCGCTGGTCTTTCGTTCCTTGTCATCCTGATTCCTGGATACTTCACAGGTTCTGATGCACTTGTCAGCCCATTATGGCTTGTACTTAGCTACCTGATCGTCGTATTCGGTGAATTGCTGATCTCACCTGTTGGTCTTTCAGCAACAACTAAGCTGGCGCCTGCTGCGTTCTCTGCACAAACGATGAGCCTCTGGTTCCTTGCAAGTGCTGCAGCACAAGCAATCAACGCACAAATCGTTAAGTTCTACTCTGCTGAAACAGAGATGGCTTACTTTGGTACAATCGGTGGAGCATCCATCGCGTTAGGTATCATCCTGTTCATCATGTCTCCAAAGATTCAAGGGTACATGAAAGGTATTAAATAATTTTTTAAAATCAAGAAGACGGTTCCTCCATTAGGAGGGCCGTCTTTTTTGGCGTTTTACCTATAAAAATTTTTATTTGGATCCTTTTTTTGTTATGTTGTAAGCAATAATCTTTCATGGAGGGATGGGAAGTTGACTTATATCCTTTTAGCTATCGGTTTTGCCTTACTCATAAAGGGAGCGGATTATTTCGTCGAAGGTTCCTCTAAAATTGCCACACTGCTCAGGGTTCCACCCCTGTTGGTTGGTTTGACGATTGTCGCTTTCGGAACAAGTTCACCAGAAGCCACTGTCAGTATCATTGCCGCAATGGAAGGCAGCAGCGAGGTTTCTCTCGGGAATGTCATCGGTAGCAATATCTTCAATATCACTCTTGTTGTCGGAATCACAGCCATGATCAACCCGCTTGCAGTGGAAACAATGACAATCCGGAAAGAAATACCGTTCACCCTGCTGGCAAGCGTAGCACTGGCTGCAGTGGCCAATGATATAGCACTCGATATGGCAAACATCAATTTAATTGGCAGAAGCGAAGGCATCATCCTGCTTCTCTTCTTTATGATTTTCCTTTATTACATCATTGAAATCGCCTTGAATAACCGTGAACCCGCATCAGCGGTGGCTGCCGATACCAGCAGAGGAACTTGGGGGAAACATATTCTCTTCACTCTTGCCGGACTCGCCGCGATAATCTTTGGCGGTGACCTGGTAGTTGATAATGCAACAGAAATCGCTCTATCCCTCGGAATGAGTGAAACCCTTGCAGGTCTGACGATTGTGGCGGTCGGTACCTCATTGCCAGAATTGATTACATCCATTACCGCCGCGCTGAAAAAGAAAACCGAAATTGCCCTCGGCAATATCGTAGGAAGCAATATCTTCAATATCCTGTTCGTCCTGGGTGCCTCAGCCACCATCTCACCGCTTGCGGTCAATGATAAAATCTTTACTGACATTGCCTTAATGATCATTCTGACAGCTGTCCTGCTGATTTTCTCAAGATCGAAATTCAAGATTTCGAAAGTTGAAGGAGCCATACTGGCAGCGGTTTATATCATGTACTTGGTTTATATTATTTTGCGCAATTAAAAAAGCGAAAAGGCCTGACTTGTTTTGCAGGCCTTTTCGCTGTAGCGAAGTATGTATATGGTAGTCTAGATACTCACCATTTTGGATACGTTCGAGTCTTTACGATAACGGATAATCGTCAGGTCTTTATTGATGACTTTGGCTTCCCCGGTTTGTTTATAGCCCATCTTTTCATACAAGTAGCAGTTGCGCTTTTCAGTAAGTATGGTATCCAGCTCCCAGGCATCTGCTTCCGGGTACATGATCTCCAGCCTCTTCATGACGTTCTGGGCAATCCCTTTATTATGGTGTTTTTCGAGGATGTTGATAATATGCAGCCTCATCAACCCAGGGGACTTTTCATATACAAAGACACTTCCTGCGAGTTCACCTTCATAGAGAACCTTAAAATAAGTGCCTCGTTCGAACCTGGCCGTGAATCGCTCCATCGTTTGGGTGACTGGGCTGGTTTCATGGTCCTTGTATCTTTTATACAAAGGCATGAAAACTTCTCGCTGCAGAGCCAGAAGTTCCTCGGCATCCTCAACCGAAGCTTTTGCCAGGCTGATGTTTGAATGGACCATTTCAAATAACTGATCAAAATAGTTAAACGGGATGAATTCACCTTTTTTGACCATTTCCTTTATTTCCTCTTCACTCGCCCATCTCGCTTCAGCCACTTCCTCTTCTTGGAGTTGCAGCTCTTCAATCGCGACATTTTGCCGGACCAGCCAGATGTCATCGAAACCCTGCGAAAACCTCACCGTAAAAATCCGTTCACCCTTTTCGATGTCCAGGTCGATTCCAATCTCTTCCTTGACCTCCCGGATGGCCGCCTGCTCACTATCATCACCCATGACCGCAGAACCTGCAGCCGAACAGTCCCACATATTCGGGAAGCCGATTTTCCAAGGCTGCCTCCTCTGGATCAGAAACTGTCCATCATCATTCACAATCCAGACATGGACCACAAGGTGATAATCCCCCGCCTTCATCTCTTGCCCTCTTTCATGAACCCGATCCGTCATATGCCTGTATTGGTCGTAAATATTCCAAAGTTCCATGGAAGATCAACCCCCTTTCGAATTTGTTCTATTATTATACATGTCAAACGAAAATTTCGGCAGTTTTTTCTAGGCGAATTTAAAGTGAATGGAGTAATTGTCGAAATGGTAAAGCAGCAGTAGAATGAGGGCATTATGTTGGTGAAAGCCTGTACGGGTCCAGACTTCGATAAAAAAAAGAAGCATGTTCGCCATGCTTCTTCATTCTCTATTTCACGCTTTTCCTTCTCATCCACTGCGTCGCTGCCCATTTGTCACCGATTACGACTGGAGCTCCACCATGCAATGTCAAGTCGTTCAAGTCTTGATTGTCATAGAAGTATTCAAAATAAACGGCCATGCCCTTTTGCGGGGACACCGCAAAATTCAGTTTAGGGAAGTAAGTTTCTCCTCCCTGCTCGACATCATTCAAATACATGACCAATGTGCTGATCCTTGGGTTGCTGACATTTGACGAGAAAAAGTCAAAATGCGCCTTGTACTCCTGGCCGATTTTATAGTTCAAGATTTGCAGGCCTTCACCATGTTCATTCGGGATGCCCATGATTTGAGAAACCCTTTTTTCCACTCTAGCCACAACGTCATTTTCGGCTTCTTCAATGAACGTACTGCTGCTAGTCCTCAGTTCATCCACTTCGCGGGAATTCCCGATTTTTGAGCGCTGCAGCTTGTCCTTGGACAGCTTCATGAGCTCATCGCATTCCTCGTCACTCAATACATTACCCAAAATGACGATTAACGGTTCTTCCATTCTAGCAATTATGTTGATTTCACGATCCTCGGTTTTGATTTTGTTCCCGATATGATTAAAAATCGTTGGTTCCTTAACAGTTAAATCAACAGCATCCATTATCAACTTTCATCAACCTCTTATAATAAATTTTCCCAAAAATTAGATTGATATATAAACGAAAGCATCATTCATTCTCTGTGTCCCTTGTTTCCTCCTGTAATTCAAAATGGATGACAAAACCGAATCTCAAACACTATTCAATTTTCAATTTATTTTACAACGGAGGAAGATGATTTACTATCATTTTTTTTATGAAAAAATCTCCCATGGTCCCCTGCATCAAAGATATATGAAAAGCGCCGCAAATTTCTGCAGCGCTTTTTACACCATCATCACCCATAAGCCTGGGATGCGATCGTAAATAAAGTTTGGTTTCTGGGTGGCATTTCTCTCGTACGGATTGCCATCACCGGAGGGTTATTGACCTTTACAAACCCGCGTTGTTCCAGAAAAGCCATCAGATTCTCCTGGCCCGAGGGCACATCTACTCTTAATTTGCCCTTATGATCACAAGCAAGGCGGTCGATGATTAATTCTGCAATTCTTGTATTAGGCGCTACTATTGGACCAAGAACCAGGTTTACTGGTCCCAATACGGAAAGGCCGAATCCAATTATTCTAGAATTCTCATCCTTTACGACTAGACATTGATGCGACTGTTGAATCCTGTTTCGGAGGAAGATGCTTCTTTTCTCCCCGAAAGCTGCACCATCCAACTCAATCACGTCTACTAATTGCTCTTCCTTAAATGCTTCAATTGAAATATCGCTTTTTATTGCAAGTTTGGGTGGAGCATACTTTTCACATAGATATTTATGGACAGAGTCCACCACCGTAAAACCCAATTTCTCATATAAAGGTTGTCCTTCAGCCGTTGCAATGAGTAGTATAGAGCGATCACGAGCACACTCAATACACTTTTTCATAACTTCTTTCCCCAGACCGAGGCTTCGATATTTGTTATGAACAATCACCATGCCAATCCAAGCAAGTTTATGGTCATAAGGAATGATTGCGGCACTGGACACGAGCTTTCCGTCACGATTTTTGTGGCCAAATATTTTATAGGATGAGGAAAGCAGTGTTCCTACTTCACCTTCGTCATAATCCCAGCCGACGGATGCTGACAGATCCACCAATCCTCTCGTATCTTTTTCATTCAATTCGACTAATTCTACTAACTCCATAAAGGTTCTCCTTTATTTGATCAAATTCAACTTCCGATGGTGATTTGAAGGAAGCCAGCATCCGAGAATGCCTTCCGAAGGAGTTTCCTTGCTTCAGCATGCTCCCAGAACAGTGCTGTATCAAGAGTAATAGACCCACTCTCCAGTGCGTCTGAAATATCCCATAATTCCTGTTTGATCTCCAGGTCTTCCGCCTCTAAAATTACACTTTGGATAGAATCGAGCAAGTCCTTGCCAGACGGCTGTATCATCATTTCGAATCACCGCCTTTTTCCTGAGCGAGGCGTTTAGCTTCTTTCAGGAATTCTTCATTTGTCATTTCACCAGTCAGAACCATTCTGACTAAGTCGGTATGCTCTTCTGTCACCTTGAATCCCGAAATTTCGAGCGAGGCCTTTGCATTCTTCATCGCTTTTTCTATCGCGTCAGCCATGAGACTGCCTCCCCTCCTGTATCTCCTGAAAACCACTGCATTAAATGGGTAACCATAATAAATATAATAGAAGCAAAAAGCATGCTAATCAGATGGCTGGATACGTTTTTCATAAATTTTATTATATCCAATGAAAGCTCTCCTGTCTGTTTCACTTAAAAATAAAGAGAATCCCAGATTTATCAGGATTCTCCCTTTATCTTACATCTTAATAGATCTATCATATAATCTGCTGGCTACATCGGCAATCAATTCTTTGAGCTCCACTTGTTCGGCCCAATCTTCGGGTATTGCTTCGATACCATTGCTCGCACCGAGAATATTCCCGCAGATCGCACCGGTTGAGTCACTGTCTCCATCATGATTGACAGCCAGGATCAAAGCCTTCTTGAAGTCAGATTCCTTCATTGCACAGTAGAGTGAAACCGCGAGCGCTTCTTCTGCTACCCAGCCCTCGCCAAGCTTAGTGATCGCATTAACCGGACTTTCGTCACTGCCGGCAAGTTCCGTCGCATTCTCCATCGCCGACAAGGTTTCTTCATGCTGAGGATACTCTTTTAAAATCGCCATTGCACTCTGGGCGCTTTCTGCAACGCTTTTACCATTGAGCAGCTCAGCGATTATGACAGCCAGCGCACCGGATGCTAAATAGCCCGAAGGATGACCATGAGTAATGGCAGCGATATCCGCAGCCACCTTGAATGCCTGAGCAGGGTCTTTATGCAAAAATAACCCCACTGGCGCAACACGCATGACGCCGCCACAACCCTTGCTGTCGTTGATTGGCCTTCCCATCGTTCCCATTTTATTGCTTTCAAGCGCCGACAAGCACGTGTTTCCAGGAGCTCTTAGCGAGAACAGTTCCTTATATGCTAAAATGCTGCCGCTCTCCTCATGTGGCTGAGGGTCAAGCAGCCAGTCATAGTGCTCATCCGGCAAGCTCTTCGTCTGCGTATAAAGCCAGCGCAGATACGATTGATAGACTCCACTCCCCGCATAGCTGCCAATCCCTCGCTCACTCATGCGGTCATAAGCCCAAATCATGCCATCCGCAGTGAATAACGTCATCTGAGTATCATCCGAAATCAGCGCTTTCCCAGCATAATCATCAAGAACTAAATCGGTTATTCCCTCATCACCGAACCTCGACTTAATCTCATGGAGCTTCATAAACTCAACTCTATAACCAAGAGCATCACCAATAGCGCCTCCAAGCAAGGACGCTATGAAAGTTTCTTTTTTCAACATAGGGACTCCTTTGGTATTGTATTTATTTTCTTATATTCGGTATTGTGACTAACAGTTCCTCCCCGCATATTCAATTGAGTGATTATACCGAAACAAAAGCACCAGACCAAGTCTGATGCTTTCGCATTTATACTGATTTGCTATCCAAATCCACTGGTATAGCAGTATGCTTTTTCTGGTGCAGATAATACGATAATGACAGCAGCAATAACCAAGGTATTCCTACAATCAATGTTGCTTTGAAGAATGAGACAAACCAGGTTGTGATTAGCAAGCTGACCATAAGTGCAGCTCCAAGGATTGTTAGATATGGATATCCCCACATCCGTACTGCAAGAGGCCCTCCATTATACTTTTTCCGGAAAAAGTAGTGTGTCACGAAAATCATGAACCAGGTGAACATCGCGCCGAACATGGCGATTCCCATCATTAATAAGTAGGCCTGGTCAGGCACGATTGCATGGATCACTGCTGCTGCTGCAATCCCGATAGTTGAAAGGATCAAGGAATATACAGGTACATTCTTTTTGTTAAGTTTGCCAAAACGAGCTGGTGCATAGCCCGCTCTCGATAACGAGAACATCATTCTGGTTGTGATATACAACTGACTGTTCATGGCTGACAGTGCCGCAACTAAGACAACAAAGTTCATGATACCTGCAGCTGCTGGTATGTTCATTAATTCCATGACCACTACGAATGGACTCTTTTCAATGCCAGCACCTGCCCACGGTACGATAGCAAGCATTAACGTTAAAGTTAAAAGATAGAAAAGGATCAAACGGAATACTGTTGCTTTTAGAGCTCTTGGAACAGCAGTCTGCGGATCTTTTGCTTCACCCGCAGTAACCGCGATCATTTCGATACTCAAGTAACTGAACAGCGCAATAACAACCGCTACCCACATCCCTGACCATCCATTAGGTAAAAAGCCGCCATCATTCGTGAAGTTTTGGAATCCAATCGATGGATTACTGCCGCCGAATACGACATATGCTCCAATGAGGATAAATCCAACAATCGCAACAATCTTGATCATGGAGAACCAGTATTCAACTGAACCGAACAGGTTGACACTTGTTGCGTTGACATAGATTAATATCGCTGAAAACACCAATATCCAAACAGTACCAGAAACGTCTGGGAACCAATAGGACATATACACAGCAACTGCTGTAACCTCTGTCCCGACGGCTCCAACGATACAGGCCCAATAAGTAAAACGGACAACATAACCCGCCCACGGGTTTATGTAATGCTCTGCAAATGCACCGAACGATCCTGATGTTGGGTGTGCTACTGTCATTTCCGCCAATGCACCCATAAGTAAAAGCGAAATAAGTGCTCCAATAGCATAGCTGATGATAACACTCGGTCCAGCTTGCCCAATGGCAAAGCCACTTCCCAGGAACAATCCTGTTCCAATTGCACCGCCAATGGCAATCATTGAAATTTGCCCAGTCGTCAAACCTTTGTTAAGGCCTTGCTCACGATCAACAATTTCTTGAAAGCTTCCTTTTTGCTTCATATCCATCCTCCTATGAATTATCATTTTCACCCCAATGGGTCATTCCACAGATGATGTGAGGTCTGGCTGATGGGTCTATTCTAAGCCACTACATTTCTGGTATTCTCAAATTTTTTATATTCTTCATTCACCATAATTCTTTTTAAAATCTGCACTGTACTATAAATATCTTCATAGCTCGTGTATAAAGCGATCGGCGCGAGCCTAATGACATTAGGAGCACGAAAATCAGGAATGACATTAGATTCTTTAAGAGCTTTACAGATTCTAGCGGCCTCTTCGTGCTCAAGGCACACATGTCCCCCGCGACGCCAATCTTCTCTTGGATTTCCGATTTTAAAACCAGATTCCCCGAGATCATGTTCGATGAGCTGCATCATATATTCAGTCATTCGCAAGGAAGATTCTCGTATATTCGAAATGCCTGCTTCTTCAAACATCTCAAGTGATCCTAAAAGTGGTGCAATACTTAATACATGTGGTGTTCCAATTTGGTAGGCTCCTGCTGTCTCTGCATGTTCAAGATCATGCTTCATATCAAACTGCTTATCCTTTTTGGAACTGAACCAGCCTGCAAGACCCGGGACTGTCCCCAAATGTCGTTGATGTACAAACATACCTCCAACACCGCCTGGACCACTGTTCAGATATTTGTAGTTACACCAAACGGCAAAATCAACTCCCCACTCATGCAAGGAATGCGGAATCGCCCCAATGGAATGGGCAAGGTCAAAGCCTGCCAATATACCTCTTTCGTGTGCCGCCTCTGTTATCACCTTCATATTGAGAAGCTGCCCGCTTCGGTATAAAACGGATGGAAGCCAGACAATCGCGATTTCCTCCGTCATAGCTGCGATCACATCTTCTTCTTCAATGGTGCGGCCGTCCTTACTTTTCACCTGAACTAAGTGTTCCTCCGGATCAAGGCCATGCAACTGTAACTGTGCTTTTATTGCATAGATATCCGAAGGGAAATTAAGTTCATCAGCGAGAATCTTCGTTCTCTTTCCAGCAGGTTTGAAAAAAGTGCTCAATACCTGATGGATATTCGTTGTAATCGATCCAGTCACAACGACTTCTTCGGCTTTAGCTCCAACAAGCGGTGCTGTCAGGGCACCCAGCCTTTCTGAAAAATGAAACCATGGCTGAGTTCCAGACATCCACCCATCGATGCCGAAATTCTTCCAATCTTCCAGGGAATTCAATAAGGTTCGTTCCGCTCGCTTGGATAGCAGCCCTAAAGAATTTCCGTCCATGTAATAGGTATCTCTCTTTATGTAAAACTCATCCCGGAACCTACTAAAGGCATTTTGCTGGTCTAATTGGCGAGCATAATCTATAGTGTTATCAAAAGATGTATACGCTTTCATTTCGTTTCCCAACCCCCTCTACTGGTTTAATCAATATCCTAACTGGAATATTGACACCGCGTCAACATTATATTATAAAATTATTATAAATTTTCAGAAAAAAGGTGAGTCTATGACAGAACAAATAGATGGCAGACTGCTACGGTCAATAGAAACCAAGGAGAAGATTCTTTCTGCTGCAATAGAGATTTTTACCGAAAATGGTTTTGAAAAAACAACCATTAAACAAATCATTTCAAGAGCACAGATTGGATATGGTTCAGCATATACCCACTTTAAAGGAAAAGATGAAATCTTAATAACCCTTATGGAAGATGTCATGGACAGATTTTACACAATCGCAGAAATGGAGTATGAGCCCGTCAATCTAGCAGATGCCCAAGCCAGGATTACACATCAAGTGAGTGAATTTCTGCATCTCGCTGAACAAAATCGCTCCATCCTGCAAGTATTCCATGAAGCAATGGGAAAATCCGAAAACGCACAGAAGAAATGGAAATTGATCCAAAATAAATTCATCGAACGAATATCAATGGATATATCTTATGTACAAGATAAGGGTCTCGCTAAAAGCACACTAAACATTGAAGTAGTCGCCCGAAGCTGGTTTGCCATTAATGAAATGTATTTATGGGAACTTGTTAATCAGGAAGACTGTTCATTCAAGGTTGAGGAAATCGCACAAACATTGACAGAGCTTTATACAAAAGGTCTTTATGCAGAATAGGTAAAGTGGCTGCCTAATACGGCTGCATTTGTATTGATCCGACGCCATATTGTTAGAAATCGATTTAAATCTAGGGATGCTTAAACCGTCCAGTCCACCATGGTTAAACACCAGGGCCCCCTGTAACATTTGCTCTTAACGCAAAAGAGGAAAAACCCAGGTTAAAGGTTTTTCCTCTGCTTCAATTTAAGTCTGAAGAATCATCATAATCATAGCGGAAGCCGTCTGTTTGATTAGGAGATTGTTCGTTCTTTGTGTTCTTCAAGTCCTGTTCCATTTGCTTCTTGTCTTGCCGTTTTTTTTCATAGTCCAACGAATTTGCCTCCTTTTTGCTTCCTATTATCCCAAGTCATTCTGCTTATATTCATAAGTCTCAATATAGTGGAAAAGCTAGGAGTACAAATCCTTACAACTCCGGGGCTAATCATGCAGCGAAACGACGCAATTGACTTTATCAAATTCTTCGCCATCCTGGCGGTCGTCATCATTCATACATTTCCCGGCAATGATCAAATTGGATATTTCGTTCTCGATAACTTATCCAGGTTCGCTGTCCCTTTTTTCTTTGTCGCTTCCGGCTATTTGTTCAGTCAAAAGGTGAGTGACAATCCTCAGTCCTTTGCCTACTTCAAAAAATATGTCACAAAAATACTGAAGATTTATGTTAGCTGGCTCCTGTTTTATGCTGGTTATGATGTAATAAGGATTTTATTGACGGATGGAAACGTTAAAGCTGAACTTACCAAGTACAAAGAAAACCTGACTGTTCTTAACCTGCTCTATTATGGCCAGGGAACAAGCGGGTATCAGCTGTGGTTCGTCATTTCCCTGGTATGGAGCATCGTGATTTTATATTTCTTTTATAGATTGAAAAGAGTAAGGCTGCTTTTGGTGATCGCTTTTTGTTTCAATCTCCTTGGCCTCTTTGGACAGTCTTATTCCGTATTTGATGAGCTGCCAGTCAGCACAACCCGGGCCGCTCTCTATATCAGCCTGTTCTATACAGTCATGGGATTCTGGCTTGCTTCGGTTCCCACCTGGCGAAAATATACTGCCAAGACTTACTTTTACTTGTTTTGTATCTTTATTATTTTACAGGTTCTAGAAGGTCTCTGGCTTCAGAAGGGACTGGATTCACAACATGGCGAATACTTCTTTTCGACGATTTTCCTTACCTTATTTCTGTTCCTTTACGCCTTACGCAGACCCCATCTCGGCAAGGGTTTGTTCATCACCAAGATAGGCGGAAACTCTCTCGGTATTTATGCCATTCATCTATTTTTTATAGATATGGTTGATCTCTTATTCGAATCAATCGGTTTGGGAAAAAGCACACATAACTTGCTGCTGAACTTGGTGGATACGTCTCTTGTCTTCGTTTTATCCTATACCATTTATAAGTTTTTACAGTCTGCCAAGTATGTGATCAAAAACAAAGCCTGATTCCAGCAGGAATCAGGCTTCTAGTTTTTACGCGAGGCACAGGAAGACAACTTGCACCTATTTATTTTTCCTCAATCAAATTCCTTTCCAACCTCTCCAAAATCCTCCGCTTCTGATAAAGCATCGTCGCGGTTTCAGCAAGGTCGCTCACCATGGATCGATTCGCGAAAGCTCCGAACACGATTCCTGCCACCGGAACCATTTGGAGCAGCTTTTTCCAGCCGAATGATTCTGTATATGTCAATGTCACCTCGCGCCAGCCCTGCAGCTGCGAGATGACTTCCCTTGATTTTTGTTCATTGTTAAAATCGGATAACTCATTCAGGATCGCTTGCTTTCCGACGACATCCGCTGAGGAAAACTGGAGGCACTTGATGATGAACACCCGCTCCTTCTTATCTCTCGGGTCGAAACCATGGATGATGGCGATGTCCTGAATCGTTTTTAGCGAGAGGGCCAGGACTGCGGGAATATCGATCGCTAGCGTAAAAATCCCACCAATCCCTGTACTTGCTCCCTGGATTGTCGCCGCCTTCTTCCGCTGCTCGCCCAGCGCAAGTGATGCCTGCTTCATTTCTTCCACCGGAATGGTTTCCATATCGGAAAGATGGCTCACTTTCCTTCCAGTCTTTTTCTCGAAGAATTGGAACACAGACTTCTCACTGGTCAAATACTGTCCGCCTGTTTGTATATAGCTGCCAAGCTCATCCAGCAGGAGACCGACCTTTTCCTGGATGAACTTCGGAGTAAACCGGTCTAGCATCTTGAAAGGCAGACGAGTCAGCTTCTCCCAAAACCATAAACCTTTCTGGTCCTTCTCCCATTTTTCAATTTGCTCCAGTTCTTTCAATAAGTACTCATGTGAGTCCATCTGCATTCATCCACCTGTCATTTTTGATACTATATAAACGGTTTACACTATAGGAAAGTTTCATTTTAATTCGATGTTATAGAATTCTTTTGCCAAAGCCTTGAAACGCTGAGAATCTATTTCCTCTTTCTGAACCCCAACTTCCGTCCAATAAGTAAAGCTGGTTTCCGTCAACACCATGCTTCCATCGGCCGTCACCCTAGTCAACAGCGGCTTCTTGTTAAAAGGTGAATGTGGATGCTCTGTAATGATGTTCTTCATCTCAGTCAAATCACTGATATTCTCCACCGGCTCTCTAGAATCAAAAGCATAGCCGATTCTCCAATCAGGATCCTTATACTTCAGCTTCATCTCTAAAAAGTAGTCTCCGAATTCACTCTCTTCTTTTTTCACCCTGAACTCACCGTTCGGAGAATGTATTTCTGTCCCATCCATCGGCACCGGCCTTAACGGCAAATTCCCGCCAAAACCGGTATCAACCAAATACCTTTTCCCATCGGCCTTCAGTAAAATCGCAGCATGCGTCCTGCCCGTCGGACTGAACCCTCCTAAATCCGGAACATAAACAGACCCACGGACCAGCTCAACATCAAGCCCATTCTCTTTTAAAAACAAATAAAGGATGCCGTTCAAGTCATAGCAGAGGCCGCCTTCCTTTCTATGGATGATCTTTTCCACTAGATGAGCTTCAGTCAACTCATTTGAATCTCCAGAAAGGGTGCATAGGTTTTCGAAGGGGATGGTGGCTGCAGTCTTTTCAAGTACATCAGCCAGATTATGTATGGCAATAGAATCATGTGGTTGAAATCCTATTCTTTTTCGGAATTCCCTATTTAAATTATTCATACAAAGTTACCTCTTTCAAATTTTGGAATTAATTCAAGCATATAATATTTATAGTATAACTCCAATTATTCATACCTATATTTCCATTGCTTGTTTTGATGCCTTCTCCACAAAATCGACAGGTACCCTCCTTCCAGATGGTACCTGTCGTTATTTTCGCCTTAATAGTTTACTGAAAAGGCTATCAAGGGTATTATTAATTGACACAACTAGATCGGCTAAAAGGAGAATCGGATGCTGGATTACAGATTATATAAAGGTCAGGGCACGGAGTACATCGTGTTGTTGCATGGGATCGGCGGAAGCTCGAATATTTTTTACAAGCAGCTTAAACCTTTTCTTAAAAAATATCATATCGTCGCAATCAACATGCCTGGCCATGGGAAATCACCTGACATAGATTCCTATAAGGAAAGGTTCTCCTTTGATTCAATTGTCAGGGAGATACTCAAGACGCTGGACCACCTTTCGATTCGCAAGGCTCATTTTGTCGGAGTTTCGCTAGGAACAATCATCGTCCACCATCTTTTGCAAACCGAACCTGGACGAGTGAGGTCAGCAGTCCTGGGCGGGGCGATTACCCGATTGAACCTATTTGGAAAATCATTGATCAAGCTCGCTTGGTTAGTAAGGAACTTTATTCCTTTTATGTGGCTTTACCGTATATTGGCCTGGATCCTGATGCCTCGTGGCAACCATAAGAGTTCCCGGAGATTTTTTATCCAGGAGGCCTATAAGATGAAACGGAAAAACTTCCTTGCATGGTATCCTCTTGCAGGTGATGTGAAAGCCACCTACAGCAAGGTCCAGGAAAAAAGCGAGGACGTGCCGAAGCTCTATATCTCAGGTGCCGAGGACCATATGTTTGTCAGGGAACTGGCAGAGGATCTGCGTGGAGATGATAGCTCTGAGCTAGTGATCCTTGAACAGTGCGGCCATGTCTGCAATATTGAAAAAGCTGATGAATTCAACCAGCTATCAATCGAATTCATGGATAAACATGAAAGCAAACGAGCAAACATCAGTTAATTAGAAAAGCGCAAGCGCCTTGGTCAGCCCCGACAAGCGTTGGAGGGCGGACCGGTGAAGTCGTTCTTTGACTTCATTGGGCGGACTGAAACGTCTCGAGGGACTAGGCGCTGGAGCTAGACACTAATCTAAGTGAGGAAATTTATACTTACTTATCCATTAAAAGAGGGAATGAGCTAAGCAGCTCATTCCCTTTGTTTGTTGACGATTTAGTAGTAATAAAACGGATATCTAGGCGGCGGGCAGCACGGATAAACCGGCGGGTAAAATCCACCATAGTAAGGGCGCGGATAAAACAAAGCGCCTCCCAATAATCCACCAGCCAAACCACCTAAGAATGGCAATCCAAAGCCCCAGCCGAACCTCTGATCGTGCGAACGATAAGGATGTCTGTATGCATGCATACGGCTTACCTCCCTCTTCTCTTTTTATCTTCATTAATTTTATATGCGTTTATCATGGTTTTGGCTTGGGCGAATGCACATGGGATGTGGATTTCAGGGTTGTAGGCTTGTGCTGGAGCATTGGTATCTCTATTTCCGAATCTATTCCTAAATGGGCCTTTCAGGATGAAAAATTGTCCTCCATTCAAAAAAAGAAGCATGAAAGCCACTTTGGGCCTCCATGCTTCCAAACTATTAAACTTTAAATTTCGCGACCATTTCTCTCAGATTCTCTGCAAGTCGTGCAAGTGATGCGGATGATGAAGCGACTTCTTCCATGGAAGCCAGCTGCTCTTCTGTTGCGGATGCGATTTCTGCAGTGCTTGCGACTGAGCCTCGGGCGATTTTGGTCACCTCATCGATTGAGGCGTTCACCTGCATGACGCTCGCTGACATCTCTTCTGAAATCGCGGAGACTTCCTGGATTTCCGAACTGACATTTTCAATCGATTTTAGAATCTCGTCAAATGTCTTTCCAGTGTCTTCTACCAACAAAGTTCCCTCGGAGATTTCCGCTGTTCCTTTGTTCATCATTTCAACGACCTGGTGGGTTTCTTTTTGAATCACTTCGATCAAGCCGGAAATCTGACTCGCTGACTGTCTTGAGAGCTCAGCAAGCTTTCGGACTTCATCGGCGACGACCGCGAATCCTTTTCCATGTTCACCGGCTCTTGCAGCTTCAATGGCAGCGTTCAGGGCCAGCAAATTTGTCTGGTCAGCGATTCCCGTAATGACCTCAATGATTTTGCCAATCTCAGCCGATTTTCGATCCAAATCCTTGATGACGGCATTCGTTTCACTTGTCGTATGATTGATTGTTTTCATTTTCTCGATCACTTTTTCCAAGGAATCATGTCCGAGCATTGCCTGTTTTGTCGTATCAGCCGCAGACTCTGCGACAGTGGAAGTCGTAACGGCAACCCGCTGGATTCCTTCCGACATCTCTCCTACCGCTTTCGCACTTTCTTCCGTATTCTTGCTTTGCAGTTCTGCACCGCCGGCAACTTCCTGGATGGCTGTTGCTACCTGATTTGTTGCCGAGTTAGTCTGATCCGCACTTGCCATCATTTCTTCAGCAGATGCCGCAACCTGCTCGGATGTACTGCTAACTTGATAAATCAAATTCCGCAAGTTGGTTGCCATTTCATTGAAATCGGCTGCCAACTGGCCAATTTCGTCGTTATTTTTCACATTGATTTTTTCAATAGCCAGATTTCCGTCAGCCATTTGCTTAGCTGCATGTGATACAAGCTGGACAGGCTTTGAAATGATCCTGCTGATATAGGTAGCAATCACTGTTCCGATGATAAAAGCAGCTGCACTGAGCAAAATGATGAGCAGCGCTACTTTCTGTACTTGTCCGGATAAAGTTTCACTCGTAGCATTCAACGCATCCTGCTGGTACTCGATTGCATCCTCTGCCGCAGAATTCAGGTTGAAGATGAGTGGATTCCCTTCTTTCTGCATAAGCAATCGGACCTTGACCGCCTGTTCATCTCTTATTAAAACAAAGGCCTCTGAAGCGACTTCATAATATTGCGCTTCGGCTGCAATCAGATTTTCCCCTACCTTTTTCCCCTCGGAAGATTCTGTTGTGCTCATATATTTCTTAGAGCTTTTCTTAAAATCTTCAACAGCACCCTCAAATTCAATCAGACTTTCACCATCGCCATTTGCCATATATTTTTGAAGTGCCAGCTGCTCCCTCATGATGGCATCCTTCATCTCGACAATCAGATTCAGCTTGTCCATCCGGTCTTCAATGGATGATGAGTATTGGCTGTTCATTTTATTAAACTCAAAGTTTGAGATAATGGCCACGACAGCCAACAAAGCCAATACTGAAAAAAAACCCGCCAATAACTTGGCACGGACACTGGTTTTCATTTGCGGTTTTGCGAATCTTACCTGTGGTTTTGCGAATCTCTTTTTGAATTTCATTTTCCGCTCTCCTGTCCAGTAATATTAATTACCCCTCTTACCTTCTATTTCGGCTAAGATTCAGAAAATTTTAGGACTTTAGTTATAAAAACTCAAAAAAAAAGAAGGCTCTATGAAAGCCTTCGATACTTGATTTCACCGCCAATGATGGTCATCTCGATATTCATTGATAAAAGCTCGTCTGCATCCTTCATTTCAAATGGATTTTTTGAATATACGGTCAGGTCAGCTAATTTTCCTCTTGCAATCGTGCCTTTTAGAGTCTCTTCGTTCGTCGGGTAAGCTCCTAATTCTGTAAAAAGACGGAACGCGTCGACCATCGACAGTTTCTGCTCTGGCACGTAGCCATCGTGAATTTCGCCTGGCTTTTTCCGGGTGACGGCTGCATGGATTCCGAGAATAGGATCGACTGGCTCAACCGGAGAATCAGAACCCCCTGCACAAATGACGCCTGCATCCATCAAAGTTTTCCAGGCGTATGAAAGCTTGATCCGCTCTGCGCCAAGGCGCTCCTGAACCCAAGGAAAGTCACTCGCAATGAAGCGCGGCTGAATATCGGCAATCCGGCTTGGTGATTTCAGGCGAGGAATCAATTCCTCCCGCAGAACCTGGGCATGTATCAGCCTGTCACGATAAGCTGCAGCCGGGAACTGGTCCAGCACATCAAGAACATTTTCCAGCGCCTGGTCACCAATTGTATGGACCGCAATCGGCATGTCCAGTTCGCGTGCCCCTTTCACGATTTCATAGAGCTGCTCCTGGTCATACATGGCATCACCATAGTGACCCGGCGCATCGCTATAAGGCTCCGACAACAAAGCGGTCCTTCGTCCAAACGCCCCGTCAGCAAAAACTTTCACCGCACCGATTTGCAGCATGTCATTGCCATAGCCCGTGTACATTCCCGCTTCCTTTAGGTTTGGTAAAAATTCATGGTTTATCAGGAGATTGCTTCGTAAACCAAGCTGCTCTCCATTTAATAGCTCATTGAATAGATCCCACGTTTTTTCGAGACCCCCGAGATAGAGCGGATCATTCGTATGGACACTTGTCAGCCCTTTGCTCATCGCATAATGCATCGTCTGCCTCATCGCTTTTTTCCAGTCATCGTATGAACGCTCAGGAATGTATGCCCTGATCAGATTCGCCGCTGACTCGAGGAACAGGCCAGTCGGCTGTTTCGTGATTTCATCCAGGACGATGGTGCCGCCCTCCGGCACTGTGATCGCCGGATGATAGCCGCTCACTTCCAATGCTTTACTGTTGACAAGGGTCGCGTGCAGGCACGTCCTTGTTAAAAATAACGGGTTGGCTGGTGCCACATAATCCAGCTCACCAATCGTCGGAATTCCTCCGTCTGTAAAAAGATTCTCATCCCAGCTTGAGCCGACAATCCATTCACCAGGCTCAACCTGGTCGGCTTTTGCCTTGATTTTTGCCAGCATCTCATGCCTTGATGTGATTCCTACAAAATCAAGGTTGATGAAGCTATCCGCCATGATGGATAGGTGAAGGTGGCTGTCAATGAGGCCTGGCGTGGCCGTCTTCCCTTCAAGGTCAATGATTTGTGCCTGGCTTCCCCAGTGCAGCACCATGTCCTCGGTAGTTCCCATATCAATAAAACGGCCATTTTCGATGACCACTGCCTGTACAATTGGATTTCGTGAATTGAATGTATAGATGGTTCCATTTTTGTAGATGGTTCTCAAGAAGATTCTCCCCTTTAGATAAAATGTGAATGCCTGGGGAGTGCGTCAGGAGTTTGATAGAAGGGGGATAGTTGGTAAGCTCTGGCATACAAAAAAGCAATGACAGAAAATAACCTACCATTGCTTTTACAATATACGTTATCCTCCATTTCGATCAGTAGTTCTCCATGCACAAAACCCCGCATGACAGTCTGCTCCTTATTCAGAAAGCAGCCCAGCAATAATCAGTCTGACCCTGATTACGCTTCGGCAAACAACCCTTTCAGCCACCATCAACGATTGTCGATCTCCGATGGACTACTCTTGTTATTCGCTCCTCTACCTCACCGATCTGATAAGATCATATGAAATTAGGTTAATAGTATCATAAATGTCCAAGAATGTTCACTGATTTTTGCTTGACATTCTTTTACAATGAAAAAGAAAGGAAGTGGAATATGATAGTAAAAGAACGAACCAAACCAGAAGAACTAGTATTGTTGCAGGCTCTAAAGCCAAGAATGGAATTAGAAGAGAAAGATGCGCAAAACCTATGGACACTGGAGAAAGGCTATGAGGGTGAAGTCCAATTCGACAAATGGTTTACGGAATACCAAGTTGAAAGTCTCATTATCAACGACCTGTTACTGGAAGTGAATGGCACCCTTTTTCAAATCGATTCGTTTGTGATCACACAGGACCGGTTGCATCTTTTTGAAGTGAAGAATCTTGAAGGGGACTATTATCTGGACGGAGACAAATTCAAAACTGTTGCCGGCAAAGAAACCAAAAACCCCCTCCACCAATTAAGCCGCGCAGAATCACTCCTTAAACAATTGCTCAAGGAACTTGGCTATTACATTCCTCTTGAACCTCACCTCGTGTTCATTAACCCAGAATTCGCCCTGCTGCAAGCACCATTGAAATCACCCATTATTTTACCCAACCAACTCAACCGTTTTATGGATAAAATGAACAGAACCTCTTCCAAGCTGAATAACAAACATACCAAATTGGCCGAAGCGCTATTGTCCTTGCATATTAAGAAATCACCGTATTCAAGAGTGCCGAGCTATGATTTTGGTATGTTGAGGAAAGGGGTTATTTGTGGAGGGTGCGGGGGGTTTTGTGAAATTTATAGTAAAAGCAAATTCATTTGCAGTCACTGTGGACTCACGGGGGATATTGATACCGCTGTGGTTCGAACAGTTAAGGAATTTCAAATGCTCTTTCCTGAAATTAAGGTTACAACACAGACTATATTTGATTGGAGTGGCGGCATACTATCCAAGAAAACCCTTAGAAGAATATTAAAAGATAACCTTACTTACATTGGTGATTTCAACAGGCGATATTACGAATAATAATTCTTGATCAGTGTCCGATTTTTTCGGACACTTTTTGTTTAGTGAAGCTTCGAACTTTCTGCGACCGTAATCTTGGCAGGATTCCTTTTTCGGGCGCAGCTTCGAACTTTCTGCGACCGTAATCTTGGCGGGATCCCTTTTTCGGGTGCAGCTTCGAACTTTCTGCGACCGTAATCTTGGCGGGATCCCTTTTTCGGGCGCAGCTTCGAACTTTCTGCGACCGTAATTTTGGCGGGATCCCTTTTTCGGGCGCAGCTTTGAGCTTTCTGCGACCGTAATCTTGGCGGGATCCCTTTTTCGGGCGCAGCTTCGAACTTTCTGCGACCGTAATCTTGGCGGGATCCCTTTTTCGGGCGCAACTCCGAGTTTTCTGCGACCGTAATCCTAGCGAGCTTCTTCTTTCGGGCGCAGTTTCTAGTTTTCTTCCAACACAAATACTGGCGGGACCCCTTTTTCGAGCGCATGTTACTCCTACTTGTGGCTCTAATCTCCACCTTTAACAACTTACTAGCACATAGAGAACTATGTATTAATAAGATCCTAATTCACCCTCAAGGAATGAACCCAAAAGAATTTGGCAAAATAATCATAATAGAAAACGCTTGCAATTTTTCAGATCCGTTTTATAATACTTGTATACAAGTATACTTGATTAACCAGGAAGGTGAGGAAATGACGGAAAATAGTAATTTTCTTTATCCGCAAAAATGGCTCTCTAAGGCTTCAACGGGTGACCGGGTTGCGAGTGAGCTCCGGATGCAAATTATTTCGGGCTTGATTGAAAGCGGTGCCATCCTTTCGGAGAACAAACTGGCTGCTGATTTTAACGTAAGCCGTTCGCCGATCCGTGAAGCGCTCAAAATTCTTTCAGCTGAAAACCTGATCCGCCTGGAAAGAATGGGTGCCGTGGTTATTGGCCTTACAGAAAAAGATATCGAAGAGATTTATGATGTCCGCTTACTGATTGAATCATTCGTTTTTGAACGACTTATCAAAATAGATACAACCAGCCTGGTAGTTGAACTGAGCAAAATTCTCGAAATGATGAAAATTGCCATCAAATACAAGGATGCCGACGAGTTCAGCCTTCAGGATGTTCTTTTCCACGAGACGATCATCCGGGCCATCAACCATTCCTATATCAGAATGATTTGGGATAATACGAAGCCCGTCATGGAAGCTTTCATTCTTTTATCGATGCGAGCAAGGGTTGAAGAAAAGTACGAAGACTTCGATCGCATCCTCGAGAATCACGAGCTTTATATTGAAGCCATCAAAACGAAGAATCGCGACCTGATGATTAAATCCTTACACCAAAATTTTGATGATGTTCAAGGTAAAGTAGATGACCTTTGGATATCGCAGCAAACGCTTTCCAAGGGAGTGGAGAAAAGTGACTGAATATATGCTAGGAGTCGACATCGGTACGACGAGTACCAAGGCTGTCCTTTTCAGCGAAAAAGGCGAAGTCATCCAGCAGGAGAACATTGGCTACCCGCTCCATACGCCGGATATCTCAACAGCCGAGCAAGATCCTGAAGAAATTTATATGGCGGTCCTGACAGCCATAACGAAAATCATGAAACACAATCATTACAAAAAGGTGGCGTTCATCTCATTCAGCAGCGCGATGCACAGCGTCATTGCCATTGATGAAAATGATGAGCCGCTTACACCCTGTATCACCTGGGCGGATAATCGCAGTGAAGCATGGGCGCATAAAATCAAAACAGAACTGAATGGACACGAAATTTACAAGCGCACCGGAACGCCGATTCATCCAATGTCACCATTAAGCAAGATCGCATGGATCGTGAACGAGCGTCCTGAAATTGCCGCTAAAGCGAAGAAATATATCGGCATCAAGGAATTTATTTTTAAAAAGTTCTTTGACCAGTATGTGGTTGACCATTCGCTTGCGTCAGCGATGGGAATGATGAATCTTAAAAAGCTGGAATGGGATGAAGAGGCTCTGCAAATTGCGGGGATCTCAACAAATCAATTATCAGTGCTTGTACCGACAACAAAAACCTTCACGGATTGCAATCCAGAATTAGCGAAGCAAATCGGGATTGAGCCTGAAACTCCTTTTGTCATAGGTGCTAGTGACGGTGTCCTTTCCAACCTCGGCGTCAATGCGATTGGCAAAGGTGAGATTGCGGTCACAATTGGGACAAGCGGTGCAATCCGCACGATCATCGACGAGCCGCAAACCGATGAAAAAGGACGTATCTTCTGTTACGCCCTGACTGAGAATCACTGGGTCATCGGCGGTCCAGTCAACAATGGCGGGATGGTCCTTCGCTGGATCCGCGATGAATTCGCAGCATCTGAGGTCGAAACGGCCAAGCGTTTAGGAATCGACCCGTATAATGTTTTAACGAAAATCGCTGAACGCGTAAGACCCGGTGCGGAAGGTTTGCTGTTCCATCCATACCTTTCAGGTGAGCGTGCTCCATTATGGAACCCAGATGTACGCGGATCCTTTTTCGGATTGACGATGTCCCATAAAAAAGAGCATATGATTCGTGCCGCATTAGAGGGTGTCATTTTCAACCTGTATACCGTTTTCCTAGCGCTCACGGAAGCGATGGAAAGCCCGGTTACAAGGATTCAGGCTACCGGCGGTTTTGCCAGATCAGATGTGTGGCGCCAGATGATGTCCGATATTTTCGACATCGAGGTGGTCGTTCCTGAAAGCTATGAAAGCTCTTGCCTTGGTGCTTGCATCCTTGGCCTCTATGCAACAGGTAAAATCGACTCATTTGAAGTCGCTTCCGAGATGATCGGCAGCACCCACAAGCACACGCCGAACGAAGAAGCGGCAAAAGAATACAGACAGCTCGTACCGATTTTCATCAGTTTATCTCGAGCATTGGAACAGGATTATTCAAGAATCGCAAACTATCAGAGAAGCCTGATTAAATAAGGGCTATCCAAGAAGCCTGATTCGATAAGGGCCTATCAAAGTAAATAGTTTGATTAAATAATGGACTATTAAAGTAGCCTGATTTGATAAGGAATTACAAAGAAGTTTGGTTAAACAAGGGATTATCCCAAAGGGGACACTTGATCCCCGCACAAAAATGGCAGCGCTTTATTTTACAGAGGGAAACACCCGCGAAATGCGGATCACAAACATCTTAGGGGGAAATTACAATGCCGTTGGTTATTGTAGCAATTGGTATCTTAGCTTTACTATTATTGATCATGGGCTTAAAGCTCAACACATTCATTTCCTTGATTATCGTATCGTTTGGCGTAGCATTGGCGCTTGGAATGCCACTTGGCGAGATTGTTAAAACAATTGAAGCTGGACTTGGCGGAACTCTTGGCCACTTAGCACTGATCTTTGGTCTTGGTGCGATGCTTGGTAAATTGATTGCGGATTCCGGCGGTGCCCAGCGAATCGCTATGACACTTGTTAACAAATTCGGTGAAAAGAACATCCAATGGGCAGTCGTAGCTGCTTCATTCATCATCGGTGTTGCTCTATTTTTCGAAGTAGGTTTAGTATTATTGATTCCAATCGTATTTGCGATTTCAAGAGAATTAAAGATTTCTATTCTGTATCTTGGTATTCCAATGACTGCCGCTTTATCTGTCACACACGGCTTCCTGCCTCCTCACCCGGGTCCAACTGTAATCGCTGGTGAGTATGGCGCAAACATTGGTGAAGTATTGCTTTACGGATTTATCATTGCGATTCCAACTGTCATCCTGGCAGGTCCAGTTTTCACGAAAATCGCGAAGAAACTTGTTCCAGAATCTTTTAACAAAACAGGAAACATTGCTTCTTTAGGAGAACAGAAAACTTTCAAACTTGAAGAAACACCTGGTTTCGGAATCAGCGTTTTCACTGCACTTCTACCAGTTATCTTAATGTCGATCGCAACAATCATTTCTTTACTGCAAAAAACGATGGGATTCGAGGATAATGCTTTCCTTGCAGCTATCCAATTCATCGGTGATGCAGGAACGGCGATGTTATTATCCCTGCTTGTAGCGATTTACACAATGGGAATCGCGCGTAACATTCCGATCAAAACAGTAATGGATTCTTGTACGACAGCAATCTCTCACATCGGCATGATGCTCTTGATCATCGGTGGCGGCGGCGCCTTCAAACAAGTCTTGATCAATGGCGGCGTTGGCGACTATGTAGCTGAACTATTTAATGGCACTTCCCTTTCACCAATCCTGCTGGCTTGGATCATCGCAGCGATCTTGCGTATCTCACTTGGATCTGCAACGGTGGCAGCATTGACAACAGCTGGCCTGGTCATTCCATTGCTTGGCCAGACAGATGTGAACCTTGCCCTTGTCGTACTGGCAACTGGCGCAGGAAGCTTGATCGCTTCACACGTGAACGACGCAGGCTTCTGGATGTTCAAAGAATACTTCGGCTTGAGCATGAAAGAAACATTTGCAACATGGACATTGCTTGAAACAATTATTTCAGTAGCAGGATTAGGATTCATCTTATTGCTTAGCATGTTTGTATAAAAAGAAAGGTCAGCCTGAGTACAAGTCAGACTGACCTTTTTTCTATTATCCCTACCTACACAAACCACTTAATGTAAATCCCCACTGCCAGAAAGGATAGCAGAATGACCACAATATAAATCAGAGAAAGATTCGTCGTGTTTCTCTTCGTGGCTTTGCTATATTCCTCGTCTCCCTTGCCGGAGAGCAACAATGTTGCCAGCAGTGCTGCAATGATGATGATGATTACCAATATAAGGCCAATGGTCATACTAACACCTCTTATTCAGGAAAAATCCTCTCATTATCATTATAGCAAACTAGAAGTCCGATAAACCCCGTTCCATTCCATCTTTCAGGAAAAAGTCACCAGCATTGTTATATAATTAATCCATCAAATGGAATCGAGGTGCTGAAGATGGAGAAGCCTTGGTCTTGGTCTGAAAAAATGCCTGCGGTCCAATTCCGGATTGCACGGCCAACGGATCAACTGGAAAAGGTTGTGGAATTTTACCGTGATGGAGTTGGGTTGGAAGTGGTTGGCGGTTTTGAAAAGCATGATGGGTATGATGGCGTGATGCTTGGCCTGCCTGATTTAAGCTATCACCTTGAATTCACCCAGAATCAAAACGGCAGTCCCTGCCCTGCACCGACGGAAGACAATCTATTAGTCTTCTATATTCCGAATAAAGAAGCACGCGATGCAATCGCCGAGCGCCTTCATACAATGGGTTATCCTGAGGCCGAACCGGAAAATCCGTATTGGAAAAGAGCTGGCATAACGATTGCCGATCCCGATGGCTGGAGAATTGTGCTGCAGAATACAAATGGTCTCAGCGGTATATAAAATGACAAGGCTCTCCTGCACCAAGTGCAGAAGAGCCTTCTTTTTTCCTAAAATTCCAGCTCTCCAACCTTCTCATAACTGCCCATTTTATGGCTCGTGATTTTATCTGCCGACAGGGCGTAGAGGGTGTCTCCGATGTAAAGCAGGCGCTGGATTTGGTTTTCCCATTCTTCGTAATACGGCATTTCGCCGTTGATATGGGTGATTTTTGACTTCAGGTGAATTCCGGTTGCCGGATCGATATCGTAAACGTATGCTCCCTGATATTCAAAAATTTGTTCGTATTCCCTCTTCTCGCTGTTTTGGTAAACCGAGATCGGAAAGGCGAAAATGTCTTTGTCTTTATTGAACAGCAATGCTTTATGGTCATGATTCAATGGTGAGTAAGTTCCTCGCCCGCCGATGATTTCGGTGAATTTTTCTTTCGGGTTGGACATATCGCTGACATCGAACAAGGAAATCTTGACTCCGTCTGTCAAGATCCGCGGCTGCGACGCTCCTTTTTCAGCAACGATTTTCGTATCCTGGCCGAATCCGATAATATGGTTTTCATCATAAGGATGCAGGTAATTACTGAAGCCAGGAATTTTCAGCTCACCAAGCACTTTCGGGTTGGCCGGGTCGCTTGCGTCAAACACAAACAGCGGGTCTGTTTCTTTAAAAGTAACCATATAGATCCGGTCACCCATGAATCTCGCGGAATAGATTCTCTCCCCGCGCGCCAGATCCTCGATTTTCCCGGTTTCCTTCAAGTTTTTATCCAGTATATATAACTGGTTGGAAGATGGACGCTTCTCGTCCCACGCGTAGCCCTTTGTCGTCACAACACGGAAATAGCCGTTGTGCTCATCCATCGAGAACTGATTCAGCACAGTTCCCGGCACAGTAGCTGAACTGTGGTATTGAACATCCATTCCGCTGATCGCAAATTTATGGACATCCGTGTCAGGGGCAATCACACCGCGCTCTTTTAAGTCCATATCTCCATAATTCTCGACTGCAAGGTAGAGATTTTCCTTTGACATATAAAGCTGTCTGCCGCTGCCGAGATAGGTCGTCATTGAAACTTCCTTTTTCGGCTGCTCAAGGTCGAGTGCGGCTATGAGTGTATAGTTCGGCTGGCGCGATTCCGGAAAATAGTGAATATCGTCATAATCAATCATTCTCTCTTTTGAACTCACTGCTGAATCGGTGAACTTCGGCCGGATATCAATCTTCCTGCTTTCCTTCAGCAGCCAGTAATCCGGATAATGCTGCGTGATCAGGTAAACGAGGTTATCCACCTTCCTGGCCGAAACATAGTGACCCTCCATCTTCACTTCACGGATTTGTTTTGGATTGGCAGGATTTTTCACATCATAGACAAGGATGGTCGTCGACTGCATCATCGGAGCAATCAACGAATCTTTGGCAACATCTTCGTAAGGTCTGTACATCTCATTGTACTGGTGCCCAATGACCACGAGCTGATTCTCTTGCAAGAACAGCTGGCTAGGTGAAAAATTCCCTTTATAAGGAATCGTCGACAAAACCTTCATCTGCGCACCTGGCACAGCCTGAATGATCCGCACCTTATCATGCTCCGCCTGGAAAATACTTTTTCCATCTGTTTTGACAATATCCGCTTCATCGACACCCTGGACCTGGACATTCGTTTCGGAAACATCCCCGCCGCCTCCGGATTTATCAGCAGCCACTGACTCTTCCGTCGCTTTATCCTCGCCAGCAGAAAAGGATTCCTTCAAGCCGCCAAACCAGCCCCGAGCCTTTTGTTCTTCCTTGATAATTTCTTCAAAATAGCTCGCCAGGTTCTCCTGTGTCCCGACAGTTGGAAGTGTTTCTTTTACAACGAATTTCCAGCTATGCTCAGAGTCCAGCTCCTTGCCCAAAGCTGATTTGATCCCTTTTTTAAAATGAACACTATATCCCGACTGCGGGTCATATCCTTCTTCCGGAGGATGGATGTAAATGGTTTTGCGGTCGTCACCCAGCTCCAGCTTCGTATCAAGCTTCTCTCCCTTGTCATTCGTCACATACATCAATTCATGATCAAGGCTTTGCTCAGAAATCTTCTCCGAGAACTGCATCTGCCATACCTTTGTCGGCAAGACGACATGCTCCTCTTCCCACGCATTGACCACCTTGAACTGGGAAAAAGAATAAAAAGCCACTGCTGCAATAGAAATGAACATCAACCCGATTATCAACCACCATTTTTTCATCTTTTTCAGCCCCTTTGAAGAATTAGACGGAAATTCATTCCAGGTGTTTCAACATTTATTGTTAAAAATGAAAAAGCTCCTCGAATTGCTCCTTCCTTTTGCGCTAAAAATGAAAAGGCCCCTCCATATCATGAAGGAACCTTGATCTTACTAAATTCTTCAGGCGGAACAGGCTTGCTGAAATGATAACCCTGTGCTTCGTTGCAGCGATGCTGCTTCAGCAACCCTAACTGCTCTGCTGTTTCAACGCCTTCTGCAATGACGGACAAGCTAAGGTTATGCGCCATTAAAATAATGGTCGTCGCGATGTTTTCATCACTTTTATTCTCGGCGATGTCCTTCACGAAGCAACGGTCAATTTTCAAATGATCAATCGGAAATCTTTTCAGGTAACTGAGTGAGCTATAGCCTGTCCCAAAATCATCGATTGAAATATTCACTCCTAGCTTTTTCAATTCTCGGAGGATGACACTGGCTTCTTCTACATCCATCGTCATGCTTTCGGTGATCTCGATGGTAAGGAATTGCGGTTCAACTCCGGTCAGCTCAAGTGTTTCCTTAATCATCTGAATTAAATTCGGCTGGTAAAATTGGCGAATCGATAAATTCACCGAGACCGTCAACCCCTCCATTCCGTTTCCGTGCCATTCCTTGAGCTGGAGCAATGCTGCTTTCAACACCCATTCTCCAATCGGAATGATCAGCCCTGTTTCTTCTGCAATCGGGATGAATTGATCTGGTGATACATAGCCAACTCTGTCGTTCTGCCAGCGAATGAGCGCCTCTGCTCCTGTGATTTCATTTTTGCACAAGTTCACAATCGGCTGATAATGGAGCACAAACTCCTCCCGCTCGAGCGCTTTGCGGAGCTCATTCTCTATCAGAAGCTTTTCGTAAGCTTGGCGGTCCAGCATCACATCGTACATCTGGAAGTTGTTCCGCCCCTGCTTTTTTGCCTGATACATCGCCACATCTGCTTTGCTCAACAAGATGTCGACCTCTTCACCATCATCAGGGTAAAAGCTCATGCCAATGCTCGTTGTGACGAAAATATCAGTCCCATCAACCGCAAAAGGCTCCTCCAATGTCTTCAGGATATCACGGGCCACAGCTTCCGCTTTTTCTTTCGTCGTATGCTCTAGTAAGATTGCAAATTCGTCCCCACCCTGCCTTGAAAAAACCACTCCGTCGCCAAGCCTTTTCTTCAGCTTATCAGCTACATAAACCAGCAAGCGGTCTCCGAGTGAATGCCCGAGTGAATCATTTACATATTTAAACCGGTCAAGATCGAGAAACATGAGGCTCAGCTTTTCGCCATCATCCACTTTTGTCTTGGCAAACGCCTTTTTAACATGATCATCAAACAGCCGCCGGTTCACCAGTCCTGTCAGAGCATCATGATAGGCCATGAAATTAATTCTTTCTTTTGCCCGATAATGCTGAATCACCAGGCTTGCGAGATCGGTTGCCTTCCGGATGATCTCCCTGTCCTTTTCACGCGGAGACCTTGAACGGCCATAATAAAGACCAAAAGTACCAATCACCCTTTGGTCATCATCAAAGACCGGAGTTGACCAGCATGCCTTTAAATCATACGATAGCGCCTGGTCGCGATATCCCTCCCACAGTGGGTCTGAGGCGATATCCGTTGTGACCACAGATTTTTTAAAAAAGGCAGAAGTGCCACAGGAACCAAACGTAGGACCAATCGGAATCCCATTAACTGCTTCATTGTAAGCTGGCGGCAAGTTAGGCGAAGATCCATGTAATAACCTCTTCCCCTCCTGATCAGCAATCAGAATGGCACAGTGCGCTCCGTCCGTAAAACTCTCGATAAAAAGGACAACCTCATCAAGAACCTCTTGATAGGAGGCTCCCTTCGCCATCATTTTAAGGATTCTATTCTGGCCTCTCAATAAAGCCTCGAGCTCCTTTTTTTCCGTGAAATCCTGTGCACACCCAACAATGCCCAAAATCTCTCCATCAACCGTAATCGGGACAGCGGTTATCAACAAATCAATTCGTTCACCGCTGTTTTTTTCAAAAATCGCTGTTTCGAATTTCGTTCGCTCCCCTGATATGACGGATTTAAATTGCTGGATGGCATCATCCACAAACTCACCATGAATCATCGAGATAAAGTTCATTTCCAGTGCTTCTTTTTCGGAGTAGCCTGTAATCGCCGCAGCCTCATCATTGAATGCAATGAAATTCCCTTGCACATCAAGGGCGTAACACCCATCATGGTTAAAATTAAATAACGATTTATAAACATCAAAAAGAGATCTGCTATTTAAATCTGGCTGCATTATAGTCACCTCCCCCTCTAACTTTCGGTATATACATGTCATATCGGCACTCCCTGCCTATGGATGTAGAGGTATATTTTTACAATAGGGGTTAATGAACTAATACAATAGAAAAAGGCCCTTAATCCAGGGCCTTTGGTTAGTTATTGATAAGATTGTATACTTCATTTTTCCTCCTGCATATGGGTGCCTTTCTTCCTCTTAGAGACCCTTTTGGACGCTCTTCCTCCTGTATAAGGGTCTCTTTCTCACTCTTAGAGACCCTTATGACCACCCTTTCCTCTGCATAAGGGTACCTTTCTCACTCTTAGAGACCCTTATTGCCGCTCTTCCTCCTCCATATGGGTACCTTTCTTTCTATTAAATGGGCTTCTGCCAAATTTCAAAGTTTTTCTCCGTACAAAAAGCGAATTCCAGGCAGTATTTCAACAAAAAAAAGACCGGAGCCGTAAACGGCGTCCGATCCAAATTTCCACATTTATAACACTTCTGTTTTTTCCTTCTTCAGCATCCCGCTCATTTGGGACCACTTGAATTTTTCGCCATAGACCATGACGCCTTTTACGTAGATGCGTGATGATAAGTACGCGATCAACAGGATCGACGCGACCAGTACTGCTCCGCTTAATAGCAGTTCTCCAGTCGTTAACTCACCCATTACATACTTTGAGAAAGCGACGATCGGTGAAAAGAATGGGAAATAGGTTGAGAATGTGACCAATGCGCCTGTTGGATCCATCATGGTCTTGATTCCTACCATCAATGCACCCATGACGAGCATGATGACTGGACCCATGACACTGCCGAGGTCTTCCGTACGAGAAATGACAGAACCAAGTGCGGCAAAACAAAGCGCGTACACCAGGTAACCGCCGGCAAAAAAGAAAACAAAAGCAAAAATCAAGCCAGGTCCAACTTGGGAAAGATCAAAGGAGAATCCGAACACACTGAATTGATCCGTGTTCATCCACCCCAGCAGGTAAGCCAGATAGCCGGCAAGGAAGAAGATTGATACCTGGATAAGACCCGCAGCAAGGTTGGAGAGCACCTTAGCAAACAGCATGTAGATCGGCTTGATTTTTGTGATCATGACTTCCATTACGCGTGTCGATTTTTCACCAGTAATGCTCATGGCAATTCCCTGGCCGAACATCAGGATGAAGGTATACATCAGGAAGATGAAGACATATACGATTCCGAGACTGCCATTGTTTTCGGCAAGCATATTCCTTTCGACAGGTATTTGCGTAAACAAGTCAGCCACCACATCGCCAGAAAGATTATTTTCGCTTGATACATTCTGCAGGTATTGCTGCTGCAGCTGGGTTGAAAAAGCAAAGATTACGTTCGGATCAGGCATCCGGTGATAGAAATACTCCACTGTTGGAAGTGTGTCTTTTTGGTCGATGATGACGAGATGATCGAGATCCTGTTCTTTGATTTTTTCCTTTTCTGAATCGACATTGCCTGCATCTTTAACCGACAGCTGCAAACCATCAATCATGCCCTTCAGCCCGTCTTCATCCACTTGAAAGTCCGAATTGTTAATAACAGAGACACGGACTTCTTCTTCTTTTGACATAAAATGATTGTAGGCGAAAAACCCTAGAATCAGCAAAGACAGAACGATCGAGGTAATCCTGAATCCTTTGGAGCGAGTTTGCTCCTTAAAATGAAAAAGAAACGCAGTTCCGAGAGCCTTCATTCTATGATCCCACCTTATCGATAAAGATTTGATGAAGGGTTGGCTGCAGGTAGGTTACCTCGCTGAATCCCACTCCTTCTTGTTTTAATTGTGAAAGAATGGTTAAAGGATCTTGTTCTTTTTTCAGAGAAACAATAATTCTTTTCGCCTCTTCCGCAAATGGATAGTCATGAGCTGCACAGAACTTGGTCAGGCCAGGAAGATTTCCGTATAGTGATAGATTCATCATTCCATATGAATCTTTTACAGCTGCCAAATCCCCAGAGATGACTGCTTTCCCATCCTTCATAAGCACAACATCTTTGCAAAATTTCTCAACCTGGTCCATCTGATGGCTGGACATGATGATGACTTTTCCCTTTTCCTTTTCTTCCATAATCACTTCAGTCAGTAAGTTTGTATTAACTGGATCGAGCCCGCTGAAAGGCTCATCAAGGATGATGAGATCCGGATTATGTAAGAGGGTCGCCACTAACTGGACCTTTTGTTGATTCCCCTTCGATAGATCACCAGCGAGCTTATTCTTGTACATGCCGATATCGAATCTCTCAATCCAGTAATCTATGCTTTTCTTGATATCATTTTTCCCCATGCCTTCGAGCTTGGCAAAATAGGAAAGCTGCTCAACAACTTTGGTCTTTGGATATAAGCCCCTTTCCTCTGGCAAATAGCCATATGACGCATGCCTCAATCCCTTTTGATGATTCCAGCTGACGCTTCCGCTATCAGGTGCGACCAAGCCTAACATCATTTTGATGGTTGTCGTCTTTCCCGCGCCATTTCTACCCAAAAGCCCAAATACTTCGCCTGGAGAAACGTTGAAGGAAAGTGAATCTACAGCTACTTTCGAGCCATATGTTTTTGATAACCCCTTTATTTCTAGCACGATAACCCCTCCTTTATACCTATGAATACCAATCTTTATACTATGTTATTCCACATCTATCTTACAACCACTTTTTAGTAAAATAAACCTCTTTTTACCATCTTTGATAATTTACTTTCTAAATAAATGTTAAAAATCATTTACAAAATGCAAAGTATATATTACATTTTAAGTGTGAAAACAAATATTTCCAAAGGAGTAAACTTGTAAATGCTGAAAAACTCTGTTCGAGAATACCGTGCGAGATTCCGTTTTTCACAGCAAGACTTGGCGAACAAGATTGGCGTGACGAGGCAGACTATTGGACTAATTGAAAAGGGCGATTACGCCCCATCCGTCACCCTTGCCTTAAAGATCGCAGCTGCTTTCCAAGTGCCTGTGGAAGAAGTATTTCGCTTAGAAGGAGAGGAATGACCGTGTTAAAAAGAACGTTTCAATCACCGTTATTCAACGTTGTCCTAATATTAGGGCTGGGCATCATCATGATTGGCAACTATTATAGCGAGCATGTCCCGGCATGGCTTAAAATCGATCCAATGGTGCTCGGCATTCCCATTCTCATTATGATTGCTGTGATTCCGCTTTACAACAAACGTAATCCTGAAGATCCGATAAAACCACAGATCATCCCGATGGAAATGCGTGAAGAAGACGAAGGGATGCAATGGCTGACTTTTAAGGCGACAAGAAAGGTGTACATCTTCTTTGCTCTATCCATTCCGGTCGCGATTGCCCTAACCGCTTACTTCCATCACATTCCATATTTGCCGATCATTCTGTTCATCGTCATGGGAGTTTCGCAGTACCTGATCTATTGGTTCCAAATGAAACGATACTCGTAAAACGGGAGGAATTTTTATGGAGACGCGCCTGATTGTGACAGGCATCATTGTTGTTGTGCTACTTGAAGGGTTTCTTGTGCATTTGTTTCTTTTATATAGGAAAGGAAAAATTACCGAGAACCCTTTGCTGTTGATTTATAAAAAAGAAATGATGATCCTGTTTTATGCTTTTTTCAAATGGAAAATCCCGACCCGAAACCCGGAAACTTTCTATTATCATAAAAATTCGAACTACTTCTGGCTATATCTCGCCCTCGTCCATGAACAGGTCATCGAGATGATTGTCTTTCATATTTATTTAAGAAAAGAAGCACCAGAAATCGCTCTAGCCATGCTGCTGCTTCATATTTACAGCGTCTTTTACATAATGGGAGATTATAATCTGTTGAGGAATACACCGATCCTGTTGAAAAAGAATGCTGTCTACATTCAGATTGGCGCTCGAAGGCGATTAAGTTTTTCCTTGAGTCAAATTGAAACCATCCAGCCAGCAAAACTGAAATACAACAATAGCGGCGGGATTATCCATGAAAAAGCTGTGTTCCATGCCACCGCCTTCCCCCGGGCACTCACAAGGATTTTTGGAATGAGCGATGAAGCAAAATATGAAATTATCTTCAAGCAACCCGTCATCGCAAGAGGATATTTTGGCCAGGAAAAAGAAGTACAAAAGGTGTTATTATACATTGACCAGCCAGATGAATTCGCTGATTTAATAAAAGATAAACTGAATCATATCCATGATGATCGATTGGTAACGGTATAGCAAAGGCCACTTGGAACTCTCTCAAGTGGCCTGCGTGTTGGATGGTGTTAGAAACATTGAAGAGACTTCGCTTAGAGGTTCAATATTTCACGAATGTTGTAATGCTCCGCTTCGAGGTTCAATATTTCAAGAAATGTAATGATGCCGCGCTTCGAATTTGAATATTTCACAAATGTAATGATGCCCCGCTTCAAATTTCAATATTTCACGAATCTAATGATGCTCCACTTTGAATTTTAATATTTCACGAATGTAGTGATGCCCCGCTTCGAATTTCAATATTTCACGAATCTAATGATGCTCCACTTTGAATTTTAATATTTCACGAATGTAGTGATGCCCCGCTTCGAATTTCAATATTTCACGAATGTGGTAATACTTCGCTTCGAAGCAATCGTTTTTCCGGCGAGTTGTTCTTTCCATTCCTTCTCGTCCAGCTGGTATTCCCCATATTCATCTTTATAAGTCTTTTTCAATAGATTAATTGTCCGGGCTTCTTCAGGAAGATTGAGAGACAAAGGCCTCCCCCGCTTCCCTTCTTCATATATGTAAAACTCAACAACATCGCCAAACTCCATGAAGTCATCCAGAAATGAGATAAACTCGACATCTTCGCCTCCGTATTCATACACATATGGAAGAGAAAGCGGAAGTTCCTTCTTATAAGCCTCACCGCTTATAAAAGGATAGGCCTGACCCTTCAAATGGAATTCCTCTATCGGCCTCATTGTTGCAATAAAATAATGGCAAGTCATTCTGTTCACCCCTTTTTTGAGTCACTATTGATGAAATCCATTCTTCATCTGGCGCAAAAAGCTATACATATGAAACCATGAAACTGATTTTTTAGAGAAAAGATTTTATATAGCGACTTTTTTATTTATATAGCGAGATTCTCTTTTTTATAGCGACTTTCTGAGTTATATAGCGAGTTTTTCCCTTTTATAGCGACTTTTTAGATTATATAGCGAAATGGAAATTATGCTCGTTTTTCTCCAGCTAAAAATGCAGCGGGACACCCGCTGCACTTTTTCCGAATTTAATAGAAAGTGCCACCCGGTGCACTTTTCCGAACTTAGCAGCGGGACCGCTGCGAAAGGGCACCTGCTTCATGTCTACTCATACCTTAAAGATTCGATCGGATCGAGTTTTGATGCTTTATTCGCGGGCAGCAGTCCGAAAACGACTCCGATGATCATCGAGAACAGCATGGCGCCGGTCACGACCTGCCATGATACAAGTGACGGCCAGCCGGCAAAAAAGGAAATTAGTGATGCCGAGCCCCAGCCTACCAGGATGCCGAGCACTCCGCCAATCAGAGTCAGAGTGACGGATTCGATCAGGAACTGGGTCATGATTTGCGACCTGGTCGCGCCGAGCGCCTTCCTGATACCAATTTCCCTTGTTCTCTCGGTTACGGAGACGAGCATGATATTCATGACGCCGATTCCTCCGACAAACAGGGAGATCCCTGCGATGCTGCCGATGATCAGGGTCATCACCTTGGTGATTTTGCCGATTCCCTCAGCCATTTCCTCCATGTTGATGACCATGTACGATTCCTCGGTGTCATGCATTTTATTCAGCAGGTCTGCGGCCTTTTTGCCAGCGATCTGCAGCTCATCGGCGGATGCGGCCTGAAGTGTTACCTGGTTAAAATCGCTTTTGCCGTAAATGACCTGCCAGGTTTTACTTGGAACGTATATTTGCATGGTCCCAAACGCGAACAGTCCAGTCGGCTTTTCCAGTACACCAACGATCTCGATCGGTTGGACGCCAATGCGGATCACCTTGCCGATGGGTGATTCACCACCGAACAGCTCCTCCTGCATTGAATAACTGACAATCCCAACTCTTCTGCCGCCAAGGAAATCAGCTGCCGTAAAGCTTCTTCCTTTCTCTGCCTTAATATCGTTCATCTCAAAAAACGCCTGGCTCACTCCGGTTGTGGAAGCATCCACCGTATCTTCCCCGAATGAAGTCTTTGAAAGCTGGGAGCTTGATGCCACTACCTGCTTGACTTCCGGTATTTTTTCCAGTGCGCGGATATCTTTCTGTTCGAATGGGGCTTCATTGAAAATATTCGGATTGGCCTGTATTTCTTCATCAGACGGCTGGTAAAACAGCTCAATTGTGTTGCCCGGGCCAGTCAGCTGCGTTTTCAGCATCGCTTCCCCGCCCTGGCCGATGGCGACAACAATGATGACTGCCCCGACACCGATGATGATGCCGATCATTGTTAAAATCGAGCGCATTTTATGAGCCTTCAGCGACCCGAGTGCCATCCGCAGATTTTCCATCATATTCATGAGCGCATCCCCCTTCCAGCTGGTGTGGAAGAGACAATCAGACCATCCCTGACCATGATTGTCCGCTGCGCGTATTCCGCGACTTCCGGCTCGTGCGTGACAAGGACGATCGTGGAACCCTCCTCATTCAATCCGGTAAAAAGCTCCATGATCGTCTCGCTTGTTTTCGTATCAAGAGCTCCGGTCGGTTCATCGGCGAGGATGATTTTCGGCTCATTCACGATGGCCCTGGCTATGGCAACACGCTGCTTTTGCCCGCCGGACAAGGCATTCGGGAAATGATTCATCCGGTCGCCAAGCCCAACCTTTTCAAGAGCAACCCTTGCTCTTTCCAGTCGCTCCTTTTTTGAAATGCCGCTGTAGATCATCGGCAGCTCGACATTCTGGACCGCCGTCAGTCTTGGCAATAGATGAAATTGCTGAAAAACAAATCCGATTGACCGGTTCCTAACCTTTGCCAGTTCGGCATCCAAATAGCGCGAGACATTTTCACCAGCCAGTTCATACTCACCGGCTGTCGGTTTATCAAGGCAGCCGATGATGTTCATCAAGGTCGATTTGCCTGATCCCGACGGTCCCATGATGGCAACCGATTCTCCCGCCTGGATGCTGAGATCGATTCCTTTTAAAACTTCTATCGTTTCCCTGCCCACTTCAAAGGATTTCGTAATTTGTTTCAGCTCAATCATTTTACCTCCACTTCCATTCCATCCTTCAGATTGTCGGACGGATTGGCAATAACCTGATCTTCATCGCTCAAACCATTGATGACTTCTATTTTGCTGCCAAAAGCGATTCCAGTTTCAATTTCCTGCTTGTAGCTTTTGCCTTCTTTTACAAGGAATACATAGACAGTATCCTTATCAGTAAGGACAGCCTCCGCGGGAACAGTCAGCGCCTCTTTCCGTTCTGTCTCGATTTCCATGATTAACTGGAATCCTGGCTTCAAATCCATGCCACTGACTTTCACCTTGATTGGATACTGCGCGGCAGTATTCTCGCCCAATGCCTGTGCCTGCGTCTCTTCCGGGAAAACAGCAATATCCTCGACGACACCATTCCATTCTTGATCTGGCAGGACATCTGAATGCAGCTTGACCTTCTGTCCTTCTTTTACCTTCATGCTGTCAAACTCGGATAAACGACCGGCGGCTCCTTTGGCATCAAGATTCCCTATATGAATCAAAGGCTTCACTGCTGCTGCAGGATCTGATGGACTTTCCTCATTCACCTGGAGGATGACACCATCAATCACGCTCTTAATCTCCAAATCTTTTAACCGTGATTCTGCATCCTTTTGTTGGAGCAGTACCTGCTTGAGGTCAATATTTGCCAGCCTTTTTTCACCCTCAAGCTGTTCGATTTCGGATTCAGTCTGTTCTTTTGCAGCTTTTTTTCCTATTTGCTTGCTGAGTTCAGATTCGTTTTCCCGTACGTCTTTTATCTTTTTTTCCAGCTGATTGATTCGTAAGTAGCCTGATTCCGCTTGAAGCTTGACTCGCTCCAGTTCCAGTGTCAAAGCGCTGGCATCATACTTTGCGAGCACATCGCCTTTATTGACAGAGTCGCCTTCTTTAACAAGGATTTCAGCCAGCTGCCCTTTTTCCGGGGCAGAATAGATTTTTTGCTCTTTCTCCAGAATGACGGATCCCGGAATCATGATTTCATCAGCAATTTCTTCCGTCGCAGGATTTACCACCTTCACTTCTGGCCCCTTAGCAAAAGCCTGTCTGTAAATGTTTACACCCGCCATCAGCAAGACCAGGCCGGCCACCCCAATGGCAATCCAAATCTTTTTGTTCATGGTTAGACACCCATTGTGTTAGAGAACATGGCTCCAATAATGGCAAAGCCGATCCCAATCAAGAAGAATACGATGGCAATGCCCCATGCCCATCCTTTTGACAAGCCAGCAACACGGTGAAGCCCAATCGCTGTCAAAATCGTCTGCCAGATGGAAAATACCTCAATTGAACCAAGAACACCCGACTTGTCACTGTTCACCAGGCCGGCAAGGCTCGTGATGAAAATTTCAGGATTCCCTCCAATTGCTGCCCTAAGAAGCATATTCAGCAAAAGACCGGCAGCACCAATGATCATGATATGAGTATTCATTGAAAATAACTGCTTGAACGTTACATCGGATCCAGCGATTTTTGTAAAGATCATATAAATCGCACTTGATATCAGCACTACGAACACTGGTGTCAGGATTCCTGTAATAGCAACCGTAATCTTTGAAAAAGCCAACACCATAGCGGCTTCTTCCTCACTCATCCCATCAACCCCAAGGTAAGAGGCATCCATTGACAATGTCATCAGATACATGCCAATGGCATACAGAACACTTACTAAAATCAACGGTACCCAAATCTTCGGGTTATGTCGTATCCGGTCAAACTGCTCTCCCGGGCTCCAGAACATCCCTATTAAACTTGGTTTCTCGATTTTGCTTTTCATTTCTTGTTCCATTACATTACACTCCCATTCTTTTTAAGCCTTTCGACTTACCTTTTACGAGACTGGTATGTAAAAAGTTTCAAAATTACCCAATTTTATAATTTATTGGGAGTATCCCCTTGAAAAAGTCCTTCTCGTGCATGGAAAAGCCAAACGAACAAAAAAACAGCCTCAAACAAGAAATTGAGACTGTTTCTTCAATCTACCTTAAACGTTTAGCACCGTCCGCCAAAACAACAACGCCATAACCTTCGTATGATGCAGTAGGCAAACAGGATGACCACGATTAAACCAATTACTCCAATGATTGTACCTATAGTAGCAGCCACTGGGCCAAGGAATGCCAGGATTCCCGCGACTAATCCAAAAGTAGACAATAGAATCAATCCTACCCCTACCAAGACTCCAAGAAACAATTCGAACACGCTGCACGCAGCATGAACACCGTTACTCATATGCTTCACCTCCAAATGATTGTTCACCTTCATCATATGCATGTACGAGAATGCTTGTTTATTTTTAAAGGTAAAAGAGGCGATTATCATATCTATTTATGCCTTACACCCATATTTCCATCTATGCTGAAAGTGGTTTATGATGGAATTATCCAGAAGAACAGGAGAATAGTAATGGAGAAACAGCAAACAAGCTTAAAACCTTTCCTCAATCTGATTTTATCGACGAATCTTCCGAAGGCTGCCCTTTTCACTGGACTAGCCGCGAGTATAATCACTACCCTGGCTGGCCTGGTGGTTCCGCTCTTGACGAAAAACCTGGTTGATGGTTTTTCTGTAGAGGCAATCAGCGTTCCGCTTATGATTGCCATCGGTGCCGCCTTCATCATTCAGGCATTGATCAGCGGGATTTCCATCTACTTGCTCAGCTATGTTGGGCAAAAGGTTGTGGCCAGGCTGCGCGAACGGATGTGGTCGAAGCTGATTCGCATGCCTGTCCGCTATTTTGACAAGCAGTCCAGCGGGGAAACAGTCAGCCGGATTGTCAGTGACACGAGCATCGTCAAAGAGCTGATCACCAATCATTTTCCGAATTTCGCAACCGGAATCATTTCGATCATCGGTGCCGTTGTGATCTTGCTCGTGATGGATTGGAAAATGACCTTGTTGATGCTCATTTCCGTGCCGCTCACATTGGCAATCATGATGCCTCTTGGCAGAAAAATGGCCAAAATCGCTCGCGGATTACAGGATGAGACCGCCACTTTCACCGGACATATCACCCAGACACTCGGTGAAATCCGCTTAATGAAAGCTTCGACGGCTGAAAAAATTGAAGAAGACAATGGCTATAATGGAATTGATAAACTGTTCAACTTTGGTTTGAAGGAAGCGCGAATCTTTGCGTTGATCGGTCCGGTCATGCAGCTGATGATCATGGTCGTCATCGTCATCATCATTGCCTACGGAGGTATGCGCGTCGTAAATGGAACCATGTCGACAGGATCGCTCATCGCTTTCCTGCTTTATTTATTCCAAATCATCATGCCAATCACTTCGTTCGCGATGTTCTTTACGCAGCTGCAAAAAGCAAAAGGCGCGACAGAACGAATCATTGAAATTCTCGACCAGCACCTTGAAGAAGGACAGGATGGCATCGTAACAGATATTAGCAACCTGCCGATCACCATTGAAAATGTCAGCTTCTCCTACAGTGAGGAGGAGCCGGTTATCGAGGGAGTTTCGCTGGACGCGCAGCCTGGCCAGATGGTGGCATTCGTCGGACCAAGCGGCGGCGGTAAGACAACGATGTTCGGGCTGATTGAACGTTTTTACGAACCGACACAAGGAGAAATCCGGATTGGTGACACTCCGATCCAGCAACTATCACTTAACTCCTGGCGCAATCAAATCGGCTATGTGTCCCAGGAAAGTGCGATGATGGCCGGAACCATCCGCGAAAACCTGTATTATGGGCTGAAAAATGGTGATCAGATTCCCGATGATCGACTGTGGGAAGTCGCACAAATGGCCTATGCAGACCAATTCATCGCAGATTTTCCAAAAGGGCTAGATACCGAAGTCGGCGAACGCGGCGTCAAACTGTCTGGCGGTCAAAGGCAACGCATCGCCATTGCCCGCGCCTTCCTCCGTGATCCGAAAATCCTGATGATGGACGAAGCCACCGCCAGCCTCGACAGCCAGTCAGAAGGCATCGTCCAGCAAGCCTTGACCCGCCTGATGGAGGGCCGGACAACATTCGTCATCGCCCACAGACTCTCCACCATCGTCAATGCCGATAAAATTATTTTTATCGAAAAGGGAAGAGTCACTGGTATCGGCACACACCAGGAATTGATTCAATCGCATGATTTGTATAGGGAATTTGCTGAGCAGCAGCTGGCATAGACATGCGAAGCTTATGGCATAAACATCAAAAAGGAGGTCCGCCATCATGGCTGGACCTCCTTTTCTGGACTCTTCCTAAATAAAAATAATCTCCTCAGTCGCCCTATAGTCCCTTGGTGACAGGCCAACGTATTTTTTGAAGGTCCCGCTGAAATAGTTTGGGGTATTGTACCCCAGTTCTTCCGCAATTGCTTCTACCGTGTGGTCGGTGTGCCGCAGCATCCAGACACCTCGCTGCATCCGGACGAAGGTGACATATTCAACGAAGCTTCGGCCTGTTTCCTGTTTAAAGATGCGGCTGAAGTATGGCACGCTCAGATTGATTTGGTCGGCAACCTGCTTGATGGATAAGTCCTCTGTACAATATTGGGAAATGTAATCGGCGCACTTCTGAATTTGCATGTCCATCGTGATGTCCTCAAAATAGCGGAGCTGCAGTCTCTCGTACGGCGATGTCCTTCTTGCTTTACAAGCTTCCTTGTATGAATGGTGCAGCAGCAGCGGCTCGCGATAAACCGAGCCTACACCAATATAAAGCTGAATCCCATATTCATTTTCCAGAGACTCTATCGTCTCAAGGATTCGCTCCTCCCCCTCTTTCCAATGCTTCAGTGAACCATATGCGGACGGCACCTGTAGGAGCATAAGAAGATGTTTCCTGTATGAAAGGAAGGTAAGCTGATCCCCTTCAAACTGCTTTTTAAAATAGTCCTGGATGACCATCGGCGCCTGCCAGCCTTCTTGCATTCGTTTAGCCGGACAGCGGACGAATCCCTGAATAAAACAAACCACATTCGGCACAGATTCCCCCGACAGGAAAAAACGGGATTGCAGAAGCTCCTCCTCAGTCTTCACTTCCCCTGACAACAATCTCCGTAAAAAAGCCTCCCTAAATGGCAAGGTGTTGCGTCCAGCTGCCTGCGCTGCATCAAAATGATGGAATACTTCCTCGCTTTCTATGTATCTTGTATTCTCACTTTCGATTTCTTCGACCGCTCGCCTTAAGGTACGTATAAAAATCCGTTGTTTTACCGATTTCACCAACAGGTAGGTCAGTTTGAACTCGATGGCCAGCGGAGTGGTGTGCAAAAGTGAAGGGTCCAGGAGCGGAATGATCCTGCAGCTTTTATTTCGTTTGCGGAACCGATGGATTTTTACCCAATCATGCCATTTGTTCACTTCAATAATGGCGATCTGTATATCATTCTCTTCGTCTACGAGCTTACAATTCTCCTTGCATTCTTCCATAATCCATGAAGCCAGCTTCCTATACTCCCCTTCATCTTCTACTCCAAGCCAAATTGAATGCACCCTTACCACCCCCTTATATTATTCACATGAGTGAATAAAAATTTAAACTACATTAAATATTTGTATATTTCTGATAATTTATTGTAAGGTATTGGACAATTCTCTATCGTACAATCAATTTAATCATATCATGGCTTGCCTAAAGGAGGGAAATCTTGATAACGGGTTAGGCCAAAATTTTATTTAGGGGGAATCATATTTGGCAGGGGAGTATCGGGAGTATAATTATGTAGCGGCTGATACAATTGACGTCAGCGAGCTGAAGCCGCTTGATCCGGAAACAAAGCAAATCATGAAAAGTGAATTCAGTACAGGCATTAAACTTACGCTCTTTTATTATGTATTCATTCTTTCCATTCCTATTTTGAATTGGTATGCAGGAGATTTCATGTTCTCCAGGATGTGGGGCGGCATGACCTACAGCTGGTTCTTCACAAGTATTGTCGCGATGGCGATGGCGTTTGTCATTGCACTCATCCATACGACTTTGTATGAGAAACGCCTGAAAAACCAAGCAGAACAATCCTCAGCTCCTGCTGATGGAAGGAGGATTGGCTGATGTCGACATTCCTTGAGCCGAAATTCCTTTTAACAATGATCCTGATGGGGACCATTGTCTATATCACCTATCTGACAAAAAGAAACGCGACAGCTTCAGACTACTTCGTCGGAGGACGCAGCTTCGGCTGGTTTACCAACGGCTCGGCAATTGGCGGCGACTATTTGAGCGCAGCCACCTTCCTCGGGATTGCCGGCCTGACCTATCAGTTAGGCTATGACGGTGCTTACTATGCCTTTTGCTTCTCGATTGGCTTGACACTCCTGGCGATTTTCGTCGCTGGACCGCTTCGCCGTTTTGGAGCTTATACAGTCGCTGACTTTTTGGCGTACCGCTTCCACAGCCGACGCGCCCGCCTTGCTGCCGTCGCTGTCGTACTAGCCATTTCCGGTTTTTATGCAGCCCCTCAGCTGCTGGGTGCTGCCCAGATTCTTAGCATGTTTTTTGGCACCAGCTATGAGTTCGGAATCATTTTTACCTGCTCCGTCATGATTTTCTATGTGGGAATCGGCGGCATGAAGGGAACTACCCTTAACCAGGCGCTTGAATTATGGATTCGCCTTGGCGCGTTCCTCCTCATGGTTGGCGCAGCCATCTGGGGCGGACTTCATTACCAGGATATCTTAGCATCAATCAATGAGTTCAAAGGAACGATCACAGGCACAGCAAGCCTTACAGCTGATGGAAAAGACATTCCATTCGATGGTTCTGTCTGGACTGGAACAGGCAACTACTTCCCTTCATTCTGGCAAACCATTTCGATGACAATCGGCCTTTCACTTGGCACAATCGGACTTCCGCACATCCTTTTGCGCTTCTACACAAACCCAAGTGCAAAAGCTGCCCGCCGTTCTGCCTTGATGGCAATCGGAATCGCGAGCGCGTTCTTCCTGTTCGCTGTTTACCTTGGAGTAGTCGGACGCTCAATCTTCTTGACTGGTGAAGCTGATCCAGCTGTCATGAAAGACCTGATTGCCGGCGGGAACAACATGGTTGTCCCGTCAACAGCACAGGCCCTTGGCGGAGAATGGCTGCTTGGGCTTGTCATCGCCGGTGCTTTCGCAGCAGTCTTCTCGAACCTGTCTGGACTTTTCATCGCGAGCTCAGGTGCCCTGGCCCATGATTTGTACGCAACCTTCTTCCGTAAAAACATTACCGAAAAAGAGCGCGTGATCGCTGGAAAGGCATCCATTATCGTGCTCGGTGTCTTATACGGAATCCTTGGCCTGTTGGTAAAAGAAGCATCCATCGGCCACCTGGTCGCCCTCGCCTTCACCGTGGCAGCCAGTACGTTCACTCCAATCTTCATCCTTGGCATCTGGTGGAGAGGAATGACCGAAAAAGGAGCGATCGCTGGCCTTGTATTGGGTCTCGTTTCCTCCATGTACATGATCTTCTTCAAGACAACACTGCCAGAGTTCCTGCAGTTCAACGTACCGGGAATCATCACGGTGCCAATCGGATTCCTGTCCGTATACATCGTTTCAAAGCTTGACCGAAGAGTACCTTCTGACGTGAACGAATTCATGAAACAAGTTCACTCCAAAGAGTCTGAAGCAGCGTAAACGTTCCGATTTTTATTAAATGACAATCGAAATGGCGTGTAAAAACTGACATCAGTTTAGGCACGCCATTTTAGTGTTTTATGATGTTTTCACATCTAATATATAGAATCTCATTTCACGTAAGCACCCGTTCGTTCAATAAGCAATTCGTGGTTATTCAAGAATACTTTTTTTGCCCTGCCCTAAAAGAGCTAACCTTCCCGGACACGACAGGGAATCAGCGGCGTGTTGATTAATAAGCGGAGAAATTCCCCTTAATTTTGAAAAAGCTCTAAAAACAGCTCAAATAGCCGGAGAAATTCCGACTATCAACTCAAAAAACAGGCAAATGGACAATTTTGTACCATTTAATCGGAAATTCTCCGCTTATTTCCACCCAACTGAGCCATATTCTGCAGTCTAACCGGAAAATCTCCGGTTATTTTAAGTCTTTTTGGTAACTCAAATTTGGAGTAAGCCTATTTATTAAAAACCATTCCTTTACTAAATGCATCGCTTTTTCAATACGGAATTTAACAAAAAAGTGCCCACCTGCAAAATATACTATTTCCATAATGACTCTCCTCTTTGTAAAAAAGAATAAACCTCCAGCTAATATGATACCGTTCACTCAAACTACTGTTTTATACCTTCGGATTTTAGTAGTATTCAAAAAAAAGAGCATGAATCCCTTCTAAGATTCATGCTCTTACCAACTGTTCACACAAAGAGACGCAGGATTGCTCCCCGGCTTCTCTTTTTCTGCTATATAGATTCTGCAACCCTGCCAACAGACTCCCCCTGTGTCTCCACATAAAGCGTCCTGCTTGGGAATGCCACGGAAACTCCTTCTTCTTCGAGGATTTCCATAATTGCGAAGTTGATTTCTTCCTTCACTGTCAGGTATTCTTCCCAGACGGTACTTTTCGTGAAGAAATACAGGAAGATGTCGAGGCTGCTGTCATTGTACTCGTCAAACTTTACAAAAATCGTATCCGGATGGATATCGTCGTTTGCTCTCAACATTTCTTCAATCCTGAGAATCGTTCTTTGCAGCTTCATTCTCGGTGTGTCATACGTTACTCCAAGCTTGAAGGTAATCTGTCTTCTCCCCATTTTGCTCCAGTTTGTAATCGATTCATTTGCTAAAATCGCGTTCGGAACCGTGACCACAGCCTGTGCGAAGGTGCGGACCCTCGTGCTTCTGAAGGAAATATCCTCAACTGTCCCCTCGACACTCGGTGTCTTGATCCAATCACCAATCGTAAAAGGTTTTTCCGTAATAATGATGATGCCGCCAAACAAATTCCCGATCGCGTCCTTTGCAGCCAGCGCGAACGCCAGGCCGCCCAGCCCAAGGCCAGCAATGAATCCATTCACATCATACTCAAATACCTGCGCAATGATACTGAGGCTGATCGCGACGATGATAAACCGGATCGCCTTCGAGAAAAACGGAATCAGAATCTGATCGATTTCCATATTAAAACGATCATTGATTTTCATGAAAAGCAGCGATGAACCCGAAGACAGATTATACAGCCCCCAGGAAATCAGCATGATGATCGACGCTCTGATAATCTTTAAAAATAGCGGACTCGTTTGCTCCATGAACGGGAAATAATCCGCCGCCACATAGATTCCTATTATAATAAATAACCATCGGATCGGCTGCTCAAATGCGACGGTCATACTGGTGAACAGCTCGGTCGGCGTCTTCTGGCCCAGCTTTAACATCAGCCTGAACACATATTTTGTGAAAAGCTTCCTGAACAAAAGGAACAAGAAGAAGATTCCTATGGAGATCCCCAGATTTTTCAGCACTTCGTAAGACAAAAGATATTCCCACCAGGTCATTCGTCATTCCCCTCTCTATTTTTGCTCGTTCCATCATAACATTGAATTTCTATGAAAAAAACGCCAATTAATGATTTGTATCACTACTTTGTGTTTGGATAAGTGTTATTTTTAGCATGAGAAACATTATCAATGATTGCCAATACACACTCTAGGAGGAAAGATAATCATGAGTGAAATGATAAATAACCGTGAATTGAAAGCTATGGACTCTGCAAAACGGAACGCGACGTTAAAGCAGCTTTTCAAAGATCTGCATGATGGGAAAAATGTGAATGAGGTCAAGGCTCACTTTGATGCTTTTATCGGAAAAATAACCATCGAGGAAATTGCCGGCCTCCAGCATGTCGAACTGATCGAAGGCGATATTTCCGTTACCGAAATGCAGCGTATTTATGCGGCCCACACCGACCTTTTTAAAGGTGCAATCGAAGAGAATGAATCCGTGTACGGACCAGAAAACCAGCCAGGACACCCGGTCCATACATTCGAGATGGAAAACCGCGAGATTGAACAGCTTTTACAAAATCGATTGGCCGTTCACCTTGAGCAATTTGCTATGGAAGACAGCGCTGAAAACATCAATCTGCTTCTGGAGGATTGCAACCTTCTCTATGACATTGACAAGCACTACAGCCGCAAGGAAAACTTGATCTTCCCTTACCTGGAAAAGTACGGGATCTACGGCCCGACAACGAATATGTGGCGGATCGATGATTTCATCCGTGACGGCATCAAACTGGCAAAAAAAAGGCTGTCCAATTATGACGGTAATAAAACTGGCGTGATTGAGGAGGTCCAATTTGTCCTCAGGGAAGTGAGCGGCATGATTTACAGGGAAGAAAACATCCTCTTCCCGATGGCATTGCAAAATTTCACAGAAGATGAATGGGTAAAAATCGCCCATGAAAGTGATGAGATCGGCTATTGCCTGACGTCACCGACTGAGGAATGGAAGCCTGCCCGCAAACACCTTGACGCAGACGCCATCTCTGAAGGCTATATTAAAATGGAGACAGGCATCCTGTCATTGAAGCAGCTTGAACTGCTGTTGAACCACCTGCCAGTCGACATCACCTTCATTGACCAGGATGATGTAGTCCGCTACTTCTCACATGGAAAAGAAAGGATTTTCGCACGGACAAAGGCAGTCATCGGCCGCACCGTCCAGAATTGCCACCCGCCAAGAAGCGTCCATGTCGTTGAGGATTTGCTGAGGGACTTTAAGTCAGGAAAAAAAGATACTGAGGATTTTTGGATCAAAGTGCGTGATAAATTCGTATACATTCGCTACTTCGCGGTCCGCGATGAAAACAATCAATATATCGGCACCCTCGAATTCACACAGAACATCAACCCGATTCAAGCCCTTGAAGGTGAAAAGAGGATACTGTCATAACAAGAAAAGGAGGCCCTTATTATCTGGGCCTCCTTTACCTTATACTCCCTCTTCCAGGCTTACCTTTGGATTCTTTTTCATCAAAGGAACCAAAACCATAATGCCGATAAAGAGCAGAATTGCAGCTGTTTCATAAATGTAAACAATGGAAAGATGCGTTTTAAGCCAACCCGCCGCTGACATAGTGATGACCATTGCCCCCATGAAGACTGGGTTAAGGATGCCATTCACCCTGCCAATGAAAGATTCTTCCGTGTTTTGTAAAATCATCGTATTGATGCCGATGTGAATGCATGGCATAAACAATCCTGAGAAAAATTGCGCCGTCAATGTCAGCCAGAATACGGTTGATAATCCCATCCCGACGAACCCGATTGCACTGGCAGCCATACCAATCGCCAGCAGCACCTGCGGCTGAACCTTTCTCGAAATCGCAACTGTGATGCCGCCTCCCAGAATCATCCCCACGCCGAATGCAGCCATTAGCCACTGCAGCTCTTCCTTAGGAAGTCCCAGTCTTTCTGTAATCAGGAAAACGCCAAGCGGCTGGGTCAAACCAATGGCGAGACCGGCTGCCGCGAAACATCCGCCCAGCAATGACAATGCCCTGCTGTTCAATACATAGCGGAATCCCGCCTTCATCTCTTCCATCAGGGTTGTTTTTGATTTTTCAGCTGTAGGTTCCTTGTCTGCAGGCAGCATCAGCAAGACAGCTGCCGAGCAAATGAAGGCAATTCCCATAACAGCGACAGCTGCGAGAATACCGAAACGCTGATAGACAAAGGTTCCGAGGATAGGCCCAAGAATCATAAAGAGCGCAAAAACGGTCTGGTACATCGACATCCCCATCTGAACAAGCTCCATCGGTACATGCTGCTTGAACAGCTTCATTCCCGACGGCTGTGAAAATTGCGATAGAATGGATGAAACCAATGTCGCGAAGAAAATCATTTTCCAGCTGCCAAAAAACAATGTCAGCAGCACCGCGAAAACAGATACTGCACTGAAAACATCACACCAAATCATCGTCCTCTTCGGCCGCCAGCGATCCGCAAACGTCCCTCCTATGAACGAAAACAAAAAAATCGGCGCAAATTCAGCAACGGATATCAAAGAAACCGCAATCGCGTTACCATTCGTCTTCTCAATCACATACAAGAGAATTGAGTAATTCCGGACCCAGATCCCAATTTGAAGAAACAGCACCGACAGCAGAATTATCCGGATTACCTGATTTTTAAATAATGCTCCCATGCCCACATTTTGATCATGCGTCATTTCCGACATAAAAAAAGCCCCCTATTCCTGACTGGATAGAGAGCAGACCTTAACCATTAAAAGAACACAGACCATGCCAGGGCATGATCATATTTAACATTGGGTTCTCAGAAGGCAAGCCTAATCCTATCCAGAAAAATTGTGTATTTCAATTCATTCTCAAACAGGATTAGTTATTCATCGCCCCAAGTCACCCTTCCACAAAATAGTATTACCATACTACATGAAAATAAAATCCAAATCAATACGGTAGGAAGCATGAGAATGTCTTCAGGAAAAAGCTCTTTTTGTTGAGGGGTTTTTTTGTCTATTAGAAGCCCTTCTATCGGACACTTTTCCCTTCTTTTCCTCTGGGTTTGACTGATAGAGCCCTTCTATCGGACACTTTTCCTTTCTTTCCCTACGCTTTTGTCCGATAGAGCCCTTCTATCGGACACTTTCACCTTCTTTCCCTCTGTGTTTGGCCGATAGAGCCTTTCTATCGGACACTTCCCTCTTCTTTTCCTCTGTGTTTGGCCGATAGAGCCTTTCTATCGGACACTTTCCTCTTCTTTTCCTCCGTGTTTGTCCGATAGAGCCCTTCTATCGGACACTTTTCCTTTCTTTCCCTACGCGTTTGGCCGATAGAGCCCTTCTATCGGACACTTTTCCCTTCTTTCCCTCTGCGTTTGACCGATAGGACCTGCTACCTTCAAATGAAGTCCTCCAATAATTTTCTCACTCACCCTGTCCTTTCCCCTTCCCCATCTGTATATAGAAGGTGAAAGGAGGTGAGGCAAATGGCAATGGCGATGTTGAAGGATTCTAATATCAGGCTGATGTTTGAGGCTGGTGTGGATGAGAAGGGCGAGTCGATTTTCAAGCCTAAGACTTACCGTTATGTGAGAAAGGAAGCTACTGCTGATCAGGTTCAGCAGGCGGCTCTTGCACTTGGCGGCCTTAGCGCGAACTTGTTAAGCTCTGTGGAGCGTAACGACAGCTTCGATATCATCTAATCTGGCAATCTACTCTTTCAATAGGAGGTGAAAAACATGGCAAAAACTATTGAGTTGCAATTCACTACGGCTCTTGGCAAATACGCGAAGCTAGCGGTTGATAACCCGAAGGAGCCCGTTGATCCAGCAGCAGTCAAGCTGGCAATGGAGCAAATCATCGCTTCCAATGCATTCCAGCCAACGAATGGAACCCTTGTTGCCGTTCACAGCGCACGCGTTGTCGAACGCAACATCACCGATTACGAATTAATTTAGTAAGAAAAGCGGAAGCGCCTTGATCAGCCCCGACAAGCGCTGGAAGTCCTGACAGTGAAGTCGTCCTTTGACTCCATTGGCAGGACTGAACCGTCTCGAGGGGCTAGGCGCTAGAGCTAGACAATTATGAAAGCGGGCCGGTCTTCTACTAGAGACCGGCTCTTATTTTAAAAATGAAAGAAAGGAGAAAGCGCATATGGAACAGCTGATTCCGTTCATCAGCGATGTTGGGTTCCCGATTGTTGTGACACTGTACCTGCTTCACCGAATTGAAGCAAAGCTGGATACCGTCGTCCAATCAATCCAGGGCCTGCCCGCGAGATTACAGGAAAAGCATGAAACCGAGCCCGTTTATTCCGCCAAGATCGCCGAACAGATTCGTGAAATCAATTAACTTCAAGACCATCCCTTTTTAAAAAGAGGGGTGGTTATTCGTTTCAAAGACCGCTCACTAATAAAAAAACTATTTAATCAAACGTTTGATTAGATAGTTTAAACATGCACTCTATCAAGAATTCTTCTGAGAGAAATCCTTCAAATCACCCTCCCCAAGCGGAACCTCTTACTTAACCGGTATCCATACCTCAGAATAATACTCCGGATCAGCTGAATTGCCTGCTGGATAAACCTCCAGCTCTGGTGTCCCAGCATGTTGGAACCCACTGGCGGGAAACCATTCTGTAAAAATTTGCTTCCATACCTTTTGCATGGCATGCGGCATTGGACCGTGAACCTCGAAGATCACCCACTTGGACGCAGGGATTTCCATTTTCAGATAGCCATCAGGTGTTTCGCCATTATATGCTGCCGCAACCCAATAATCCATCTCCTTATCCCGGATCTTGCCTTGGTCCACACATACACCAAGAACTCCTTTTACTGGGCCATTGTTTTTACAGGCCAAAAAATCACAAGTTCCATCCTGATTCACCTGATCCCACATCTTAGGAATACCATCCAGATTCTCTCCATTATCATAAGAAAATACCTGCTTAATACGAATCACTTCAAAACCATCTTGCTCTACCACTTTGTATTGCATCGGTTCCGCTCCCTTCAAACTCACCTGGATTCCCAGGCGGCTGTATGATTTCAGCTTTCCGGTGTACTTCCGTGCTTCAGTTGGAGAAATGCCATGTTGCCTGCGAAAAGCCTTCGTAAATGCTTCAGGAGTGTCGTAGCCATATTTCAGCGCAAGGTCAATTACTTTTGCATCGTCGCTGCATAATTCACCTGCTGCGAGCGTCAAACGCCTCCGTCTAATGTACTCACCCACAGAAATGTCCGTTAGAATGGCAAATGTCCGTTGGAAATGAAATGGAGATGAACTCGCCTGTTTTGCAATGTCCTCCACTGTCAAATCGTCAAGCAAATGCTCCTCCATATAGTCAATTGCCCTCTGCAAGGATTCAATCCACGCCATACCACTCACTCCCTTACAATCATCCTATCAAGATTCCATGGTGCAATCCGGTCATTCTTTGCTCATGTTTGTCAGTAATTTCAATATAAAAAGGCCAATTCCTTTTTTAAAAAATGATCTTTATTCTATTTTGAATCGTTAGTTTAGCAGACTCTAAAATTACATCTTTAACTAAATAGGTTATGATGTTACAAAATACATATAGAAGGAGAAATTGATGAGCGAACATGATATCGAGCTTTATGCACGTTTGCAGGCAAAAGATAAACGGGCACTTGAACTCTTATATGACCGATATGAAAAGCTGCTGTTTTCGTTCGCATACAGGGTGACTGGCAGGCGTGATTTGTCAGAGGAAATCGTACAGGATGTTTTCCTTAAACTGTGGACGAAACCGGGAATGTATGATGAAACGAAAGGGAAATTTTCTTCTTGGATATTGACCGTTACCAGGTATGCTGCAATTGATTGCCTCCGCAAAAAGGATGAGAACCATGTCGAGCTTGAGGACCGCGATGCATTGAAATCGACTGAACCTTCGGTAGAAGAAGTGGCAGAGTGGAAAGAAAAACAGAGTGAGATCAGGGTGGCCATCAATCAACTGGCTGAAGAGCAGCAGCAAATTGTTGAACTGTTTTATTTTAAAGGACTCTCACAGCAAAAAATTGCAGATACATTTCAGATCCCTCTGGGGACGGTTAAAGGACGAATACGATTGGCTCTTAAGCATCTCCATAAAACAATAGGTGGTATCAGGGAAGGGAGGGATCATAGCTATGACCGATCATAAAGTATGTGAATGTTTACTGGATTATTTTAATAACACACTGACTGTTGAGGAAAAATCAATATTTGAGAACCATTTATCCACCTGCAGGGATTGCCGTGAAGAGCTGGAGGAACTGACTATGCTAACAGCTGATCTTCCTTTTTCAGCAGAATTGGTCGAGCCGAATGAAGGAATGAAGGACAGAATCCTTGCTTCTGTTTTTGAAGAGGCAGAGCAAGCTGAGAAATTTGAGAAGCCAGCAGAAACTGAGGATATTGAAAAATTAGCAAAAACTGAAGAAGTTGTAAAACCAGCAGAGAAAAAACGTAAACGCCGGAATTACAGTTGGCTTCAGCCCCTTTTGGCTGCGTCATTGCTTCTCTCCTTATCCGCTAACGCATACTTTTATTTGAACCAGCCTGACCAGGAGCTCAGCGATCCACCACGGGAAGGAACGGATGAAATCGTAAAACAGGTTCAATTGGCTGTTTCGGAAGGATATGAAGGAAATGCTGAAGCAGCCATGATCAAAAAAGAAGAAGGAATGGCCCTTGTTGTCCAGGCAAGCAACCTCAAGCCATTAACCGGCAATGAAGCCTACCAGGTTTGGCTGATTGATGAAGCCGGCGAAAAGTTCAGGGCAGGAACTTTCCGTACCAACTCTGAAGGCAATGGTGCCGTCACATACTCGGTTAATTACGAAGGCGAGCACAACTGGACCACCATCGCAGTTACACTCGAACCGACCCCTGACAGCAAACAGCCAAAGGGTGATATTGTTTTAGCTTCACAGTTATAAAAATGAATTTGAACCTGACCCGGTTTTTGAACTCCGGATCAGGTTTTTTTCATTTTTTTTAAATTTTTTCAAAAAAAGTGATCTATCTTCAAATTTCTCCCGTTAGCATAGTGAAAACCAAAAACAAAGGAGAGATTTCATAATGAATTTAAAAAAAGCAGCGATTACCGTACCACTTAGCCTATCCCTCTTACTTCCTGTTGCAGCCAACTCAGCAGCAGCCCATGATCACGCAGTTCCCACAGTATCCGATTCAGCAGTCGATTTAAGAGCTACACTTGACCAGCTCCTTAGTGAACATGTTTATTTAGCAGTTGAAACAATGCGTAAAGGTGTCGATGGCGCGAAGGACTTTGAACAGTCCGCAGCCGCCCTTCAAGGAAACACCGATGATTTAAGCGCAGCGATTGCCTCAGTATACGGTGATGAAGCAGGTGCAAAATTCAAGGATATGTGGTCCGCACACATTGGCTTCTTTGTAGACTATGTCAAAGGAACAGCGGGAAATGACGAAGCAGCGAAGAAAGCTGCCCTTGATGAATTGGCGCAATATAAAGAAGACTTCTCGAATTTCCTCTCCACAGCAACTGAAAAACGACTGGAAGCGGATGCCCTGGCTGAAGGTCTGCAGATGCATGTGGACCAGCTGGTCGGCGCCTTCAATGCCTACGTTTCAGGGGATTATGAAAAAGCATATGAATACGAACGTGAAGCGATCCACCACATGTACATGGTGAGCAAGGGCCTTTCCAATGCAATCGTCATGCAATTCCCGGATAAATTTGAAAACCATCAGGCAGTCACTCCTGCAGCTGATTTACGCTCCGACTTGAATTACCTGCTATCAGAACATGCCGGCCTGGCCGTGACAGCGATGCAGAACGGCATTGACGGCTCAAAGGATTTTGATGCGTCAGCAGCGGCTCTTTCTGCCAATACGGAAGATTTGAGTGCAGCGATTGCCTCTGTATATGGCGACGAAGCAGGCGAACAATTCAAACAGATGTGGGCCGAACATATCGGACATTTTGTCAGTTATGTAAAAGCAACCGGAGCAAATGATGAAGAAGCAAAAAAAGCAGCCCTTACTGCCCTTGCCCAGTATAAGGATTCATTTGCCAAGTTCCTTGAGACAGCAACGGATGGCAGACTGAAAGCAGATGCCCTGGCAGAAGGATTGCAAATGCACGTAGACCAGCTGATTAAAGCTTTCGATACCTACACGGCTGAAGATTACGCCAGCACCTACCCTACTGTAAGGGAAGCTTATGGCCACATGTTTGAAACATCAAAAGGACTGTCTGGGGCCATCGTTGACCAGTTCCCTGACAAATTCAAAGCAGAAATGCCTTCTGAAATGCCTAAGACTGGAATGGGCGGCACCGCTTCACAAGGACTTCCGTTTGAGGCGATCCTGATCTCAGCCATTCTGGCGTTAGCCGCTGCAGGATTCGTAACTGTTCGACGTATCGCTGCTGACAAATAAGAAAAGCGTAAGCTCCTTGGACAGCCCCGACAAGCGCTGGAGGGCCGGCCGGTGAAGTTGCTCTTTGACTTCATTGGGCGGACCGAAATCGAAAAGTATAGCCGACTGCCCAGAAACGCAGAAACTGGAGACTCCGACAAAGAAGCGCTTTTTGCTTCTGCCGGCGGAGTTGAAGTTTCGGAGTTTCTAGGAGGCGAAACTACAAGCGACTCGAGGGGCTAGGCGCTGGAGCTGGACAATTCTCAAAATGAAAATTTAAACATTTCTTATTTTCAAATAATAAGCCAGATTGAGAGAAGGAATCTCCCCTTCTCTCTTCTGACTTTTTCCTGAGGTGAATCACTTGAAAAAAATTCATATAATAGTTGCTGCACTGATAATGGCAGGCTGCTCAAGCCAGCCTGGTGCTGAAACGGCAGAAGAAACTCAAGCTCCTAATAAAGAGCAGCAAGCAACCTCTGTACCTGCCCCTTCCTCAGAATCGAAGGTTGAGATCATTAAAGATAACCGGACAGGGATCATCCCTGTGACAATCGAAATTCCTGCAATCAATGTCAAAACCGAGATGGAGCAAGTAGGCACCTTGAAGGACGGGCGCATGGATGTTCCGAAGGATCCTGACAATGTTGGCTGGTATGAGCCCGGTACATTGCCCGGAGCTCCAGGAAATGCAGTCCTCGCAGGACATGTAGACGACCTGACAAGCCCTGCTGTGTTCTATGACCTTCACAAACTGAAAAATGGCGACAAAATCATGCTAACGGACTCCGAGGGCCAGACACTGACCTTTGAAGTCTACGACCAAAAAACTTTTCCTCGTCTGGATGCCCCAATCGAAGATATTTTCGGCTTCTCATTTGCCAGCACGCTCAACCTGATTACTTGCAGCGGCGACTATGACCCTGAAACAACTGAACGGGCTGAACGGACCGTTATTTATACCAAATTGGTTGATGAAGAAAGTGATAGTCTCTGATGTTCAACTTGCTGCTTGAAGCCAGAATGAAAGCCGGATACAGATACAAATATCGAACCAGCCTCACTATAAAGTTAGCAAAGAAAGATGCTTGGAGAAACTCCAAGCATCTTTTACATACTCTATATTTACATTAGAACCGTACATTGTTTACAATTCATTAGGATTTATAAATCAAATTATTTCTACTAAAAAACGTCATTTTTTCTTACCCCAAAACTTGAGAGTATGCAAATCCTCGAACGTAGACAAAAATGATTTGTGACAATCTCTGTTTATCTCCTGTTTACTCCACTTTTCATATTTGCTAAAAAAAATATAATTTTATATGCTTGTCGCAAATGAAAAGGAGGAAGAAAAATGTTCAATTTCGAACCAGAAACAAAGGAAACAAATATTTATTGTCCCAGATGCGGAACTAGACTTTTAGAAACAAGTCAAAGTGATAATCTATACTGTCCAAATTGTGAAGATGAGATCGATGCAAGTGATTTCTTAGACTAAGCCTACTTGGTACCGAAAAAAGCACTAAGCATTCACGCTTAGTGCCTTCCCTCTTATTTCTTGAAAATCCCGAATGGCTTGCCGATTGGCAGGACAACTCTTCCGAAGTGGGTATTCAGCACATTGGCTGCCGAGCCGTAGAATGAAAGGATCGCAATGCCCAGTTCTGACACGGCCGCCAGCATATGTGAGGCCTCATGGATGATATCGAATGAACTCAATGAAAGACCAATGAATAAAAAGTCGATCAACACGAAAATGAAAAATAAGACTTTATTCGTTTCAAGTGCCCCAATTGTCATGAAAATAGAGAAAATCAGATAACTGATGAAGGCCATGCCCAGTTGCTTCCCATCACTATCTGCGGCGAGGTTTTCACCGAAAAAGCCGAGCTGGATCAGCCAAGTCGTTCCGACACCGAACCAGAAGAGGCCGAACGCACCGAAAGCTGTCATGCCAAAGACATTGTTATGCTTCCCATCAAGAATCGCAGCGTAAAGCTGTGCCAGTCCGCCAAGGAAAATAGCCCAAGGAATGATGAGTGAAACGCCATCTGTGAACCCAAGCTTCTGGGAAGACGCCACCAATGTAACCATCGCCAGTCCAAACAAGCCAAGCGCTGATGGATCTGCTGTTGTGATTTTGATCTGTGTTTGATTCTGAGTATCCATTTCTGCCTCCTATAAATAAATGCGCAAGCGCCTTGTTCTAGCACTCTACATTTTCAAAAACATACTTTTGTACTTTATAGGATTCAAGTGTTGTAGTCAATATGATTTATTTGTCAGTTGCTTCCGTTTGATTACTAGCACACTACTGCAAAAAATTTTAACAAACATAAAAAAGAGACGGATCCTGAACGTCCCGTCCCTTCAATATTTTTGATCTTGCACAATTTTCCGGAGATTCATTTTTACCAAGAATTGGCGAACCTATTTTTCTTATTATACTTCTTTTCTCTGTACATCTGATTATCGGCTTCGATGAACAACTCTTCCATTTTGCCGATTGACGTGTGGTCGAAGGCATAGCCCTTGGAAAGGTGAATTTTGTACAACCTGTTTTCATCGGCGTTCAGATGATCCATCTCCCTCTGGATCGCGGCCATTAGAGCCTCTGCCTGCTCAGGAGCGCTATTCACCAACAATATGGCGAACTCGTCACCGCCAATTCTTGAGACAATCACATCGTCATTCGAGAAGTCTTTTAAAATGGCGGCCGTTTCCTTGATTAGCTGATCACCCACTTTATGGCCATATGAATCATTGATTTTCTTCAAATGATCCAAATCGAAAACCAAAATTGAAATCGGTGCATTGACTTGATGATCATACCGATCCATCATGGTTTCAAAGTATTCCCGATTGTACAGACTGGTTAAAATATCATGGGAAACCTTATATTCCAGTTGTTTTTGCAGCTCAACTTTATCACTGATATTCCTGATGATTCCCTGGATCGCTACGATTTCACCCCTCTGATAAATCGGTGTCGTATGTTCCTCGAACCAGATATATTCACCAGCATCGTTTTTCCAGCGCTGGATGATGGGTTGATTATAATCCAGCCCACCGGAGGTTTTTTTCATCAAGATTGGAAGATCTTCAGGATGAATCCTTTCAAACGCTGTATATGGGTTCCTCATGCTCTCTTCGACAATATTCGGACTCAAGATTGAATTGATGGATGGACTTAAATATCGGTATTTGAACACTGGCTTCAGTTCCAAGTAGTAAATGATATCCTTCGAGTACTCTACAAGATTAGAAATGGTCGTTAAATAGTTCATTCGTTGCTGTATTTTCTGCCATAACTGATACACCCCGTAAATAAAAATCATTCCTAAGATGACATATAGAACGTTCATGAACACCCTTCTTCTCTTCTGAATAATCTTGTAAGCATAGTAATATTTTACTATATTATACATTTAAATTACATTTTTTGTTAGTGATAATATGCTAGATTTTTAGATAAAAAGAAAATTGGTATTCCATCATTTCTGCGAGTAGGTGCTGATTAACCGCTTGCGATTTTCCACTTTAATCAGCTGCCACATTGGCATATAAGTAATGCTGAAAACGATGAGTGCCGCAGCTTCGAGATTCAAGTAATACATGATCCCACTGCCAAAAAAGCTCAGGATGGTCTTTGCTTCTGTTGGACTCGCCAAGTAAAAGAAATTCGTATCGAACAAGAAATTGAAAAGGAAGATTGGGACAGCAACGATGTTCACTACTAGATAAGCGAAAAGAATGGCTTTGCGAGGAATTCTGTAGCCTTCAAAAAGGATGAAGTACAATACGGCAATCGGAATGGCTGAGTGATTGAGGAAGTATTCGATATAGTCGAAATGAGGAAAGGTGTAAGACATTTCAGGTGTAACCATGGCTAAAATCGCTGGTAAACTGCCAATGAAGTAGAGCACATAAAAACCTTTTACGCTTTTCCTTAAAAAAAGGTACATCGCCAGGAAAGAACTCAACGAGCACAGATGCAAAGGAAGATCGCCAATTTCCCATTGTCCGGTGAGGATAAGCCATGTTTGATGTGAAACCTGACATGCCACAAGAGTCCAGAAAATCATCCATTTCAAAACATTTTTATGTGGCCTGATTTGATTTCTGAATAACACCAATCCAAGACAAACCCCAAAGAAAATCCCAAGAGTAATCAAATGCTCAGCAGAAAACAGCTCAAACCCCTGCATTCCCGAAACAGAAAACATGATGTCATCACCTCGCTGTCCATTAATGTTAACTATAAATATATGCGCGAGGTTTGAATTTGAGACTGTGGAGATTAGGAGATTTTATTAATTATATGGACCTCTCGGGCGAATCGTACCCTTATGGGGATGGTTCATTCTACATAAAGGTACCTTTCGAGCGGAATCGTATCCTTATACGGATGGCTCCCTCTTCATAAGGGTATCTTTCGAGCGGAATCGTACCCTTATGCGACTGGTTTCCTTTACATAAGGGTATCTTTCGGACTTAATCGTACCCTTATGCGACTGGTTTCCTTTACATAAGGGTATCTTTCGGACTTAATCGTACCCTTATAAAACTGATTCCCTTTACATAAGGGTATCTTTCAGACCTAATCGTACCCTTATGCGACTGGTTTCCTTTACATAAGGGTATCTTTCAGACCTAATCGTACCCTTATGCGACTGGTTTCCTTTACATAAGGGTATCTTTTGGCCGGAATCGTACCCTTGTGGAGCCGATTCCCTCTACATAAGGGTATCTTTCGGATCTAATCGTACCCTTATAAAACTAATTCCCTCTACATAAGGGTATCTTTCGGGCGGAATCGTACCCTTATAAAACTGATTCCCTCTACATAAGGGTATCTTTCGGATCTAATCGTACCCTTATAAAACTGATTCCCTCTACATAAGGGTATCTTTCGGATCTAATCGTACCCTTATAAAACTAATTCCCTCTACATAAGGGTATCTTTCGAGGCTCGATGGAGAATCATACGGCTCGCCAGCCGAATGAATGGCGAGTGTCTCCATTCATTCCTGCCATACAATTAACCTTTTACAGACTTAATGATCATCGTTGACGGGAATCTTCTAGCCTTATATAAAGAATAGTAACGATCGGACACTTCCTCATCCACGCCATCAAATTCAGGTGACACTTCGCTTTCAATCACAGACTCAATCGTGAAACCTGCGTTGATTAATTCATTTATGTAAGTGGACATTTTCCTTTTTGGAATGATTACCGGCGCTTCCTCTCCTTTAAAGTTTTGGTATTGTATCATTCCCTCCACCTGATAGGATCCATCGAGAAAGAGTTCTCCGTTCTGACTTTTCAAATGACCATATAACGGTTGGTCCCAGCTGAATATGAAGGAGCCGCCCGGCTTCAAATAGGAATGGATCAGTTCAAACGTAGCAGCAAGGTCTGATGTCCAGCCGATTGCATAGATGGAGCAAACTACGTCAAAGTATTGTTTTGGCAGCCCAATCTCAGATTCCATTGGTGCACAGAACAAATGGTGTTTTACATCCTTAAGTGTTTCTTCTGCAGTCCTTATTTGTGTCTCTGACAAATCCACTCCCCAGAGTTCACTTGCCCCCTTTTCAGCCATATAGGCAAGTGAATGCCCGCTGCCACAGCCAATATCAAGGACCTTTTTATTCTTGAGCTCGCCAAAAAGGCCTAACTCTTCTTCACTTTGGGCAAAAGGGCCATAGCTTGGCAAAGCGTCCTTCCCGTTAAAATGATGTGCCACAGTATTCCAGCTCTTTTTGTTTTGTTCGATCATCTCAATGGACAATTTAATCGCTCCAATTTCATTTAAGACTTCACTCAAATTTTAACATATTATCCCATGAAATAAACTTAGTATTCAGACAAAAAAGGAAGCACAGGGTACGTCCCCGTGCTCCACTAATGCCTCAGATACAATGGCAATGTGAAAGTAAATTCACTGCCTTTTCCAGGCTCGCTTGTCACCTGAATCTCTCCGCCATGTGTTTCAATAATGTATTTTACAATCGCAAGGCCAAGTCCTGTGCCGCCGGATTCCCTGGAACGCGACTTTTCGCCGCGGAAGAATGGATTGAAAATGTTTGGCAGATCTTCTGCACTTATCCCCTGTCCATTATCCTTTATGCTAACCTGAATAAAACTGCCCTGTTTCTCAATTTTCATGATGATTGTCGTCCCGCCATACTTGACGGCATTATCAATCAAGTTCACCATAACCTGCTTGATCCTGCCGCTGTCGATATTCAGGCTGACCGATGGCATTGCCCCAGCCAGCACCAGCTCTACTTCTCGATAGTCCAATTGCGCACTATGGAAAGCATCCTGAAAAAACTCGGAGCTGTTCACAAGATTCTTATCAATCGAGAGCTGCTCCAACTCGAACTTGGAGAACTCAAACAAGTCTTCAATGAGCCTGTCCAGCTGGTCGGTCTTTGATTTGATGACCCGATAATACTTCTTCTGCATCTCTTCATTTTTAGCAATTCCATCTTCAAGGCCCTCAACATAGCCCTTGATCGAGGCAAGTGGCGTGCGCAGATCATGCGATATGCTGGCAATCAGCTGCTTCCGCGACCGTTCATATTGCTGCCTTTGCTCGATCGATTTTTTCAGGTGCTCACGCATCAGGTTAAAGCCCTGTATGAACCGGCCGATTTCGTCCTGTTTTCCGTATCTGATTTTATAATCCAAGTTCCCTTCAATGACTTCCTCAGTCGCATGATATATTTCCTTTAAAGGATGGAGGACCGTCCTGGAGATATGCCAGGTCCACAGCAAAATGAGAGCGGCCAGGACGGCCAGCCCGATCGCAACCCCGCCAAGAACGGCATAGATCATTTCTTGAAACTGCCTGAATGGCGGCACAGAGAAGGAATTGGCCTGGATTTCAGCAGATAATTCGCCCTGTTCTTCGGTCAGTATGTCCACAGTAAACTTCCCGAGCCTATCCGGCCACATAGATGCTTCGCTACTTCTTTGATGTGCGGCAGAATTAAATACTGGAGCTCCTTCAGCGGAAAAAACCGTCAGCTCAATATCATATTTTTCAAGAAGCGGCCTTATCCTTTCGTAAAAGAAAGCTGGTTCTGCAAGATATTCAGCATTCTCGTGAATCGTACTTTTGACCTCAGACAGGAGAATGTTCAGTTCATCCTCATTCCCTGATTGTTGTTCCACACCTGAAGAAAATAAGGTTATAAACAAAATCGATGCCACAATCGGCAGCAAGATAATGCTGATAAAAGCGAAGATCAGCCGCGGCTTCAGCCCCCATCTCATGTGCTTCCACCATCGAATTTATAGCCTATTCCCCAGACTGTCTTTATAAATTGTGGTTCTGAAGGGTCTGATTCAATCTTCTCGCGCAGCTTTCGCACATACACGGTGATCGTGTTCGTATCGCCGACATGCTGGTAGCCCCAGACATTTTCGAGCAGCTGTTCTTTTGTGAATACCTGCCCTTTATTGGCCGCCATGAACGCAAGCAGCCGAAATTCTTTGGCCGAAAGCTCGACCTGATTCCCTGCACAAAACACTGTGTATTCTTTCATATTAATCTCAAGCCCGGGGAATCTGATGACATTTTCCGGCTCCTTTTGGACAGACAAATGCTTGAACCGCCGAAGCTGCGCCTTGATCCTTGCAACAAGCTCCCCAGGGCTGAATGGTTTGGTCACATAATCATCCGCGCCTATCCCGAGCCCGATGATCTTGTCAGTATCACTTTTCTTCGCACTCATGATGATAATCGGAATATTCGACTCTGCCCTGATCCTGCGGCAAAGCTCGATTCCATCCATTTTTGGCAGCATCACATCTAGCACGGCCACCACAGGCTGTTGTTCCATAAATTGATTCAACCCATCAAGCCCATCATAAGCCAAGATGCTTCGGAACCCCTCCGCCTCCAGATAATCGCGGACAAGCTCAGCAATTTCCCGTTCATCTTCCACAATCAGAATCAAATCTTTTTCCATGCACAGTACCGCCCTACTTTTTTAAAAATGAAGGAAACCACCAAAAGCGGTTTCCTCTTTCATAACATAGTTAAGCTTAAGCCGCAACATCACGCTTTTTAAAAATGTACAGCGACAGAAAAGCGAAAAGCGCGAAGTAAATCAACAACATGACAATGGAAAAAGTCATCGTCATTCCTTCAACAAGCGGTGTGCCTGTCGTGTACTGCTGCAAGTCCGTATTCGCGAACAGGATAAATTTTGCCCAGTCGTACTGGCTTAAAAGCTGGACGAGTTGCGGTCCCGTAAACATCAGGAACAACGAAATGCCAATTGCGAGCGAGCTGCTGCGGAACACAGTCGAAATCATGAAAGCGAGAGTCACCATCATGACAAGGTCGATGCTCCTGAAACCAAACAACTGAATAATATGGGTGACCATATTCTGCTCGACGACCTGTCCATTGCTATAGGCCAGGTATGGTGTTTCTGCACCGCCGAAGCCGAAAAAGAGGGTGCCAAACAGAAAGGATGCGCTGAACAATAATAGTAGCATTAAGAGTGCGAACAGCAAGGTCGAAGCATATTTTGCCAGGAGGATTTTCGTCCTGCTGACCGGGCGAATGAGCAGCAGCTTGACGGTTCCCCAGGAAAATTCACTCGCTACCATTCCAGCGGCAATCACAATCGTGAAAAGAGCAGCGATCCCGGTGAAGGTTGTAGCATCAACCATATAGCCCCAGAGTGAATCTCGTTCGATTGGTGCCACATCATTTTCAATCCGGTATTCATTCAAGGCAATCCTTTCTTCCATCATTCGCTTTTGCGCTTCAAGCATTGGCGCCGACTCTACACTTTCTGTCAACTGTGCATTCTCAGCGCTCAGCTGCGCCTTCCAGTCAGCATTTCCGCCAGGATCCAACACAAACTTTGTAAAAATACCAACAAGGGCCACGACGAGAACCAGGATCCCGATCATCACCCATGTTCCCACCCGCTTATATATTTTAATATTCTCATTATGCACCAATCTGAAAAAATGGCTCATTTATTTCCCCTCCGTCATTTCCAGGAATTTTTCCTCCAAGGTCTTATTCCCGGAAGAGATTTTGTAGATACTGAATTCATTTTCCGCAAGCGCCTTAACAAGTGCTGGTATGTTTTCACGGCTGGCTGAAACCTGCAGCTCATTTCCATTGATTTTTGGATTGAGTTCAGGAAGTGTTTTTTCAATAAACTCTTTGGCTTTTTCAAGCGATTCTACTTCGATCACCGTGTTCACCTTATCTCCAACAAATTCCCCGACACTTTCCACGCTCACCAGATGCCCATCCTGGATGATGCCAATCCGGTCACACATCATTTGCATTTCCGAAAGCATGTGGCTGGATACAAACACAGCGATTCCTTCCTCATGGGCAATCTTCCTTATATATGTGCGGATTTCTCTGATTCCGGCAGGGTCCAGGCCGTTTGTCGGCTCATCGAGGATTAATAAAGCCGGAGAATGCAATAAGGCCTGTGCGAGTCCGAGCCTCTGCCTCATTCCGAGAGAATAGCCCTTCACCTTTTCATGGATTCGCTTCTCGAGCCCGACAAGCTTCACGATTTCATTGATTCTTTCCTTCTTCACCGGGACCGGCAGCATCCGCGCATATTGAAGCAAATTATCATAACCTGAAAGGAACTTGTACATCTCTGGATTTTCAATGATTCCGCCAACATGCGAAATCGCCTTCTCAAAGTTTTTCTGTATGCTGTAACCATTGATCTGCACTTCACCTTCCGTGATTCCCATCAACCCGACCATCATCCGGATTGTCGTCGTCTTCCCCGCACCATTCGGCCCCAGGAACCCAAAGACCTCACCAGGAAACACATCCATGCTGATTCCATGGATAATCGTTTTATCTCCAATCACTTTCTTTAAATTCTTTATCTCCACAATCGGCTTTTTCATAGGTCATAGCCTCCCTTTCACATTCTTTATTCTGCCAACAAAAACCTAAAATGCTCTTATGAAATTATTAATAAATGATTAAAATGCACGAAAAAGAGAGCGCCCATTGGGTCACCCTCCATTCTGAAGAATTTTTTAAAAATCCCTAAAGCCAAACTTCTTTGTAATCCTCGATATACTCCCTGATGCTGGATGGCTTCGTTCCAGTTACCTTTTCAAAGTCATCCTTTATCCCTTTTGCCAGGCCCAATTTCGTCGGCATGTGGATGCCGGCAACAACATTGATAAAACTCTCATCATTTCCCGCAGAAATCATATGATCTTTAAACTCTTTTACGGAAGGGTTAGAGTACTCAACCTTCGTATTCATCACTTCTGACATGATCCTGGCCACTTCATAAAAATCGAGCGCTTCCTTGCCGGTGATGACGTAATTTTTATTCCTGTGCCCTGCCGGATCAGTCAGGGCAATCGCTGCAACCTCGGCAATATCCCTGGCATCTACAAAGCTCGTCTTCCCATTTCCTGCAGGCACAAAGATGCGTTTTCGCTCTTTTAGCTCCTTGTGTAAGAAGTCATTCAAATTTTGCATGAAGTAGCCTGCACGCAAAAATGTATAAGGAATTCCAGCCTTCTTTATTAATTTTTCATTTTTAAAATGGTGGATGAATGGCATGAATTGGACATCCTTCACTGAAAGGTAGACAATATGGCGGACGCCCTTCTGCTTGGCCAGTGTGATAAAGGCTTCAAACTCGATACGCTCTCCAGGCGGGTACATCAGGAAAATCCCATCAATTCCTTCCAAAGCCTCCTCGAAAGTATCTGGCTTTGAAAAATCGAGGGCGACAAAATCGAACGCTGAACCATGCCGCTCCCTTGCCCGATCCACATTCCGGACACCACATTTCATTGAGACTTCCCTTTCCTTTAATTTCTCCGCTACTTCATAACCAACCTTGCCATTGAAACCAGTCACTAATATTGTCATGTTCATCCACCTCATCATTTTTGTAGACCAGTCTATATAATTCACTTTCAAAAAACCCCAGCAATACTCACTTTAAGAGTGCTGGAATATTTTTAGCCGCCAATAACAGCGGTTCATTGTTACCCATTGTAAAAGATAGCAGAAAAGCTCCTTCAATCATGCTGTTGATGACTATTCCAAGTTCTCTTGCCCTGTCTTCTTCATATCCCGATTCAAGCAATTTGTCGGTAAACACTTGCTGGAAACTCTCATAGCCGCTTTGACAGGCTTTTCGAATGCGTTCGCTGAAAAGAGCGGTCTCAAGTGCGACTGCAGCAATGGGAACTCCTTCTTGGGTGGCATCATGTTGATATTGCTCTGCCATTTTTTCAATAAAATTTTGAATCGCTTCAGCGGCATCTGCTTTTTGATCCAATCCCCGCTTAATGCGTTCCCTGACATGCTCAGCAGTCAATTGCACAGACTCAACCGCAAGCTGTTCCTTTCCATCAGGAAAGTAATAGTATAAAGAACCCTTCGGAGCACCACTTTCTTTTAAAATGTGATTCAGGCCGGTACCATGGTAACCCTGCAGCTGAAACAGCCGTGATGCCGTGCTGATTAATTTATCCTTTGAAGTCTCCTTCACATCACTCACCCCACATTTTTATATTATAACAATCGGTCTACATATAACATAAGCAATGGTGAAAACATTGTGTCAATCGGGGCATAGCGCTTATCCATTATGGATAATCCAGTTTCTTACTGTCCAATGCTGTAAAAAAAGAAGCACAAGACCTGAACTGCCCGTTATTGTCAGACTAAAATACTAACATTTACGTGGCAGTTCAATCCCCATGCTTTGATGGTATTACTCATCAGCTGTGATCACGAACAAATTGAGCAGGAAAATATACAATGGATATGCGAGCAATCCCCCTATGATGATTAAACCAGATACAGGATTCGGGTCATCTCCACCATAAGTGATTGGAAATAATGAAGCGAATATATACAGGAAAAGCACAAAATAAGGTATCCACAGGATAATGGTCCAATAGTTCGCCTTTCTTCTGCCCAGCCACTTTTTTGTAAAAGAAATTAGCAGAAGTGAGCCAGCTGTTATTTCTATTAAAATCATTACGCCAGTCAAAAGATTGACCGTATCAATTCTCCAGTTTGTTAACCTGTTTATGCGATATACATTCACCATTAGTTCAACTGGCAAAAACACCATTAGAGCGTACAAAATACTGATGGCATTTACTCTAAAAAAGTACATCATAATGGTTCTCCTTCGAGACAAGAAACATACTTATCCTAAGTAAAATGGAAAACGGTCCTATGAGAAGACTCACAGTGTACCGCCCTCTCCCTTCATTTCAACCTCTTCCACAACACCAAATTCAATACAAGCAGCAGCACACCATAACCCACTACTCCAAAGGACACCTTCAAAGCTAAATAGTGCAGCCCAACGAAGACGGGGATGATTAACATCAGCAGGAACAATCTTATATCCCCACTTTGCTTTACGGCGTCAAATGGCTGTGAAAAGGCTAGTTCCTTTTCTCCTGCCAGATAGCAGAGCACAGTATAGATCAATGCTGCCACTAATACGGCAAGCAGGTCATCAAGGACTCTCAGCCCGAACAGAAAGCTGAACATGATCGATACAAGCAGGAACAATGGCAAAAATAGCTGGAACAGGAATGCCTTCAATGCCGCTTTATTAAGAATGAAAGGATTTTTCAGCGGTGAGACTTGGTAAATCCATCCCCCTTTATAGGAACCGGAATGCGCTAGCATAATGACTGATGCCGGGATGACCAGCATGACTGAGTAGATGGTCAAATAATAGCTGCTCGCCCTGAATTCCTCAAAAGTCATCATTCCATAGCCGTTGAACATGAACACAAATGGAATCACGACGGCAAATCCGAGGGAAGGATACACCTTCAACTTGAAATCGCGCTCGTTTTTCATCATGATTCTCGTGAACCGGAAAAATGGCAGCTCCTCTTTGGAGATAAAGAAAGGCAAGGAACGAAAGACCTTCCATTTGCTGCTTGCTTTTTTCTTGCCTGTCTGAGCGGTCAGCTTCTGCAAGTTGCGTTCGAAATCCGGAATCATTTTCACATACAAAAGGATGGACACAATAGGTCCTAACAACGCAAAAAGGGTCAAAATCAGATTACCGGAATTCCTGTCGCCCCCAAGCAGGACATCGAATAGGCCGGCAAACCACATGGGCGGAAGCAGCAGCTGCCACCAGGCAAAATCCAGATGATAGTCAAGATTCACCAATTCAAAAGAACGCGCCACGACCTGGTAGCCAATCATGACCCCAACGGATAGGGCAATCTGGACATAGTTGATGATATCCTTCAGCTTCTCGCCGTCAAAATATCGCAAAATGAATAAATACAGCAGCGCCGTGAACGCAATGATGAAGACATCAGCCAGCGCAAATGAAACTAGCAGCAAGCCCGTGAATAAAATCCCTTTAAAGATTGCGCTGACTACCAATGGGATCATTGTTGTGGCAAGGGTGATGTACAGCATATAAATCGTCACATGCAGCAATTTTGCCATGCTCACTGTCTTTGACTTGACTGGTTTCGTATCGAGGACACTTTTATCCCGCAAGTCGAGCAATACCGATGAAAAGTCGGAAATCAGTGTCGTCATGATGATGAACATGAAAATACTGAACAGGATGGATACCTGGAACAGATAGTTATCATTTAAAAATAAAAACGGGATCAGCATCAATCCAAACAAGCCATAGATCCACAAAGACTTGAAAAACTCATTCGTCTCCGGCCTATCCTTCTTCTTCCGGGATTGATTGAACACGGTCGGCTTGCGGCGCTGGTCCATCGTCAGCTTGACCTGAAGAATCCGCCGCATCGTCTTGTACTCTACACCCATTTTTAAAAAGAGAGGTTTGAACAAATCAAGCAGCTTTAATATGAAAAAGTTCTCCATCGTCACCCCTCCCTGACAATGGATACAAATTCAGCGGCACGGTCCTCATGCTCATGAAAACCGGTCATCTGGTTGAAAATATTCTCCAGCGAACCCGCCTTGCTCTGAGACTTCAATTCTTCGAAACTTCCATTCGCCACAATATGGCCGCCGTGCAGCAGGACAATCCGGTTGCTGATTTTCTCAACGACATCCATGATATGGGACGAATAAAAAATCGTCTTCCCTTCAGCTGCGAACCGGGCAAGGATTTCTTTGAACACCATCACACTATTTGCATCCAGGCCAGTCAACGGTTCATCCAGGAACAGCAAATCAGGGTTATGTAAGAAACTAGATACAATCAGCGTCTTCTGCCTCATCCCTTTGGAAAAAGATGAGATCCGTGAATGGTAGACATCACTCAGGCCAAACACATCAAACAACTGCTCCGCTTTCCGGTCGGCATCGTCATATTCCATGCCATACAGCTCGGCGACGAACGTCAAATACTCCTGGGCCGTTAGTGAGTCATACATTTCCGACGTTTCGGGAATGTAACCGATTCGCTGTTTATAGCCGCCGCCCTGTCCTGCGATATCCTTCCCAAAAATCTCAATCTTGCCGGAATATCCTTCTTCAAGACCGAGCATCAGTTTTACCGTCGTACTTTTTCCTGCGCCATTCGGTCCTATATATCCAATGATTTCTCCTCTATTAACCTTTAAATCGATCCCTTTCAGCACCTCTTTGCTGTCATACGATTTTGTCAGGCCGGTAATCGATAATACCTCCGAAGACATGACTCTCCCCCTTTTAAAAATGGTTCAAAATACCATATTCCCATTCTAACATAGTAGTAAAATACTGGAATGGCATGTGGGGTATCAGCCATTTCCTTGGAGCTCTCTACAACACTTTTTCGAAAAAGATCTGTACAACCAAAGCCACCGTCATTACCCTCAAAATCGGTTTAACATAACGCGGGTTCAGCTTGCTGGCGATCCTCACCCCTATCTGTGCTCCTGTCACTGAACCGAGCATCAAAGCGAGGGCCACTGGCCAAATCACGTCCCCAGCCGAGATATAGGTAATCGCCGCCCCTAAGCAGCTCGAAAATGTTGCAAGACGGACATATCCGACCGCACGGATGTAGGCGATGTTCAAATGATCAAACAGATACAGCATCAGTGTTCCTTGCCCCGGCCCAAATAGGCCATCATAAATCCCGATTGCGTATAACCCCGGAATACTTTTAGCTGAAGGCTTTAATGGCTGATCGCCTGACATGCTCCCTTTCCCCAGAAATGAGGCGATGAAAGCAAAAACCAGCAGGCCAATCGCCACGAAATACATATCATCACTGGAGATTTTTGAAGCAATGAAGCCCCCACTGACTCCGCCAATCAGACTGACAGGTATGATCCAGAACGATTCCTTAAAAGTGATTTTCTTTTCCCTATAAAGATGGTAAAAGCTCGAGAACGAGCTGACCGTATTCGAAACCTTATTTGCGGCAATTGCCGAATGGACTGGTATACCCAAAACGAGCATGGAAGGTAAGCTGATCAAGCCCCCGCCACCCGCCAGAGTTCCAATCGTCGTTGCTAAAATTCCAATGAAGAACAGGATGATATAATCCATATTTTAACACCTCCTTCATCCATTATATTCTTGCTTATTCAATAAGGAAATTTAATGTTTTTAATGATTATCCATAACTTTTACTTATATAGACACCAGCAATACACATACCCTCTTTGATGTCCATTCAAATTCTATCAAGTTAATTAACAGAAGAGCGCATGACCGATAAAAAAGGAAATGGCAGGCTCGCTGTAGAAATTACAACTACATCTGATGTACCAATTAAAATAATCGGAGGTTTTCCCTATGAAAAATGATTCAAAGCCCGTCAGGCTACTGATCGGTGATAGAGTGTATTTAAGGCCGCTCAGCCTGGAGGATACGGAAACGTATTTCCAGCAATTATTTGACCCTGAAGTCAGGAGGCTCACGGGGACGACCCGAGCATTTACCAAAGAAGGAATTCACCGCTACATCGACGGAGAATCCCAGGATTCCTCCACTGTCCTTCTGTTCATCTGCCTGAAAGACAGTGATGAGGTCATTGGGGACATTGCCTTGCAGGATATCGATCCAATCAACCGGAATTGCAACATTCGGATTGCTGTTGAAAGCAAGTATCAGGGAAAAGGCTATGGAACCGAAGCCATGCCGCTTATGCTCGATTACGGATTTGGCATTTTGAACATGCACCGAATTGAGTTAGAGGTGTTCTCTTATAACCCCCGCGCAATCCATGTGTACGAAAAACTCGGGTTCAAACAAGAAGGGATACAGCGTGACTATCTCTACTACAATCATAAATACCATGACTGCATAAAAATGAGTATTCTAGAAGATGAATTCAGAGAGTTATATGTAAAGTGATTATGAGACAGAGGGAGGAATAAATAGAGGGCCAGTAAACAGTCTGAAAATCCGTGAAAATATCCAAAATATTTAAAGGGGCATAGTGTAATGTGACCACATGCTCTTTTTCATTCATTATGGTAAGCTCACGAAATGCTTGCAAAAAAAAGAAGCACAGGGCAAAACCCGGCCTCAGCCTTCCATTATGTTCATAAGCTTGAAAGCTGCCAAACTAGTCAGCATCAGCCCAAATACAAGCATGATTCCCCCAGCAACCAAAAAGGAATTGATATAACTTTTGACCATGAGATGATAATACGCTGTGTCCGCTCCTCCGCGGCTAGCCAGCCAGGAGTCAGCCATTGACGAACCCAAAGACACGCTTGAAAACGTCAGAATCACTCCTAGCAAACTGAATAGAGCGCCAATAATCACAAAGCCTTGCAGCTTTTTTTTCATTTTCCTCCCACTCCCTTCAGCAGCCAATCATCCTCTGCTGGATGAATAAATCCATAACATACAAGGTACTTCTCGTTTTTTCCAATCGGTTGCAAAGTAAACACTTGCCACTCGATAGAAATGTATTCAAGGAGAAAGCTGAAAAATCCTTTTTTTGGATTTCTTATAAAAAAAAAACACAGGTTTATCTAGATTTAGAAACACTTATTCAAACAATCAGCCAGATGGAAAAATAGAGATCCTAATTCCTTTGAATTATCAGTAAAGTTTACTATGATTGAATGAGAATATATATAATTGGAGGGTGTTACGATGGAATTAACGGTTTATTTAGCTGGGCAGATTCACGATGATTGGCGGGATCAGGTGGCACAAAAGGCGAAGGATAAGAATTTGCCTCTTGTCTTCGTTGGTCCGCAGACGAACCATGATCGCTCTGATAATATTGGCGAGGATATCCTCGGAGAACAGCCAGGCAATGTGTATAAGGATGATGCGGCATCTGATATCAACAACTTCAGGACACAGGTTTTAATGCAAAAATCCGATATCGTCATCGCTCTTTTCGGGGAAAAGTATAAACAGTGGAACACTGCGATGGATGCAAGCGCTGCGATCACGATGAACAAACCAACGATTATCGTCAGACCAGAATCCTTGATTCATCCTTTGAAAGAGTTATCCAATAAAGCGAATGTAACGGTAGAAAATATCGACCAGGCATTGGATGTCATTAGTTATATTTATGAATAAGTGGAAGCGCAGAATGCACACTCCTGCGCTTCTTGAATAAAAATGAAGCATAGGCGCCCTATGCTTCATTTTTCATTACTATTCAGATGCTTCTTCTGAATCTTTTATTCTAACGTTAACAGTAGCAATTCTTCTGTCGTCCATTTCGGCAACGGTAAACACGATATCCTGATATTCAATCTCTGGGTGTTCACCCGCAGCAGGAATATATCCAAGCTGACCAAGGACAAATCCGCTTAGTGTATCATATTCTTCGCTTGGGAGTGCTATTTTTAGAGCATCCTCTACTTCATATAAATTAAGCGTTCCTGCCATCACATACTGGTTAGCATCCACCTGAACAATTTCAGCGGCGTCAAGTTCCGGTTCATCATATTCATCGAAAATATTGCCGACGATTTCCTCAAGCAGGTCCTCGATCGTCACTATTCCATCCGTTCCGCCATATTCATCAATCGCAACCGCCATATGGATATTGCTCTTCTGCATCACTTTAAAGAACTGATCGAGGCGCATGGATTCCAGTACAAAGTTTGGTTCGCGAAGCATGCTTCTCAGATTAAACTGTTCCTGATCCTCACATTCAATGAACGGAATCAAATCCTTTGTATGGAGAATGCCAACGATATGGTCGATGCTTCCTTCATACACAGGCATTCTTGTGTACTTTTCCCTGTTCACTATGGAAACCGTATCTTTCAGGCTAGTATTAACAGAAAGAGCGACAATATTGGTCCTGTGTGTCATGATGTCAGAGATTGTCTTATTATCAAATTCAAAGATATTGTTGATCATCTCTTTCTCTGTATCCTGAATGGTTCCTTTTTCCATGCCCACATCGACCATCATGCGGATTTCTTCCTCAGTTACATTCTCTTCATCCGCATTTGGATCGACTCCAAACAGTCTGACGATTCCGTTAGTGGATAACGTCAATAACTTAACGAATGGAGACGAAACCTTGGATAAGACTGTCAAAGGAGCAGCAGCGAACATAGCAATTGGTTCAGCTTTCTGCAACGCTAGCCGCTTCGGGACCAATTCTCCAAGTACGAGAGTAAAATAAGACAGCACTAATGTGATTGTAATGACAGATATTAATTCCAGCATGCTTTGTGAAAGCGGCACACCCATTTCGCTTAAAAATGCTGCCATCCGTCCGGCAAAGCTTTCAGCTGCAAACGCACTCGCCAGGAATCCTGCCAGCGTGATGCCAATCTGGATTGTCGCCAGGAAACGGCTTGGTTCAGACATCAGATTGTACAGCATTTGCGCTTTGCGGTCACCGCCTTCAGCCATCAATTTTACTTTATTGTCATTCAAAGAAATCAGCGCGATCTCTGATGCCGCAAAAAAAGCGTTCAAGACAATCAGGATCAATAATACCACTATCTCTGTTCCCAAAAGGGATCAACCTCCAAATACATATTTCTCATAATTGTATCACATCATTTACATGTCAGGACATTCGGAGCTTTTCTCCCTGCCGGTCCTTTAACCGCAAATTCATTTTCCAATGGATACTACTATTCTTTGCAATGTTCGATTATATCCTTTTGACATATTTAAGCAGCTTGGTTGACTGTCTTTTCCTTCGACATGAACCAGCCTGTTGCTGCGATGCCGACGAGTACCGTGTAGAAAAATAGCTTCCATTCCAAAGAATGGGCGAACTCATAGGAAATGACTCCGATATCTTTATGCCCTAGTGTCAACACAGCCAGTTTGACACCTACCCAGCCAACGATTGCGAACGCAGCAATTTCAAGGCCCGGTCTTGACTGAAGCAATTTGACAAACAGATTGGCTGCGAAACGCATGATGATCAATCCGATTAGACCTCCAGCGAAAATGACGAGGAACTTGCCGCCATCCATCCCGCCAATCGCCGGCAGGTTTGTGTTCGGCAGCGTCATCGCTAGAGCTACAGCCGCCAGGATTGAATCAACCGCGAACGCGATATCTGCCAGCTCTACCTTGAAAACAGTTGCCCAAAAGCCAGACTTCTTTTTCTCATCTGCTTTGTTTTCATCTTCCAATTTCTTAAAATAAAGCTTCCTGACTATGTGGTTAATGGCAATGAACAACAGGTAGAGAGCCCCGATCGCCTGTACCTGCCAGACATCGACGAGAAAAGAAATGATGAATAGAGACCCAAATCGGAAAACAAAAGCCCCTGCCAGGCCATAGAAGAGCGCCTTCTTTCGCTGCTCTTCCGGAAGATGTTTGACCATGATCGCCAATACCAAAGCATTATCCGCGGCCAGCAATCCTTCAAGAGCAATCAATAACACTAATACCCAACCGTATTCAAATAAAATCGACAGTTCCAATCGCTTTTCCCCCTTTTAAATTAAGATGCATTCCCGCTTTTTTGTGCCAAACGCCTGTCTTCAATCCTTTCCTCGATTTTTTCCAGCTGCTTCTGATCCTCCAAAAGCTCTAGCCTGTTTGCCTTCAGCAATTCCTCAAAAGTCACTTTTTTCTTTTTCAACTGATCCCTCTCCTTTTCAGTAGTTTCATAGATTGAAAGTTCATGTTTGTCTGCGGTCTGATGAATAGAAAAAGACCCTTACCAGACATGGTAAAGGTCTTAAGACAACAAAAAGACCTTTACCAAATAGGCAAAGGTCTTGCTAACAACGCCAGGCGTTGCCAACAAAGCCGGGAAGCGCGAAACTTCCGAAATGACGACTCTGCTGTAAAAGCTACTCCCCTTTAGGAGAACTATTCAATTAATGTAAGTACAATATAATTCATGTACAGGCACTGTGTCAATATGGAATGTGCAAACAGGATAGTGATCACATTCCAGTACATTACTTCCTTTTCACCGGAATCCAGATTTCACTCCGGAATGTTTGCGAAGATATATCTTTCTGTTCATTCCAGAGGAGTTCGGGGCCTTCTGCCTGTTCGTAGCCCGCAGATGGAAACCACTCGGAATAGATCCTGCCCCACACATTTTGAAGGGTTTCTGGGAACGGGCCGATTGCTTCGAAAACTGCCCAAGTCGATGGTGCCACTTCCAAGGAAGCAAAGTGTGGCGGGCACTCTTTCGTCGTAGCGGAACCAATATAGTGGTCAAGTTCCCCTTTGCCCTCCATTCGGCCTTCGGAAAAATTCACCGATGCGCTGACCAGTCCCAGCGGTTCCGTATCCGACAGCTCCTTCATCTCCTGAATTTTTTCCATATTCAAGCTTTGCCACATCGCATTGATTTCCGGATTCACTCCGTGGTAGACCAGCGGCACTCTTTTCATGATTCCAACAATGCGAAATGCATCTTTCTCGACGATTCTGTAATTCATTTCAGAACCTCCCTTTATTGTTAATTGGAAGGTCATAGACGGATAAGCTTTTAAAGAATGACCTGGCATCCTTGCTTCCGATGGAGTGATTCCATGTAAGCTGTGGAACGCCCTTGTAAAAGAATCTGGAGAACGATACCCATACTTCATCGCCACATCGATTACCTTGACATCGCGATCCTCCAGCTCGAATGCCGCCAGCGTAAGCCGCCTCCGCCTAATGTATTCAGTAAGCGAAACACCCGCGAGGAAAGAGAACATCCTTTTAAAATGATATTCCGAACAATACGCCCGCCTGGCCACTTCCTTAAAATCGATCTCTTCCGCCAGATTCTCCTCAATATATCTCATGGCCTCATTCATACTCTCCAGCATATCCATGTCACGACCTCCTTCCTATTCAACAATAACAGGAACTGAATCCCTTCACCCGACAATCCCTGCACCGTTTTTGCAGTGCCGAGGAGCTCGAATGACTATTCATAATATCCAAGTATTCCATCTATTGTCATATTTTACTACAGTTCATGCCAGTTGAGTGTTACCCTTTTAGTAGATAGAGTTAGGAGGAATAACATGAATACCTTAGAAAAAGCCATTCAGGCGGCCCAGTCCAAGGTTGATTTTTCAGGAACAGCCTTGGTCCAGCATGGGAACGGAGAAGCTGCAACTGCTAGCTTTGGCTATGCTAATCGAGCTGATCATGTAAAAAACAACCTGGGAACTCGTTACGGAATCGCTTCGGGCTGCAAGCTTTTCACAGCGATTGCGATTTGCCAGCTGGTGGAGCAAGGAAAACTTACTTTCGATACTAGACTGAAAGATTGCCTTCATATCGAGTTTCCTAATTTCAGTGATGATATCACGATCCATCATTTACTGACTCATACATCTGGTGCCCCTGATTATTTTGACGAGGATGTCATGGACGATTTCGAGGAGCTGTGGATTTCGAGGCCGATGTATCATATCAGGAGCCTCAAGGATTTCCTGCCCATGTTCCAGAATGAGCAGATGAAGTCCACTCCGGGGGAATCCTTTCACTACAATAATGCTGGCTATATTTTGCTGGGCCTGATGGTGGAACAGGCCTCCGGGATGGAATTCACTGCCTATGTGGAGGAACATATTTTTAAAAGAGCAGGAATGACGGAGTCTGGTTACTTCTCCTTTGACGCTCTGCCTTCAAATACTGCTTTAGGGTATATCGACTTGCCGGATGGGAGCTGGAAAACCAATATCTATTCACTTCCGGTGAAAGGCGGTTCAGACGGAGGAGCGTACGTGACCGCAGATGACATGAACAAAATGTGGAAGGCACTTTTGGGCGGACTTTTGCTAAATGAAGAGACCGTGAACAAACTACTGACTCCTCATGCACAAGTAAATGAAACAGGCTTCTATGGATACGGAGTCTGGATTAAGAAGCAGAACGATGACATTTACAAATACCATGTCATGGGCTATGACCCGGGAGTCAGCTTCCATTCCGCTTACTATCCAGCTTCCAAAACCATTGCAGTGGTGTGCTCCAATAAATCAAGCGGTGCCTACGATATCATGGAGGTAATTGAAGAGACATTGCAGAATAAGGCATAACGAAGCAGGGACGGTTCCTAATGATGGAACCGCCCCTGTTTTATCCAAAGATGGGATGATCAATCCCTTTCTTTCGCTCGCTGTGTATCCCTGATATTCTTCTGGACTGTAATGGCAGCAAAAATACTAAGGACAAAGGACATTGCATAGAAGCCCTTCTCGCTCAAAATAATGCTACCGGCATTGTACAAACCAATTGCCATTAAAGAAATAGAGACAATCAACGCAAACCAGCTGATCCCGTAATAAATATTCGTAACGGGTATGTCCTCTTCCTTATCTCTCACTGCCTTTTGCAGAGATACCGCTGCATAAAGACCGAACACCAATACGGCAAAATAATACCCTTTTTCGTTCAGTTCCATCGTGGCATTGAATAAACCAATCAAATAAGCTGAAACACCAATTAACAGAGCTCCCCAGGAAGCCCCCTTGAATGCCGAGGTAGGTTCTCCTTCTTTCCTCTCCGCTTTTACCTTTGGCTTTCTTTCAACCGCTTTATCCAAAGACACCTCATGCTCATTAGACATCCTGTCTCTCCTCCAACTTTTACAAATATGACTCATATCTAAATACATTATATAGAAGTTGTTTACAAATAATAGATAAATTTGTTATTTTTTCTAAAATATTAGAATTCACAGCCTTTGATAAAAAATAAACGGAGAATTTCCGCTTAAATTGAGAAAACCCCTTATTTCTTTGAAAATAAGGGTCATTTTTCCGCTTATTTCATCAAAATCGTTAAATTTTGATTAATTTTTAGTAGTTAACCGGAAAAGCTCCGCTTATTTCAGCTTTCTAAGTGGCCTTTCTATACAATAACCGGAAATTCTCCGCTAATGATATCTGCATGAATGATAAACAGAGCTTTGTAAATAATAAAACCGGAAACGAAGGAGGATTTTTATGGAGAAAAATCAACAAGGTAAAGGCAATTCAGGATCTGCTATGCAACCTGGATACTCAGGAACAGATGCAGAACAAGTTAAACAGCAGATTCAGAAAGATGTAGCTGCAGGCCAGGGGGCCATGACTTCCCGAGAGGCAGGCTCCATGCGCGATTAAAAAACCACTTTGAGTGGTTTTTTTCTCTTTAAAGCTATCGCAAGACGATGATCTCACTTGTATCCGGGTTGACCATCACCCGCTGCTCTGCATCCATTGTTCTTACCTTAAAGGTATAAAAGTGTGTGTAAGCGAACGGATGAAATCCGGAATCCATCACAGGTATGGTCAGTTCTTTTTCGTTTATGATCTCATATTTCTCCTGGACGATTTCCTTCGCCTGATTATAGGTATAGTCAGGGAGAGAGAAATATAGAACGGTCAAGAAAAGGGCTGCAAATATCCAATACGGCATTCTCCTTTTCCCCTTTACATCCGTCCGAAAATACAGAGCATGTGTAACGAGGAGTATAACTGGCAGAGTTGAGGGCCAAACGCCAAGATAGACCGTTTGATCAACAACCATGATGATAAGAAAAGCAGCCAAGGAAATGCCCCAGCCCAGGTATGATTTATTCATCGCCTTCATGATTCTTCCTCTCAATCCGCACTCCAATTTTTATAGATTAAGTTCGACTTTCATCATCCATTTCCTTCTTATGAGCTGTTGCGATTCCAAGACATTTTTTCGTACATATCCCGGTTTCCCCAATTACTATACAATAGAGGCAGGATACTAATTCAATATTAATAGTGAGGTAACTATGCATACGTACGTTGAAGCATTATATGAGGAAGCATTGAAACACCGGGATAGCGCGGAAGCAATCAGGCTTTCCAAATACATGAGGAATCAATTTGACTATATTGGTTTGAGAGCTCCGCAGATGCAGGAAGTTTTCAAACAGCATGTAAAGGCTTATGGCCTGCCTGCAAAGGAAGACTTGCATGAGGTCATCACTTCCCTCTGGAACCTGGACGAACGCGAATTGCAGATAAGCGGGGCGTACCTGTTAGATCTAATGAAAAAACAGTTCACCGAAGAGGATCTCCAGCTTCTTGAATACATCATCACGACCAAGCCGTGGTGGGACACGGTCGACCATATCGCGAAAAAGCATTTCGGTTATTATCTTGAAAAATTCCCGCAGCAACGGCAGCCTATTATCGACAGATGGATCGCCTCGGATAACATCTGGCTGATCCGTTCCTGCATCTTATTCCAATTAGGCTACAAAGAAAAAACCGACGTGCCCATGCTCGAGGATATTATCTCAAGAACCTGCCATACAAAGGAATTTTTCATCAATAAAGCCATTGGCTGGGCACTGAGAGAATACGCTAAGCAAGATCCTGAAAAAGTCTTCGAAATGACGAACAGGCTTCCTCTTTCGAACTTAAGCAAAAAAGAAGCCTTAAAGCATATTGGCAAGAAGTGAAGTGACGGCGCCTTATGGAAAGGAGCACAGGGATTTTACCCTTGTGCTCCTTTAACTTTCCTAAATAAAACGATGATCATTACAGAAAAAAACGTCATTCCGATAAAAGTAAAGAGGAAGAAAAACGGAGAACTCGTCGTGCCGAAAGCTACTTCGTTCTGCAGCGGATCAACACGATTCCACGATCCCTCTATATCCGGTGTGTAATTAACCGTTTTGATGTAACCAATGACCAATAGGCTGACAAAATAGATCACATGAATGGCAATCGAACCAATCGCTGCTTGTATAAATAGCTTCATATTTTAGCCTCCTTGTTATAAAAACACCGTTCCCCTTTTACGTGTCAATCCAGCGAAATCTTCACCTGATCATCCAAATATTTCATTGAGCTATACCCGTAAAGTTCGAGTCTTTTAGGGATGACTTTGTTCCCATCTAACATTAAGATGTGGTCGGTAACGAAATGACGTGGTTGTTCTATTTTTTCATAATCGAATGTCGGTGATTCCATATCGTATTGAACACCATTCTTATCCACGATCACTCCCTCCGTTTCCATCCCGATTGAAATCGGTTCATTTTCATCTTCACCTACAACATTAAAGTGAAGAGTTTCGAATTCCCGGTTTTCAACTTCATGATTGCTTATGACAACGGTTGTAGGCTGGCCAATCTCGACTTTATCGATGCTGATGGTACTTCCTGCATATTGAAACGTCTGAGGATATTGTTGATTCGGATCCAGTTCGATGCTTTTAGGGACTTCGAATGAAAAATAGGCAGAATGAAATTGAACGATCACGGCTTCCGGTTCTTCTCCATAAAACGGATCATAATACATCTGGAGGATCTGCCAATTGAGTTCAGGCTGTAAATAGTTATACCCACCGCCAAACTGGTCTGCTTTCACTTTTACATTGTTCACTTCTAAATCGTCAAATTGAATCCTATCGATCCTCTTGTCTTGACCATCCATCGGAATACCATATTCCAAAAGCGTGGCTGTTGGGGCCATGATCAATTTATCGAGACGAACCGAGATTCCTTCGATTTCTGCTTTTTCATTCAATTCATATTGTATGGACGGCTGCTTCGTCACCGGGACCTCAAATTCCCACTTCCCTGTCTTAAACCCTTCGCTTCTGTAACCAAATCCCATCCGTACCTCTTGTTCACCAAGAGCAAACTCTTGAATTCTTTCAATATTCATTTTGATAACGCCACTTTCTTCCTCAAGAGGCCGCAGTCCAACCTTTCCGTGATAAACATTCTTTTCCTTCTTATTCATCTCAGCTTTAAGATCTGGAAATTGATATCGCGGATAGATATCCTGCTTCATGAGCTCCCTCTCGTTTTCGATAGAAAGCCCATCCTCGAAGTTCATGACATATTGTTTATCCTCATTTGTATCTTCAATTTCGTAAAAAACAAGTGTCTGATAATCATCAGCAACGACGCCTTTAATTCTGATTTTCACGCCATCGCTTTCTGCTTCTAAGTTCACACTCTGGGCAAGGCCCTGCTGCAGGAAGGTACGCAATTGCTCGTCTTCTTCTGTCCAAGCATAATAGACGTTAGCAAAAGCACCAGTAAAGAAACCGATCCCAAGCACGAATGAAAATATACTTACAAAAACAAGTGCAACATTCTTACGCTTCTTGCTCCTCAGCTTCCTTTGCTTCTCCTTTTCTGCCAGCCGCTCTTTGATTTTAGCGATGAAATTGTCTGGCACAGGCAAGTCACTCATCCACTCAGCATGATGCAACATCAAGGTAACATCCTGAAAGGCAGCCAAATCCTCCTGGCATTCTGCGCACCCATAAAGATGAATCTCAAACTCTATCTTCTCCGGTCGCTCCATCGTTTTTCCCAGATAATCAATGTAGTTCTGCTGATATTCCTTACATCCGTTGAAGGTGGTGGTTCCGTACAATTGTCTTCTGACCGATTGAGTTCCCGAGAACAACAGCTCTTTCATTTTATCCGCTGAAACTTGTAAAATATGCGCAGCTTCCGCCCGCGAATACCCTGTGCCATACGTCAGGATCATTGCTTCTTTTTCCTCTTTTGGAAGCGGATCAAGTGCATGAAATAAATCCTGATGTGATGGACTATCGGCTGATGATGCCAGCATGACATCATCAGCCGAAAGCTCCTGGCAAATATCAATGAAAATCGAAGCAACCCACAATTCGAATGAAGAATCCTGTTTATATCGAGGCAATTCCTTATGCACCTTAACGATCGACCGGTAAAATAACTCCTCCATTTGCTGTTGATTACGAAGGTAAAACCAGCCTAACGCATAAAAGGATTGCTGACGCTGCTCGAACCAATCCACGACAGAATCGATCCCTTTTTCCCGTAAAGTTACGATCGTAATGGAGTCCATCGCTGGGACCATAATCGTTCCCCCCTTTTAACACGCTCTATCTCTTTAACTCTATTTTACCTTTAATTCCCTATTATGCTAGCAATCTTTGAAAAAAGGGAATATTGCGTAAGTTGGGGATCCTTACGGCTGGTATCTTATCCTTTTGTTGGTGGATTGGACTTCATAAGGATACAATTCGCTTGTATTGTACCCTTATGTGGCTGACTTGGATTTCATAAGGATACGATTCGGCTTGTACCGTATCCTTATGTGGCTGACTTGGACTTCATAAGGATACGATTCGGCTTGTATTGTACCCTTATGTGGCTGACTTGGACTTCATAAGGATACGGTTCGGCTTGTATTGTACCCTTATGTGGCTGACTTGGACTTCGTAAGGATACGGTTCGGCTTGTATTGTACCCTTATGTGGCTGACTTGGACTTCATAAGGATACGATTCGGCTTGTATTGTACCCTTATGTGGCTGACTTGGACTTCATAAGGATACGGTTCGGCTTGTACCGACCGTACCGTTATAGTGGTAGAGTTACCTTCATAAGAAATCTTTCGGCTTTAACTGGCATACGGACACACCCTCCGCTTCTAAATTCAATCAAAAAAAGCACAGGCTCTCCCTGTGCTTTTTTACGATGTTCTCTTCCCGTCCATTGTTCACTTCCGTAATTGTTTCAAAATCCGAAAGTGCCCTTTTCCAGGGATATATCCAAGACTTCTATTGATATGCTGCATTGGTGCGTTCTTTTCCTCCGAATCGGTTGTCAGCGTATGGGCACCTGCTTTCATGGCTGCCTCAATGGATCGCAATTTCAATGCCTTTGCAATTCCCCGACCACGATATTCTTTCTGGACGCCTGTATAGTTTGTATAAAGTACCCCATTATCTTCCGTACTGAATAATTGAGAAACACCAATAATCCGCTCCCCCTCAACTGCAAGGAAAACCCATTCCTCGCGCGAAGTTGCTTCTGGCAGGAACTCTTTCCTCCATTGCTCAAATGGAGGAAGGCTGGAGTATTGGCCAGGGTTATCTTTGGAAGTTTCTACGCATAATTCATACAATTTGGATTCTGAATCCTCACCGTGCAATTCGGCTAAAGTGGTAAACTGTATGCCTGACTTGGTTACTTGTTCAACTGTATCTTCATACTTGGCATAGTTAAATTGATTGAGGTCCAATTCCAAATCAAAGATATGTGCGTCCACCACAAAGCCGCGTTTTTGGACAAATGACAGCGAATCATCAATCCAATCCATTACGATAGAGGATAATACAGATGCTTGATGCCCATTCGCCCAATTTTCAAGATGCGCAAGAATCCTTTCGCCTAGCCCCTTCCCGCGAAAATCAGGATGAACACAGAAGACGCTTCCTAGATTACCAGGATCAACCCAGGGAGCACGGAACGAAGCACCATAACCAACGATCTGCCCCTTTTCATCCTCAGCAACTACCCTGGTTCTCCCAAAACCAACCAACAGACCATCTTCGTTCATTTTAAAATTGGATGTCGCCGGCATTTGCCGATCTTCTTCTTCAATAGATTGAGCAGTAGTGGAGTCCGGATCAATCATATTAAGAAGATTTGCAAGCTGCTTATAATCTTCTGGAACCTTCATCTCTCGAAGTTTTATTTCCCTAGTTTTATTTACGGACATATGTATTGGTGCCTCCCATTTTAATATCCATATTAATTTCTACATTTTTTGTAAAAACACCTTTTTTAGCCTGATAGATGCACTGTCACGAAGAAATAAATGCACATCAAGAAGACTGCCGAGAACATACTTTTATAGTGACTATCTTTACTGGTCCGGGTATAATAAATCCATAAAGAAGGAGGTGAATGAGATGGAAGTCATATTGAATAAGATTTTAGATCGGTTGGACTCCATAGACCTGCGCTTTGACTCTGTTGATGCTCGCTTTGATGCTGTTGATAAACGGTTTGATTCTATGGAAGATCGTTTAGTTAGCTTAGAGAATGGTCAGAAATCCTTGAACTCAGAACAGACTACTCTAAAAGATGGACAGCTGACTATTCTTTCGGAACAGAGTGAAATGCGGAAAGAAATGGCTTATTATTATGGAACACTGATGAAGAAGCTGGATGATACGAAATCAGAACTATCCAGTGAAATTAAGCATGTTTCCAATGTACAGAAGCAGCACCAGGATGTTTTGGAGATTCTGAATGAGAAACAACAGTAATTTATCCACCTATACTATCTCCTAAATATCCCACACACAAATGTCCTCAAGACACTTTGCCTTTCTTTTATTTATCCATAAGCAAATAAAATCGCCTGCCTCCGGTCTAACATTCACACCGGATGGCAGGCGATTTCTTTTTATTCTAATCCTTGGATCACTATCTCTTTCACTGGCAGGAAGGTTTCTCCGGTATCCATGTATCTGACATTGACCTTGTCGCCTTCTTTTACATAAATCGCCAGCGGGTTCGTTTCTGATGAAATGATGTAGTTCTGTCGATTATCCAGCAGGATCGAAACAACCGTGTAGTCGCCTGTTTTTTCTTTGTAGACGCGCAGTACGGTTCCGCTCGTTTGCTTTTCCTCCGCCTTGGAACTTCCATCGACCGTTCCTCCGCCACGCTGGAGAGCGGTCTTATACTTTTTCAATGCATCATTCGGAGTGTTTCCGTATACGGAAATCTCCGGGTTCGCTGCTGACACGATAAAGTAGTTTTGCAGGAAGCCGTTTGAATCGAGTACACCTGACAACCAGCTTGCCTCGCCATAGAAATTATAGATGATCGGCATTTCCCCGTGCCATTTTTTCTCGATGAATTTCTTTTCAATAATCTGGAGCGCACCTTCGGAATCCATATAGGATTCTTCGAGATTGCCGGTATAGAAGGTCGCCTTCCCCGTGCGCGAGTTGGTCAGCGCATATCCGAGCATCGAGTCGACCCCTTCTTTCGGACTGGTAAAATCGGTGAAGTAATACATATCACCATTTTCATCGAAGATCGGGCTGACCTGGGCCTCTGTTCCTTCATCTGAAGGCAGCCTCACATCCGTCTTTCCGAACACGCTGTTCCAATAGCCATGGACATAATTCCCGTAATAGCTGTTTTGCAGACTGACCGCCTCAGGAGAAACGGCACCATCAATGAATTCAGGAACATCAGCCAGCGCATAGGATTCCGTCTTCCCTGAAGCAGGGTCCACGACGACAACGCCTTTCACATCAAAACCATTCCTGGCTGAGATGAACTCGCCGAAAGTCCTGATATAATAAGGTTTTCCTTCATCATCAATCTCCAGCTGCGTGTCTCCGTAAAAAATGGACTCAGGATACTGCATGCGGATATGACGTTCGAGATTTTTGTTGAAGTAAGAAGATGGCGTGTAAATCATCTTTGACTTCATGAATTTCGGGTTCGCTGTTGAATCAGTGGCACTCACTGTAAAATAACCTGGTGTCGAGTCGCCATTCCACCATTTGAAAAAGCCTGAAAACTCTACGGGCGCTATATAGACATACTCGCCATTGACCTTTTGGATCTGCAGATTCCCAAGCTCATAGTAACTCGTATTCGGAACCTGGCCGAATGCCTTTTTCATTTTATTACGAGCGAACTGCGGAGGGACGCTCGCCGGTGTTTCTTTTTCATCAAAAGTCGAAATCTCCGTCTTTTCCGCCATTTTCGCCGATTCATATTTTTCCCCTGCGTTAAAAAGAAAAGCAATCATAAAGTACCCGCCAATAAGCAGGGTGGCCAGGAATAAGATTCCTTTCACCATTCTTTCCTTCCCTATCGCAAAAAACGTTCCGCCAAACGTGATCAGAACTGCAAACGGCCACAAAGAAGAAAGATTCCGATCCAGATTAAATACATAATAGAATGCAAAAGTACCGATTGTAACGATCACAATCACAGCAATCAAAAAGGATGACCTCATTTTCCAGCCCTTATCTTCTCCTCTTGTAAAAGGCGTAAGAATCAGGGCAGAGGCCAAACCTACCATAAGTGCAAATAGAATGATATTTCCCATAGAAAGATCCCCTTTTGTTTTTGTCTTCTCTATATACGACTCAACTCATATAAAGTTTCACGAGGACGTTTCACCGAAAGGTAATGGTAAAATTTGTATGAAAATGCAAATATGGTTCTTGAGCGTGCAATTATGGTTCTTAAGCGTGCAATTAATGCTCTGGAGCGTGCAATTCCGAATTGTTTTCACGCAATTATTGCTGGGATTGGTGCAATTAGCAGGTTTGACAGTGTAATTAACCTAGTTTATTAAGAGAATAATTTTTCAAGTATTAGAAAAAGCACAGGGTACGTACGTCCCCGTGCTTCTTGCCCTCATTTAAAGCGATTCCCGGATGACTTTCTTTGAATGCACCACCGAAAGTACAGCAAAAATGGAATACAAAGCAGTGTAAAGTCCCATGACGATCAGCATCGGCCACCAGAGTTCTGTGCCGAAGAAGAACCAGCCGGATTGAACGGCGAAGTAGCTGTGCAGCAGTCCGATTGCCAGCGGGATTCCGAAGTTGAATGCCTGCTTTGCCTGGATTCCTTTCAGCAAATCTCCCTGTGTGAACCCCAGTTTTCGTAGAATCGTATAATTCGGTTTTTCGTCTTCTGTCTGGTCCATTTGCTTGAAGTACAGAATGCAGCCTGATGTGACAAGGAAGGTCAGTCCAAGGAAACCGACAATGAACATCATAAGCCCCATCTGTTTCTTTTGGATATTTTCACTGTCCAGGCGGGATTCATTCATACCCTTTTCATGGTACTTATTTTCGTTGAACAGATCATTCGCTTTTTCCAAATCATTTTCATTTTGAATCCCGATTCCGATATAGAGAGAAGAGCCTCTTTGAATCTCAGGATCCGCATCCTTCTTCAGCTTCTCGAAAACAGCCTCATCCACCACGGCTACCGGAGAGCTCCCAAAATACCGGGAAACCGGATAATCCTTTTTCATCCCCTGATAATCCAGCGGAATGGAGAGATTCTCCCCAATGATCTCAATCGGCCCGGAGTCCTTCATCGAAATGAATTTCATCATGATATCGCTGTACCCTGTCAAGTAGGCTTCATCCTTGCTTACTTCCCTCTGCCCTTCAGACTTCTCGCTGATGACCGAAACACCCATGGATCGCGGGTCCTGCGTATACCCCTCCATTTTCATGCCTATGATGTCTTCTGCATTCATGACCGCCTGAAGAACCTCTATTCTTTTTTCCGTAAAATCAATTCCCTCTGCCTTCAATTTCTTCATAAAATCGGCAGCAGAGTTCTCATCCACAAAGGCAAAGTTGTCTGGCACCATATTTTTCGCACTCTGCTCAGCGGAATAATAAGAGATATAGCTTAACGACAACAACCCGATCGCCAATGCTGATACTGTCGTGATGATCGTCAACAGCAGCGCATTAGACTTCATCCTGAACATGATCGAGGAAAGAGAAAGCACCTCATTGATATTCAAATAACCGTCCTTCTTTTTCCGGATGATATTGGCGATAAAACTGACAGACCCTTTGTAAAACAGATAGGTCCCGAAGATGACCGAAGCTAAAATGAACACCATAGCAGCGAAGAGTTCGTTGATAGTGGTAAAGTCCCCTTCGAACAGCATGGATGACACATAATAGCCGATTCCAATCAATGCAATGCCAAGGACACCAATCAACATTTCCCAGAAAGAAATTTTCTTCACTCGGCTTTCCGTCTTTGATACAACCCTGAATAGGGATAGGATGCTTTGTCTTTTTATGAAAATAAAGTTCAGTACCATCAGCAAAACAAAGATCAGCGAAAAAACAATCAGAGTTTGCGTCAGGGCTGTACCGGAAAAATGAAGCGTCGCAATCCCATCGACCTGGGTGATTTTGAACAGTACCATAATGATCAGCTTGGAAATCGAGAATCCAAGGAAAACGCCCGCCAGCAAGGAACCATAGTAAAGCAGGAAGTTCTCAACACTCAGGATCCGGAAAATCTTGCCCTTCGTCATCCCTACGAGCTGGAATAGGCCGATTTCCTTGCTTCTCCTTTTGATAAAAATCGCATTAGCGTAAGTCAAGAAAATCGCGACAATACCGACAAGCAGGACAGAAGCAGACTTTATCGCTGCCGCCCCTTTGATCGAACCCTTTGTTTCATCCATCGACGGGTCATATTGGAGAGTGACGAACGCAAAGTAAAGGGCGACACTGAACATCAGCGCAAACACATACAAATAATAGTTTTTCAGGTTCTTTTTCAGGTTGCGGAGGATGAGTTGATTAACGCTCATGGTGCACACCGCCCAATACACTCTGGGTTTTCATGATGTCCTTGAAAAATTCCTGCCTACTCTGGTCACCTTTATTCAATTCTGTGTAAATCAGGCCATCCTTTATAAAAATAACCCGGCCGCAATAGCTTGCCGCAACAGGATCGTGTGTGACCATCAGGATGGTCGCCTGCCGTTTTTGATTCAAGTCGCTCAACTTGTTTAAAAGATCGGACGCCGACTTCGAATCAAGAGCACCTGTCGGCTCATCGGCAAAAATGATGCTTGGATCATGGATAAAAGCTCGTGCAGCCGACGTCCGCTGCTTTTGTCCGCCAGAAATTTCATTCGGATACTTATCCTTCAGTTCGAGAATCCCCAATTCACTGGCAATCTGCTCAAACCTTTGGTTCGCTTCCTTCCTCGGCGTTTTGCTGACTGAGAGCGGCAAAAGGATGTTTTCCTTCACCGTCAGCGTGTCGAGCAAATTGTAATCCTGGAACAAGAAACCCAAATGCTGCTTGCGGAATTCAGCGAGCTGTTTCTCCTTCATCCCGGTAATGTCTTTTCCTTCAATCTTGATGGATCCGTTGGACACCCGGTCAATCGAGGAAAGTACATTCAGCAACGTCGTTTTTCCTGAGCCAGAGGCCCCCATGATGCTCACGAACTCACCTTTGAAAATTTTCAGGTCGAGCCCTTTCAATACTTCCTGTTTATTAAACTTATTTCCATATGTTTTATGAAGTTTGGCAGCTTCAAGTAAAATCATGTCCGCACATCCTTTCTTTGATAGTTTCATTATAAAATCCTCTCAATATGCCTTCCTTCGATTCAGCTAACAAATGAACACAGGCATGTGACATTTTTGTCACATGCCTGTTATTTGCACAAATTCATTGCTTTTCGGGAAGGTAAGGGTGAATGTGCTTCCCTCGCCCGCTGCGGATTCCACATCAATCCTTATTTTCAGCGGTTGTGCCGCTTTCCTTGCGAGATATAAGCCCATTCCGGTTGCGGCGTGATCCTGGTGATGGGCAGTGGATGTAAACCCTTTTTCAAAAATGCGCGGGAGATCCCTGGAATCAATCCCCCTGCCCTCGTCGGCAATTTCAAGGATAATCTGGCCTTCCCTATCTGCACTTTTAATCTGGATATCAGCTGCATCGCTGTATTTCACAGCATTCGTCAACAGCTGCCTTAGTATAAACGAAAGCCATTTACCATCCGTCATGACCTCGTTGTATTCCAAATCAATATCGAAGCCAATCCCTTTTTGGATGCACCACGACTGCAGGGTTTTGACCTCGCCAAAGATCACACTCTCCAGATCGGTCTGTTCAATATATAAGTCATTCTCCATGAACGGAATTCGTTTCTGATGCAGCTGCTGGTCCAATAAAAGATGGATGCGCAGCCACTCATAAGTCATTTCCCTTTTCAGTGCCGGGTCCTCGAGCCGGTCAATCATCAATTTCAAAGCCGTCAGCGGCGTTTTCACTTCATGGATCCACGAAAGCAGTTCATCCTTTTCCTCGTCCAGCCTGCGTTCATTTTCGGAAACTGATTTTTTCAGCGTTTCAAAGTGATATGTGATGCTTTCTGCAACCATCCCTTCAAACGGACTGAGCTGTTCCCTGTCTGAAAAATCAAGAAGATCCTCCGTATCCTTCAGTTCCTGGTAAAATTTCATTTCTTTCTGGTAACGAATCAAGATAAAAATCACAAATAGAAGAGCTGACAGAAATACATAATAAAAAATCGACTGTATGGATACAGCGGAATCTATATAAGCAATAAAAACGAGCAGGAACTGGAGGAGCAAAAATAACAGAATCCAGCTTCGCCGTTCCTTTAGATAGTTAATAAACATCAGGCATGTTCCTCTTCAACAGCCATATAGCCCTGTCCAATCTTCGTTTGGATTTTACTGCCCAAACCAATCTCATCCAGCTTTTTCCGCAGCCGATTGACATTGACCGTCAGCGTATTGTCGCTGATGAACCGCTTATCATCCCACAAGCTGTTCATCACCTCATCGCGGCTGACAATCTTGTTTTTCTGGTCAATCAGCAGCTTTAAAATGAAGATTTCATTCTTCGTCAATTCAATCCGGCCCATCTCATTTTCAACCGTATTTTTATTATAATCAATCGTCGCCCCGCACCATGTCTTCAACTGGTTCTGGGTCGCATTATAATTATAGGCACGGCGCAGAATCGCCTGGATTTTCGCAATCAGCACCTCAAAGTGGAACGGCTTTTGGACAAAATCATCCGCCCCCAGCTGCATCGACATGACCATATCGGTAGGATGGTCCCGCGATGACAGGAAAATGATCGGCACATTCGAATGCGACCGGATCATCCGGCACCAATGAAACCCGTCAAACCGCGGCAGCTGGATATCAATGATCACCAAGTCAGGCTGCACCCTCGTAAAATCACCCATCACATCCCCAAAATCCGTCACCCCATGCACCTCATACGACCACTGAGTCAGACGCTCCCGAATTTCATGAAACAAAGAAGCATCATCCTCAATCAGCAAAAGCTTCAACACCATAACCACCACACTTCCACATCTATCACCTCTATTTTATAGGAAATATTTTCTATACACCAGAGATAGCAGGGGGTGATGGAGGACAAGTGTTTAGGTCCTGGGTTATTGGTAACCGCATTTTCAAGTTTATGGACTAAATGGCGCCAATCTGCTTCATAATGACCTCATTTTTTTCTGTTTTTTTAGGCACTTTTTGTCCATTTTATAGAATACTCAAGAGTCAACTAGCATTATTTAGGACTAATCGTACCCTTATGCGGAAGGATTGCCTTCTATAAGGGCACATTTATTGCTTAATCGTACCCTTATGCCGGAGGTTTGCCTTCTATAAGGGCACATTTATTGCTTTATCGTACCCTTATGCAGGCGGTTCGGCTTTTATAAGGGCACATTTATTGCTTAATCGTACCCTTATGCGGAAGGTTTGCCTTCTATAAGGGCACATTTATTGCTTTATCGTACCCTTATGCAGGCGGTTCGGCTTCTATAAAGGCACATTTACTACTTAATCGTACCCTTATGCAGGCCGTTCGGCTTCTATAAGGGCACATTTATTGCTTTATCGTACCCTTATGCAGGCCGTTCGGCTTCTATAAGGGCACATTTATTGCTTAATCGTACCCTTATTCAGGCGGTTCCGCTTCTATAAGGGCACATTTAGTCATTTACCTTATTAACTTCCTTAAGAGGCTATCAAAAGAAGGATATGAACTCCATATAATAGAATCAATATGTATCAGGAGGTGCGATTTTGAAAAAGTTACTCGCATTTATGGTTTTAAGTTTGTTCCTAATAGGATCCTTTCCTGCTGTATCAAATGCATGCTCTTGTGCGGAATTACCTACCGTTGCAGAAGAACTAGAGCGTTCAGATGCTGTTTTTAGCGGGAAGGTCATCGAGATAAAAGAAGAGAAGGTAAAAGGATACATGACGAAAAAAGTGCTGTTTCAGGTGACTAACACGTGGAAAGGCATGGATGAATCACAAGCGATCATCACGACAGGATTAGGCGGCGGGGACTGTGGTTTTCGATTTATCGAGGGGCAGGAATACCTGGTCTATGCAAAGGAATCGGATATGTACGGCGCAAAATCGCTTACGACCATCATGTGTGACCGAACCGACACATTGAGAGTTTTACAAGATGATTTGGAGCTTTTAGGTGCAGGGAAAGTTCCAACGGAAAAAGCCGAACTAAGCAGGAGCAATCAAAACTCAACTCCCTTTTATCTAGGAATTGCAGGAGCTTTAGCAGTTGTCGCCCTCACAGCTTTCTTTTTCATGAAGCGTAAGAAAAAGTAAGATTCTCCGTCAATTTCGTAAGCAGGAGACTAACTGAAGGATGTGAATGTTGATGATTTCAATCATTACCTTTTTATTAGGGATTCTATTCGTAGGAATTGGCGCTGTTTCATTTTTCCGTCCTTACAAGTATCCTTGGGCGGTAAGATTCCTGATTATCCTCTTCGGAACTGGATTCCTGACCTATTCCTTTGCGAGTTGGTTTGGATTAGTTGAATAATGGAGTTGGGGGAAGATGTGCTGCCTCATAAACCTTCTCAGTTCTCATTCAGAATATTTTCCTATAAATAAAGAGAGAAGTGCTTCAATACCTCTCCCTGCAATCTGCCGTCAGGGTGGTTCTTCGATGAGAACCACCCTTTTGCTTTCGATGGCTTTTCCCCCTAAGACTTAATCCACGCATAACTACTCGCTACTCCCAGTTGAGATTCCAATATGTTACAATACCGAAAAGGGATCATCTACAAAGGAGGTCGGACAAATGGCGTTTTTCATTTCCTTCATTTTCATTGTGATTTCAGCATTCATTTCCCTTATTTTTAAAAATGAACTGGAGCGGATGTTTCTTAGAGGAAAAGAGTTTTTCCCCTTTCACATCTGCAATGTACTGATTATCTTGATGGTGGCTTTTGCATCTCAGGCCGTAATGACGAAATATGTTTTCAGCCAACCATTCCATATCGTCCGGGACATCCTGATTTTGCTCGCGATCATCCTACCTGTATATATTTCCGGACACCTAGCCTTTGAAAAATACAAATCAGTCTACCGCAAATTTTCAGCAGCCGAGAATGGGAAAGTTCTCGTACTGAACGAAAAATACTTGAAAAAGAAAAAGCGATTTAAAAGCCTCAAACATTATAATGCTCTGTCCCGAGCAGATCAAAATGATAGCAAAACCTAGCGCTCACCTTCAGGTCAATCCAGCTTCATGAGCGTATCGTTCGTGACTTTTCGTACCCTTATGAAGACAAATCACACTACATAAGGGTTCCGTTCGTGACTTACCGTACCCTTATGAAGGTAAATCACACTACATAAGGGTTCCGTTCGTGACTTTTCGTACCCTTATGAAGGCAAATCACACTACATAAGGGTTCCGTTCGTGACTTTTCGTACCCTTATGAAGACAAACCCAGCTTCATAAGGGTACCGTCCTCGCTGAACCACATCCTTAATTAAAAAAAGCAGGTGCCGCTCCACCGACGGAGCACCTGCTTCTGATATGAATTATTCGCTTTTTTAAAGAGGAGCTTTCATATAATTGCTGTTTCACTCATAACTCGCCACAGTTTGATGGATCCTTTCTATCTCCCTCCATATAGTCCGTTCCTTCTGTTACGGATTCCAACCCATATCCGGTTTGGCTGATTTCCAGTGACTCGGCGTTCTGTACATTATTGATTACTTGGGGATCCTTATGTTTTTGTTTTTGATCTCTCATGCTTTCCTCCAGAGTTTTTTCTGTATTTTTCTCCTGAAGGGCTATTCTTATTCGCACTGATCATCCGAAAGCAGGCACGCTACTCCTCTCTATATAAAATAGAATCTGCATTCTACTTTTACTCCAGTGTTTATTGAATTTTTAAGGATAATGACGGATAAAGCATCTCCAAAATGCAATAACTATAGGTAATAAAACGGATCCCGTTAAATATGAGGTGCTTGATGTGGAGGCTTTCCCGATTATACACACGAACTTTTGGGATGCAATGATCGCTGTCCCTTTGGTGGTTTTGCTAACTCAAATAGTAAAAAACTTTATCAGAATACCGAAACCCTTTATTCCAGGAGTGGCCAATATCATTGGATTGATCATTTCCATCTTTTTCGCACATCGCCATAACTTGTGGGCCGGGTTGTTCATGGGGTTCTTTTATGGGAATGCAGGGGTTGGCTTGTATTCTTCATTAAAAACTCAACTTATGTCCTACCGAAAATACAACTAAAAGAAAGCGATGACAGCTCCCTGTTAAGAGGCGGGAATCTTTCCTGATCATTCATCCCTAGTTATTCGTTGCCTTTAATCCATCCTCTAAAATCAATAAATCTTCGAAAATATCACAAATGACAAAAAAACCGTACAAATCATCAATGTGGATAAGATGTGGACAACTGCACTGGCCGATAATTCGATCAGGTCCAGCTGCAGTCCAAGATTTAAAATAATAAAATATACCATCATGGCAAAGAATGAAGCGAACATTCCCTTCTCTCGAATAAGCTTCATCCGTTCGTCTTTCTGCTTGAATTGTGGATAAAGATAGCTCACGCAAAAGCACATGACGGCCATTCCTACCATGATAATTGTAATGGAAGGCGGAGCCGAATCAGCCATCATGCCTGCAAAGGCGAGGAAACCACTCATACCTAAAAAGAAAATCCCGAAGACTAAAAATGTAATTTGCTCTTTCATCACCTTTTTTTCACCCAAAGAACTCATCCTTTCTTCCCCTCGTATGTAAACAATTCTTCTATTGTCGTACCAAATGTCCTCGCCAATTCGAATGCCAGCGGAAGCGAAGGATCATACTTCCCTTTCTCGATCGATATGATTGTCTGCCTGGACACACCGAGTGTGGCTGCAAGCCGGTCCTGTGAATAACCATGCTTTTTCCTGAATTCAACTAAATTGTTTTCCAACACGTTCACCCCATATATTTCCATTTTATTGTAAAGGAAGCTTTACGTCAAGGAAACTTTACATTATTTTCAGATTGAGACAAAGGGACAGTTTACATTTTCCCTCATGCATAAAAAAAAGCACAGGGTACGCCCCCATGCTCCTAGTCGTTATTCCTCTTGTTTCAGCTGAAAACCTTTATTCTTTAACATGCTATAAAGTTGCTCTATATGATCATGGTCCTTTGTTTCTACTGAAATCTCCAGCAGCGCATTTCCTGGATAGATATGCTTGCCGATCCGGTGAAGGTTGACAAATTGTACGTTCGCATTCAGTTCAGTTACGGAGCTAAGCACTTTTTGCAGCTCCCCAGGCTTATCTTTTAAATAAATGGTAAAATGAGCAAACCTGCCGGATTCAACCAGGCCACGTTCAATGATCCGGGAAATGAAATTGACATCGACATTTCCGCCGCTAATAACAGCAGCAACCTTCTTGAAGGTAAGCTTCACTTTGTCATAAAGCAATGCTGCAAGCGGGCTTGCTCCTGAACCTTCAACCAGCAGCTTATTTCTCTCAAGAAGAAGCAGCATCGTTCTGGCTATTTCCATTTCATCGACACAAAAAATGTCGTCAACATACTCCTTGATGATCGTAAACGTCTTCTGCCCCGGTTTCTGAACAGCAATTCCATCCGCCATTGTTGGAGCGGATTCAACAGCGATAGGCTGGTTCTCTGCAAGTGACTGTTTCATGCTCGGACATGCAAGCGTCTGGACACCATATACCTTAATGTCGGGGTTTTTCTCCTTTACTGCCAAAGCGACACCTGCAATAAGTCCTCCCCCGCCAACAGGACAAAAAATGGCCTCGACATCCGGCATCTGATCAAGGATTTCCAGTCCAACGGTCCCTTGGCCGGCAATGACCGCCTCATCATCAAACGCATGGATAAAAGTGGCGCCAAGCTTGTCTTTCAGTTCCAAGGCATAAGCTAACGCCTCATCAAACACGGCTCCTTCCAGTATCACCTCAGCACCGTATTGCCGTGTTGCAAGTACCTTGCTGAGCGGTGCACCCTTTGGCATGACAATCGTACACGGAATGCCAAGCATCTGGCTCGAATAGGCCACACCCTGGGCATGATTGCCGGCTGAGGCTGCCACTACCCCTTTTTGAAGCTCTTCAGGAGACAAAGATATTAACTTATTATAGGAACCTCTAACCTTAAAGCTCCCCGTCTTTTGCAGGTTTTCAAGCTTCAAATACACTTCATTATTCGAGAGAGTGCTAAACGTCTTAGAATAATCAAGTGGGGTCGAGTGCACAATCCCCTTCATTTTTTCACGCGCTAAAATCACTTCATCCAAATTCATTGCGTACCCACCTTATTTCCTCCATTTTCCTCTTATGTTGCTCAGGGCCAGAGAAAGTATGCGGAGACATGTGAGACAGAGGGATGATTATCTTGTCCCAAAACTTTATATTTTTCAACGTTAATGACCAATAAAAAAGCAAAGGGTACGCCCCCTTGCTCCACTGAAAAAATCGTTTTTATCTCTTTCTAATTTCCATATTACGGCTCCAGACTGTTAGCAGAACCGCTCCAACTACCATAACTCCTCCAATCCACGGCGTGTGGATCAGCCCGATTGAGTCAACAATCAGTCCTCCAACAAATGCACCAATGGCAATTCCAAGATTGAAGGCAGCTATATTCAAAGCGGATGCTACATTCACAGCGGTCGGAACATAGCGTTCGGCCAATCGTACGACCAGAACCTGCAGGCCGGGCACATTCATGAACGCAAACATGCCCATCAAGAAGATTGTGATCACTCCAGCCACCTTGAATGGAGCTGTGAACGTCAGAATAAAGAGAATGATGGCTTGAGCAATGAACATCCATAATAATGCCTTTAAAGGATTTTTGTCGGCAGCCTTACCTCCAATCGAATTTCCAATGGCAACAGCCACTCCATATACAAGCAGGATGATGCTAACCACTTTCGGAGAGAACCCCGTGATGTCTTGAAGAATTGGAGTCAAGTAAGTGAAGGCGACAAAGGTGCCTCCATATCCAAGAGCGGTAATGGCAAAAGCCAGCAGCAATGGGCCGTTGCCAAGTATTTTCAATTGATCACTGAATTTAGCTGGCGGTGCCTCTTTCATATTTTTTGGTATCAGGACTGCACTTGCGACAATCCCGATTACTCCTAATAATGCCACTCCCCAAAAAGTCGCTCTCCAGCCGAACAGCTGGCCAATGAAGGTTCCAAGCGGCACACCGGTCACAGTTGCGACCGTCAACCCCGTGAACATAAAGGCAATCGCACTCGCTCTTTTATCCTCAGGGACAAGGTCTGCGGCAATGGTGGAGCCTATTGAAAAGAATACACCATGGGAAAACGCCGTGATGATCCTTGCAGCAAGCAACAGGCCAAAGCTGCTGGAAATGGCGGCAACTGAATTCCCGATGATAAAGATGACCATCAAAGCCATGAGCAATGTTTTGCGGCTCATTTTATTTGTCAAAGCTGTTAAAATCGGTGCTCCAAATGCAACACCCATTGCATACCCGGATATCAACAATCCCGCCAAAGTAATCGAGATATTGAGATCATTTGAAATCGTCGATAATAACCCAACTGGTACAAACTCAGTCGTACCGATGCCAAATGCACTGATTGCCAGTGCCAAAAGGGAAAGTGTTCCCTTATTATTTTGTGTATGTGAACTCATAAAAAGGTATCCTCCATTGCAGATCATTAAGTTGACCCGCGAAAGGCGCCTTTCACGTTTGGCCAACATGAATGCAATTATGAAGGATACCGGAAAAGTTGAGAAGTACGCACTTTAAAGTTCCGTAGGCACCTCCAGGTGATATAGGCACCAAAAAGTGCCTTATACTACTTATAGAAATGTAAGGGTATAATGACACTACAATCAATCGGAAAGACAAGGAGGGTGCATCTTGAAGAAATATAATATACCAGTCGAAGCCGCCCTCGAGGTCATCGGCGGCAAATGGAAAGTCGTCATTCTTTGCCATTTGATCGAAGGCAAGAAGCGGACAAGCGAACTAAAGAAACTCATGCCTGGCATCACGCAAAAAATGCTCACACAGCAATTGCGGGAGCTGGAAGAAGATAATGTCATTTTGCGGAAAGTCTATAACCAAGTTCCTCCTAAAGTGGAATATTCATTAACGGAATATGGATGGTCATTGAAAGGGATACTGGATTCATTATGCTATTGGGGAGAGCAGCATATTGAGAAAAATTACCCGAATAAAGAGGATGTTTTGGTTACTCCTGACCCTAAGGAATAAGGAAGAGACAGCGGGCCGATTACGCTGTCTCTTGCTATTTACTCTAATAGACAATAAAAATAATCTTCACTGCGCGCCTGACATATCTTCGCTGCTCAGCTTCTCCCTCAGTGCCTCTATCTTCCAAACAAATGAAGATAATTCCTTCGCCCACAACCCATATGTTAGCTTTGAAGGATGGACTCCATCACTAAAAAAGTCCCCATCCTCCTTATTGAGTTTCGCTTTCCAATCTTTTAGCCGGATTTTCGTATCGCTGTAATGGACTCCATCGAACTTTGATGCAGTAGCCAGCAGCTCATTGCCTAAAATATCAACCAAATTCCCGATGAATACTCTTATTAACAATGGAAATGCCGGAAAGTCCTTAATAGGCGGCATATTGGCAAAGACGATGGGTACATCCTCAAATTTGGATCTCAAGTCTGAAACTAGTTTTTCTGATTGCTTTTGCCAGGACCAGGGATTATTAAGGGTAAAGGCATCATTGGCACCAAGGCCTACCACGACCAAATCCACCTTCTGGTCAGGTATCATCGGGACAATGCTTTCTGTCACCTTTTTAAGCGTGTAGCCGCTTTTGGCATACACTTCCCAGTGGACCGTCGTATCCAATTTTGCAGCTAGTTCCTTTGCGAAAACTCCAGCGAACCCTTCATCATGGTGCGTGACCCCTACCCCGGCGATCGAACTCTCCCCGAGAAAAATTACGCGAAACTCTCTTTCCTTTCCCGCGCTCACACTGCCCATAGGCCCGATCGCCTCCGGTAGCCGCGGTGTACGCGCTCGGACTCTTTTTCCCTGAAAATATAAAAATGGCAGGAAAGGGACCATGATTATACTTCCGAACATGTATCGTAACCTCAATTTTTCACGATCCTCTCACAGATTCATTCGCTATTAAGTTTAGTCAAATACATATTCAACAAAACCAGGGTGAATCCTTTCCTTTATAAAAAAGGCTTTCAGACATTTCGGGAGCCTGTCATGCTTCATCAGCCTCAAGTCCTAGCGAAACTTCAAACCTAAGCGCGTCGATTCCTGCCCTTGCCTTTCCTATAATGAAAACACAAGCAAAGATAAAGGAGAATTCAACTTGATTACACATAGAGAAAAAGCGCATGAATGGATCCTGCACCTATCTATAAGCATCGTGGCCATCTATTTTGTATTTGCGCTATTGCCTACAGTACTTCCAATTTACAAATGGCTATATGTAAGCGCCTTGCTCGTGGTTTTAACATTGGATGGATATTTCGTCATGACGAGACGGAACAGTCTTATTAGAATTAATAGAATGATTCTGTATTATTTAGGGACGATTGTCCTTCTGACATTGGCGATCTTTTATGTCTCAAAAGTGATTGTTTTTACCGATGTGTATGGGTTTGAAGGTTTGTTAAAAGAACATCTGCATACAGCGAAATATATATTCTTTTTCATCAGTTTCGCTCAACCCATCCTCCTGCCGATCCCTGAGGCTGTTACTATTCCAGGTGCGAGCGCGGTTTTCGGCCCTGGTGTAGCGGCAGCCATTGCCTTTCCAGGAACACTTCTTGGGATTTCAGTCATGTTTTTTGCCGCCAGATACGGGGGAAGAAAATTCATTTCCAAGTTCATCAAGGAACAGCAGCTAGAAAGATACCAGCAATATGTCTCGAAAAATGAAACGCTGATCATGTTCCTGCTATTCATCATTCCAATCCTCCCAGACGAAATCATCTGTGTAGGAGCAGGCATTGGGCAAGTATCACCCAAAAGGTTCTTACTGATTGCTTCAATCTCAAAATTTTTCACAGCAACGGTGCTCGCATACTCATTGGAACTGGCCGAGAGACTGTCTTTAACACCCCCGCAGTTGATGGTCGGATTTTCAGCTATTGTCATTATTCTATTTGGGATTACCGCGTTAACGAAGAAATTTTTAAGCAAAGAACGTGGCTTGTAAAAGAAAAAAGATGGACGGTTTACAGGATTCGTCCATCTTTTTATATCAAAGTATTAAGGAAGATTAACGCCTCGTGAGCTCACGTACAATGTATACCATTCGTCACGAGTCAGGCTCACATTGACTGCTTCTGCACTTGCCTTGATCCGTTCAGGGTTTGCCGTGCCAATGACAGGCTGAATTCCTGCTGGATGCCTCATCAGCCAGGCGAGAACGATCGCTTCTGGTGTGGTTTGTTTTTCCTCAGCTAGCTTTTGTACCAGAGCTGCGGTGTTCTTGACACTTGCGCTTTCCTTATCAATGTTTTTCCCGGAATAGAGCCCTTTTGCAAGGGAGCCCCATGATTGAATCTGGATATTCTCCATCTGGCAATATTCCAGCGTTCCTTCCGGGAAGGTATTTTGGCGTGCCGCTTCCTGATTGACATGGACACCCGTATCGAGCCAACCAATTTTATGTAAGCTCATTTCCAGTTGGTTGACGATGATTTTTTCATCCGTATGCTTCTGCAGCAAGCGCATTTGCCCGGCACTCATATTGGAAACACCGAATGAACGCACTTTTCCGGAAGCCTTGAGTTGATGGAATGCCTCTCCTACCTCGCTTGGATCCATCAATGGATCAGGGCGGTGCAGCAACAGGATGTCCAGGTGCTCAATTCCAAGCCTTGAAAGGATGCCATCCACACTATCAAGAATATATGATTTGGAAAAATCGTATCTTGTTGGCAGTCCCGCTTCCTGATTACCGAAACGGATGCCGCACTTCGACTGGATGATGATTTCATCGCGAAGTCCCGGCTTTTCTTTTAGCACCTGTCCAAAAACTTTCTCCGCTTTCCCCAATGTATAAATATCAGCATGATCAAACATATTGATTCCCGAAGCCAGCGCCGCTTCTACCGCTTCATGCGCCTGCTTGACATGTTCCTGCTCAATCGGCTGAGCATCCCAGCTTCCTCCCAGCCCCATGCAGCCAAAAACAAGCTCAGAAGCATTCAATCCATTTTCATTAATAGGCAGCTTTCTCAATCTAGATTCCTCCTGATGTAAAAGTAAAATCCTTTGCAAGCCATTCTACCATATTACGATGATGGATAATAATGAAAGACCGTGGGTTGTAGCACGTAACTGCCTTTCGATTAAAAAACCATTGAAGAATAAGTGAGCAGGGCTACTTTTGACAGCTTTTCTTCACTTGACACCAAACCTGTCTGAAGTTGGGCTCTCTTCTGACAGCTTTCCTTCATTTCGCACCAAACCTGTCGCAAGTTGAGCTTTCTTTTGACAGCTTTTCTTCATTCGGCACCCAACCTGTCTGAAGTTGGGCTCTCTTTTGACAGCTTTTCTTCATTTGACACCAAACCTGTCGCAAGTTGAGCTTTCTTTTGACAGCTTTTCTTCATTTGAACCCAAACCTGTCTGAAGTTGAGCTTTCTTTTGACAGCTTTTCTTCATTTGAACCCGAACCTGTCACAAGTTGAGCTTTCTTTTGACAGCTTTTCTTCATTTGAACCCGAACCTGTCACAAGTTGAGCTTTCTTTTGACAGCTTTTCTTCATTCGGCACCCAACCTGTCACAAGTTAGGCAGCCTTCAGACAGCAATGCCGGTGATCCCGCAAAAGCTGTCTGTACTTTGTTCAACTTTTAAAAGGAGCTGCGCCCATGAAAAAAGAAGCACAGGGTACGTCCCCATGCTCCTGAAAAAAGGAACGTTATTTCTCATGCTTTCATTTGAAACACCCATTACTCACCTGGATACTTCAATCCCCACTGCCCGCGTATCTCGTCCATCAGTTTCATAATTTCCAATGATTCATCCAGGGGAACGACAGGGCTTTCTAGAAGCCCCTGATTTAGGCATCTTCCTACTTCTTCTATCTCAAAAGCATAACCTGCCGATTGTCTGTCATCGTTGAATGCCTCTGCTTCCTCCCCATTTTTATATAAGAAGGCAGACTTGGCACTATGGAATGAAGGAATCCGAATATGACCCTCTGTCCCAAGGATGTAAGCTTCATTCGTTAAATCGACGCGAAACGCACCATTGAGGGTCGCTGTCTTTCCATCAGGATAGGACATTAGGATGGAAAACTGTTCATCCACTCCTGTTTCGCCAATATGAGCTGTACTCAAAATCTTATCTGGTTTTGTTCCGAAAATCATGGATGCAAAGGTGACAGGATAAATTCCCACATCTAGCAAGGCTCCTCCTCCTAGGGCCGGATTGAGCAATCTCCCCTCCGGATTCCATGGCGCACGGAAGCCAAAATCCGCTTTCACCAACAGAACTTCGCCGATTTTCCCGCTGTCAATCCATTCTCTTACTTTTAAAATCGGCGGCAGGAAACGTGTCCACATCGCCTCCATCAAGAACAGCTTTTGTTCTCTGGCAAACTGAATGACTTCTTCCAGTTCACCGCTATTGATGGTAAAAGGCTTCTCGCAGAGCACGGCCTTGCCAGCTCGAAGACAGGCCAATACATTTTCTTTATGAAAAGGGTGAGGCGTCGCAATATAAATGGCATCTACATCCGGATCTGCCACAAGTTCTTCATAGCTCCCATAGGCACAAGTCACGCCATGCTCCTCCGCAAATTTCTCCGCGCTCTCTTTCGTGCGTGAACCAACAGCACACTTTTCCGTATTCTCAGCAAAGTTTAGATCCCTTGCAAAAGCACTGGCGATTCCGCCAGTCCCTAATATTCCCCACTTGATCACTTTTTCGTCCATCGTTCATTCAACTCCTTAAGTACCGAGTAGCCCAATAGAAAACAGACCTTGTTTGTCCATTATACTACGATATTTTTCAAGCAGACATGGAAGATCATTAAAAAGCCATTCGCACTTTTTTGACGCTTGAACCGCCCTTGTGTCTCCATCGTGTCTAAGGAATATTCTTTTTGGAGAGAATTCTACTAAAAGTTATAAGAGGTTATAGATATGTATTTGTTATTAGTCATTGTGGTATATATTATTTTTGCAAAAAAGTTCGTTAAGTGGCATAAGTGGAAAGAATACTACCCTACGGTCCAGTTCTATATTATCTGTAATTTATTGTATAATTTCATCTTCTATCAACATACTCTATGGAGGTATAAAGCGGTTACAGTGGATTGGTTAAATCACACGCTGATCGAGATTGCCTTCACATTTTTCATTGTCCCTGTCGTCTTGATGATTTACCTGGAGTATTTTCCAAAAGAAAGGTTAAGAGGACTTTTGTATGTGCTGATCTGGGTGGCCTATTTCTCTGGGATTGAATATCTATTTGAGGCTAAAGGATTGTTTGTCTATGAAAATGGCTGGAACGCTTGGTGGTCTGTATTGTTCAACATCATTACTTTTACGATAGTTAAGATCCACTATAAAAACGCGCTGGCCGCATTCCTTATATCGGCACCTATTATTGCGGTTCTCCTATTATTTTTTCATCCAGCATTACACGATTTAAAATAGAAGGTGATCCGATGGATTCTCTATCCACTCCCTTATTCATAGTTCTTCTCTTCAGCATCTACATAGGGATAGCCCTGTATTTAGAAAAACTGAGGAGAAGAAAGTAAGAAGGAGACCCTGTTTCTGTTCTCCCGTCTCATACTTTTAGACATTCAACATGTGACTCTTCCCCTTTTACCCATACGCTAAAAAAAGAGGAAACACCGGGGGCGATCCCGATGCTTCACTTAAGTTCATATCGATAACAGACTACTCCTTCTGTCTGTTCGAACCCTTCCTGCAGGTAGAGGGCTTTAGCTTGTTCATTGTCTCCATTCACGCAAAGCACACATCTTTTGTACCCTTTTTCCTTCGAAAACTTGATTGCGGCTCTTAACAGCACCCTGCCTAATCCTCTCCCCTGGTATTCCGGCAAAACAGCGACTGGTCCTATGTTCATGATTGGTGAATCTTCATACTCATCGTCCGACCCTCTCACCACTCCAACTGGCTCGTCGTTCTCATAGAGAATCATCATACCGCCATCCAGGTAATCAGACTCTGACGGCATTTTTGCGACCATCTCGGGTGTAATCGCCGTTTCACTTCCCTTCAGCGTCGAGAAGGCAGCATTCCTTACCAGACACCAGGCATCCTCATCCAAGCCTGGCCTGAAGCTCTTAATCTCAAAACCTTTTGGAATAGCCAGTTCCCGGGGCTCCAAGTCCTCCCTGACCAGCAGAAAAGTATATCTTTCCACGTCAAAATTAAGCTTTTCCATGACGACCTTCAATTGCTCGTTAAGCAAAGGAACAAATAGAAATACATGATCCAATGACGTTGTATGTTTTAATACTGCCTCAAACAGTCTTTTATAGTCCTGGTCATCATGTGATTCACAATGAAAAATCCGGAATCTTGCCCTATTGCCCCTTCGATGGTAGTCATCCAGAATAAGAGAAGCAGCACCCTTTATTTGGCCATTTGAGTCATTCATAATATAAGTAGGATTTTCGGCATCCGCCTTAAAGTTCTCCAAATCTTCATCATACAAAAAGGAATCATCCAGTTCCTTTCGATGTTTTTTACAGTATTCAAAAAAATCTCCCTGTCGCTCCATTTTTAGTGCTTCGATCTTCATGATGCCCATCCTTTCAAATTAGACGTTATGCTTCTTCACTTGATAAAAAGACACTTCTCTCTTGCCATGCTTCAATACCAATTCTTTATTCTTTATTCCACAGAAAATATCCTGCTTTCAAGGTTTAGACCTTAGCACAATGGGCAGCCGTCTTTTCTCCATCACAGCCACTATGAAGATGGTAAATCTGTTTCCTCAAACTAATAACAGCCAATAAATGCAAGCCCAATCCTTAGCATACAAAAAATTGATTTTATCTATTATATTCTTTATATTTAACTTGAAATGACCATTTTGATATCAGAAATTAAGGAGAAAATCATGAATTCTAATAATCAGAAACTCTATGATTTCATTACTGAAGACCCTTCCATTCTAACCAATAAATGGTTAAGCAAGAGAGCAAATGACCCTACAAGTGTATACTCCTCTTGTGACAACCATCGAGCTGAGGACCGATTAAGGGAGCAAAATGGACTATTTATTAGAACGGTAGCTAGTGTACTGGTCGCCAGCGAAAACGAAGTGAATCAAGAGATTAAAACGTGGGCTCAAGCCGTTGCGATGGATCGTGTTGAGACAAGAACTCCTCTCCACGAGGTCATTCATCAATTCAAGGTATTTAGAGGAATTTTCTGGGAGCATGTTCACCTGTTCGTGATGGAGAATAAAGGGGAGGTTTCCGATACAGAAATCCTGCATTGGAGCACATTGATCCATTCCACATTTGATACAATCATCGAAACCTTTGCTGAAAAATATTATAACTATTACAATGATCGAATTTCTGTCCAAAGTGAATTGATCAATGAATTGAGCGCCCCGATCATACCACTCTCAGATTCTATCGGAGTATTGCCGCTTGTGGGAGATATCGATACCCAGCGTGCAAAGCACATTACAGAATCCGTCCTGATGCAAAGCAAAGATTACCATCTAACACACCTGTTTATCGATTTATCAGGCGTCTCCATTATTGATACAATGGTAGCAAACCAGTTATTCCAAATTATCGACATCTTGAAGTTAATCGGAGTAAAAGTACATATTAGCGGGATCCGTCCAGAAATTGCCCAGACAGCAGTCCAACTAGGAATAAACTTCCATAAAACACCAACACAGGCAACCTTAAAGCAAGCATTGAAGGCCAATAAGATTGTCCTATCGAATACTATTGACGACCAAAAGTAAAAGCAAAGGAATCATCCTTTGCTTTTTCCTTTTATTAAACATTAGAATTTTGAGCCTTACCAAATCCTAGGCATCCTGCTGCCTTCCCCATCTCTGATCACCACAGAACCCTAGCCCCCAAAACCCTATGATAGAATCTTTGATTTAAAGTAGATGATTTCAGGGTCACCTTCATCCAAGTTTTCGACAATACCACTCTCGACAAATCCATTTGCTTCAAATACTTTCTGCATGCTTTCGTTAGAACGATTTGTAGAGGAGAAAATTTTATCAGTAGGAGCCATACGAACCAGATCATTCATCAATTGACTCGCAATACCCTTTCGTCTCTTTGCGGGAGATACAATAACCAGGGATATAAACGTACATTCAAAAAAATGAGTATCATATATCAAAAATCCAGCAACATCCTCATTTTCATTCACTAGAATACAACGCCCTTGCTTAATCGCTTTCTCAATAAAATCTTTTCTGCTCGTATTCCCTATCACTTGACGGTCTACTTGAACAATCGCGTTTAGATCTCTTAACTGTGCCGTGACTACTTTCACAATGATTCCCCGCTTAAAAGATCCTTCTTTAAATAGAAATGCTTGAAATCCCTTCCCACATTATCCAGTGTGCCGTAAACGGTATACCCGTTATTTTGATAAAAATCCAGCGCCTGAAAGCTCAGAGTATCCACCTTTATAAAATCGCAATTGCTCTCTACGGCGATTTGTTCCATTTCTCCTAACAATTGAGTTCCATATCCTGAGCCGCGGAGATCTTCATCGACCATAAGCGTATGTATTTCCAGCCAATTCCAACATACCTCTCCCAAAATGCCCCCACGAACATTCCCATCTTCATCTAGTAAAAAGAAATTCACTTCTCGGTATCTTCCTCTTAAATCCTCAGGAAAATGGCTTAAATTATATTCATAAAGTTTTTGATTAACATGGCTTTTATTACTATCGTTTACCTCATTGGTTATACGAAATTTCATATTGCACCTCTCCCTTATAAATAACGCATTGATGCTTGGACCCTGTATATAAATCTTAACATAAATTTCCTGTACGTTATTTTGTTCCCAGAGGACGGTTCTTCTGTCTCTAGATTATGCATTCTAAAAAAATGGAAAGGAGCAGCTTTCCGCATATTAATTTCCAACATTTCTCAAATTTTAAATGATTAGTAGTATAATTGTTATATATAGATAGCTAATTCGTTAGCTGCACTTTTTATTGGACCGGAGGCGTAAGATAATGGATAATCAATATTTTGTGGGTTGGGGCACCTTGGCGTTAATAAATGCTGGACTTGCACAAGGAAAGAATCGGACCGGATTGAATTGGTTTTTGCTCTCACTTTTATTAGGGCCTTTAGCAACACTATTTTTGTTATTTGCTGAAAAGAGAAGTTAGCTAGGAGGGTGAAAGAGACAGCGGATGGTTCTGCTGTCTCCTAAACAAAGAGCACAGGGTACGCCCCATGCTAAGTATTTGCTTTTAATCCTCATTCCGTAAAAGTTCCTGCTTGTACTGAATCACGCTAAGCAGCTTGGCTCCCCGCAAATTCGGAATCATAGTCTCCAATTCATTGAGCACCTTTTCCTTCTCCCCGTCATGGACCATCTCATCCAATTCCAATAACCTGCGGTAAAAGGGATTCCTCACTTTTTCTTTGTACTTTCTATATGTTTCACGATCTCCCTGCTCCATCGCAATCCCAGCAAGGGAATACCATTTATACATATTGTCCTTTAACCCTCTCGCCATTTCTTCTGCTTCATCAAACTGCTTCCTTTTTACAAGCAGGTTCACATGATTCAGCTTTTGATAAAAAGGAGATTTAATCTTATGCATCCTGTCCTCCGCTTCCTCCAACTCATCATTGAAAAAATAATAATGAAATTGAAATTGCGGATGTTTTGATTTCTTCATGAAGTCCATGATTTTTTCAGGATCCTTCTCAAAAAGAAACGGATAAAAACTTCTGTACATAAAAACTAAAATTATAACAAGATTGACCAATATAATTAGCCATCCCGGCGCTTGCATCAAACCTAATATCAAATCAGCAAAAAATATCACAATAAAGAACCAAAACATAGCTTACTCCCTCTTTTAATATTTTTAATTAACGTTTATGACTCATTTTATATCGGTAAATAGGCTACTTATTTCAATTTCCCGGTATATGGGCACCGTTCCTCAGTCCCCATTTGGTTTTTATAGCGACTTTTTTATTTTTATAGCGGAATTCTCATTTTTATAGCGACTTTTTCGGGTTTTATAGCGAGAATTCCATTTTTATAGCGATTTTTTCGGTTTTATAGCGAATTGGAAAAAACAGGGGATTTTTTCCAGCAAAATTAAAAATTTTGTAGTTGTCTTTACAGCTAGCCTAAGACAACAACAATAATAAATATTCCATCTTATGCAGCTAATTGTAACATGGTATTCCATAAAGAAAGGGCTGCCATCTACAAATGTACAGGCAACCCAGTTTCTAAGATTAATAGAAAATCAGCGATGACCAGAAGACTCAGCCACATCCTCATGCTTTGCAACCCGCTCCAAGAAATGCTTCACTGCGAGTCCTGCCTGTTCCGGGAGCTGCATCCAAACGTAGGCATGCATGGAACCTTCCACTTTGATGATTTCATGCGAATCCACAAGCTTTGAAAAAGCATCCAGGCTTCTCCTGATTGTTTCATCAGCATATTCCTCTTCACTTGGCATAAAAAGGACCGGGCATTTAATCTTCTTATAATATTCCTCGAATTGAAGGTCCCAGTATTTTTCCATGTACTCCATCCTGACATGATTCCGGTAATGACTGGTTACGGTGCCGTCATCCAGCTCTTCTGCCGTGCTTTTCAGGTAGCTCAGGAAATGTTCATTCAGGATACCCAGCCGTTCGATCGGCTCCTTCGCTTCAGACAGGTAATCTCCGAGGGATGGGTGTTCGGGCATTCTTCGCTCCAATAACTTCTTCCTCTGTCTCTCTTTTTCAGCAGCAATCTCCTCCGCAGTCCCATTGAAGATTCCATACTCCCCAAACTCATTGTAAAGAGCACCTTCACAAACAATCGACTTCACCATATCAGGATGAGACGCTGCCAAACTCAATCCAATCTCAGCCCCCATCGAACTGCCCACAATATGACAGCTCTGGACATCAAGTGCCTGGAGCAGCAGGTATAAATCCTGAGCTAAATCATCAATATGATAGCCCGTCGGTGGCTTATCCGATTTCCCATGCCCCCTGAAATCAGGAGCAATAACTCGATACTCCTCAATGAACATGTTCAGAATGCCATCCCACATATTCAAAGTCCCTCCGCTAAAATGAAGAAACAAGACTGCGGGTTTCTTTACAGATGAATATTTTACATTCAACCCTATTGAATTCGGTAACTGGATATTTCTTTCTGTGATCATATGAGACTCCTCCTATACGGTCCTCTTCGCATCAAAAATGAACTATTAGATCAGGGATAAGTAAGCAAACAAAAATATCAGAGCAATATACTTATAAGCCCTTTTTTCCGTAGTGAATCTTTCTTTAATATCCTTCGTTAAAAATGAGAGCAAAACAATGATCAAAGAATATGTAAGCACTTCCTTAAGTGAAGTCTGTCCTGTAAAAAAGGTTAAAACTAGAACAACGCTCACTATTGCTGTTAAAAGAATGGTAATATACTCAGGCTTAAAATTTTTGGCGCTTTGCAAATTTCATCCTCCTCTATAAGACTATTGTTGATAGCAAAACTCCATTCTTCATGCACGCTTTTTCACATGGATCATACTAATCCCCAATACTGTAGCAGGAAAAAGAGCCAGGACAGAACCTATGAAAAACTCATAAGATTCTTTTACCGTATCTGGTTGGATGAAGTATGTATTTCTTATAAAATTGAGCGCAATAAATATGATCGCAATAATAACCACGGCTCCAATGGTTCCCGTCACATATGCTTTATAACCATTCATTTCCCTAAATTTTTGGGATGAGATGAATAGAGACAAAACAACATAAATGACAGCACTAGCAGCATATAGGACCAGGGTTAACTGAGAGTAGTTTACTTCCTCGATAATTTGTCCCTCCCTGACTCCAATTGTATACATTCCAGTTGACGTCAGGAGTAGTTGAAAGCTTATTACCAGCAGGAAAAAGAAGAGCTGCAGCCCTCCCTTAATCCAGGATGTATACTTTTTAGAAAGGGATAAACCGTATCCAAATAGCGCAATCGAACAGATTAGCAGAATGATATTACATATATTTAGCCAGCTTGGCAGGATGGAGATTGACTGTAAATTTACCACTGACATAAACAGGCTCATAATAAAAAATGCAATAGTTATAAATCTGATATTTTTTTGCATCTCTTCTTTCGTTGTATGACCTAGCCTGGTTTTAACCGTCTTCATCGCAAACTCCTTTCTATCTAGGTGTTTAATTAAGTTCAACAAAAAGAGCGTTAATCCTTCTTGGATCAACACTCCTTCAAATCGGAGGAACCTTAGCATAGGAATGGACTTTTTAAACTCCCGGGGAAGAATAAAAAACAAAGAAATAATGATGAGTCGGTTAAACAGGACAAGACTTAAAAATGAAGATGACCATTTTAGATAACAGCGCTTTAAAATAAACGTAATATGAACATAAAAATAGAAAATTCTCAATTAGAGTACAAGTGAGAAAGTACTGTATTATTTTACAAGTAGTAAAATTATAAATTCTCTTCCTTTTGTTCCGATAAATAAACAAGAAATTGTTTTTGAAAAGGGACTAGGAGGCAAAAGGATGTTTAAGAAAATTCAAACCAAGATTATGCTTACAATGAGCGTGCTAATTGCAATCACGCTAATAGGAGTCTCAGCACTAACGTATTTTCAAACGAAAAGAGAAATTCTATCAAACGTAAATACCAGTTCAAAATCTCAAATCGACGATTTAAAGAGCAACATTGATCTTTATCTTAACTTTTATGGCAGCACGGTTGACCGCTACAGCAAAGATAATCGGATAGTTGAATATTTAAAAGAAGTGAAGCAGAACGAACAAACAGGCTTGGAAGCATATTGGCCTATTGTAAGCAGTGATTTTGAGAATTTTATGGGACTTAATCAAAACGTAGCTGTTATTTACGTTGGGGCTGAAACAAAACAATTTAAAACGACCCCAGTTATTGATTTGCCGACGGACTTTGATCCGACTGGACGGCCATGGTATACAGCTGCTCTTAAATCACCGGATAAAGCACTTTGGACAGAACCATACCTGGATGCCAGTTCAGGTGAATACGTGGTTACGGTTGTTAAACCCGTTATAGATCTAGTATCGAAGGAAGTGCTGGGAGTTGTAGGATTAGATTTAAGCTTATCGGGTTTGTCAGAAATGATTAATAAGACCGCAGTAGGATATAAAGGATACTCCTTACTATTAGACAGTAATGGAATGGCGCTCGTCCATCCGAAAGAACAGGGCAAGGATTTAAGCAAGAAACCATATTTCTCAGTGTTAAAAGAAAAAGATGCAGGTTTTACAAAATATGAGGAAGGTAAAACAGAAAAACAGTTATTTTATCAAACCCTGGACCAGACAAACTGGAAAATTGGAATGGTGTATGAAACCAACGAATTATTGGCAAGTGCACAAAAGCTAAGAAATTTGATTCTAATCATAGCTTCATTGACCGTTCTTGCTAGCCTCGCCATTACCTATTTCCTGGCAAGAAGCATAGCCAATCCGATCACTTTGTTGAATAGTCAGGTCCAGAAGGTAGCTAAAGGTGACCTGACCGTTAATGTAGAGGCAAATTCTAAGGATGAAACCGGCCAGCTTACAGAACACTTCAATGTGATGGTTGAGAATATGCGTACACTCATTTCATCCGTAGAAAATTCGGTTGAAAGCGTCAATGATTCTGCTTCGAACTTAACTGCAGTTGCTGAAGAAACCATCGCTGCAAGTGAGGAAGTGGCCAAAGCCATTGGTGAGGTGGCCGCAGGAGCTACACAGCAAGCTCAGGATTCTGATGAAGCAAATAATCGTACTGTAAGCTTGTCACTTCAAATTGAAAAAGTTCAGGAAAGCATGGATCAAATGACAGGACTATCGAGACAAGCGGAGAAAACAAATCAACAAGGACTTGAACAAATGAATTCCCTTAGGCATAGTACTGGAGAAAGTGATGAAGTCATTAAGAATGTAGGAAATGTCATTAACAAGTTGGCTTCAAAAGTTCAAGAAATAGAACAGGTTATCCATTCCATAACGGAAATTTCCGAACAGACCAATCTTCTTGCTTTAAATGCAAGTATTGAGGCAGCAAGGGCTGGCGAAAGCGGAAGAGGCTTTGCCGTTGTTGCAGAGGAAGTTCGAAAACTGGCGGAGCAGTCGGCAAAAGCGGCACAACAAGTTAAAATCACCATTTCCTCCATCGAAAACGAAACCAATATCGTCGTGAAGGAAATGGAACAAACCCTTAAGATATCCCATTTGCAAAACGAAGCAGTTAGCCATACAGAAATTGCTTTTAATGAAATCTCTCAAACCATTCAAAATATTGTTCAATCCATTGATACAATAAAGGCGGATGTAGCGAATATCAATGAGCTAAAAGACGATGTAGTAGCGTCCATTCAAAGCATCGCCTCCGTTGCGGAACAATCGGCAGCTTCATCTGAACAGGTTAGTGCATCTACTGATGAACAGGTACGTGCGTTAGGTTCAGTAACCCAATCTGCCATAGAGCTAAATGGGGCCAGTGCCGAATTAGCTGCATTGATCAAACAGTTTAAAATTTGATAACAGCTTACATTGTTCTGTGAAAGCCATTAATGAAAAATGGACGAGAGGAAGCCATACTTCGTAAAGAAGTGTGGCTTTCTTAATTAGAGAAGCAGAGGGACAGACCTTTTGCTTCCCAAAACAATTACGAAAAAGGAGCAAAAGATACGTTCCCATGTTCCCAAGCTTTTCGAAATTGGGCTACTTCGGACAGCTTTAACCGGAATCTGTATAAAGTTGGCCGAACTTGAGGCTACTTCGGACAGTTTTGACGGTAATCTCTGTAAAGTTGTCCGAACTTAAGACGTGTTCCAGCTGGTCTGCCAGCAAGATCTTAGAACCTTTCCTTTCTCTCTTAAAAAAGGCTTTCTTATATGAGACCAGCAGTTCATCAACGAATGCTCCCTGGCGCAAAATCCTGCTATTCAGTTCCTTCTTAATCTCAGTAAAAATGTATCCAGCTCATCATTGGACCGGTTCAAGCCCATCTGCTTCATACCGTACTTTGCATCCTCCACTACTTCTCCGACACCACAAGCAGAATAAGGCACATGTGCGGATCCCTACCTACCGATTCTGTCCTCAATGCAACCGGATAAACCATCGCCTGCGCCTGTCCACCCAACTTCTACTTCTTGCCTCTGAATCCCATCGCCTGTACATAATCGAACAACTGAAGCTCAGGCAGTAAAATACGAAGCCATTTTTGGAAACCCATGATCCAACCTCACCTTACCTATGATATTCTACTATTTTTTAACCAATGTATAACAATTTTAATTATACTTTCCATTTTTAAAAAAGGCAGGGCTAATCCGCTGCCTCTTCTATCTTCGGGACACAAGAACTGTCTTTTTGCCCCTTATGCCTTAAAACTAAAGCTAGTTCGAAAATAAAAATTTCTATAACAACACAAAATAATGGTAAATCCATATTAGGAGACAAATATAGATGCTCATATACTCATCAAACAATAAGTCCGTTACAAAAACAGAAGATCTTTCCCTTCCTGCTTCCAGGGAAGATATCGCATGGATCCATTTTCATCCATCGAATGCCGATAAATTTCAACACTTTATCAAAAGCTTGGACATTCACCCTTTGGCATTGAAAGAATTACAGGAATTTAGTGATATTCCAAAGATTGATGTGTTTAAAAATGAAGCCATTATTTCACTAATCGCGATACAGCAGGATTATACCCGAGTTAAAATCACAATATTGATTGGCCATAATTACGTAGTATCAAAGGTTGAAAAAGACCTTCATTTAGTAAAAAACTTAGAACAGCCATTCCTTGAAACTCCCCAAAATATGTCTCATGTTGGAATGATTCTATTTCACATTCTTGACCAAACCATCTCTCAGGATTTAGAAATGATTGATAAAATTGCAGATGAAATTCAAAGCTTAGAAAAAAAGGTTTTTAAAGATCCATTTGAAAACAATATTGCCAGAAGTGTATATAGGTGGAAAGCGACCCTGCATGAATTAAGACAGACAATGGAGGCACAGGAAGATGTAATGGAAACCATTAGTTCAGAAAAGTTTTCTTTCACTAATGAAGAGTCTGGATTTTTCATACGAAATCTTAACAATAACTATGCCCGAATCATTAATGCACTCGACACATTCAAAGAAAGCCTTAACAGCATTTTTAATTTGCAAATGACACTTAAGGCCGATCACTCCAATACAATCATGAAGACATTGACTCTCGTAAGCGTCATATTCCTGCCGATGACTTTTTTAGCGGGTTTATATGGCATGAACTTCGAGGTCATTCCAGAGTTAAAGTGGGATTACGGCTATCTTTACGCGCTAGTTTTAATGCTTGTGACTGGTGTATCCATCGCCTTATACTTTCGGAAGAAAGGCTGGTGGGGAAGTAGCAAGAAGGAATAAGGCGGTGTTGTCGAAGAGCGAGAAGTGCAGGACCACATTTCCATTCGGAAATGGAAGAATGAACTGGAAAATGAGACAGGCAGATGGATGTATCTTTTGCTTTTAAAAAATTCCCGAAAAAGCAGCAAAAGTTCCGTCCCTTCGCTCCCTTTGAGTTATAGTTAGCGTAACAGGAGATTTAACGTTGAGGGTGTGATGAAATTGCTTCTAAAAAAAAGTGCATCAAAAGGCGAGAAAAGTGGAGTCGCATTTATTAATGGAAAAGTTCGTTTTCAGGGTGTCTCCTTAAACGTCTATAGTTTTGCCGTTGATGGCATTTTAATCGATACTGGAGCACAATCCTTGAAGAAGTATTTTGAGGCCTTCATTGATGAGGTGGATTTCCATCAGGTCGTGCTGACTCATTTTCATGAAGACCATACAGGCTGTGCCGCCTATGCCGTAAAATCAACACAACAACCTATATATCTGGACCAAAAGTCTATTCAGTCTTGCAGCCTGAAGGCAGATTATCCCTTATACCGACAGCTTTTCTGGGGCCGAAGAAAGCCATTCCACGCTCAAGAGATGCCTGAAACTTTCACTTCCAACACCGCAACCTGGGATGCGATCGATACACCAGGCCATGCACATGACCATAAGGCCTTTTTAAACAGGGAAACAGGCCAATGATTTATTTGTTCAGGAACGCACCAAGGTGGTGATGACAGACGAAAGCATCCCGCAAATCATCGACTCCATAAAACGGGTACTTACCTATGACTTCGAGGAGATGTTTTGCAGTCATGCAGGGTATGTAGAAAATGGTCGTGTTGCTCTAACCCGCAAGCTCGATTATCTGCTGTCCATCCAACATGACGTCATCACGCTCCATGAGAAAGGCGAACCTGCCGATGAAATCTGTAAAAAACTCTTTCCTAAAAAGTACCCGATCATAAAGTTTTCTGGAGGCGAGTGGGACTCCCGCCATATTGTCAGTTCCATTTTACGCGGACAACAAACAAGAGAGATTTAAGATTGTTTAAAATTAGACCGTTTCAAGACGGTCTTTTTTAGAAACACAGGGACGGTTCCGGCGTTCATAAACTGCTAAAATATACAATTTACTTGAAACATAAGAACTGTCCCCACGTTCTCCCCCCCTCAGACCTTACCACCCTGCTGCCTTGGACTTCTTCTATAACGGTCTTTATATTCCTTGACACCATTATGATGGGGCTGCTGAAAGAAGAATTCCAGCCTATCACTTACTAAGACTTGGCTTCAACGGCCAAGTTTTTTATTTGCAGGAACCACTTCCATTACTCCTGGCTAGGCAGATAGCAGAGAGCCTAATTTCCAACACGCCGCCACTTATCATCATATCCCCTTTAACTTTATGAGATTATATTTAAACAATAAAGTCATCCCGACGTTCATTAAAAAGTGCGTCGCAATTGGGACGATCAGGTTACTTGAATAAAAGAAAATCCAGCAAAATACAAAAGCAGGAACCACTAAATTGAACAGCATTACTGGTTTTTTGAAATATTGAAAATGGTAAACAGTAAATAGAACGGTTGTACCGATAATCGCAGCCCAGTAATGGTCGAAGGTGTAAAAAATATAGCCTTGAATAATACCTCTAAACAATAACTCCTCAAATAACACGGCCAAAAACATAAAGATGATGATGTTGAACAGGCCTTCATTTTGGTATGTTTTATTTGTCTCATCAATAAATTTTGCGGGAGTTATTAATGTTAAAACAACCCCAAACAAAATCAGACCAATTGAAGCGATCAGACTACTAACTAACAGTTTAAAAGGGGATGCGAATGAAAAAGAATCTTCTATTGATACAATCCCTGATTTAATAAACACAATTAGTAATACTCCCAAAACCAGTGATAGTATTGCAAATATTGGCATAGCCTTTCTCATACTAAATTCTTCGTTGGGACTTTTTGTTTCTTCAATGACAGATCCTTTCACTTCCTCACCTCTTCATACTTTTCCACTTGAACATAAATTCATGATAACTTATTCCGTAGTGACACGGGGGCATGCCCTTGTTCCTTTTCAACAAGCAGACGTTTTCAGTTCACTTGTATTCTTATCAAAAAGCTCCAGGGCTTTGGAAGATATGTTTTGATAATCTTCTTCCAACCAAACATTTATATTAGACTCATAATCTTTTTCAAATATTGCATAAGACAGATCCTTCATAATGTTGTATGAAGCATACGGGTGGGGAAAATCAGGGTCATTTTTTGCATCGTTCAGGAATTTCTTTAATATTGAGTGATCTTTGGTATAAATAAGCTCTACTAGCTTTGCCCGATATTCTAATTCAGCGGAGTTCAAACCAGGAAAGGATCTGTAGTCAGATAAATGCTGGGCTTCGTGTTTTAAATACGATACCTGAAAATCGTCGTGATCTAAGTTTTTGTAACGTTTGAAATGACAATACAAGCCGGCCTCATTTGCCCATCCGCCGACTGTTCTATTGTTGAAAGTTGCGAATCCCATCCAGCCTTCAAGCAAGAAATCTGACATCATATGTACAGTCACAGTGACCGATTGATGAGGAATTTCAACATTAAAATCAATCGATTCACACCGTTTCCAAATATATGCTCCTCTAAATGGAGGAGTAACTCCGCCCAAGAAATGATATCCCTTTTTAACAAAAATAGCAGCCAGCTTATTTTCAATTTCATCATTCGTGACTGGGGACTCAACTTTTAAAATCATTTTCAATCTATTATTCAGTTCTAACTCAGCATGATGCATTAAATCTGCATTGGTTAATACGGTTCGGAAATATTGATGATATGCTGCCAGTACATCCTTAATCCATTTATCTTCATTCAGAATAGGTTCAACTGGTTCCTTGGAATAAAACCTTTCCATATACATCTGCTGTATCTCTTCCATATCCTTTGTTTTTGGCTGAATAGAACTTAGATAGTCCAATGCTGCATTTAGATCTCCTTGAAGGCACAATGAATAAAATCGATCCATTTATTACTCCCCTTTTTATAGATAAGCACCTGTTTAACTTGCTGATATAACTAAAAAGTTCAATATATGACAAGAATGGAGCATGATTGTTAGTTAAGTTCAACAAAAAGAGCGTTAATCCTTCATTTTTGGATCAACGCTCTTTACTTATCTTTTTAACAGTTGTTTGCTGCTCACTAATTCACTGTAATGGTTTCCTCTTTATGGTCGTGAATGTCTCCCTTTTCAACATGAACCTTTATATGATACGTTCCTGATTTCGGGAATACTTTCTCATAAATATAGACACCATTTTCTATTTCAGCCGCTTCGATAAATTCATGGACGGAATCCTCGCCATGCCAAATCTCGAATCGGACTGCTGCGTCTGTTAAAGGCTGATTTTCGTTTTTAATTTGAGCTGATAGATTCACTTTCTGATTCACTTTAAAATCATGGTTAGTATCCAGGTCAATTGATACATGACTATGATGGTGGTCACCTTCTGCTCCTTCCCCATTCTCATGGGAGTCTGCAGAGTCACCATGTTGATGTTCTGTTTCACTGTCAGTTCCAGCAGGATTTCCAACCGTTAATTTTTCACTTGGCATATTATGCATGGACCTTGCCGTAACATGGGCCGTTACCATATACTCCCCATCTTCTTTAAAGGTTTTCTTTATTTCATACATACCTTTTCCTTGATGAGTTGCCTTAATCATTTCCGAATCCTCGTCCCCCACTTTGCGAACTTCGAATTTGACTTCATCAGCATCTTCCACTTTTTCTTCCCCTTGTGTCACTTCCGCTGCCAGAACGACTTCGTCACCCACAGGAATATCTTCTGGAGTAATAAGGTCCACTTCCAATAATTCAGGTTCTTTCTCTTTGTTTACTCCTGAATCTGAATTGGAGCATCCTGTAATGATAAAAAATAGAGTAATAAATAGGATCAGATATTTTTTCATTTTAAACACCCCGTTCAATCAATCTGTTTGTAGTAATTATAAGAGGTCGCGGATTTGCTTTTATCGGGTCTGTCTTTGTTTTTACTGTTTTCACTTTTTCAATCTCCTTTATAAATGATTCAAAATATCATTAATCATATTCTGCAAGTGTGAGAAAAGAATGAAGTTTTGTTTGAAGTTTAACATTTTTTTGACGGACCTTTTGCTTCATAAAATAAATCACGAAAAAGGGAGCAAGGGGTACGTCCCCTTGCTCCCATGTCTCATTCATAATCATAAAAACTCTTTTTCGAAGATATGTATGTGCTTGCGAGTTCTAATGCTTCTTCTTTATTCCCATTTTGTAAATAATATTTAAAGAGTTTTCTTTCATAATGGTCGATGAGGATAACGTATCCGATTTGTTTGTAATAGGGGATTACCTTCTCCTCGATCAGTTGAAAATATTTCTCTTCTTGTTTTGTCAGTTTATACAAGTGCAGCTGAAAGTTCATCCAGTCAGGGGAGTTCATGGAGTTGGCATGCTCCAGGCCTTTTTCGGCGAGCGTTCTGAGGGTGGCCGCTGAATATAGCCTTCCACTATGACAAGTATGAATATAGCCATCCAGACTAGATAGATAATGAGGTGATGCCTCTCCCAATAAATCGATTGCTTTTTGATAGTAATCGGCAGATTCTTTGTACATTTTCCGACGGTAGCATTCAAACCCGAGGTTATGATAGATCTTTCCGATCCTGTCTTTGGAGTGAAGAGATTCACTCAATTTAATCAATTGCTCGTACTTTGCCTTCGTCTCGGCAAAATCGTGAAGCTCTTTTGCATTCAGTTGAACAATCAGTAACATTTCCGTATCAATAATTCGAATGATATTTAATGTCCTCTGGAAAAAGGCCAAAGCTTTCTTCCCGTAATAGTAAGCGGTGATATTGGAATGGATTGCATGATAGGCAAGCGCTAAATGATAAAAATATTCTTCATTGCTATATTGTTCGGGGTTGATGGAAGTTAAACAGTCGATACAATCTCGAAATTGTCCTTTTAAAAAATGATAGATCCCTAGAGTGTGCTTTAATGCATTTTGATTTTGAGGAGACAGATCCCCGTCTTGTTTTTGCAAGCTTAGTATCATGTTATAAGCCAATTCTAATTTATGTTCAAATAGATAATACCTTGCTGAATACAATCGGAATAAAATCTGAAACTCCGGCATGCCAATTAAACGTTCTTTTTCGAGCTCCTCTTTTAAGGACCTTGAATCATTTTCCCGCTGCATGATCATCGCTTCCAGCCATTGATCCAGTTTCTGTGATGATTGGTGATGGCGGATGATTTCATCTTCAAGTTTAATGTTTAGTTTTTTTGCAAGAAGCGCTGTTATTTCAGGAGAATATTCGGTAATTCCTCTCTCAATCTTACTAAGATGGGTAACGGAGCATATTTCATTGCACAGCTCCCCTTGTGTCAAATTCGCTTTTTCTCTGTAAAATTTGATGATTTTCCCCTCTATCATGCGGCACCTCGATGAAAAATAGTTTTTAACATTATAACAAAAAAGCAGGAGACTTTTCTCCCGCTTTTTCTGCTAAAAATAATTATTCCTTTGGTTCAAGGCCGATCATATTCAAAAAGTCTTTTAATCCCTTTTTTCCGATGGTCGCCATTGGCTGCGCACCTTTTCCTGCTGCCTGGCCTTTGGACATGAAGTTTTTCTCAATGAACCTCACATCGGTTTCATCAACCATACCATCTTGATTGAGATCCAGGTTGACATTGTCTGGGTTCTTTTCACCATAATGGTTTACAACCTCTTTGAGATCACGGATATCAATGATTTGGTCTCCTGTCACATCACCAGCGAGATTCTTTCCCGGATTGTCCCTCCAGTAAATCCCACGGTATTCGTCATTCACTTGAATACCGCCCATGACGTTCTTCACCTGTGTTAAATGACCTGGAATTTCCGTGAAAATCGTATAGGAAACACCAGCTGGAACAATCACTTCGTATAATCCGCGATCATCTAAGTTGGCAGGATAAATGCTGCCATCCTTTCCTTTTGCATAAACCTTTAGGTTCAGCTTTGTTAAGTCATACTTACGGTCGATCCAGCCGCCTTCTGTCAGGAATGCTTCTGGGGATATGTTTCCACTCAGTCTGGAATGCTTGGAAATAACTTTGAAGCTTGTTAAGCCGTAAGCCGGGATTTTTGTTAATTCTGCCTTGCCTTGCTCCTGGTAAGTTAATTCCTTCAAGCGGACTCCCAGACTTTTACTGCTGAATGTATCATCAATAAGTTTGAATGTGACGTCAAGGAATGGGGTATCGCCGCTGATTCCCTCAAATCCCTGTCCTTCCAGGGAAGCCCCTACCTTTACAGTGTTATTACCGACTACTGGCTCGTCAAGCTTCACTTCCGCACCTTGTTCTGCAGCAAGCTTTTCAAATTCCTCGTTTACTTTTACATGCTGGAATTCCATCGTGTCAATAAATAGATCAATATTTAAAGAACCTGAAACCATTTTTTTCACGTTATTCAAATCAAGAGTCACTGTAATTTCATCATTTAACTGCGCACTTTCCTTATTGAATCGGCTTGTTGCGTACCCTGTACCCTCTTTTAAAAAGACGTATTTAGGGGACCCTAAACTGTCGGCAGCGGTTGCTATATCCCATGGCATCAAACCGAGCTGATATGGTTTTGTCCCATACTCTTCAGGAAGCACCCCGAATTTTGTATCCCCATTATCGGCAAGTCGCAGGAATCCCATGATGAACGCAAGGCCATTTTCATAATAGCCTACAGTATTCGACTTCTGTGTGTAATCAAAGCCTCTTTCCTGCAGTAAATCGACCGTTGTATCGGTTACCTTTCCATGTACCCAGAGAGCACGGGTCCCATCTTCCTCTGTCAACATGCTGTCATTCACTTCTGTTACCCCAGGTTCAATATCAAGCTCCACTTTTGGCGGTGTATTATCGACTACCCCAACACTTTCAGAATGATAGGTTTTTCCATCTTGATCCGTACTGATCAGATCAAGGACATATTCACCCTCAGGCAGCTTGTGAATATAATCGGCAATTGGCTGCTTCTTATCCCCTGTAAACGGGTAAGCAAGTCCTCTATGGCCAAAGAAAATGAGATACTCTCGATCAGGGACAGCATTTGTTGCGTCATAGCTTCCAATCACGCCAACTGCCTCCCCTGTTTTGGCATCTTTCACGATCAGGTCAAAACGCTCCATCGGGCTTTTGAACTTGAAAGCAAAATGCGTTCCAGGTGCATAGTACTGATGGAACGGTGTATCATTCGATACGGAAGGCGAGAGCGGCTCAGCATATGCTATGCCTTTATCTGTCACACGAATGGCAAAAGGAACCTGGTAGCTCTCCTCTGGATTTGCTTCATTTGTAAAATGAATATAACCTTCGTAACGCCCTAGTTCAGCATCTTGCGGAATGGTGATAGCGGCTTCGATCGCTTTCATCTCTCCTGCTGCTACCGAAAAGGTTGCCGGAACATTCACCTTTATTTTATTTTCAAGGCCATCCTGTACACCTTCTCTTGCCTGATGATACTCGATTTCTGCCTTAAACGATTTAGTTTGTGTACCTTTATTCATTACGTTAATCTTGCGGCTATTCTGGACATCTCCGCCATCGATATAATGGTTGCCAAAGCTGAGAGAGCCTGTAAGATCCTCTACTTCTACATATTCACCGTTTTCAATATGATCTGTTTTATCGACTACTTTAAAAGCAACATCCGAATGGACCGCTTGATAGGCATCCACCCTACCGGTTCCTACCTCATAGACCGAGTAATCACTCTTCAAATCATCTGCCGTGTTCATCAGGGCTGCTTTCACTGCGAACGGGTCAATCCCTGGCTGTTCTTGTAAAATCAATGCTGCAACCCCAGCAACATGAGGAGTCGCCATCGAGGTCCCATTCAACCTTGCGTAGGCTGCGGTAAAATCAATGCCTTCCTCCGGGCTGTTCATATACTCAGGATAGGTGGAGAAAATAGATACTCCAGGTGCTACCAGATCCGGCTTGATATCGTAGCTGCTGTTGACCGGCCCTCTTGAGCTGAAGTCCGCAAGAGAATCCCCCTCTGTTTTAATCGAAGAAAGCTGATTGAACATAATGGATGCATCAATCATTCCCTTAAGATACTCTCCATCCGCTTTTGACAACTGGAACGTAGGAATGTATTTCGTATTTTCACCGATATAAACCGGGATTTCGCCTTCTTCGTTGTTGTAGATGATCACAGCCATTGCGCCAGCATTTTTCGCATTCTGGACCTTCGCTTCAAAGGTAAGCTCTCCCCGTTCAATCAGCGCGATTTTTCCAATCAGATCCTGGCCATTGAAATCCTCTGGCTTGCCCAATCCTGCGAACACAAGCGGATACGATTTTCCTTCCAGATCCTTCAGGTTATCGGTAAAATTTTTCGCAAGAAGTTTCATATTTTCAAAATTCAGATCCCCGGCACTACCCTTAAAGGACGGAATGGACATAGCAGCGTCACTTGCACCTACGGTAATGCCGAATGCACTCGTACCAGGAGAACCCAATGTCTTTTCATTCGGCCCGGCATTTCCTGCAGCTACGACTGAAACGACTCCAGAAAGCATGGCATTATTAATCGCTACAGATGTTGGATATAAAGGATCGTTGACTCCTGCTCCAAGTGACAGGTTGATGACATCCATTCCATCGGCAACCGCCTTATCAATTCCAGCCAGCACGCCATCAGTCTGTCCGGTCCCATATGGTCCCAGCACTTTATATCCATACAAATCAACATCAGGCGCAACCCCTTTTACCGCATAATCCACACTGTTTTGTTTTTGCGCAGCAATCGTCCCTGATACATGTGTACCATGAGATGTATAGTAAGCTCCTCCTGAATAGTTGTATTCTGGATTTTTGGTACCTTTCCAATCTGAATAAGTTGTTTCCATCGGATCCGCATCATTATTAATGAAGTCCCAGCCTTTTACAGAAGACGGATCGACTGATTTAGGATCGATACCCTCCTGCCCGCGGTATCCTTTATATGAATCTGTTAGATCGGGGTGAGTATAATCAAGACCTGTATCCAATACCCCTACTTTGATGCCCTCGCCCGTGATTCCTTCATCATGCAGTTTATCCACCCCAATTTGCGGTATGCTATCTGCCATCTTAGGGGTAATTTTTTGCTGCTCGCCGTTTGGGAACTCCAGCTGAACCTGGGCATTGCTCCAGATCCTCTTGACTGCCCCTGATTGGAGAAGCTCTTCAACAGCAGTTCCCGGCAAACTCATCGAGACTCCGTTAAAGGCATTTTTGTATTCACGTTTAATTTCGATTGAACTAGGATCATAGAGGGTACCACTTCTCTTAATCTTCAGGGCTTTTACATGTTCCTTGAATTCCTTGTGGGATTGCTCTACTTTGTCCTTCGCAGTGCCAAGTGCCAGCTTTTTCCCCTTCAAAGCCGCTTTCTTCACCTCAACCTTTGCCGGTGCCTGGCTGAACTCGACGATCACATCTACAAGTTCAGGAGTTTTCGTATTCACTTCAGGTGAAATGATAAATCCAGGACCTACCTCTAGCTGCTGCAACGCTTCTCTTTGTTCATTCGATAGACTGTTAAGGATTCTCTCAGCTTCTTCAACTGTCACTCTAGGTTTCTCTGCCATAACATTAAAAGGTATAGTAGCTGAAATCATCAAACCAGCTGCCAAAGCCCCAGTTATTAAGTTCTTCCGTCTCTTCATGTCCATCCCCCTGATTCTAAATTGATAGAAAAGTAAAAATACTTTCTATATTCATAGTAAGGTTGGCTATTGCTCGTCGTAAATTGGGGTAATGAAAGTGGGACAAATGGGATAGGAGGGCGGTTCTTGCGTCCCAGAACTTCCTTTTAACTGGGGATTCACAGGTTCTTGTGTCCCGAAAATCCATGCTTCCTTATTATTAATCAGATAATAAACCTTCAAAATTTAGAGAAGACATTAATTAATTCAATGGTTTCGACTCCCGAATGGGTGCACATCACCGTCCCTACGTCTCCTAAAAAAAACAGGACCTCCAGTAAAGGAAGGTCCCATTTTGTGTACATTTATAGATTAGTTGTTATCTGGATCTGTATCGTCATGGTAGGTTGAATTGCCTGTCTTCGCGTCAAATGTCCAGTCTACTTTTAGCGTATCACCCTGGAACTGGTTTTGATCTTCTCCATTATCGACGAACTCGAATAGAACGAAGATTTTTTCTTGCTGTCCTACAGGAATTCCGTCTGGCTGCAGATTAGGATCATCATCACTACTTCCAATAAAGGTAGGGATGGCCGTCACATCAGGAGTTTGTGCTTTTAATTCAGCCAGGGTCGTTTCAACCACTGTGTTCGCTGCACTGCTTGTATTGTACATGATGGTTACCTTGATATGTTCTGCTAGATCTCCGGTGTTATCTTGTTTTACATCCTCCGCTGCCTATGATGCTGTGGGTGTTCCAGCTGAATAGTTGACCACAGCTAAAAATTTGGATTCCTTATAGATTTATAAAAATGACTTATACCCGTTCGAGCAGACTATCACAACCATCTGCCCGATCGGGTCCTTTTTTAAATGCTCTTTTCATGAACATTTTATCTTTTTTTGCCCTATTAAAATTTGTTCTAAATAAATAGGCGGAGAAATTCCGCTTATTAAATTTTAAACCGCGAAAATTGATGACTTTTAATTGAATAGCCGGAAAAACTCCGCTTATTTCAGCTTAAAATAACTCCATTTTAATAATAACCGGAAAACTTCCCCTTATATTTTACTCTTCGTCGACCCTATCTGCTATCTGCCGTCTTTTTCGCAGTTAAATCACCGCTCTTTATCCACGCAACAAAGCAGACCAGATGAAAACAGCCTTTGAATAAAAGGCTTTTGGTTTACTAGATTTCCAATAATAAGAATTGGATAGTCCTAATTAAGGGTTTTAATTTGCGAAAATATAATTCGTATAGTGCAGTGAATGGCAACCCGCTATAATGAAATAATTTAAAGCTGACAAAAGTAATTCCTAGAAATAATTGGATGATATGGGCCAGGAGTGGATTTCATGTTAGAAGGGGAAATCATCAAATTTTACCGCAAAAAGGCTGGACTGACACAGGAACAATTAGGGAAAGACATTTGTACGGCAGTTGCTGTTTCTAAAAAGGAGAATCACGAATTATATAAAATCCTATTCACACTAATCACATATCGGATCCACAATGAATGGAACAAATATTATCAATACATAACAGAAACAGCCCTGCCATTCTTTCATTCCCACCATCATGTAACACATGCCAATAAATACAGAAAAATCATGTACAGCTATTTTGTCCAGATGAAACAATATGAACAAGCAGTGGAAATGAGTAATATTTTGATTAATGATCCGGAACATACAAACACCCGTGTTTAACTCAATGAATATCAGAAACAACACATAAAAACAGACGGTTCTACTGTTCAAGTAACCATGCTACTGAAACGCGAGAACCGTCCTCCATTTTATAGATTGATTGATTATTTAATCCCTTGTTTTAGTATTTCTTTAGCTTCTGAGGTAATTAGTGAACTATTATATAATTTCACAATCGCTTTCACCATATCAATTTCATCAAACGCTGGGGCATTATTGACAGTCATTCCGTTCTTTGTGTATCTCATTAAAAGTTGGACCTCATTTTTAGGTACTCCATTTATAACAGGAGTACACTTATCAAACACAATATCATATGCCTCATCAACATTGTGCGAAATACGATCATGACGTTTGTACTTTGTTTGGGGTTTATTCAACTTGGCTTCCTCCTTTTATGATATTAAAAAGATTCCCTCTAGTCTGTATATATTAACTCCTTGGACTTATATACCAGACCCAACCCTATTCAAGTACATTTTAGCTATTTGTTCCTGGCCAATGACTCTCCATTTGATGTCTTCATTTTCAGCCTTCAATAACTCTAGTCTTCTTTCAAGCTCGACCTCAAACTCCTCCGTCAGGTCTCCGATTATAAACAGGTAGGCAATCGAGGAACCCGAGTTTCTTATACACCTTTCCAGATCATCTATCGGTCTTTTCGTTTTTACGGCACCCATATAATTTTTGCATTGGACTGGAATATCCTCATGTAAAATTGACCCATCGATTGGATCCAGAATCCTCATCGTGAGATCCCATCCTTGACCGGAGTCTCCCTGCTTCTTGACTTCCAACCCAGAAGTCGAACGAATGAGGTCAGCAACAAATTTCTCAAAATAAGCACTCGGCCATTTCGTCGAAATTCGCTTATAGGTTTGCATGATGACATCTTCTTCTAGCACCTTTGACTCGTACTCTGCGGTATGCTCAATCTCATTGGCCTGCAAAAATTCGGCATCCCTTTGCAATGATTTTTCCAAGATCCAATCCAGTTCCTCCTTGGCCAGGTCATCATAAATCTCATAGTAATGGCCTCGTTTGGAAAGGTGGTGCCTCAGTGACTGTGAAACCGCCTGGGACTCCACGTTTATAAATGCCTCTGTTAAAAGCTTACACTCTATATAATGGTTAAAATCACTCTCTTGAGGGTCTGTCGAATGATACTCCCCTGTCACTTCAGCGATGAGAAATTTCCGCAATGGTCTGCTTAACTGAATGATTAGTCTGTCGCCCTTCGTCAGCCGGTTGATTAAAAACTGTGTGTACCTCCAGACGATTTTTTCATCCGCAGTCCTGGCAGATGAGGATTTCGCCTTAATCACTCTCAAGTCAGACCCAGCACTGCTCCAGCCAAACCTTGCCCGCCCTTCCTGAAGCTCTTTTAACATCCAATCTTCCTCATCTTTTCTGATTGCCACAAATTTAAAATAACGCGACATGTTCATTCACTCCTAAACCCTAATTTTTCATAATAACCGCAGAAATCACTGCACACCCAGGCAGGATAAATCGTCTCAATCTGTATAGACCCATCTCTAAGTTCAATAATGTTCTCAAAAGCATCCTCTATCATCACGCTGCCGCATTTTGGGCAAAGCTCCGTTCGCATTTAGGCTCCCCCTGTGATTTTGATAAATAAAAAGCTTATAAAAAAATAGAAACTCGGATCTTTATTCAATCATCCAATTCAGTATTAAGTTCCATGGATATAGGCATATGATCACTTAAATTAAGCCATTCTTCATATGTTCCGATTTTGAGATTTCTTATCTGCTTAAGGATTGTTTCTGATGCAAAAATAAAATCAATGTGAAATGGGCTAGATTTATTCTTCCTAAAATAATGCGTTGGCTGTATTTCGAGACCATGTTCTTCATTAAGCAAATGATGATAGGCGCTTCTAATTTTCATTTTCTCCAGAAGGTCCACTACTTCTGAGTGGGTTCCTACCCGTTTAATATGATCAAATATTTTATTACTGTTCCAATCACCTGCAATGATACAAGGCTCCTTAAGTAAGCATTCATAATACTTTAAAGCTAGATATATTTGCCCTATATAACTATCAAACCTGCTCTTTGTAAGCTGAGACCAAACTGCAAACAGCAGGAAACTTTGCTTTCCAGTAACAATTAATGGAATAATATAGCGGAAGTCCTTATTATAGGACGGATGTAACTCTATACTAAGGGCTTCATCTAAATTGAATATTCCAATGCCTTTGTTCAGATTGTCACCAAACCAGAGAAACTGATGAATATCCTTATGTTGATCTTTCCCTCTCCATTTTTCTGGAGCTTCACATTCCGGTATGACTAAAATATCTGCATTGAGCGGAAATATACTATCAATTTTATCTCTGAATCGCATAGAAGCATTCCATGTAATGAGCTTCATATTTTAACTCCTTCAACAGATGGTTAAATTTGTACAGGAAATCAAGGGGACGCATCTTATGCTTATAAAACCAGAAGAAACACTAAGTAAGTCCCCATTTCTAGAAAAAAGCATGGAACTATTTTTCCACTGCTTCATTGTTCATATCTGATGGTAATCGATAAAGCTCCCCGCTGCTTCTTTTCTGGAGAATATATTCCATATGTACCGTCTATCATTTCTTTCATTGTACAAAATTCAATCAGATCGCTAACTTGAATTCCCCTTATTTTTCATCGTTTAAACGAACATCTATTTTCTTCTTCGCCTCAATGATTGATTGAAAGTATTCTTCATACAAACCCATTCTGTGTAGCACGCTTTTACTCCTCTATTAATTAAGAGTAGTTCTGTATAACACTCCTTACCTCTTACATATCACTGGAACTATTTCATCATTTCATCATTTCCACTATGAGAAAGTACCGTCCAGGTCATCTCCCCATCAATATAGTGCCCTGATAGCTCTGTTAATCGATCTCTTGCCCATACTTGTTGTTCCAGTGTCAGCCAGGAGTCATCTTCAATGAATTCGTATTCCGCTTCATGGATAAAGGCTAAATAGTATTGAGTAATAGCCATTGGTGTGGCATCTAAATAGTTCTTAATTTTTTGCACATCGTCCTCGAAAAACTTCATAGTACCGCATGCTTTATATTTCAATTCGATGATTGACAGAACATTTTCGATGTCATCTTTCAAATGGTCATTGTTACCTGGATTGTCATTCAATTTTACAATGGCAAGATCCGCAATAAATCCACCATGGTAAAATTCCGTAAAGATCCTTAGATTATGCTTTTCTAATAAACTAGCAAGCTCCGTTCGCAAATGGTAGTAAAGAGCATTCTTTAACGTATCTTCTTTTAAAAGATAAAACGACTTATGGTCTACTGAAATCTTATTTACCCAAATATTTTTGATAGCCCGGTCAATTGTTTTTTGTATTTGCTTCAAATCCATTCAAATCACCCCTCACCATTAAAATTAGTTATTTTTTCCATTATATCAAAGTAAAACTTAAATAAAGCAGGTATTAGAACGAAAGTATAAGAGAGGATACTTAACAGCAAGGAGAGAGAATCATGTTATTATTTCTAAATTTCTTGAAGAAGCAGAAGACAGAGGCACCATCTGTAAAGGCGAAGACTATCGCTACAAAACAGATTGCCGTAAGAAAAGGGGAAATTGGCGAGTATAAAATTGATATACAGCTGGACCAGCTCCCAAAAGACTGCCGCTACTTGAGTGACCTCCTCATAAAGAACCCAAAAGCGAAATCAGGTTATTCACAAATCGACCATGTGGTGCTGACACCATACGGCATTTTTGTCATTGAAACAAAAAATTATCAAGGAACAATATACGGCGGGAAAGACAGGAAAACATGGTCAGTCAATGGGAAATTCAAAATGATGAATCCATTTGTCCAAAACTACGGGCATATAAAAGCACTAGCTTACTTAGTGGATCAAAAGTATCAGAACCTTTTCATATCAATTGTATCTTTCACCAAGCGCTCTACATTTAATGTAGACCCGGGCTACCGAAAAATTGCATCTAACGAACTCATTGTCTATGATATCGAGCTATCAGAATTCGTTCATAGAAAAGTATCTGTATTAAAGATTCAACACAAAGAACCTCTCTTAAGCGAGAGGGTGATTTCAGAGATTTACGCTGTCTTTTCAAATGCAGATATAAAAGACCCTGCAATTAGACGAGAACATGAACAGGCATTGAAGGCAAGTGGCTCAAACACCACCACTCAACCAACTTGTTCTATCTGCAATAAACCTGTGTCAGATAAAGTTAAAGCTTATTGCTTATCAAACCAAAAATTCAATGGCAAGATTTATTGTTATGAACATCAGAAGAAGTAGCTTTAGTTGAACAGAAAAATATAAAATAAAGGAAAAAAGCTTGGATGTTTTCCAAGCCTCTTGTTAGCAATTTGATTAAAATTAAAATCCAATTTTAAATACACTGTCGGCAAAGTCAATTAAAACCGAAATTGCCGACAGTATTTATTTATGCCATTCCCCTCTACTCCACCCTCCTGGCCGCCTGCTGAATAGGATCCCACACTCCATTATATGGAGGAGCATAGGCCAGGTCTAAATCAAGCAGCTCTTCAGTCGTCATGGAATGAAATATGGCTGTCGCTAGGACATCGATTCGTTTGTCGACGCCATTTCCGCCAATGATTTGACCGCCAAGAACCTTATGTGTCTCTTTATGATAGACCAGTTTCAGCTTCATCTTTTTATCATTCGGATAATAACCAGCGATATCTCTTGCTGTGATGGTTACAGAGCCACAGGGGATGTTCAGCGTGTTTGCCTCTTTTTCTGATAGCCCTGTTCTCCCCAGGGTTAGATCGAAAAACTTAATAATCGAAGTGCCGACAATTCCTTTAAACGTTTTATGTACATCGACCATGTTCAATCCGGCGATTTGTCCTTGCTTGTTGGCATGTGTTCCTAATGGGACATGGTCGTCCTTCTCTTTTACCCGGTGATATTGTGTGGCACAATCTCCAGCCGCGTAGATATCCTCCACACTTGTTTGCATATAGGCATTCACCTGGATCGCGCCATTTCCAATGGTTTTGATTCCTGTTCCTTCTAAAAAGGAAGTATTGGGCTTCACACCTACAGCGACCAGCACCAAATCTGTGTCATACTCTCCTTTATCGGTTTTCACAGATTCCACATGTTCACTTCCGCCGAATGCTTCCACGGATTCACCCATTTTCAACACAATGTTTTGCTTTACTGCTTCTTCGTGGATCAGTTCGGCCATGTCTCTATCAAATATTTTGGCTAGTTGCTCATTTCTCTCAATGACGGTTACCTTCTTGCCAAGCTCCGCAAAACTTTCGGCCATTTCAAGTCCAATGTATCCGCCGCCAATCACCGTCACATTCTTAATATCTTTATCCAGATAATCCATGATTGCTTTTGCGTCAGGGATGGTTTTTAGTGAGAAAATACCTGGAAGTGTCACACCCTCCCACTTCGGAATGACCGAGCTTACACCAGTCGCTATCAGAAGGCGGTCATAGGGAAGGCTGAACGTCTCACCATTATTATGGTTTATCCCACTGACCATTTTATTTTCTATGTCCACCTTCTGGACCTCATGAAATACACGTGCATCAATGCCATACTTCTCTTTAAAAGTAGACTGAGTGCGCGCGATTAACTTATCTGTGGACTCAATCTTCCCGCTGATCACATAAGGCAGGCCACATTGTCCATATGAATACACGCCTCCCTTTTCCAATACAGTAATTTCATGTCCAGAGCTGTTCCGTACCATTTGCATCGCAGCGCTCATACCTGCTGCATCGCCGCCAATAATCAGTATTTTCATCTTCATCCCTCCACTCCTTGTGTATCCATTTATGATTCAGTTTTAAACATTGGGGGTTATAATCTTTAGGATAAGACTGCTCTGAAAAATTTAGTACACGAAAACCATTTTAAATTTCGAATTTCAGAATCCTATCGCTAATAGTTCTCCAAAATGAGCAGACTCCCTTCTTCTCGTCAGCGGAAAAATCCAAATACTTCAGGTATATAAGTTCTAGATATTCATAGATCCCTCTTTGGGAAAAATAATGTTTTGTTGCCGAGAACCTTCCCCAATTTATTGATAATGCAGCCTTCATGTTAAAATAATGACGACATCAGTAACAGGAGGATTCAAGCTTGGTTAATCAGTTGGTCATTGAAGCGGAAAGATTTATAGTGAACTGTTATGGAGAACTGCAAAAATCGGAACAGGAAGTAGAAAGAAGAATTCATTTCATTAAGCAGGAAATTTCTCAAACCGGGACTTATGAACATACTTTTGAAGAACTAGAACATGGGGCGAAAATGGCGTGGAGGAATAGCAACCGCTGCATCGGCCGTCTTTTTTGGGATACTTTGACTGTATTTGACGGTCGAGGTCTGCAACAGGAAGACGAAATAAAGCACGCCCTGTTCCATCATATAGAATATGCAACGAATCAGGGGCGGATCAGGCCGACAATCACCATTTTAAAGCCAAAAAAGAACGAGAAGGATTCTGCTCGGATCTGGAACCATCAGCTTGTACGGTATGCTGGTTATGAAACGGAAACTGGTATCATCGGTGATTCAAGCTCTATTGATTTTACAAAAGTGTGTGAACAACTAGGCTGGGAAGGCGCTGGAACAGATTTTGATATCCTGCCATTGGTTATTCAAGTCGACGGCAATCCGCCAAAATACTACCCCATACCCGAGAGCTTAGTGCTTGAGGTCCCGTTGCGCCATGAGGAATTTGAATGGTTCGAGGATTTAGGCTTGAAATGGTATGCCGTTCCGTTCATATCCGATATGAAGCTTGAAATTGGCGGAATTGAATATACAGCTGCCCCATTCAACGGCTGGTATATGGGAACAGAAATAGGGGCGCGAAATCTGGCAGATGAAAACCGCTACAACCTTTTACCAAGAATCGCAGATCGAATGGGGCTGAATATGAAGAAAAATGCTTCCTTATGGAAAGATCGGGCCCTTATTGAACTTAATAGCAGTGTGCTCTATTCATTTAATGAAGACAGAGTGGCAATTGTCGATCACCATACTGCGGGAATGCAATTTAAGGTTTTCGAAGAAAAGGAAAAGGGAGCTGGAAGGAACCTGACAGGAGACTGGACATGGCTGATTCCGCCAGTATCCCCTGCTACGACGCATATCTTCCATAAATCATATGAAAACGAAATCCTAAAGCCAAATTATTTTTATCAGGAGAAGCCCTTTTAATGAGGGACATGGGGACGGTTCTTGTGTTCCTTACTGGTTATACAACCCCCACCTACAAGGCTTATCTATCGGGTTCCCTTTTGAAAGATAAAAGCATAGTAAATAACAACGCGTTTCACATATGAATGACCAAACAAAATCGCATACTATTTAGCAATAAAGAAGGAGCTGGATCTGAAATCCTAGCTCCTTTCTTTGTATTCTTTGTTCAAGTAACGCACCCGTATGTTGAAGATGGACTCATTAATCAGAAATAATGAGTCCATCTTCTGCAACTTCCTATTATAAACCAGTGAATGCAACAACTATTATAAAGTGCTTTTCGGATTCTTGATTGATATTTTTTTTAATATATTCCTTCCAGCTAACAACGCAAAATATAAAGGAATTGTGACAAGTAATATTACATAAAGGTCTCGTCCAGCAAGGTAAGTGGCTGAGTGAAGACCTTTTAAAAGTAAGTGAGCAAACAGGTACGAGATAGGCAATAGAATCATTTTTTCTAGTCCATTTCTTATTTTTTCGTTCTTACGGAATATGACCAATCCAATTCCACAAATAAGTAAAAATCCTATAGCAAACAACATATAGTAGCTTAAAACAAGCCGAGGTAACGTCATGACAGAACCATCCGTTATTGGTTTTCCATAAATTAAAGTATTTTCACTTCCATCGGTATTGTAATAGTAGATCGAAGCGACCGTTTCCCCATTCGGGTTTAAGACCGTATTTTCCAGGTTGTTTTTGATTATTTTCTGTTGCCACATCGTTTCCCATGTAGTTATATCATAGACATAACCTGAATTGTCTGCTGCTGGATATTGATTTACATTATATCCAGAGACTTCTTCACTAAAATTCAAAAGTACAGTTCCGTCATCCTTTTCAATAATTGAAACCGCATTTTCATTATAAGAGATGTATGCTGGGGTTGTCAGATAAGCGATTGTAACCACTGCAAAAACCAATGTTACCATGACTGAAAGAATAATCGTTTGCAGCTTTTTCTTCCGCAATGTATTTTGTATGTTTCTTAAGGGAGCTATATCGGTATCTACTGGCGGTTCTTCAAAAGTCCTCATTTCTTTAAGTCGTTTTTTACAGTTCTCACAAGAAGCTATATGTTCTTCAACTAGATCTCTAGTATCTTGACTTGCCATATCCTCGACATATAACGGCAGTATATCTCTAATCATATTACAGCTAATTTTCATCGATAATCCTCCGATCGCGCTTTAATTTTTTCTCTAGCACGGTGATAAGTAACACAAGCCCAGTTTTCACTTTTTCCAAACAATTTGCCAATTTGCTTAAATGACAGTTCTCCAAATGCACGGAGAGTAAAAACCTTTTTGTATGGCTCTTTCAAATTCTGGATAACTTCATGTACTTTCATAGACGCTTCTGAAATGGCTATTTCTTGTTCTACATTGTCTCCACTAGCTGATTCTGGAACCGACTCAAGATCCACCAAGCTTTTATTCTTACGCAAATAAGAGTAATAACTGTTTTTGGCAATTTGGCATAACCAAACACGGATATCACTATTCCCTCTGAAACTGTCTAGCGATGTTAATGCCTTCATAAAAGTTTCCGAAGTGATATCTTCAGCGATATGCTTATCGCCAGACAAACTATACACATATAAAAATACATCTTTAAAGTATTTATTATAAATATCCTCAAGCTGTGTCACCATCTCACCTCCTTACATATAAGACGCGATAAACTCAAATATCTTACAATAATATAAGAAAAACCGTACAAAATACTAACGGGTTTACTTGTGAGGTGCAATACGTTAAATCACAGTGCTAATCGCAAGGCAAATAGCAGTATATTTCACGGAAAAAAGGCTCAGAGTGATTTTCTACTCTAAGCCTTTTTGTGTTATGTTATTTAACTAAAGCACCCATATGTTTAAGTGTAATGTTTCACAAAGCATGGCGCAATTCTACCTTGAAAATCTTATTAACGCGCAAATTGAAGGAGGATTTACAGTAAATTCAGGTTAGCAAGTATAATCATTAGGATAATCCCTCCGTATATTAGAAAAGAAACTATGGCTGCAAACCACAAAACTGCTTTATACACGGGATACTTGTAGGCAGTATAAATAAGAATGCTAATCTGAATAAGCATCATTACGACAAGAAGGACCCTTCCCCAATTAAGAGTCATATTTTCACCATCCAAATTAATGTAGCCTACTTTTCCCTTTCTTCCTATATAAGTAAACCTTCTTCGTTTAAATAAGTAAATCAATAAAAAATATATAGAAACAAAAGAAGGTCCTCTCAGAAAGTCTAAGCTTACAATACATCATTGTAGCTTATTACTTAGATATTCCCCGAATGTGATTTCCCCCATTTTCCGCAAAGAATTTGTATTTTTACCCTCGGAGATAGATTTGTATAGTTTCCCTGGAAAAGAAATACTCAAAACTTTATTTGGTTCATTATTTTTTTTGATTTTCAGTTCAGCCATTTCTTTTAATGTCATAATATCTGGTCCACCAAAGTCCTCCGCTCTTCCTTGTGGATCTTTTTCCACTAAACCTATTAGATGACTGGAAAATTCACCCACATCAACACTTTGAAATTTAAAGTTTCCAGGGACAATATATCTTTTAAAGTGTGGTTTGGATATAAATAAATTTTCGACAAAGTTGTGGAACTGAGTGGCACGAACAATCGTATGAGGGATAGAACATTTTTTTAACAACTCTT
>NZ_JBGCUB010000004.1:0-443485 GCF_053543455.1 Mesobacillus sp. LC4
CGTGACAGCTTTGAGCCAATCAGGAGTTAAGTTGTCAAGAAAACACCGGTATCGTGCCTGCTTTGGTCCATTCTCTGGAAAAGCTGTCAAGAAAACGGCAGAATCGTGACAGCTTGGCATCAATCACCAGAAAAGCTGTAAAAAAAAGACTGTTATTCCTTGAATCTGGGTAAATTCAAGATATATAGATAATGAAATATGCCTAAAAGTGAAAGGAGAACGAGGCTTATGATCATTAAAGTGCTGGGTCCGGGCTGTGAAAAGTGCAAAAACCTTGAAGAGAGTATTAATGCTGCTGTGATGGAAGCTGGTGTCGCGGCGGTAGTGGAAATGGTGGTAGACAGTATGGAGATCGAAAAGTATAAGGTGAAAAGTACTCCGGCGTTGGTTATTGATGAGAAAGTTGTTTCAGCGGGAAAGCAGTTGTCCGCACAGGAAGTGAAGGGGTTATTTTAAATCAGGACAGGCCTTATCATGCGGCCTGTTCTGATTTTTTCTCAAGGAAAGCCTTCGTTGCCCATAATGAAATCAATAAAATTAATTCGAAGCCGTTCGTGGCGGCATCACTCTCCAAGGGAATCGGCACGGCGCTTCCTATTCCCATCAAAATGACTCCGACAGCCATCCATTTCCACTGCAGCTTTTTCCAGAGGATAAATCCTGCAAGCAATAAGGCAAGGGTAACGCCAATGATCATGATTGGAGGCCCGTGTGAACCGGCTGCTTCATAGCTTAGTACACCGTAATTCCTGGCGGGTTCAAGCTTAAGTCCGATGGTATTTTGCATAAGCTCTGCAATTATCATGGCAATAGTAAAAATACCTGCTGCAAGAAGTCCTGTGCGTTCCTTCAGCCAGTGAATACCTGTCTTCCTGATCGCCGCCCAGGAAAATAAGATCAACAATGGCGTAAAGAATGCATGAAACCAGTAGCGCATCACATTTAAGCCTTTTAAAATCGGGCCTTCCCCAATTATACTCCCCAGCGAAAGGACAAGGTTGTCATATATTAAGCCGAATGTCACAAGCAAAAGGACATTCAGCCAGGTGAAGAATCCATACTTGATGGATAATGTTAGTCCCCATAGGAATAAAAACATGTAGGCGAGGGAATATAATCCGTAGATATAAGGATCCATGAGTCACTTACCTCCAGTCAGGTTTGTTACCATTCTTCCCTTTTATAGGAAACAGAAACATGTGTCGATGTTATTAACTTTTTCATTGTTTTTAACAAATAAATCGTATTCTTAAAAATTACTAATAGTCTTATAAGGCATCTTCATATATCATGAGAAATGTAAGCATATACACCGATATTTTTGACGAAGAACAGGAGAAATTCATGACGACATTAAATGAGATTGCATGGGTAACCGACAGTACATCTGGACTTACTGAAGAATTCATTAAAAATAACCATATATACGTTGTGCCTTTGAGTATTATTTTTGGTGAGGAATCCTATTTGGAAGGGGTAGATATCACTGCAGAGGATTTCTATCCAAAGCTGGCAGCATCAAAGGTCCTTCCGAAAACATCCCAGCCTGCGATCGGGGAGTTTGTAGAGCTTTACCAGAAGCTGAAGGAGCAGTACAAGCATGCGATTGCCATTCATGCTTCCAGCGCTCTCACGGGAACTTTCCAATCGTCCGTAGCAGCTTCAAGCATGGTTGATTTCAGGGTCGATGTCATCGATTCGAAAATAGGTTCATACCCTTTGGGACGCATGGTGGAAAAGGGAGTTGAACTGCAGAAGGAAGGCAAGTCATATTCTGAAATCGTTTCCTATTTAAGTATGCTGCCTGACAAGGCCAATTTATATATGGCTCCGGGAAGTTTAGAGCAGCTGCATAAGGGCGGCCGTTTATCTACCACACAGGTAATCATCGGAAGCTTGATCAAATTGAAGCTGATTGTCAGATTCGATGATGGCAAGGTAGTCCTTTTTGATAAAATCAGGACTGAAAAAAAGGTCAAAGAACGCCTGTATCAAATTTTTGAAGAGGCTTCAGGCAATGTGAAGGAAGCTAGTGTCATTCATGGAAACGTAAAGGAATTGGCTGAACAATGGCGGGAAGAACTTCAACAGCGTTTTCCGGAAATATCTTTTACAACGACTACATTCAGTCCAGTTGCGGGTACACATACAGGGCAGGGAACAATCGGACTTGCCTGGATCAATGAATAGTAAACAAACAAGGAATCAGCCTATGTGAAGGCTGATTTCTTTTTATTGCCCATGTTCCTGTGTACACTTGAGATAACAAACTTACAGGGGGTATACAGATGTTGAAGATTGGCGTCATTGGCTTAGGGGATATTGCACAAAAAGCCTATTTGCCTGTTTTTGCAGAGAAGGGAGATATTGAGTTCCATCTTTTCACGCGTGATCAGGACAAGCTGAAAAATCTTGCTGCAAAGTACAGGTTTTCCCATATTCATTCAAGTCTGGATGTGCTCATTGAAAGTGGTGTCAAGGGAGCTTTTGTACATAGTGCAACAGAATCTCATCATCAAATTGTCAAACAACTGCTCCTGGCTGGTGTCCATGTGTATGTCGACAAGCCCATTGCCTATGATTATGAAAAAGCCAGGGAATTGACAGAGCTGGCTGAGGAAAAAGGCTTGATCTTAATGACCGGTTTTAACCGCAGGTATGCTCCCGCTTATAAGAAGCTGACTGAGCTGAAAGAACCGAATATGGTGATCATGCAGAAAAACAGGCGGGCACTGCCGGGTGAAATACGGAATTTTATTTATGATGATTTCATCCATGTTGTCGATACACTTAGATTCTTATTTCCGTACCCAATCAAACGGGTCAATGTGACTGGCAAGAAAAATGGTATGTTTTTGCATCATGTGGTCATTCAGCTGCAGGCGGAAGCAGGAGTAGCAATTGGAATCATGAACCGTGACAGCGGTGTTGTAGAGGAAAAAGTGGAGATATTCCAATCAACTGAAAAACGAACAGCTTTAAATGTTTCTGATCTTTTCGTGCAGGAAAACAGGACTGAAACAAGGGTAGGGGGAAGTGACTGGGAACCAACTCTTCATAAGCGCGGCTTTGAACAAATTGTTTTTGATTTCCTGCAGGCTGTCGGCAGTAAAACTTCACCGCTTTTAACCGCAAGGGATTCTTTGAAAACACATGAAATCTGTGAACAAATCGTACTGGAATTAGAACAGTTATAAAAACAAGCCCCGCCTCTTATAATTGAGACGGGGCTTGTTTTATACATACATAAAATAACCAACAAACAAGAAACCGAGAATATACATTATGGGATGAACTTCTTTAAACTTCCCCATACCAAGCATCATCAAAGGGTAAAGAATGAAGCCAAGGGCGATTCCTGTGGCGACGCTAAAAGTGAGCGGCATCATGATGATTGTGACGAATGATGGGATAATCACAGCAAGATTGTTCCAGTTGATTTTACTGATTTCAGTTGCCATCAACGCACCAACAATAATGAGAGCCGGAGCGGTAACTTCTGGTGTAATCACGGACAGGATCGGAGAGAAAAGCATCGCAATCCCGAAACAAGCCGCAATGATTACAGATGTAAAACCTGTTCGCCCGCCGACAGCAATCCCTGCTGATGATTCAACGAATGACGCTGTTGTGGATGTCCCGAGTACAGCACCGGCAACAGCAGACCCTGCGTCCGCGAGAAGTGCGCGGCCTGCATTTGGAATTTTATTATCCTTCATCAGACCAGCCTGGCTGGCAACCGCAATGAGTGCTCCGGCAGTATCAAAGAACGCGACAAACAAGAATGTGAAAATAACGGCAAGAACATCAGGAGAGAAAATATCTCCAAGATGATGAAAGACGACACCAAAGGTAGGTGAAATGTCGGGAACAGATCCGACGATTGCTGTTGGCTTTTCAATCAAGCCAGTGAATATTCCTATGATTGTGGCAATTACCATTCCATAGAAGATGCCGCCGCTGATTCCGCGAACCATCATGATCACGCTGATGATGAAGCCGAAAAGTGCAAGCAGGACGGGACCTGATGTCAGGTTACCGATTGAGACGAATGTTGCTTCGCTTCCAATGATGATTCCTGCATTTTTCAAACCGATGAATGCGACGAAGAAGCCGATGCCCCCAGCGATTGCATGCTTAAGATCCTGGGGAATCACATTGATGATTTTTTCGCGGATCTTTAAAAGACTGAGGATGACGAACAGGACACCCGCGATGAATACACCAGTAAGGGCGACTTGCCACTCTACTCCCATGCCGATACAGACGGTGAAAGTGAAAAATGAATTCAAACCCATGCTTGGAGCAATTCCAATTGGGAAGTTTGCCAGCAGGCCAATCAGCAGCGAGCCAATAATCGCAGACAAAGCAGTAGCGGTAAAAACAGCTCCCTTATCCATGCCAGCCTGGCTGAGAATTAAAGGGTTGACGACAAGGATGTACGCCATCGACAAGAAAGTCGTGATACCGGCAAGTGTTTCCTGTTTATAATTTGTATTTCGTTCAGCGAACTGGAAAAAGTTTTTCATATGTGCTGTCCTCCTGGTTGTTTGATAATATGCTGAAAACAAAAAAACTCCGGCAGTTCATGCTGCCGGAGTTACCACAAAGGACAAATAGTTGCCAAAAAGAATAGCAAATATCAAAGTCCCTTGTAGTCACGCCTTTTACGGTAGCATGGTAGAAACGTCCGAGCCATATTCTCGAACATATACAAGGAAAAATTATAGATTTAAATAATACTAGAGATAGTATCACGCAACTCATGGCAAGGTCAATTGCAATTCATAAAGTTTATCTATTTGTTGTTTTCTGATTATTAGGTTAGTGGAAGTTATTTTGAGCCAACTTAAGACAGGTTTGAGAGGATAACAAGAAAAGCTGTCAAAAGAAGCAGCAAATTAAGACAGGTTTGAAGGAGAAACAAGAGAAGTAGTCAAAAGAAGAGGCAACTTAAGACAGGTTTGAGAGGATAACAAGAAAAGCAGTCAAAAGAAGAGGCAACTTAAGACAGGTTTGAAATGAAAACGAGAAAAGCAGTCAAAAGAAGAGGCAACTTAAGACAGGTTTGAGAGGAAAACGAGAAAAGCAGTCAAAAGAAGCAGCAACTTAAGACAGGTTTGAAGGAGAAACAAGAGAAGCTGTCAAAAGAAGAGCCAACTTAAGACAGGTTTGAGGGGGAAACAAGAAAAGCTGTCAAAAGAAGCAGCAACTTAAGACAGATTTAACGAGAAAACAAGAAAAGCTGTCAAAAGAAAAGCCAACATAAGACAAGTTGAAGGAGAAACAAGAGAAGCAGTCAAAAGAAGAGGATGGCTGTGTGCGATATCCAATTCGAGAATTTGAGGGATACACTTACAGGAACGATGTATTTAACGATATAATAGGAGAAATTCCCTATATGAAACTGTTGAAAATGGAGTTGAAAAAATTGGCTGTTATCCAAAATGAGAAGCGTTCAGAAAGATTCGAAGTGGCTTTTAACCGAATCCACGCATGGCTGCAACGGATTTCAAGAAATGCGACAACAGATAAATATTCAGAGCTGCTGAGGATCAATTATTCTAGGCATTCAATCATCCGCAAATATTATCATGATTTGAAAATGTATGGGCGCCTGCGTAATTCACTTGTTCATGACAAAATTGCTCTTGATTATTACATAGCTGAACCACATGAAAAAGTAGTGGAGAAGATCGAAAGGATTGCCAGCCAGGTATCAGATCCTAAGAATGCACTGGATATCGCAACAAGACCGGTGTTTTATTTTAAAGAAGATACAAGTTTAGTTGATGTCTTGAAAATTATCCAGAAGAGGGCTTATTCACAGTTTCCTGTCTATGATGAAAATGGGTTCAAGTGGCTGTTGACTTCAAATTGTATTGCCCAGTGGCTGGCAGGCAATTTGCTGGAGGAGAGCAGGATGATAGAGGATGTAAAAATCCGCGACTTGGAATATCTTCATTCAAAGAGATTTGTAGAGTTTGCCGCAAAAAATTCGGATATTTTCTCAATAGAGGATGTCTTTGAAAAATACCACCTTGAAAACAAGAAGCTGGAAGCAGTATTAATCACTGAAAATGGTAAAGCGTCCGAGCGCCCAATCGGGATCATCACACCATGGGATTTGGTAGAAATCGACGTTTTGGAATAAAAATAAAGCAAGGAGAAAAATCCCTATGTGGGTATAGGGAATCCCTTTGTTAAGGAGTTTTTGACAAATTTTTGACGAGAATATGTGAATAAAAAATGAACTAAATGGCAAAACCCCCCTGTTTGGATCTTAACTTACTATAATGATAGTGTAATCCAAATGGAGGTGCCAATAATGAACGTAACAACGATTATTGAATTGGAAAATCGTGAAGTTGAGAAGATGGCTGGCGCAAAATTAGTATTTATACAGGAACAGATTGATGCAAATATCGTGGAAACATGCGTTGATTGTTTTAAATATGAAGGTTCTGAAGATTGCCTGGACACAGATGATGCGATGCAAAAGGTGTTTAATGCATTAAAAGCGGATGGGTTGATTCCTGAAGCAGTACAAGATTTTTCATATGAGATGCCTTCTTGTGAGAGATTGAGAAAAGATGTGTATGAAGAGCAGGACATGCCGCAAAAAGTGGTTCTGAGCTTTGCTATATAATTCTTAAAAAAAGGAGTTCTTTCTAGGAGCTCCTTTTTTAAGTTGATTTCAAACACTTTAATTAAAAACGTGACTTTTATCAAAGAGAAGATAGGAAGAAATTTATATAATGAATTTGGTATAAAATGAAAACGCTTTCAACGGAGAGGGGGTAACCGATGAAACAAGGAGCAGACATCACCATCATTACCGGCCATTTTGGCAGCGGTAAAACCGAGATATCAATCAATCTAGCTTTGGAGGCAAGGAAAACAAAGGCCATGACGGCCGTTGCAGATTTGGACATCGTGAATCCATATTATCGCGCGAGGGACGCCAGGGAAATTTTAAATCAAAACGGAATAGAACTGATCGCACCAGCTGAAAGACTTGCAGCTGCAGATTTACCGATTGTTCCTGGAGATATGGGCAGGGTGATTTACGATCCAGAATATAAGCTGATCGTCGATGCTGGCGGACATAAGGATGGAGCTACGGCATTAGGGCAATTTTACAACGATTGGAAAGATATGAAGCTTGAAGTGTTGTTTATCTTGAACGCCAACCGACCATATGTCAGTACTCTGGAGGGTGCGGTGGAGACATTGCAAAAAATTGAAGCAGCTTCGAGGCTGAAAATCACAGGAATCATCAATAACTCTAATGTTGGATCGGAGACGACCATTCAAGACGTTGAAAAGGGGCTGGCGTTATGCAAGGAGTTGTCAGATCAACTGGGGATTCCATTATTGACAACGATGGTGCCAGAGCACCTATCAGCTGAAAGTGCCGGAATTGAGGCGGAATCCCCGGTGAAGGTGATGACAAGGTATTTAAAATTGCCATGGGAAATGTAAAGGAGGTAAAAGCGGTGGAGCAGAGAGTTGTATTTAACGAGGAAACTTGCAAATCATGTAAGCTGTGCGTGAATGCTTGTCCGACAAATGTCATTTATCTTGCTGATTACTTGAATGAGAAAGGCTACCGGCCGGCGGTTGTGACAGACCAGGAAAATTGCATCAGCTGCGGCAAGTGCGCGCAAATGTGTCCAGATTCAGTGATCACTGTCTATAGGCCAGAAAAGGTAAGGAAATCTGTATAGCAAAGGGGACTTGACAATGGGGAAAGTACTTATGAAGGGGAACGAGGTTATCGCGGAAGCCGCTGTCCATGCGGGCTGCAAGTATTTTTTCGGCTATCCGATCACACCGCAGAGTGAACTTGTTGCCTATATGGCCAGAAGGCTGCCAGAGGTTGGCGGGTTATTTTTACAGGCGGAAAGTGAAGTAGCAGCGATCAATATGGTATATGGAGCGGCCGGAACCGGTGTACGCGTGATGACGTCATCATCGAGCCCGGGTTTCAGCTTGAAGCAGGAAGGGATTTCATACCTGGTTGGTGCAGAACTGCCGGCACTGATTGTGAATGTTGTCCGTGGAGGTCCTGGACTTGGCAATATCCAGCCTGCGCAATCGGACTATTTCCAGGTGACAAAAGGAGGTGGCCATGGTGATTACCATACACCTGTCCTTGCTCCATCAACGCTTCAGGAAATCATTGACCTGACAGAAGCGGCATTTGATATTGCCGACCGTTACCGGACGCCCGTCATCCTGCTTGGGGACGGCATGCTCGGACAGATGATGGAGCCGGTTGAATTCAAAGAATGGAAGGAAAGAGAGCCGGAACAGAAAGAATGGACAACAACCGGTACCCGCGGCGATGGAAAACCTAGAATAATCTCCTCCCTTGAATTGAATGCCGATGCGCTTGAAAAGCGGAATGAACTTTTACAGAAAAAGTTTGCCTTGATCAAACAAAATGAAGCAAGATACGAAACGTTTGAAATCGATGATGCCGATTATATCGTAACTGCTTACGGAACAGCTGCAAGGATTGCCATGAATGCGATCAATAAAGCGAGAAAAGATGGATTGAAAATCGGGATGATCCGGCCGATTACGCTGTGGCCATTTCCTGAGCAGCCGTTCATTGAAACACGTGACAGGGTAAAAGGTTATCTTTCAGTCGAGATGAGTGCTGGCCAGATGGTTGAGGATGTCAGGCTTGCCGTTGAGGGCCGGACCCCCGTTTCATTCTTTGGGCGCACTGGCGGGGTTGTTCCTACTCAGGAAGAAATATATGACCAAATTGTCAAGCTGGCTGGGGGTGTCGAGGTATGACAATGAAAACTGTGTTTGAGAAAACAACTGGATTGACTGCTAACCAGACGCACTACTGCCCGGGCTGTACGCACGGAATCATCCATAGGATGGTTGGTGAAGTGCTCGAAGAAATGGGGATTTTGGAGGATACAGTTGGAGTTGCTTCTGTCGGGTGCTCTGTCCTGTCCTATGAATATTTCAATTGTGATATGACCCAGGCAGCCCATGGCAGAGCTCCTGCAGTAGCAACAGGCATCAAACGCGTTTTGCCTGACCGTTTTGTTTTTACCTACCAGGGTGCTGGCGATCTTGCATCGATTGGGATAGCTGAGGCTGTCCATGCCGCTGCAAGAGGTGAAAATATTACCGTCATCTTTGTGAATAATGCGATCTATGGCATGACTGGGGGCCAAATGGCTCCAACTACATTGGTTGGCCAGAAAACAGCAACAACCCCATTCGGCCGGGATGGGAGCATCCAGGGATTGCCGATCCGCGTGAGCGAAATGCTGTCAACCCTGGACGGAACAGCCTATATTGAACGAGTTTCAACACATGACGTGCCAAATATCATCAAAGCGAAGAAAGCGATCCGCAAGGCATTTGAAACACAGAAACATGGACTTGGTTTCTCTATGGTCGAGGTCCTTTCCAGCTGTCCGACGAACTGGGGCCTTGATCCAAATGAATCGCTGGATTGGATTAAGGATAATATGGTGCCTGCCTATCCTCTAGGAGTGTATAAGGATTCACAGAAGGGGGATGGTCGCTGATGGAGGAAATTTTGATTGCCGGCTTTGGCGGGCAGGGTGTCATGTCGATGGGCCAGTTGATTGCCTATGCCGGGATGAAGGAAGGAAAGTTTGTATCATGGCTGCCTTCATACGGACCTGAGCAGCGAGGAGGTACGGCCAACTGTGCAGTCGTGGTCAGCGAGGAACAGGTCGGTTCACCGCTTGTTTCAAGACCGAGTACAGCGATCGTGCTGAATAACCCTTCATATGAAAAATTTGAACCGATGGTCAGGGCTGGCGGGTTATTAATAGTAAACTCTTCCCTGATTTCAAAAGGATCGGAAAGAAATGATATAAGAGTGTTAAATATCGATGCAACCGACAAAGCGAACGAGCTTGGCAATTCGAAAGTCGCGAATATGATCCTGCTGGGAGCGTTCCTGGAGGAAACAGGCATACTATCTGATGACTCCATTTTGGAAGCATTGAAGAAAGTGCTTTCACCGGAAAAGCACTTTCTTTTGGAAATCAATCGGCAGGCACTTGAACTCGGCCGGTCCATGGCCAACATAGCTACAGCGTAGGACAGATTACTAGCGGAAGTAAACAAATACATCTGGTAAATCTAAATAAATAACTTAACGATCAAAGAAGCAGTCCAAGTGAACCGGACTGCTTCATTGTGTCATAAGCGGAGATTTTCCGGTTAGACTGCAAAATAGAGCTGAGTTGGGGGGATATAAGCGGAGACTTTCCGGTTAAACAAAGAAAAATCACCTAAATTTACGTTTTTTGAGTGATTAGTCGGAATCTATCCGTCTATTTAAGCTGTTTTCAATACTTTTTCGTAAATAAGAGAAAGTTCTCCGCTTATTTTTCAGCACAACTTCATTCACTGGGCTGGTTCAATTTTTGTATGCTTATTCAATTGCTAAAGTTCGTGTTAATACCAGTTTGTATAACTCAAAATCAACTGGTCATTCATAATACGATATCCTTATCCCAAGAGCTCTAAAATCAGCGGAACGGCTGCCTGGAGTGAAGGAGCCTGCTGATCCGCCGCTGTTTCTTCGTTCCCGATGAACACTGTTTTACAGCCCGCTTTTTTGCCTGCTTCGATATCGCGCTCATGATCCCCGACCATGACACTTCCTGTCAATTCGATATTGTGCCTGTTTGCCAGATCAAGAAGCATTCCGGCATTTGGTTTACGGCATTCGCAGCCGGCCTTAGGTTTATGCGGGCAGTAGGCAACCTCTTTGATATGGCCGCCATGCTCTTTGATCATCTTAACCATATGGTCATGGATTTCCTGGAGGCGTTTTTCCTTCAGGAATCCTAGGCCGACGCCTCCCTGGTTTGTAACGACAAAAATATCATATCCAGCTTTGCTCAATTCCGCGACTGCTTCTGCTGCTCCTTCAAGCAGATAAAGATCTTCGGGTCGATTAACGAATTTCACCCGGTGGGACAGTACTTCATTCAGGACCCCGTCCCGGTCCAGGAATATGGCTTTTTTCATTTTGATTCCCCTTTATTCACGATGATTTTATCAGCATTCTGGTGGCGGGAAACATAGCGGTTGCCAGTGATCCAGAAACGCCATGGATAGTCTTTTGCTTCACCGGAATTATCGATGCCGATCCTTTTGCCTGCTGAAATGCTGTCTGGCACCAATCCTTGGGTGAGGAAAAGTGGTTTCTCTGTTAAGGGATGCCCATAATCTGACATCTTTATGCCCATCGCTTTGGACAGCTTACCGGGACCATTTGTCAGGTTGGGGGATTCAGGCATGCCCCGTCGCCTAACCATTAAATCAAGGCCTTCCAGTGGTTCAATTGCCCGAATCAGCACAGCTTCCGGATTGCCTTCTTCTCCACTGACGACATTGAAGAGAGTATGGGTGTGCATGACATAAGTGTAAGCAAGACCAGCCTGATGGAACATGACCTCCGTTCTCTTTGTCCGGCGATTATTATAACTATGTGCCGCCTGATCCATCGGCCCAATATAGGCTTCCGTTTCGACGATGATTCCGGCAGCTGTCCCTTCTTCTGTTTCTTTCACCAATATGCATCCCAGCAGGGAATAAGCCAATTCAAGAGTGGGCTGTTCGAAAAATCTATTGTTCACCGCGCTTGAAAGATTGTATTGTTCGTCCATAAGATCTCCTCATCATTCGTTTTTACCTTTATACCCTGCCAAAGGATGACGCATCCATGAAATTTCGTCCTGGTGACCTGATGATAAAAATAGCGGGAAAGTCCAAGATAGTTTATAGTAACGTTAAAGCTAATATTGATTTAGTGTTAATAAAGGGAGTATCAGATATGTGGAAAAAATGGGTATCGATTGCAGTGATTGCTGTAATCATTTTTTTCCTTGTTCCTTATAGCCTTCCGCTCATTTTTGCTATGTTAACAGCAGTCATGCTCGAAGGAATGGTTCAATGGATCATCAAACGATTTTCATTTAAGCGTCTTCAAGCTGTGATTGGTGTTTTTATCAGCTATGTGGTCTTCCTCGGTGTAATCGGGTATAATCTGGTCTCGATGATCGCTCATCAAGCAGTTTCCCTATCAGAGCGAACTCCTACATTCGTCAGGGATATTTACAAGACGGCAATCCTGCCTATGATGGGCAAGTGGGAATTTTATTCTAAAAACTTCCCGATGGAAGTTAGTGACCAGATCGAGACGACGATTGAATCGAATATTAATACGCTTGATTCTTTCTTACAGCAATTCATTGCCGGCACAATCAATTTATTGACGGCCATACCAGGATTCATGATTGAATTTCTGGTTTATCTTATAGCGTTATTCTTGTTCAGTCTTGAACTTCCTAATCTGAAAATGAAGCTGGAGTCTCATTTAAAGGAGCAAACCCGGCAAAAGGTTTTCCTTGTTGGAAGCCAGTTAAACAAGGCAGGCATAGGTTTTTTAAAAGCTCAGGTAATCCTGAGCGCAGTCACCTTTATGATGGCTTTGGCAGGACTCAGCATTCTTGGTGTTAACTATACAGGACTGCTGTCATTATTGATTGTCATTGTGGATATCCTGCCAATTCTCGGAACCGGGTCAGTATTGGTACCATGGGCTGTCATTGCGATTTTGCAGGATAATCATTTTTTGGGAATAGGATTGATCATTCTATTCCTCGTTATCACTGTTGTCCGCAGGGTGATCGAGCCAAAGATTTATTCAACAAACCTTGGGATATCGCCGCTTGCTTCTCTGGTCAGCATGTATATTGGACTCAAACTGTTTGGACTTGCTGGTATTTTTATCGGTCCAATCATCGTAATTATCTATGACACTTTAAGAAAAGCGAATGTGATTCGCCTTAACTTCAAGATTTAATATTTAGGATGCTTTTTTGGATAGCAGAACATGATTAAGCATAAATTATGTTTGTTACCAAGAAGGAGGAACTCAGGAATGAATGTAGGCCGGGCAAAAGAAATCGTTGAGTCAGCAGAAATGATCAATGTAACGTATGATGGGACGCCGATCATTATCCAGCATGTTGACGAGAAGAGCAAAATGGCAAGGATTTATTCAAAATCAGAACCGGAAGTAGAAAGAGACGTTCCAGTCTTGAATTTAATAGAGGAATAGAAAAACGGGAGAATTTTACATCTCCCGTTTTTCTGTATCATAAAGCGGCAATGTGATCTTAAATTTGGTGCCTTCGTTCAGTTTGCTTTTTACGTCCATCGTACCGCCCATTTCTTGAATGATGTTATTGACGACCATCATCCCAAGGCCTGTGCCTTTTTCGGCTTTCGTTGAAAAGTAAGGTTCGCCGATTTTGGCTAATTGCTGTGGAGACATTCCGCATCCCGTATCCTCGATAGTTATCGATACATGGCTATTTGCCATCTCACGGCAGCTGATTACAAGGTCGCCGCCGTTTGGCATGGCTTCAATACCGTTCTTAATGATATTAAGTATACATTGATGGAACTTGGCAGCTTCACCAGAAATCTTCATTCCCGCCATTAAATCCTTTTTTACATTTACCGAAAAATGGTTGGCGTAAGGAATAATCAATTCAAGTGCTTTCTCAATTTCTTCTTTTACAAAGATGGATGATGCCATTTTCGATTGTGGCTTTGCGAAATTCAGATAATCCTTGATGATTGTTTCTGCACGGTCGAGTTCATCAATTGCTGTATTCAAGTAATACAGTCTTTTTTTCTCATCAATGGTTGGATCCTTCAGCATTTGCAAAAAACCTCGTGTGACGGTTAGCGGATTACGGACCTCATGACTGACGCTCGCAGCCAGCTGGGAAACGACTTCAATCTTATCGGACTTGATTACGGCATTATGTAGGAGGTGGTTCTGCATCATGATCTCAATAAAATAAGTCACAATAAGAATTCCGCCGGTAAGGGTAAGGGCGTATAATAGCATGAATTGAAAATTGGACAGTTCATCAAAAACCGTCGCCTTCATCAGGAAAATGAGGATTGTATAGGATAGCGCGACCGTCATAACAGTAAGTAATTTCTTTGTCAGCGGGAAAGACTTGTACTTACTGGACAGATAAACGGTTAACACGCTGATCGTCAGCATGTTAAAAAAGTTGATCCATACCCCGTTGCCGCCAAAAGGAATCCTTGCTGCTACAACAATGATGAAAAGTATCGTGCTGACAACTGGACCGCCGTACAACCCTCCGAGGACCACAGGAATCAAACGTAGGTCAAAGATGAAATCAGGACTGCCAACCACCGTAAAAGACATGCAAAACAGGATTTGAATTCCGCCCAGGGTGATAACGAAGAGTTTGGAGTACTTCTTAAATAAACTTGGAATTTTCTTAACGATGATGTATTGGAACACAAATGCAGAAAACAGGATGAAGATCAGATTCAATACGAGAACTGTAAATTGGTCCATAGTCTTAATCTCCAGTCGACAAGGAGCACCCTGCTCCATCAAAGAGTAATTTCATGAAAAAAGACAAATTATTCAAATATATTACTTTTACTTTAACACAAAATTTGCCTTCCGTTTCTAATTTTTGCTCTTTTTTGACTAACACTTTGGGCGTTTTCAGGAAAACTCCTAATTAAGATTTAAACTTAAAAAAACCTGGGTGACTTTGTTTACTTATGGTTTGCTTTTAAAAAAAGAATTCGAATTAAGAAAGTTTTACTAGCAAATCAAAGGATGATTTATAATCGTCTATGTGCTAGATTACAATTAGTATAAACAAATGTTTGTGACTTGATATTGAGGTGTAGAAATTGGCAATCGAAAAATACCAGAATCTCCTGTTCGAAAAGATAAAAGCACAGATTTCCGAATGGTTTGATTTAAATAATTCAGAAGTAATCAGAAACGAAGATGTTTATAGCTTTTTGCACTCATTGAAAGGTACGGCAGGTACAATCCAGTTAGGAGGGCTTTATCATCTAGCCTCAAAACTACTGGATGAGCTTGAATTGAAAGCACAGGAACAATGGCAAAAGTGCGAGCTGAGGGAATTTCTGTTTGAACTCGTCAGCCTAAGTTACCAGTACGAACACTTCAAGGAAACAGACCTGAAAAAAGCTGAACCGTCGGATAATGAACTTCCTGTAGTACAAATGGTTTGTGAAGATGTTTCGATGCTGATCCTCTTGAAGGAGGCTCTCGAGGAGAATGGCTGGATGGTGATGACGAGTTCAGACCCAGAGAAAGCACTCTCACTTTATTATGATCTTCAACCAGATTGTCTGGTCATCGATATCGACTTTACTGATATAGACGGTTTTCAGATTTTGGAGAGCATTCAGCAGCACAATCATAAACAATTTGTTCCTAAAGTGATCCTTAGTACTGAAAATACCCGCCATACTCGAATGAGGGCATATGAAATAGGAGCTGATGACTTTATTGGCAAGCCCGTTGATATGGAAGAATTCAGTGTTCGGATCAAAAGACAATTGCAGAGAAAACAAATCTTTGACCAATCAGTCCTGATTGATGAACTGACGAAGGTTTATAATAGAAGGTTTCTATTCGATATCCTTGAGCGTTACTTGAAAGACCTGGAACGGACAGAAAGTGTATTCTCAATCGCTCTTTTGGACCTCGATTATTTTAAAAAGATAAATGACACATATGGCCACCTAACCGGTGATAAAGTGCTGGAAGACTTTGCTGACTTTTTGAAAAAAAACCTTAGAGGCAGCGATATTGTCTTCCGATATGGTGGAGAGGAATTTGTCATCCTGCTCCCAAGGACCAAAAGTCAGGAAGCGATTGACGTCATCAATCGGGTATTGGAACGATTTAAGGCGATTGAGTTTGACGAACAGGGCAGGGCATTTAATGTCAGTTTTTCAGCAGGGGTCTATATGGTAGATAATCCAGTCGAAGCAAGCCAGGATATCCTGAAAATGGCCGACCAAGCACTATATGTAGCAAAGGAAAAAGGACGCTCAAGAGTCCAGGGTGCCAATGTATCCGATCAGTCTGCAAATAACATTCTGCATGTATCAGTTATTGATGATGATGCGATTATCCGTACACTGCTGGTCAGGGTCCTTCAAACAATCGATACAGAAAAAGTAGAGTTAAACATCAAATCCTTCGAAAATGGAGAGAAATTCTTTGAATCAGAGCGTCTCACCGAGAAGGGCAAGCATTTTCTCATTCTCGATGGTGTCATGCCTGTCATGGATGGTATCGAAGTTCTGGACAAGGTTAAAAATAGCCCTCAATCTAGCAGAGTCCATGTCCTGATGCTTACTGGAAGGAAGTCTGAATATGATATCGCGCGAGCATTGAAGCTTGGCGCAGATGATTATGTGACAAAGCCATTCAGCATAACGGAACTGCAGGCAAGAATCCAAAGGCTGATCAAGAGGATGTTTTAGATGATAAACGATGATATCAAGTTTTTACTGACGGTATTTGAGTGGCTGATGGGCATCCTTATGTTATTGCTAATCTACCTGATTGCCAGAAAAACAATGGAGATTCGGCTTCGGAAAAAAGTCGAGGAACATAAAATCCAGATGAATGACAAGCTCCTTCATTCCATCCTGACTGGAGATTTCCTGAGATCATTACAGGCAGATACGAAAGCGAAAAAGCTGGCAACGGAAGAACTGCTAAGCCATTATTCGGACATCCTCGAAGGAACGGAAGAAAAGAAGAACCTCAATTTGTTGGCAGAAAGCAGGCTGAGCGGGGATTATCGAAGGGCTTTGTCCAGTTATAGATGGAGCACCAGGATGAATGCCCTTTTTCATATCGAAGCCTTTGCGATGGAAAGTTTAAAGGAAGACATTCAAGACATGCTGAAGCGAAGCAGGGTGACGAAAGAGGAAAAAATAAAGGGATTATCTTTTCTGGCTCAAATTCAGCATAAGGGAATCTACCGTTTAGTAACGGAAGAATATCAAGACCTTTCTTATCTGGAGTACAGAAACATCCTATCCAGGCTTGATGAAAAAGGGTTGGAACAATTCATGCTTGGATATCATTCCTGTCAGCTTCAATTAAAATTCGCCATCATTGATCTAGTTGGATTGAAAAAGAATCTGGGCTACCTGAACTTTGTTGAATCTATTTTTTCCAACAGCAATGGCGAGGAGCGGGTAAGGGCCTTAAAAGCTCTTGCATCAATTGGCCATACGAGCAATGCAAATCATTACCTCCCGTTATTGAGTTCACCGAATTGGGAAGAACGGATGCTATCTGCAAGATTGGCTGGGGAAATGAAATGTGATGAAGCCATTCAGGGTCTGGTGTTGCTTCTTCAAGATTCATCATGGTGGGTCCGTTCCCAGGCAGGGCAATCCATCACCCGTTTTCCGGAAGGGAAAAAGATCCTCCAGGAAGTCATTGAATCAAGCAGCGATTCCTTTGCGAAAGACATGGCATGGGAATGGATGAATAAAGGAGTCTATCAGTCATGAATCTGCAGGACATCGGTGTTTACTTTTCTTGGTTCATTTTAATTTATATGCTAATCGTCATCACCTTCTATTCTGTTGTCATGTTAATATCCGTCATCCAGTTAAGAAAAGAATATAGGCTGGATCGGGAGAAATCTTTTGGCGATTATGCTGAGGATATCTATACAAAGCCAGTTTCCATCATTGTGCCTGCCTATAACGAAGAAGCGGGGATTGTCCACAGTATCCGCTCACTGCTCAGTATCAACTACCCGGTATTTGAGATCATTGTAGTGAACGATGGTTCATCGGACATGACAGTGGATGTGCTGATTGAACAGTATGATATGAAGGAAATAAAGAAAGTGATTCGCAGGCAGGTCAGCTCTAAACCTATAAAAAAAGTCTATCAGTCTCAAATACTTCCTAATCTGTACCTGGTTGATAAAGATAATGGAGGAAAAGCAGATGCACTTAACGCCGGATTGAATTTTTCACATTATCCATATGTTTGTTCCCTGGATGGTGATTCAGTCCTCGAAAGAGATGCGTTTTTAAAGGTGATGAAGCCGATCATCGAGTCAAACGAAGAAGTTATTGCCTCTGGTGGAAGCATCCGGATTGCCAATGGCTGTGAAATAAGGAATGGAGAAGTTCTTAAAATAGGATTAGCCAAGAATCCACTGGTCATCATGCAGGTAATAGAATACTTGCGCGCGTTTTTGATGGGAAGGATTGGCCTGAGCAGACATAATTTGCTGCTGATCATCTCGGGTGCCTTTGGTGTCTTCTCCAAGCACTGGGTGGTGCAGGCTGGAGGATACCGGTCTGATACGGTCGGGGAAGATATGGAGCTTGTTGTCAGGATCCATCGGCTTCTGAAAGAAACACGGCAAAAGAAACGTATTGTGTATGTTCCGGACCCAGTATGTTGGACGGAGGTTCCGGAAAGCACGAAATATTTGAAGCGGCAACGGCGAAGATGGCATAGAGGACTTTTTGAAAGCTTGTGGATTCACAGAAAGCTGACATTCAATCCTAAATATGGACTGATTGGGTTCGTTTCCTTCCCCTATTTCTGGATTGTTGAATTCCTTGGGCCTATCGTCGAGCTCTCCGGATATATCTATATCGTCATTTCCTTGTTTGCCGGGGGAATTTACCTTGAGTTTGCGATATTAATCTTCCTGTTGTCTTGCTTATATGGATCGATCTTTTCAGCATTTGCGATTTTGCTGGAAGAATGGAGCCTTAGAAAATATCCCAGAATATCCGATTTGCTTAAGCTATTCCTGTATTCATTGACAGAAACCATCTGGTATCGTCCGCTCACCGTGTTCTGGCGCTGTCAGGGAATCTGGCAAATGATCAGGGGCGAAAGCGGCTGGGGCGAAATGAAGAGAAAAGGTGTATCACAATGAAATCACTATTCGAGAAATACTCACATGTTTTTGTCCTGGTCTTCGTTTTTTTTACAGTATCTGTCCTTTCAAGCCCTTTTTGGCTCTGGCAATTGAAGCCGGAAGAAACACTGGATATTTTGATTGTAGACAAAACTGTACCGGATGAGGATTATCGGGAACACAAAGGACTAACATGGGTTTTAAATAATGAAAAGTATATAAAATCTGATGGCACCCATTATTCGGCCGCCTTCGACTATATCGGATTCAAGCATGTGAATCAAGATGCTTTTTCCGGAGAAACACTCCCTGAAAATCTTGACCAATATAAGGTTATCTATCTAGCGGACCTGTATGGAGTGTACGAAGAAGAGTTTCGCGGTGAAAATGAAACCGGCAAAAGGTCTGATCAGCTGTATGGCGGATTGCAGCTTGAAGATGTCAAAGTGTTAGAAAGAGAGCTGCTAGAGGGGAATAAAACGTTGATCTCAGAATTCAACACCTTCGGCAGTCCGACTGAAGAATCGGTAAGGAAGGAAATGACCAATTTGCTTAATGTCCGCTGGAGTGGTTGGACGGGCCGCTATTTCACGAAGCTTGAGGGAAATGAAGTCCCTCAATGGATCATTACTCAGTATGAATCCCAGAACAAGGAATGGAATTTTACCGGATCGGGATTTGTATTCGTCAATGAAGGTGATTTTATAGCAGTTCTTGACCATACAAAGCTTACAGGTAAAGGGTTGGATTTCAAGCTAACCGGAAATGGCAAGGACCAATTCACCTCTGACCTAGATACAAGCTATACCTACTGGTTCGATATTGTTGAACCATTGGATGAGAATGAGGTGATGGCAAGCTATCATTTGCCAATCAAGGATGAGGCTCAGGCTGAATTGGCGGAGTATGGAATTCCCGACCAGTTTCCTGCTGTCATCCATCACCAAAACCGCCAATTTTCAACCTATTATTTTGCCGGTGATTATGCAGATGAGGCAGAGGTTCCGGATATCTATCAAACAAAAGGGTTAACTTCCTGGAAAAAAGCCGTCGAAGGGAAACAGTCTTTTTACTGGTCAGCGTATGTACCGATGATGAAAGACATCCTATCCAATGGCTTACATGAATCTTCCGGAGAGGTGGCAGTCCCTGAAGTTGCCGCTGCTGGGGATATACAGTATAACAGCAGCAACTCCGCCGATTCCATCCAAATTCAAAAAGATGGAAAATGGGAGGACATCCTGATAAAAGGCGTCAATATCGGTATGGGGAAGCCCGGAGCCTTCCCTGGTGAAGCGGCCATCACAAAGGAGGAATACTTCCGCTGGTTCAAGCAGATTGGCAGCATGAATGCCAATGCAATCCGGATTTACACTTTACACCCTCCTGAATTTTATCAAGCTTTCTATGAATATAATCAGATAGCAAAAGAACCTTTATATTTGTTCCATGGCGCCTGGGTGAATGAAGAAATCATTGTTGAAACCCAGAATGCTTTTTCAGATGAAGTAGTGAAGGATTTCAAGCGCGAGCTGAAGCAAATGGTGGATATTGTTCATGGAAACGCAGAAATACCGCCTAGTCCTGGCCACTCTTCCGGAAAATATGAATATGATATTTCCCAATATGTTCTGGGATTCATCATCGGAATAGAGTGGGATCCTGGAGCTGTCCTGAGCACGAACACTATCAATAATGGAATGGAGCCATTCGCTGGAACGTATTTCAGGACGGAAAATGCAGAGCCTTTCGAAAACTGGCTTGCATCAATGATGGAATTTACTGCTGACTACGAAACAGAGCACTACCAGTGGCAGCATAGTATCAGCTTCACGAATTGGGTGACGACCGATTTACTGGAGCACCCAAGTGAACCGCTTGAAACGGAAGACATGGTGTCTGTGAATCCAAACCATATACAAAAAAACAAAGCGTTCAAAGCTGGAATGTTTGCCTCGTATCATGTTTACCCTTACTATCCGGACTTTTTGAATTTTGATGAAGCTTATCAGAATTATAAGGATCAGAAAGGTAGAAAGAACCATTATGCCGGTTATTTAAGGGATCTCATCCAAGCCCATGACATGCCAGTCGTGATTGCAGAATTTGGTGTCCCTTCGTCAAGAGGTCAAACTCATAAAAATGATTCTGGAATGAATCAGGGCTTCTTGAATGAACAGCAGCAGGGTGAAATGAACAGTTTTATGTTCGATTCGATGGTTGACGAGGGTGCAGCCGGGGGCCTTGTGTTCGCATGGCAGGACGAATGGTTCAAACGGACATGGAACACGATGGATTATGATAACCCGAACCGACGGCCTTTTTGGGCTAATCGCCAAACGAATGAACAAAATTTTGGACTAGTAAGCTTCGAGCCGGGCAAAAAAAGCCTGCCTATGATTGTGGATGGAAGAAAAGGTGACTGGGAAAAGAAAGGGGTTGAGCCTCTTGGTGATTCGAATACTGGGTCAATCAAGCGGCTGTTTACAACCTCAGATGAATCATCTCTTTATTTCAGGCTTGACCTGGAAAAAGCGGTTGACTGGTCAGAGCAATCCGGCTACCTCTTCCTGGATACCATTCCAGATCAGGGGCAGCACCACTTCCAATTGGATGATGGTCAGGAAATGGATTCTGAACTCGGCATTGATTTTATCATAGAACTTAAAGGACCAGACGAGTCAAAGGTTCTTGTCGACAGTTATTACGACTTGTTCTACTATCAGTACGGAAAAACGCTGAAAATGATACCCGAGGTTAAGTATGCTGATAAAAAAGACAATGGCATGTTCCATCCGATTCGACTTGCGCTCAACAAGGAGATGGTCCTTCCTGAAGATGGCAGGAAAGTACCATTCCAGTCATATGAAACAGGCAAACTGAAATTCGGAACTGGAAATCCGGCTGATGAAAATTTTGATTCACTGACCGATATAAGTATAAGTAATGACAAAAAGACGGTAGAAATCCGGATTCCATGGCAGCTTTTGAATGTTAAGGATCCAAGTACGAAGGAGATAATCGCCGATCTTTACAAAACAGGCCTGAAGGGAAGTAAATACATCGATGGAATCGATGTGGCTGCGGCATGGGTCTCAACAGGAGAGGATGTTACGGTCCTGCCTGAAAGTAAATCCATAATAAACAGCATGTTCTTCTACGAATGGAAGGGTTGGGAAGAACCGCAATATTATGAACGGCTGAAAAAATCCTATTATATTATGAAAGAAGTTTTTGAAAAAGCAGGGAACGAGGAGAGCAATTGATGAAGAGAATTTTGCTGGCTGAGGACGAAGAAATTTTAAGAATGCTGATTACCGATACACTTGAAGATGAAGATTATCAAGTGGATGAAGCTTGTGACGGCCAGGAAGCATTGGACCTATTGCAGGATGGTAAATATGATTTGATTGTGCTTGATTATATGATGCCGCTATATTCAGGTCTTGAAGTCATCTTGAAAATCAAGCAGGGGGGTATCAATCGCGATGTTCCGATTATGATGCTATCAGCGAAAAGCCAGCTTTCAGAACAGGAACAAGTGATTGCGGCAGGAGCGGATTATTTTATGGCCAAGCCATTCAGCCCGCTTGAATTACTGGGAAAAGTGAGAGACATCCTTCATGAAAAAAATACAATTCAATAAAAATAGCATAGTCCGACGTTACATTTTCCTGATGGGGGTCTTCATTGGCGCATTCTTGTTGCTGGCAGGTATCCTGCTGTATTCCTTTTACGAGCTGAATGAAGAATATACCTCAAAAAATAGCCAGCTTGAGAAAAAAGAACGTCTGGTACAGGAGATGGAGGAAGCTTTTATACAGGCCTTCATGGATGTTCGAGGTTACTTTGCCTATGATATGGAAGGTTTGAAGGAAAAGGCACTTAGGCAAGAACCGCGAATTTTGAATTCTATGAAGCAGCTTGCAGAAATGGAAGAAGATTATCAAGATCAGGCATTCCTAAGTGAGGTTGACGAGTTCAGAGAATATTATTTTATAGAAGCTCTGCCTATCACTCTGGCAGAATATGAAAAAGGGAATATTGAGGCCGTCAAAGCGATCGCAAATGATGGGGCAACAATGAAAATCGAGGCCATCATGGCAGAAATCAACGACTATAATAAGGAAATCAATAACCAAATCGATGCTAATTTTAATGAACTTAAGAAAATCCAGTCCTATGTCCAATTCGGTTTTGTTGCTTTTGTGCTTGTCTTCCTGATTGTCCTGCTGCGAATCACGAGGCTGATGTTCAGTGAGATTGCCAGGCCGCTCGCAGGGTTTGCATCAGCTGCTAATGAGATTGCCTATGGCAGGGATGCAGTTATTGAGGTTGAAAAAGACCGAAATGATGAATTAGGGGTACTCTCGATTGCCTTCAATCGTATGCTAGAGGGAATTCAGGAAAACGAACAAAATCTGCTGGCGCAAAACGAAGAGCTATTGGCTCAGCAGGATGAGCTTCATGCACAACAGCTGGAGCTTCAGGAGGCTCTTGAGTTTGTAAAAACCAATGAGCAGAAGCTGAGCAGCAGGAATGAACTGATAAACAAATTGGCTAATTCGCTTGATAAGCAAGAGGTTCTGGAAAGTGCGGTCTTGAATATGTGCCCCATCATAGGTGCGGAAAAAGGGATCATAGCATTTATCGAAGACTCAACATATGCTTCATATGGAATATCATCTGGAGGAGTCAAACAGTTCAGGGAAAATCTTCTGTTCAGTGGAGTGATTGACCGGCTGAAGATGGAGCGAAAGCCTTTCGCCATGAAAAGACAAGCAGTGGAAGAGGAGAAGGGCTTCCATACTGATAAACTCCTTTCATTTGACTTGTATATCCCGATTTTTTTATCAGGGAAAAAACTGATTGCCGTTATGGCCTTCAGCCGCTATGATGCACCATTTGATGTCCGTCTTATGGAAGAGTATGAGGCGATGGCGAAGAATGTCGGTATTGCGATGGAAAAGATTAATATATATCAAGCATCTGAAGAAGCCAGGCGCTTGAATCAGGAAATTCTGGATACTATCCAGGAGGGTATTCAGTTAGTCAATACGGAGGGCGAAATTCTCCAGGTCAATAAAAAGTTCTGTGAGCTATTCGGATGTCCGGAGAAGCTTCAAGATTTGACCGGTTGTTCGTGGACCGAATGGATTGTCCTATTGGAGGATACGATTGAAGAAGCCGATGATTTCATCAACTTTCTGAAATCAGAAGTTGCCAGTCAGGAAAAATATCCATCTAACGAGGTGCAATTCATCTATAGAAACAAAGAAGGTAAGGTTTTCAAGGTATATTGTGAAGGACTTTTCGATGGAAGTACGAAGTTAGGAACAATTTTCGTCCATCGCAATATAACAAAAGAATTCGAAGTAGACAGGATCAAATCCGAATTTGTCAGTACGGTTAGTCATGAACTCCGAACACCGCTGGCAAGCATTCTTGGCTTTACCGAATTGATGCTCAACAGAGAGTTAAAACTCGATCGCCAGAAGAAATATTTATCGACTATTCACGATGAAGCAGGAAGATTGACTGATTTAATCAATGATTTTCTCGATATCCAGCGGATGGAATCAGGAAAACAGGAATATGAGAAAAAACAGTTGGCCGTGCTGCCAATCATCAAGAAGGTAATCGAGCTTCAAAAAGTCCAGTCGGAGAAGCATGAATTAGCCTTAGAGTTCCTAGGTGGCCATGATATTGTCATCGGGGATGCAGGGAAATTAGAGCAGGCACTGACAAATCTGATTCATAATGCAATTAAGTATTCACCAGAAGGCGGCAAGGTTGGAGTGGTTGTTTTTGAAAAAGACGGTCGGGTGAACATAGAAATCCAGGATGAAGGCCTTGGGATCCCCCCTGAAGCTATCGATAGACTGTTCGAAAAGTTTTATCGAGTGGATAATTCCGATCGCAGGGCCATTGGAGGAACAGGCCTGGGGCTTGCTATTGTTAAGGAAATCATCCAAGACCACGGTGGAGAAATAAGGGTTAAATCACAGTTTGGAAAAGGAAGTACCTTCACCATCTCTCTCCCTGTTTCAGACTGCCAGACTGATTTAGCGTGAACGTAAAGCAAGAGAAATCAAAAGGCGGCAGAAATGCCGTCTTTTCTGTTACAGCATGCAGGTTAATAGAAGGAGAACAGATTGCAGGCGTAATAGTGGATTGACGATGACGGCAGGCGATATACTACTTGTAAAATAATACAGCGGGGAGGAATCCAATGTGGCAAATAACTCGTTAACCCTATTCACAAGGCCTATGTGAACAGATTGCCAGGAAGCGAAGGAGTTTCTTTCGCAGAATCAGGTAAAGTATGAAGAAATCAATGTCCAGGGAGAACCTGAACAGGAGAAAAAGCTTAAAGAAGTGACGGGTACTGTGATTGTACCTGCATTTATATTTACAAGCACGAAGCTCATTTTCATGAAGGAAAAAAAGATATTGATCGGATTTGAAAATAACAGGAGCGAAATTGAAAAACTGGTTGAGAATTTGAAGTAGCATCGTTTGATGAGGGTGTCCCTTAAGGGCACCTTTTTATATTGAAGATAAAATTTTCACTGACATGGAATCATTCAGAGCAACATATATAATATATAAATCTAAAAGAAGGAGGGCAAAGCAGTTTAATTCCGAGTTGACTTATCAGAATACATGTATTATATTATTCGAGAATGATAACTTAGGAGGGAAACTCTGTGACCACTGGATTAGTGATTCTAAATATTGCAATCATGCTGGGCATCATTGCTGTTTTATTTTACTTGCAAAAGAAACATGTATCATTTTCTAAAAGAGTATTCATTGCACTCGGAATCGGGATTATCTTCGGCTTCGCACTGCAATTCATTTATGGAGCAGGTTCCGAGGTCCTTGCCAAGAGTACTGATTGGTTCTCGATTGTCGGAAGCGGTTATGTAAAGTTCCTGCAAATGATCGTAATGCCGCTCGTATTTATATCCATTTTGGCAGCTTTCACGAAGTTAAAGCTGACGAATAACATCGGGAAAATTTCTACATTGATTCTTGGCCTGCTGGTCGGTACGACCGCTGTAGCGGCAGCTGTAGGGATTGCCACGGCTGTTGGTTTCGACCTTGAAGCAGTACAAATCACTCAGGGTGAGGCAGAACAGGCACGTGCAGCGAAGCTTGAGGAAACGTATGGAGGAATCGAAGGGCGTACAATGCCTCAGCAAATTCTGGACCTCCTGCCAGCCAATCCATTCCTTGATTTCACTGGGGCAAGGCCAACTTCAACCATCTCAGTGGTAATTTTTGCAGCGTTCCTGGGTATCGCTTTCCTGGGAGTCAGAAGAAAATCACCTGATCAGGCAGAGCTTTTTGCCAAGATTGTGGATGCTTTCTATGCCGTCATCATGAGGGTTGTTACGTTGATCCTGAGGCTGACTCCATACGGTGTTCTAGCGATCATGACGAAGACAGTAGCTTTAAGTGATTTCGATGCGATCCTGAAATTAGGCAAGTTCGTAGTCGCCTCTTACATTGCGCTTGGAATCATGTTCATCATCCACTTGATATTACTGACCATTGCCGGACTGAATCCAGTCACTTATGTGAAGAAAGCATTCCCAGTGCTTGCGTTTGCTTTCACTTCAAGAACAAGTGCGGGGGCATTGCCGTTGAATATCAAAACACAACGTTCTTTAGGAGTACCTGAAGGGATTGCGAACTTTGCGGGCTCCTTTGGACTATCGATCGGACAAAACGGCTGTGCGGGTATTTATCCTGCCATGCTGGCAGTCATGATTGCACCGTCGGTTGGTATAGACCCATTGACACCGTCATTCATCGCAACCGTCATCGCAATCGTAGCCATCAGTTCCTTCGGAGTTGCTGGAGTCGGAGGCGGCGCAACATTCGCAGCTCTTCTTGTTCTATCAGCATTGAATCTGCCGGTAGCACTTGCTGGTTTGCTGATTTCAATCGAACCATTGATTGATATGGGACGTACCGCAGTGAATGTAAGCGGCTCGATGACATCTGGTATCCTGACAAGCAGAATCACAAAAGAAATCGATTCATCCGTCTATACAGATATGAATCAAAAAATCGAAGCAGAAGCTTAATTAGAAAAGCACAAGCACTGCCAGGCAGACAACAAGAACCTGCGCATGAAAATTAAGAAATAGTAAAAGCCAGCCAAGGAAACTTTGGCTGGCTTTTGCATTCCAAAAAAAATCAATGCACAATATCCTTTTTTATCACACACAATGATGTCATCAATCCCACACATGTGATCGTAAGCAGAGAATAGATGAATTTTTCCATTCCAATGATCTTCAATCCCGATAAAACCACGATTCCGTCTATGAGGAAAATCAAGATTCCAACGTTAACTGGAAAAAATTTATGAATCAGCTGGGCTAATAAATCCATCCCGCCAGTACTCGTTTCATAGCGCAGCATCAAGCCGATTCCACATCCGACCAATATCCCTCCCAGGATTGAGCTTGGGAGAATGCCCAGGTGGATTCCTTTTTCAACAGGTGCGAATAAATCTATGAAAAAGCTTGAGACCAATAAACCATTCAGGCTGTGAAAAAAGTATTTCCGTTCCAATATCCATGCCAAAACGTAAAGAGGGATACTCAGGAAGATCATCGTAAGACCTGTAGGAAATCCGTAAAAGTAATGAATGATCAACCCTATTCCAATCATGCCGCCGTCCAGGAGATGGTGAGGGACCAGAAATCCATTCACTCCTACTCCAAGCAATATGCTTCCCACAAGTACAGCAAGAATTTTACCCATCATCCGAGATCACCTGCCTTGTCCCTTCTCCCATTATTTTTATGTGGAAAGACAAGCGTTAGAACTCGAATATAAGCGTAATATTCAGGGATGAACCACCAGGGAGAAAAAAAACAGAACCTTCCATTTGGCAGGTTCTGTTTGGGTTAAATATTTTAGTGAGGCAGGAATGCTAGCTGGTAGAAGAACAGCACAGCGAATACATAGAGAAGCGGGTGGACTTCACGCCATTGTCCTTTTACAACCTTTAGTAAAGGATAAGAAATGAAGCCAAGAGCGATCCCTGTTGCAATGCTTGAAGTAAGCGGCATGCTCAGGATGATCAGGAAAGCAGGGAAGGCTTCATCTAGTTCATCCCAGCTGATTTGAGAGATGCTTCCCATCATCAGGCTTCCAACAATGATCAATGCAGGAGCAGTAATAGCTGACAATCCAGAAACCGCACTTACAAGAGGGCCGAAGAAAGCAGCGACAATGAACAGGCCAGCTACCGTCAGTGAGGTTAGCCCGGTACGTCCTCCTGCTGCAACACCTGATGATGATTCAATGTAAGCTGTCGTCGGGCTTGTACCGAACATGGCACCAGCAGCAGTGGCGATTGAGTCGGAAAGCAGAGCTTCCCTGGCACGGGGCATCGTATTCCCTTTCATCAATCCAGCCTGGTGCGCAACACCGATCATTGTGCCGGTAGTATCAAAAATGGTCACAAGGATAAAAGAAAACACTACAGCGTATAAACTGTTCTGAATAACATCCATCAAGGCTGTCCAAGGATTCAGGACAATCATCCCTTCTGGAAGAGAAGGCATCGACATAAAACCTTGATTGAATTCGAGTTGGCCAGTAAAAAAGGCGATGATCGCTGTAACGACCATTCCAAGGAACAAAGCGCCATTAACCTTTAAAACCATTAATATGAGCGTAATTGCAAGACCAGCTAGAGCAAGCATAGCAGATGGAGAATGCAAGTCACCAAGTCCAACCAAGTTCGAAGGATGGCTTGTGATGATTCCTGTCAGACGCAAACCGATAAAAGCAATGAATAGGCCGATTCCGGCTGTGATTCCATGCTTCAAGTTGGCCGGGATCGCCTCAATCAATTTTTCACGAAACGGAGTAAGGGACAAGATGACGAATATCAAACCTGCGATAAAAACTGCGGCGAATGCAGTCTCATAAGAAATGTTTTGATGATTGCCAACAACAGAGTAAGCAAAGTAAGCGTTAAGCCCCATACCCGGAGCAATCGCGATAGGATAATTAGCAAATAAGGCCATCCAAAGCGTACCGATCACCGCAGCGATGATTGTCGCTGTAAATACCTGCTCGAAAGGAACACCGGCATCGGCGAGGATGATAGGATTGACGACCACGATATAGACCATCGTGAAGAAAGTCGTTATACCAGCCATCATTTCTGTTTTTACATTCGTGTTGTTCTCTTTTAATTTAAACATGAGTTCCTCCAAAAATACGAACGATTTTTAAACACAATAAATATAATATTCGTTTTTAGGGACTTTTACAAGGGGGAATTTAAAGAAAATCATTTAATTATAGTCAGTGTGTAATATTATTCCCTTTTGTGAGAGGGTTTATTAACAAAAGGCATCGTTTGAAGCGAAAGAGACCCTTATGCAATGGAATTCTCCTCTATAAGGGTGCCGTTCAAGTTGAAAGATACCTTTATGCACCGTACGCTATCACTATAAGGGAGCTAAGAAAAAACTATAAAAAAATTTTTCCTACCATATTTGGGACCCCAACAAACAGCAATCACAAAATCCCTGGAACAATCAGCTGGTGTAGATGAAAAAAACTGCAGACAAAACCCTATTCCTGGTTTTGTCTACAGTCTTAACTGTCATATTTTTTTAAAGTAATCTTTCGTCAACACCAAGCCACCAATGTAAAGCGCTAGTGCGAAATAGGCTGGAAGCAGGTGGATAAAATCAAGGTATCCAATATAGAAATGAGTGAGAAGCCCTGCTGCAAATGCTGGAATTCCTCCGAATAGGAATGTTCTCCATATCCAGGCTGATCCTTCATGGAATCCCCACAGCGAGAGCGTGAGTACCAGCAGCCCCACGCTGAAGAGGGCGCTGCCGAATCCGGCACGGTCATGTGCAATGACGGGGATCAGTTTCTCGTTCAATTCATTCATTTGGTCTGGTGTCATGCAAATATATGTCAGGTCGGTCTCAACAAAAACAGATGTCGCCCCAATTGTCGATATCACAATACCTCCAAGTACAAACGAGAAGCCAAGGATGACGAAAAGAAGCTGTCCATATACTGCTTTTTTCCAGGAAGGACTGTTTACACGATTTTTTGAGGAAGGTGCTTCATTGGCTAGCCGTGTCTTTCTATACCCGACAATGTAAAAAGGAAGCAGAATAAGCCAAAATAAACCGTGAAGCCAGTCAAAATATCCAAATCCAAGGAATAGCAAGATGCCAAGAAACCCAGTAATTGCCCCTAAATTGAATGCTTTTCTTGCCCAGTGGAGTCCGTAGCGTATTCCGTGGCGGGCCAGCTGCATGTAGATATAGCCCCCGGAAATCATCGTTCCTGCGAGTGTCATCCTGTCATGTGACATGAATTGATAAAGATTTGGATTGTAGGCCATCAACTCAAGCCGCGTCATTTGCATGAATGCTTCATCATAAAAGAGGATAACCTTCGTGAAACTGAAAAATAAGACCACAGCTCCTCCAAGCAGGATGAATAATCCAAACAGCCAATACCAGATCCAGCCAGGAAGCTCTGTACGTTCCTCTCCTAATTCGTCCATGAGAGCCTCATTGATTCTTTTAGGCAGTCCGGGCCCTGTGGCGACATAACCTCCGGATAAGAAAACTAGCGCCGCACCGGCTTCAAACAGGGTGAGTGCATCAGCAGGCTGGGCAACTCCACCTGAGGTTATGACAGGGATATCGAATTCTTTTTTCATCAGCAAAACTGCATCAACCATCCCAGCCGTTTGCTGGAGTGGCAAGACCTGTTTGCCGGCAGCAGTTGCTATAGAGTCTTCTTCAATCATGAAGCCATCTGCAAGCTGGCTTACTGCGTGCAGCTTCGAGAAATTGTCAGCTACCATCGAATGGCTGATCGATATAAGAACAGCTTTGTTATCAAGAAGCGATTTAATGGTTGAAAGATCTTCGATGCTATGAATTTGATTAAGTTCAATTATGAAAGCATCGCCGGCATCTTTTATATGTTCAGCAATCTTCAACGGTTCCTCGAGCCGAATCAAGATCGGCACTGACCGTGTAATGGTTAATTTGTTTTTTGTGGCGATATGTCCAAGGCTCTCGGCATGTTCTGGCAGGATCAGGGCATCTTTAGTTTTTGAAAGAGATGCTGCTGTTTCTGGCGTTCTCGGATAACTGGAGACCGGACCAACTTCAATAGCACCAAAACCAAGACTCCCGAAAACATTGATTCCGGATAACTTTGGATCAATCTTCCCGCTTAATCCAACCGGACTGTCAAAATGAAGCCCAAAAAGGTTCCTCGATAATTTTTCTGAGGGAGACATATGCCCAAGAAATTCGATGAATGACCTGCCCCCAGGGATTTGTGAAAGGAAGGACATCCCCCGGTGGATGAATTCCCGGCCTCCGTTTCCAGGTAAAAGAGGCAGCCAAGGTTTAAATAATGGGTGATAGGACCAATCAGGCATAGTAACCTCCATAACTTATGGCATTACTTTTATTCTATCGTAAATGAGCATCTTCGTGGCAGATAGCCTATTTAATTTTCGGGGGCGAATAAAAAGAAAAGCTTCTAGCTAAAATAGTGGAGAAAAAACTGATTGCGGAGGGAACCAAAAATGGATTTGAATCGTATCAAGCAAATACTGTCTTCGTCGGCAGAAATCGATGTCATATATAACGGTGCATCTGTGTGGATTGATCATTTAAATGAGGATGGACGCACTGCCACTGTCCATTTGCGCGGACCGCTGGAAGAAAGGACAACTGTCGAAATCTCTGAGCTGCAAGAGAGATCGTAAGTATATTTCCTGGATAAAGACGATATGACCTCAACCGCCGAATGCAAAATAGTGTACGGCGGTTTTTCTCTATGGCACAATGTTTATAATACCTATAGTGGTTTATTTACTTTAAAAGAGAGGTATTTTAAAAATCGGAAGGAGAGATGAATATGTTCCATCATACGATTGAAGTGGATAAGTCAATGAATGAAGCAGTATCTGCAATTGAAGCAAGTTTGAAAGAGGAGAAATTCGGTGTCCTTTGGTCTTTGAATATGAAGGAAACATTAGCGGGTAAGGGAGTAGAGCTTGACGGTGAGTATATCATCCTTGAAGTATGCAATCCTCATGAAGCGAAAAGGGTACTTGAAAAGAACCCGATCGTAAGCTATTTTCTCCCTTGTAAAATTGTCGTGTACAAAGAGAATGGTACAACCAAGGTGGGCCTGCCAAAGCCAACTGAACTGATTAAATTTGTTGAGAATGATGAACTGCAAGCCATCGCGGCTGATATAGAAAAAAGGCTGATCGGTGCAATTGACAATATTAAATAGAAAAGGGAAGCCCAAGGAAAATTCCTTGGGCTTTTTATAAGGCTACCTAATGTAATCAACAAACCTGATTTAAAAAATAGCATTCAATATAAAATAGGAGATAGCCGCAACCGTTGCTGAAATTGGCAGTGTAATCACCCATGTAATGATCATACGCTGAGCAGTTGTCCATTTCACGCCTTTAACACGGTGCGCAGAGCCTACTCCAAGAATGGAAGAGGAAATGACATGTGTTGTGCTTACAGGCAAGTGAATGTAAGTTGCTCCGAATATGATCAGGGCACCTGTAAGATCTGCTGCCACTCCGTTCACTGGACGGATTTTCATGATGTTTCCGCCTACTGTTTTGATGATTTTCCAACCGCCAACTGAAGTCCCAAGACCCATAGCAAGTGCACACGAAAGCTGGACCCAGAATGGGATATCACTTGTGGTGAGATAATTATTCGCAATCAATGCCATGGTTATGATCCCCATGGCTTTTTGGGCATCATTCGTTCCGTGTGTAAAAGACTGCAATGCGGCCGTAGCAACCTGGAAATAACGGAAATTCCGGTTCGTTCTAGTGAGGTTGTTATTCCTGAATAAAACCTTAAAAATACTATACACAATAAACCCAAGACCAAATGCAAGAAGTGGAGAAATAATCAACGCTTGAAGTATCTTCAAGAAACCACTGTAATTTAGGGCATCAAATCCTGCTGCTGCTAGAGCTGCACCGGCAATAGAACCGATAATCGCATGTGAAGAGCTGCTGGGTATGCCATAATACCAAGTCAACAAATTCCAAAAGATTGCAGCAATCAGGGCCGCTAAAATCACGATGGAACCATTTTCAAGAGTGAAAGGATCCACAATATCTTTCGTAATGGTTTTTGCTACACCAGTAAAAGTCATGGCTCCAACAAAATTCATGATGGCAGCCAATAGTATGGCGTGGCGAGGCTTAAGAGCTTTTGTTGATACGGAAGTTGCGATCGCATTTGCTGTATCATGAAAACCATTAATGAAGTCAAATGCAAGAGCCCCAATAACAATCAATACTGTTACGATAAAAACTACATCCATTTCTCAGGCTCCTTACGCGTTTTTCATGACGATGCTCTCAAGTGTGTTTGCAACATCTTGGCAGCTGTCTGCGATTTCTTCAAGACCTTCATAAATCTCCTTGTACTGAATAATCCTGATCGGGTCTTTTTCAACCGAGAATAGGTGTTTAATGGATTGGCGCAGCACACCATCACACTTTGACTCCAGGTCTTTGATGCGGATTGCATGATCACGTACTTGCTTCAGTTTTTTAGTAGTCAATAACTGGACAGCTTGTTCAATTTCGAAAGAAGCACTTTTGATTGCTGCAACGAACTCCATCATGAAGTTGTCTGCTTTAGTGATTGAATACATGTCAAAAAGATTCGCGCAATGTTCCATACCATCAAGTACATCATCCATTGTCATTGAAAGGGCAAGAATGTCTTCTCTTTCTATAGGGGTAATAAAAGCGTTATTAAGTTCCATGATCACTTCATGGATCATATTGTCGCCCTTCGTCTCCATATCCTTCATTTTTTCCGTGAAGATTTTCAGATCGCTTGCATTGTTCAGCTTGTAATCAGCAAAATACTCACTGCTCTCTTTAAGATTTACGGAAATGTCCGTCAGCAAAATTGCAAACTTATCTTTCTTGCGGAAAACCATAATATAACCTCCACATTTAACCATTTTCATTTTTTAAAAGCGAAGTTTATTTTAGCTTATAATTGTCGAAATAAGAAGATGTTTGATGAAAATAATTTTGTGAATGATTTACTTTTTTTATCAATTCAATGGTATCCATAGCATTTCATTCCCGTTATTCAAGATCTCCAACCAAATTTTTAAAGGATAAGCCCATTTTGAAAAAATGGATTGTCCGGTTGTTTAGGACAATTTTTTGCCGGGAACTTAAAGACTAATCAAAAAAAACTTCGGCCAATGAGCCGTTTATATAGATTTAGCGGCTGTCAGGATGGCAGCCGTTTTGATTTGTCTTCATTCTTGCTGAGGGATAAAATGGATTAAAGAGGAGGCGAATGATGGTGAGTATTTTTGACAAGGTGGAATTACATAACGGTGTGAAAATCCCGGCGTTGGGCCTTGGTGTCTATAAGGTTGAGGATGGGCAACAAATTGAGGGAACAATTCAGACAGCGCTTGACCTCGGATATCGGCTCATAGATACAGCTTCTTTTTACCAGAATGAAGAAGGTGTTGGACGAGCGATCCGCAACAGCAGCATTCCGAGGGAAGATTTATTTATCACTACGAAGGTCTGGAATTCTGAACAGGGATATGAAAATACGCTTAAAGCCTTCGATGAAAGCATGGATAGGTTAGGACTGGATGTTCTGGACCTATATCTGGTTCATTGGCCTGTAAAAGGAAAATACTTGGATACTTGGCGTGCTCTCGAGCAGCTGTACCACGAAGGCAGGGTGAAGGCAATTGGTGTCAGCAATTTTAACATACACCATCTGGAGGATCTTCTGGACCATTGCAAAGTAAAGCCGGTCATCAATCAAGTCGAACTGCACCCGCTTCTGTCCCAGGTCGAATTGCGAAAGTTCTGCCTGGACCATGACATCAAAGTTGAGGCTTGGTCCCCATTGTCCAGAGGCAGGTTTCTTGATGAACCTGTTTTAGGGAAGATTGCGGAACAGCACGGCAAGACTCCGGCTCAGGTTATTTTGAAATGGCATCTGCAAAATCAAATCATTCCGATTCCTAAATCTGTCACCCCGTCAAGGTTAAAGGAAAACGTTGATCTGTTTGATTTCAAGCTGGATCAAAAAGAAATGGAAGAGATCAATGGGCTTAACAAGAATCAGCGTTTTGGGGCTGATCCTGACCATATAGATTTTTGAGGTTGTTAATACTGCTGTAATGTCAGAAATGAATATTTTTATAAATGACGGACTGAATGACAATCAGTCCGTTTTTTATTTGCGAAATTGGATACATTAAGAGAAAGAGAAAAACTGCATGTTGAAAGCTGTAGAGGATTAATTGAATCCTGGTAGGTTTTAAAATATTCTATGGGTGGTAATGTAGGTGTACAAGCAGAAAACAACATGATTCCACATCTTAGACTCTGCTTGTTAGACTGCAGAACAACCGGGTTTAACGCCATGGTTTTCGAGGTAAGATAAGATTAGAGCAAGCTGGTTAGCTCCCGGGAAGCAAACAAATCAGCAAAGGCTAAATTTATTTCGCTGCAGTTTGAACTCTTTAAAGGGTGTAAAACCCCTTAGCACTATTACTACTTGTAAAATACATCTATTTTAAGGAGGAATTACATTATGATGAGTTTTCTTTGGGCATTAATTATTGGTGGTATTATTGGTTGGGTAGCAGGATTGATCTTGGGTAGAGATATTCCTGGCGGCATCATCGGTAACATCATCGCTGGTTTCGTAGGTGCTTGGATTGGACAAGCAATCTTAGGAAACTGGGGACCTGTAGTTGCTGACTTTGCGATTGTCCCGGCATTGATTGGTGCGATTGCATTGGTATTCATCGTCAGCCTTGTAATGAAGAGCATGCGTAAAGCTGACTAATAGAAATAAAAAAATCCTTCCGATCTGGAAGGATTTTTTTTTGGCGTTTTTTAAATCTCATAAGGATCAATGTTAATAAATATCGGTGGTTGGTCGATAAAAGGTGCGTGACATATTATTTCTTCCAGAGTGAACGGGTGGGTGAATTCCATTTTTACTGCGTGCAGCGCTTGTCTGTGAAAAGTATCGCTTCCACCGTATAGTGTATCTCCCGCAAGAGGGTGTCCAATCTCGCTGAAATGCACCCGGATCTGGTGGGTCCTGCCGGTGTCGAGTGAGCATTGAACAAGGGTTAGGTTTTTATGCTTTATTTTATCCAATACTTTGAAGTGAGTGATGGCTTGCTGGCCTGTTTCGGATACTCGTCTCCTGGTTGGGTGATGCCGATCGCGGCCAATTGGCTTATTGATGGTTCCTTTTTTCTGATGGATCATTTCATCGGCCATAGCCAGATAGGTTCTCTTAATTTTGCGTTCCTCCAACATCTTATCAAGAATGGCTGTAATAAGCGGATTTTTTGCGAAAAGTACAGCACCGGTTGTTTCGCGGTCAAGCCTGTGTATATGTCGCGGCCGGTTAGCTTCTCCATTGGACAACATATGGAAAGCAGCTGCATTTGCAAGAGTACCGCCTTGGCCGCTAACATTTGGATGGGTGTCCATGCCGGCTGGTTTATTGAAAACAATCAGATGTTCATCTTCATAGACGATATCCACATTCAAGTATTCAGGGCTGAAAGTCTGCTCTTCTTCAGTAAAAAGCTTCATGCTTAAGCGGTCATTCTTTTTTAGGGGGAGTGTCCAGTCTGGGACATGCCCGTTGATCAGGACGTTCTTTTCGGTCCTTAACAGATGAACCAACTTTTTGGGTGCTTTCCAAAAATCCTTAAATAGTGTTTCAAGGGTGTAACTTTCCCATTCAGCAGGAATGACGAGCTCACACCATTCGCCTTTTTGATTAGTATGAATCATAGTAGTCTCCCAACTTGATTTAATTTGATTGGATTAGGTGAAGACCTTCAAAATCATGTTTCCTTTAGTGGAGAATCTGTCAACTTTTACCGCATGCATGGGCATAATTACCACCCAGTTAATTGGAATGAATATGTTATTCTAGGTATATATATTACGAATAGATTACAAAGGGTAAAAAAAGGTGGGTCGATCATTGAAAATTGTATTTGCGTCTACACCCGGACAAGAAGAGAAAGTAGTAGAACTGGCAAAGTATTTTTACACAGATATTTTTCCATTATACTTTACGGATGAAGATATTCATGAATTTGAAAGGCTTGAAGTGTTACATACGAGACCCGAACAGTTCGAGAGATTCAGTACACTTGGCGATGCATTCCAGGTAATCACAAGCATGCAGACATTGATCTCTATTTTGGAGTCTGGCCATATTCCTGAAAAATATCAGTCGATGTTCCGTAAAAACGTCCAGACATTGACAGACTACGGAATATGCTTCCCGTTTAATTACAGTCAATTCTCTGACTCGAAGCATGTTCATCTTGATTATATCAGTACTTATACAAAAGCCGCCAATAGACTGCTATTATAATCGACAATTGTGAAATTTCATATCAAGCCAAATAGAAAACGCCTGCGAAAACGCAGGCGTTTTTGTATTTACTTCAATGTGTTCTCATTGAACCAATTTTCGAATGTTGCTTCTTCCTGATAGCCGACAATTCGATTGACTTCTTTTCCATCCTTGTATTGGACGATGGTTGGCGTTGATTCGATTCCGTAGTCATTCCATCCTTGTTCGAATTCGAGAAGGTTGTATTGAACGAGATCCACATCCATATCCTTTGCAAGAGGCGCAACTATCGGGGTGGTGCGAACGCAGTGAGGGCATGTCGGACTGTGGAAATAGACAGTAACATCCTCGCCGTTTTCAATTTTTTCTTCCAGTTCATCAGGAAGGATGATGTTTTGATAGTTAGGATCATCCAGCTGTTTTACTGTTTCAGGGTGAAGCGTGTCCTTGCCGTATGGATTCCCTTCCGCTTTTTCCTCGTTTTGTGCCTTATTCAGGAAAAATAATGCTGCAAATAAACCAATGATGATGAAAAGAAAAATAATGACCTTTTTCAATTTACGCTTCCTCCTTAGATTTCTGCCAGATCAACAGGCTCAATATAAAAATGATGATGAATGCCGTTAAAGCCAGGAACGGGATCGAGATAAAGCCAAGCCAGTTGATATATTGGCCTGTACAAGGCACTCGGCCGCACGTATCAGCATTGTCAGCCATGAAGGGTACCTTTTGCAATGAATAATGGTAGAGGGATATCAATCCGCCAACAGCTGACATAATCATTGTATAAAAGCTAATTTTATAATCTTTTTTTACAACAGCGATTCCGAGTATCAAGGCAAAAGGATACATCAAGATTCGCTGATACCAGCATAACAGGCAGGGCTCATACTGGCGGATTTCCGAAAAATACAAACTGCCGAACATCGCGATGATCGACGTAGCCCAAGCCGCAAATAAAAACGACTCCCTCGAATCTTTTTTCGTCTTTTCCAAGCTAATCTCCCCTAAGCTATGTAATTTCTATTTAAACACTCTTTATAAAAGAAACATTTCCCTCATTACATCTTAAGGAATGTAATAAAATATTTCAATTAACATTCTGTGAATTTATTTTTCCCAATAGAAAAGGGGAAGATAAACAAACAGTATTATAACATGGCAATTTTGGGTATAGGGATATGATGAGCAATTTTACATACGTAATTTTTTTAATGAGAGGGTGCAGATTTTTATGAGTGAATTGGATTTGTCCAAATTTGAAAAAAGAATGATCATCCGCAACACAAGGCAAGAGGATATTGATGGAATCATCAAAATGCAGAACAGCTGCTTCCCTGGAATGGATCCGTGGAAGAGGGACCAGCTGGAAAGCCATCTGGACATTTTTCCTGAAGGCCAATTCGTCGCTGAGTATGACGGGGAAGTGGTCGGTTCTTGTTCAAGCCTGATTATAAACTTTGATGAATACGATGATCGCCACAGCTGGGATGATGTAACCGATGAGGGATACATTACGAATCATAATCCTGAAGGCTACAATTTATATGGAATTGAAGTCATGACCCATCCTGAATTCCGGAGGATGAAGGTTGGTTACCGTTTATACGAAGCGAGGAAGGATCTCGCCAGGCAGATGAACCTCAAAAGTATCATCATTGGCGGCAGGATTCCGAATTACCACCTGCACGCGGAGGAAATGTCGCCTCGTGAATATGTAAGGCAGGTCGCATCGCATAAGATTTATGATCCGGTGCTTTCATTCCAGCTGAGGAACGATTTCACATTAATGAGGATCAATCCGAACTATTTGCCAGATGATCTTCAGTCCAACAAGTACGCGACGTTGATGGAATGGAATAATGTAGACTATCAGCCAAAATCGAAGCGGTTTTATAAAACAAGTAATCCTGTCCGGATTTGTGTTGTGCAGTATATGATGAGACAAATCAAGTCATTTGATGATTTTGCTCATCAGTGTGAATATTTCACGGATGTCGCATCGGATGCCGGATCGGATTTTGCCGTGTTCCCGGAAATCTTCACGACCCAGCTCATGTCCTTCATGGATGAGAAGTCCCCATCGCTCGCAGTCCGCAGGGTGACAGAGTATACGGAGCAATATATCGAGCTGTTCACCGATCTGGCTGTCCGCTACAATGTGAACATTATCGGTGGTTCTCATTTGGTAAAGGAAGATGATGATGAGATTTATAATATTTCCTATCTGTTCCGTCGCGATGGCACAATCGATAAGCAATATAAGCTTCATATCACGCCAAATGAGCGCAGGTGGTGGGGCATCAGCCGCGGCGATGAACTGAAGGTGTTCGATACTGACTGCGGCAAAATCGCTATCCAAATTTGTTATGATATCGAGTTCCCTGAGCTTGCAAGGATTGCCACTGATATGGGAGCCAAAATCATCTTCACGCCATTCTGTACCGAAGATCGCCAGGGGTACCTGCGGGTGCGGTACTGTGCCCAGGCCAGAGCGGTCGAGAACCAGGTGTACACGGTTATTTCTGGTACCGTCGGCAATCTGCCGCAAACAGAGAACATGGATATCCAGTATGCACAATCAGGAATCTTCGCACCATCTGATTTTGAATTCGCGAGAGATGGAATTGTCGGCGAAACGAATCCAAACATTGAAATGGTCATGATTGGCGATGTCGATCTGGAAATCCTGCGCCGCCAGCGCCAGGACGGCACAGTCCGCCAGCTGAAGGACCGCAGACATGATATTTACCGGATACAGTATAAGAAGTAGGATAAGTACAGCACCTGGGGAAAAGAGCTCGGCTCCCTAGGTGTTTTTCATTATAGGTGACCAATCAAGCCTATTGGTGCCCCTTGAGTCCTAGGAACTGGAAAAATAGAGCACCAATGAAGCCTATTGGTGACCTGAAATCCTATGAATTGGAAAAAGGGGACACCAATGAAGCCTAACCTAAAATTCCATAAATAGGAAAAAGAGGGCACCAATGAAGCCTATTGGTGACCTGAAATCCCATGAATTGGAAAAAGAGGACACCAATGAAGCCTATTGGTGACCTGAAATCCTATGAATTGGAAAAAGAGGACACCAATGAAGCCTATTGGTGACCTGAAATCCTATGAATTGGAAAAAGGGGACACCAATGAAGCCTATTGGTGACCTGAAATCCCAGAAATCGGAAAAAGAGGACACCAATAACCCACTAATAAAGAGATTTTGCACTGTATCATTCTCCATCAAATAAAAAAAACAAAAATTATTAATCAAGCACCATCTTGTTTTATAATTAGCTGTAAGATTCAAATCTTATTTTCAGGAGGTCATTTCATGGATTGGAAAATGAAAGCCGACAAGTGGCTTGGTTTTGCCGGATTGGATTCCGAGCTGAAAACCGAACTTGATTCATTAAAGGATAATGAAAAAGCGTTAGAGGAAGTATTTTATAAAAACCTGGAGTTCGGGACTGGCGGAATGCGCGGTGAGATTGGCGCAGGTACCAACCGGATGAACTTATATACTGTCCGTAAAGCATCAGCCGGACTGGCAGCATACATAGAAGAGCAAGGAAATGAAGCAAAACAGCGTGGTGTGGCAATTGCCTATGATTCACGCCATAAATCACCTGAATTCGCTATGGAAGCAGCGAAGACATTGGCAACTCGCGGCATCCAGACATATGTATTTGAAGAGTTAAGACCAACACCGGAGCTGTCGTTCGCAGTCCGTCATCTGCATGCATACGGTGGAATCGTCATTACAGCCAGCCATAACCCGCCTGAATACAATGGCTATAAAGTTTATGGTCCGGACGGCGGGCAGCTGCCACCTGACAGTGCGGATGAAGTGATCGAGAAGGTTAATGAAATCGAAAATGAACTGTCAATTCAGGTAATGGACGAGCGGGAACTGAAGGAAAAAGGCTTGATCAAGATGATTGGTTCTGAAGTGGACCGCGCGTATCTTGAGAAGCTGATGACGATTTCCGAAAATCCGACACTCTCTGATGAAGCGGATGTAAAAGTGATATTCACACCATTGCATGGTACTGCCAATATGCCTGTACGCAATATCCTGACTAACCTGAAATACCAGAATGTCACAGTCGTAAAAGAGCAGGAGCTGCCGGATCCCGAGTTTTCAACGGTAAAAAGCCCGAATCCGGAGGAGCCTGCTGCATTTGAACTGGCAATCCGTGAAGGAAAGAAAATCGATGCGGATGTTCTGATCGCTACAGATCCTGATGCTGACCGTCTTGGTATCGCTGTAAAAGACCAGGATGGGGAGTATGTTGTGTTGACTGGAAACCAGACGGGAGCGCTGCTTCTGCATTATATCCTGACGCAAAAACAAGAGAAAGAAACATTGCCGGCCAATGGAGCTGTGTTCAAGACAATCGTAACATCCGAGCTTGGACGAAAAGTCGCTTCTTCTTTCGGGGTTGAAACCATCGATGTCCTGACCGGATTCAAGTTCATCGCGGAGAAAATCAAGCAATATGAAGAGTCAGGGGAGTATAAGTTCCTTTTCGGCTATGAGGAAAGCTATGGATACTTAATCGGGGACTTTGCCCGCGATAAAGACGCAGTCCAGGCGGCGATGCTTGCTGTCGAGGTTTGCGCTTATTACAAAAAGAAGGGCATGTCTTTATACGAAGCGCTTCTTAGTATTTTTGAAGAATACGGTTATTATCAGGAAGGGCTGCGTTCTTTGACTCTGAAAGGAAAAGAAGGCGCTGAGCTAATACAGAAAACACTTGGAGTCTTCCGCCAGGACCCTCTTAAGCAGCTTGGTGAATTGAAAGTCACAGCAGTGGAAGATTATTTAACAGGTGTAAGAGTGAATGAGAACAACGAGGAAGAAAAAATCCAGCTTCCTTCTTCAAATGTTATCAAATACTATCTCGAAGATGGTACATGGATGTGTCTTCGCCCATCTGGAACGGAACCAAAGATCAAGTTTTATTTTGGTGTGAACGACAAGAGCCTTGCTGAGAGCAAGCAGAAACTGCAGAAAATCGAGCAGGATTTCATGCAGGAAGTTGAAAAGAAAATGGAAGCAGCAAAGAACCTGTAATCACAGCTTAGAACTTCAGCACGAAAGGAAGTAAAATATGTTAAAAGAACAAGTCGCAATCGTCACAGGTGCCTCAAGAGGAATCGGCAAGGAAATCGCTGTGAAATTGGCTGAGCAAGGAATGAAGCTCGCAATCGCAGGCAGTTCAGAGGAAATCAATAAGACAGCGGAAGAAATGAAACAAAAAGGTTTTTCGGATGTCATTGCGGTTCAGACGGATGTCAGCGATGAACAGCAGGTGAAGAATCTTGTTGAAATAACAATGGAGACATTCGGGCAGGTTGATGTACTCGTCAATAATGCTGGAATCGGCTTTTTCAAGCTTGCAGAAGAAGTTACGGTTGAAGAATGGAAAAAGCTATTTGAAGTGAACGTTCAAGGTGTCTTCCTTGGCGCCAAAGCCGTTCTCCCTCATATGAAAGAGCGTAAATCAGGTACAATCATCACGATTTCCTCTGACGTAGGCAGATACACGATTCCTAATGGAAGTGCTTATACAGCTTCGAAGTACGCTGTCCAGGGATTCAGCGGAGCACTGGCACAGGAAGTCAGGGAATACGGAATTCGTGTTGGCACCATCAACCCGGGAATGGTTGATACTTATTTTGCTCAATCAAAACAGGGACTTCCGGAAAAGCATGATTGGTTAAAGGTGGAAGACATCGCAAACGCAGTTGTTTATATGGCTTCCGCGCCTAAACATATGCTGATTGATGAGATTGTCATCCATCCTCTCGTGCAGAATTACCCGATTGCCTAATCGAGGCGATTCAATATAGAGAAAAACAGTACTAGTTATTACCAGCGAGAATCAGCATAAAAAATAATAAACACGGCACCTTAATATAGGTGGCCGTGTTATTTTTTTGGTGGAATTCTCTTGTTAAATTGAGCCGGTTACAGCGGTTTCCAGGTAGTCATCGCCGGCGGCTTCATTTGCGTGGTCGATATATCTGAGCAGGGAATACAGGCGTTTTTCAATGACAGCATAATCTTTTTCAAAGTTGTATGCGTGGAGAAAATGTTCAATCTTCTTGGCCAGGAACAGGTCCTCGGTCCTGACCATAAGGATAAGCAGGTTATCCCATTGAGATCGGTGCGTGTAATATAGTGCCCGATCGTAATCCGTTTTGTTCATATCCCATCCTCCTTATGAGGAGTTGATAATATTATATGGATTTGACGCCGGAACTTCCTCAGAAAATGTTGGACAACCCTGTTTACTGGGGTTTTCAAGTTTTACCTGTATAAATGCGCACCGGATTGACTACATATTGAAGCGCTGGAAGCATAAAAGGAGTGTATTCATGAAGAAGTATTTAGCCTCAATGGCTGTATTGTTAATTTTGTTATTGGGATTCCAAAGAGTCGATACTTATGCACAAAGGCCGGATTATGAAAAATATGGCCGGATCGCTACTGCCGTGATCAAGGAAGATTTCCCCGGGGAAGCTGTCCAGGATTATCAGTATATGGGCAGGATGCAAATAGATGATCGGCAGGTGCTCGATTCATTTCAGTACAAGGTCAGTGTCAACGGTAAACCTGTTATCATGACCGTCCAAGTGACCCATGATTTAAAAAGTGACAGGTTGTTGAGCCTTTCCGTTACTGAACAACACCAGCAGTAAAGTTTCTAACCTGTTCATCTTTCTCCTATTTTCCTCATACATTGTTGTAAGAGGTGAAAGGGGGAGAGATGGTGTCAGAGGATCAAAAATCACTGGAATATGCCATTTCTGAAATTACCGAAATCGCTAAAGGGTTTGGACTGGACTTTTATCCGATGAGGTATGAAATATGTCCTGCAGAAATCATCTATACATTTGGTGCCTATGGAATGCCAACAAGATTTTCCCATTGGAGCTTTGGAAAACAGTTCCATAAAATGAAGCTTCATTATGACTTAGGGCTCTCAAAAATTTATGAGCTAGTCATCAACTCCAATCCATGCTATGCCTTTTTATTGGATTCGAATTCGCTGATTCAAAACAAGTTAATCGTTGCCCACGTCCTTGCCCATTGTGATTTCTTCAAGAACAATGTCCGTTTCCAAAATACGAAGCGCGATATGGTTGAAAGTATGGCAGCAACAGCGGAAAGAATCCGCAAATATGAAATACAGCATGGAAAACAAAAGGTTGAATCATTTCTTGATGCGGTCCTGGCTATTGAAGAGCATATTGATCCTTCGCTGATGAGACCGAAGCTTGCATGGTCAATTGAGGATGAAGAGGAAGACGATGAGCCAATGTCTGCATCGACGCCGTATGATGATCTATGGGATCTTGATTCAAAAAGGACCGAAGCAAAAGATAAAAACAAGAAAAAGAAATTTCCGCCGCGTCCTGAAAAAGATTTACTCTTGTTCATTGAGAGCTATAGCCGTGAGCTGGAGGACTGGCAGCGGGATATACTGACGATGATGCGTGAAGAAATGCTCTATTTTTGGCCGCAGCTTGAAACGAAAATCATGAATGAAGGCTGGGCTTCTTACTGGCATCAACGCATTCTCAGGGAAATGGACCTGACGAGCGGAGAATCCATCGAGTTTGCGAAATTGAATGCCGGGGTCGTACAGCCATCAAAGACGGGAATCAACCCGTATTATTTAGGAATCAAAATTTTTGAAGATATTGAGGATCGCTATAATAATCCAACAGAGGAAATGAAACGGCGCGGAGTTAAGCCTGGTTCAGGCCGGGAAAAAATGTTTGAAGTCCGTGAAATCGAATCGGATATTTCGTTTTTACGCAATTACTTGACGAAGGATCTGGTCATGCGTGAAGATATGTATCTTTTCCAAAAGCAAGGGCGTGAATACAAAGTTGTCGATAAAGCTTGGGAACAGGTTCGCGACCAGCTTGTCAGCATGAGAGTCAATGGAGGATTTCCGTATTTGACTATAACAGACGGCGATTACCAGAAGAATGGGGAGTTATATATATCGCATAGCTTCGAGGGGATCGAGCTTGACATTAAGTACCTTGAAAAAGTCCTTCCATATGTCCATCAGCTATGGGGCAGGAAATGCCATATCGAAACAATGGTCGAGAACAGGGCGATGTTATACACCTATGATGGAAAAGGAATCCACCGAAAATATTTATAAGGATAAAACCAAAACCGCTGTTTTTCAGCGGTTTAATTTTTTTTTGTGTAAAAACCATAATAATAAGGTATTTAAAATAAAGACAAGCTTTTTATTGAACAAAATTCAATTGTCAGTCATAATTATATATATGAGCATATATTCATATATAAACAAGGAGGAGAAGATATGGGTCATAGCCACTCTCACGGGCACGGCCACAGCCACGGCCATAGCCATAGTCATACAAACAATAAAAAGGCTTTATTCTGGGCATTTCTTCTAATCTCCACATTCATGGTTGTGGAGGTAATTGGCGGGGTCATCACAAACAGCCTTGCACTGCTTTCGGATGCTGGCCATATGCTGAGCGATGCAGCTGCGCTTGGTTTGAGCTTGTTCGCAATGAAGCTTGGGGAGAAAAACGCTACACCAAGCAAGACATATGGGTTCAAGCGGTTTGAGATCATTGCGGCTGCACTCAATGGTCTGACCTTGATCATCATTTCGCTTTATATCTTTGTAGAAGCGTACCAGCGTTTCACAGATCCTCCAGAAGTTCAAAGTCTTGGGATGCTGACAATCTCGGTCATCGGATTGCTGGTCAATATTGTCGCGGCTTGGATTTTAATGAGGGGGGACAAAGATGAGAACTTAAACGTGAGAAGTGCGTTTCTCCATGTAATAGGTGACATGCTGGGTTCAGTTGGTGCCATCACTGCAGCATTGCTGATTTACTTTTTTGGCTGGGGACTCGCAGACCCGATCGCAAGCGTCGCTGTGGCCATCCTCATCATCATCAGCGGCTGGAGGGTAACAAAGGAAAGCTTCCATGTGCTGATGGAAGGGGCACCAGAGCAAGTTAACCTGGATGAGATAAAAGAAGAAATACAGAAGATTCCGGAAGTGAAAGATGTACACGATGTCCATGTTTGGTCCATCACTTCAGGTGTTTTCATGCTTAGCGGCCATATTGCTGTCGAAGGAGAAGGAGCCCATGACCGAGTACTGCATAAAGCACAAAAGCTGTTGCACGACAAGTTTGGCATTGACCACAGTACCTTGCAGGTAGAAGGGGAACAGCATGGCTGCCCTTGTGCACATGGGCCATGCAATTAGTGAGTGGCCGTATACCTGATTGAAATACTTAATTAACAAGTTTAAGACATGCCAGCCAATGACATTGTAATCTCAATGGTGGCTGGCATGTTCTATGCTTTGCTTTAACAGGTCAATGACATGTTCATCATCATGCGTGTAATAAAGTGTTGTTCCCTCTCTCCTGAATTTGACGAGCCTGAGGTTTTTTAAGAAACGCAGCTGATGTGAAACAGTTGATTGCAGCAATGAGAGTTTTTCTGCTATTTCATTGACTGAATGTTCCCCCTGGAACAGCAGATGAAGGATCCTGAGCCGTGTCGGATCTGATAGTGCCTTAAACGTCTGTGAGACCATGAATAAAGTTTCCTCATCCAAATCCACCTCAGGAGAGTTGTTATTTTTCTTATCTTCCAAATTGATCAGCCTCCTGTATTTATTATAACTTATAAAGTTTTCTCTTCCAGAACAAAAGAATAGAAAGTTAAGGGGCATTGGAGGCTCAACTAGATTTTGTTACGAACCGTTTTGTAGGTTATGGTGGCTTAATTATTTTCTTGTTTTATTTTGTAATTTAAAATGATGTAAGTAAATTTGAGTTGATTGAAGTGGAAGGCGCGAAGACTCCTCCGAAAATGCTAACGCATTTCCCTCGTGCGTGGGCAGGCTCGAGGAAGTTACTCAATGTCCTGCGGGATCAGCTGGTCAGATGAGACCCCGCAGGCGCCAACGGCGGTGAGGAGGCTCAGCGCCAGCCCCGCGGAAAGCGAAGCGCCTGGAACGGAAATCAACGGGCTATTCTTAAGTTGACCTGAAATTAAAGGGTGTCCCTAGGGTTTATACTTATAGGGACACCCTTCTCCTATGAATGAATAGAGCCCCAACAACGAGGAATCATAAAGCTTGATGATGAGCAAATGAAGAGGAATTGACTGGTTCCGGTGATAAACTAAAGTTGAGTTTTTTTATTCTGTGGAAGTCACGTATCAGGAAGCAATAAACGATCCGCAATCTGGGAAAGTGGGTGTTATGATGGACGATCATAAAACACTAGAATCAAAATATATCCAACAGCATCTGGCCAATGAACGAACATACCTTGCATGGGTCCGGACATCCATCGCTATTATCGGGATTGGTTTCTTGGCCTCAAGTCTGCATTTCAATAATATTAGCTTTGCAAGCAAGACTGCTGATACAATTGCTGTTTTGATCAGCATCTTATCTTTGGTGATTGGTTTCGTGATTCTCTTCTTCGCGACCACACATTATTTCTCTATGCGGAAAAATATCAACCGTCAAACCTTTGCTTCAGCCAGTACTTTTGTAAAAGTCTCCACAGGGGTTATTTTTTTGATTTTTCTGCTGCTTGGCATTTATTTGATTAACATTTTATTTTAATTAGGTAAGAAAATATAAATTCTACTTCGAGAATTGTCCAGCTCCAGCGCCTAGCCCCTCGAGTCACTTCGGTCCGCCCAATGAAGTCAAAGAGCGACTTCACCGGTCGGCCCTCCAGCGCTTTTCGGGGCTGACCAAGGCGCTTGCGCTTTTCTTATTCCCTGTGCTGTTTTGCTCCGGTTTCTTATGTGTGATCAGGCCATCGTAATTGGTGATATATAGCTCAATCTCCGGTTGGGTATCGAGGCAATGGGCATTCAACAACTGATAATAATTCACTCTGTGCAGGGGGTCATAGGGGAGGATTGGGTACGCCTTATGCTCTTTCACATATAGGTCTACTGCCTTTTGAACTTTATCGATTGTCAATGCGAGGTTTTTTTCATTCTCAGTGAAAATATCGTATGTTTCCTTGGACATGTAAAAATTTTGTGATGGAATTCCCTTCAGGATTGGGGGCAAGTTGTTCTGCATCGATCCTATTGTCCTCTTTAACAAGTATGGTGCGGTATACCCCCTTCGGAAGCTGCTCGGAATATATACGGACTGCCTTTTTAATTTCGTCAACGCTTGTCTCAATGGTTGGCCAGGTTTTCTTGGCGGCCTCTGGCAATTTTCGCTTGCTTGCAGCAAAAAAAACATATAGAGCCACTCCTCCAACAGAACCCACTACAGTTAAGTAAGGAAGCAGATCCAGCTTAAGGTCAAGCAGGTAACCGATGATGGGCCATATGATAGCAGCTGCAGACCTTAGGAGGATTGATTCAGAAAATAAGCTCCTGTTATTTCCTCTTTCTTTCTCCGCTTGCATCTAAATCCTCTCCTTTCCAAGGCAGGTAAACGCCTTAATACATCATTATTAACCAACAGTCGCATCATGGTATATGTTGAAGGCTTATACATGTATTGTGCTTAATAAAAATCCGGTTATGCCGATATATAAATAAGAGTCTGTCCAAATATGCTGATATGGGAAGAGCCAAAAAGGTGAGTGAAGCAGGGGCCAATTAGGGATTTAAAGTGGAATTCCTTCTACTTATAGTATATTAAATTCTCCTTTTGAATGGTATGGTTGTTTTTGAATATTTCGAAAATGAGACTCATAACATGTCAATTATGTGGATGAATATTGTATAATATTTAGAAAGCTTCAATCATGATGGCGAAAATTGTCGGCTAAATGAAATTGGATTTTCTCAGCCATTCCAATTTTCACTAATCCACGAAAGCAAAAAACAGACAGAAACGAGGGGCAGTATGGATATTCCCCATATGTACATATTTGATTTTAATAATATAGCGTTAACAATCGTTTTTTTGATCATTTCTTCCATTATGGCAGTTGAATTCAGCAGGCAAATCAAAAAGACTATATATCGGAAAAAACGCAAAAAGGTCCTGTATTCGCTCCTTTTGGCTCTAACGTTTTTGCTGACCCATTTATTTGTGATTATATCCGCTGGGGTTCCATTTTCCACGAGCAATTTTTATTTATTTTTTCTGATTTTCTTTAGTATTTGTGGATTGGGGTCTTATGCAGCTTTTAGTCTGGCGCAAAGGGATATAGGGAATACACCTCAGTATGTTTTCACTAGTTTATTGATCGCTGCCAGCATCATGACAGCTGAATATACTGCTTTTTATATCATCTTCAGGGAAGCAATCAAGATTCAGCCAGTTTTATCGATCATGTCATTTTTAATGATTCTGGTCACTTCCTTTTCGCTAATACGTTTTTTAATGCAGATTACGAACGAGGATATTTATGAGTTTGTAAAAAAGTATAAGTACGCAGGCAGCGTACTTGGCGGAATGGCATTGGCGGGTATTCCGTATATCGTCCTGACTTCAATGATGGCCATTACGGATGGAAACGGAATACATTCTTTCCTGGCGCCATTCGTGTATATGGCCTGTGCCAATTTATTATTCATCCTCGTCCCGGACCTTTTTGGCGAAAAACTGATCATGAAGAACGTCCAGTCTCATTTATCCTTGTTCACTCATAATCCTGATTCTGTATTCAGGGTTGACTTGCAAGGGTATATTTTAAGTGTCAATAAAGAGGCGGTAGAGCTGACTGGCTATGGAGATAATGAATTGGTTGGCCTTCATTTCATTGATTTGATAGGGGGCAGAGAGGAAGAAAAGAAAATAAGGAATTACTTCATGAAAGTGCTCAGCGGTGAGACCAAATTGATTGAAACCACTTTGAAAAGAGCGGATTCAACTTACGCCGACGTAAGAATTACAGCCGTGAGGGTCATTGTCAAGAACATAACGGTGGGTGTCTTTGGAGTCGTCAGGGACATAACAGAACAGAAGAAAGCAGACAAAATGATTGAGTATCTAGCCTATCATGATGAATTGACCAATTTGCCTAACAGACGGAATTTGGAGAAAGTGATGGGTGCGCAATTTATCAAGGATGAAGTGTTTGCCTTGATCTACCTTGATTTTGACCGTTTTAAACGAATCAATGATACATTTGGCCATTCGTTTGGTGATAAGATACTGGTGCAGATTGGCAGGAAACTTTCAGAAGTTGTGCCCGGGGAATGCCTCATTGCCAGAATTGGCGGAGATGAATTCGCCATTCTTGTAACTGGAGGACACAAGCCGGAATCGATTGCCAGGAATGTTGTCCATGCATTCCAGAGTCCGCTTTTTGCGGAAGGGATGGAATTCCTGATCACCGCGAGTATTGGTATCTCAAGGTATCCAGAAGATACGAATAATCTTGAACTGTTGCTGAAGTATGCCGATATGGCGATGTATAAGGCAAAAGAAAACGGTGCGAATCACTTCCAATTTTTTGACCAAAGCATGGTGGACAACAACCTGAATAAGTTTGAGCTAGAGAATGAATTGCGGAACGCGATTAATAGCGATGCTCTCACTGTTTTTTACCAGCCTAAATATAATGCAGAAACAAATGTGATAACCGGGGCTGAAGCTCTGGCAAGGTGGAAGCATTCTCGACATGGAATGGTTCCTCCTGGCGTGTTCATCCCGATTGCAGAGGAAGCAAACTTGATCGTACCTCTTGAGAGGCTGATCATCAGGAAGGTGTTCAGCCAGCTTGTCAAATGGAAGAGTCAGGGGTTCGAGGTTCCCCGGACTTCCATCAATATCTCGATCATTCATTTTTACCAGGAGGATTTCGTAAAGTTCATGCAGCATGCACTGAAAGAATATGGACTTTATGGCGAATTGATCGAAATCGAAGTAACTGAGAGCATCATGATCAAAAAGGAAGACAGTATCAATGAGCAGCTCCAGGCATTAAGGGAAATCGGAATTGAGGTCAGCATTGATGATTTTGGAACAGGGTACAGTTCATTGAGTTATTTAAGCAAGCTTTCAGTCGATCGATTGAAAATTGACCAGAGCTTCATTTCGCACTCCCAGGAAAACCGTGAAATCATCTCCACGATTGTCTCAATGGCAACGAACCTGAAGTTAAAGGTGATTGCCGAAGGGGTTGAAACAGAATCGCAGATTGACCTGTTAAAATCACTGGGATGTCAGGAAGTGCAGGGATATTTCTACTCACCGCCACTGCCATCTAATGAATATGAGACGATGATGAACAGAGAGCTTCAGGAGACCTGATGCCTTTTTGACTGACTGTCTTGATTATGGTACTATTCTTATTAGCAAAAGTCCTCTAGGGTTCCGCAGCTATCGCTGGACTGGTCCGAGAGAGGGCGCACAGGAATACCTGTGTACACGGAGGGATAAAAACCCGGGAGATATCCAGTGATATCTCCCGGGTTTTTTCATGAAAGGAGAGAGTGTTAGCATGGCTTGGGTTTATTTAGTTATTGCCGGTATATTTGAAGTTGTTTGGGCCATTGGCCTGAAGTATACAGAAGGTTTCACAAAAGCTGTTCCATCGTTGATCACCCTGATCGGGATGGCCATAAGCTTTTACTTTTTGTCTATGGCAGTTAAAACATTGCCAATCGGCACTGCATATGCCATCTGGACTGGAATTGGAGCGGCAGGGGCAGTCATTCTAGGGATTGTGTTGTTTGGAGAGCCGCGCAACCTTATGAGGCTGATGTTTGTAGGCTTCATTCTAGTAGGGATCATCGGCTTGAAGGCAACATCGGGAAGCAATTAGTGAACTTTTAAAAGCAGACTCGCGAAAAAATGCAGTCTGCTTTTTAATATTTATTTGCAAATTCCACCAATTTATATTATGATGCCGATAGGTACCTTTTATTACTAGGTAGGTGATAGGATGTTTAATCGGGAACTTTTAAAAGGGAGCACATCATTGGTGCTGCTTCAACTGCTGAATGAACGCGATATGTATGGCTATGAGCTGGTGAAAGAATTGGATAAGCGAAGTGACCATAGTCTGCAGGTAAAAGAAGGAACGCTTTATCCAGCATTGCATAAGCTTGAAAAACAGGAATACATTGAATTTTATTGGCAGGAGCAGGAAAAAGGCCCAGCTAGGAAATATTATCGGATTACTGATGAAGGCAGAGAAGTCCTTATAGAGAAAACAGAAGAGTGGCAGCACTTCGTCAATGTCATGAACAAAGTGATCAGGAGAACAAAAAATGATCCAGTTAAAGACTGAATTCCTCGCGGAGCTAGATAGGCACTTAGGGAAGCATGGAGACAGAGAACAAATTTTAGCTGAGTACGATAACCATATTACCGAGATGCTTGAAGAGCTTAAGGACATCGAATGGGCGGATATTAGGTTGGAAATTCATTCGAGGTTGGGGACACCGGAAGAGATTGCTGAATGCTGGCGGGAAGAATTATCGACGACACCAATGAAAACTCAATGGGTTTTCATTAGTGCCAATCTGTTTTTCTTTGTTGGAGGCATCACCTTGACCCTGGTGCATAACCTTTTTGATTTCCCTTTCATTGATATCGCGTGGCAAAGTCTCACATCCATACCTGCCGTGATTATCTTGTTATATCTTTTCTTTTGGGCCCTGCTAGGATATGAGATTGGCAAAGGATTTGGCCATAAGGGAAGAAGCTTGATGAAGAAGACATTTATCCTTTCCATCCTTCCGAATATTGTTCTCATGAACCTGACATTGCTCAAGCTGATTCCGCATGACTGGTTCCAGCCGCTGCTGAGTCCTGCATTCATTTTTATATGTATTCTTTTCACAGCGTTATTGTATCCAATTTGTTGGCTTGGATATAGATGGGGGAAAAAGGCTTCCATCTAATTTTTTTAATTATGTACATAGAATATCTATGTACATAGAATTATAAGGCGTTTTTTTGATCATATACCTAGTTATTCTAGGTAAAAGGGAGAGATTTTAATGGAATTGAAATTGAAAAAAGGGGACGGGATTTTTTTTCTGGTCTGTCTTGCTCTGGGAGTTCTGGCTGAAAGGTCTTTCTTGCATGGAATCATCGGCTTGTCATATCCAGTGTTTATTACAGTGTTTTATGCTGTATTTTTCTGGAGATATCGCTCATTCACCTTTACAAATAAGAAGCTTGGACTTTTGATGGTTGCTTCCATTTGGCTTTTGTCCTCCAGCTTTTTCCTGCATTCGAATATGATTTTATATATGTTGAATTTTTTGGTGATCCCTGTAATGGTTCTTATTCAACTGGTGCTTGTTACCTATCCGCTTCATAATCAGTGGCACAGATGGCCATTCGTTCAAAAGCTCTTTTTGACAGTTGGGGAAGCAATAGCCTATGTCTACAGGTTTTTAATGCATGTCGCTAAATTTTCTGTAAGAGGGCTTGAAGAAAACAAGAGTGCAACGATTCGAAAAGTACTGATTGGGGTGGGCATTTCATTACCGCTATTGTTTGTGATCCTCAACCTGCTTGTCTCTGCTGACCAACAATTCGGAGATCTTCTAGGTGAATTCCCTCGCTGGCTTTTAGGATTGAAAATCGAGGAGGAAGTACTGCGGACGATTGCGGTCATCATTTTCACTTTTGCGATCTTTGGTCTCTTTCAGGTGCTAAGGAATAAGCAGCCGGTTCCTGCGGAAGACCCGAAGGCAACAGGAAAAATAGCATGGGATAGCGTGATCAGCCTGACGGTGCTCACTTTATTGAATATCGTTTATTTATTATTTGTAGCAGTACAATTTCAATACTTTTTCGGTGAAACCTTAAAAGCGGGATATACGTATGCTGAATTTGCGCGCAGAGGATTTTTTGAACTTCTTTTTGTAACGATGCTGAATTTGTTGATCATCTCTACGATCGTTTCGTATGTCGATAAAACGTCTAAATTTATGACTCTTGCTATTCGCTCTCTTCTTTCCCTGCTCGTTACATTCAGCGGAGTCATGCTGTATTCAGCATTTTTACGCCTGCTCATGTATGAAGAAGCTTATGGATTTACCTTTGCCAGAGTACTGGCCCATTCATTCATGGTGTTCCTGCTTGTGATTTTATGCTATTCCCTTATGAGGGTATGGATGGAAAGGCTCTCTCTTGTTCGCTTTTACATCATATCTGCAGTCATTTTTTATACCGTAATCAACACCATCCAGCTTGACGAGTATGTTGTTGAACGCAATTTGGAGAGATACTCAGAAACAGGTAAAATCGATATACATTATTTGAATTCGCTGTCTTATGAAGGGGTAGAGGGCCTTGTGGAGCTTTATAAGCTTAATCCTGGCCACCCTGGTCTCTCAGACTTGCTGCTGCAAAGAAAGCAGGAATTCACGGATTCAGAAGAACGCTGGAATTCAATCAATATGTCCAGACGAAGCGCTGAAGAAGCGATCATGGAGCTGGAGATTCAGTGATTTTAAAATGTGGCTATATTGCAAACAAATACCGGCTTTGTTACCAGTTTTGTAACATATCGATGTGATTAATGATGATAAAATAATCTTAAGCCAAATAAAGGGGAGCCATGCAAAATGGAAGGTTTATCTGAGATCATTCATCTGATAAAAGGTATTGAGAGTTCAATTGACTCATTGCATAAAAGAGCCGAAAGCATTGAGAAAAGGCTCGAACGTCTAGAGAAAGTCGATAGTATTGAGCATCGCGTAACATCAAACCAGATTGATATAACAGATATCAAGGACGCTCTTGAAAGAATGGAAGAAATGCAAAGCGCCAAGATTGAAAATATGTTAAAAGAATTGCTGAGCAAGGCGGAAGTCAAGAACAACTCAGAATTCAGCACAATCCACAAACGCCTTGATTCACATCTGTTAAAATTGGGCAGAGTCGAGGAAGAAATCCTCATGGTCCAGCAGGAAAAATAATGTATCCAAAGACTGCGATATCGCAGTCTTTTTTTTACATTAACACAATGCCATCCACAAAACGTTCATAAACTAAAAATCCCTTTATTTATCAAGGGTTGCCGGCTGTTTAAAATCGATTATGTTCAGCTGTTCACAAAATCTTGCACTTTCCAGGACTTAGAAGAATTAGTCGAGAGTTATGATTAAGGTGTAATCATACATTGCCTTTATCAGGCAGATTAATAGTATATATTTTATTCGAGGTGAGTCCTTTGAAATACGACCTTGTCCTTCTCCATGCACCAAGTGTTTACGATTTTCGGAAAAATGCCCTGCTGGCAGGCCCAATCAGTGACGTCGTCCCGTCATCTCCTGTGTTCGAAATGTATCCCATTGGTCTGACCAGCATTGCGGAATATTTAGAACGCCAGGGCCTCCGCGTGAAGATCATTAATATCGCCAATCGAATGCTGATGGATGAAAACTTTGATGTGGAAAAGAAATTGAAAAGAATCAAAACACGTGCATTTGGAATTGATCTTCATTGGCTGCCGCACGCTCATGGCAGTATTGAACTTGCGAAGATTGTAAAAAAACTTCATCCAGAAACACCGATGATTTTTGGCGGTCTATCAGCAACCTATTATCATAAAGAGTTAATAGAATATCCATTCATAGACTTTGTCATGAGAGGAGATTCAACAGAAAAACTGATGCTCCTTTTGATCAACCATTTTAAAATAGGAACTCATCATCTTGGCGGCATTCCAAACCTTACATGGAAAGATGGAGACAATCCTATTTACAATCCATTAAGCCATGTTCCGGACAGCTTGGATGAATTTGACATCCCTGGTTACCGGTATACGATCAAGTCGGTCTTCAAGTATAAGAATTTCCTGGATCCACTGCCCTATAACGGCTGGCTGCAATATCCGAATACGGCCATACTCACGGCGAAAGGCTGCACTCAGGGCTGCTTGATTTGCGGGGGCTCAAAGCAATCATACAAGGATAACTGCAACCGTAAAGTGCTGGCAAAACGCTCGCCTGCGAAACTGGTAGAGGACATACTTTTCATTCAGCGCTTCAGCAGGGCACCGATTTTCATTCTTCATGATATTCGCCAGGCAGGGAAGGAATATGTGAATGAGTTCTTTGAGAGGCTCAGCAAGATCAACTTGAAGAATGAACTGGTATTTGAATTATTCCAATATGCGAACGAGGAGTTCTTCGAAAAAATTGAGAAGGTGGTTCCGAAGTACAGCATTGAACTGACATTGGAAACACATGATGAGAAGATTCGCCGATATAATGGCAAATTCAACTGTACCAACGCAAAAGTGATTGAAACGCTGCAGGCAGCATTGAAGCATAGCTGCAAGAAGATTGATATCTTTTTCATGGTTGGCATTCCGCACCAGGACTATCAAAGTGCTCTTGATAATGTTGACTTCTGCGAAGAAATACACAATGCCTGCGACGGAGATAAACGACTATCATACTTTGTTGCGCCGCTTGCACCATTCCTGGACCCGGCAAGCCCTGCATTTGAAAATCCAGAAAAATACGGGTATAAGAAGTTCTGCCATAGTATCGAAGACCATAGAAAGGCCATCACTCAGCCATCATGGAAATATATGCTCAGTTTTGAAACAGATTATATGACGAGGGATGAAATTGTTCAATCAACCTATGAATCTGCCAGGAACCTCAATTCGTTTAAACTTAAATATGACCTGGTAGACAAAAAGACTCATGATGAAGTGAACGAAAAAATCGCGAAATCACTTGAATATATTGAAAAGATCGATGCAATCGTCGCTCTTCCCGAACAAGAAAAAAATCAGCAGCTTGCTCTGCTCAGTAAGGAAATGGAAGAAGTGAACAAATATAGCATTTGCGGAAAGCATGAATTGAAATGGGAAGTGAAAAAGCATTATGCCAATATCTTCTCACTCACGACAATCGGAATCGAGCTGCTGGCTGAAGATATCTGGATCAATGCGAAACAAAAATGGAATTCCTATAATAAAAGAGTCGGAGAAGCTTCTAAGAGCAGAACATGATTTTTCTCGAAAAGAACCCATCAGGATATAATCCTGATGGGTTCTTTTGCGCTTTGCTTACACAAAGGATTCTTTCTGCAAATCCAAATAAATGTTTAAAATTAAACGAAATGTGAAAAGGTAAAGGAAAATATATTTAACTAGTAAAGCGGGTGGAGAAATGTCATCAATGGTTGAGTTTTTTAAAAGAGGAAATAAATCTTCTGGCATTGCTGCGATTGGGAATACATTCCTCGCAGTAATCAAAGGGGTCGCTGCTGTGATCAGCGGAAGTGGTACGATGCTGGCGACGACACTTCATTCAGTTGCGGATGCATTGAATCAGTTCTTTGTTTTCATTGGCAGTGCGATATCTGAAAAAGAAGCAACTAAACGATTTCCGACCGGTTTCGGCAGGGTTGTGAACTTATTTGTACTGGTAGCGGTTATCATCATTTCCATTATGGCTTATGAAACGGTCATCAAAGGGTGGGAGTTGATTCAGCATCCGAAAGCTTCCTCCAATTTGTGGCTGAATGTCATTATCATGACAGTTGCAGTACTTGTTGATGGAGGGATTCTGGTAAAGGCCATGAAAGAGATTGCCCATGAAACAAGAAGCGATGCAAAGGGCTTTGGGATTGTCGCAAATGCATTCAAAAATGTAAGCCTTGCTGCACCGCCAACAAGATTGGTCTTCTATGAAGATTTGATTGCGACATTTGGGGCGCTATTGGCATTGGCTTCGATTGTCATGGCGCATGTTACAGGGTTTTATTTGCTTGACGGAATCGGAACCTTGCTGATTGGCATCCTGCTAATCGGGATTGCCTTGAAGATCGGGTATGAGAACACGGTAGGGCTCATTGGTGTTGCAGCACCTAAGGTAGTTGAGGACCGTATAGCCCAGCTTATCCTGTCAGATCCAGATGTCATTGACATCAATACATTAAGGATTGTCCAGGAGGGAAGGCAGTACCATGTCGAGAGCTATCTGGAGCTGCGCAAAGGGCTGACACTGGCTGATGCAGATGATATCAAGTTCAGGGTCAGAGATAGCGTCCTAAAGGATCCAGATGTGGATGATGTGATAATGGGAATCATCGAAGCAGATGATGTCCAAACCTGGAAAGTGTAAAATAAAGCCGCAAAAAACCCAGGCAGGAAGGACCTGCCTGGGTTTTAGTGATGGAAGTAATACTGGATCTTCTAGGAAACAACTTCAGTTTTGTTTATGAAAAAATTCTCGGCTGCCTTTTCAGTTTCAGGCTGCTTCGTTACTTCAATATATTTAATGTGGTGCTCTTCCATTTCGGTGATTCTGAAATGGTAGGAACCAAAACTGACGATGTCGCCCTGCTTAACCTCATAGTTTTCTGTAAGCATCCAGCCGCCGATTGTATCGACATCCTCATCGTTGATATCTAGTGCAAGAAGTTCATTTACCTCACTGACTAGCAGTTTGGCATCAATGATATAATGACTTTCCTGAACTTTGCGGATCATCGGCACTTCATCCATATCGAACTCATCGCGAATTTCTCCCACAATTTCTTCAAGGATATCTTCTACTGTTACGAGCCCGGACGTGCCTCCATATTCATCCATCAAGATCGCCATGTGTATGCGCTCTTTCTGCATCTTGACAAGCAAATCGTGAATCGGAATGCTGTCGATTACCCGGATGATTGGTCGAATATATGAATCTATTTCTTTTTTGCCCCGGCCCTGGTCATGAATCAAATCAGTCATGACTTCCTTGATATTGACGAGTCCGACAATATGGTCCTTGTCTCCGTCGATGACAGGATAACGGGTGAATTTCTCTTCCTTCACAATTTGGAGGAAGTTTTCCAGAGTATCCTCGATTGACAACGAAATGATTTCCGTGCGGGGCACCATGATTTCCTTGGCGATCCGGTTGTCAAATTCAAATATTTTATTTACATACTTAAACTCTGACTGGTTGATTTCACCACTTTTAAAGCTCTCAGACAGAATAATGCGAAGTTCTTCTTCAGAATGAGCCAAATCATGTTCAGAGGCAGGTTTTAGCCCCACAAGGCCAGTAGCAAGACGGGCAGATCCGTTCAATAACCAGATAAACGGGTACATGATCTTGTAGAATAAGATCAGAGGACCAGCTGTATTAAGGGAAACCCATTCTGCTTTTTGGATCGCTAATGTCTTAGGTGCCAATTCCCCGACTACGACATGCAGAAATGTGATGGTTGCGAATGCAATTCCCACTGCAATGACATGTCCGACGGATTGCGGAATATCCAGACTGGTTAATAACGGTTCTATCAAGTCTGCAATTGCCGGCTTTCCAAGCCAGCCGATTCCCAGAGCTGTGATCGTGATCCCCAGCTGGCAGGCAGAAAGGTACTCATCCAGATTGGAAATGACTCTTTTCGCGAGCACAGCCTTCTTGCTGCCTTCCTCTATAAGTTGGTCGATTCTGGAACTTCTCACTTTAACAATCGCAAATTCTGAGACGACAAAAAATGCCGTTAAAGCAATTAAAATGGCTATCCAAACCAAGTTAAATATGTCCAAATAAGTTCCCTTAGCCCGCGGATATGCGGGTAAGGAGTCACCTCCCAGTAAACTGAAAATTAAGCCTGCTGCACAGGCTTCAATTTAAATGATCTAAATTCCTTCTTAGATAATGATGCTTTCATAACTGATTTTACGCATTTGCTGTTAGTATGTTCTTCAAAATTGCCCTTAAGAAGACAAAGATAAAAACATGATCAATCAATGCGTAAAAAGTCTTGATTAAATTCATCAAGAAATCTAACGGCCCGTTCCGTGCGGCTGGATCAGCCAGGGCCAACATCCTGTTATGCTGTTCCTTCCGCGTCTGCAGCTGTTATATTCTTGATACGATAGATTGCCCCATCATACCACCTCAGCTTTATCATTTAAATTTTATTATACCATATCGAGGATAACTAAGGGGAACATAAATACGGTTTGATATCAATGTATGAAACGGACACATAAAGTATGAAGTTTATGTTTAATTATATTAGAAAATTCTGATTTTAACAAATTAGAATTATTTATCAGTTTAGAAAAACTTTCCCAATGGTAATAAACCCCTATTTATGGTCAATTTTACAATTTTTATTTGTAATTCGTTTAAATATTCAGTAAAATTTTATAAAAGGGAGGCTGTTTATGAGTATTCTTTTATCCAGTTTGGAAAGGAAGTTGCATAAGGTCGAAAAGGCAGACGAAAGAATTTGGGTAGAAACATCCATGGATTTTATTTGCAAAAGAACTGCGGATGGACTTATTAAATATGTTTCGCCCTCTGTTCGATCAATGCTCGGATATGAGCCATCTGAATTAGTCGGAAGGCTGTATACCTTATTTGTCCATGCAGAAGATTATAAAAGGATTTTGAGTACTGCCATGCCTGAAGCTGAGGAAGTTTGCAGCCTGACATACCGCATCAAGAGAAAAGACGGAGTATACATATGGGTGAACTCAAGGATATCGGTTATTAGACATCCCGAAACAAATGAACCATTCGAACTGATTTCAGTTACAAGCGATGTTTCTGCAAAAATCAAGGCAGAGCATTTTATTCTGGAGTATGAGAAATTAAACGTTGTCGGACAGCTTGCCGCAGGTATTGCGCACGAAATCAAGAATCCTTTGACAAGCTTAAAAGGCTTTATCCAGCTCATGAAGTCCGGCAAAGAATTAAATCATAATTATTTAGCGATCATGGAAGAGGAAATAAAGCGGATGGAGTCGGTTTCAAAAGAGCTGATGCTTATGGCCAAGCCGCACAAATCTGACTTTAAGTCCTTTGATATGAATGACTTGGTTGACCATGCCATTACTCTTTTGATGGCTGAGGCTGCAAAAAAGTGCGTTGAGATAACCAAGAAATCCACATTGGAAAATGGAAGGCTTCTTTGTGATGGGAATAAAATCAAGCAAGTATTGATCAATATGCTGATGAACGCAATAGATGCGATGGATCTGCCAGGTGAAATTACGATTGCTATTTCCAAGGCAAATCACGTGATGTCCATATCAATCTCAGATTCTGGCAAAGGAATTCCTTCAGAGGACTTGGAAAAGATCGGCAAGCCGTTTTTTACGACCAAAGCGAATGGGAACGGACTGGGATTGATGATTTGCTATAAAATCATAGAAGAACATAATGGCAAAATCAATGTGACATCAAGTCCTGAAGGAACCACATTTACCATCCATCTGCCGATCCGGTGATTTGTGTGCCAGCAATGATCATGGATGTAAGGCATTTCTTCTATGCCATTCTCTTGAAAGGAGACCGTAAACGATTAGATCATGAAAGGTGCCATTTAAGTATTCTCCATCACGGATGACACCCTCCTCGATAAAGCCAAGCTTCCTCGGAATTGCCTTGCTTTTGTGATTGTCCTTGCCGCATCGGATTTCAATGCGATTAATTCCCAACTCATAAATTGCATGGTTTATTACCGCTGTTACCGTTCTGACCGTAATGCCCCTTCCTTGCAGTTTCTCCGATAGATAATAGCCAATGCTTGCCTGCGAATTGTTCCAGTCAATAGCATGGAGGCTGATACTCCCTGCAAGGATTCCCCTGTATCGAATTCCAAAATGACTGCTGCTCCCTTCTTGATGATTTTTCTGCCACATTTGTATCACTGTAAAAAATTGTCCGGGAGATTGGATTCCGTCAATCCATGGAAGCCATTTCCTCAAATAGCGGCGATTTGAATCCACTAGCCAGAACAACTCTCCGGCTTCTTGCGGATCTAATATTCGCAGCTCCAGTTCGCGATCAACCTTTAAAGTCAACATATGAACCTCCTTATGCTTTAGATTGATGGAAGTATTACCCAATCGGCTTCCTCTCGTTTAATTAGGATGAAAGAGGGAATAAAGCTTTACATTGTTTTTTTTACACTTTTTTGGGAGGAACCATATGAAACTAACGACTAAGATTTTAATTGGCCTAGGACTTGGCGCGATGACAGGGCTGATCCTCAACATTTTTTCACCCGAATTATTCACTGTTTTAGATAAATTCTTATTCACGCCTCTAGGCAAGATATTCATCAATTTAATCAGTATGCTTGTCGTACCGATTGTCCTGTTTTCAATTATTCTAGGTACGGCCGGGTTAGGCGATCCCAAGAAACTTGGCAGGATAGGTTTTAAGACTGTAAGCTTCTTTTTGACGACAACCGCCATAGCCATATCCGTTGGTCTTACTCTGGCCTATTTTATCAAACCTGGCTTGATGGGCGAGTTTGATACGAGTGGAGCTGAATTCAAGGCTGAAGAAGCTCCGCCGGTAAGTGAAACCTTTTTAAATCTTATTCCAGCTAACCCGTTTGAAGCACTGACAACTGGCAATATGCTGCAAGTTATCGTGTTTGCTCTATTCATCGGGATTGCGTTAACGGCACTAGGTGAAAAGACGAAAGGAATACTGAATCTGATTGAACAAGGAAATGAGATCATGATGTATCTGGTAGGCCTTGTCATGAAGTTTGCTCCGTACGGAACGTTTGGGTTGATTGCGACAGCAATCGGAAGCCAAGGAATCGATGCTATCAAGGCGATGGGCGTATACATGATTGTCGTTGTTCTCGCTCTTGTCGTGCATGCGCTCATAACGTATGGCTCAAGTGTTTATTTCATTGGAAAGAAAAATCCTTTCTGGTTTTTCAAGCAGTTCTCTCCGGCAATGGGTGTTGCCTTCAGTACATCGAGCAGTAATGCGACACTGCCGGTATCTATGGAAACAGCACAGAAAAATCTCCGTGTCCCTGAATCGGTCAGCAGCTTCGTGCAGCCTCTTGGAGCAACGATCAACATGGACGGCACAGCAATCATGCAGGGGGTAGCAACTGTATTCATTGCACAGGTTTATGGAGCTGACCTCACAATGGCCGAGCTTTTGACAGTAGTCCTTACTGCCGTGCTTGCGAGTATAGGTACTGCAGGAGTTCCAGGTGTTGGATTGATCATGCTGGCAATGGTTCTCCAATCTGTGGGTCTGCCAGTTGAAGGGATTGGCCTGATACTCGGTATCGACCGTTTGCTCGATATGGCTCGCACAGCTGTCAATATTACAGGTGATGCAGCTTGTGCTCTCATCGTCTCTGAATCTGAGGAAAAGCATGCGTTAAGCCACGAGACTAGCACAGTGAAAAATGCAGCGGGTGACCGCTCACTTGAATATTCCGAGTAAGAAAGAATAGACCCCGCCATTTCCGGCGGGATCTCCTTGTTCAGTTACTAGATTAGATTTCGATTCTTGTTAAAGGCAAAAGCATGATGAATGACGTTTTTTCAGGCTCTGATGAACAGGCGAGTATGCCTTTATGCTTTTCGATGATTTCCCGGCATACGAAAAGTCCAAGTCCGGTACCAAGTGTTTTGGTTGTAACGAATGGTTCAAAAATCGTTTTTAACAATTGGTCAGGAATGACTGGCCCATTATTTGAAATCTCAATTTTGATATGGGTATCATTCACGAAAAATCCTTTGATTTCGATTTGCGGATCATCACGGTACTGGCTCAGTACATCAATCGCATTAAAGATGATATTGATGAGAACCTGCCTGATTTCATCCGCATAACCGTACAATTCCATATCTTCGGCTACTTCCTTGATGATCCTGACTTTCGTGTCAAGGATACTGGGATAAAGGAAGTTTAAAACTTCCTCAATCATCTTATTCAATGAGAAAACAGTCTTTTCTTTTCCAATCAACTCTTTTTTTGATAGCAGCAAGAATTGTGAAATCCGGAAGTTCAGCTGTTCAAGCTCGCTTGAAATGATATCAAGATACTTCATATCTTGATGTTCAGATCTCAAGAGCTGGATGAAGCCCTGGATGGAAGTCAACGGATTGCGGAATTCATGGATGAAGCTAGATGTCATTTGGCCGAGAAGCGTCAATCTGTCTTTATGTGTTGAATCGATGAATTGGTTCTTTTCCTCAATGATTTTGTTTTTCTGCTCATTATAATAAGATACGGCGTAATACAAAAAGGTATCAAAACAGTAATTGATCCGATTGATGGCCTCTTGCATCTCAGTCCATTCCATATTCAATTTATGGAGATGTGTGTATACAACGGAGCGTCCGGCATTGACATTGAAGACAAAATCGCCAATGTTAATGTCAGCGCGTACTCGTTCTTCACCTACCATAAAAGCAAGCTCTTGAATATGCTCTTCCAATTCTTCACTTGTTTTAGAAAAAACCGAGAGAATGACTTCATACATTCTCTCAGCGTTTTTGCTTATTTTTTCTTTATATGGATCATCTTCTGAAACGATTATTTTAACAGTCCAGTCGGCTATTAGATTTTTTCTTTCACTAGTCAGGAAGCTAAGCAATCGGTTATCCGTAATTGGCAGCATTTCATTAAGTCCCCCAGTTTTTCATTTCGGTATTAAAGATTCGAGGAAAAACCTTAAAACCCTTTGTCGAATATTAAGAACATCCGCAGAATTGAGTCGAATAGCTAAAAAAGTGACAAAAGACCGATATTTTTAGCAATACTGGATGAGATTTGTCAAATCTGTTCGACATCGACCGAAAAGTTTATCCTAGGACTTGTGATAATTTATTTAAAGTAGTATATTCATAGTGTAGAAACTAAATAATAACCACAAGGGGAGCTGCCAAATGCAGCTGAGAGTGAGCGGCCGAGTTCTTACCCTTTGAACCTGTTAGTTAATGCTAGCGAAGGAATGTGGATGCGATAGGAAAGCAATCTTGGGAATCCTACATCGGTCCCCCGATTGCTTTTTTTGTTTCTGAAGCAGAAAAGGCGTGTTAGAAACGGACCTCATTCTGAAAAGAAGGAGGAACAAAATATGAAACAAAAACAAACTCTCTTTATAGTGGAAATTGCCGTATTTTCCGCACTGGCTTATTTGTTGGATTTATTTTCTGGATTCTTATTTTCAAGAATTTGGCCTCAGGGCGGTTCTGTATCGATTGCGATGGTGCCTGTATTCCTGATGGCGTTCCGTTGGGGAATAAAGGGCGGGGCAATAACTGGGCTGTTGTTAGGCCTATTGCAATTCATTCTTGGCTTCTCACAAATTTACCACCCTGTACAGGGATTCATCGATTATTTAGTGGCTTTCACCGTACTTGGGATTGCCGGGATTTTTGCCAGACAGATTAAGGATAGCATCCAAAATGGCGATAAGAAGAAATGGATTGGCTTTATCATTGCTGGTACCTTTATTGGAAGCCTGCTCCGCTTTATTGCTCATTTCTTTTCCGGCTGGATCTTCTTTGGAGTTTGGGCGCCAGAAGGACAGCCAGCGTGGCTATATTCAATTATCTATAATGGCACATATATGATCCCTAGTATGATACTAAGTGCCATCATCATTATACTTGTCATCGGATATGCACCATCGAGGATGGTTAAGTCTGCACCTGTAAGCAATAAAATGTAAGAGAAAAGGGGAGCTGAACAGCTCTTCTTTTTTTATGTGTATACATACATGCGTGGGTATTTGTGAATTGGAGATCATTCACAATAAAAATATTGTCAATTGTATGGAGTTTACCTGAAATATAGAGTAAACCCTGCTATATAGTGACGAATGTCACAGTGGAAGTTGCTTTGAACTGGTTAAATAAAGATAATCATTCTCATTTAGAAAATATGAAAGCTAAAGAGAGTATAAAAATAACAAACTAAAAAAAGGTGATGGCTATGCTGGGAAAATTAAAGACTGGTGAAAAAGGCCGGATCATGAATATAGCAAGTGCTGATAAATTTGTCAGAAGAAGGTTGCTTGATTTGGGAATAGCGGAAGGATCTGAAGTGTGCGTGAAATGCATCCTGCCTTTTGGAGGACCTGTCATGGTTGAATCCTGCGGGCAGTGCATCGGCATTCGCCGAAAGGAAGCGCTAAGGATTGAAGTGGAGCGAGTATGATGAACATTGCGCTTATTGGCAACCCAAACACGGGAAAAACTTCATTGTTTAATAACTTAACAGGTTCCTATGAATATGTAGGAAACTGGAGCGGGGTAACGGTCGAAAAGAAAGTCGGTCTCCTTAAAAATGGCAAGGATCAGCTTATTGACCTTCCTGGAGTATATACACTCAATCCACTTTCAAAAGATGAAGGTGTCGTAACGAACTTTTTCTTGAATGAGCCGTTTGAAAAACTTCTGAATATCCTGGACGCTTCGCAGTTAAGGCGAAATCTTCATCTTACTATGCAGCTATTGGAATATGGCGCACCAGTCATAATTGGCTTGAATATGCTGGATGTTGCCAAAAGCAGGGGTATTCAAATTGATATTCATAAACTGTCTGAATCATTGGGTGTAGCAGTAGCTCCTGTGGTTGCAAGGACAGGTAAAGGGTGTAATGACCTTGCACAGATAGTGGCTGGCGAAGCCGCAGGCAGTGGGAAAGCGAATCTCATTTATTATGGTAAAGCGATTGAAGCGGGTATCCTGGAGCTTGAGAACAAACTGGCCGGAAAAGCACAACACCCGGTTCGCTGGCTTGCACTTCAGTTGTTTGAAGGAAATCCATATGTGAAAAGCTATCTGGCAACAATTTTGCCGCAGAATGAGATTGACACATTGATTCACCATGTTTCTGTAGCCGAACAGCAAAATACGGGTAGCAAACAAGCACTTGACGAGATAATTCACCGGAAGCGCAGTGAAGCAATCGATAAAATAGTATCTGCAGCAACAACCAGAACGGATAATAAAAAGGTTCCATTGACTGAGAAGGTTGACATGATCGTCACGAATAAATTCCTGGGCATCCCGATTTTCCTTATCTTGATGTACGTGATGTTCATGCTTACCTTTGACTGGCTTGGCTTCCCGCTGTCTGACGCATTGGATTCACTTCTGTCCGGACCAGTAACAACTGGGATCACAGCAGCACTGTCTGCAGCCGGTGCTTCATCATTCATCAAAGACCTGGTTCTTGATGGGATCGTAGCAGGGGTAGGGGGAGTCCTCGTCTTCGTACCGCAAATCTTCATATTGTTTTTTTTCATCTCCTTGCTGGAGGATTCAGGTTACATGGCCCGTGTCGCGCTTGTCATGGACCGCTTAATGGAATCGGTTGGCTTGAACGGTAAGGCCTTCATTCCGATGATGATCGGATTTGGCTGTAATGTACCTGGCATCATGGCAGCAAGGACTATCGAAACGCCAAAGGAAAGGCTGATGACCATCCTGTTGACACCGCTTATGTCCTGTTCTGCAAGGCTTCCAGTTTACGCTTTGTTTGTCGGGGCGTTCTTCCTGGAACATAAAGCAGCTGTGGTTTTAAGTTTGTATGTATTGGGAGTAGTGATCGCGCTTATTCTGGCAAAGGTATTCTCGGAGACACTTTTGAAAGGCGAAACTTCTGTATTCGTCATTGAACTCCCGCCATACAGGCTTCCTCAGGCAAGAGCGCTTTGGAGAAGCACATGGGATAAGGGAAAGGGATTTGTGAAGAAGGCTGGAACCTTCATTTTTGCAGGATCTGTCCTAATCTGGCTGCTTGCTTACGCAGGTCCGGAAGGCGTGAATGTCAGCATGGATGATAGCTATCTAGCGCTGCTTGGAGGCATTTTTGCACCGCTGTTCGCTCCTATTGGCTTTGGAACATGGCAGGCGAGTGCATCCTTATTCACCGGGTTTCTTGCAAAAGAATCAATCATTTCAACGATGAACATTATTTACTTCGTCCCTGATGAGGCAAGTCTGCAAGGTTTGCTTGCTGCTCATTACACACCTTTAGCCGCATACAGCTTCATGGTCTTTATCCTGCTTTACATTCCTTGTTTGGCAACTACTGCAACGATTTACAAGGAAACCGGTTCGAAACGCTGGACCGCTTTTTCAATCTTTTATGCACTGGTTATCGCCTATCTGTTGTCTCTGGCCATTTATCAAGGCGGCATGCTCTTTGGATTAAGCTAAGCAGGGAAGGAGGAAGGATTCATGATCGCAAACATCATAATAGGCGGAGCCATATTCGGATATGCCGGCTGGGCATTCTACCGATTCATCAAGAAATCCAAGGAAGGGAAATGCGCTGCCTGCTCCATCAAAAACTCTTGCTCAAGCACCTGCAGCGTCAGTGAGGAAAGGCAGGCCAAATAAATTAAAAGGAGTGCAGATTCGTTACTGCATTCCTTTTTTCTTCTTAAAATAAATCAGCTGCTTTTATATTTTACATAGCGAAAATAAAAAATATTTTTAATTCAAACTTATTTGGTGTAAAATTACACTAAAAGCAATTCAAAGGAATGAAGCGGATGACAAGGGATGAAATCATAAGCAGGGTATCCGAAAAAGTGAGGGTACTTCGGGCCGAAGTTGGATATACACAGGATAAAATGGCTGATATCATTGGAATTTCCAAAAAGACGTTAGTCCAGATTGAAAAGGGCAGGGCTCAGGCTGGCTGGTCGACAGTCGTGGCGATAGCTGCCCTTTTCAGGGAAACAGAGACCATCCAGTTTTTGTTCGGTAATGAACCACTCGAAGTCCTTGAAACGATTGCCCATGAAGGAACAGACTATCGAAAAGAGAAAACATTGGGCGGCAAAGTCTGGTGGCGTGAAGTAACAAGGATTGGCGGATTCGTCATGCAGCAAAACATCCTCAGCCAGCATTACAGGATTCTGGATCACGATGATTTCCGGATTTTCAGCAGCTTCGAAGAAAAGGAAACATTGGAGCGGTTAGAAGAAATCGCAGCTGAAGCGTTGATCGAGTAAATCAAGAGGATAGAATGGAAAAAGCAGCCGGCTGGCTGCTTTTTTTTATTTCGCGATAAGCACATGGCAATGAGCGTTATTGGCAATTTTTTGACTTGCTCCGCCAAGAATCTTACGCTTGATTCCTTCATTGCCGGACTGCCCAATGATAATTAAATCAGCATTTACACTATTGGCGTAATCCACAATACTCTCGGAAGGACTTCCTTCCAGGATGGAGTATTCAGTGTCGATATTGAGTGCATCCAGTTCCGCCTTTGCGTTATTGAAGGCTTTTTCAGAGCTGTGGGTAATGATAGAATGCTCTGTTTTTTCAAGTGCACCCTGTTCCATAGCCAGTGGTGGAACCTGGATTCCATCAGCTGGAAAATTGTTGATTGGCAGTTGCTCAATAGGGCGCTCATTCGTTTCTACCACTTCGCTTTTCACCTTTTCTTCAAAAACATGTCCAACATACAATTTGACGCCGTCTTTATCAGCCGTAAATTCCTTTGCCAATTGCAAGGCCTTCTTGCTTCCATCAGAATCATCGTAAGCAAGTACAATGTTTTTTATTCCAGCCATATAGATCAACCTCCAAAATTAATACTTCTTATAATTCAATACCCACTTTTTAAATAGAACTAACTCATCCTAAAAATTTCCAAACCGATTTGGTACTCCTCATAAATGGGTGGATATTAGAGGTCGAGAGCTTGGTATTCGGACAATATGCCTGCTATAAGTATGGGGTTTTGTCTGAAGTGCCACCGTGTTCGGACAAAATCATGTCCCAAGCAAGAGATTTTGTCTGAAGTGCCACCATGTTCGGACAAAATTACGTCCTAAGCAAGAGATTTTGTCAGAAGTGTCACCGTGTTCGGACAAAATTACGTCCCAATCAAGGGTTTTTATCCTAAGAAGGTCTTTGGGAGATGAGATGGTTTCTCAACCTCGCTTGTGGAGTAGGATTTTAATCAGGAGTCCCCAAAACCAGAAACCGAGAGTATATTCATTGGCCCTCTTGCTTGCTTATATGTCTTTTTTCCTCATAATTAGGCAATTTGTGTTATTGGCTTTTAAAAATGGGTAAAAGAAAGTGTCATATTTATAAACTATTTTTAAAAGGTTGGGGTGCTCAGTGAGCAAAAATTCAATATTTACACGTTTTCTAAGAGGCTGGAAAAGACTGCATATGAATCAGGTGCTGGTATTGTCAGTTTCGACAGCGGTACTGGCATTCTTGAGTTTTTTTCACGTATATTCTGAGGGGGCTGACATTAGCGCATTGAATGATGATATGGCACAGTCAACAGTCATCTATGATGCGAATGGTGAAGTAGCCAGCAAGATTTCGGCACTGAAAAATGAGGGAATCAAAATAGAGGATGTGCCGGATCATGTCAAAAATGCCGTCATTGCGATAGAAGACCACCGTTTTTATGAACACGATGGGGTAGACCTGGTGGGAATTTCACGGGCATTCGTCCAGAATGTTAAAGCAGGCAGCATTGTCGAAGGTGGAAGTACAATTACGCAGCAATTGACAAAAAATGCTTTGTTATCGAGCGAAAAGACTTATAAAAGGAAGCTCGAAGAATTTTTTATGGCGAGAGAGATTGAAAAGCAATATTCCAAAGATGATATCATGCAAATGTACTTGAACCGGATTTATTTTGGTAATGGTTCGTGGGGGATTAAAAGGGCTGCTATGGGTTACTTTGGAAAGGACGTTAAAGATCTTTCCATCAGCGAAGCAGCCATGCTGGCTGGCTTGATCAAGGCGCCGTCTGCACTTGATCCCAATAGGAATTATGAAGAAGCGATTGAAAGAAGGAATCTTGTCCTTCAAATGATGAAAACACATGGCTTCATTAAGGAAGAAGAATATAAACAGGCAGTAGCCGAAAAGATTGTCCTGAATGAAGATGGAGCAGATCCATTGCGCGGGAAGTATCCATATTATGTAGATCACGTCATTGATGAAGCAATTAAGAAATACGGTCTGACACAGGAAGAAGTTTTGACAGGCGGATTGCAAATCTATACTGAATTGGATGTAACCATGCAATCAGCTGTGGAAACGACTTATGCTAAGGATGATTTGTTCCCAAAAGGTACGGAAAAACAAATCGTCCAAAGTGGCGCTGTACTGGTCGATCCTAAAACCGGTGGCATCCGTGCCCTTGTAGGCGGCCGCGGTGAGCATGTATTCAGGGGATATAATCGTGCAACACAGCTAAAAGCGCAGCCAGGCTCAACCATGAAGCCACTTGCCGCATATGCACCAGCACTTGAAGAAGGCTGGGGCGTTACGGACATGCTTAAAGACGAAGAGATGGAATTCAAAGATTACAAGCCTCAAAACTACAATGATAAATATAAAGGCGAAGTCCCTATGTATGAAGCATTGAGAGATTCATTGAATGTGCCTGCTGTATGGATGTTGGATGAAATAGGGATAGTCAAAGGCATGGAATCTGTAAAGAACTTTGGCATTAATCTTGATCCAAAGAACGATCGCAATCTTGGCCTTGCGCTTGGAGGCTTATCGACGGGGGTCTCACCGGTTACTATGGCTGAAGCATATTCTGCATTTGCCAACAAGGGCGAGCGTCATGAAACCCATGCTATAACTAAAATTATTGATAAAGAAGGCAATGTAATTGTTGAATATAAAGGGAAGAAGAGCAAGGCAGTTTCAAAAGAGACCGCTGAAAAAATGACGACAATGCTTCTTGGTGTCGTCCAGGATGGCACAGGAAAAGGTGCGCAAATTCCTGGAAGAGAATTAGCGGGCAAGACCGGATCAACACAGGTTCCGATTGAAGGTGTCAAAGGAACGAAGGATCAGTGGTTTGTAGGGTATACCCCACAGCTAGTTGGCGCTGTATGGGTTGGTTATGACAAAACAGATGAAGAACACTTCTTAACTACTACAAGCAGTGAAGGGGCCGCCCTGGTGTTCAAAGACTTCATGTCGGAAGCATTGAAAAATACAAAAGCAGAATCCTTCAATGTTACTCCACTGTCAAAGTATATTGAGGAACACAAGAGGAAGCAGCGTGCCAAGTCTGTAAAAGAGTTGGAAGCAAGAATCAAAAAGGAATCAGAAAAGCTTAAAAAGCAATGGGAAGAAGCAAAAAAGAAGCTAAAAGACAAAAAAGAAAAACCGAAAGAAGAAGCAAAAAAGAAAAAAGAAACAAATACTGAAACTGCCGGAGCGTCCACGAATTCTGAGAAAAGCAATGATACAGAAGAAAAGAATGGTACTGGAGATACCAAAGATTCCGGTGGAAATGGCGGAAGCGAAGGAGATACTGGTGGCGAAGGAGACACCGGTGGTGAAGGAGATACTGGTGGTGAAGGAGACACCGGCGGTGAAGGGGATACCGGCGGTGAAGGAGATACTGGCGGTGAAGGAGATACTGGCGGTGAAGGAGATACCGGTGGCGAAGGAGATACCGGCGGTGAAGGAGACACCGGTGGCGAAGGGGATACTGGCGGTGAAGGAGATGCCGGCGGTAACGGAGACACCGGGGGATCAGGAGACGATGGATCGCCTGATGATAAAGAAAAAGAAGATGATAGTAATAACTAATGCGATCAAAGCACGGGAGAACGATCTCCTGTGTTTTTTTTATTGTGTAATATCGCCCCAAACAACAAGTTTGGAATAGAGCTTAAAAAAAGACCTGCTTGGAGGCAGGTCTTTACTAAAATCATATTATATTAAGCTTAAAAGGAAACCGATCACGACGACAGCGCCGATGATCATTAGAATGGTTCTTACCACGAAACTTCACCTCAGTCAATAGTTGGTCTGTTATTGGGATTATATTTGGAATGATTCGGAAGACTCAATCAGTCGCTTGCGTTTTACGCGTAGTACAGAAGCCTCATTTGTCAGCAGCTTAGTAAGCTGATTCAATTTCGGTTCTACATCTGTGCCTTCCATAATAATTTTTAAAGTTGTATTTGGTTCCACAGTAAGCAGGAACGATACAAGTTTGGATAACGTCGTCGCTTCAACTGCCTTTTGGCGGCTGTAAAGGTAAGTGGTACCGTCCAATTTCTTGGCAGCCTGATAGATTTCAAGCATTTTTTTCATTGTGAATCTTTTCTGGACCATAACATTAGATGACATAATTTCTTTCATGTATATATAACTCCTTTAGTGAATCATTTTTATTAGGTTAATAGAGTAATACCCGGTTAAATTGATTTGAAAACCTATTGAAGTGAATTTGGGCGAAGTTGGCATGCGATAAGGCGTTAGCAGGCAGACGCTATCTCAGGCGCAAGGAAACTCGGTCTCTGGATGTAGAAAGAAACGGTCAGGAGAAAGTGTATTGTTCCCGTAAGATTAAGCTAATATGAAGCTAACAAAAGAGATGCGAGGAGAAATCATTATGAAAAAATTTGCGGAGATTTTCAGGAACAAGAGTTTTACGAAGTTGTTTTTGGCTAACTTCACTTCCCAAATGGGCAGTACGATCGGCCTGACAGCTTTCATGTTTTTCTTGCTGGACCGTTTCAGCTCCCAGCCTGCTTATGCGACTATTACCGAATTGATGTATTCGCTGCCAATGCTAGCGGTGTTTTTCCTGATCGGAGTGCTCGCTGACAGGATGGATCGGCAAAAAATAGCGGTTTACTGCGATTGGATAAGTGCCGCATTATCTCTTGGATTGATTGTTGCTATTTATGTTGGCTGGATGCCACTTGTCTTTGCTGTCTTGTTCTTGCGGAGTGCGGTTCAAAAATTCTTTTTCCCGGCCGAACATGGTATGGTACAGGGGATTTTAAAGAAAGACGACTACACAACAGCAGCCGGTTTGAATCAGCTCGTGATGAGCCTATTCATGCTGTTCGGCAATGGCCTGGGAGTTCTCGCATACTGGTCAATAGGCATTTACGGAGCTATATTAGTGGATACTTTGTCATTCATTATTAGTGCTTTACTCATCCAAAAGACGGTTGTTCCGCATGAAGCACGACTTCCTAATGGCACTCATTCTCTGAAGGATTTGAACCTTAAAATGGTCTTCAGGGATTTTAAACACGGCTTTATATATGTAATGAGCAGCAAATTGCTTTTTACTTTGATTATCGGATTTTTCATTTTTGGGATCGTCAATGGCGGCTTCTCGGTAATGCCGATTTTTATTCTCAAATATAAGCTTGCTCCTGAAACGTATGTGCAGTACTCGATTGTGGTCGGTTTCGTGTTCGGAATCGGCGTCCTGATTGGGAGCTTCATTGCATCCTTGCTTTCTCAAAAAATCAAGCTCTATCACCTGATTTCTATAGGTCTGCTGATTGCAGGCAGCTTCACGGCTCTTGCGTCACTGCCAAACAACATTTATCTGTTCTTAGGTCTCTTGTTTATCTCTGCTCTGGCATTGCCGCTTATAAACATCGGGATCGGCGGCTGGCTTCCAAGCATCATCGATCCGAAAATGATGGGCAGGGTCCAGGGGCTGATCAGTCCACTTAACATGCTGTCCCATTCGCTGACGCTTGCTTTCATTGCATACAGTTTTCCTTCACTGCTTACAATTGAAATGCTGTATTGGATTGTCGGTGGCTGTCTTGCCATCGTAGGAGTTTTTTACATGATGGTCCTGCCAAAGCTTGCCGAGGAGAGTGAGACTGCTGTTAAAGAGACAGCTGTCGAGCAAGGGGTATAGAAAAGTCCTTTCGGGGGCTTTTTTGGCTTTTCATTTCTATGCAATAAAATTTTTATGAAAATCTTTGAACGATTCTTTACTTTGTACGTCTTAATAATAAATAATCAATTAATAGATTATTTTTGGGGTGGCGGGGAAAGAGAGGCATTCTTTGATGGATGAGAAAGAGTTAATCAATAGCGCTAAAAAAGGCGACCACCGATCGTTTGCTGTGCTATTCAGGAATCATTATCCCCTGCTGGTAAAATACCTGATGAAAATAACGATGAATCCTGATATCGCTGAGGAAATTGCACAAGCAACGATGGCTAAATGTGTAGAGAAAATTCATTTATTCAATGGGAAATCGAAATTCTCGTCATGGCTGATCAGCATAGCGACGAATTTGTTTATTGATCAGCAGCGGAAAAAGAAGCGTGAGCGGGAATGGAACGAGGGGGAAGCAGCATCGCGCAAGCTGCAGTGGCATATAGAATCGAATAATGAAGAATGGACAGATGCGCTGGCTGCACTATCCAGGCTGACAGATGAAATGCGCATCCCTCTAATCCTTAAGCATTATTATGGTTATTCGTACGATGAGATTGGCGAAATCCTGAATATCGCCGCAGGTACTGTAAAGTCTAGAGTCCACCATGGGCTTTTAGCTGTTAGAAGGGAGCTGAAAGTAGATGAAAAACCAAAAGGGCACCTCGTCAAGCGTTGAAAATAATGATACGGAATTTTTTGATACCATCAGCGCCATCAATAATGGATTGGACAAACTGGACTCCATGGACACTTATATTCCGGATGAAAAATGGTTCGAGCAACTGGCCCTGAATCAACAGGAAATCCAGAAAAAGAAATATCGCCGCGAATTGGCGTTGTTCATATTGAGCGCCATGCTAATTTTAAGCGGAGTGATCTTCACCATGCTGGAATTGCCGACATTGTTCTACATGCTCCAGGCAGTGACGCTCGTGATTACAGTGGTCTATAGTTATAAAGGAGTGCAAAAGCAGGTGGATAGCAGATGAACGAGGAATTATCACCTGGCTTGCTCGCCTTGGTTGTATTGATTCTATTGGCGCAGAGCATCTTTCTTTTTATAAATGCCCGGAAACATGGGCATAACTATTGGCTTTGGGGAATTCTTGGATTAATTCAGGCACCGATGCCGCTGCTTTTTTATTTGCTGTTTGCGCGAAAAATTTGGCGCAGATGGACATAAAAGAATGAAAATGATGAAAAATAGTGAAAAGTTAGAATTGACATTGTCACTGGTAAGATGATAACCTTACAAAGGAATGGAAAAAATAACTAAAAGGAGGGTTACCGATATGAACATTGTAGCAATTGTAAAATACGCTCAACTTAATAAACGTAACCCATCCTTCTGCTATAATTGATTTTATAATCAAGTTGCTTTGGGACTGCAAAGGCATGGGTTGCGCATCTGCGTGACGTATGCCTTTTTCTGTCTTTATCGATTGATTCAGGACATATCGCATGCCGCGGTATGTCCTTTTTCATGTAAAGAAGATTTCCATTCCAAAAAATAACGAGGAGGAACGAAAATGAGCAAATTAAATGTGAAGAAACTAGTAAATAAGGAATATCTGGAAAGTGGGTAGTCAGATTTTTTAACGAGATAGATGTTGAATATTATTCCCGGAAATGTCCAGCTCAGCGCCTAGCCCCTCGATCGCTTCGGTCCGCCCAGCGAAGTCAAAAACCGACTTCACCGGTCGGCCCTCCAGCGCTTGTCGGGGCTGACCAAGGCGCTTGCGCTTTTCGGGTAAGGAGTGATTATTGATGTTATCGGTTTTATCAAAGTTAAGCTGGTTTTTTAAAGAAAACTGGAAGAGATATAGTGTCGCGATTTCCTTGCTGATCTTTGTCGGCATACTTGATGTGCTGCCGCCTAAAATCGTAGGGATGGCGATTGATGCAATCCAGCTTGGTTCCATGAGCCAGGCATTAATCTTAAAGTATATAGGCGGCCTCATGCTGATTACGGTGGTCTCTTATTTCATCACTTATATATGGATGTATCAGTTATTTGGTGGGGCGTTCCTGATTGAACGAAAGCTCAGGACTCGGTTTATGAAGCATTTGCTGAAAATGACACCAACGTTTTTTGAAAAGAACCGTACAGGTGACTTGATGGCAAGGGCTACGAATGATCTGAAGGCGATATCCATCACCGCAGGTTTCGGGGTGCTGACCCTTGTCGACTCAAGCATCTTCATGCTGACAATCCTGTTCACGATGGGGTTTTTCATCAGCTGGGAGCTGACACTGGTTTCCATCATCCCGCTGCCAATCATGGCTTATCTAATTAATATTTACGGCAAAAGGATCCACTCCAAATTCACTTCTGCCCAGGATGCGTTCGGCGAGCTGAATGACCGGGTGCTTGAATCGGTTTCAGGAGTCAGAGTCATCAGGGCTTATGTCCAGGAAAAAGCGGACGAAGCAAGATTCCATGAGTTGACTGAAGATGTTTACCGAAAAAATGTTGAAGTCGCAAAAATTGACTCTTTATTTGAACCAACGATTAAAATCCTGGTTGGTATGAGTTATCTAATTGGATTAGGATACGGAGCCTTTCTTGTTTTTCAGCAAAAGCTGACCTTGGGAGAGCTTGTCAGCTTTAATGTGTATCTCGGAATGCTGATCTGGCCGATGTTCGCGATCGGGGAACTGATCAATGTCATGCAGCGAGGCAATGCGTCTCTTGACCGCCTGAATGAAACACTATCCTACAAGGAGGATGTTGCCGATCCAGTCAAACCGGTGGAAGGCAATGACCCGGAATATCTACAGATGTCCGAGTTCACGTTCAAATATCCTTCCTCCAATGTGAATAATCTCGACCAGGTTAAGCTGCATTTAAACCGTGGTGAGACGCTGGGAATAGTGGGCAAGACGGGAAGCGGCAAGACGACGTTGATTAAACAGCTGCTGAGGGAATATCCAGAAGGCGAAGGCAACCTCCTTGTATCAGGAGTGCCAATCCAGGAGCATAGCCTGAGACAAACGAGGGGCTGGATGGGTTATGTTCCGCAAGAAAACATCCTGTTCTCGCGTTCGGTCAAGGAAAATATCATGTTCGGAAATCCAATGGCTTCCGAAGAAGATTTACAGGAGATCATTGACCTGGCTGCTTTCCGCAAGGATTTGGAGATGCTGCCTGAGGGGCTTGAGACACTTGTCGGTGAAAAAGGGGTCGCCCTTTCCGGCGGCCAGAAGCAGCGTATTTCGATTGCAAGGGCTTTGATCAAGGACCCGGAAATCCTGATCCTTGATGATTCGCTTTCAGCAGTCGACGCAAAAACGGAAAAGAAAATCATTGATAATATCCGCAGAGAGCGAAATGCGAAAACAACCATCATTACCACTCACAGAATGTCTGCAGTGGAGCATGCTGACCACATCGTTGTGCTGGAGGATGGAAAAATAATCGAAGAAGGTAAGCACAACGAATTGATGGCTGCTCAAGGCTGGTATTATGAACAATATATCAAGCAGCAGGCAGCAGCAGTCGAAGAGGAGGTGCACTCCATATGAGTACAGGAAAAAGACTGTTTAAATACGCGTTAAATTATAAGAAGATCATCCTGATTGCTCTTGCGATGCTGACGGTCGCTGTTGTCGCTGATCTTGCAGGGCCGTTCATCGCCAAGCGGATGATTGATAATCACATTTTAGGGATCGAATCGGTTTGGCATAAAACCGAAGCAGGCGAAGATGCCGTTGAATACAATGGCAGTTTTTACACGAAGGAAAGCGGAGCAGGCAATTCTGATACTGCAAGGATTTTTCAGGTCGGAAGGAATTTTGTTTTTGTGGATGCGGAAGTCGAGTTCGATGGAGGCAGGAGCTACGAGGATGGTGTGCTAACCATCAGCAAAGGAGCAAAAGCTGCGCAATATGAAGCAGAGATATTGTCGGGCGATGATTTGATGAGTTTTTACAAGCCGGAAATCCCAGAAATTATTAAGCTGCTATCGTTTTATTTCGGCTTGCTTGTCATTGCCTCAATCTTCCAATATGGGCAGAGATTTTATTTGCAGAAGTCAGCCAACAGGATCATCCAAAAGCTGAGGGAGGATGTTTTCAGACAAATCCAGCGGCTGCCGATCCAGTATTTTGACAATCTGCCGGCAGGGAAGGTCGTTGCCAGGATTACGAATGATACGGAGGCAATCCGTGAATTGTATGTCACCGTCCTGTCCACGTTCTTTACAAGCTTCATCTATATTACAGGCATCTATATTGCCTTGTTCATCCTGAATGCGAAGCTTGCAGCGATTTGTCTGCTGCTATTGCCGATCCTGTTTGTATGGGCAAAGCTATATCGTAAATACGCATCAAAATATAATCATGTGATTCGCTCGCGGGTGAGTGACATTAACGGGATGATCAATGAATCCATTCAGGGCATGAGCATCATCCAGGCTTTTAGCCGTGAAAAAGAAACGCAGCAGGAATTCGAAACGTTGAACAAGGAGCATTTTACTTATCAAAATAAATTGTTAAGTTTAAACTCCTCCACCTCACATAATCTTGTGGGAGTATTAAGGAATATCGTCTTCGTGGCATTCATCTGGTACTTTGGCGGTGAGTCCCTGCAGCCGTCATCCGCGATTTCACTCGGGATGCTTTATGCGTTCGTTGATTATATCAACCGTTTGTTCAATCCTGTCCAGGGGATCGTCAACCAGCTGGCTAATCTTGAGCAGGCACTGGTCGCCGGAGAGCGGGTGTTCGATCTGATGGATGAGGAAGGAATCGATGTAAGTGACCAAGAGATTCCCCGCTATAAAGGAAATGTTCTTTTTGACCATGTATCCTTCGGTTATAAAGAAGGAGAATATGTGCTGAAGGATCTTTGCTTTGAGGCAAAGCAGGGTGAAACGGTAGCACTCGTTGGCCATACGGGCTCTGGCAAAAGCTCAATCATGAACCTATTGTTCAGGTTCTATGACCCGCAGGAAGGGAAGATTAAGATCGACGGAATGGATATTGCAGAAATGCCTAGGCAGACACTGCGTAATCACATGGGCATCGTCCTCCAGGATCCGTTCTTATTCACTGGCACAATAGCCTCAAACGTCAGTCTTGATCACCCAGGCATCACGAGGGAAACCGTTGAAAAAGCGCTGGCAAGCGTCGGAGCAGACAGAGTCCTGAAAAATCTTGAAAAAGGGTACGATGAGCCGGTGATCGAAAAAGGCAGTACGCTATCAAGCGGGCAGAGACAGCTGATTTCTTTTGCCAGAGCATTGGCCTTCAATCCCGCCATCCTGATACTTGATGAAGCGACATCAAGTATTGATACAGAAACCGAAGCAATAATCCAGGAAGCAATGGATGTCCTAAAAGAAGGCAGGACGACGTTTATCATTGCCCACCGATTGTCGACGATCCGCAATGCAGACCAGATACTTGTTCTGGATAGAGGTAGGATTGTCGAAAAAGGAAGCCATGAGCAGCTGATGGAACTGAAAGGGAAATACTTTCAAATGTATCAGCTGCAGCTTGGCAATAAAGTTAAGGCAGGTTAAAGGATTCCGCGCCCAATATTGTTTGGGTGCGGATTTTTTATGTTTATTTTTCCAATTCATGGTTGAAGGTGCAATTATCATTTCTAATGGTGCAATTATCTCAATTCAAGGTGCAATTATCAGCTATGTTGGTGCGATTATTATCTTTCACGGTGCAAATACTCTCTTCATTAGTGCAATTAACGTCTTTCTTCTCTTATGTGAAATAAACGTCTTTCTTCCTGCAATCATCAAATTTCCAAGTGTATCTCCTGATTATTGCTGTAAATGAACGATAAATTTTGTAGCTAGTCAAAGTCTCTTCGTAATAAAACCTAAATTGCAAAGGGACTATGAGAAACATCACTTCGTTTTTTGTTTTTGTCACAGAATGTTACGAAACCCCCCCGTTGTCTTTAGGCTTCCTGTGGTAATTTAATAATAAACACATATAAATCAGGAGGTTGTCAAGATGGCGGAGTTCGCGGTAACATTAAGCATCGCAAGCATCATGATCCTGGGCTATTATATAGGCTATGCAATTTATAAGGCATAATCTGGAGCGGAAATAGACATAATGAAAAGCGGAAGCGGCAATCATGGCTGCTTCCGCTTTTTTCGTTCGCCTAAGTACAATTTTCTGTCATTTCTTTTTTAAAACAGGTATCCTATAGGCGAAAATGTTTTAAATGTTTTGATAAGTTAATAATTAGATTGAGGAGGGATCGTGTTGTCAGAATATCGGGTTGAAAGAGATACGATAGGTGAAATCAAGGTGCCAGCAGATAAATACTGGGGTGCGCAAACACAGCGGAGCAAGCAAAATTTCAAAATTGGTACTGAAAAAATGCCGATTGATGTGATTTATGCTTTTGCGGAAGTCAAGAAAGCTGCAGCCAATGTGAATGCTGCCTCCGGAAAGCTGTCAGAATCAAAAGCGAAAGCAATCGAGAAAGCTTGCGATGAAATCCTTTCAGGGGAATTCGATACACATTTTCCGTTAGTCGTATGGCAGACGGGAAGCGGTACTCAATCCAATATGAACGTTAACGAAGTGGTCGCAAGAAGGGCGAGTGAACTGCTGGCAGATCAAGGTTCAGATGAAAAAGTCCATCCAAACGATGATGTGAACATGTCACAGAGCTCGAACGATACATTCCCGACCGCGATGCATATCGCCGCTGTAAAAAAAGTAACAGGGGAGGTACTGCCTGCACTGGAGCTTTTTAAAGAGACATTGAAGAAAAAAGAGCAAGAATTCAATGACATCATTAAAATTGGCAGGACACATCTCCAGGATGCGACTCCATTGACGTTAGGACAGGAGATTAGCGGCTGGAAAGCGATGCTTGAGAAAAATGAACAGATGATTATGGATGGGCTGAAATACGTAAGGGACCTGGCAATCGGCGGAACTGCAGTAGGTACAGGGATTAATGCAGCGAAAGATTTTGGGGACCAGGTAGCGAAGCAGCTTGCCGCACAAACAGGCGAGACATTCCATTCCGCTCCAAATAAGTTCCATGCGCTGACTTCTCATGACGAAATCGTGTTCCTTCATGGAGCGTTCAAAGGACTTGCGGCTGACTTGATGAAAATAGCCAATGATGTTCGCTGGCTCGCAAGCGGTCCAAGAAGTGGAATAGGGGAACTCTCCATTCCGGCAAATGAACCAGGAAGTTCGATCATGCCCGGAAAGGTCAATCCAACCCAAAGTGAAGCATTGACAATGGTGGCAACCCAGGTTTTTGGAAATGACGCGACTATCGGATTTGCAGCAAGCCAGGGGAATTTTGAATTGAATGTTTATAAACCGGTCATCATTTATAACTTCCTGCAGAGCGCAAGGCTTTTGGCAGACGGAATGAGATCTTTCAACGACAACTGTGCAGAAGGTATTGAAGCGAACCTTGACGTGATCTCAGGCCATGTAGAGCGATCATTAATGCTTGTAACTTCTTTGAATCCACACATTGGATATGAAAAAGCAGCAGAAATTGCCAAGCTCGCTTTCAAACAAAACACAACCTTGAAAGAAGCGGCGATTAAAACGGGGTATTTAACATCGGAGCAGTATGACGAATGGGTCAAGCCAGAAAAGATGATTTAACGAATTGAAGATTAACCATAATTAATCTGTGCTTGAAACTAAAGACAAATTAAAAGGCCCCCTGGTGTAAGGGGGCCTAAGCCAGTCTATTTAATTATTGTTAATTAGCGTGCAGAACCGCCAAGTTGTTGCTCTGCCATTTGTACAAGACGCTTAGTGATTTCTCCACCAACTGAACCGTTAGCACGAGAAGTAGTTTCGCCACCAAGTTGTACACCAAATTCAGTTGCGATTTCGTACTTCATTTGATCAAGAGCTTGTTGAACACCAGGAACTAATAATTGATTAGAGTTGTTGCTACTAGCCATTAATATTTCCTCCTTTGTGTTTTTCATTGTTGTATTTGGGTTAGTATTGGAATTGAACCAATCATGGCTTTTTGCCATGCCGCCTGGTTTAACCCGCGATCCGAATTTGGCTGGGCTAGCCGGATTTGCACCGGCGCGCGTATTAGCTGCCTTCTAAGGCTTAACCCAATGACTTTATTCCGTTGTTGTTGCTGCGTTGTTTTCTGTTGCTGTTTTATTAATAACTAGTATGTTTTGTTTTGAAAAGTTTATGCGCTAATGGATTAAGGTAATTAATTCCAGAAAGATACTTCTACATAACCATCTCTATTCAACGCAAACTAACAATAACAGGAAAGCAGGAAGGATGAAGAAAATGGGGATGTGCCCGATTTGCAATGGCTTCAAGACCATCATTCCAGAGTGTCCAAACTGTAGCGGCAGCATGGAGAACAATGGACGGGAAGCGGATTTTTATGATGATTATAGTCCTTATATGCCAATCGACCAAATGAAACTCGAAGATGGATATCCGCATGATTTTGCAGAAGGGAAATGCCCGCATTTGTTCAAATGTACAAATTGCGGTTCAAGCCAGGTATATTTAATTAAGGAATAAGGCTCCACATTGCATGAAACTGAAAAAAGCAACCGCATTGGCGGTTGCTTTTTTGATCGTCCGTTATTAAGGACGGATTCTCTTTTCAGTTTCAGCATCAAAGAAGTGAACTTTATTCATATCGAATGCCAGTTCAATTACTTGGCCTGGAGTTACATCAGAGCGGGAATCCACACGTGCAACAAAGTCTTGGCCCTCGAATTGAGAGTAGATCATCGTTTCAGCACCAGTTAATTCGGAAACTTCAACAGTTGCTTTAATTGTTGCACCTTGAGAAGCATCAATGAATACAGGCTCATCATGAAGGTCTTCAGGTCTTACACCAAGGATGATTTCCTTGCCTACATAGCCTTGTGCACGAAGGACTTTCATTTTACCTTCAGGAATAGCGATTGAAGAGTTGTTGATTGTAAATTTGCCTTCTTCAAGCTTTCCAGAGAAGAAGTTCATAGAAGGAGATCCGATAAAACCGCCAACGAAGACGTTTTCAGGGTTTTCGTAAACTTCTTTTGGAGCTCCAACCTGCTGGATGATTCCGTCTTTCATGACGACAAGGCGTGTTGCCATTGTCATTGCTTCAGTCTGATCGTGTGTAACATAAATAGTTGTCGTATCCAGGCGGCGGTGAAGCTTTGCGATTTCTGCACGCATCTGTACACGAAGCTTTGCATCAAGGTTTGATAAAGGTTCGTCCATCAAGAATACTTTTGCGTCACGGACGATTGCACGTCCCAAAGCAACACGCTGGCGCTGACCGCCTGAAAGTGCTTTTGGCTTACGATCCAAGTAAGGCTCAAGACCAAGGATTTTCGCTGCTTCTTTAACGCGGCGGTCGATTTCGTCTTTGGCGAACTTGCGAAGCTTCAATCCGAATGCCATGTTATCGTAAACTGTCATGTGCGGATAGAGTGCATAGTTCTGGAAAACCATTGCGATGTCGCGGTCCTTAGGAGGAACGTCGTTCACGCGCTTTCCATCAATATAGAAATCACCTTTTGAGATTTCCTCAAGACCAGCGATCATACGTAGAGTCGTAGATTTACCGCAGCCGGATGGACCAACGAATACGATGAATTCTTTGTCCTGGATGTGAAGATTGAAATCTTCAACTGCAGTTACTTTGTTATCATAAATTTTATAAATGTGATCTAATTTTAACTCGGCCATTTTTTTAAGCCTCCCTGATTGTTTGTCTACAAAAACAGTTTAGCTGATATGCTTCGAATTAATCATCGGCAGGATGCACAAAAAAATGTAAGCCCTTTTATGCAATTTGTTTATTGGTTTTTTAAGGCAGGTGTATTAGCGGATCTCTTCATGTAGACTTGCCAGGTAAACAACAACTGCTGCATCAAGATCCTTTAAGTTAATGCCGGTCTTTTCCATGAACTTGTCCAATCGGTATTGAAGAGTATTTCGGTGGACATAGAGTTTTTTGGCCGAAAGTGAAGCGTTTGAATTGTTTTCAAGAAATACTTTGATGGTTGTCATCAACTCTTTATCCTCACTAAATGCCTGGAGTATGGAAGCCTTCATAATTTCCTTAAGGTGATCAGGCAAATTCGATGCCAACAGCATTGGAAAAGCTTTTTCAAACGTATAGACAACGTCCCGCGTCGTATGTTGGGTTAATTCCGCGAAGACCTGTTTTTCTTGTTCGAAAAAGTGAGGGAGTTGGGAAGAAACTTTCTGGAATTTGCCAATATAGAAGGAGATTTTTACATAAAAATCGCTCTCCAAAGTGGAGGCGATAGAAAAGAGTTCTTCCGCATTTTCTGATACTTCCTTTTTTTCTTCTATAATGATTCCGTAAGAATCCTTGACCCAAATAATGGTGTGTTCAGGGAAAAAACCATTTAAAGCTTCATGGATTTCCGAATTTTCCATAGCGTTTGCCTGCAGCTGGAATTGTATGAAACGGACTTCATCGATTTCTGCAGCAGGTATTTCACCATCTTCGAAAAGGAATTGCTTCCAGAAAAGCGCACCGCCTTTTAGCTGGATATGACCTTCATCTTCGACAAGATGAAACAGGTTTTTCAGTAAATCAAGCTGGCTATCAGAAATTTTATTTTTGGGGATACCAATCCATAGAGGAATGTTATCACTGTTTTTAAACCAATAATAATCAGGTGATGGATTTGCAGGGTGATTTTCATACGTGACAGAATCAGGGAAATAAGATAATATTTTATTAATCATATAAGTATCCTCAGATTTAATTTGATAAAAGCTGACATATTCTTTATTATAACAGGTGTAGCTTTTAAATGTTAATTCATGCGAAGAGCTATCATTGGTAGAAAAAAGGAAAAAACGTTGGTATAATAGATACAATACGGGGTACCGTAAGAGAGAGGTGTAGGAAATGGAATACACAACAGAAATGAAAAATCGCCTGAAGCGATTGGAGGGCCAAGTACGCGGGGTCATCCGTATGATGGAAGAAGAAAATCATTGCAAGGACGTTGTCACTCAATTATCAGCTGTCCGTTCAGCGGTAGACCGTGCAATTGGTTTCATCGTTGCCAAGAACCTTGAATCTTGCATTACTGAAGCAGCTCAGGAAGGCAAAGATGCCGACGAAGCGATTAAAGAAGCAGTGAATATGATTGTAAAAAGCAGATAAGACACCAGCATCCTTTTAGGATGTGGTGTCTTTTTTTTGGTAACCCTTTTTCTTACAAACCTTTAATTAGAAGTCTCCTCGAGAAGAGCCTTCTGTTCATTCGTTTGGTGGGTCTTCCGGATAAAAGTCACGACTTTCTTCAATATTTGGTGAGCTGTCCAATCGATGTACCGTACCGCCGGCCATGCCCTCGTTGATCATCCGGTCAACATCGAGATAAACCTCGTCCCGTCCTTCATTTTGCAGGTCCTCAGCAAATTTCTTGCTTCGAATTTTCTTCATGGTATCCTCCTCCATCGTTTTTACGTTTAGAGTTCCGGAAAACCAGAAAAATCATACACATCACTTGTCATATACATGAAAGAGCATCAACTCGTGGATTTGTTCTTTTAAATGTAGCTCGTCGGATGGCTGTTCAGATGTCCACTGAATATCTCCATTTTGATGATAGATACCCGTATACTTCTGCTTATTGTAATAAAAAGAAAAATGCCAGCCAGGCATATCTTTATTTTCAAATAATGACTTGAATTGGAAATGAGTAATCAAGTTGATATCCCCCTGTGAAAAAGACTTTTTCATTATTATATCGTATTCAAGCAATTTAATGGAAAGATGCGATGCCATTATTCGTAAGAAATAGATGTAGTTGGAGGCCATGAATAAAAAGAAGCCACCCCAAAAGGTGCGGCCTTTAAGATTTGATTGGCAGGAATATGCCTAAAGAGCACTGAATCAGAACCCTGTTTTTCTGAAGAATAGATCCACTAGAGCAGATATCCTCTTTTCCTCAATCAATGGTTCGTCAAAGCTCATCGGCTTTGAGTTGACTTCATAAATGACATAGTTGCCTTTCTCAGTGATTCCGGCATCAAGGGAGAATTCTCCAAAGTAACCTAACTCTTCAGTAAGCAGCTGTCCGATTTCCTTTACCGCCCAGTCGAAGAATTGGTCATGCCTGTCATTCTTTACCTTTATATAAGGAAGCAAGATTCCTCCATTCGGCAGGTGGGTGGTCAGGTCCTGCTTCTGAGATTGGCGTATGCCTATTCCTGTTACTTCATACCCACCCGGTCCATCATGGGCGTGGACCCGGAAGTCAAATCGTTTCCCGTCGATGGCTGAAGCCAATACTTCTTTCTGGGCGATATACTCGTACTTTAATAACTGCCTGGATTTGACTTTCCAAAACTCCTTTATGCCAGGATACAGATGGCGGTGGGAGTGACTTTCAAACTCAATCATTCCTTCTTTTTGGCGCAGGCGAAAAATCCCGATGCCCTTGGAAGACGAAGCAGGCTTCAAATAGATGCGCTCATGTTTATCAAGGAAAGCGGCCAGCTTGATCATTGATTTCACTTCAATACTTTCCGGCATTAGCTTCCTTAATTGTGGATGTCTGGAAAATAGGGAGTACAGTTTGTTTTTATTGATGAAGCCAGGGTTGAAAAATGGAATTCCAAGTGCAGACAGATAGTTTACGGCATCCTTGAAAGCTGGCTGCTGCTCAGCCTTTCGAAAGGGTACCCGATTATATACAAGATGGGGAAGAGGTGTTTTTGCTGGTATCCATTTTTGGGCAGTGGGTGAAAATATGACACCTGTCAGGCCATCCTTGATGATGGTTTCCGGGGGGAAGACGACAATCAGTCCATTCCGTTTCTGCATCTCGGCTTGAATCGCCTGGAATAATGATCCATTGCCAGACAGGTTCATATTCTTGCTCATTGAAGTCATGATCCCAATCAGCGGACCAATATTTCTTTGCTTGTTTTTTAACAGAAACTGCTGGCTGTTTTCAGGAAGTGTCTCTGATGAAGCAGCTGGGATGTTGACTTTATTAAAGCCAAAGCGGAATGTTTCACCAGCTTTGGCTTCATGAGTCCATGCCTTCGATTCAGCATTATAGCGGAGAATCATTTGAAAATATCCTCAGGTGCTGTAATAGCCTTTTCCGCTAAAAAAATGCCGAATGACAAAGACAGTTTCCGGGTCAATAAATCAAAATTCTTTAGCTTGGGATGCTTAAAGATCGACCTTCCCGGCTTTGAATTAGCCTCAAAGAGCCATACTTTTCCTGATTTGTCAATTCCAAAGTCAAAACCAAGTTCGCCGATGATACCTTCCATATTTTTTTCTAAAATGGAGCTTAAAATCAGAGCGGCTTCAGATAGTTTTTCCTCATAGAGCTGTCGTTCGGTTTGGTCTTCAAATAGCTCATCAAGTGATTTTACGACTCCGCCGTTATTCACATGGGTAGTGACACTGCCCTGGCCGGCAATTTTTGCGGCAATGGCGGCTACCTGCCAAACTCCGTATTCGTCCTTATTTGTGTGGACCCTGAAATCAATGAGCCTTTTTTCAGATCGCAGCAGGCTGATTCCCTGTTGGACAATCATCTGCGAAAGGTTTCTTTTGTGAAAAATCTTCTTCATCAACTTTTCAAGGCTTTCAAACTTCGTTAATTTATTAATGCCCTCCTGGTCACGGTAACGGCAATAATAATAGCCATTATACTTATCGAACAGAATTTGGTGGATGCCAAGTCCAAGACTTCCATTAGCAGGTTTTACATAGACATTTCCGTAATTGGAAAGCATTCTTTCTATCACTGAAAAAGAAGAGAACTGATGGGTTTCAGGCAAGTATTCTGCTGCCCGATCATCTTGCTGCAGCCTCTCGAATACATCCAGTTTGCTGAAAAAGCCAGGATTATACCATGGAATCAAGTAATCGGCCTGCATCCTTGATTTCAGGCTGCGAAGCTCAGACTTTCTTTCGGTTCGCCTGTTTGGCAGCCGGTCATAGACGACATTTGGGAAGGGGACCTTTATTTTCATCCATCCTCCATCGACAAAGAAATAACCTTCAATCAGCCCCTGTTCCCAGTCGATATGTTCCTCGCCAAACACGAAGGGTAAGGCGCCGACCGTCTTATTGACTGAAAGCAGCTTGGCAAAGAACATTGACCTCTCGCCAATCGGTCTTAATGGGAAAGGGGTAAAGCCTGACGTCAGGATGCCGATCAGAGGCCCGATAAACAATGTATTCTGGTCAATAAATAGATGCAAGGAGATAGATAAATCAGGCATAGAGAGCTCCTTTTGTACATCATTGCTCAGGACAACCACGTTTTTTCCTTTAGGATGAGGAGCGCAAGTAACATCCACCACCTTGTTGCCAAATGCAATTTTATTGATTGTATTTGGCAGTATGAGATCAGCAGGAACAAAGACGACTTGTTTAGAGTGGGAGATGATTTCTATTGGGTATTTCTTTCTCATAAGTGCTGTTCCTCTCTTTCTGGCAGAATTTTCGAAAGCAGGGTGGCATATTCGATTGGTGCTTTATATAGCACTTCTTTCAAATCGGGATTAGTGGAAGTGATGACCTTTCTGCCGGGTTTTGAATTTGTATCTAGCACCCAGAGGGCATGATCCTTTGAAACACCAATATCTACTCCCAGCTCGAATAGGCGGGGGAATGATGCTTCAATGATGCCTGGAAGTTGCGAAAGAATTTCCTCTAATTCAAGTGAAATGAATTTTCTCGTTCGGATATCGAGGGAATTCACGTATTCATCAAATGGCAATATTTCTCCGCCGGCACGTAAGTTAGACAGGATTCCATCCTTCATTCCACGGCGGATGCCCTTGCCGCGCGCAATCCATTTTCCCTCATGATCTTTTTGCAGCAGTACCCTTATGTCAAAAGGACAATTCTGCGGATCTGACAGACTGAGGTATGGCTGCATCATATACTCTTTTTTTCTGAATAAGTTATCAAGCCAATCCTCTGTCTCACTGGTGGAATGGAAGGTTCTCGTAATCAGTCCGTCACCAATGTCGGCTGAGATTTCGAACTCTCTGCCTGTTTTTTTAAGCTTGTAAATTCCTGCCCCGCCAGAACCGAAAACCGGTTTCAATATAGCCGTATCCATCACATCCAGTTGGGCAATAACAGCTTTACCGCTGCTGGCAAGAATCGTTTTGGGAATATAGGGAGAGAGAGGAGATTGCGATAGAACCTGGTATATATCCCATTTATTTGGCAAACCGTATCCGAGGAAGGTAATATCCGTTTTTTTCTTCAGCCATTTCACAATCGCCATGGCCTGTTTCGAAGCAAGGTCATTTGTATAAAAACAGCGGTCATAAATGATGTTTGGGAGCTGGAATTCGGCTTTTACCCAGCAATCTTTTTTTTGGTCGAACCTCTCACCTGTAACCATTTCGGTGATTGGATGGATACTAGCTGGCGAAAACCTAAAACAGGTGAATCTGTCTGCATTCGCCCGCCTGGCCATTTCGGTAAAATAGGTTAATTCACTTTTCAAGGAAAGTGACATCATTCCAAATGAAATCATCTTGTATTTCTCCTTTTGTCCAGGGATAAGGTAGTACTTTTCACTTAGAGTGGTCCAGCTCCAGCGCCTAGCCCCTCGAGTCGCTTCAGTCCTACCAATGAAGTCAAAGAGCGACTTCACTGTCAGGCCCTCCAGCGCTTGTCGGGGCTGAACAAGGCACTGGCGCATTTCATTTATGGCTGGCAAAGTCCGTAGCAATGCTCAATGATGGATTTGGTGGAGGGCCTGATTTTGGCTCCCCGTTCTTCAAAGTTTTTGGAGGGCTTGGAATTTGCTTCGATCAGCCACAAGTTTCCTTTAATATCGATTCCAATATCAATCCCCAACTCGCCTGTTAGTCCCTCAGCATATTTGCTGATGACTTCTGCCGTCTCAAGGGCCAGCTCTTTCATCAGCGCCAGTTGATGTTTCGCTTGCTCTCTTCCGAATATCAACGCCAGCGTGTAGCCAGGCTTCATGATTTCGCCGCCGCGGGCTATATTTGATACGAATAATTGTTCAGCGGAAACCCTGGCGACGATGGAGGTAACCTTCCAGAAGTGCTGGGCATTTTTATGGCAAAGGACCCTGAAGTCCATCCTTCTGCCATTTAGTTCCGATAGCTGTATTCCCTGCTGAATGATACATAGCCGTTTTTCGACGATTGGAGAAATGGAACGGGCTAGTTCTGATACATGGTTAAATTCTCGAAGGTCACTGGCAGGCAGTGAAGAAAGGGATGCATGGAATATCCCATCTGTTTTACCTACCTGGATAATATTTCGGCCCTGGCTGCCGTGTACTGGTTTAATGTATAACTCATCATGCTTTTCAAGCATGCTTTCGAGCAGACTCTCAGAATAAAGATGTGTTTCTGGTATGAAAGGATGCAAGTGGTCTTCTTTCATTATAGATTCATGAATTTCCCACTTCGAAAGGAAGCGGTGATTAAATATCTTTATTCCGAGAGCATCCAATTTATTTAAAAATCCCTTAAATCCTTTGCTGATTTCGGTTCTTCGTGACGATACGCGATTATATATGACAGCTGGAAGAGGGAAGAAACCTTTTTTCCATCCATCCTCTTTATCATCATAAGAAAAGCCCTCTACTCCTTGATCAGAAAAGCCTTTGAGTGAAAAAACATAAAAGCTTCCCCCTAATTCAGAAACTCCCTGGTGAAGCTCTTCGCAAAAGGAGTGGACTTTACCAAAGTCAGGTGCATGATTTTCATTTATTTCAGTCAGCAAAGCGATGATAGGATTGTTGGGTAAGCTTCTCGATTTTGCTGGCGTCATAGCTTCTCCTCATTTTCTTTTAGGCTTCAAGGCAGCACCCTATTGTAAATAGGCAAACACACATATTGCATCCTATGAATAGTAGTGGTTATTGGTGATTTTCATGGTAAGAACTGATGTCGCCAGACCCGAACTTTTGGCAATCAGCAACATAGTTTGTTATAGTGGAGTGGAGCGTTTAACGTAGAAGGAGTGATTTAAATGGCAGTCAATACTTATGATTCAGCCTACGAATTGGAAAAAGCAATCAGGAACAGTTCGGAATACACGGAACTAAAAAAGCTTTATGATGCTGTGAATAGCGATGAATCAGCAAAAAGAATGTTTGAAAACTTCCGCAATATCCAGATGCAGCTTCAGGAAAAGCAAATGACTGGGCAGGAAATTACCCAGGAAGAAGTAGAGCAGGCGCAAAAGACAGTAGCGCTTGTACAGCAGCATGAACTAATTTCTAAGCTGATGGAAGCAGAACAAAGAATGAGCATGGTCATTGCTGAGCTTAATCAAATCATCATGAAGCCTCTTGAAGAGCTTTACGGTAACCCGAACCAGCAGTAATAATAAAATTGTCAGGACTCCCGCCGATGTGCGGGAGTTTTTTTGTTGTATAGGATTAAGGAACAACTGCCAGGTCATGACGGACAAAAATCAGCGGAAAAGAAGAAAAACTGTCCGTCATCTATGACTCTTTTTAAGCGGAAGGGGAAAATCGATATGTTGCATTCGTTCCCTCTGCGCTCGGGTTCCCGCAAGGAAGCTAATATCAATATCCTGACCATGTTCTATTCTCTTGCTTTCTATCATACAAGTTAAATAAGGACAAAAACACCGAAGAAATGGGGGCATAAATATGATTTACCGTCTTCTTGCGCTTAATGTGGATGGAACGATTCTCCAATCAAATGGGAGGCTTCATAAATCCACAAGGGATGCGATTGAGTACGTTCAGCAAAAAGGAGTGTACGTGACTCTAGTAACTTCAAGAAGCTTTCCATCGGCCAAAAAAGTGGCTAAAGCGCTGAAAATAAATTCATTGCTTGTGACTCATCTAGGTTCTTATATTTCTAATGACCTTCGCAGTGATCCTGTTTTTGAAAAACGGATTTCTGAGGATGTCACCTTCCAGCTCGTCAGGTTCCTTGAGAGCTTCCCGTGCCAAATCCGGCTTGTTCATGAAAAGTTTTCACTGGCAAACAAGTATAAATTAAACCACAATCTGCTGGCGAAAACAGTTTTCACTTCAGGGGACCCGATCTTTTACTCACAGCAATTCACCGATTCTATCAGTGAAGCATTGGTCAATGATCCAGTCGCGCCTCCTAAAATTGAAGTCTATTTCGAGTACGAAGAGGACTTGAAGGATGCTCAGCAAGCAATAAATGGAATGTTCTCAGAAGTTTCCCTGTCAAGGCTGAATGACTACAGGCTCGATATCATGCCTGAGGGTGTATCAAAATTGAACGGATTGATCCAGCTTGGGGAACACCTTGGCATCCCATTAAAGGAAATGGTCGCGATCGGCGATGGAAATGATGATATCGATATGATTGAGGCAGCCGGACTTGGCGTCGCAATGGGGAATGCATCAGTCGAAGTGAAAAAGGCTGCCGACTGGGTGACCCGCTCGAACAACCAGCACGGTGTCAGCTATATGGTTAAGGAACACTTTCGCAAACAACAGCCAATCGAATTTCTCCGGAAGATGAATATTATAAAAATGTAAAAATACCAAGCATGCCTGTGGTGAAGATTCAGGCATGCTTTTGCTGTTTACTAAGGAATTTATGTGATTTTTTCGGAATATAAGTGCTGAGTTAAGGAATATATCCGTTTTTTAAGGAATGGATCTGTTAAAGCTAAATGTTGTTTTTACATCCTGTTGATTGTAGTGGAAGGCGCGAAGACTCCTGCGGGATGAGCAAGTCATGGGGAGACCCCGGAAGCGCTTAAAGCGCTGAGGAGGCTCCCCGACTGCCCGCGGAAAGCGAAGCGCCTGGAACGAAAATCAACAGCCAAGTTTAACAGAGCCAGAGGAATAAAAGTACTGAACTAAGGAATTTATAGGATTTTTAAGGAAAATAAATTGCCAGTCTATGATACTCAGCCGGACCACCGCCGAAAACTGGTACCTTTTGCACTGTCTTGACCTTTGAATCATTCTTCTATTACACTTATTGAAGCATGTTTAATTGAAAAAGGTGAATCTCATGAGAATTAATATAAAAGGTATACAAGATGAAAGATTTCAGCGTCCTTTAGGATTGATTGCTAATTTGTTTTTTGAAGAATCCGAAGTAGTATTAAGCGAGACGGAACAGAAAGCAGATGCAACAATTGAATTCGATGTCCAGAATGTCGAAGGGCAGTTTATTGTAAAAGCAGTCCTCGTAGCAGAAGGGGAGACTTTTACAGCCGAGGCTAGTAAAGAAATTTCAACAGGTTTGAGCGATAAGGAAGCATTCAAATTGCTTAAAACCGTCATTTCAAGAGCGTATTTAAAAGTGCTCCAAGACTGGACAGGAATGATCCAGAAATGGGGCATTCTAACCGGCGTGCGCCCTACCAAGCTTTTGCATAAAAAGCTCCGTGAAGGGATGGACCAGCAGATTGCTCATAAAGAGCTGAAGGAACAGTATTTGATATCTGATGAAAAAATTCAGCTCATGCAGCAAATAGTTGACCGTCAGCTTGCGGTACTGCCTGACTTGTACGATCTGAAAAATGGTGTCAGCGTTTATATTGGCATCCCATTTTGCCCGACGAAGTGTGCTTACTGCACCTTCCCGGCTTATGCGATTAACGGTCGCCAGGGTTCTGTGGATTCTTTCCTTGGCGGGCTTCATTATGAAATCCGCCAAATCGGGGACTGGCTGAAGAAGAATGATATCAAGATTACGACCGTTTACTATGGTGGCGGCACACCGACCTCGATTACCGCTGAAGAAATGGATATGCTCTATGAAGAGGTTCAGCAATCATTCCCGGATGTGGAGAATATCAGGGAAGTAACTGTCGAAGCCGGCCGGCCGGATACGATCACTCCTGAAAAACTGGAGGTGCTGAAAAAGTGGAATATCGATCGGATCAGCATCAACCCTCAGTCTTACATTCAGGAAACATTGAAGGCCATCGGACGTCACCATACAGTGGAAGAAACGATTGAAAAATTCCATCTTGCCCGAGAAATGGGAATGAACAACATCAACATGGATTTGATCATCGGCCTTCCAGGAGAAGGGACAGAGGAATTTGCCCATACCCTTTCTGAAACGGAAAAGCTAATGCCGGAATCCTTGACGGTCCATACTCTTTCTTTTAAAAGAGCGTCAGAAATGACAAGGAATAAACAGAAGTATAAAGTTGCTGGACGCGATGAAATAGAAAGAATGATGAATATGGCTGAATCATGGACAAAGGAACATGACTACGTGCCATACTATCTGTACAGGCAGAAAAACATTCTTGGAAATCTGGAGAATGTCGGTTATGCTTTCCCGGAACAGGAGAGCCTGTACAATATCATCATCATGGAAGAGCAGCAAACCATCATCGGCCTTGGATGCGGGGCATCAAGCAAATTCATTGACCCCCAAACAGGTGTCATCACCCAATTCTCGAATCCAAAGGATCCAAAATCATATAACGACAGTTTTGAAGAATATGCGAAAAAGAAAATCGAGATTCTCGACTCATTATTTAATAAGACTAGCTCCCGAAGATAAATTCGGGAGTTTTTTTGATTGGGAGAAGTATGTATGAAAAGCGCTCCCCAACTTATATTTTATCAAGCGTCCATTTCGCTTATTCTTTAAAAAATCAAAATAGTGAGAAAAAGGTTTTTAAATATAACTTCTCCCTATATAATAAAAATATAAGGATAAATGGAGGGGATGAATGTGGCGATTGAATTTTCAACGGACACTGTAAAACTAGACATTAATGGACGTGTGGCGGTACTTGAGTTGAACAGGCCTGAAGCACTGAATGCACTTGATGTGGAAATGATCAAGGGAATCACGATGAACCTGAAGGAAATCTGCAAGTCTGATGAGATTGAGATCGTGCTGATAAAAGGAGCTGGGCGTGCCTTCTCTGCAGGCGGGGACATCAAAACCATGCTTTCCAATACAAATGAAAGCGATTTCTATCATGTGATGGATGATATCCATGATATGATCGTTACGCTATACAGTATGCCAAAAGTAACAATCAGCGCAGTTACCGGTGCTGCGGCCGGGTTGGGCTTCAGTCTAGCGCTTGCGACAGATTACATAATCGCTGAGCCATCGAGCAAGATTGCCATGAATTTTATTGGCATAGGTTTGATCCCGGATGGAGGAGGCCACTTCTTCATGGAGGAGCGCCTTGGAGAAACGAAGGCGAAGCAGCTGATTTGGGATGGAAAAACCCTTTCTGCGAATGATGCGTTGACTCTGGGCCTTATTGACGAGGTGCCAGATGGAGATTTTACAGAAGCGGTGGAGGCGAAAATACAAGAATGGTTGAATAAGCCAGTCCAGGCTATGATAAAAACAAAGAAAATTCTTGCAGAGAAAAACAGACCTGCCCTGTTGAAAATCCTTGAACTGGAAAAATACGGGCAGTTTAAAATGCGTCAGACAGAAGACCACCAGGAGGGCATCGCCGCTTTCCTTGAAAAGAGGAAGCCGCAGTTCAAAGGGAAATAAACAAAAAAAGCAAAGAGGATGGGAGCCTCTTTGCTTTTCTTATGGACGGAAAAGGACCAGCTTGCCTCTCGGTGATGTGCAGCGGTGCGTCTTGTCACTGAGGTTTTTTTCCTCAAGCATTCTTGTGCCAATTTCCTTTGCTTCTTCATCATTGCCAGCCTGAAAAGACTCGTCAATCAGTTTTTTCCCATTAGGTTCAAAGGCTGTCAGTTTGTAAGTATCCATCACAACTTCCCCTTTTTAAAAAATAGTTCTTGCAAAATTCAGATGATTACTATTATTTTTGCATAACTTTTTTAAATATGCAAAACAAAAATATGAAACTATTTGCTTATTCAGTTCGTAGTAATTTAATGGAAAAGGAGGAAGATGATTATGGTGTTACAGCTTGAACAGGTTACAAAGAGATTTGGCAACTTTACAGCAGTGAACCAGCTATCACTCAATATACCAGAAAAAGAGATGTTTGGTTTCCTTGGTGCTAATGGTGCTGGGAAGACGACTACTTTCCGGATGATTCTCGGGTTGCTGGATGTCTCGGAAGGAAAGATTACCTGGGATGGGAAACCGATTAATTATGACACGAGCAGTATCATTGGTTACCTTCCGGAGGAAAGAGGACTTTATCCAAAATTAAAAGTCCGGGAACAAATTGTCTATCTTGCCAGGCTGAGAGGGATGCAAAAACAAGCGGCCCTCAAGGAGCTTGAGTACTGGCTTAATCGTTTTAAGGTTCCAGAATATGCTGATAAAAAGGTTGAAGAGCTTTCGAAGGGGAATCAGCAAAAAATTCAGTTCATCGCCGCGGTCATCCATAAGCCAAGACTATTGATCCTTGATGAGCCCTTCAGCGGATTGGATCCCGTCAACGTTGAACAATTGAAGGAAGCGGTGCTTGAACTGAAAAATGCGGGTACGACGATTGTATTTGCAAGTCATCGTATGGAGCATGTGGAAGAAATGTGTGAACATATTTGCATCATGCACAAAGGAAAACCTGTCGTTCATGGTGCCCTTAAGGAAATCAAAAGATCCTTTGGTAAAAAGAATTTGGTCATCCATGCTGATTTTGATACCAGTTTCTTAAAGGAATATCCAGGAGTGACGAGAGCGAAATCCACAGCAGAGGGAATACATCTGCAAATCACTGGTGAGCAGGTTGCTGAATCCATTTTGAACGAGATTGTTGGTAAAGGCTTTATCCGTAAGTTCGTTCTTGAAGAACCAAGCCTCAATGATATTTTCATAGAAAAGGTGGGTGATTCATATGAATAATTTCTTCATTATCCTGATCCATACATACATGAGTAAGCTGAAAACAAAATCCTTCCTGGTTACCACCATCCTGACCGCAGGGATTATGCTAGCGCTCACGAATATGACGAACATCATCGATTTTTTCAACAAAGGTGACGAAGCGGATAAAATCATTGTCATTGATGAGTCTGGCCAGTTGTTTGAGCCACTGAAGCAGCAGATGAAGTTAGTTAACGAAGAGTTGGTCCTGGATGAGTTTGATGGAAATGAAGAGAGCGCAAGGAAAGCTGTCGAGGAAGGGGAATATAAAGGACTTCTTCAACTGAGCTTGAACAATGAAGAGCTCCCGGCAGCTGCCTACCAGGCGATGAGCATTGCTGATTCTGCTATTCCTGGAGACCTGCAGGCTGGATTACAGCAGATTAAGACGGCAATGGCTTCTACACAAATTAATATCGCTCCGGATCAATTGGAAAAGTTGTACGCACCAGTTGAATTCGAAAAATCGGCACTTGAAGAAGATGCCAAGACAGAAGAGGAACTGAATCAGGCACGAGGATTAGTCTATGTCCTTCTTTTCATCATCTATTTTGCAGTCATCATGTATGCCAATATGATCGCAATGGAAGTCGCGACCGAGAAATCATCAAGAGTAATGGAAATCATGATCTCAAGCGTATCTCCGATCAAGCAAATGTTCGCGAAAATTCTGGGCATCGGGCTATTAAGCTTGACTCAACTTGCAGTCCTCTTGCTGGTTGGGTACTTCTCGATCAAGCAGAATCTTGAAAGCATGGAGGGCGGATTCTTTGAGTTCTTCGGTTTTGGGAATGTTGCAGCCAGCACGATCATTTATGCGGTTATCTTCTTCATATTAGGATACTTCCTGTATGCAACGATGGCAGCGTTCCTTGGCTCACTTGTCAGCCGGATTGAAGATGTCCAGCAAATGATCACACCGATGACACTTCTGGTTGTTGCAGGCTTCATGATGGCGATGTTCGGACTAGGTCAGCCGGAAGCTCCATTTGTGAAATATACATCCTTCATCCCGTTTTTCTCACCAATGCTAATGTTCCTGCGTGTCGGGATGCTGAACATTCCATTCTGGGAAATCGCTTTATCAATCGGTATCCTTGTGGCAACTATTGCCTTCCTGGCAGTATTCGGTGCTAGGGTATACCGAGGCGGAGTGCTAATGTACGGAAAATCCAATTCCTTTAAGGACATCAAAAAAGCACTGCAGCTAACGAAAAACGAATAAAGCGAAAAGCCGCGATCCTGTGATTGCGGCTTTTTTATACAGGGATTTGGATTCAATTTGTGGAATATGTATTAGAGAGAAAATGGAATCCTGAATGATCATGCAAACCCAGATTTCAGTCGCAATTTGAATAGTTGCATAGAAGGAGAGTGTTCGTGGTGAGACAGATTATTGCTATGGGCGGCGGAGGTTTTTCGATGGAGCCGGAAAATCCGCTGTTGGATTTATATATTCTGGGGCAGGCGGAAACCCGCACGCCCAAAGTTTGCTTTGTGCCGACAGCCAGCGGCGATGCGGAAAATTATATTTCGAGATTCTATAACGCTTTCGAAAACCATGAATGCACCCCTTCCCATCTTTCATTGTTCCGTCCTCCAACAAGGGATTTGGAAGACTATGTGATGGATAAGGATATCATTTATGTAGGCGGAGGAAATACAAAGAACCTCCTGGCGTTGTGGAAGGAGTGGGGTCTTGATGCGGTCATGCGGAAAGCCTGGCAGGATGGAAAAGTTATGGCTGGAGTAAGCGCGGGCTCAATCTGCTGGTTCGAGGAAGGTGTAACAGATTCTTTTGGCAGTGGACTACAACCGTTAAAGACCCTCGGATTCTTAAAAGGGAGTAATTGCCCGCATTATGATGGAGAAGAGGATCGTCGGCCTGCATATCAGGAATTCGTAGGCTGTGGCAGGATTGCTCCTGGATATGCCGCAGATGACGGAGCGGCATTGCATTATATCGATGAGCAGCTAATCAGAGCGGTAAGCTCACGCCCGGAAGCAAAAGCCTATCATGTTTGGGAATCAGGCGGAAAGGTGCAAGAAGAAACCATGGAGACCATCTATCTTGGATAAAGAGGAACTGCAGTCAAATGAGGACTGCAGTTTTTTTCGTTAAAAGTGTTTGGGAAAGTGTCCAGCTCAAGGGATTGTCAGATGCTGACCAAGCCGCTTACTTTTTTTGCGGTAGAACGTGCATTCGTATTTTTGGAGTGATAAAATAAAAGAAAACAGGAATGGAAAGGAATCATCCAATGAAACGGGTTAAATTTTTACATACTGCCGACCTTCATCTTGATAGCCCGATGGTCGGCCTGCGGCATCTGCCCAAAGCCATCTTTCATCGGCTTCAGGAGAGCACATTTACGGCTTTGAAAAATATTACGAATACTGCAATTGAGCTTGAAGTGGATTTTGTCGTCATGGCGGGCGATCTATTCGATGGAGAGGACCGGAGCATTCGAGCCCAGGCTGTTCTCCGTAATGAAATGGAAAAACTGGCTGACAAAGGGATTAAGGTATATGCAATCCACGGAAATCATGATCATCTAGGCGCAAAGTCTGTAACATTAAAATTTCCAGACAATGTTCACTTTTTCTCAGATCAGGTGGAAAAGGTCGACTTCAGGAAGGCTGATGGTACTCTTGTCCATCTATACGGGTTTAGCTATCCAGAGCGGCATGTGATGGAGCGATGGATCGATAAATATCAGAAGGTCGATGGTGCGGACTTTCACATTGGATTGCTTCATGGCCATTTTGAGGGTGTGAGTGATCATGGTAAATATGCACCCTTCAGATTATCTGACCTTATCGAAAAAGACTATGATTACTGGGCACTTGGTCATATCCATAAAAGAGCGCATTTATCTCATCAGCCTTATGTTGTCTATCCTGGGAACCCTCAAGGACGGAACAGGAAGGAGCTGGGGGAAAAAGGAGCCTCTATCGTTCATTTGACAGAAGCGGGTACAGAAGTTTCCTTTTTTGGCACTGCCGATGTGATTTGGGATGAAATCGTCATTGATGGACAAGACTTGGTAAGTTTCAATGCATTGTATGAGAAATGCCTGAATGCAATCGATGGAAAAAGGCGAGAAGGAAAAGGCGTCCTGCTGGATATCCGGATTGAAGGCCTGAATTCCAGTCTGTCTGATATGACTGAAAAAATAGCCAATGGTGAACTTCTGGAACTCCTGCAGGAAGCAGAAAAGGAAGAGGATTCCTTTGTCTGGGTGCACAGGCTGAAGTTTACCGAAGATATTGCTGTCGATCGTGCTGAACTGATTAAGCAAAGTGATTTTTATCAGGAGCTGTTCACTACAATTGAGGAATATGATGATTTACGAGACCCGTTGTCTCCGCTATTCCAGCACAGCCAGGCAAGGAGGCATATAGAGCTGATGTCAGAACGTGAAAAGCAAGAACTGGTTGAGGATGCCGAGAAGATCCTGCTCCAGCAGCTGCTGAAAAACTAAAGAAAGGAGGCGGGATGATGAAACTCATTGAATTGCATATATACGGATACGGCAAGTTCGAGGATTATGTGATTAATTCCTTTGATCAAATGCAGGTTTTTTATGGTGAAAATGAAGCTGGTAAATCGACCATTATGTCATTCATCCACAGTATCCTGTTCGGTTTTCCGGCCAGGCAAAGTGCAGAAATTCGCTATGAGCCAAAAAAGAACCCAAAGTATGGCGGCAAGATCAAAGCTTTTTTTCCTGATAGGGGAGTGGCTGTCATCGAGAGGATGAAAGGCAAGGCTGCAGGCGATGTGACTGTATCTCTAGAGAACGGAACGATTGGCGGTGAAGAACTACTTAAAGAACTTTTAAAGCGAATGGATAAAAGCATTTTTCAGGCCATTTTTTCATTCAATGTCCATGGATTGCAAAATATCCATGCACTGAAAGGAGAAGAGCTTGGCAGGTATTTATTCTCGGCAGGAACTCTTGGTACAGACAAACTCTTCAACACGGAGGGACTGCTGCTCAAGGAAATGGAATTGCGATTCAAGCCCAGTGGGAAACGGCCATTGCTGAATGAGAAGTTAAAAGAGTTGAAAGACATCCACAATTCGTTGAAAAATGCTGAGCAACAGAATGATCAATATTCAGAGTTGATGAGCACGAAAGAGGAAGTGAATAATAAAATTTCTCAGTTGGATAAAGAGATTTCAGTCCTTGAGCAGAATGGGATGAAGCTTCGTGAATATAAACGCAATGAAAAGTTGGTCCTGGAAGCAGCAGCATTGGACGGAAAAATTAACTTGCATGATCTGTCCTTTTTTCCGGAGGATGGCCTGAAGCGGCTTGAAAAATTGGACGAACAGCTTAAATTGATCCAGGCTAGAAAGTTACGGATAAATGATAAGAAGGATCAAGTCCTTAAAGATCTGGAAGAGCACAGGCCAAACTCAGAATTACTGGAAATGGAAACGGAAATTCAAGCACGAATTGAGAATCTTCCTTTATATGAACAACTGAAACAGGAAAAAAGGCTTCTGGAATCCAAGCTGGAGGAAATTACAGAAGAAATCAATCAGCTCAATGACAAGCTTCATATGGATTTCAATGAGGTAAATATCCACGGAATCAATACAAGCATCTTCATAAAGGAACAAGCCGACAAGGTGCAGCAGACAGAGCAAAGATTAATTAATAAAAAGCTGGAGCTGGAATCTGCTTTTGAAGAAGAGAAAAAGGCGCTGGCAGAGCTTGAAGCAAAGGCAGAAGCTGCAGAAGAAGTACTCCTAGATGAAGCAAAACGAACAGTTCTGGTGAATGATCTTGACCTGCTGGAAAACAAGGAAAGAATTCAATCCGAATTACAATATGTCATGGACCAGATTGAATCGGCCAAAATCATGGAAGAAAGTGAAAAAGCCAGACGTAGGCAGCAACAGAAGAAGGATCATACACAATTGCTTCTTCTCGGAAGCATTTTTCTCATTGTATCTCTCTGGGGGATTACAAATGGCACTTGGTTTCTAGCCGGAATAGGGATAGCAGGTTTGCTGTTTTTGCTTGCAGCGCGTTTAAAGTCCACAGAGAAAATGCCAATGGAGGACAGGGTTCTATCCAGGCTGCTGGAACGGGAAAGAGCGTTGAAGGAAAACTTGAACAGCCAGCCGGAAGGCAATGCTTATATGATCAAGAACTTACTGGCTAAGGACGAGGAGGCGAGGCTGCGACATCGAGAACTGATGATCAAAATCGAGCAGCAGCATAATCGTTTTGAAAAAGTAGTTCAGCAATTTGAATCATGGGAAGCAGATGAAGCGCAACTAAAGCGGAAAAGGTCGGAATTACTGAAACAATTTGGATTAACAGATCTTTCTGGTCCTATTAAAGTAGTGGATGCCTATCAATTAATAGAAAAACAAAAGCAGTATTTCCGTGAAAGAAAGAGAATAAAAGAAAGTTTAAAAAATGTGACCGGATCTATATCCGATATGGAAAGCAGCCTGAAAAAGCTTGCGGAACGATTCCTTCATAATGGCAATTTTGCTCCTGTGGAGGCAGCGGGACTATTAAAGCGGACATTGCGTGAAGCAATTGACCAGAAGTCGAGGCACCGTGAACTTTCCGGGAATCTGGAGGAAATGGAAGAAGAGTCATTATCTCTTAAGAAGGAAGAGGAAGTAATCAGTCAAGAAAAGGATAGATTACTTGAACAGGCCGGAACAGAGGATGAGGATGGATTCAGGCAGAAAGCGGAGAATACCTCATTGGTAAAAGGGTGGAAAGCCAGGCTGGAGGATATAAATCATCAACTGCTTGTATCAGGGATTACGGATGAGGATCGTGTAAAGATCCTGACAGGGATTCCTCTTGAGGAACAGATTGAGGAGAACGAATCGGAGCTAGTAAAGAGAAAGCGAGAGTTATCCGCAAAGTTTGACCAGATCGCCGATGTAAAGCATAAGATGAAGGTGCTTGAAGAAGGCGGCATATATAGTGAATTGCTTCATAAATATAAGCAGCTTCAGCATGAGTTCACGGAAGATGCAAAAGAATGGGCTAAGTTTGCGATCGCCAGGGATTTGCTCTCGAAGACAATTGATCGCTATAAGGATGAGCGGATGCCGAGAATGCTGGCCAAGGCTGAAAGCTTCCTGTCGATCTTGACAGATGGAAGCTATGTGAGAATCATTCCACAAATCTCCGGCAGCGGCTTCCTGATTGAAAGAAATGATCATGTTTTATTTGAAGCGAATGAGCTAAGCCAGGCAACTGCAGAACAAGTCTATGTATCCATCAGGCTTGCACTTGCTGCAGACCACCATGACCGCTATCCATTTCCGATTATCATCGATGACAGCTTTGTCAATTTTGACCATAACAGGACGAACCGGACGATTAGGCTGCTTAGGGAAATGAGCAATAACAACCAAATTCTCATTTTTACATGCCATCGCCATCTGCTGGACTATTTTGCTGAAAATGAAATCGTCAATCTGCAAGAAAAAAGTACAAATATAGTTTAAAAATGGCATGGTTTGAGAATCAGAGACAATAGACTCTGTATGTTATACTGTTGCAGAGAGGAGAGGGCTGTTAACTATGAATAAAGGAATTTTAAATCACGAAACAGGGGACCAGGTAGAATTGTTTTTATTGATCAAGCATTCTTCAAAAGGGATTGCCAGCAACGGCAAGCCATTTTTGACACTCATCCTCCAGGATCAGAGCGGGGAGATCGAAGCAAAGCTTTGGGATGTTTCCGAGGAGGATGAAGGTACTTATTGTGCGGAAAGCATTGTAAAAGTACAGGGAGATATCCAGAATTACCGAGGGCGCAACCAGCTGAAAATCAGGCAAATCCGCCCTGCTTCACCAGTTGACTCTGTCAAACTATCTGATTTTCTTGAGACAGCCCCAGTCAGCCAGGATGAAATGAGCAGCAAGCTCACCCAATATATATTCGAAATGAAGAACCCTAATATTCAGAGGGTCACAAGACATCTTCTGAAAAAGCATATGAATGCCTTTATGGAATATCCTGCAGCAACAAAGAACCATCATGAATTTGTCTCAGGACTTGCGTATCATGTTGTCTCAATGCTGGACCTTGCGAAGTCAATCGCAACACTATATCCAAGCCTTGATAAGGATCTTTTATATGCGGGAGTCATCCTTCATGATTTGGGGAAAGTCATTGAATTATCAGGTCCGATATCTACCACCTATACAGTGGAAGGGAATTTGCTCGGACATATATCGATCATGGTCAATGAGATTGGCAAGGCTGCCGATGAGTTAGGCATTAATGGAGAGGAAATCACCATTCTTCAGCATATGGTCTTAAGTCACCATGGCAAGGCAGAGTGGGGCAGTCCGAAACCGCCAATGATCAAAGAGGCAGAAATCCTGCATTATATCGATAATCTTGATGCGAAAATGAATATGCTGGACCGTGCGCTATCAAGGGTAAAACCAGGAGAGTTCTCCGAAAGAGTATTCGCGCTTGATAACCGTTCCTTTTATAAGCCTGTTTTCCATAAGTAAAAAGCAAAAGGCCTTTCTCCGTTTAATATGGAGAGGCCTTTTTGTTATGTAACTTTTTACTCCTCAAAAGGCATATTTGGAAATATCCCTCATATGAATACAATAAGAGTCCAATTAGGACAACCTTTAAATGGAGGGTATGCAAAAATGTCAATTCCAATCTGGGTAATAGCAGTCGCAGCAGGAATCGTATTCAGTGCCTTCATGGCAGTGAAAACAGGAAAAGAAGAAAGAAAAGAAGAAATGGAAAGCATTGAGCGTGAGGGCGAGCTTTACATGAAAAGGCTCGAGCGGGAAAAAGAAAAGCGCGAACATTCAGCGGAAGCATAAAAAACGCTGGCTCCGGAAATGGAGCCAGCGTTTTTTTATGGGATAAGAAAGTATATATTCTACTGAGAGAATTGTCCAGCTCCAGCGCTTGTCGTGGCTGACCAAGGCGCTGGAGCTTTTCTTAATTATTGTGGTGTTTGTGCTTCTGCTTCTGGGAATTCAGCAGCACCTTTAAGGTCTTTATCCTTGATTTTAACGTTAGCCGCATCAAGCTCACGCTTCAGGACTTCTTGAATCTTGTTAGAGTCCAGCTGAGCAAGCTTCAACTCATACTCTAGCTCGTCCTTCATTTCTTCGTAAGATTTTTTTTCTTTCTTCTCCGTTACCTTGATGATGTGGTAACCGTGCTGTGATTTTACAGGTTCGCTGATTTTATTTACTTCCAGGGCATAAGCAGCCTCTTCGAATTCAGGTACCATTTTACCAGGTCCGAAGAATCCAAGATCTCCGCCTTGTGCAGCTGAACCAGGATCCTGTGAATATTCCTTCGCTAAGTCTTCAAACTTTGCGCCTTCATCAAGTTTTTTCTTTACTTCTTGTGCAGTCTTCTCGTCTTCTACAAGAATATGGCTTGCCTTGATTTCAGGCTTGTATTCTTCATAACGCTTTTTGACTTCTTCTTCGCTGATTTTCACATCTTTAAGCGCAGCTTTTTCCATTAGAAGCTGGTCTTTTAAGACCTCTTTTAATTCCTCTTCGTCTTTAAGCTGGTTTTGCTGTAGAACTAGCTCGAAGTTCTCTCCAAGCTCTTCCTTAAGCTCGGCCACTTTTTCCTCAACCTCTTTATCCGTTACTTCATAATTTTCCGCAAGAACTTTCTGGTAAAGCAATTCTTGAAGCGCTTGCTCTCCATATTTTTCCTTCATTGATTGATAAAGCTCTTCTTTCGTGATGTTGCCTGCTTTCGACTCAACGATCACTTCTGAAGAATCAGCATTATCGTTGCTGCATGCACCTAGTCCCATTACTCCGGCTGCAACCGTGAGGGAAATTATCATTTTTTTCATGGTGAACATCTCCTAAACAGAAAATTCTAGTGGCCGTTTTAATCCACAAACTCTACTATAACATAATTTCAATTTTCTACAAAAAATAAGTAATGGATAATATTGGGTATTTGTGGAGATGGGCGAATATCTATACCGTTTGTTCAGCGGTGCATAGGATATTGAGAAGAGAAAAAAAGGAGGTAGTTGAAAATGGGCCACTATAATTCAGGCTTTGCGTTAATCGTTGTCCTGTTCATCTTGCTGATTGTTGTAGGTGCCGCTTACCTATAAACAACAAAATGCAAGAAATGCAGGATAGTTGCCTATGCGGATATGACATTACTTGAATAAGATATCATAACCACTTTGGAAGGAGGTGTTAATATGGGTGCAGGATACGGCGGCGGCTTCGCGTTAATTGTCGTGTTATTCATTCTGTTAATCATCGTGGGTGCAGCTTGGCTTTAATTTCTGATTAACGAGTATGGGAGGACTAACACTCTCCCGTACTCCTGAATCATCATGTTAAAGCAAGTTCCCAAAGCAGAAAGGAGGAACCTCAATGTCTGGAGGAGGACATGGATATGGCGGCGGCTTTGCATTGCTCGTTGTCTTGTTCATTCTGTTAATCATCATCGGTGCTTCTTGGCTGTAGGCACTTATGGGGCAATGCCTTCTGCATGCCTTAATGAGGGCTAATTAATAAAAAACTTGAAAAAAAAGCGGTGAGGGAAACCTCACCGCTTAATGTATGTAATTAGTATACTTTTTCAACTTCGAGAAATGTCCAGCTCCAGCACCCAACCCTCGAGTCGCTTGCCTAGCTGCGGCTCCTAACTCCTCAAGACACTTCGATCCTGCGATTGAAGTCAAAGAACAATTTCACTGTCAGGCCCTCTAGCGCTTGTCGGAGTTGGGCAGACGCCTCCGCTTTTCGATTTGTCTAGTGTCGCCTACTAGAAACTCCGAAACTTCAGTGTAGTCACGTATACAAGATTTCAACAAAAGATGAAATCAGCAAAATTGTAACTAAAATATTGATCGTCCTGAAAATATTTGCATGTTTGTCTTCAGGTATCTCCTTCTGTATGCAGAGGGAGTCTGTAAGCTTGTTTATATAGAAAAGAATGAAAGCAGCAAAAAGGACAAACATCAATAAAATGGAGATCATCGAAGAATCCCTCCTTAGCAATCTTTTTATCTTAAATACAATAACAAATATTTTAAGAAAAAGATAGTTTTTTATAAAGTCACTTACTCTGTGCTGGAGGGTTATGTAAGGGATAACTTGCCAAATTGTAGGGTATTGATTTTAATGTGAGAAAATGAGCAAACAACAGGAAGAACAAAAAGCGGAAGGGTTTATTTTCATTCATCCGCTTTATAAGATGATTCCATTAGGAATGCAGCCAGAGGAAGTGGAAAAAGTGTGTGTCTCCGAGCGGTTATCCTTCCTCTATTCATGAGTGCCATCATACATAATGATTAAGCATACTCCTTTTCGGCTGGATCTATTTTTTTAAGTGTGCCGTCCTCATCGGAAAACTTCCTATCAATATTCGAAAAAGACTTCTCGAATATTTCCATAAAGTCATCACCATAAATATTGCGGACAATAGCCATGATTTCAATGATGTCCGGGAACTTGCCATATAGTTCCTTCAATGGCATGGCCCCTGAAAAAACAGCATTATTATCTGGCTCATAGCTTTCCATTAGGGCGAGTAATATACCTTCTCCTTCTTCCGTAAGCTGGATATACGTATTTCTTTTGTCGCTTTCCTTTTTGGAAAACTTTAAATAACCGCGTTCCTCAAGCTTCTTCGAGAAATTGAAAGCAGTGGACACATGCATGACTCCAAACTTAGCCACATCAGAAATCGAAGCTCCATTCAAATGATAAGCGATCCATAAGATATGATGCTCATTGATATTAAGGTCGAATGGTTTGATCCATTGCTGCCAGTCCTTCTCTACAGACTTCCATAAGGCTTTGCTCAGCTGGGCAATTCTTTGACTAAACATCATTGCTTCTTTCATAGAATAATTTTTATCTCCCATTCTCATATTCACCTACTTTATTGTTCTATTTTCATTATGCCAATAAAACAAAAATTAATAAAGATATAAATTTACAAAATTTTTTGAATTTGTTAAATTCCATCTAAAGTCGGGTTGTTTTTATGTAATGATTTAATTGTCATAACAAAATTGCAATTTGCATAATATATCTTTCTTGATAAAAAAAGAAAATCCTTCCCGCCGAAAAAAATAACTTTAGGGGAAGGATTGTTCTGATTAGTTTTCTTTTGAATTTTCAGCTGCCAATTCAGATTCCAAATCTTTAATTGAATCCTCAAGCTCCTTGATATCCTCTTGTAGGCCTTGCATGTTTTCCTCTGTTTGAAGCTTCCACTCAAAGATCGCCGTCTTAACATCTGTGATAAATGTTTGGATGGAGTCTTTGCCCTCCTTGGATGCGGTGGCCACCGTGTTTTTCAATTCAACAGCCGCATCCTTAATATCCTTGATGGACCCTAGGTATTCATCTTTATTTGCCAGAAGAGTCCTTCTTGTTTCATATCCTGATTTCGGTGCCGCAAGCAGCGTAGCAATTCCAGCTACAACTCCGCCTACAACCATTCCCGCTAAAACATTTTTCGCTTTCATGTGTTGACCACCTCTACAATTTTTCTGTATAAGTTCTCCAAATGAATCCGGATTCCTCTTTTCTTCTATATTTAATTTCCTATTCTCGCACAAATAAACGTTATTAGCTTCATAGCCTTAAATTAACAGACATAAAATGATAATAACGTCATGTTCAGGAAGGAGAGGAGGGGAGTGGGGATTTTTACAAATGTGGTGTTTCTCATCAGCGTTGCTTTCTTTGTGGGGGCCGTCCATCATCTCCTTGCATTAAAGAAGCCGGGTATGTATCCACCTAAAGCGCTTCTGCGGAAAAGAGCAGGGACGCTGGCAGGGGGAGGAGCCATTTTTTTACTGATCGGGATTATTTTTTACACATTCCAATAGAGCAAAACAAAGCCCCTGTCCGTTATAAGACAGGGGCAAAAAAATTTTAATTAAATTTCAGCGAGCTTTGCTCTTTTAAAAATGTTCGTTGCCACTGGATAAAGAATGGCCATGAAAACGGCGTTGAATGCTGCTGCTGGTAAGACAACCCCTGCGAATAATGCAGTGAACGGTCCAGGCAGGCCGATTAGGTAGTAGGCAGAACCAAGGAAAACGATTCCCGATACGATGGTACCGACCGCTGTAAGGGCAGCTGCAGTATAAATGGAAAACTTGAAGTTTTTCAGCGCCATCAGGATTCCGAAAAAGACAAACGCAGTAACAGGCTTATCAATTATGTTCGGAACAAGGCCTCCTGGGAAAGTAGTCGTCAATCCAGAAATCAGCCCAGTAACGGCTCCAACCAATAATACACTCTTTTTGTCTGGAAACAGGATGATTCCAAGGAACATCATCGTCAGCATCATATCAGGCTTCATCCCCAGGAAAAAACCGGGCACGACCACATGCAAGACTGCTCCCATCCCCACCAAAAGTGACAATGCTACAAGATTCTTCGTATTCATTTCTCATCTCTCCTCTGCTATTCTAGCTAACTAGTACTCCTCCTGCAGTGCTCTCTTTGCCTGCAGCGAAAAGCTTTCTCCAATTATAACATATATTTTAATAGAGTAAAGGGTTAATATTCTGTCAATTTCTGTTTCTAAAGTCATTCATGAAGTCGGCAAGTTTTTCAATGTTCTCAAGAGGAACAGCATTATAAGTCGAGGCCCTGCAGCCACCGACAGATCTGTGGCCGGCAAGCCCTATAAAGCCGGATTCCTCAGCCTCGTGGAGGAAGGCCGAAGTCAAATCCTCATTATCCATTGTAAAAGTGATATTCATCAATGAGCGGCTCTGTTTTTCCGCATGCCCTTTATAAAACCCCTCACTTCTGTCGATTACATCGTAAAGCAATGCAGCTTTTTCTTTATTGATCATTTCAAGCTGTTTTACCCCGCCCAGCTCTTCAGCCCATTCAAGGACAAGCATCAGGAAATATATCGATAACGTGGGGGGCGTGTTATAAAGCGATTTTGATGCAGAGTGAACCTGATAGTTAAGCATAGAAGGCAGTTCTGGTTTAGAGCGCTTGAGCAAATCTTTGCGGATGATCACGACGGTAACTCCAGATGGTCCAAGATTTTTCTGCGCACCTGCATAGATGAGTCCGCATGATGACACATTTAGTGGCCTGCTGAGAATGTCGCTGGACATGTCCGCAACAAGCGGGATATTCAGGCTTTCGGGCAGGGAATGCCACTGTGTTCCATAGATGGTATTGTTCGTCGTGATGTGGAGGTAGGAAGAACCCGCTGGTATATCGAATTCAGATATGCTCGGGATTGATCTATAGTTGTCGTGTTTGGAAGAGGCAGCAATTACGGCATTTCCTATTTTCTGTGCTTCTTTCAGTGCTTTTTCAGACCATGTGCCCGTCAAGACATAGCTCGCAGATGATCCCTCTTCAAGAAGGTTCATCGGTACCATTGAAAACTGCAGACTTGCACCGCCCTGTAATAATAGGACCTCGTAATCATCCGGGATGGAAAGCAGGTTGCGCAACAGACTATTTGTCCGTTCATTGATGTCTTCAAACTCCTTGCTGCGGTGGCTTAATTCCATGACTCCCATACCGAGGCTTTGATAATTCATCATTTCTTTTTCCGCTTTCGCTAATACGGCTTCAGGCAATGCAGCCGGACCAGCGTTGAAATTGAGAGCACGTTTCAAGTGGATCCCCCCGAAAAATAAATTGCGGTATTTCTTTAATGTATTAAAGTTAATATCATGCTACCAGAAAAAGAAAAGAAATTCTAATATTTTCAGAAAATTTTAAATGAATTTCAATTAGTACATATTATTTTACATATGGCGAAAAGAGACAGATAGCTATATGGACAAGCATACCCAATGCTTCCTAAAGAAGGCTCTATCGGACAAACGTGAGGGAAGAACGGCAAAAAGTGTCCGATAGGAAAGCTCTATCGGACAAACGCGAGGGAGGAACGGCAAAAAGTGTCCGATAGGAAGGCTCTAACGGACAAACACGAGGGAGGAACGGCAAAAAGTGTCCGATAGGAAGGCGCTATCGGACAAACGCGAGGGGAGAACGGCAAAAAGTGTCCGATAGGAAGGCTCTATCGGACAAACCCGAGGGGAGAACAACAAAAAGTGTCCGATAGGAAAGCTCTATCGGACAAACGCGAGGGGAGAATGGCAAAAAGTGTCCGATAGGAAAGCTCTATCGGACAAACGCGAGGGGAGAACGGCAAAAAGTGTCCGATAGGAAGGCTCTATCGGACAAACGCGAGGGGAGAACGGCAAAAAGTGTCCGATAGGAAAGCTCTATCGGATAAACACAAAGTGGGTAGATAGAAAATTGACCCATATAAAAGTGGATTCTAGCCAATAAAAAAAACTCCCGCAATTGCGGAAGTCTATATCTTGCTGTTGATTTCAGCAGCGATTTTTTGATAATCGTCCGAAGTATATTGATCCTGGTGGGTTTTCCAGACAGCGCCGAAGCCATCGCCATTGCCATAGCGCGGAATCAAGTGCATATGGAAGTGGAAGACTGATTGTCCGGCGGCTTCACCATTGTTTTGCAGGACATTCAATCCTATCGGGTCATAGGCAGCCTTGATTGCATTGGCGACTTTAGGAACAGCCTTGAACACATTCGCTGCCACTTCATCTGTTAATTCATAGACATTTTCCTTATGTACTTTAGGGATGACAAGTGTATGTCCTTTTGTTACCTGGCTGATATCGAGGAATGCCAGTACATTCTCGTCCTCGTAAACCTTGCTTGAGGGAATGTCACCATTGATGATTTTGCAAAAAATACAATCACTCATTTGTTCCACCCTTTCCATTGATCATGTTTCTGGTATTTTATCACATTTTGCCAATAAACATAAAGAAAGAAAGGACAGGATCCGCATGGAATCCTGTCCCCTGAAGGGAAAACGATTTACTGTTCATTGACGTTCTCAGCAGGTTTACCTTTGATAAACACCTCATTTGTCAATTCATTTGAATTTACAAAAATGATGGGTTATTCAGTACCTGGTTCAATCGGACCATCCCCTGTCTGCTTTAGTCGGTTTCACAACTTATAAAGCGGGAAGTGATCTGCGACACACACCTCATTTCAGAATGTGGAGTGATGTTACTGAACGGCTGGGTTAACATTTACGTAGCGCAATGCAACCATCCCCTTATTTGAACGTTGAAATCAGTGTGCTTATAAATCGAATTATATGTCTTTAACAGACACCTCATTTCGAATTATTGCTTGTTTCCCCTTCAAAAATTATGATGCCCCGATTGAAAACATATATGCGAAGAAGTTTCGAAATAAGTTGAAGCTTTTCCTAATGGAGTTGTATTTGTTAAAATAACGGTACAGAAATACGAACTGGAAGGACGTTGCACATGTCTTTATTGGAAATTAATCAGGTGACCGGTGGATATACAAGGAATCCGGTTTTAAAAAATGTGAGCTTTACGGTCAATAAAAATGAAATCGTGGGATTGATCGGACTGAACGGTGCCGGAAAAAGTACGACGATCAAGCATGTGATTGGTTTGATGGAGCCTCATAAAGGTGACATTAAAATCAATGGCAGGACCTTCTTGGAGAGCAAGGAGGAATATAGGAAACAGTTCACCTTTGTGCCAGAGACACCTATTCTTTACGAAGAGCTGACACTGGAAGAGCATCTGAGGCTGACCGCAATGGCCTATGGACTTGAGGAAAAGGAGTATGAAAAGCGGATTGATGCTTTGTTGAAGGAGTTCAGGATGAGCAAGAGGCTAAAATGGTTTCCTGCTCATTTTTCCAAAGGGATGAAGCAGAAGGTAATGATCATGTGCGCATTTTTGGTACAACCCTCCCTGTATATCGTTGATGAGCCATTTGTCGGTCTTGATCCTCTTGGAATTCAATCTTTGTTGGATCTGATGGACAAGATGAAAGAAAATGGTGCCGGCATTCTCATGTCGACACATATCCTCGCAACGGCTGAACGTTATTGTGATCGTTTTGTCATTCTTCATAATGGAGAGGTCAGGGCACATGGGACGCTTGAAGAGCTGCGAGAGCAGTTCAAGATGCCTGGAGCAACACTGGATGACCTGTATATCCAACTGACAAAGGAAGAAGACTATGTTTAATCCGCAGCAATTATGGAAGGAGCGTTTCGGCACCTTTGCCAAGGAAACCGGAAGCTACCTGCGATACATTTTTAATGGCCATTTAGTGATTGTCGTACTTTTTTTATTAGGAACGGCGGCTTTTTACTATCAAGAGTGGATTAAAACGCTTCAGCCCGATTTCCCGGCGGCATGGATCATCTCATTGATTCTTGCGTTCGTACTTACATACAGTCCAATCCAGACATTTTTGACCGAGGCGGATAAAATATTCTTGCTGCCGCTAGAAACAAGGCTACATGATTATTTCAGGAAATCGATCATATTCAGCCTGAGCCTGCAATCCTATATATTGCTTCTCGTACTCGCGGTGCTAATGCCGCTGCATGTAAAAATACATGGCGCTGACTTCAAATCGTTTTTCATCTTATTGATCGCACTCATCCTGATAAAATGGTTCAATATTTTGATCCGATGGAATGTCCAGTATTTTATCGAGAAAAATGTAAGATTGACGGACAGCATCATTCGTTTCTTTATCAATGTTGTTCTTCTGTATTTTATCTTTTCAGGAGCCCAACTGATTTTTGCTGCAGTTCCAGCTGTCGTCATAATCCTGCTGTATTGGTACTATAAAAAACAGGTGAAGGACAAAGGCTTGAAATGGGAGCAGTTGATCGAGGATGAAGAAAGACGGATGAACGCCTTTTACCGTGTTGCCAACATGTTCACGGATGTTCCGAAGCTGCGGGACCGCACGAAAAGGAGAAAATGGCTTGACTGGCTGGTTAATGTCATACCGTACAGACAGGACCTTGCCTTCAGCCATCTATACTTAAGAACCTTCGCAAGGTCCGGCGATTATTTTGGCTTGCTGGTCCGCCTTTCACTGATAGGGGGAGCCGCGCTTTATTTCCTCACATATGGGCCGGGGCAAATTTTACTCGCTTTGTTATTCATGTATTTGACAGGATTCCAGCTTTTGCCGTTATGGAACCATCACCAAAACAAATTATGGGTCGGGCTGTACCCAGTTCCTGAGAACGCAAGAAAGAAATCCTTCACAAGCTTGCTATTGGGAATCATGATCTTCCAGGCAGCTGTATTTGCGGGAGCAGTTCTGATTAAAGGTGAATGGCTGTCAGCAGTCATTGTACTGGCTTCCGGAATCGCGTTTTCGCTGTTTTTCGTTTATTTTTACAGCCAGAACAAACTGAAATCCTAATCAAGAATCCTTTTCGTAATCGCATTAAGCTTTTATGAAAGGGATTTTTTTGAATCGTTTTTATTGTTGGCACGTATTAGTAAACTAAGGGGTGAAGGCTTTGAATGAATATGAATTGAAGGCTTATGAAGAGGTAGTTGACTGGAAGCGGAAGCTGAATAAACGTGCTAGCCTTTTGGCGCGTGCATCTAAAAGAGCACAGACGAAGGTGAATGAGCTGATTCCAGACAAAGTCCATAAATTCTTGACGGAGAGCATTAAAAATATGGTCAAGGCAACTCTGGCAGGCTCGAATTACACAACGAGAAAACAGCAGGGAACAGGACTGACCCTTGCTGAAAAAGACCAACAGCTTCTGAAAAAGCTGTCAGCCTATAAGAGGACAGCAGCTGTAGAGGGGGCTGGAACTGGGGCCGGGGGAATACTGCTCGGGATGGCGGATTTTCCGTTGCTTTTATCGATAAAAATGAAGTTTCTATTCGATGCAGCGTCTGTATATGGGTTCGATCCATCAAAATATGAAGAACGTCTGTTTATCCTTTATGTATTTCAGCTGGCTTTTTCAAGTGATGAACATCGGAAGCAGACGCTTGACTTGATTGAAAACTGGGAATTGAGAAAAGATGAATTGACCGAGCTGGATTGGCAGCAATTTCAGCAAGAGTACAGGGATTATATCGATTTTGCCAAGATGCTGCAGTTGATGCCCGGGATTGGGGCTGTTGTAGGAGCTTATGCAAACTACAATCTGCTCGACCAGCTGGGAGAAACAGCGATGAACGCCTATAGAATGAGAATATTGCAAACACCTCCGCAACCATGAGTTGTGGAGGTGTTTTGTATTGGAATCTTCTTTATGCTAATGTCTCACTTTTTTCATGTTTAGTTTGTTCTTTTGTTTGATAGTTGAGTGCGGCTGCGCAAAGAGTTTTTGCCGCAATGACCATTGCTTTTTCGTCAAAATCGAATCTTGGGTGATGGTGTGGATAGGAGCCGTCTGTTTCAGGCTTAGCTCCGGTGAAGAAGAAGGTACCTTTTACATTCTGCAAATAGTAAGCAAAATCTTCACCGCCCATTTGAAGGGCACTTTCTTCTATTTTTGTCACTTCTGGCACCTTTGTAGCGCAGTCAATCAGGAATTCCGTTTCTGCTGCATGGTTGACGACGGCTGGATAGCCTTTATCATATTGGTAATCATATGTGCAATCTGTTGCCAGGCATGTGCCATGGACTACTTTTTCAATTTCCGCTGAGATGAAATCCCGGGTTGATTCGTTGAAGGTCCTGACCGTGCCAATCAGCTTTGCTTTATCAGCAATTACATTGAAGGCATTGTCTGCAACGAAAGAACCGACGGTCACAACAGCAGAATCGACAGGGTCCACACGTCTGCTGACAATTTGCTGCAAGGTCGAAACAAGTTGTGCACCAGCGACGATGGCGTCCTTCGTCTTATGCGGCTGTGCGCCGTGTCCGCCTTTTCCCTGGATCGCAATTTCAAACCGGTCAGCTGCTGCCATGATGGGTCCGATCCGGTATTGTATGGTTCCTGTCGGTTCAGTGGCCCATAGATGGGTGCCGAAAATGACATCGACGCCTTCAAGACAGCCGTCTTCAATCATCGAGATGGCCCCGCCTGGAGCATATTCCTCTGCATGCTGATGGATCATGACATACGTACCCTGCAAATTTTCCCTGTTTTCGTATAGTACCTTTGCCAGTACCAATAATGTAGCTGTGTGTCCATCATGTCCGCAAGCATGCATCACACCTGGAACCAAAGATTTGTATGGTACATCTTTCTCGTCTTGAATCGGCAGGGCATCAAAATCAGCTCTAAGCGCAACCGTTTTGCCAGGGTTAGCACCATGGATTTTTGCGACCACGCCATTTCCCCCAACATTAGCGCGGACCTCTGCGCCCAGTTTTTCGTAGAATGATTGGATATATTGCGCGGTGTTCACTTCCTGAAAGGATAATTCAGGATGTTGGTGCATATACCGGCGGATTTCCACCATTTCCGGAAAAAGGTTATCTATTTTTCTAAAAAGCTGATCCTGCAATCGTTTCATCTCCTTATGTATAATAGTTTGATAATTTAAATAATTATAGCACATTTACAGAATAAAAACATTTTAGAATCATAGCAAAAGAAGCTCCCTTGAAGGAAGCTTCGTATATAAATGGAGCCATTGAATGGCATCCAGTGTTTTAAATTAGATCAGGAACATGGCTACAATCGTGGTGACAATAAGTCCGATTGTGACAGGAAGCATATTCCTTCTCGCTAATTCGAACGGATCGACACCACAAATCGCTGCCGCTGGAATCAATGCCCATGGAACTAAAGTGCCGCCGCCAACCCATATGCCAGCAATTTGGCCAAGGGCAGTCAGGGTAGCTGCACCGGCCCCTATGGCAGTGGAGAAAATCGCTGCTACCGACCCTGCAAGAGAGATGCCGGAAAAGCCGGATCCGTCGAGGCCGGTGATGGCACCAACAGCAGTGAGCGTAATCGCACCAACTTCAGCGCTGAGCGGAACGGCAGAAGCGAGCGCCACACCGAGGTCATTAACGATACCTTGGGAAGTTTCTGGCAGGAATTCACCGATGATTTTGGTGAATCCTGAATCACCAAGGTAGAAGAAGGCGGCGATTGGGATGACGGCGCCAAAAACCTTGAAGCCGAACTGGAATCCTTCGATGAGGTAACTGGTTGTTTTTTCGAGACCTTTATTCTTGTGTGCTGCGATGGAAATAAGGAGAAGGATGAAGATCGAGGTCCCGCCTACCAGTGCTGTGGCATCGCCCCCCTGTAAGTCGAGAATGGACATGGCAGCGACATCTGCTGCAAATAAAACCGGGATCAAGAAAGCGAAAAACTTCCTGGCACTGTCAGATAGTAAGCTGGGGTCACTGGTTTGGTCCATATCTAGTTCTAACGCACCCCCGCTTTTTAGCTTTCCGTTTTTCATGTCTCTTTTTAATAAGTAGAAAGCAGTGACCGTTGTGACGAGCCCCATCACAATGACCAGCGGGATGCTGGCCTGGACTACTGAACTGACAGGAAGGCCAGCTGCATCTGCAGTCAGTTTTGGTGCTGCCTGGATGACAAAGTCTCCAGAGAGGGCAATTCCATGCCCAAAAAGGTTCATGGCGACTGCTACCCCGAGCGCTGGCAATCCGACTCTTACTGCGACAGGTAAAAGAACGGCTCCCATTAAGGCTACTGCCGGAGAAGGCCAAAAGAACCAGGATATGATCATCATGACAATCCCAATCGTCCAATAAGCAAGTGCTGGTGTTTTGATCAGCTTGGCAAAGGGGGAGATCATCGCATCATTGATTCCGGTTACCGTAAGGGTCCTGCTCATTGCCACGATAATCGAAATGACTAGAATGGTAGGCAACAGCTCGGTAATTGCATAGATGAAACTATTGAATATGCTGCTCACCGAGGCACTCAGCGACCCAGTCGCGACGATAGCCAGTAAGAAGATCCCGATAATCGATATTAGCGTTGTGTCTCTTCTCATGACCATGAATCCGATAATCAGGAAAATGAATAAAACATAGATCCAATGTAGTGCGGATAATTCTATTACCATAAAATTAAGCTCCTTTCTAAATGACATGCTGTTTCCACTTCGTGAAATATAGGCAAATTTCCTAATTGAGTACTACAGGATATGATGGCTGCGAAAAGGTGTGAGCGGAAACAGATAATTTTTTATCGGTCTCGAGACGGAGGGGAAAAGCTTCTTGAGAGGGGCGGAAAAAAACAAGCCAACCTGTAAAATGAAGCTAAAGATTAAGCGTAAAATAAAGGGATTTTCCGAGGCAGAAAAGAATAAGTGATTATGATGGAAAGAAAGAAGGGGGAACTTTTGGGTACACGTTCGGTGAATCAGATAGCTGCAGCTGTTCTACTATCAGGTTTGGGAATGATTCTTCTGCTAGTTAACTTAGGTGTCATTTCCTTGGAAATAAAAGAGCTTTTTGTCGTAACCTATCCTTTTTTACTACTAGTCTATGGATTAGTGCTTCTGGTGAGGAAGCAGTTTGGATGGGGATCATTCATCATCCTTTTTTCATCGCTCCTGATCATGGACCGGTTTAATGTGATTGATTTTCGGTTTTTTGATGTTTGGAAGCTATGGCCGCTAGTGTTGATTTATTTTGGGGCAGCCATTCTTTTTAAAAGTAAAAAAATTAGGATCACTTACCAAACTGATATATCGTCAACGAAGGAGATGGGAAGCTCCTCGGAGCCCGAAACCTCTTTAAAGAAAATACGAGGGGTATCGGTTGGAAAGGTGACATTCAAAAAGCAAAATTGGGCAGTCGAACCGATGGATTTATACAATATGGTAGGGGAATATTTTATCGACTTCAGTAAAGGCTTCATTCCTGACAGGGAAACGCCTATAAGGGTAAGAGGCTGGGTTGGTGAAGTGAAGATGCTCATACCAGAGGATGTTCCGGTAAAGATAGATGCTGTCATTGGCGTCGGTGAAGTAAAGCTCTTTGATTATGCCCAGGAGCAAATAAAGCACGTCGTCGCCTATAAGTCGGATGATTATGACAAGGCAGTAAGGAAGTTGAATATTACTATTGAATTGAAAATCGGTTCTGTAAGAATTGATCGAGTCTAGGAGGGGAGAAGGAAATGACAAGTATCCGCTTATGGTTCATCCAAACATTCTTGATGATGGCATTCATCACTTCTCTCATCCTTTTCATTGGCCTTCAAATTTTCATCTTCCTTGTGCCAGACAGCGGCCTTTCCACTGCAATGACCTTCTGGTTTTGGCTGTATAGCTTTGTCACTATGGCAGCGGTTGGATTTTACTTCAGTTTACGAGGCAGCTATGTAATCAAGGGGCGACTGGGCGACATTTTGCTGTTCATTGCGACTTTGCGCAGAGGTAAATTCACGGAAAGAATCATGACAGAAGAAAAAGATGAAATCGGGCTCATCTCTGAGGAACTCAATCAGTTATCCGAATACCTCCAAGAGCAGGTCTATTCACTGCAGCGGCTGGCAGAGGAAAAAACAGAGCTATCAAAGACGGCAAAGTCGGTCGCGACCATGGAGGAGCGGCAAAGGCTTGCCAGGGATTTGCATGATGTAGTCAGCCAGCAGCTGTTCGCTCTTAGCATGATGTCATCAGCTTCACTAAGATGGTTTGATCAGGAGCCAGAAAAGGCCAGGAAACAGCTGGAGCAAATTTCTGAAATAGCAGGCAAAGCGCAGGGTGAGATGCGGGCCCTTCTTCTTCACTTGAGACCTGTCCAATTGAGTGGGGAGAGTTTGTGTGAGGGGATTATTAAACTGATCCGGGAACTGAAGCAAAAAACGAACCTGGCATTCGAAGCAAGCGTCGATGAGATCGAGCATCTTTCGCAAGCGGCTGAGGAGCATATATTCCGGATCGTCCAGGAAGCATTGTCCAATATCCTCCGCCATGCCGATGCGACTAAAGTGAAATTGATACTGACAGAGGAGCAGCAATATATACATCTATACATAGGTGACAATGGGAAAGGCTTCGACATCCACGAAGAGAAAATGGCATCCTACGGTCTTAAGACGATGAGGGAACGGTGCGAGCAAATTGGCGGTACATATAATATCCGTTCGAAAGCGGATGAAGGAACATATATTGAAATTAGGATACCTGCTTTGAGGAGGGAAGAGTAATGGAGAAAATCAGAGTAGCAGTAGTGGATGATCATGAAATGGTCCGAAAAGGCATCATTTCCTATCTGGAAACCGAACCGTCAATCGAAATTGTCGGCGAGGCAGATTCTGGAAAAAAGGCTGTTGCACTAGTGAAAGATACAAAACCGGATGTTGTACTAATGGATTTGCTAATGGAGAATGGGACGGGAATTGAAGCAACAACGGAGATTCTAAGCTTTAATCCAGAATGCAAAATCATCATCATCACGAGTTTTTATGACGATGAACAGGTTTTTCCAGCAATCGAGGCAGGAGCATTTAGCTATATGTTAAAGACAGCTTCTGCTTCTGAAGTCATCAAGGCGATTGAAAAAGCGTCCAGAGGAGAAACAGTCATTGAACCAAAGGTAGCCAACAGGATGATGAAAAGATTAAGGCCACAAGAGCGCAAACCACACGATGAACTGACAGAAAGGGAGCTTGAGGTTTTGAAATGTATTGGTGAAGGAATGACAAACCAGCAAATCAGCGAGGAGTTATTCATCGGCGTGAAAACAGTGAAAACCCATGTTTCCAATATTCTAGGTAAACTAGCTTTATCCGACAGAACCCAAGCAGCAGTATATGCAAATCGTAACGGGTTGATCAAGACCTCATAAGTAGAGGAGGGTGTCACGAGATGACACCCTCTTTTACATTAGGAAAGCCTCGATGGAGACACGAAACGGCGGAGGACCAGGAAAAAGCGGCATCCATCGGCCTGATGGAGACACGAAACGGCGGAGGACCAGGAAAAAGCGGCATCCATCGGCCTGATGGAGACACAAAAAGGCGGTTGACCAGAAAAAAGCGTCATCCATCGGCCTGATGGAGACACAAAAAGGCGGTTGACCAGAAAAAAGCGTCATCCATCGGCTTGATGGAGACACAAAAAGGCGGTTGGCCAGAAAAAAGCGTCATCCATCGGCCTGATGGAGACACAAAAAGGCGGTTGACCAGAAAAAAGCGTCATCCATCGGCTTGATGGAGACACAAAAAGGCGGTTGGCCAGAAAAAAGCGTCATCCTTCGGCTTGATGGAGACATGAAATGCCCCTATATCAGAAAAAAGCGCCACCCATTACCTGAATGGTGGCGCAAAGGAAGACGGTCATTCACCTTCAATATAATACTTAGATACATAAGAGGCGCTTTCGAAAATATTAGGTCTTGCGCCATCAATTCCAGCCTCTGTTCCGCGATTCTTATGTGCGTGTGCATAGGCTTTTGATTGTTGCCAGTTTTCAAATGAGCTTTCATTTTCCCAGATGGTCAAAATAATATAAGTATTTGAGCTCAATGGCCGGAGGACACGGATGGCGACAAAACCTGGTTCATTTTCAATCAGCCTTGGCCGGTTCAGAAAGCGGTCCTCAAAAAGCGGCCTTCCCTCATCGGTAACAGGGATATTGTTAAAAACAGCAAAGCCTTCATGGCCGAGTTGGCCAGCAGAATCGATCACTTCATATTTCCTTGGCGAACTGAATAATGTCTTCCTTTCAGTCTCGTGTACTAGGATGGATGATTCGTTGTTGTTCATCAGGACCATGTTTTCGGCCTGGTGTTTTTCTTTTATTTTCAACAGAAAATCAGCTGTTCCCGATGTAATGAATAGATTCATCTTTTCACCTCATTTTAAATAATAAGTTATTCCTTCTATTATAATGATTTTACATCCTAATCTATTTTCCCTTTTTGAGAGAAGATAAAAACAAAAATTCGTCAAATTTTCGACAATTTAAAGCGTTTCCTATGAAATCCGCTCATAAAAGCGATATAGTGTATATAGTTTGTTTAATTCTGCATATACAACGCGGGCTACCGCTTGTCCGATTCGTAAAATAGTTGTTTTTTATTTTAATCCTTTTATATTACAATGGATTACAGACATTATTGAAAGGTGGACCACACTTAATGAGCAAGATTATTAATGATACTTTTTTAAAAGCAGCCAGAGGAGAAGCAACAGATTATGTTCCTGTCTGGTATATGAGACAAGCTGGTAGGTCACAGCCTGAATATAGAGAAATCAAGGAAAAATACTCTTTATTTGAAATTACGCACCAGCCTGAGCTTTGCGCATACGTCACGAGGCTTCCTGTAGAACAATACGACGTTGATGCGGCGATTCTTTACAAGGATATCATGACACCGCTGCCGGCCATGGGCGTGGATGTAGAAATTAAATCAGGGATCGGACCTGTCATTTCCAATCCTGTAAAAACATTATCCGATGTTGAAAAATTGGGTGCGATCAACCCTGAATCAGATATTCCATACGTACTTGACACAATCAAGCTTCTTACAGAAGAACAACTTTCGGTACCATTGATTGGTTTCTCGGGAGCTCCGTTCACTCTTGCAAGTTATATGATAGAAGGCGGACCTTCGAAGAATTACAACAAGACAAAGGCATTCATGTACTCCCAGCCTGAAGCATGGTTCGCGTTGATGGACAAGCTTGGTGATATGGTGATTACATATGTGAAATCCCAAATCAAAGCCGGTGTTAAAGCAATCCAGATTTTTGATTCATGGGTAGGAGCATTGAATGTCCAGGATTACCGTACATTCATCAAGCCAGTGATGAACAGGATCTTTTCTGAATTGAAAAAAGAGAATGTACCATTGATCATGTTTGGTGTTGGGGCAAGCCACCTGGCTTTGGAATGGAACGATCTTCCGCTTGATGTAGTAGGACTGGATTGGCGTCTTCAGGTGAGCGAGGCCCGCGAACTTGGAATCCAGAAAACCGTCATGGGGAATCTTGATCCTGCTATCCTTCTTGCACCATGGAATGTGATCGAAGAAAGGGCAAAAGCAATTCTTGACCAGGGTATGGCACAGCCTGGCTATATCTTCAACCTGGGCCATGGGGTATTCCCATCAGTGAACCCTGAGACATTGAAAAAGCTGACGGCTTTCATCCATGAGTACTCTGCCTCAAAGTTAGGCAAATAGTTTATATTCTGTTCCAGAGCATTACATTTGGTAAAATGGACTTGTTTTTGGCAGAATATAAGCTTAGAGATACGAAAAAAGAGGTGCAATCATGACTAAGAAAAAAATGGGTTTGCTTGTGATGGCATATGGCACACCTTACAAAGAAGAAGATATTGAACGTTACTATACACATATCCGCCACGGCCGTCCGCCGGCACCGGAAATGCTTGAGGACTTGAAACAGCGTTATGAAGCGATTGGGGGCATTTCTCCACTTGCAAAAATCACGGTGGAACAGGGCGAGAAGCTCGAACAGCATCTGAACAGCATCCAGGATGAGGTCGAATTCAAAATGTACCTTGGGCTGAAGCATATCGAACCTTTCATCGAGGATGCCGTGAAGCAAATGCATGATGATGGCATTGAAGAGGCGGTCAGTATCGTGCTCGCACCGCATTTTTCGACCTTCAGCGTAAAATCATATAATGGACGTGCAAAAGAAGAAGCGGAAAAGCTAGGAGGCCCTGAAATTGTATCGGTTGAGCAGTGGTATGATGAACCTAAATTCATCAAATACTGGTCTGACCGTGTCGCAAAGACCTTTGCCGAAATGCCTGCTGACGAGCGCGAGAACTCAGTATTGATCGTTTCTGCCCATAGCCTTCCGGAGAAGATTCTTCAAATGGGAGATCCGTACCCTGAACAATTAAAAGAAACAGCTGATTTGATTGCCAAACAGGCAAACGTGAAAAATTACGAGGTTGGCTGGCAAAGTGCAGGCAACACGCCTGAACCATGGCTTGGCCCTGATGTACAGGATCTGACAAGGGATCTTTTCAAGGAAGACGGCTATAAAGCATTTGTATATGTACCCGCTGGTTTTGTTTCCGACCATCTGGAAGTACTGTATGACAATGATTATGAATGCAAGATCGTGACTGAAGAGATCGGTGCCAGCTATTACAGGCCGGCAATGCCGAATACAGAGCCTGAATTCATTGATGCATTGGCGGATGTCGTTTTAAAGAAGCTGTCATCTTCACGCTAAAACTTACTTAAAGAAGGCGATTTACCGTGACAGAAAAAAAGAAAGTTGTAATTGTAGGGGGAGGCATAACTGGTTTGGCGGCAGCGTACTATTTGCAAAAGCATGCCAAGGAGAACCAGCTTCCTCTTGATGTGAAACTGGTCGAATCCTCTCACCGTGTTGGCGGGAAAATGCAAACGTATGTGAAAGATGGCTTTGTCATCGAAAGAGGACCCGATTCCTTCCTGGAAAGAAAAGAGAGCGCAGGACGTCTTGCCAGAGAAGTAGGTTTAGGAGATAAATTAGTCAATAACAGTACAGGGAAATCGTATGTGCTGGTGAAGGACAAGCTCCACCCAATGCCTGGCGGAGCAGTGATGGGAATTCCTACTCAGATCGGTCCATTCGTTACAACCGGCCTATTTTCCTGGCCAGGAAAGTTCCGGGCTGCCGGAGATTTCTTTATGCCTCCTTCAAAGGTAAAAGGAGACCAGTCCCTTGGTGAATTTTTCCGGCGCAGGCTTGGTGATGAAGTGGTTGAAAACCTGATTGAGCCCCTGCTCTCCGGTATTTATGCCGGGAATATTGATAACATGAGCTTACTGTCCACTTTTCCGCAATTTTATCAGGTGGAGCAGAAATATGGAAGCTTGATTCTTGGCACAAAGAAGACAACTCCCACGGCAAAAAAGAAGCCTGCTGAAACGGGACAGGCGAAGAAAAAAGGAATGTTCCTGACTGTGACGACTGGTCTGCAATCCTTTGTCGATGCGATCGAATTCAAGCTTGAACCTGGTTCTGTCATTAAGGGAATCAGGGTCGATAAAGTGAGCAAACAGGAGAATGCTTACCGTTTGAGGCTAAGCAGCGGCGAATCGCTTGATGCAGACAGCATCCTATTAGCTGCTCCACATGAAGCAGCACTGCATATGTTCTCAGACCACGAACATATCTTTGATCCATTCCGTGATATGCCTTCAACTTCCGTTGCGACGGTTGCCATGGCATTCCCGGAAAGTGTCATAAAAGAAGATATTGATGGTACAGGCTTTGTTGTATCAAGGAACAGTGATTATACAATCACTGCCTGCACATGGACACACAAAAAGTGGCCTCATACCACTCCGGAGGGAAAAGTCCTGCTCCGTCTTTATGTCGGCAGGCCAGGTGACGAGGCAATTGTCGAGCTTTCGGATGATGAAATCATCAAGATTGCGTTAGAAGATTTAAATAAAACGATGGATATCAAGGCACAACCTGATTTTGCAGTAGTGTCACGCTGGAAAGAAGCCATGCCGCAATATACTGTTGGACATAAGGAAAGAGTCGCGAACCTGAAGAATGATTTGGCCAGTGAGCTTCCGGGTGTTTTCGTAGGCGGCAGCTCTTATGAGGGAGTCGGCCTTCCAGACTGCATAGACCAGGGTGAGGCAGCCGTCGAAAAGATCTTGTCATATTTGAAGCTTCATGGATAACGGCTGTTTCATCATTGAATATATACAACTCTTGATAAAAAACCCTTTTTAGGGTTTTTTATTTTTCCACCCTTGCCATAGTGTAAAATACATGATAAATTATTTATTGACGTATTGACCGTTTTTCTCATTTGGTCATTTTGGAGGTGATAACATGGCGGTTGACCGAAAACAGCAGATTCTTGAAGCAGCGACCAACTCTTTTTCACTGTACGGCTATAAGGCGACTACGATTGATCAGGTTGCAAAGCTGGCGAACGTTGGGAAAGGCACCATTTATACCTTTTTCAAAAATAAGGAACAGCTTTTCGATGAAATTGTTAATGGCCTCATCCAAGAAATGAAAGAAGTCGCAAATGAAGCAGTGGATCCATCAGACTCTTTTTATGAAAATGTCCACAGAGCTTTATATAGGCTGCTGGAATTTCGTAAGAAGCATCAATTGACAATCAAACTCTCGCAAGAAGCCCGGGATATTGGGACTCCAGCTGTCCTGGAGGTTATGGATAAAGTAGAATCAGCCATCCTTAGCTTTATTAAGGAAAAGGTCATCCAGGCAATCCAAAAGGGCGAAATAAAGGAATGCGACCCGGAGATAACAGCGTTCATCATGATGAAGCTTTATATCGCGCTGATTTTTGATTGGGAAAAAAAGAACGAACCACTCGAAAAAGAAAAAATCTCTGATTTGTTTGAGTTTTATATCTTCAAAGGATTGTCTGATTAAGGATAGTCCTTATTTTTAACAACAAAATGACCAAATGAACAAAATGGTCATTAATTACATCATGGAGGACTAAAAATGAAAAAAAATCTATTCACCCAAGAGTTGCTTTCTATTTTTCGAAATAAGAAGCTTCTTATTCCGATCATTGCCGTCTTGTTCATACCGGTTCTTTACAGCGGAATGTTCTTATGGGCATTCTGGGATCCGTACGAACACCTTTCAGACCTTCCAGTAGCTGTTGTCAACAGCGATTCAGGGTCAACAATTGACGGGGAGACACTGGAACTTGGCAATGACCTGGTTGAAAAATTAAAGGAAAACCAGGATTTTGGATTTGAGTTTGTGTCCGAAGAAGAAGGGACAAAAGGGCTGGAGCAGCAAAAATATTATATGCTCATAAAAATTCCGAAAGATTTCTCCGAAAATGCAACAACTTTGATGGATGAACATCCAGAAAAGCTCGAACTTGTTTATATTCCTAATGAAAGCTTCAACTTTTTATCTGCTCAGATTGGGGGAACAGCAGCAGAAAAAATCAAGGCTTCCGTGTCCGAGAAGGTTTCTGAAACGTATGCGGAAACGATGTTTGACAAAATCGGCGAACTGGCAGATGGACTTGGCCAGGCGAGTGACGGAGCTTCGGAACTGAACGACGGTGCGGTCAAGCTTAAGGATGGAAGCAAGGAGCTTTATGATAATCTATCAGTGCTCGCAAGCAAGTCTATTGAGTTCAACCAGGGAATGAACTCAGCTGATTCTGGTGCCAAAGAGTTGGCGAATGGAGCAGGAAAGCTCGCTGGAGGACTTGGTCAATTGGAGGAAGGGAAAACGAAGCTTGAGGAAGCTTCAGGCCAACTTCTGGCAGGCGAGAAAGATTTGCAGACAGGTGCCTCACAAGTAAAGGGAGGTTTAGATCAGGCAAACAGCAAGATACCAGAATTGATTGAGGGTACTAAACAAATTGAACAGGGTTCAGAAAATCTCGGCCAAAAGCTGGCAGACTGGAAAAATGGGGCTGAAAATGCAGCTGGCGGAGCGGCAGAACTTCATGCCGGCATTCAAGAACTGCAAAAACAAATGGAGGCGATGGCACCTTTATTAAAAGACCATCCTGAAAAACAAAAAGAGCTTGCAGCAGCGTTTGCTAAACTCGAAGCTGGCAGTGCAGGTCTTGAGAATGGGACAGCGCAACTTTCAGACTCAGCAGGTAAACTGGCTGCAGGTTCGGTGGAATTATCAGCTGGTTTGAATAAAGTCATTGCCGGCCAGGGTGAGCTCCAGCAGGGAATCTCGGAACTGGCAGCAGGTAGTGGACAAGTGGAAACTGGTGCTGCGAAACTGGCAGCAGGCCACGAAGAATTTCATTCGGGTCTCCAGCTGTTCGGTAACAAGCTGAGCGAGGCGAAAGCTGGTTCTGTTGAGCTGGCAAATGGAAGTTCCCAACTTGTTGGCGGAATGGATCAGCTGGCAGCTGGTTCCGCAGCTATGACCGACGGAGCTGACAAACTGGCATCAGGTGCCGGAGAATTGTCTGAAGGAAATTCCAAGGTTGCGGCTGGGACATCCGAGCTTGCTGAAAAGCTGAAAGATGGGGCAGAAGAAGCAAAGATGAACCCAGATGAAGAAACCTACAATATGCTTGCTGCACCAGTAAAGCTGGCGAATAAAACATTCAAATCAGTTCCGAACTATGGAACAGGATTTGCGCCATACTTCTTATCTCTTGGCTTATTTGTTGGTGCGTTGCTGCTTTCCATCGTTTTCCCATTAAGGGAGCCAGCTGGAGTTCCTTCAAGCGGTGCAAGCTGGTTCTTCAGCAAATTCAGTATCCTGGCTGGAATCGGCATACTGCAGGCACTTGCAGCTGATGCCATCCTTCTAATGGGGTTGGGCCTTGACGTAGAAAGCGTTCCGCTATTCGTGGTCTTCTCCATTATCACAAGCCTGACTTTTATCGCACTGATTCAGTTCCTTGTGACGTTGTTAGGAGATCCAGGACGTTTTGTAGCAATCATTATCCTAATTTTGCAGCTTACGACAAGCGCAGGAACATTCCCATTGGAGTTAATTCCGGGATTCCTGCAAAAGTTTAATGCATTTTTGCCAATGACTTATTCAGTGCAAGGGTTCAAAGCTGTCATCTCAAGCGGGGATTTTAGTTTCATGTGGCAAAATGCAGGGATTTTGGCAGGATATATTTTAGTCCTGGCAGCAGGCACAGCATTTTATTTCCATTGGATGTTCAAAAGGAAATTCGCCGTGTTAGTTGAATAACATTCTATTGTCAAAACAGCAATAACAAAAAAGAAGCCAGCTCAATTAGCTATTGAGCTGGCTTTTCATGTGCAGTTTTTAAAACTGCGGAAAAGGGATTGTATTACACCCGGAAAACCGGGGAAGGAAAACGAATGTATTTTGAATTATAGATGTATATCTACTTCGAGAATTGTCCAGCTCCATCGCCTAGCCCCTCGAGACGTTTCGGTCCGCCCAATGAAGTCAAAGAACGACTTCACTGGTCAGCCCTCCAACGCTTGTCGGGGCTGAACAAGGCGCTTGCGCTTTTCTTACAGTTTACCAGGGTCCATGCATCCATCACACTTATTTCCGTAGCATTCATGCTGTTCGTCAATCGATTCTCCACACTCAATACACTGCTTCTTCGGCAAATTACGAAAGAATTCTACGACATTCTGAATCATGTTGTTCCCTCCAAATATGTGATGTTTTAATACAGCATCATTATTTATTCCATTGTATTATAACAGAGCGGATGGCGTCAATCATAATTTTCTGAAAAAGCCATTCTAGTGAAAAAATGGGCAGAATGAAGTATAGTGAAAGAAAAAGCGTGATTATAGGAGGGAAATCATTGAAGCTGACTATCGTAGGTTTCTGGGGTGGATATCCAAAGGTGAATGAGGCAAGCACCGGATATTTGCTTGAGCATGAAGGGTTTAAGCTGATGATCGACTTTGGCAGCGGTGTACTGGCAAAACTCCAAAATTTCGTCCAGCCTGAAGAGCTGGATGCCCTGGTGCTGTCACATTATCATCCGGATCACATTGCCGATATCGGCGTCTTGCAGCATGCCCGCCTGATTCAGGGCTTCCTGGGTAAAAAGTCCCCGCAGCTTCCGATTTATGGACATACTCAGGATAAACAGGAGTTTGCGAAGCTTACATATAAAAACATCACAAAAGGGGTTGCTTATGATCCGGCTAATAAGCTGAACATAGGGCCTTTCTCCATTTCATTCCTGGCTGCAGTCCATCCGGTTCCTTGCTATGCGATGAGGATCGAAGCAGGAGGCAAGTCGCTGGTGTATACTGCCGATACTTCCTTTAAGGAAGAGTTCATCCCGTTTGCTCAAGGTGCAGAATTGCTGCTTTCCGAATGCAATTTTTACGGAAACCAGGATGGCAAAGGAGCGGGCCATATGAACAGCTATGATAACGGAAAGCTTGCGGCTGAGGCGGGTGTTAAGCAGCTGGTCCTGACCCATTTGCCGCATTACGGGGAAATAGATCAGCTTGTTTCAGAAGCTTCGAACATTTTCAATGGCCCTATCACCTTCGCAAGGGAAGGGCTGGAAATCACTCTTTAAAAAGGAGAATCAATCATGTTATTTATTGACAATAAAGGAATCACTGACCCAAGAATCAACCTGGCAATTGAAGAATATGCCTTGAAGAACCTTGACATCAATGAAACGTATTTACTGTTTTATATAAACGAACCATCCATCATCATTGGCAAGAACCAGAATACAATTGAAGAAATCAATACTGAATATGTCGACAAGAATGGCATTCATGTTGTCCGCAGATTATCAGGTGGAGGTGCTGTTTACCATGATCTGGGCAACCTGAATTTCAGCTTTATCACGAAGGACGATGGCGAAAGCTTCCACAATTTCAGGAAGTTTACCGAGCCAGTGGTGAATGCACTAAGGAAACTAGGAGTCAATGCGGAATTAAGCGGAAGGAATGACCTGTTGGCAGAAGGAAGAAAGATTTCCGGTAACGCTCAATTTTCGACAAGAGGGCGGATGTTCAGCCATGGAACGCTTCTGTTTGATTCAGAGATTGAAAGCGTAGTTTCAGCGCTTAACGTAAAAAAAGACAAAATTGAATCTAAAGGGATTAAATCAATCCGCAGCAGAGTTGCAAACATCTCCGAATTCCTCTCAGAAAAAGTAACCATTGAGGAATTCCGTTCCTTACTGCTAAAAAATATCTTTGATGGACTAGATGATATTCCGGAGTATGTATTGACGGAGCAGGACTGGAAGAATATCCATGAGCTTTCGAAGGAAAGATACCAGAACTGGGATTGGAATTATGGAAAATCACCTAAGTTCAATCTGCAGCATTCGCATAGGTTCCCGGTTGGCCAGGTCGATGTTCGCTTTGAAGTAAATAAGGGCATCATTGAAAACTGTAAAATCTATGGAGATTTCTTTGGTGTAGGCGATGTGACTGAGATTGAGGACAAACTGACAGGAATCAAATATGAAAGGTCCCAAATTGCTCATGCATTGGAAGGTGTAGACATAAAACATTATTTCGGAAATATTTCTAAGGAAGATTTCATTAACTTAATATATTAACTTTGGAAACGCGGTGTTGATGCACCGCGTTTTTAATTTAAAGAAAGTAAAATTGTTAGAATTCCGACATATTTTCCTTGAATCCATAATTTTCTTACAATATAATATATTTAGAAAACTTTTTACAAAGTTTGGTGACTCATGTCACCGCAAAGGGGGAAGGGAGTTAATGAATCTTTCATCACAGCTTCATCACACTGCCTCAATGCTGGGCGATAAGCCGGCATATTTTTTCATGGACAAAGCAAGCACGTATGCAGAGCTTGATGCTTCTGTCACAAAGTTTGCTTCTGGTCTTGAAAAGCTAGGGGTAAAAAAAGGCGATCATATCGCATTGTTGCTAGGAAACTCTCCACATTTTGTCATCAGTATGTACGGAGCGCTTAGGCTCGGTGCAACAGTCATTCCCATCAATCCAATTTACACAGCAGATGAAATCGGCTATATCTTGAACAATGGTGATGTAAAAGTAGTCGTTGGGCTGGATCTAATGCTGCCGCTCGCAGAAAAAATGCATCAGCATTTACCAAAGGTCGAACACTTCGTCATTGCAGAGACAGGCCAAAGCCAGATGTCTGAAGAGGAAATGTCCAAGCTTTCTTTAGGCTCAAAATTGAAACCGTTTACACATGTCGTGGGTTCCGGAGATCTAGATTTCAATGGTCCTGACCTGAATGAAGATGATGTCGCCATCATTCTTTATACTTCAGGAACGACAGGCAAGCCTAAGGGAGCTATGCTTACACACAAAAATCTTTATAGCAATGCAAAAGATGTAAGCGATTACCTTAAGATGAATGAAGATGACAAGGTAATCACGGCTTTGCCAATGTTCCACGTTTTCTGTCTGACGGTTGCTCTTAATGCGCCGCTGATGAATGGCGGAACACTGTTGATTGTCCCTAAGTTCAGCCCGGCAGAAGTGTTCCGGATTGCGCGTGAATACGAGGCAACTGTTTTTGCAGGAGTGCCGACGATGTATAATTTCTTATTCCAGTATCCAGAAGGAAATACGGATGACCTTAAGTCGCTTCGACTGTGTATATCCGGCGGTGCTTCACTTCCGGTTGCTCTTCTCCAGAATTTTGAGCGTAAATTCAATGTAATGGTTTCAGAAGGATACGGCTTGTCCGAGGCAGCACCAGTTACATGCTTCAACCCGCTTGACCGTCCGCGCAAAGCAGGTTCAATTGGAACCTCAATCGTGAATGTCGAGAACAAAGTTGTCAATGAAATGGGCGATGAAGTGGCACCTGGAGAAGTTGGCGAATTGATTGTCCGCGGCCCGAACGTCATGGCAGGCTACTATAAAATGCCAGAAGAAACGGCCGCTACAATCAGGGATGGCTGGCTTTACACAGGAGACTTAGCCCGCATGGACGATGAAGGATATTTTTATATTGTCGACCGCAAAAAGGATATGATCATTGTGGGCGGATATAATGTCTATCCACGTGAAGTCGAAGAAGTTTTGTATAATCATTCGGATATTGTCGAGGTTGCCGTTCTTGGGGTACCTGACCCGAATCTCGGCGAAGCGGTACGCTGTTATGTCGTCAGCAAGAATCCTGAGCTGACAGAGGATCAGCTGCTGAACTACTGTCGTGAGCACCTGGCAAAGTACAAGGTGCCAAGCGCAATCGAGTTCCTCGAAGAGCTTCCGAAGAATACAACCGGAAAGATCCTAAGAAGAGCATTAAAGAATCAGGTACTACAAAAACAATAATTTTACAGATGTGAGGCAGGCGCTATGCCTGCCTTGTTTCGTGCAGGTATCAAATTCTAAATCTGTCCAATCCAAGGCTTCCAGGAGTCGGTCAAAGCGCTTAGGCTTTTCTGACAAAGGGCAGGAAATTTGCCGCCTTGGCTAGAATGTCATTGGAGAAGGAGTTGAGCATGGTGGGAAACATCGATTTTCAATTAGAAGGACATACGGCATTCGTCACATTGAATCGTCCGGATGCGTTAAATGCATTTAATTATGAGACACTTGATGAGTTACAGAAGGTCATGGAAAAAATCAGGACAAACCGTGAAGCCAGGGTCGTGATCATTACCGGTGCCGGCGAGAAAGCATACAGCGTGGGAGCTGATTTGAAAGAACGCCGCACGCTGTCTGATGAAGACGTGAAACGGAATATTTATAAAATCGGCGAGGTATTCACGATGGTAGACCAGCTGCCGCAGCCAACCATCGCAGCCATCAATGGATTCGCCTTCGGAGGTGGAATGGAGCTTGCTCTGGCATGTGATTTCCGTGTTGCAGCGGATGGGACGCAGATGGGGTTGACGGAAACGAGCCTGGCCATCATACCTGGAGCAGGAGGAACGCAGAGACTGCCACGGCTGATCGGCCAGGCAAAAGCCCTCGAGTTGATATTGACAGCGCGACGGCTGAAAGCGGAGGAAGCTCTGGATTATGGTCTCGTTACCGCTGTTGTCAAAAAAGAAAGCTTGCTTGATGAATGCGTGAAATTTGCCGAAATGATGCTGGCTAACGGACCTGTCGCACTGCAGCAGGCTAAATACGCCGTCAAGCAGGGAATGAACGCCGACTTACAGACAGGACTGCAAATTGAGCGCAAAGCTTATGAAGTTACCATCCCGACAGAAGATCGCCTCGAGGCACTGGCTGCATTCAGCGAGAAGCGAAAGCCAGAATTTAAAGGAAAGTAACTCAACACGGCCGCGGCCGTGTTTTTTTTTCGGAAAGAATGACGTTGAGAGACCATGAAAATTGCACATTTTTTCGATCTGTTTGCCCGATTTTGAAAATCTCGTCCACATTTTCAGATATATCAGCGGATTTTGAAATATATCGACCACATTTTCAGATATATCAGCGGATTTTGAAATATATCGACCACATTTTCGAATATATCAGCGGATTTCAAATTATATCGACCACATTCACGAATATATCGACCAACTGAACTTTTTGGGCCAGCGATTCAAATTTTCCATCCATCAAAGTATTTCGGTAAAAGAAACACTTTTCCAAGCTGCTGGAAGTATGTATAATATATTTTAATTGATTAAAGGATATTGATTTTTACATAGTGATAGAAAGGCGGGGCGCTCATGGAAGGTACATTGGCTGTAAAGCAGGTTACAGATTTCAAAAAAGGGGTTCAATCAGGTATCAGCATTGCGATAGGCTATATGCCGATTGCGCTTACCTTTGGCTTGATCGCCAAGACAACTGGGCTTGCGCTCGGTGAGACGGTCATGATGAGTCTGCTTGTGTTTGCCGGTGCTGCACAATACATTTCCTTAAGCCTCCTGGCACAAGGAATCGGCATCTTCGAAATCATACTGACTACTTTCATCGTGAATATCCGCCATTTCCTTATGTCTGCGTCATTGAATGAGAAGGCGGAAGAGGATACGGTTGGAGCGAGGATGGGGTATTCCTTCGGGATTACCGATGAGACGTTTTCGGTCGCAGCCACGCGGGAAGGAAGTGTCAATGCCGGATATATGTTTGGCTTGAATCTCACTGCCTACTCGAGCTGGGTCGTCTTTTCCGGGCTGGGCTACCTTGTCGGGGCCGGATTGCCGCAAACCCTTCAGGAAAGCATGTCAGTCGCATTATACGCTATGTTTGTCGGCTTATTGGTTCCATCGATGAAAACCAATGTGAAAGTGATTTACCTGGCAGCACTCGCAGCTGCGTTCAACTCGATCTTCACGATGGCTGAACTGATGTCAACGGGATGGGCCATTGTCCTTGCCACTTTGTTGTCAGCCATTCTTGTAGAGGCTGTAGAAACATTCAAGAAAGGCAGGGGGGTACATGCAGATGAGTAGAGAAATCATCATCATGATCATAGGCATGGCTGTCGTGACCTACATACCGAGGATGCTTCCGTTCGTGATGTTCCGGGGAAAAGAACTGCCGCCATTTTTGCAGGGAGTCCTTAAGAACGTCCCTTATGCCACACTGGGAGCGCTGATTTTCCCAGCGATCCTGTTTATCCAGGAAGACATCTGGTACGGCCTGATTGGTGCTGCTGCCGCGTTCATCGTTGCCTTTATGGGAGCGAATGTCATTGTGGTCGTCATTGGTTCGATTTCAGTCTTGACTTTATATTCTTATTTCTTTTAGATCTGCTGGCATGCAGGTCTATTTTTTTTTTTTTTTTTTCATTAAAAGCTTCGAAAGCAAAAAACGGGCAGGCTAATCGGAAAAATAAATGAAATGTTGACAAGATGGGTGAATAGATTATAATTAACTTTATTAATTCCGACTATACTAATAAGCTTTATGAGAATAGGGTGGTTAAATTGTTTATCGAAATCAGCAATGTACACAAACAGTATGAAGATAAAAATAATCACCAGGTTGATATTTTAAAAGATATTAATCTAGGAGTGAATAAAGGGGAATTTGTTTCAATTCTTGGTCCATCGGGATGTGGCAAATCCACGCTGCTTTCGATCGTGGCTGGGCTGACTCCAGCTACAAGCGGAGAAGTTTCTGTTTTAGGTAAAAGAATTGATAAACCGGGGAAAGACCGGGGGATGGTCTTCCAGCAGGCAGCGCTTTTTCCATGGCTGAATGTCCTGGAGAATGTCCTTTTCCCGCTTAAACAGGAAATGCCGAAGAAGCAGGCTGAAGCCGAGGCAAAAAAACAGCTGCAAAAGGTCCAGCTGAGCAAGTACCTTTCGCACTATCCTCATGAGCTTTCGGGCGGAATGCAGCAGCGGGTAGCAATTGCTAGAGCGCTTGCGATGAATCCGGAAATTCTCTTGATGGATGAACCGTTTGGAGCGCTTGATGAACAAACCCGCTCCCGCCTGCATGGACAGCTCGAGACAATATGGGCTGAAACACAAAAAACAATTTTATTCGTGACTCACAGTATCTCCGAATCCATTAAGCTATCAGACCGGATCATCGTGATGGGAACAAAGCCTGGCGTGATCCTTAAGGATATTAAAGTAGAAATTCCAAGGCCTCGCGATGAGCATAAAAAAGAGATGGTGGAGCTGGAAGAATATATTATGGGCTACCTCAAGAAGGAGATCGACAAAGTCATCAGGGAGGAGCTTGCAGATGAATCCGCACATTAAGAGAATCATATTTTTCGCAGCAATCATTGCCTTCTGGTATGCGGGCAGCAAGCTGGAATGGTGGATGCCAATCATCCTTCCATCTCCGGATAAAGTCCTTGAGGCACTGGTCACAGGATTCCAGGATAAAACCTTGATCTATGATTTGATTGCCAGCTTCAAGCGTCTAGGGATCGGCCTTGGGCTTTCCCTTGTAATCGGGACAGCGCTCGGAGTCCTGCTGGCGAAATCCAAAACGGCGGATGAGACGCTGGGAACAATTGTCCTTGCTTTTCAGAGTGTACCGAGCATTGTATGGCTTCCGCTCGCGATCATGTGGTTCGGCATGAACGAGAAGGCCGTCATTTTTGTAGTCGTTCTGGGAGGAACATTTGTCATGACGCTTAATATTCGAGTGGGCATCAAAAATGTTTCGCCATTATTCATAAAGGCAGCCAAAACAATGGGAGTGACCGGCTGGAACTTATATAAAAGGGTCATTTTTCCCGCAGCAATCCCTTATGTTGTTACCGGGTCAAGGCTTGCATGGGCATTCGCCTGGAGAGCCTTGATGGCAGGGGAGCTTTTAAGCACGGGACCTGGTCTCGGGTATACGCTCCGTTACGCCTCAGATTTCGGCAACATGGGACTCGTGATTGGCGTCATGATCATCATTGGTGTCATCGGAACAATCGTAGATCAGCTTATCTTCCAGCGTATCGAAAAATCAGTCCTGAATCGCTGGGGACTTGAATCATAAAAACAGGAGGGAATCACATGAAAAAAGCTTCATTATTTCTTGCAGTTCTAATGGCATTTGCGGTGCTGCTCGCAGGCTGCGGTGCAGGAGGATCATCCACAGCATCTGGTGAAAAGGAGAAAATCGTCATCGGTTATTTCCCGAACATCAATCACGTACCTGCCATGGTGGCAAAAGACAAAGGCTATTTTGAACAGCAGCTTGGCGATGGCACAACAATCGAGTATAAGACATTTGCTGAAGGCGGTTCATTCATGACTGCATTGAAAACAGGTGAGATTGATGCTGGTCTTGTAGGACCTGGACCGGCGATGAACAACTATTCAACAGGTGCAGATGTTAAAATCATTGCAGGTGCATCCACTGGGGGCACAGTTGTATTGGCAAGAAAAGGAGTCGAAATCAACTCCGTTGAAGATTTCGCCGGCAAGACATTCATCACTCCGGGAGTAGGCTGCACACATGATGTTCAGTATGAAACATACCTGGAAGCTGAAGGTATCACATCACAACGAATTGGCGGAACAATGAAGCATCTTACTGGCCAGCCAGCACAATACGCTGCAATGCTGAAGGCTGGCAAGGTCGACATCGCTGTAGCACCAGAACCATGGGCAGCGGTCATTGAAAAAGAAACTGGCGCAGAAGTCGTCATCGGCTGGGATGAAGTATCCTTCGGCGAAACACTTCCTGCATCTGTTATGGTCACTTCTGGCAAGATGATCGAAGAAAAACCAGAAACAGTTCAAAAGATTATTAACGCACATAAAGACGCTGTGAAATTCATCAAGGAAAATCCAACAGAAGCACAGGCAATCACAATTAAAGACATTAAGGAAACTACAGGGCAAGAGCTTGAAAAGGATGTAGTCGAGCTAGCATGGGACCGCATCGGCTTCACATATGAAGTAGACGCACAGGCGATCCAGGACTTCTCGGATTCATCTTATGCTTTGAAATTCCTTAAAGACAAACCAGACTTTAAAACATTGATTGACGATAGCTTTTTAAAGAATTAAAGAAGCTTGAATAAGAGAAAAAGGTATCAGGGTTTTTCTTGGTGCCTTTTTGCTGTTAAAAGCAAATGCCTGAGTAGACGAAGAAATGTAGAATTTAGGAATCACTACAACTGAATCGCTGCTAAGAAGGTTTCGGTAACAAGTTGAAGGAACATGTGCCCGAAAAGTGCAGGAGGCGAAGGTTTCGGTAACAAGTTGAAGGAACATGTGCCCGAAAAGTGGAAGAGGCGTAGATTTCGGTAACAAGTTGAAGGAACATGTGCCCGAAAAGTGGAAGAGGCGTAGATTTCGGTAACAAGTTGAAGGAACATGTGCCCGAAAAGTGCAGGAGGGGGAGATTTCGGTAACAAGTTGGAGGAACATGTGCCCGAAAAGTGCAGGAGGGGGAGATTTCGGTAACAAGTTGGAGGAACATGTGCTCGAAAAGTGCAGGAGCCATGGATTTCGGTAACAAGTTGAAGGAACATGTGCCCGAAAAGTGCAGGAGGTGGAGATTTCGGTAACAAGTTGAAGGAACATGTGCCCGAAAAGTGCAGGAGGGGGAGATTTCGGTAACAAGTTGGAGGAACATGTGCCCGAAAAGTGGAAGAGGCGTAGATTTCGGTAACAAGTTGGAGGAACATGTGCCCGAAAAGCGGAGGAGGCGGAGATTTCGGTAACAAGTTGGAGGAACATGTGCCCGAAAAGTACAGGAGGCGGAGAATTTAGACAAATGTTGATGTGCATTGCCCCCTCCCAACAATAACTTGTTCTATTTTTGGGACAAAGGATTAAAATAGTTATAGATATGGTTGTACGTAAAGGGGGAGAAGCTATGGCGAGAAAGATGGGTTTTTATGGTGTGGTCGCCTATGTGCTCTATGGTTTCGCGGTATACTGGTATTTATTTTACTTTGCAGATAGCAATCTTCCATTTGAGTTTGAGGGTTCGAGAGCTGACCCGGCGACATTCTTGAACGGAAGAGAGTTAATGCTGAGCGAGGAATACTCGAAAATCAGGAACTTATTGTTCTTTCTGTCCACACCCTTCGAGTGGCTGTTATACTTTCTGATTTTGCTGCTCGGGCTTTCAAAAGCTTTTAAGAAATGGGGAGAAGAGACTGCGAAGAATAAGTATGGCCAGAAGGCGATCTATGTGATTTGGCTTTCATTCTTTGCTTATATTGCGACTTTCCCGCTAAGTTACATTAGTTACACACTATCGAAGACATACAATATCTCCACTCAGTCCTTTGCTTCCTGGATGAAGGATGAATTGATTGATTTCTGGATTAATTATGCCATGATGTTCGTGATTGTCATTGTCCTGTACTGGTTGATGAACAAGTTCAAGAGATTCTGGTGGCTGTTTGCCTGGATGCTTTCTGTTCCGTTCACATTGTTCATCATGTTCCTGCAGCCGGTAGTAATCGATCCGCTGTACAATGATTTTTCCCCGCTGAAAAATAAAGAGCTGGAGACTAAAATCCTGGAAATTGCGGGGGAGGCCAATATTCCGGCTGATCATGTATTTGAAGTGGATATGGCTGAAAAGACCAATGCTTTGAATGCCTATGTGACAGGAATCGGGACCAATTCAAGGATCGTTCTCTGGGATACGACATTGAACAGATTGAACGATGACCAAATTTTGTTCATAATGGCCCATGAAATGGCCCATTATGTGGAGAAACATTTATATATCGGAATTGCCGGCTACTTGGTCCTTTCTTTATTCGGCCTGTACTTCGTTGCAAGACTGATGAATTGGGCAATCAAGCGATGGGGAAGGGAATTCAAGCTGGAGCATCCGGGCGACTTACGGTCGTTCCCGCTATTCCTGATGTTCCTCTCGATGATCATGTTTGCCTCAAGCCCGGTTTCGAATCTTGTATCCCGCTACCAGGAAACAAGGGCTGACCGGTATGCGATCGAAATGACGGACAATACTGATGCAGCGATAACTGCATTCCAGGAACTGACGAAGGCAGGACTGAGCCAGGTCAATCCCCCATGGCTGGTAAAAGTTTTCCGCTACGGACATCCAACCATGCTGGAACGGATTTCCCGACTTGAAGATTATGAAGTGAAGAAGAGAAATGAACAGGAAGATGAATATTAAGCAAAGCCCATCAAAAAAGCCCTCGAAAAATGAGGGCTTTTTTGATTTGACATGCCTGTTTGTATATTCAACAAAGCAAGCAGCCTTATTTCGCAATAATAAAATATCCCCTATATAGGGGATATCACTCATCAAGTGCCGAATTGTTTGTTGAGATCTTTCAATTCTTCCGTCAAGGTTAAAAACAGGATTTTGTCTCGTTCATCGATTGCTTTATCAATTTTCGTCATCAATTTTTCTTTCTTGGTATTCAGCTGGATTTCGGAAATTAGCATGTCAACATACAGGTCCAGAACAAAAGATTCCTTGGCTTTAATGCGTTTCATCACGCTGGCCTTCATGGTTTCAGAATACGATTTTTCTTTCACTGACCTCACCTCTTAGACCTTTTTTATATTATATGGATTATTGAAAAGATAATCAACTAAATTTTTATAATTTTTAGAAAATTTATATTCAGACATTAAATGTGGCTAAAAATAGAACTTTTTATGTAATTAAAGAAAATTTCAACACTTATGGTAAAATAGGGTATGAGGTATATTAGGAGGTGAAGGAATGACAGGAAGTACAAAGAACTTAGTAGAAGAGTACGAAATAAATCCTTTTACCATGATAATTATTCCTGAAGAATACGGCAGCAGGATTTACTCCAGGGTGATCGAGCTGGAGGAGGAGTATTTATCCCCATTCAGACCAATAGATGTCGTCAAAAAAAGCTGTAAATATTTTGGAAGCAGCTACGAAGGCAGGAAAGAGGGAACGAAACAGCTTACCGGGATCACCCATAAAACCCCCATCATCATCGACCCTATAAGCTCCATTTATTTCATGCCAACAAGCTCACCTACAAAACAGGATTGCATTTGGGTTTCGCACGAGCATGTGTTATTCCATAAGAAAGTGAATGCCCACAGTACACAGGTTACCTTCAGGAATAAGAAAACCCTGATTCTTCCGGTATCCCATCATTCATTTGAAAACCAGCTGCTGAGGACATCCCTGCTTCGCACCAAATTTTTGCAGCGGATGAAAGAAACAGAACGTAAAGCACTATATCTGCTGCATGGCCCGAAGTACAGTGACTCGCAGGGGTATGGCAATCTCGTCAGTGAGGCATATAAAGACTGAAGAATCCGGTTATCAGCCGGATTCTTTTTGTTCTGCTGTCACTGTTTTGAATCGTTTGAAAAGGTAGTGGACCATTAGTTCCTGGACTTTGTTGCGGATTCGGGGATTGAAGTAGTTATGCTGTTCTTCGTAGCCTTTGTAGATGAAGAGGAACATGGTGAAGGCGTCATCCCGTTTTACTTCTTCAACCTTAAGGTTATTCTTTTTGAGGTAGATCTTTACAATGGAGAGCTCTTTCTGGACTTCTTTCATTGTTTCTTCAATTAGTTCCAAATAAGGCTTTTTTAATTTAAATGGGCTATTTTCGACGACAGAAAGATCCCGATTGAGCACGACCAGTACCATCGGCAAATAGATGGCCTGCTCCATAATATCGCGGTCTTCTTCAGGAATCCTTGTCATTTTACTCTGTCCCTTCAACATAAAATAAGAACATTTGTTCGTAATCATCGTACCGGATTTTGAAGAGGATTTCAAGAGGGTAAAAAAATTTCTCCTTTCTATCATCTTCTCCAAAACAAAAGGAAAATTGCAGTAATGGTGTGAAGTCGGCTTTTTTCGGAAAAAAGATATTGATAAAAGCAGGAGATTTATTTCTATTATCGAAATATAAAGAGAATAATTTAACTTTGGAAGGATGGCTCCCGAGATGGAAAAAAGATTTATTAAAGCAGAGGATTTATTTGAATTAAAGTCCGTTACTGACCCTCAGTTTTCTCCTGATGGAACGAAGTGTGTGTTTGTTCAGACGGAGATGCTGGAGAGCAAGAATGATTATGCCTCTAATTTATACATAATTGACATTGAAGAAGGCGGAGAACCAAAGCAATGGACTTATGGGGAATACCGTAACCATACCCCAAGATGGTCACCAGATGGATTGAAACTGGCTTTCGTTTCAAACCGCAACGGCAAGAACCAGATTTTTGTTCTCGATGCTGCAGGCGGGGAAGCGAAGCAGGCTACAGACTTCAGGAATGGAGCAAATGGTCCTGTTTGGTCTCCGGATGGATCCAGGATTGCCTGTTCCGTATCCTTGAAGCCTGACGAGGATTTGCATGAAAAAGCAGAAGAAAAGAAGGACGACAAGAAGCTGGAACCATTCGTAGCTGAGGAAATGAAATATAAATCAGACGCGTCTGGTTTCTGGGACGGCAAGTATAAACAGACTGTCATTGTGAATCTTGCAGACGGAAAGGCAGAAGCAGTAGCAAAAGGTGAAGTGGACTACCATCTGCAATGCTGGTCTCCTGATGGCAAAAGCCTTGTATTAACGGCTGATGAGTCTTCTGAACGTGATTTTTCATTCAAAAGTGATTTGTGGCTGATGGACATTGAGACAGGAAATAAGACGAAGCTGACGAATGGTACAGGCTACTTCGGGAACGCTGTATTTTCACCTGATGGAAAATACCTTGGCTATACGGGGCATGAGCGAGAGTTTGAGAATGCAACGCTGACCCAGCTTTGGGTACAGGACCTGCAGACTGGAAGCAACCAATGCGTGACGGAGAACATGGATATTCTTGTTGGCGACGCTGTTGCCGCAGACTTCCAGCAGGGAGCTCATAGTCCTGGGTTGATCTGGGGCGAAGATGGCAGGAGCCTTTATTTCCTTGCTACCGACCAGGGAAACACTGTGCTATATTTTGCGAATCTTGATGGCGAAGTGTATCCGGCTCTTCTTGACCAGCAGCATGTGTATGGCTACACTCTTGACCGTAAAAAACAGAGAATCATTGCAGCCATCAGCAATCCAGTGCTGCCGGGAGAATTGTTCCGGCTTGAAGTCACCACTGGCGAGATGAAACAACTGACCTCCGTGAACGAAAAGCTATTGGAGTCCGTCACTTTATCGAAGCCTGAGCAAATTTCTTTCGATGCAAGTGACGGTACCCCGCTTCATGGCTGGATCATGAAGCCTGCTGGATATGAAGAAGGAAAGAAATATCCGTTGATTCTTGAAATTCACGGGGGACCGCATGCCATGTATGCCAACTCATATTTCAATGAATTCCAGGTCCTGGCGGCTGAGGGCTATGCAGTCCTTTATATCAATCCGCGCGGCAGCCATGGCTATGGCCAGCAATTCGTCAATGCTGTTCGCGGCGACTATGGCGGCGGAGACTATCAGGATGTGATGGACGCTGTGGATTACGCACTGGAACATTATGATTTCATTGACAAGGAACGATTGGGCGTGACCGGCGGGAGCTATGGCGGATTCATGACAAACTGGATTGTCGGGCATTCTGATAGGTTCAAAGCTGCCGTCACTCAGCGTTCGATTTCGAACTGGATCAGCTTTTATGGTGTCAGTGACATCGGCTACTATTTTACAGAGTGGCAGATCCAGGCTGATCTCAGCGATTTAGAAACATTATGGAAGCATTCTCCTATCGCATATGTGGATGAAATCAATACACCATTATTGATCCTTCATAGCGAAAAGGACTATCGCTGCCCGATTGAACAGGCAGAGCAGCTTTTCATCGCCCTGAAAAGACAGGGGAAGGAAACGAAGTTCATCCGGTTCCCTGAGTCCAACCATGAGCTTTCAAGAAGCGGCAAGCCTAATCTGCGCCTGAGCAGGCTGGCATCCATTATTGATTGGTTCAATAGCTATCTTTAAAAAGCCTTACCCGCGGCAAGCACTGCCGTGGGTTTATTTTTTTTGAAAATTTCTCCAGAGAAGTTTAAGGTTATAGGTAAAGAAGGAAAATAGTAATAAAGTAATGAAGTATTATATTCAGATGGAGCTGATTTTATCATCACCCAGAAAGGTCATGAATCAAAACAATGCAAAAGCAACAAGTTAACAAAAAAGACTTAATAAGTTTTAATCAATATCCAAATCGGAAGGATTTTTCTAATGAGATATGAAAGGCACCAGCACAAGAAAAGAAAAAAGAGGATCAGGTGGTCAAGTATTTTTCTGCTGCTATTCCTTCTGGTCGGAGCACTTGCTTTATATTCCTTTATGCAGTTCCGTTCAGGCGTAAGTAAATCGGAAAAGGCAGTGGAAGAAAACAAGCAGGAGTACCATTTCAATGGCGAGAGAGACCGCAATGGCCTGACGAATATCCTGTTGATTGGCAGTGATGCAAGAGGAAAGGAAACTTCGCGTTCAGATACGATCATGATTGCCAGCTATAATCCAGATACAGAGTCTTATAAACTAACTTCTATAATGAGGGATACGTATGTGGAAATACCGGGACATGGAAAAAATAAAATCAATGCAGCGTTTGCGTTTGGGGGTCCGGAATTATTAAGGCAGACAATTAAGGAGAATTTTGATGTCAGCCTCCAGTATTATTCAATCGTTGATTTTGAAGGGTTTGTCCGTCTGATTGATGAAGCATTCCCTGCGGGTGTTGAAGTCGATGTTGAAAAAAGAATGTCAGAGGGAATTGGGGTCACACTCGAACCGGGTGTCCAGAAACTGGATGGGCAACATCTTCTTGGGTATGTCCGGTTCCGCCATGATGCAGTAGGTGACTTTGGACGAGTTGAACGTCAGCAAAAAGTTATAAAGGAAGTTGGAAAGGAGTTTGCCAGCATCCAGACATTGCCGAAACTTCCTAAATTGGTAGGAGTTCTTACTCCGTTTATCAATACGAATATGGATACAGGCGATATCCTTTTCATGGGAAAAGGGTTGATTTCTAAGGATAATCGGAATATCGATACAATGAGGATACCCGTTGAGGGTACATTTGAAAATCAAAGGGTAAGCGGTGCGGGTGCCGTCCTGGTGATAAACATGGAAGAGAATAGGAATGCGCTGGAGGAATTTTTAACTCAGTAGCTAACTTGGTAAAAACTCCCCAAGATAAAAATAGAGGTGTACAATTATTTCTGAGAGGTAAATAGGATAAGGGATGAAAACCTTGTTGTTCAGGGTTTTGATTACCGAGTTGCTTGGACAAGGAGATTTCAATGGATGTTGAATTGATGAAAGAATGGTTTACAATCGAAAACATTATGGATTTGCTCAACCAATATCGTTCATTTGGGCCGATCCCCGGAATTCTTCTGCCAATGCTAGAGGCGTTTTTGCCATTCCTGCCATTGTTTTTATTTGTCATGGCGAATGCGAACGCGTTTGGGCTGTGGCTAGGATTTCTTTTTTCCTGGACTGGAGCCGTTCTGGGTGCTTTGCTCGTTTTCTTGATTTTTCGCAGGTACGGCCAGGGACGGATCTTAAGTTTTTTACAGCGTCACCCCAAAGTCCAGAAGGGGATGAATTGGATAGAACGCCACGGGTTTGGCCCGATATTCCTGTTGCTGTGCTTTCCCTTTACTCCATCTGCCCTCGTCAATATTGTTGCAGGGCTTTCGAAAATAAGCATGGCCCAATATATGCTTGCAGTGATAACAGGGAAAATGGTGATGATCTTTACCATCAGTTTCGTAGGATATGATATTCGGTCATTGATCACTAATCCGGCGCGGACTGCGATCGTTCTCGCAGTAATTGCGATTCTGTGGTATATCGGCAAAAGAATTGAAGTAAAAATGAATATGAGTGTTGGAAATGACGATAATGACAGATAGCAGGGTTTAACAGGATAAAAGGTGGTGAAGGAAGCGGATGAAAGAAATCGTGAAAAGGGAAGGGCTTGAATGGATCAAGGCTTTTGCTCTCGGAATGATCATATTTATCTTTATCAGGATTTTCTTTTTTTCCAATTATGTGGTTGAAGGGGAATCGATGCTTCCTACACTGGAAGATGGGAATAAAGTCGTTGTCAATAAGCTTGGATATGAGACAGAAAATCTCGAACGATTTGACGTGATTGTCTTCCATGCGAATAAGGAAGAAGACTTTGTGAAGAGGGTCATCGGCCTGCCAGGCGATAAAGTTGAATATCGAGAAGATATGTTATTCATCAACGGCAAAAAGGTGAAGGAACCATTTTTAAAGGAGTACCGGGAACAATCCCCTGTGGGCTACTTGACGGGCGATTTTACACTTCAGGACTTGACTGGGGCTGAAAGAGTGCCCGAAGGAAAATTGTTTGTCCTTGGCGATAACCGCCTCGGAAGCTGGGACAGCAGGCAGTTTGGTTTCATTTCAGAAAAGCAAGTGGTTGGCAAGGTTAATCTTAGATACTGGCCTCTTGAGGAAATGGATGTATCGTTCTGACCATACATAGAGAAGAGGGAAGACTCGTCAATTTTCGAGTCTTTTTTTATTTTGTTCATGTTAGACTAGAATCACTATTATAAAAACAGGGCGGAGATTACATGCAGGGAACATTGCCATTGATCAAAACGAAATTACTTGTTCCTGGTTTGCAGGAGCAATCGATAAGGCGAGCAAAATTATCGAGAAAAATGAAAGCGATTTCCGAGAAGCCGCTGACCATCATTCAGGCGGGCGCTGGCTATGGAAAGAGTACGGCTCTGGCCTTGCATGTCAAAGATCAGAAACAGACATGCTCTTGGTATACAATCACTACTTCTGATGATGATATTCTTCCGTTTCTATCCTATTTGACAGCCTCGATTCAAACCTTGTTCCCGGATTTTGGCCACGAGTTAATACCATATATGAAAAAAATGGAACGATACATTAGGGAAGAAGAGCTTAGCATGCTCTCTTCGCTTTTCATCAATGAGGTACTCCAGATACCTGAACAGATCGTTGTCATTTTAGATGATTTCCACGCAATCGAACATTCCTACCATATCAATGTCTGGATGGAGAAACTGCTGGAACATATGCCGAGCCATCTTCATCTGGTCATTTCAACCAGGACGAAGCCTGGTTGGAAAGTGCTGGCTAAGTTAAGGGCTAAAAATGAATTGAATGAAATCTCGAAGGCTGATTTGATTTTTGGCAAAGAGGAAATCGAGCTGCTTCTATCTGATTATTATCAGCTTGCCATCAGTGAGGAACAGATAGACCAGCTGTATCAAATTACAGAAGGGTGGGTCATTGCAATTGGAATGATCGCCCAGCAGCTTCCTCACCTGCAAAGTCTGGATGAACTCCTGGCAGAGCCCGCAAAGTCGCTAGAGGATTTATTTCAATACCTGGTTTATGAAGTGTTTTCGAAACAGCCTCCAATGATCCAGCAATTCCTTGAACAGACAAGTATCTTCGAGGAAATAAGCACGGATATATGCGATCACATCCTCGGAATGAACGGTTCCATCCAGATGCTGCAGCAGTTGACTGCGAAAAATCTGTTCATCCAGCAGATTGGTGATAGCCAGTTCAGGTATCACGCCCTTTTTCGCGAATTCCTCGAGACCAGGCTGATCACAAGCCAGCCTGGTCAATACAAGGTATTGATGATGAACAGTGCCCATTATTTTGAAAAGAAAGGGCAGTGGGAAGAGGCATTATATTGTTACGAGAAAATTGGCCAATACAGCGCTGCTGCAGCGATTATGGACGAACAGGGGATGGAACTTCTTGAAATGGGCAAGCTCGAGAATCTGCAGGAGCGGCTCGCAAAAATCCCCGTCGAGGATAAAAGCCGCTATTGTTCCCTTTTATTTCTTGAGGGAGAGGTGTACCGCTATCGGTCATTGTACAGGCAAGCGGAAGCATGTTATGAACAGGCAATACGGGCAGCTGACAGGATAGGGAAGGCAGAATGGAAAAGTAAGGCACTTGAAGGCAAAGCAAAAATTTATCTTGATACAATCCAGCCGCTTAAAGCTGAACGTATACTAGCTCAGGCAATTGAGCTTCGGGAAGCGGCGATGCTTGATGCTGCAGCGGAGGAAACGGGAAGGCTGTACCGTCTTCTTGCTGAAAACCTGATCAATTCCGGGCAGGCATTGAAGGCTGAAAGGTGGATTGAACGGGCAAGGTCGATGGGAGTCCATATAGAAGATGGAAACCTGGAAGCCCGGTTATATTTGAGGACCGGCCGATTTCAAGAAGCAAGAAGGATTTTAACGGATGCCAAGGCGACAGGCCATCTGGATGAAAAACTGCATTTGCCGCAATCACACAGGGAGACGGACCTGCTGCTGGCATTGATTGAAGCTTTTACAGGCAATGGCATGCAAGCAAAGACTTTATCTCAATCAGGGATTCAGAATGGAATTGATATCCAAGCTCCATTTGTGGAAGCTTGCGGATGGATCAGGATGGGCCATGCAGTCCAATTGATTGAACAATATGATCTAACTCTTGCTGAAAAATGCTATGAGACGGCACTTGATATCATGGGTCGCCTGAGCATTGAGCGCGGGAAGGCCGAACCGCTGATGGGCCTGTGCATTCTATATGGCTCAAGGCGTGAATTCGAAAGAGCTTCTGAGGCTGGAAGGAAGGCGCTGCTTGAAACAGAACAGGTGAAGGATGTATGGCTTTCAGCGCTTATTACACTCTGCCTGGCGATTGCGTCAATTTACAACGACAGACACAAGGAGGCGATCGAGAACCTTCATAAAGCAGAAGGGCTGATCGATCAGTGTGGTGATGAATTTGGCAGGATGCTGCTGTCATTTTGGAAGTCCTATTATTATTTTTCAGTAAATGAAGATGAGGAATTCAAAACAGCATTTTCTAGCTTCTTAAAATTGATGAAGACAGGAAGGTATGAATTTTTCCTGAAAAAGCGGACGACATTTGGGCCGAGGGACTTGCAAGTGTTCGCCCCTATGCTCATAGAAGCGGTAAAGAAATCCGTAGCTCCTGGATATGCCGAGAAGCTGTTGGAGGATTTGAAGATCCCGCGCCTGAGTGCTCATCCAGGCTATACATTAAGGGTCCAAACACTTGGCCAATTCCGGCTCTGGCTTGGAGACAGGGAAGTGGAGGATCGCGATTGGCAAAGAGGGAAGGCGAAAGAGCTATTCCAGCTATTCTTGACAAAGAGAAGCCAGTTCCTGATGAAGGAGGACATTTTCCAGATTCTTTGGCCAGCCCATGAGGAAAAGAATGCAGACCGAGATTTTAAGGTTGCCCTGAATGCCTTGAATAATGTTCTGGAGCCTGCACGCAAAGCGAGATCCACCCCGTTTTTCATCGTCAGGGAGGGAACGGGATACGGAATGAACCCCCAGGCAGCAATCGAGCTTGATTCACGTATATTCGAAGAATGGGCAGAAGCCGGCCTGGAAGAGAAGAACACCGAAAAATCAATGGAGGAACTGGAACGCGCCTTGAATTTATATAACGGGGATTATCTTCCTGAAAGAAGGTATGAGGACTGGTGCCTCAATGAACGGGAGCGGCTGCTTGTTTACTTTTTGCGGGGGGCGGAAAAACTGGCGCAGCTGAATGTAAGACGTGAAAACTATGATTCTGCCATTCATTGGTGCCAAAAAATCCTCCACAGGGACAGAACATGGGAGGAAGCCTATCGATTGCTGATGTTTTGCTATTATCGGAAAAACAATCGTCCGCAAGCCATACGCTGGTATAAAAAATGCAGTGAAGTGCTAGAGGAAGAACTGGGAGTCACCCCGCTGGAACCAACAAAGCATATGTATGAGATGATCATTGAAGGACATAATCAATAGACTTACAGGAGGTTTGGAATGGAGACAACTAAAAGACAGATTCATAGTTCATTGAAGGTTTTATTGGTATCGGACCTGGAAAAATCGCGGAGATTTTACAGTGATGTATTAGGCTGCGAGGTCACGGACTGGTGGGTCATCCGTGATGGATTTTCAGGGCTGGCAATAAAACTGTTAGAAGCCAGCGACCCGGAGGAAGTGAGGCCTAATCCGCCGGCAGCAGGGGATCAGCAGGGATTCGATCTTTATTGCTATGTAGAAGATTGGAAGTCGCTTGATGAGTTATATCATGAATTCAAGGAAAAGGGGGCGCATATTGCCATCGAGCCACGGGTTGATGAAAATAATGGTCCCTGGAAGGAGTTTGCCGTCAAAGACCTTGATGGCTATTGCATTGCTTTTGGCGGAACAGACGGCTTTTGAATTGGAAATTTTGCAACCTTTTACTGCCTTAAGCCACAGTTAAAATGGTGTCAAAATAACTCTTCAGGATCAGCCATCTTGCAGGATAGGTGATAGCAAAATCCTTTATAGATTCATTTGAGTACATCAGCAGGCAATCGATCTGCTTTTTATGGAGTTTTAGATCATAGAGCAGGGCGTGTGGAATCGTATAATGCTCGTTCAGCTGGTATGGATTTAATTTTACAGGCTGAATTCTCTCTTTCTTCATGAAATCAAGCATCAGGTTTTGCTGTATTTCAGCACTTTTATTATCGGCTTGTCCGTTTATATGAATCTTTTCATTGATCAAATAGATTCCCATCATAGAAATCCCCTCCATGCTTTAGGCAGTTTAGTAACGTTATTGCCATAAAAATTGGAGGGGATACTATTTTATTCGGAACTTTTAGCTAAAAAGGTCCATTTTACCGATGTTGGTACTTATAAATCAATCCTGCAATGATATTTGCCGGAATGAACAAAATATTCGATTGCAGGTTCATATGAAGGATTTCTTCCTGCACAGGCATTTCCTCGTACATTTGACTTTGTGAAAGCTGCTTCTTTTTCTTTATTTCTTCCATTCTTTTTATATATCCGTACTGGATCGGCGTCATGATGATGGTCGTAATGATCCATGGAAGTGTGAAAAGGGTCATGATAAACAAAAATACGGGAATCCATCGAAGTTGTCCCCCTCTCTCTATACGGAATACACCTCTTTTGACTTTCACTTTTAACTGCATTTTAGAACAACAACCATTAATCTCCAGCATGATGTAACTCATTTGTAACTGGCATTCTTTAAGATGATGTCAAAGCTTGTGGGCTTTGGAATACCAATTTTAAAGGGGGAAAGGAAATGAAAGCTGGACAGCGGAATTTTGTTTTATCTTTTATGCTCATTTTGGTCCTGTTGTTTACAAGTGCCTGCAGTGGATCGGGGACAGAAAAGTCAGGCGGCACTGAAGGGAAAGAAGGAAAGGAAGAACCGAAGAACACCGAACCGATCAAGATTGGGGTGCTGGCTTCGCAAACAGGCGGGCTTGAAGCTTATGGGAAGCAGACACTCCGCGGATTTGAGCTCGGCCTTGAATACGCAACGAATGGAACAAATGAAGTAGCGGGCCGTAAAATTGAATTCATTGTTGAAGATACGGAAACAAAACCTGAGGTAGCGGTCCAGAAAGCAACGAAACTTCTTGAAGAGGATGAAGTAGACTTCCTGGTCGGATCTTCAAGCTCAGGTGATACGCTGGCAGTCCTGCCATTGGCAGAGGAATATGAAAAAATCATGATTGTCGAGCCGGCTGTTGCGGACAGCATTACAGGCTCTGAATTCAATGAATATATCTTCCGCACAGCGCGTAACTCTTCTCAGGATGCTGTTGCGGGTGCCGCTGCAATTGCCAAAGATGGTGTGAAAATCGCCACGCTTGCACCGGATTATTCTTTTGGCCGCGATGGCGTCGCAGCGTTCAAAGAAGCAGCCGAAAAACTTGGCGCGGAAATCGTCCATGAAGAATATGCAGATCCTGCTGCAACTGACTTCACTTCGAACATCCAGAAAATCATCGACCAAAAACCGGATTACTTATTTGTCGTCTGGGCTGGAGCGAATTCTCCTTGGAACCAGATTTCAGATATGAAGGTCCAGGAAAAAGGAATCAAAATTTCCACAGGTGCTCCTGATATCGCAGCACTTGCAACGATGGAGCCGCTTGTCGGCATGGAAGGCTTCACAGTCTATTATCATGATCTCCCGCAAAATGACATCAATAAATGGCTTGTTGATGAACATAAAAAGCGCTTTAACGATGAGCTTCCAGATCTATTCACGCCAGGAGGCATGACAGCCGCAATGGCGATTGTCGAAGCTTTAAAGAAAACAGAGGGTGACACCGATTCCAAGAAATTGATCGAGACAATGGAAGGAATGAGCTTTGATTCACCGAAAGGCAAAATGACCTTCCGTGAAGAGGATCATCAGGCACTCCAAGCATTATATGCAATCAAATTGGAGAAAAAGGATGGAGTTGACTATCCAGTTCCAGTCCTGATCCGCGAGCTCTCTCCAGAAGAAACAGCTCCACCGATCCGGAATTAACAAACAGATCCATAATGAACTTCGGTAACCTAGCCGAAGTTCATTATGCTTTTACTGAATCGGTGCAAAGGCGTAATTCAATTAAGGGTGGTGAAGTAGATGACGGCAATTATCGAGACGAAAGACCTCAGTATTACATTTGGCGGCCATACCGCCGTAGATTCTGTCAGCATTTCCGTTCCGCATAATCATTTCAAATCGATCATCGGTCCAAACGGTGCCGGAAAAACGACTTTCTTCAACCTGTTAAGCGGACAGCTCGTGCCGACGAAGGGACAGGTCATGTATAAAGGCAATGACATCACAAAGCTTTCTCCAACCAAAAGGACGAGGGCAGGAATCGGAAGGTCCTTCCAGATTACCAATGTCTTCCCAAATTTGACGGTAATCGAAAATGTCCGTCTTGCGGTGCAGTCACATGAAGGGGTCCGCTTTCAGATGCTCAGGCATTTCCGTTCTTTTAAAAAGTTTGAGGAGCAGGCAGTAGAGTGGCTGAAACTGGTCTTGCTTGATGGCAAGAAGGATGCGCTAGCGAGGAACCTTGCCCACGGTGAAAAAAGGAAGCTGGAAATAGCTATGCTGCTGGCTTTGAACACCGAAGTGCTGCTGCTGGATGAACCGACGGCAGGCATGTCACTGGAAGAGGTTCCGGCAATCCTGGAGGTAATCAGGAAAATCAAGGAGCGCGGTGACCGGACGATCATTTTGATTGAACACAAAATGGATATGATCATGGATCTTTCGGATTCGATTATGGTTTTATTCAATGGTGCTCTGCTCGCCGATGGGACGCCGGAGGAAATCATGAAAAATGAAACGGTCCAATCTGCATATTTGGGAGGTTTGCATAGTGAGCACGCTGCTGAAGCTTGACCAGGTGGAGACATTCATAGGTCAGTATCATATCCTTCAAGGCATCTCTTTTGAAGTGCCAAAGGGGGAGGTTACCGTACTGCTTGGACGGAATGGAGCCGGAAAAACAACGACCCTGAGAACCATCATGGGACTTAATCCGGCTGCTAAAGGTACGGTTCATTTCAAAGGTGAAGAAATCAAGAGCCTGCCAACCTATACGATTGCCAATAGAGGCATCGGTTATGTTCCAGAAGATCAGGGGATTTTTGCCGGCCTGAGCGTAGAGGAAAATATAAAGGTAGCGATCAAAAAGGAAAATGATGAAACCCGGCAGCGTCTGGACTGGATTCTTGAGCTTTTTCCTGATTTAAAAAAATTCTGGAAAAAACCAGGCGGCCTTTTGAGTGGCGGCCAGAAGCAGATGCTTTCTATCGCGAGAGCCTATGTCAATAACAATGAACTGCTGTTGATCGATGAACCAAGCAAAGGTCTCGCTCCGATTGTTGTGGAGAAGGTGATGGAGTCGATTCAGCAGATGAAGGACCAGACAACAATCATTCTTGTGGAACAAAACTTCATGATGGCCAGCAGTATTGGCGACCGCTTTTACATTATCGATGATGGCAGGACGGTTTCGAACGGCCCGATGAACCTCCTTCGTGAGGACGAAGAAATGAGAAGGAAATATCTCGGCATTGCATAGGAAAGGGGGAAGCAAGAGTGGATGTATTGATTAATTTAAGCCTTAACGGCCTTGCCACAGGAATGCTGATCTTCCTCCTGGCAGCCGGTCTTACCTTGATTTTCGGCCTGATGGACGTGCTTAATTTTGCCCATGGCGGGCTGTTTGCCTGGGGTGCCTATAGCGGGATATGGATTTATTCATCAACAGGCAGCTTTTTTGCCGGGATCATCGGTGCCATCCTTACGGGCATGATTCTTGGCATCATCACCGAGCGCTGGATCATCAAGCCGGTTTATGGCAACCATGTGCAGCAAATATTAATCACGCTCGGCCTGATGCTTGTTTTATCAGAGATGTTAAAAGTGGTATGGGGCCCTAACCAGATTTCAGCGGCAACCCCTGATTACCTTTCTGGCAGCTGGGAGTTTGGCGGGATCATCATCATCAAGTACCGGGTTTTCATCATTGTCGTAGGGTTTGCGGTATTCCTCGCTGTACAATATTTGCTTAAAAAGACAAAGATCGGGCTTGTCGTCCGCGCCGGAGTCATGAATAAGGAAATGGTCCAATCACTGGGCGTCAACATCCAGAGAGTATTCATGTTCGTGTTCATGATTGGCGCTGGAATGGCGGCCTTAGGCGGAATGCTTTTAGGACCCTATTCTGGCGTGATTTATGCGGATATGGGCATGGAGTTTGCGATCCTTGCGTTCATAGTGGTGGTCATTGGCGGAATGGGCAGCTTTACAGGATCAGTAATGGCCGCAATTTTAGTTGGCCTGTCAGGTTCATTCATGGCCTATTATGTTCCAGACCTCGCTTTGGCTGCGAACATGCTGCTGATGGCCGTCGTGCTTATTTTCAGGCCGCAGGGCTTATTCGGAGTAAAGGGGTGAGAAGAGGATGACAAGAATGTTTTCAAATCGCATGAACATCTTATATTTGCTTGTCGCCGGGTTCCTGGCAGTACTTCCGTTTGTCTACGATTCTAGAAGCATGCTCATCCTGCTCTCCCAGGTGTTCATTTTTGCCGTACTGGCGATGAGCTACGACATCCTCCTTGGTTACACCGGCATCGTTTCGTTCGGCCATGCGATGTTCTTCGGTATTGGGGCGTATACAGTGGGTGTTTTCATGAAAAGGTTTGAACCGGAAACAAGCTATTTTCTGCTGGCTGTCCTCGTGACGGTTTTGCTGACTGCTGTGGTCAGCTATTTCGTCGGATTGCTGACACTGCGCTTGAAAAGCCATTTTTACGCCATGCTAACGATGGCATTCGCTGGATTGTTCTTGGTGCTCGCTGAAAAATGGCGGACCGTAACTTATGGAAATGACGGCTTCACCTTCAGGGTTCCGGACTTCCTTAAGGACAGGACTGATTTCTACCTGATTTGCCTTGGTTCGATGGTTCTGGTCTTCATTTTATTAAAAAGATTCACCAACTCCCCGCTTGGAAGAGTTCTTCAGGCGATCAGGGAAAATGAGCAGCGTACAGAATCGCTTGGCTATAGTGTCTTACAATATAAAGTCATTGCCAGTGTCGTCTCGGGAGTGATCGCTGGGATTGCGGGGATTTTATATGCTGTTTCCTTAAGGTTCGTTAACACGAGTGTTTTTACAATGGATATCACGCTGGATGCCTTGCTGATGACGATCATCGGAGGCGTCGGGACGCTGGTCGGTGCCATCATCGGTGCGGGAATCATTGAGTTTTCCCATCACTGGCTGACTGAGCTGGCAAAGGTTCACTGGATTTTTGAAAGATGGATCATCTTTTTCGGCATCCTTTATATTCTCGCTGTCATGTTTTTCCCTCAGGGGATTGTCGGTTCGCTGCAAAAGCTGAAATTGAGAAAGAAAAAGAAGATTGAGGTCACGGTTGATTCAGAGACAGTAAGTCAGGGAGACTTATGATGGAAACAAAGCAAGTTACTTCATTCGTACTCCGCTTCCAGCTCACGGACATCGAAAGTGACAGCGGCAGAAAATACTGGAGGGTCAAGGTAACCCATGTGCAGGAAGAAAAAGAAGCAGTGTTTGATTCTTTAGAGTCTGCAATGGAATTTATCAAAGGAATTGTCGGAGAATCATAGTACGGCTTTTTCTTTTAAAAAGTATAAACTTTTGCACTTAGATTAGTGTCTAGCTCCAGCGCCTAGCCAGTTTTCATCACTGTGAGTGCCTCCTCGAGTATCTTGCGAGAAGCGTTAGCTTTGAGCAGCTCGAGGTCGCTTCAGACCTGCCAATGAAGTCAAAGAACGACTTCACTGGCAGGCCCTCCAGCGCTTGTCGGGGCTGACCAAGGCACTTGCGCTTTTCTTAAAGGAGGAACCAAGATGCAGATTGGCATTGTTAGTACAGGAATCTACCTTCCTGAAAATTTTGTTACAGGAGCAGAAATTGCTTTGTTGGCAGGAATTCCCGAACCTGTTGTGGAAGAGAAAATGGGAATCAGGAAAAAGCCGGTGCCAGGGCCGGAAGACCATACATGCGAAATGGGAATCAAGGCTGCGAGGGTTGCATTGGAAGAAGCGAACCTCGATCCGCTGGACATCGACCTAGTCATCTATATTGGCGAGGAATACAAAGAGTACCCATTATGGACAGCCGGCATCAAATTGCAGGAGGAAATCGGTGCAAGAAATGCCTGGGCCTTCGACACGGCCTTAAGATGCGGAACGACTGTGATGGCTCTGAAGCTGGCGAAGGGAATGATGGTCTCTGATCCAGCAATCAATACCGTCCTCCTCGCCGGAGGCTACCGAAATGGTGATTTCATAGATTACCAGAATCCGAGAACAAGGTTCATGTACAATCTCGGAGCGGGCGGCGGTGCGATTATCTTGCAAAAGGGCCATCAGGAAAACATTCTGCTCGAAACAGAAATGATTACGGATGGTTCTTTTTCCGAGGATGTCGTCGTCGTTGCCGGGGGAACAAAAAATCCGATTTCAGCAGAAAGCCTGGCACAAGGCCTGTATCAGCTGGATGTCCTCGATCCGAAGGGAATGAAGGAGCGGCTCGAACAAAAGTCGATGGCCAATTTTTTAAAAGTCATCCGTCGGTCCGTGGAGAAAAGCGGTTTTTCCGAGAAGGACATCGCCTACATCGGAATGCTTCACATGAAACGGTCGGCTCATGAATTTGTATTGAGGGAGCTGGGGCTCGAGGGCGAAAACTCCATCTACCTGGAAGACTATGGGCACATCGGACAGATTGACCAGATCCTGTCTCTGGAATTGGCAGAAAAGGCAGGAAAATTAAAGGATGGAGACGTTGTCGTCCTAGTCAGTGCCGGCATCGGTTATGCATGGGGAGCAACGACTATTGTTTGGGGAAAGGGCGTGTTGTAATGGAAAAAACGGCAGTTGAATTGAAGAAGGTTGACTTGCCAAATGGGGAAACAATCGCGTATAGGGAACGGGACGGCGGAACTAAAAATGTACTACTGGTCCATGGCAATATGACATCATCAAAGCATTGGGACTTGTTGATTGATGGAATCGCCCCTGAATATAAAGTATATGCGATAGACCTGCGGGGGTTCGGCGAGTCCAGCTATCATCAGCCAGTCATGTCGATCAAGGATTTTTCCGATGATGTAAAAATGTTTGTCGATGAAATTGGGCTGAAGGATTTTTCACTTGTTGGCTGGTCAACAGGAGGAGCGGTAGGAATGCAGTTTGCCGCTGATTACCCTGGCTATTGTGAAAAGCTTGTGCTGCTCGCTTCGGCATCCACAAGGGGATATCCGTTCTTCGGCACAAGTGCGGAAGGGTTGCCTGATGTGAACAATAGGCTGGTTACTTATGAGGAAGTTAAGGCAGATGCTGGTAAAACGATAGCCGTCCAGAGTGCTTACGACCAGCAAAATAAAGGATTTCTAAAGGCGATGTGGAATATGTTGATTTATACCGATCGTCAACCGGAAGAGCGGCATTATGACGAGTATGTGGATGATATGCTCTCGCAGCGCAATCTTGCTGAAGTCTACCATTCTCTTAATACTTTTAACATCAGTGCTTTAAATAATGGCTTGAAGGATGGAACAGACCAGGTGAAGGATATCCAGATTCCTGTGCTTGTGCTCCGGGGTGACCGGGATCTCGTTGTCACTGAGAGAATGGCAGATGAGATTGTCGAAGACTTTGCTGGACGTGCAAGGTTTGTGAAATTGAAGGGGTGCGGGCACTCGCCATTAGTGGATGACCTGGATCAGCTATTGCAGCATATTGAAGAATTTTTAGCAGAGTAGGAAGGTGTTTTTATGAGGTTGAAAGATAAAGTAGCGATTATTACAGGAGCAGCGAATGGAATCGGGCTTGCTGCAGCTAAAACTTTTGCCAGTGAAGGCGCAAGGGTTGCCATGGCGGACTTTAACGAGGAAACAGGATCCAAACGTGCAGCTGAACTGTCAGCTGAAGGCTATGATGTCGCTTTTTTTCAGGTGGATGTCGCCGACAGATCCAGTGTTGACTCGCTGGTCCAAAATGTTCTTGGCCATTTTGGCAAAATTGACATTTTAATAAATAATGCAGGCATCACCAGGGATGGAATGCTGCATAAGCTTGCGGCCGAGGACTTTCAAAAAGTCGTTGATGTCAACCTGACGGGTGTATTCAATTGTGCCCAGGCGGTTGTTCCGGCAATGGTCCAGCAAGGTTCAGGCAGAATCATCAATACATCCTCCGTTTCAGGCATATACGGCAATGTAGGCCAGACAAACTACGCAGCGACCAAAGCAGGAGTCGTTGGGATGACGAAAACATGGGCGAAGGAACTCGGCCGCAAAGGAATCAATGTCAATGCAGTCGCTCCCGGATTCATCGAAACAGGGATGACCGCTGCGGTGCCGGACAAAGTGATTGAACAAATGAAAATGCTCGTCCCGCTTGGAAGGCTCGGTTTGCCAGAGGACATCGCACATGCCTACTTATTCCTCGCATCAGACGAGTCCAAATACGTGAACGGCACCACCCTCCATGTCGATGGCGGGATCATGATGTAAAAACAAAAAGCGCAAGCGGCTCGAGCTGCTTAAAGCTAACGCTTCTCGCAAGATACTCGGAGAAGCACTCCCGTGGATGAAAACTGGCTAGGCGCTGGAGCTGGATTACGCTGTAAAAGCGCACTTGATGCGCTTTTTTATTTTGCGATTAGAGAAAAGGGGATTAAAATCCCTTCAGCGGGGATTAAATTTGACTTAACGGGGATTAAAGTTCTGGAATAGGGGATTAAATTGGCTTCAACGAGGAATAAATGTTGCAGCCGTGAAAAATAATAGTTTCAACCGTTTAACTACCCGACCCAACCATGAAAAAACCATTCCAACCGTCTATTAATACGCCTCAACCGTTTAAAAAACATCGCTAACCGTTGATAAAATTCATCCAACCGTTAAATAAATCCTCTAACCGCTCAAATTCCCCCAAACTGGTATTACAACCGATCTAACTGGTATTAAAATTGACGCAACTGGTATTAAAATTGTCCTAACTGGTATTAAATCTCCCCTAACTGGCATTAAACCTAACTGATCCCATGCGCTTGGCCAAACGCACACTAAAAAACGAATAATAAAATGTTCATCTCCCTTTGTGAGTTCACCGATATTCGCTTTATGGTTAACTTCCCTCCAAAAGTGGTAAATGGTATTAAAAAAGGATGAGGTGCTGTACATGGAAGAAACAAAGCAGAAGTACTACTTTAATATAGAAAGCGGCGAGGTGCTCGACACGCCGGCTGAGCCCGAGGGCCATTTATTCACGTTGATTGCTACCGGTGAGGAAATCAAGGATTTGCGGGAGTATCTCACCGAGAACTATAAAGCGGATTGGGCCACTTACGGGAATTCCCACCTTCACCCTTTTACAGACCCAGACCGTGAGCATGCAGATTATGACTTTGCGATGAAGGAAATTTACGCGATGGTCTACAAACTGGGTGATGCCGAAGCAAGGCATCATGTGAAAAGTATGGAAATCTTTACAGAAGACGAGTTGAAGGGCATATAAACTTTTTGACGCCATGGCAGATGCTGTGGTGTTTTTTGTTGTTTAGAGTATAAAATGATTTAGCTGTGAAACTAGAAGTAGCTTTCTTAATCCAGCTTCAGCGCCTAGCCCCTCGAGTCGCTTCGGTCCACCCAATGAAGTCAAAGAACGACTTCACTGGTCGGCCCTCCAGCGCTTGTCGGGGCTGACCAAGGCGCTTGCGCTTTTTGTTATGTAACTATCCTGTAACTCCCATCTCCTAAAATGAATTCATCAAGACGAGAGAAGGAGAGATTGCGGTGAGGTGGGAGCTCGACTGGCTTGGATCGAGAGCGGGATTGACACCGGATGCAGTTGCGGTTGCCGATGCAGGGACGGATCAGGAATGGTCATACAGGGAAGTCAATGATCGGGCTAAAGCAATCGCGGTGTGGCTAAGTGAAAAGGGTGTCAAAAAAGGCGACAGGGTTGCGCTGCTTGCGCCGAACGGAATCAGTTACTTTGATTTGCTGTTTGCCTGCGGGAAGATTGGCGCCATTTTTGTGCCGCTGAACTGGAGGCTGTCCCTCGATGAGTTGGCATATATAATAAAGGACTGTGAGCCCAGGCTACTGGCGTTCCATTCCAATTTTACAAAAGAAGTGACGATGATTTGGGATGAAGAAGACCTTTGCATTCAAATCAATGGTTCACGATACGGGCAGTTGCTTGACGTAACAGTTGGCCAGTTGGGTGCAGAAAAAGTGGAGGAAGAAGATCCGTTGGCGATGATTTATACAGGTGGGACCACCGGAAAACCAAAAGGAGCGGTTCTGTCACATCGCGCCATCATTTGGAACAGCATTTCTACGATCGCCAGCTGGAATCTGACGAATGAAGACAGAACGGTGACATATTTACCATTATTCCATACGGGAGGATTGAACGCTCTTTCCATTCCGATCCTGATGGCCGGGGGCACCGTCGTCCTGGCCAATGATTTCTCACCTGAAAGTGCGATTAGGAACTTAATTGAGCATAGTTGCACAATCGTCCTGTTTGTACCGACGATGCATCATATGTTAGTGAAATCCGATCTTTTCCAGAAGACGAAATTTGAGGATTTAAAGCTGTTTTTATCAGGAGGTGCGCCGTGCCCGCTTGAAATTTATGAAGCATACAAACAGAAAGGCATCGCCTTCAAGGAGGGGTATGGACTGACAGAGGCCGGCCCGAATAATTTTTACATAGATCCTTCAGAGGCAGATGTAAAAAGGGGCTCAGTCGGTAAGCCAATGCTTTTCCATAATATCAGGATTCTGGATGAAACCGGTATAGAGGTCAGAGAGGATGAGGTCGGTGAACTCGTCATTCAAGGGAATCATGCATTTTCTTATTACTGGAAAAATAAAAACGCGACCGCAGACACCTTGAAGGACGGCTGGCTCCATACAGGTGACCTGGCGAAGAGGGATAAAGATGGATATTACTACATTGTCGGCAGGAAAAAAGAGATGATCATCACAGGCGGTGAAAATGTATTTCCACTCGAGATCGAGCACTGGCTTTGCTCACACCCTTCCATCCAGGAGGCGGCGGTCATCGGGGTGGCAGATGATAAATGGGGTGAAGTAGTAACGTCCTATATTGTCCTTGAAGAAGGAGCAGGAGCAGCTTTGTCTGAAGGGGATGTTAAGCAATATTGTAAACAAAAACTCGGCAGCTATAAAGTCCCTAAAAACATTTATTTTATCAGTCAAATGCCGAAAACACATGTCGGGAAAATCGACAAGAAACTGTTGAAGGAAATGGCAGGTAAAAAGCAAAAGCCAGTCAGTTGAAAGTGGGACTTCGGAATATAATGTGATTTTAAAAATAAACAGCCATGAGTCATGATATACCGTGATTCTAAGGAATAAGTGACCACAACTACGGAATATATCAATTTTTCAAGTTCAGGGAAAAGTTTACTTACCCGAAACATAAAAAAGGCATTTCAGCCAGCGCTCGCTGACTGGAGTGCCTTTTTTTGAATCGAAATGCAAAGCACTATATTAAGAAAGAAAAATGAAGATAACAGAATCATCACTCCGCTGAATGGCAACAGGGCTGCAACTGGCGGAGCTAGGCTTGCTCCGGTCAACAGGATGAAGGAATACAGGGACAGTGCTTTGGCGCGCTGGCTGCTGCCATAAGAGCCAATCAAGGTAATGACGGTCGGGATTACGAGTGAAATCGAAGAAACAAAAAAGATGGAGAAGATGATCAGTGCTCCGGTAGAATGAAAGAAAAGCAGCAGGAAGGCGCTTATAGACCCAATGGCCAAACCAAACATCAATGTGCGCAGCTCTCCAAAGCGATCGATCAGTTTACCTGTGAAAAGGGAAAGGGAAGCGCCGATCAAACCAACAAGCCGGATCATCAGCAGGTCTGATTCAGGACCATCAAAAAAGCGGCCAATACCATCATAGAAGGCAATTATCGCAAATAACAGCGAAAAAGTAATCATATAGGATTTCATCAAAACAGGCTCTTTTAACAATTGAAAAAAGATTTTCCATACAGGCTTGCTTTCCGTCGTTTGGGTCGGTGATTCTTTCAGCAGGAAAAATGCAGCTGCAAATAGAATGAAATAGACTGTCGAGAAGAAATAGAAAACGCTGTTCCAGGAAAAAACATCTGCCAAGAAGGCACTGGCAATCTGACCAAAGGTCCCGGCGATTAAGAATCCTGTATTGATCAGCACAACCAGAATCGTTCTTTGCCGAAAATTGAATACATCATAGGAGTAGGCAAATGCAACAGAAGCGAAGGTAGCAAGGGTGATTCCCTGCAGTGAGCGGGCAAACCACAAAGTGAGGGATCCGGCAGAGAATCCGACTGCAAGTGTCGTCAAAGCAGAGGCCAAAAGCCCGAACACAAGAATTTTTCGTCTGCCCGTGATATCGGAAATCGGCCCGAATGACAGCAGTCCGCAGGCATAGAAGAAAGTGAACAGACCTCCTGCGAGGACTACGTGGGATTCGGCGATTAACAAGTCATCTGCCAGGACCGAATAAATTGGAATCAAAGTATAAATATTGCTTGCGACCATGATGGCACAAAGTGTCAGAAGAATGGAAGCCTTTTGAAAAAAGGACATGGATTTCATGTATATCACCTGCCACCACCAACATATGCAGACACCACAGTTTTTGCAGGTTGTTTGGGAAAAATTAACGGGCTTCCTGCTTCCAAAATGGTCCTCAAAAAAGGTATAATGAAAGATATATAGAACAATCGTTTGGTATGGAAAGGCGCATGAGTATAGAGCGCCTTTTTCAATTTTTATAAAGATAGATATTTTTAAAGAGAGAAAGGGGAAGTCAGATGTCTGTACGTTTAGTACTAGGGCGCTCGGGGAGCGGCAAGACCGAGATGATCATTAATGAAATCAAGGACAGGCTCATCTCAGACCCGCAGGGGGACCCGATTGCTTATCTAGTCCCTGAACAAATGTCATTCCTTTCCGAATACAGATTGTCCACTGACCCTGAGCTTGGGGGGATGATCAGGGCGCAGGTTTTCAGCTTTCCGCGCCTTGCATGGAGAATCCTGCAGGAAACGGGCGGGTACACTCGCCAGCATTTGGACAGCGTCGGGATCAGCATGATGATCCGAAAAATCATTGAGGACAAAAAGGACGAGCTGAAAATCTTTCAGAAGGCAGCGGATAAGAATGGGTTTATCCAGCAGATGGAGCAGATGCTGATTGAGTTCAAGCGCTATGCGATCAATCCGGACGAGCTCACTGGAAAAATGGAGGCAAGCGCCGCAGGGAATAAAGCCCTGAAGGACAAAATCCATGATCTTGATCTAGTGTATCGACAATTTGAAGACGAATTATTTGGCAAATATATAGATTCAGAGGATTATTTCAAACTGCTGGCCGAGAAAATCCCGGCCTCGCAATACCTTCAAAATGCAGAAATATACATCGATGGTTTCTACAGTTTCACGCCTCTTGAATTGATGATCATTGACCAGCTTATGAGTACTTGTAAAAGGGTGACCATCGCGCTGCCGGTCGACAAGGGTTTCAAAAATGAAAAGCCTGATGAACTGCATTTATTCAGGGTAACAGGTGAAACCTGCTCAACTTTGCATGACATGATAAAAGCAAATGGCCACGATCTGGAAGAAGAAATCGTATTGACGGAACAGATGCGCTGGCAGGATGAATCGCTAAAGCATCTTGAAAGGGAATTCGATTCCAGGCCTGCCGTTAAATATAACAGTGAAGCCGCGATCCATATTGCCCAGGCTGCCAACAGAAGGGCAGAATTGGAAGGCGTTGCCCGCAGGATCCTTGGGCTGGCAAGGGATAATGGTTACCGTTATCGCGATATTGCCGTACTGATGCGAGGCAGCGAATACCGAGAAGTACTTGAAACGATTTTTGACGACTATGGCCTGCCATACTTTATCGACCAGAAGCGGAATATGCTTCATCATCCATTGATTGAGCTAGTCCGTTCCAGTCTTGAAACGGTATTGGGGAACTGGCGGTATGAACCGATTTTCCGTGCGGTAAAAACGGATTTGCTGTTCCCGGACGGTGTGAATTTGAATAAAATGCGCGAACAGATGGATGTGCTGGAAAACTATGTGCTTGCATATGGCATCCAGGGAGATAAATGGACGAAAAAAGAACGCTGGAAATACCGGAGAATACGCGGCCTGGAGTATGACGGAGTGGCCCAGACAAATGCAGAAAAAAAGACAGAGCAGGAACTGAATGACCTGCGGCTGCTGATTACATCTCCGCTGCTGAGGATGGCCCGTCGTCTGAAGCGTGCTGATACGGGAAGGAAGCTTGCGGAAGCAGTGTATCTGTTTATGGAAGAGCTCGATATCCCGGCGAAGCTTGAAGCATGGAGAATGGGTGCTGAACAGGAAGGGAGGCTGGTAGAAGCGAGGGAGCATGAGCAAGCCTGGAACGCAGTGGTCAATCTTCTTGACCAGTTCGTCGAGATGCTTGGTGATACGAAAGTAGCGCCAAAACAGTTCGTTTCCATTCTTGATGCCGGTTTTGAATCACTAAGATTCTCCCTGATTCCTCCTGCGATCGATCAAATACTGATTGCCGACCTTGAAAAGACGCGGCTTGCTGATGTCAAGGTCGCATTCGTCATCGGCGTCAATGAAGGTGTCCTTCCTGCGAAGATGACGGAGGAAGGGATTTTTGCGGATGATGACCGCGAGCTTCTGCAGTCAAAAGGCATCAAGCTTGCTCCAAGCAGCCGCACCAAGCTGCTGGACGAAAACTTTATTGCCTACAAGGCATTTGTGACACCATCGGAGCAACTGCATATCAGTTACCCGATTGCCAATGAAGAAGGGAAAGCTCTGATGCCATCTTCATTCATCAAGAGAATTTCTGATCTTTTCCCTGAACATCAAACGCATTTATACCTGCCGGATCCATCTGAATTGCCGGAAGAAGATCAATTGAAGTACGCAGCTGGCGAAAACGTTGCTTTGTCCTATTTGACATCCCAGCTTCAATTGAAAAAGCGCAACTATCCTGTCTATGATTTTTGGTGGGATGTGTACGATTATTATATAAATAGTCATCAATGGCGAGATAGAGCACGCAAGGTTCTTTCCAGCTTATTTTACGAAAACAGAACGAAGCAGTTATCGGAATCCATCACCAAGGAGCTTTATGGTGATGAAATTCAGGGAAGTGTTTCAAGGATGGAGCTGTTCAACAGCTGTCCATTCTCACATTATGTCCAGCATGGCCTGAAGCTGCGCGACCGCCAGATTTTCCGGCTGGAGGCGCCTGATATCGGGGATCTATTCCACGCTGCGCTGAAAGAAATTGCCGAGACCGTCATGCAGCAAAACCTAAGCTGGGCCCAGCTGACAAGAGCCCAGGCTGAACAACTGGCTAGGGATGCCGTCCAAAAGCTGGCTCCTAAATTGCAGAATGAGATCTTGCTGAGTTCAAATAGACATCATTATATCAGGCAGAAGCTCCAGAACATCATCAGCCGCGCGTCGCTCGTATTAAGTGAGCATGCAAAGGTCAGCGGATTCTCGCCAGTAGGCTTGGAACTTGCTTTCGGACGACAGGGGGAACTGCCGCCGCTTGCTTTTTCACTTAAAAATGGGGCGAAAATGGAGCTCATGGGCCGGATTGACCGCGTTGACAAAGCAGAAGACGACAAGGGTGTGTATTTGAGGGTCGTCGATTATAAATCCAGCGTGAAGGATGTCAATTTGACAGAGGTTTATTACGGTGTGGCATTGCAAATGCTCACCTATCTGGATATCATCATCACTCATTCGCCATTGTTGGTCGGCAAGGCTGCTGACCCGGCAGGAGTTTTGTATTTCCATGTCCACAATCCTATTGTCAACGCATCGAAAATGCTGACTCTTGATGAAATCGAAGAGGAAATCCTCAAACGTTTTAAAATGAATGGTTTGCTCCTCGGCGATGAAAATGTCATCAGAATGATGGACAAGGGGCTTGATACAGGAAGCTCACAGATCATTTCCGCAGGTTTTAAAAAGGATGGCAGCCTGCTGAAAAGCTCGAAGGTGGCCAGCAAGGAAGACTTTGACCATTTGCGCCAATTCGTCCGCCACAAATATGTAGAGACCGGAAACAGGATTGTCAGCGGAATTGTCGATGTGGCGCCGTATAAGCTAAAGGACAGGGCTCCATGTACATTCTGTTCTTTCAAACCGGTCTGCCAGTTTGACCAGGCTGTGGAATCGAATGATTTCAGGAAGCTTCCGGTCATTAAAAAAGAAGACTTGCTGGCGTCGCTCCGTCAGGATCAACAGATGAAAGCTAACGATGGTTTGCCTGGAGTAAATGATCGCTTGGAAGAAATCAGGAAACTGGATATTCTTGCATCAATCGGAGAGGAGGAAGAGGATCTTGGCTAAAATGACTATACCGCCAGTGCCGGAAGGGGCAACCTGGACGGAAGACCAATGGAAGGCAATTATGGCCTCTGGGCAGGATATTCTTGTCGCAGCAGCAGCTGGGTCGGGAAAAACTGCAGTGCTTGTTGAGCGGATCATCAAGAAAATCACTTCGGAAAGCCATCCAATGGATGTTGATGAATTGCTCGTAGTGACTTTCACGAATGCCTCTGCGGCTGAAATGCGCCACAGGATAGGAGAAGCGCTGGAAAAAGCAATTGACAGCAATCCGGCTTCGACCCACTTGAAAAAGCAGCTTAGCCTGCTGAACAGAGCGTCCATTTCAACGCTACACTCCTTCTGTCTTGAAGTGATCAGGAAATATTATTACTTGATTGATGTAGATCCCGGCTTCAGGATTGCGGATGAAACAGAAGGGCAGCTGCTTCGGGATGAAGTGATCGAGGATCTTTTCGAGGAAGAGTATGGAAAAGCAGACAACCAGCCATTTTTCAACCTGGTGGATGCGTTCACGAATGACCGCAGCGATGAAGGATTGAAGGATATCATTGTCGACTTGTTCGATTTTGCCAGATCCAATCCGTCACCTGATGCATATCTTGATTCAATCGTTTCGATGTATGACGCAGCAGAGAACGCAACAATGGAGGATCTGCCTTTCATGAAGGTGCTCGTTGCGGATATCGAGCTGCAGCTACAGGGAGCGAAACAACTTCTTGAAAAAGCGATGGAGATTGCCAGAATGCCAGGAGGCCCTGCACCGAGGGTGGTTAATTTTACCGAAGACCTTCATGTGATTGATACCTTGCTTGCTGCAAAAGACAGGTCATGGGCAGATCTATATGAAGCGGTCCAGCTTGCCAATTTTGGCAGGGCAAAAACATGCCGCGGTGATGATTTCAATAAGGATCTTGTTGACAAGGCAGCCAAGCTTCGCGACCGGGCAAAGAAGATCGTCCAGGATCTGAAAGGGGAATTATTCTCACGCAGACCTGAGAGTTTCCTGAAGGATATGCAGGAAATGAAGCCTTTGGTTTCTGTCCTGATTGATCTTGTAAAAGAATTCTCGCACCGCTTTGGAGAAGTGAAGCAGGAGCGTGGCCTTGTCGATTTCTCTGATTTGGAGCATTATACACTTGATATTCTGACTGCAAATACAGATGTGGAGGAAGTGGCACATCCAGGTGAACCTGAACCTTCAGAGGCAGCATACGCTTATCGCCAGAAGTTCAAAGAAGTCCTTGTGGACGAATACCAGGATACAAATATGGTGCAGGAAGCAATCCTCCAGCTTGTGACAGCTGAAGGGGAAGAAGCAGGCAATCTGTTCATGGTTGGCGATGTTAAGCAGTCGATTTACAAATTCCGTCTTGCTGAGCCTAATCTGTTCCTTGGAAAGTACAATAGGTTCACATCCAGCGGAGAAGGGACCGGCTTGAAAATTGATCTCGCTAAGAACTTCCGGAGCCGCAAAGAAGTCCTTGACGGGACGAATTATTTATTCAAGCAAATCATGGGAATCAAGGTTGGCGAGATTGATTACGATGAAAATGCCGAGCTGAAAATAGGAGCGCCTTATCCTGAGGATGACGAGTTCCCTGTGGAATTGCTCTTGATTGATAAAACCGAGGGGGAATCCGCAGAAACTGAGCCTGGGGATGAAACGGCAGAAGGTGATTTCGATGCTGATGACCTGGAACAATCCCAGCTCGAAGCAAGGCTGATGGCTAAGAACATAAAGGATATGGTAGAAGAACGACGGGGTGTGTACAATCCGAAGACAAAGACCTCGAAGCCCGTCAATTACCGTGATATCGTCATTCTCCTTCGGTCGATGACATGGGCGCCGCAAATCATGGAGGAGTTCAAGCAGCAAGGCATCCCGATTTACGCGAATCTGTCGACTGGATATTTCCAGGCAACAGAGGTCGCGGTCATGCTTTCTCTGTTGAAAGTGATTGACAATCCTTATCAGGATATTCCGCTCGCTGCAGTCCTGAGGTCGCCAATTGTCGGGCTGGATGAGGAAGAGCTTGCCATCATCAGGGTCAGCCAGAAACGCGGTTCCTTCTATGAGGCGTTGACTGCTTTCTGTATTGATCGGCCATTGCCGGAAAATGAGCGCTTGCATGAGAAAACAAATCGCTTTTTTGAAAGTTTGAAAAAATGGAGAACCTCAGCAAGGCAGGGTTCTGTATCTGATTTGATCTGGCAATTGTACCGGGAAACCCGTTTCTTCGATTTTGCCGGCGGGATGCCAGGAGGCAAGCAGCGCCAGGCAAACCTGCGAGCACTATATGATCGCGCGCGACAATATGAAGCCACAAGCTTCCGAGGCCTGTTCCGCTTTTTGCGCTTCATTGAGCGGATGAGGGAGCGCGGAGACGACCTTGGCGCTGCAAGAGCACTTGGAGAGCAGGAAGATGTGGTCAGGATCATGACGATCCACAGCAGCAAGGGACTGGAGTTCCCGGTTGTCTTCGTTGCCGGGCTTGCCCGGAATTTCAATACGATGGACCTGAAAAAATTCTATATGCTCGATAAAGAGTTTGGCTTTGCAGCAAAATATATCAATCCCGAGAAGCGGATTTCCTTCCCATCCTTGCCCCAGCTGGCCTTCAAGCGCAAGAAGAAGATGGAAATGCTGGCAGAGGAAATGCGAGTATTATATGTTGCCTTGACACGGGCAAAGGAGAAGCTCTACTTGATTGGGTCGGTCAAGGATGCAGAAAAGACGATCAGCAAGTGGCAGGACGAAGCAAGCCATCCTGAGTGGCTGCTGGATGAATATTCAAGAGCTTCTGCTTCGGGTTATATCGACTGGGTTGGACCTGCAGTGGTCCGCCACCGAGATTGTCTTGAGATCAGGGAGGGTGCAGAAACTCTTCATCCTGCACTTGGTGAGGACATTACCTGCCATCCATCACGCTGGAAAATCGAAAGCATTAAAGCAGAGGAAATCGCTTCATATGCAGATGAACAAACCGAAGAGCACGAAAGCTTGATGGACCTTGTTGCAGCAGGGAAGCCAGTGAACAGGGACTCAGAATTCGCAGAGACAGTGAACAGGCAACTTTCCTGGAATTATCATTTCAAGGAAGCAGCAAACCACCGCTCCAAGCAGTCCGTTACCGAGCTGAAACGCAACCACGAAACAAGGGATGAAGAAAGCGGAACACAGATTGTCCGGAGGTTTTCAAAACCCATCCTCAATCGGCCAAGATTCATGCAGGAAAAGAAACTCACACCTGCAGAACGCGGAACTGCGATGCATATGGTCATGCAGCATATCAATCTGGACCAGCCAGTAACCGAAGCCACTCTCGATTTGCAGCTGGAGGAGATGGTAGAGAAGGAGCTTCTTTTCCCTGAGCAGCGTGATGCTATTGATAAAAAGTGGATTCTTGCCTTTTTTGAAACGGACATCGGCAAGCGACTGGTATCGGCAGAAAAAGTCAGCCGTGAGGTACCGTTTTATCTGTCATTGCCCTCAAAGGAAGTTTATCCTGATTGGCAGGGAGAAAACGAACCAATCTTTATTCAGGGGGTAGTCGACTGCATTTTCCGGGATGAAAAAGGAACCGTCCTGCTGGACTTTAAAACGGATGGCATCCATGACCGCTACAAAGGCGGTTTCGAGCAGGCAAAGCCAATCCTGGAGGAACGATATCGAATCCAGATCAGCTTGTATGCCAAAGCAATCGAACAGGTGTGGAAACAGCCTGTTGCGGAGAAATACTTATATTTCTTCGACGGCGGCCATCTGCTGGAATTGGATGAACAATAGAGGAATGTTAAAAACCGGCGGGATGTGAATAATAATCCTGCCGGTTTTTTCAGTTTGTCTTGGAGAGATGTCCGATAGAAGGGCTGTATCGGACAAACGGAAGATGAATGATGAGGAAAATGTCCGATAGAAGGGTTGTATCGGTCAAATGGAAGATGAATGATGAGGAAAATGTCCGATAGAAGGGTTGTATCGGCCAAACAGAAGATGAATGATGAGGAAAATGTCCGATAGAAGGGCTATATCGGCCAAACGGAAGGTGAAGCACGAGAAAAGTGTCCGATAGAAAAGCCAGTGATGCTTATAATAGGAGGATATCAGAATAGATGGTAATCAATATGTATTTGCACAAGAAGATATAGAAAAAGCTATTTTTAAATGAAAGCAATTCAATCTCAAGACCAATTCACAAATGGTAGGGAGGGATCACCGAGTGGCGAAGAAAAAGCAATCCGGCACATGTGAGTTATGCGGCAGGGAAGAGGTTGAGGTGACCATTCACCATCTGGTTCCTAAAGAAATGGGGGGCACTTTCATGCCAACAGCCAATTTGTGCATTCCGTGCCATAAACAGATTCATGCTCTGTTCACGAACGAGGAACTGGCATCGGGATTGAACACGATTGACCGGCTTCGTTCCCATCCTGAATTGCAGAAGTTTTTGAAATGGATAAAAAAACAGCCTTCTACAAGGCTGCCGAAAATTACTAAATCTAATGCGCGTAAACGAAATAAACGCTAGTTATTACCTGCTATCGGCTGGTCAATCAAGTTGGCATCAAGAACATTGCTGGCACTCAACCCGTTATTTGTAACAATGAAACCGCCAGTGTTGAATCCTCCTTGACCAGCGACAGTTTTTGCACTGCTTTTTGGCGAGATGAACAGCGTGTCGCCAAACTGCACCGTCCCGCCGCCTACATTCAATATTTGTACAGGACCTATTATTGCTGGCATTGAAAACATCCTTTTCTGCTTTTGTTTAGGCCTTTTTTATTGTAGCTTGTGGATGATGCTTATTCTTTAGGCCAAAAGCTCCTTACTAAATCTATATGTCTTCCCCATTCGACATGTTCATTCTGGGCAAAAGCTGACGAATATGCTTTACTCGGGCTTCCATCGCAATATTGCGGCTGTTTCCAAGGTGGACTACAGACGAGGAAGAAGCTCCCATGATATCAATGTTCCGAACCTTCAATACTGGGTTGAGGTTATGGGTTGAGAAAACAACATTTTCTTCAACTGTTGGTTGAAAGGGAATTGTTTCTGAGAAAATCGGGTACGATGCAAAGTTCCCTTCATTATCAAAAAATACCTCTGCCTCTCTTTGGACGGCGAGAGCCCTGGACAACGCCTGTATTTGCTCCGAATCACCAATCTGAAAAATCGAGGAGAAGGATACCGCATCAATTTTTATATGGTCAACACAGGTTATTCTCTGTAGCATAGCGATCACGAAATATCCGGTGACAGCGGGACAAATGGCCCGACAATCAAGGATTCTGCCGGTGTGTCAAAGGTAGCTGCCAGCTGGATCGTTTCAGCATCACCAACCATCAGCAACGAAGAACTCGAAACACCTATGATCCTTATGTCGCCGACGCATATATCACGGTTATAGACTTGGAAATTCATTATGAACGCCCTTCCTTTACATTATCAGGCAGGTTTTTCAGGAACAGGAACACGCCATTCTGGATTTCCTGCTTAAGAAGATCAATCACCCGCTCGTTTAGCTCAGGACTTAGGTCAGGGCCTCTTTCACCTGATGATTGTTCCTGTAAATGCTGAGCCACTCTGCCAGACAACTGTTTTTTGATATCATTTTTAATAAACTCGAAATAAGAATCTTCTAAACTGATCCCCAGCTCGACCTGAGCACTTCGGTAAATGTTCTCTAATTCAGCTTCTAGATAGTGGTTCAGGGCTGTTTCGATTTCGACCGTCCTTTTAAATAACTGCTTCGGCGGAATCGGCACATTTACATTCTTTTGATCAACGGTAAAATCATCAATCCCATCCAAGTCTGTAGGGTTTAAACCAATATTCAAGGTTCCCTCAAGGGTTTCCACTTTTAACTGGTCGAATTTATACTCGATATTTCCTATCTGAACCGGAGGCCGCTCTTTTAGTGCAGCAATTTCCTGCTGCAATTCGTGCACCATTTTCTCCAATCTGGCCGTCTTTTTGCTTTGGTGCTCCACATATACATGCAGCTTTTTTAAATATTGATAGAATTCCGCGTTCAAAAGAATCACCTCGCATCGACTCAGCATTTTTGAGAATAGTTAAATTTGGCGTACAGGAGCCTGAAGCGGTACGGCAGGTGCTTCAAGTGTGTCGCCGCCTGGCAGTGCTCCCATGCCAGTTGTGATTTCTGAGGGGTGGACCGCCTCAGGAGCAGGAGCTGTAAATCCACCGGTATTATAGAGGTAGGAAACGGGCTTGATCATTCCTGCACTGCCAATTTGCAGAACAGAAGAGTTCGTGATTCCATCTATCTTCAGAAGGTTGATATTGATTGATTGTTGTATATAAAAATTCATCAGACTCACCCACATTAAACATTCAGATAATTTCCTTGATCGACGGCATCTGGATCATAGGTATTCGTTGAGCTTTGGTTATTGTAAACGGTCAACCCGTCACCGGTATTGAATGAACCGGCTCCAGAAAAGGTTTTAGCATTGGAAATCGGGCTGATTCTATAAACATCGCCAATGTGGAAGACAGCGCTGTTCCCCAGGGAAATGACCTGGGCGACTCCAACAATTGCTGGCATTTGCAACACCCTTTATTTAGATTTCTTTATTATCTTATGTGCCCAGATGAAGAATGTGATTAAAATGCCCATTGTGCTTATAGGGCCTTTTTAGGATACATCACTAGCCGGCTCGTGGTTTGATACAAATTGCAAAACACCATCTCGAAAAAGGGTACCGCAGTCTTTGGAAAAAACATGTTATATAACAGTTAAAAAGTTATATAACAGGAAGTGTGATATGTTAATATATTTATATATTTAGAATTATAAAATTATTCTAGAGGAGGCAGATTATGAACGTCCCATTGCTGTTGAATCAGTTTTTAGATCGTGCAGTGTCGCTTTACGGCAGTAAGAAAGCCATTTTTTCTGAGGACAGAGAACTTACATATTCTGAGTTGAACGCCAGGGTGAACAGGCTTTCCGATGGTTTAAGAAAGCTAGGGGTAAACAAGGGCGACCGGATTGCCTATCTTGCACCGAATTCGATTGAAATGCTTGAAGGGTTTTATGGCGTATTCCAGCTGGGGGGAGTCATGGTCCCATTGAACATTCGTCTGAAGCCTGATGATTATTTGTTCATCCTGAACCACAGTGAATCAAAGGTTTTATTCGTTGATCAGGACCTATACCATTTGATCCAGCCGATTAAGGATCAACTCGAAAGCGTACATCACATTATTGTCCATTACAAGGATGATAGCCTTGGTGAAACTGGTTATGATGAATGGCTATCCCAGCAGTCTGATGAGACTTTCAAACGTGCGGAGCTGGATGAAAATGATGTCTGCAGCCTTTTGTATACAAGCGGGACGACTGGGAATCCAAAGGGGGTCATGCTGACGCACCGAAATAATTATCTTCACGCTTTAAGTACGATGCACCATTTACGTGTCAGCGACGAGGATGTCCTCCTGCATGTCTTGCCGATGTTCCATGTAAATGGATGGGGATCGCCATTTTATTACACAGCAAACGGAGCTTCCCAGGTCTGTCTGCGAAAGACGACGCCCGAGACGATTTTCAATGCGCTGGAAAAACATAAGGTCAGCGTCATGCATATGGCTCCGACTGTGTTGAACGCACTGCTTCAATTTTATGAAAAGAATGTCCCAAGTATCGAACAGCAGGTTCGTGTGGTCATTGCCGGTTCTGCTCCGCCGCCAGCATTCGTTACCCGGGTGGAAAAAGAACTTGGCTGGGAGTTCATCCAGGTGTACGGGATGACAGAATCCTCTCCTTTAAGCACGATTTCCACAATCAGGTCGCATTTGAAGCGGCTGCCTTTGAATGAACAATATCGAATGAAAGCCAAAGCTGGCATATCGATGATTGGCAGCCAGGTAAAGGTTGTCAACGATTATGGCGAAGAGGTTGCACACGATGGCAAGGAAATAGGGGAAGTCATCACCCGAAGCAATGGAGTCATGAAAGGCTACTGGAAAAACGATGAGGCAACGATGGAAACCATCCGTAATGGCTGGCTCCATACCGGGGACATGGCGACGGTCGATGAATATGGCAATATAGACATCGTTGACCGTAAGAAAGATGTCATCATCAGCGGCGGAGAAAATATTTCTTCCATTGAAGTCGAGGGAGTATTGTATGATCATCCGGCAGTCCTGGAAGCAGCTGTCATTGCAGTCCCTCACGAAAAGTGGGGAGAGACTCCTCACGCCTATATTGTTCTCCGTGAAAATGAGCAGGTCTCAGAACAGGATCTCATTGCTTTTTCAAGAGAAAAACTGGCGCATTTCAAAGCCATTACCGGAGTGACATTTGTAAAAGAACTGCCGAAAACAGCTTCCGGAAAAATTCAGAAGGTCCATTTGCGGAATGAATATTGGGAAGCAAATGGCAAGACTGGCAGATTCGTAAATTAATAGCCCTGGGGACAGCCATTTAGTGGCGTCCTTTTTTCTTGTGGGAAATCTAGCTGCATCTGGTGTTCTTATGTTACCTTTGGCATATTATTTTGTTGTGTGATATACATAGAATAGATGTTAACTATTGGATGGAATGAGGGGGAAGATGGAGACTAACAGACAGGTATTCGGCAATAGAATTGTTTCAATTGACCGGATGCGAGGCTTTTCATTATTGGGGATTTTTCTAGTGAACATGATTTCATTCCATTCTCCTTATTTTTATATCGATCCAGAGACATGGTGGGATGGCAGCGTAAACCTTTATACATACCGTTTTATTGACCTATTCATCCAGGCAAGCTTTTACCCTTTGTTTTCAATGCTGTTCGGGTATGGCCTCGTGATTTTAAGAGAACGTACGCTGGCAAAAGGCCTGAACTTCAAACCACTTGCATTAAGGAGATTTTCTATTCTGTTGTTGATCGGATTCATCCATGCCTTCTTGATCTGGCCTGGTGATATCCTCATCACATATGCAGTATGCGGTTTCGTTTTCCTGCTTTTTATTGGCTTGAGTGCCAAAAGGCTTTTCATTGCTGGATTGAGCTTATACATAATTCCTAATCTGCTCTTGTTGTTGATGCTCGGTGCAGCATCAGCAATCGACGGTGGAAGCGAATTTTCGATGTATGACGGAGAAGCTGCGGAACAGTCCATAACAATCTATCAAAGAGGAAGCTTCGCTGAAGTGACAGAATACAGAATATCTGAATGGTACAAAAATAATAACCTGGCAGGACTATTTTTATATTTGGTCACAATACTTCCCTTGTTCATGATTGGAGCTGGAGCAGCTAAGGTCAAACTGTTTGAAAATATACGAGAGAAAAGAGGGAAGATTGCGATGGCTGCGGCTATGCTCGCAACCTTTGGCTTCCTGATAAAAGCAATTCCTTACCTGTATAGCAAAACCTTGATGACGGATTATGCGCAGGATGTTTTTGGCGGTGCGATGGTTGCGGTGGCGTATGCTCTAATCATTGCCCTTGTTTCCGAAATGAAGCAATTTGACAGGCTGCTCTATCCGCTAGAGGCTGCAGGGAGGCTCTCCATCAGCAATTACCTATTCCAGTCTGTCGTTTCGACACTGATTTTTTATAGTTATGGATTAGGATACTATGGAGAATGGTCCATTTTTTCAGGAACAATGCTTGTACTAGTCATATACATTATTCAATTGGCATTTAGCAGCTGGTATGTTAAAAGGTTTCACTACGGCCCGGTCGAATGGCTGTGGCGAATCGGCACATACCTGAAAAAACAGCCTTTAAAAAAGGGTGAGTCCTGATGGAGAAGGTCATAATCATTGGCTGCGGAGGTGCAGGGAAGTCGACACTTGCACGGAAGCTGGGGGAAATCCTCAATATTAAGGTGTACCATCTTGATGCAATGTACTGGAAGCCGGGCTGGGAAATGACTGCAAAAGATGAGTGGAAAAAACTGATTCAGCAAGTGATTGAAGAAGATACATGGCTTATGGATGGCAATTACGGCAGTACAATTGACATGAGGGCACAAGCAGCGGATTCAATCATCTTTCTGGATTACTCTACTACAAGATGCGTGTATGGAATATTCAAAAGAAGAGTCATGTACCACGGCAGGACAAGGCCGGATATGAATGAAGGCTGTCCGGAGAGACTGGATTGGGATTTTATCAAATGGGTCGCAAAATACAAGCGTGAAAAGGCTCCTGGTATCATTGCCAGGTTAGAAGAATTCAAGCTTCAGGGAAAAGAAATATACCATTTTACAAATCCTCGTGAAACAGAGAAATTCATCGAAGAGCAGTTAATTAAAGGAGGGCGTTAATATGAAATTCGCTACATATAAAAATGAATCTGGTCAGTTTATCGGAATCGTTCATCCAGATGGCGGGCGAGTACTGCCGCTTTTGGATGCCTATGAAAAAATGGGAGGGGAATCAGCGCTCCCATCTGAGATGGCTGAAGCCATTTCTCTTGGCGACCTTTTTTATCAGGAAGCGAAAAAAACAGTTCAATGGGTAAGCGAGCATGATCTCGACGGTGAGCTATACACCCCGCTTGAATCAGTAGAATTGCTTGCGCCGATTCCGCGCCCGTTCAAGAATATTTTCTGTGTTGGCAAGAATTACGCTGAGCATGCGATTGAAATGGGGAGCAAGGAAGATATTCCTGAACATGTCATGGTATTCACTAAGGCACCTACTACCGTCATTGCCCACGGCCAAAACATCCTTTCACATAGAGGATTGACAGAGCAATTGGACTATGAGGGCGAGTTGGCAGTCGTCATTGGCAAAAAGGGGATTGGGATCAAAAGGGAAGAGGCATTGGATTATGTGTTTGGCTACACAATCGTGAATGATGTGACAGCCCGTGACCTCCAGGCGAAGCACAAACAGTTTTTCATCGGAAAAAGCCTGGATACTACTTGCCCGATGGGACCGTGGATTGTCCATAAATCAGCCATTGACAACCCGAACAACCTCGATATAAAGACAACAGTAAATGGAGAAGTAAGACAGGATTCCAATACGGAAAACTTCATTTTTCCAGTAGAAGAGATCATTGCAGTACTCTCGCAGGGAATGACACTCGAGCCAGGAGACATCATCGCAACCGGAACCCCAGCTGGCGTAGGCAAAGGCTTTAAGCCGCCGAGGTTTCTGAAGGCTGGAGATACCGTGGAAATTACTGTTGAAGGGATTGGAACTTTGCGAAACAAGATCGAGGGCTAACTTAAGCCTGGCCATTTAATTTTAGTTTTTTTGGCGACGTTATGGTATGATATTTTAGAATTTACTATTAGGAGGACGGGTTCATGATCCATGCCCATATGACAGCCTGGTTTTTGGCTCTAGTTTTATTCTTCGTAGCACTTGGTCTACATAAAAGCGGTAAGGAAAAGGGCGCGAAAATTGTCCAGATGGTCCTTAGATTGTTCTACGTGCTGATTCTATTGACTGGTTTCTGGCTTCTTTTCAGCATCAACATCAACCTGATGTATGTACTGAAAGCGGCAGTAGGCCTGTGGGTAATATCCATGCTGGAAATGATTTTAATCCGTACAAAAAAGAAAGAAAAAGCGTCAGTTTTGTGGATTCAATTCATTGTCGCAGTTCTTCTTGTTTTGTATTTAGGTTTTTCACTTCCGCTTGGAACATACTTGTTCTAATATGGAATTGTCGAAAGAAAGCTGTCATTTTAGGCAGCTTTTTCTTTTTTTGTCATATCTTAACCTAAAGAAATATGATAATTTAAGAGGTAAGGGTTATTGGAGAAATATGATAATTGGAGAATGCAATGGCTACGACAAAAAGCTGCTTTTACGAGAATGAAAAACAACTTAATAGCTTTATAGAGGGCAATTCATTCAAAGACCACCGCAATCTGCTGGTGCAGATCTTCTACAGGCATAAAGAAAAACAAGACCTCCAGCACCTGGAGCGGCTGCTGAAAAATCTGCTTCCCGCTTCAACTGTGCTGAGCTGTGAAGCAGGAGGCTGCTATACGGAAGAAAAAAAGTATATCGTCACATTTACTATAATTGATAAACAAGAACTTAATCCTGTTTTACAAGATCAATACATGATCAATACATTGAACAATTTAGTAGAAGTTTCACAACAGGACATCCAAGACCTCAATGAAAGCCTCAAAGTGTCAGAGCAATACTACCGTTCGTTGTTTGATAACAATGGTGATTTTGTCTATTCGACAGATTTAACAGGGAATTTTACAAGTATCAATCAGGCATTTATGAAAACCTTTGGCTATACAGAGGATGATCTTATTGGCAGGTCAGCGCTCGATTTCATCAAAGAGGAAGATGTGCATCGCGCTAAAATGCATTTCATACAGGCGCTTAAAGGCAAGGATCAGACTTATACAATCGAAATCCCAATCAAGAGCGGTGAAGCGCAGATCTTTCAAATCAAAAATATACCCATTACCGTTAATGGAGCATGTGTGGGAACCTATGGTATCGGCCGGAACATCACGACTCAGAAAAAATCAGAGGAAAAAATCATTCAGCTGGCCTATTATGACCAGGATACAGGTTTGCCGAATAGAATAAGGTTTACCGAACAGCTGGAAGAAATGCTTCATCGGGCCAAGCATAGGAAAGAGCTTCTTGCCGTACTTGTTATTGATATTGATCGCTTCAAGATCATCAATGACAGCTTAGGGCATTATGCAGGAGATATTGTTCTGAAGGAGCTGGCGGAGAGAATCCTGGAGCGCCTCCCAGCAGGAGCTTTTCTTGGCAGATTCAGTGGGGATAAGTTCACCCTGCTATTGACGGAGAATGTCAGCATCGATCAGACGACACGATTTGCGAGGGAATTGCAAAACATTATTTCCATGCCTCTGTCTTATCAAAGTCAGGAGTTCATCGTCACGGCAAGCATCGGAATCAGCTCATTCCCGGGAGATGGCCTTGATGAACAAGTCCTGTTGAAGAATGCTGATATCGCGATGAATCGTTCGAAAAATCAAGGCGGGAATAAGATTACTTACTTCTCAACTGGAATGAACGATCAGGCCATGGTCCGGCTTGAGCTTGAAAGCTATTTAAGGAAAGCGCTTCAAAAGAATGAATTTCACCTTTGCTACCAGCCGCTTATGGACTTGAAATCCGGGGAGATTACCTGTACAGAAGCCCTCATCCGCTGGCAGCATCCGCACCTTGGCCTGGTTTCGCCTGCACAGTTTATACCTCTGGCAGAGGAAACAGGATTGATTGAGGAAATTGGAGCATGGGTGCTGACAACTGCCTGTGTCCAGACAAAAGCCTGGCAGCAGAATGGATTCCCGAATCTCGGTATTTCAGTGAATGTCTCAGCATATCAGTTCCAGCATCATGCCTTTATTGGGCATGTGATTGAAGCTCTTGAGATTTCACAGCTTGGACCAGGATACCTCTCCTTGGAACTGACAGAAAGTGCCATGCTGGAAGATATCGTCTATAGCATTTCGGTTATGAAATCACTGCAGGAACTAGGGGTAAAGGTTTCGATTGATGATTTCGGCACCGGATATTCCTCATTGAGTTATTTGCGTAATTTACCGATTGATACCCTGAAAATCGATCAATCATTTATCAATAATCTTCATGACGACCCATCTGATATCGCAATCGTTAAGGCAATCATTACCATGGGCCAGGGACTTTCTGTGAAAATTGTTGCCGAAGGTGTCGAGACGCATGAACAGTTGAACCTTTTGAGGGAATTGGATTGCCATTACGCACAGGGCTTTTACATAGAAAAGCCACTTGACATTGCCGCCTTTGAAAAAGGGTTCAGGACAATGGAAAAAGTTGAATATACGGTAAAATAAAAGACAGAGCCAGCACATAGTGCGGGCTCTTTTCTTATGAAATCCTCTCGATCACGGTCCGTCTCCCGTTATTCAAGGTTAATTCGAACCTGTCATTTTGTGTTTCAAAGTAATCGAAGTGATGCTGGACGCTGCAGATGAACTCCTCATTATCGAGGATCAAGAAGTTGACTCCCGAAACTCCTTGTTCGTGATCAAGGAAGGTCAAGTGATTATAACAATAAATACAGTCATAGATTGAAAAATTGAGCGAATTCAAAGTATTGATGAATTGGACAAAAGCTTCATCATTCAGCTCATCAAGCAAACGCTCGAATGAATAAATCAGCTGTTTCCTGATTCTGACCATTTCCTGGTCCTGAAGATTAATTTTCTCATTGCCGGTCTGAATGCAGCCGTTATCGAGCAAAAAACCTTTGCACCATTTATTGTTCCTCTGCACTTCAACCTCTTGATGGATGAATTCATCGACAAGTGCGGCCTCATCTGTTTCTTCATCAAAGAAAACCCATTGTGAATTAATAAATTCTACTGTCCCGACGTTGAATGCGCGGGGCTGGAAATCAATTAGATTGCTTCGTTGTTGTCGGTTCATGTGAATCCTCCGTTAATTATCGCTCACCTTCTTTGTAGACAGATTTTGGCTAATTTATAACATGATTTGAAAGATAGGCAATTAACCAGTTGGGGTGTATCTGCATAAGATGAGTAATGCTTAAGCTATTATCACGTTTGAGATAGTGCTGATTGACATCAAAAAGTTCCGCTGAAAGGAATGATCAACAAATGTGTGGAATAACTGGCTGGATAGATTATCGGAAAAACCTGGATCATGAACGGGAGACCATGGCAAAAATGGCGGATACTTTAAGTAAAAGAGGTCCCGACGATACAAATGTATGGACTTCGGGGCATGCTGCGCTGGGGCATAAAAGGCTGGTAGTTGTCGATCCCGAGGGCGGCAAACAGCCAATGACCAGAACACAGGGAGATAACCGTTATACCATTTGTTATAACGGAGAACTTTACAATACAGAGGACCTCAGAAAAGCACTGCTATTAAAAGGATATTCTTTTAAAGGTCATTCTGATACAGAGGTTTTGCTTACTTCTTTCATGGAATGGAAGGAAAACTGTCTGGAGCATTTAAACGGTATCTTTGCTTTTGCTGTCTGGGATCAACAGCAGGAACAACTGTTCATTGGCCGTGACAGGCTGGGCGTGAAGCCGTTATTTTTCCTCGAAACAGCATCAGGCCTTATGTTTGCTTCTGAGCAAAAGGCATTGCTGGCTCATCCAGAAGTGAAGGCTGAGATAGACAGAGAAGGACTTTGTGAGGTATTTGGGCTTGGGCCATCCCGTTCTCCAGGGGCAGGCATTTTTAAAAACATGAAGGAGCTTCGTCCAGGCCACGGTCTTACTTTTTCAAAAAATGGGCTTAAAGTATGGAGATATTGGAATGTGAAAAGCGAGCAACACAAGGATACTCTTGATGAGACAGCTGAAAAAGTGCGGGGTTTATTCACGGATGCGGTGACAAGGCAGCTGGTCTCAGACGTACCATTATGCACCTTCCTATCCGGCGGGCTGGATTCAAGCGCCATCACCGCGATTGCTGCTGAACATTACAAAGCAGAGGGCAAGGGCAGCCTGCATACCTACTCAATTGATTACGAAGGCAATGACAAGTATTTTAAGGAAAATGAGTTCCAGCCTAATGCTGATGCCTTTTGGATCAATAAGATGACAGAAACATATGGCACTGTCCATCATAATAGCATCATTACACAGCATGATCTGGCAGACTATCTGACAGAAGCAGTTCATGTCAGGGACCTGCCGGGAATGGCCGACATTGATTCCTCGCTGCTTTGGTTCTGCCGTGAAATCAAACAGGACTTTACGGTAGGGCTTTCAGGTGAATGTGCTGACGAGATCTTTGGAGGCTATCCGTGGTTCCACAGGGAGGAAGATTTGAATCGAAAAGGTTTCCCTTGGATGAGGTCAATTAATGAGCGCCAGAACATGCTGAGGGACCATTGGCGGAAAAAACTGAGTCTGGAAGATTATATGATGGCAAAATACAATGATACAATTGCAGAGGTGCCTCTGCTTGATGGGGAGAGCCATAGCGATGCCAAGCGGAGACAACTATTCTATCTAAATATCATCTGGTTCATGACCACACTTTTAGACCGGAAGGACCGGATGAGCATGGGAGCAAGCCTTGAAGTAAGGGTGCCGTTTGCCGATCATCGACTTGTCGAATATGTCTGGAACATCCCATGGGAAATGAAGATGCACGGCAACAGGGAAAAAGGAATCCTGCGCAAAGCATTGGAAGGCGTCCTGCCAGATGAAGTATTGTATCGGAAAAAGAGTCCGTACCCGAAGACGCATCACCCGGCCTATACCCAGGCAGTGCAAGGGATGCTGTCTGATTTCATGGCCGATTCAAACAGTGCGCTGCATGAATTCTTCGATAGGGCTACACTGCAAAAAATGATTGAGACCGAGGGCGCATCCTTCAAAGTGCCATGGTTCGGCCAGCTCATGACAGGTCCGCAACTGCTGGCACAGCTAGCACAAATCCATATCTGGTTCAGGGATTACAATATCAATATAGCAGACTAAAAAAGCAAGCCCTGGGAAAGGGCTTGCTTTTTTGAATATTTTAAGAGCTTTAGTCCCCGCGAGTTAATAGTACCCTTATAAGAGGGAATCGCCATCTATAAGGATACATTTAAGAGCGAATAGTACCCATATGCGAGAGAATCGCCATCTATAAGGGTACATTTAAAGGTGAATAGTACCCTTATGCAACGGAAATGCAACCTATAAGGGTACATTTAAGGGCGAATAGTACCCTTATGCAACGGAAACGCCACCTATAAGGATACATTTAAGGGCGAAAAGTACCCATATGCGAGAGAATCGCCATCTATAAGGGTACATTTAAAGGTGAATAGTACCCTTATGCAACGGAAATGCAACCTATAAGGGCACATTTAAGGGTGAAAAGTACCCTTATGCAACGGAAACGCCACCTATAAGGGCACATTTAAGAGCTAATAATACCAGTTTCATCTACATAACCTATTCCGGCCGCACGGGCTGGGCATCCGGTACGAATGATTTTTTCACCCATACTCGTGATCTCCAGCGCCAGAGCATCAAAAGTCCGCGGAGCCATTCGTCGGCGATGAAGGCGATCCATATTCCAACCAGCCCCATACCAAGATGTATTCCAAGGAAATAAGACAAGGTGACACTGACTCCCCACATGGAAAGGATTCCCATATAAACAGGGAATTTCACGTCACCCGCAGCCCTGAGCGAACTGATCAGTACCAGGTTAAAGGATCTGCCGGGTTCAAGGATGATCGTAAGCAAGATCAAGGTGGTTCCTAGCTCAATGATGCTCATATTATCAGTGAAGATTCCCAGCAGGTTTTTTGAAAAGAAGGAGACAATCGAAGCTGTAACGATGGATATGATAATAGCCAGCTTCAGGCTTTTTAATGCACGCTTATAAGCATTCTCGATTTCCTTTGCACCAACCATATGCCCAATCAAAATTTGTGTCCCCTGGCTGATGGCGATGCTGAATAGGAAGATGAACATCATGACATTCTGGGTATAAACTTTTGCCGTTAAAGCTTGTGTTCCAAGTGTGGCGATAAAATAAGTGATGACCATTTGTGACCCATTGTAGCTCAAATGCTCCCCGGCAGAAGGAATCCCGATATTAAGCAGGTTTTTCAAATGTTTCTTTGGAAAACTGAACAGCATTGAAAGTGGCAGTGAGCCGGGAACTCTTTTCGTCAACACATAAATGGCTGCCAGCAATCCGAGGATCCGGCTGACGGTGGTGGAGATCGCCACGCCTTCTACACCAAGGACTGGGAAGCCGAAAGGCCCGAAGATGAAGAAATAGTTGCCGATGACATTCAGCACGTTCATGCCGATTGTGACATACATGATATCCCGTGTGAATCCATAGCTGCGAATGATGCTGCTGACTGTCATGATCAGCGACTGGATGAATGAAAAGCCGCCGACAATCCGCAAATAGGAATTGGCTTCATCGAACAGTTCAGGAGGCAAGTCCATCAATCTGAGCAATTGCTCGCTGAAAATGAAAACGGCTGCGCTCAGGACCAGTCCGAATACAAGATTCGCACCAATTGAGACAGCTGAAACCTCACGTGCATCGTCATCCATTTTCGCACCAAGGTTTTGGGCAACAAGGATGGCAGTTCCGGTCGCAATGAAGCCGAACATCACGATTACCATGGAAAGAATCTGGTTGGAAACCCCTACTGCAGCCACGGAGTTATCCGAATACTGGGACAGCATCAGCGTATCCGCATTTCCCATCAGCATATATAGCAGGATTTCAATAAAGAGTGGCCATGTAATGGCAAAAAGCGATAATTTAGCAGTTTTATTTTTCATGTTTTACATCTCCAAGTTGTCATTCAATTCTTTCATTATACAGACTATAGGAGGAAATTGAAGTGAAAATGATTCGTTTTCCGAAAAAACTTTATTCTGAAAAATTCAGAATCCGAAAGTACTTATTTTCATTAACAAACCGGAATGAGAACTAAGCGGATTTTCACTTATGCTTGAGAAAGTTACAAAGTTTATTAACAGGGTCTAAAAAAAGCAAACCCCTTTCCAAATCAGGAAAGGGGGCTGAGATTACTAAAATTGGAACAATGCGAATCCATTTGCGGCAATCTTCGCTGTAAGGTCATCGCTTTCAGCCGCATATTCTTCGCCACTGTAGATGTTAGTGATTTTTTTGCCTTTCAAATTAAATGGCAGATGATAGCTTGCTTCTTCATCACTCATATTCACGACGACTAAAATGGTTGTTTCGCCATTGGATTTTGTATAGGCAAAGCAGCTCTCATGATAATCGGATGGAATGAAGTGCAGTTCCCCTTCATTTGCCAGTAGCGGGTACTCTTTTCGGAGCTGGATCATCTTTTGGACATGCTCGAACATATCCTTGTTCTGGTCTTCTTCATTCCACTTCATGCACTCGCGGCAGCCTGGATCCTGCGGGCCGCTCATGCCGATTTCATCTCCATAATAGATGCATGGAGTGCCGATATAGGAAAGCAATACAGTATAGATTTGCTTCAGCTTATCCTCATCATGGCCGCACTCGGTCAAGATTCTTGGAGTATCATGGCTGCCAATCAAGTTGAAGGCGACTTCATTGACGTTCTTCGGATACATATGATTGACGGTCGTCATGTTCTCGATAAATTCTTTCACCGAAATGGTCCCGCGTGCAAACAAGTTTAGGATATTGGTCGTGAACGGATAGTTCATGACAGCGTCGAACTGGTCACCACGGAGCCATGGCATGGAATCATGCCAAATTTCACCGAGGATATAGATGTCAGGTTTAATTGCTTTCACTTCGGTGCGGAATTTTCGCCAGAAAGAGTGGTCGACTTCATTGGCAACATCGAGTCTCCAGCCATCGATATCGAACTCGCGCACCCAATAGCGTCCAACTTCAAGCAGATATTCAATGACTTCAGGGTTTTCAGTATTCAGTTTAGGCATCGATTTTTCAAAAGCGAAGGTATCATAATTCGGCCTTGGCTGCATTACTAGCGGAAAATCGTTCGTGTAGAACCAGTCTTTATAAGGAGATGCTTCGCCTTTTTCAAGAACATCCTGGAACTGAGGGAAGTAGAATCCGCTATGGTTGAAGACAGCATCCAGCATGACCTTAATGCCGTGTTCGTGGCAAACCTGGACAAGTTTCTTTAGCGTTTCTTTATCCCCGAATTGCGGATCGATTTCCATGTAGTCGATCGTATCGTATTTATGGTTCGAATAGGCTTTGAAAATAGGCGTAAAATAAATACCGGTGATGCCCAGATTGGCCAAATAGTCGATATTATTGATTACACCCTGGAGGTCGCCGCCAAAGAAATTATCCCTTGCTGGTGGAGCACTACCCCATGGCAAAGCGCCTTCTGGATCATTGGATGGATCCCCGTTGCCAAAGCGTTCAGGAAAAATCTGATACCAGACTGTATCTTTGACCCAGGATGGAGCACGGAACACATCGATATTATTAAGATAAGGGAAGGTAAAATAATAGCCGGTATCATCCAAAGGGGGTTCATCGTAAAAACCTTTTTCCGTTAGACAAGCTGTTTCAATTCCATCATTTAAAATGAATCCGTATCGCATTCTGCGGAATGGAGGTTTGATTGCAACAAACCAGTAATCAAATAACTGGTCGGACCCGCTTTTAATCATCGGAACGGTATTCGTCATCCATTTCCCATCCTGCCAATCATATGGATCACCATTCAGAAGGGTAACTTCTTTCATATCATCTTTTTTTGTCCGAATGCGAATATGTAATTCTTCATTAGTGCAAGCGTATGCATAATTGTCTTTAGGACGGTGGTAAATCGCTTCTTTTAACAGAGGGGACCATTCCTTTCTTTTATAAGGTGATGATGAAAAACGTAGAGTAGAATTTATCATAGTTCTACCTGGTGAAACTTTATCGGAAAGAACTATATTATATCAAGATTAAAACAAGGGTAGAACACTCATTTTGAAATGTCAATCATTAAAAAGCCGATTCACAAAACTTTAATGATTTGAGCTGTCTTTTAAAAAAAATAAAAAAATTAGTTGTCAAAAAGAATTAAGTCTTTATAATAAGAAGTAGGTTGTGCAATCGTTTTCATAGAGTTGCAAACTAAATTACAAACGTTTGCACAGATAGGAAGACTATCTGCACAATGAAAAGCAATTACACATTTTTAGGAGGGGTATACACATGAAAAAGGCATTGTCGATTTTCATGATGCTGGTCTTAATGATTGGCGCACTTGCTGCTTGTGGACCTAAAGAAGAAGAAAACACAGGTTCAAAAGACAACGGTGAGAAAACAGAAGATGCTTCTAAACCAGAGAAGCTAGTAGTTTGGGAAGATAAAGACAAGTCTGGCTGGCTTGAAAAAGTAGCTGCAGACTTCGAAAAAGAACACGGTGTCAAAATCGAGTTCAAAGAAGTAGAAATGGCTACAAAAATGAAAGAGCAATTACGTCTTGATGGCCCTGCTGGAACTGGCCCAGACATCATCACTCTTCCACACGACCAAATCGGTGAACTTGCAGTCCAGGGACACATCGCTGAACTTAATGTAAGCGACGATGTGAAGAGCACTTTCTCTGAGTCTTCAATCTCAGCGCAAACTTTCGATGGTAAATTATACGGACTTCCAAAGTCTGCTGAAACTCCAGTATTCATCTACAACAAAGCTCTTATGACTGAAGTTCCTGCTACAATGGAAGACCTTTATGAATTCGCAAAAGCTAACACTAAAGACGGCAAATATGGTTTCCTTGCACTTTGGGATAACTTCTACTTTGCACACGCTCCAATCGCTGGTAACGGCGGATATGTATTCGGGGAAAAAGACGGCGCTCTTAACCCTCAAGATCTTGGCTTGAACAACGAAGGTGCTGTAAAAGGTACTGAGTACATCCAGAAGTGGTACGCTGAAAAACTATTCCCTAACGGAATCATCGGTGAAAACGGCGGATCTGCAATGGACGGACTATTCAACGAAGGTAATGTTGCTTCTGTCATGAACGGACCATGGGCATTCGGCGGCATGAAAGATGCTGGAATCGACTATGGTGCAGCTCCATTCCCTAAATTCGCTGACGGCACTCCAATGAAGACTTTCATGGGTGTTAAAGGATGGCACGTTTCTTCTTACTCTAAGAACCAGGAATGGGCTACAAAGTTCCTTGAGTTCATCACAAACGACGAAAACGCTAAGTACCGTTTCGAGCAAACTGCTGAAGTACCAACTAACGTGGCTTTAGTTGACGACCCAGCAATCGCTGAAAACGAAGGCGCTAAAGCTGTTGCACTTCAGACTCAAGACGCAGTTCCAATGCCAAACATCCCTGAAATGGGCGAAGTTTGGGCACCAATGGCTAGCGCATTGCAAACTGTTGTAACAGGCAAAGCAGAGCCAAAAGCAGCTCTTGATTCAGCTGTAAAACAAATTCAGCAAAACATTGAGCAAAATCACTCTAAATAATAGTAGCAGTAGATATAGCAGTACCTCCCGCGGGGGGTACTGTTATATTTTCCAGCCCAATATTCCATTTTCTGTGTTTTCCTATTCGGTATGTGAAAAGTCACAAAGTTTACGAAAACTGCAGTAAAAAAGTCTTTCATTGAGCAAACGGTTGCGCTAAAATAGAGGTAGTTAATCAGGTGCTTCATGAGAGTGAAAACAAGAGTTTTCGGAATAATACAGGAAGAGGAATTCCTTCTGTACGGATGAAAATGTATTCGTTCTCATAAAGCATCTGATGCTTTTAACAAGGTCTCCTCGCAGGGATTGCAGTTTTTCAAAGCTGCTGTATCCATTCTCTATCAAAGAAAATGTTTGATCGGGATTGGTTCAAAGGGCGGGAAAAGCGGGTTACACGATGAGAAGCCTTAAAAAACATAGAAAGAGAAAGGGGAATATAGGATGAAAGAGAAGTCCTATCAAACCAACCACCGTAGAATAGCAACTGCCCTTTCGATTATTCCAGGGCTAGGACAGCTATACAACAAACAATATTTAAAAGGGATCGCATTTTTAGTTTTAACTGGTGCATTCTTCGGAGTGTTCTCAGACCTGCTCAATATGGGTCTATGGGGACTGTTTACACTGGGAGAGCAAACGCCTCGTGACCATTCCATCTTCTTGATGGTTGAAGGGATCTTGGCACTCATTGTCCTGATCTTTGGAATCGGTTTCTATCTGTTCAACTTAAATGATGCATATAAGACCGGCTTGAAAAGAGACATGGGAGAACGTCTAAGTACGGTAAAAGAGCAATACAATAACCTGATCGATAATGGATTCCCATACCTGATCATGTCACCTGGATTCCTGCTTTTGATTTTTGTTGTTGTATTCCCGATTCTATTCGTCGTTTTACTAGCATTCACTAACTATGATCTGTACCATTCACCACCTGCAAAATTGGTTGACTGGGTCGGACTTAAAAACTTCTTTGATTTGTTCCAATTAGAATCTTGGCGTCAAACATTCTTCTCCGTACTTTCATGGACAATCATCTGGACATTCGTCGCAACAACTTTCCAGGTTGCATTGGGCATGTTCCTGGCGATTCTCGTTAACCAGAAGGATGTTAAAGGAAAGGCTATCATCCGTACAGTATTCATTCTTCCTTGGGCTGTACCAGCATTCGTTTCCATCCTTGTATTTGCTGGTATGTTCAATGAATCATTTGGTGCCATCAACCGTGACATCCTTGGATTCTTTGGAATCGATCCAATTCCATGGATGACAGAAGCGATGTATACGAAAATCGCACTGATCATGATTCAAACATGGCTTGGATTCCCGTTCATTTTCGCAATGGTCACTGGTGTCCTTCAATCCATTCCTGAAGAATTATATGAAGCAGCAACTGTGGACGGTGCGACAAACTTCCAGAAGTTCAAGAACATCACATTGCCGCTTGTGCTTTTCGCAACAGCGCCAATCTTGATTACACAATACACGTTCAACTTCAATAACTTCAATATTATTTATCTCTTTAATGGCGGAGGACCTGCTGTGCCAGGCGCAAATGCCGGCGGCACAGATATCCTGATTTCGTGGATTTACAGCCTCACGATGACATCTGCACAATATTCTAAAGCTGCTGCTATCACTATGCTCCTTTCATTGATTGTTATTGGAGTAGCTTTATGGCAGTTCAAGAGAACGAAATCATTCCAAGAAGAGGATATGATGTAATATGAGTATCAAACGACAGAAATATCTCAGACTGACACTAACGTACCTTGTGATTTTGGCTATGTTTGCTATTATTATTTACCCACTACTCTGGATTGTCGGTTCATCCTTCAATCCGGGGCAAAGCTTGTCCGGTTCAAGCATCATCCCGAAAAATGCTACGCTTGACCACTATAAGGAACTGTTCGATACGAACCAGAGTGCATACTTGTACTGGTACTGGAATTCATTGAAGGTAAGTGTACTGACCATGGTGTTTACAGTCATCCTTGTCAGCCTTACAGCTTATTCATTTTCACGCTACCGTTTTATTGGCCGTAAGAACAGCTTGATGACATTCCTGATCCTGCAGATGATTCCAAACTTTGCAGCACTGATCGCGATTTTCATCCTTGCGCTGTTGACTGGCCTTCTTGACACTCACTTAGGCTTGATCCTTGTATACGTTGGGGGCGCAATTCCAATGAATACATGGCTGATGAAAGGATATCTTGATACCATTCCGAAAGAACTTGATGAATCAGCCAAAATGGACGGTGCCGGCCACCTGAGGATTTTCTTCCAGATTGTCATGCCGCTTGCGACACCGATCATCGCAGTCGTAGCATTGTTCGCATTCATCGCTCCATTCGGTGACTTCATCCTGGCAAGAATCCTTTTGAGAACCGAAGAAAAATACACACTTGCTGTTGGACTATATGATATGGTTGCCAAACAGTTCGGTGCAGAATTCACCACTTTCGCTGCAGGTGCAGTATTGATCGCGGTACCGATTGCTATCCTCTTCCTATCATTCCAAAAATACTTTGTTTCTGGTTTGACGGCAGGAGGAACAAAAGGATAATCTATTAGGGCAGAAACATTTTAAGCAAAGGCCATATTTGGCCTTTGCTTAAATTATGAGGAGGACCGGAGATGAAAAAAATGATCATCTTCATCTTGATTCCGTTTCTTCTTTTCAGCGCTCTCCCGGTAGGTGCCGTTGAAATTGAAGAACGCAAATGGCAGGATGAAACAATTTATTTCTTAATGGTTGACCGTTTTAACAACGGTGACAATAGCAATGATTTCGAGGTTGATGCGAATGATCCTAAGGCTTATCATGGAGGTGATTTCCAGGGTGTCATCGACCAGCTTGATTATATTAAGGACATGGGATTCACCGCAATCTGGCTTACGCCAGTGTTCGATAATGTCGATATGGGGTACCATGGATATTGGATCAAAGATTTCTATAAGACAGAAGAGCATTTTGGAAGCGTTGACAAGTTCAAAGAGCTGGTAAAAGAGGCTCATGAACGTGACATTAAGGTCATTCTTGATTTCGTCGTCAACCATGTCGCTCCAGAACACGAATGGGTAAATGATCCAGCCAAGAAAGACTGGTTCCATGAAAAACAGGATATTCTTGACTGGAATGACCAGGAACAGCTGGAGAATAACTGGCTTTATGGACTTCCTGATTTAGCCCAGGAAAATCCGGAGACCCGGAAATATCTATTGGAAGCCGCCAAATGGTGGATTGAAGAGACAAATATCGACGGTTACAGGCTGGACACTGTCCGCCACGTACCGGTTGAATTTTGGGAAGATTTTTCAAAAGAAGTGAAAAGTGTCAAAGATGACTTTTACCTTATTGGTGAGGTGTGGTCTGAAGATCCGAATTATATCGCTGAATATGATAAGGCGGGAATCGATGGCTTTGTCGATTTTCCATTGAATGAGCAGCTTCGTACAGCGTTTGAAAAACCGGACCAGACTTTGGACTGGCTTTTAACAACAGCGAAAAGAAATAAAGCGATATATGAAAACCCAGAATTGATGGGGAACTTTATCGACAATCATGATATGGTCAGGTTCACAAGGAAAGCCGTCCAGAACAGGCAGCATCCAGGAACCAGATGGAAGATGGCAATTACTTATATGTATACTGCTCCAGGCATCCCGATCGTTTATTATGGAAGTGAAATTGCCCTCGATGGCGGGGAAGACCCGGATAATCGCAGACAAATGAGCTTCAGGGCGGATAAAGAATTAATTGATTACATCACGAAGATTGGTGAACTTCGCAATGAGCTTCCTTCTTTAAGAAGAGGTGATTTGGAAGTTCTATATGAAAAGAAAGGCATGGCGGTTTTCAAGAGAACCTTTGAAAATGAAACATCTGTCATTGCCTTCAATAACACTTCCAACACTCAGTACGTCACATTGACAGCGGACCAGCTGAAAGATGATCAAGAGCTTAGAGGCTTGCTTGCAAATGATCTTGTCAGAAGCAAGGATGGGGAGTATAACCTTGCTTTAGAACGGGAAAAAGCAGAAATTTATGTTCTAGCGGAAAAAACAGGATTGAACATCCCTTACTTAGTGGCAATGGGCGCTGTATATGCTGCTTTCTTTGGCTTCATTTTCCTTCTTTTTAAAAGGAGAAAGAGGAGTAAAGAATAGGTGAAAATCAGTCCAAAACTTGGCTAGAAAAAACAAGCAAAATATCAGGGCAATTCATTTATAATAGAGATAAGGAATTTTTCTGGCAAAAGGGAGGGGAACTTAATGGCTGTCACAATAAAAGATGTTGCGAAGGTAGCAAATGTCGCGCCTTCAACTGTCTCACGTGTTATCGCCAATAGTCCGAGGATCAGCGAAAAAACGAAAGAAAGAGTCAGGGAGGTTATGGACCAGCTTGGGTATCACCCAAACTTCATCGCCAGAAGCCTAGCCAGCCAATCAACTCGGGCAATTGGCCTGGTCATGCCGAGTTCTACTGATGTCGTATTCCAAAACCCATTCTTTCCAACGGTCTTGACAGGATTGAGCGAAGGCGCGCATTCAAAGCAGTACGCCCTTCATATGACTACTGGGAAGACAGAGGATGAAATATTTGATGGAGTAGTCGCGATGGTACAGGGCGGCAGAGTAGATGGTGCAATCCTCCTGTATTCAAAGGTGGAAGACAGGGTCATTGCCTATCTGAAGGAAAGAAATTTTCCTTTTGTCGTCATCGGCAAGCCTTTTAAAGATGATGAAAATACGAATTATGTTGATAATGATAACTTCAAAGCCGGCAAAGAAGTAACTGAGCATTTGATTCAGCTTGGCCATGATCGGATTGGTTTCATCGGAGGAAATCTGGATCTGGTTGTTACGGTGGAGCGCTTGCTTGGCTATGAAAAAGCTTTGAGGAACTCCGGGATCCATCTTGAAGACAAATACATTGTCAACGATGAATTTCTCCGTGAAAGCGGCCAGGATGCTGTGGAAGTTTTGCTTTCGCTAGAAAATCCACCTACCGCCATGGTAGTTACCGATGACTTGATGGCACTCGGTGTGCTGAATAAGCTTGATGAAATGGGAATCGCGGTACCTCAGGACGTCTCCATCGTCAGCTTTAACAATGTGCTGATCGCCGAGATGGCAAGACCGCCTTTAACTTCAGTCGATATTAACATTTTCGAGCTGGGGTATCAGGCTGCTAAAAGTTTGATTCAAATCATCGAAAACCCTAATGAGCCGACCAAACGGATAATTGTCCCGTTCAATATAGTGACACGTTATTCCTGCGGTCACCCTAAGGATTACAAGGAAGTACTTGTGTAAAAAAACTGCACCTCCCATTATTGGGGGGTGCAGTTTTTAGTTCTATTAGCCATTCACGATTGTGCCGCCATTGACGTGGATTGTCTGTCCGCTAACATAAGTGGAGTCGTCGCTGGCTAAGTACACATAGGCAGGTGCCAATTCATACGGCTGGCCTGCATGTCCCATTGGAGCGTTTGTGCCGAACTTAGCTACTTCCTCGGCTGTGAAAGTCGATGGAATGAGTGGAGTCCAGATTGGGCCAGGAGCTACACTGTTAACTCGGATACCCTGTGACGCCAGGGACATGGCAAGAGAACGCGTAAAGGATACGATAGCCCCTTTAGTCGAAGAATAGTCAATCAGCTTCTCATTGCCCTTATAGGCTGTAATGGAAGAGGTATTGATGATCGTGCTGCCTTTTTTAAGATGCGGCAAGACCGCTTTTGTCAGATGGAAGATCGAGAATACATTTGTGCGGAATGTCTTCTCCAGCTGATCAGCAGAAATATCCAGCAGACTCTTTTGCGGATGCTGCTCTGCAGCGTTATTGACCAGAATATCTATTTGACCAAACTCATCAAGAGTTCTCTTCGTCACTTCCTCACAGAAATGCTCACTGCCAATATCACCAGCAAGCAGCAGGCATTTACGGCCTTCAGCTTCAATTAACTCTTTCGTGGTTTGGGCATCCTGGCTTTCCTCCAGGTACACAATCGCTACATCAGCACCTTCTTTTGCATAATAGATTGCAACCGATTTGCCAATACCGCTGTCGCCTCCCGTAATCAAGGCCACCTTTCCATCCAGTTTTCCTGATCCTTTATAATTATCATCCACTGACTTCGGTTCAGGGTTCATTTCCGGCTCGGTACCAGGCTGATGGTCTTGATGCTGCGGGGGGAATCCCTGTTTCTTATTTTCATTAGACATAATCAAATTCACTCCTTTAATATGAATCACCATTTATTAAATTCCTTTAAAAACCAGATTAAAAACATGGAAATTACTTCTTGATGGACAAAAGTGGGGCGAGGGAGAAGATTTTTGTCCATCAAAAAAAAGCGGCATCCTTAAAAGGAAGCCGCCTCAATTTTGTTATTGTCATTTGTTTTTAAAGATAGAGTATGTCTTATAGCCGCCAGTCAGGTTTTTGACCTTGAAGCCGTTTTGCTGAAGGATACGGGACGCTAGGTATCCTCTCAGACCAACCTGGCAAGTGATCAGGATCGTTTCGTCCTTTGGAAGCTCATCAAGGCGCTTGCGCAAGTCATCAAGCGGGATGTTCTTTGATCCTTCAATTTTGCCTTGTGCGTGTTCTTTCTCTGTGCGAACGTCAATCAGGAAAGCGCCGTCTTTGACCAAATCATCAATCTCATAGTGCTGGACAGTCTCGATTGTACCGTCAACAATATTGGAAGCTACATATCCAGCCATATTCACTGGATCTTTTGCAGATGAGAATGGCGGTGCGTATGCAAGCTCAAGCTCTTGAAGGTCATAGACGCTTAATCCGCCTTTGATTGCTGTTGCAATAACGTCAATACGCTTGTCAACACCATCTTTACCTACTGCCTGTGCACCGAAGATCTTGCCAGTCTCTCTATCGAAAATGACTTTAAGAGAGATTTGCTCCGCGCCAGGATAGTAACCAGCATGAGATAACGGATGGATGTGAACAACTTCATATGGGATGCCCAATCTGCGTAATAGCTTTTCACTGTTACCAGTCGTAGCAGCGGTCAATTCAAATACTTTTACGATAGATGTGCCAAGAGTACCTGGATAAGCAATCTTGCGGCCGTTAATATGATGTCCGACAATATGTGCCTGACGGTTTGCCGGCCATGCCAGCGGAATCATTGTAGGCTGCCCATTGATATAGTCAGTAACCTCAATCGCATCTCCCATTGCGTAAATTGATTCGTCAGAAGTCTGCAGGTATTCATTTACCTTGATGCCACCGCGTTCTCCGAGCTCAAGTCCAGAGTCAGCTGCAAGCTTGTTCTCTGGGCGGACACCGATTGACAGGATGATCAATTCAGAATCAAGAACCTTGCCACTTTCAAGAACAACCTTTGTGCCATTCTCTTGAACGTCAGTGATACCGTCACCAAGAATCAGCTCAACTCCATTCTTTCTTAATTCATCCTCAACGATGGCAGCCATTTCTGGATCAACTGGCCCCATGACCTGTGGCAATTTCTCAACTAGAGTTACCTTGGCTCCAGCGTGGACAAGGTTTTCTGCCATTTCCAGACCGATGAACCCGCCGCCGATTACAACTGCATTGTTTGGTTTATTGTCTTCAAGGTATGCCTTGATTTTATCCATATCGGGAATATTTCTGAGTGTGAATACATTTGCACTCTTTAAGCCTTCAATTGGAGGAACGATTGGTTTCGCCCCTGGTGATAGAACGAGTACATCATAGCTTTCTGTATACTCTTCACCAGTTTGTACGTGTTTAATTGAAACCATTTTTTCTTCACGGTTGATTGCCGTTACTTCAGAGAAGTTGCGGATATCCAGGTTGTAGCGTGCATTCATGCCTTCAACAGTTTGCAAAAGCAACTTTTGGCGATCTTCAATAACACCACTGATATGATAAGGCAGTCCGCAGTTTGCAAAAGAAATGAACTCTCCTCTTTCAAAAAGAACAATCTCAGCTTGCTCATCGAGTCTTCTTAGTTTAGTTGCTGTAGTTGCTCCACCTGCTACGCCGCCCACAATTACGATTTTTTTACCCATTGTATTGTCATCCTTTCGGTTGAAAAAATTTAAGTGTTTTATACCCCTACTGGTATATTAACGTGAAAATAGGGGGAATCCAATAGTACTTTGTGAAGGATTTGTGAATGTTTTACCAAATTAAATCTGGATAACAGACTAATGTCACATTCAGGACCAATACATTCATTCTAACGTGGAAATAGGGAAATACCTTAGGTGGTTTGTGAACCATTCATGAATTTTCATAAAATTAAAAGCGGACAATGTCATCATAGTCCGCTTTTACCAATATTATTTAGTCTTTGCTTTATTTTAACGATAATTCACGAACTGGACATCTACTGTAAGATCAGCTTCTTTGACAGCTGCGATGATCTTTTGAAGGTCATCGCGGTTCTTGCCTGTAACACGCACCTGGTCATCCTGAACCTGGCTCTTGACCTTCAAGCCGCTGTTTTTGATGATTGTATTGATTTTTTTTGCATTCTCCTTGTCGATTCCCTGTACGAGCTTTGCTCTTTGGCGAACGGTCCCGCCTGAAGCACGTTCTACTTTACCGTAATCAAGATTCTTAATTGGAATGCCGCGTTTGATCATCTTGCTGAATAATACATCCTTCAACTGGTCAAGCTTAAATTCATCATCGGAAATGAGGACAAGTTCTTCTTTATCAAGTGAAATTTCACTTTTACTTCCTTTAAAATCATAGCGATTCTGGATTTCTTTCATGGCGATGCTGATTGCATTCGTGACTTCAGACATTTCAACTTTGGATACAATATCAAATGAGCTCTCTTTAGACATGACTACCTCCGGGTAATGAAAAATTTTTGCTGGCCTCTGGATAAGGGAGCGTATGTATACCAGCGCTTTCGCTTTTGCTTACATTATAGTAAAATATAGCAGTTCAAACAACTTTACGTAATTAAGAGCGTTTTGCCTGATTATAAAAGTATAAGCTTTTTTCACCTAGCTGCAGCGCCTAGCCCCTCGATCGTTTGTCTAGCTGCGGCTCCTAACTCCTCGAGACGCTTCGGTCCTGTCAATGAAGTCAAAGAACGACTTCACTGTCAGGCCCTCCAGCGCTTGTCGGAGTTGGGCAGTCGCCTACGCTTTTCGAATTCGGTCCGCCCAATGAAGTCAAAGAACGACTTCACCGGTCGGTCCTCCAACGCTAGTCGGGGCTGACCAAGGTGCTTACGCTTTCTTATTTGGGTAAGATGTTAATAACAAGGCAGGAGGGATAGTATGTCCTTGAACGAATATACAGGTCAGTCTTTGGAGCTGACAGTAGCAAGAATAGTTGATTTCGGATATTTTTTAACGGACGGGGAGGAAGATGTGCTGCTCCATTCGAATGACACGGATCGCTCATTTGAAGAAGGAGATAAGGTAGAGGTCTTTCTATTTGTGGAATCAAGAGGCAGGCTCGCTGCAACTACAACGATACCAAAAGTTATGGTAGGACAATATGATTGGGTACCGGTTGTTGATGTCAAGGAAGGGATTGGCATATTCCTGGATATTGGCATCAGCAAGGATGTTCTGCTTGGTGAAGAAGATTTGCCAGTAGTGAAATCAGTCTGGCCAAAGGAAGGGGATTTGCTATATATCACACTGCGAGTGAATCGCAACAATATGATATATGCTCGAATGGCAACCGATCCTGTCATTCAGGATATTTCCGTCAAGGCTACAAGAAGCGACTTTAATAAGAATGTCCACGGATATATTTACCGGACAGCAAGAGTTGGCAGCTGGATGATCACAGCAGAGGGCTTTAAAGGTTTCATCCATGAATCACAGCGACGCACAGAGCCGCGTATTGGCCAGAAGGTAGAGGGAAGGATCATTGATGTAAAACCGGATGGTTCTGTCAATATCTCTCTATTGCCTCGGAAGCAGGAGGCGTTGGATGAAGATGCAGAGAAAATCATGGAATATCTGGAGCTCCGCAATGGTGCCATGCCATACCATGACAAGAGCATGGCCGAGGACATCCAGGAACGCTTCGGCATGAGCAAAGGCTCCTTCAAGCGGGCGATGGGCAGGCTTATGAAGGAAGATAAGATCTATCAGGAAGACAATTGGACTTATAAAAAAGAAAAATAGAGCCGGCTGGCTCTATTTTTTTTATAGGTGATCTGTTTTCTTGGAGTACTGGTTCTTTCCTGCTTTGCGGTTTTTCTCACGCATCATATTTTTTTCATGGCGAAGGGCATTGTTGTCCTTTGCTTTTTTATCGTTATCAGATGTGTGTGGCATATAAAAACTCCTTTCAGGTTAGGTACATTTTATTTTTCCTAAAACCCGAAAGGAGTATGTAAATTATGAAGGCAGTTTATTTAAGAAGAAAATAGCAATCGTACCTGGTCCTGTATGGGAGCCGACTGCTGCTCCAATAGAAGTAATGATTACATCCTTTGCATTAAGTTCTTCAAGAATCATATTCTTCATCTCGGTGGCTGTTTCGAAATCATCTGCATGGCTGATGCCGACAATCTGGTTTTCAAAAGCTGCACCGCGTTCCTTCATAACTTCAATAATCCTGCGAAGAATCTTTTTCTTTCCGCGGATTTTTTCGATCGGAACTAATTTTCCATCCTCCACATTTAGCAGTGGCTTGATATTCAACAGGCCCCCTACGAAAGCAGAAGCCTTTGATACGCGTCCGCCTTTAGCAAGATGGTCAAGGTCGTCTACAGTAAATAGATGCTCCATATGCTCGCTTAGGAACTGGACAGCTTCAATGATTTCATCCTTTGAATAATTCTCGTTAGCCATCCGGGCCGCTTCCATGACAACTAGTCCATATCCAAGCGAAGCACATTTTGTATCGATGATCGACAAGTTGAAGTCGGGATAATCCTCCTTGACCTGCTCTGCAATCATGACGGCTGTCTGATATGTCCCTGACAATTGTGAAGAGAAAGCTATGTATATTCCATCCTGCTTGTTCTCGGCCAATTCCGTAAATACTTCTTTAAAACCAGCAGGAGAAGCCTGTGAGGTTTTCGGAAGGTTGCCAGCGCGGATTTGATCGTACACTTGCTTTGGCTGGATCGTTCGCAGGTCCTCATATTCAGTGTCATTAATATGGACCTTCAACGGGAATAGTATTGCATCATTTTCTTCATAAAAACTCAATGGCAAATCACATGCACTGTCAGCCATGATTTTTACTGACATCACTTTCACCTGCTTTCAACCTTTTTATGTTAATAGTTTATAGGGAATATCGTAAAAAGACAATTAAATATAGTGATTTTCGGCAAAATAGGGGTACAGGAAGAATAGAAAAGAATAAGGGGGATTTACATGGTCTGGTTGGAAACAAAAAAAATCATCATTGTGGTGATTGGGGCATTCCTGAATGCTCTCTCACTGAATTTATTTTTAATTCCGGCGAATGTCTATGCCAGCGGCTTTACCGGGATCGCTCAGCTCGTTTCGAGCATACTTGGAGCCTTTGCACCATTTACTATTTCTACCGGTATTCTTCTATTATTATTGAATATTCCGGTAACAATCCTTGGCTGGAAGAAGGTAGGAAAATCATTCACGCTCTACAGTTTTATCTCCGTGCTGCTTTCATCATTCTTTCTTGAGATCATTCCGGTAAAAGAAGTATCGAGTGATATTCTGCTGAATGCCGTTTTTGGGGGAGTCATTGCAGCGTTAGGTGTTGGGCTGACCTTAAAATGGGGGGCTTCCACAGGGGGAATGGATATTATTGCAATGGTCCTGTCACGAATGAATGATCGTCCGGTTGGTACATATTTCTTTACTTTGAATGGCATCATTATAATGACAGCTGGCTTTATATTCGGCTGGGAAAATGCTCTTTATACTCTTGTCGCTCTCTATGTGTCCACACGGTTAATCGATGCCATCCATACACGACATGAAAAGCTGACGGCGATGATTGTTACGAAGAAGTCAGATGAATTAAAGAAGGCCATCCATGACAAGCTTGTACGTGGTATCACGCTGCTGCCTGCCAAGGGAGCTTTTTCAGGAGAAGAGAAGGAAATGCTAATCATCGTCGTCACTAGGTATGAATTGTATGACCTCGAACACATCATCAAGGAAGTTGATCCACATGCATTTACCAATATTGTTGAGACAGCAGGGATTTTCGGATTTTTCCGGAGGGAGTAGACATTGAAACGGAGGTATGTAAATGAGGAAGGTCGGATTGATGATCATTTTGCTTTTAATGGCTGTGGCACCTGCCCTGGCGATTGGAGAAGAAAAAGACACAACTGAAAAGCTTGAATACAGCTTTTACATTGATCCGTTGGCAGGACCTGAAAAAGCTGAATTTGAAATGATTCTGCAAAACCTTGGCGATACGGAACTGTCTTTTGAGTTCCCGACGTCTCAGAAATACGAGATAACCGTTTTGGATGGAAGTAAAAAGAAGGTATATCAGTATTCAGAAGGAAAATCTTTTGCCCAGGCCTTTGAAACCGTGACCCTGAAACCCCAGGAGAAAATGAAATGGGTGGAGGTCTGGGATTACTATACTGAAGGAAAAAGAGTGCCAGAAGGGGAATACAGTGTCACTGCACAGTTAAAAGCAACAAGCGTCAACGGAAAAACGGTCGGTGACAAAAAACTGCTCACAGATATAAAGATCATGTATATACCTGGTGAAAATCCTGTTTTTAAAAATATAACTTCTGAGGGCGGCAAGGGGATGTATAAAGTAATGGGTGACGTCAGGCCAATCAATGGCAAGTTCTACTATACGGTCGAAGATGGACATAACCAGCTGATTGCCGAAACCGGAGTGATTTCTGGCGCAAAATACCCGGAATTCAAGCCATTCACGCTGGAAGTGTCAATATCTGAAAGTAAGCTCCCTCAGAACGGATCCGTCATCCTTAATCTATACGAACGCAGCAAGGACGGAGAAATCATGCATACGTATCCAGTGCTGCTCGAAAGATTCAATTTAAATAACTAGCAAAGCGAAAGCTGGCGGGAATCCCGCCAGCTTTTGCTTTTTACTTGCTTTCAATTGAATTCAGCTCGTCCTGAAATGACCGAAGCTGCTCTTTTTCAGCCATCGTAGTATTGGCATAGGCTGAAGAAAGTGCATTTTTAGCTGTGCTGATGGCTGCAGACTGTTCCGCAGGCTCCGCAGTTTTAGCTAGTTGGACAGCCTTCCTTGCTTCCTGAAAAAGCCTGTTTCCCATACTAAATTCCTCCTAAAGAGGACTCTCTGACATTCGCCATTTTTTGAGCTTCAGCCTCGGCATACGTGGTGTGGTAAGGGATTCTTTCATCATGCTTGGAGACAGTATCTACCCCTTGCTGTACAAAACGCTTGGATTTATTGCTTTTACCCATCGTTTTACCCCTCCATCTACGAGCGAATTTGAAACAGTCAGTTACTCTGCTTCACTTTTAGTATGCTCTTTTGGCATGAAAACAAACGGTTCTGAGGCAAGTTGAAATTGGATTGCACAGGGAATGATTGACAATTTTATAGGTCAGTAGACTGATGAAAACGCAAAAAAGGGGCCGATAGGGGGTTCTAACGGACAAAACCAGCAGGGCATCAACGGAAAAATGTCCGATAGAGCCCGTCTAACGGACAAAACCAGAGGGAATCAACGGAAAAATGTCCGATAGAGCCCGTCTAACGGACAAAACCAGAGGGAATCAGCAGAAAAATGTCCGATAGAGTTTTTCTACCGGACATCCTGTGGTTCATTTTATAGTGCTTTCAAATTAAGCAAATCATTCAAATAGACGCCAATGCCGTCTTCTTCATTAGTCAATGTCATGTCGTTCGCGATGTTTTTCACTTCGTCGACTGCATTGCCCATCGCGATGCCGCGGCCTGCGTATTCAAGCATTTCCAAATCATTGTCTTCATCACCGAATGCGATGATGCGGTCAGCTGGGATTTGGAAATAATCCGATGCCTTCTTTAAACCAACTGCTTTGTTCAGGCCGTTTTTCACGATTTCAACGACATGGAACGGTGCAGCCCAGCTTCTGTGATCGATTACTTCGGCATGGACTTCTGACAAGTGTTGACGAATTTTACGGACATCCTCTTCATCAGAGTGGATCAGCATGCTCGTTGGTGATGTTTTCAAATACCTTCTCAAGTCGCCGGTTGTGATATTCGGGTTTCCCATATTGAAAATATCCATCAGTTTTTCATCATGATAGTGGACATAGACATCGTCAATGACTTCGGCAATAATGTTGTGGAATTTAAAATCATCAAGTGCTTCTACAATATCTTTTGCCACATCGATAGATAGCGGAGAATGATGCACTCCCCAACTGCTATCGAGCGGGTGATGGATGAACGCGCCGTTGAAGTTGACGATTGGCGTATCAAGTGCCAGTTCATGATAATACATCTCGCTGGAACGGAAGGGTCTTCCTGTCGCGATCATGACAACATGGCCTGCTTCCCGTGCTTTTTTAATGACGTGTTTGTTCTTTTCTGAAATTGTTTTATTATCTGTTAGTAATGTTCCATCAAGGTCTAATGCAATTAAATGTTTTTCAGCCATAAATACTCCTTCTTAACTCGAATTTTTCATGAAATTTTTGAGTCCCAACCAATTGCATCTCACTCTTTAATAAATCCTATGCGTATGATTGGCTCTTTTTTCGTAAGAGTTCTACAATACATATATTGGATGATGGTTAATTGGTCTTATAACCACTATGGTAACCATTTTACATATAAATTGTAAAAAAATCATTTTAGATACATAAAAGGGCGGTAAATTTCTGTACCGCTCGCTTCAGGAGGGTTCATCATTGATTTTAGTCGAGAAGAAACGCATTCAACATATTCCCGTTCTCCATATTGTAAAACAGAAGCAATTTTCAGATAGAATGCCTTTGATTGTTTTCCTTCATGGGTTTACGAGCACGAAAGAACGAAACATGCATTATGCTTATCTTTTTGCTGAAAAGGGTTTCAGGGTCATCATGCCAGAGGCGAAATATCATGGAACCCGTGGCAAAGGGCTGACAGAGAATGAATTAGGCTTCCGTTTTTGGGAAATCGTCATCACATCCATCGAAGAGCTTTCGACGATCAAAACAGAATTGGTTGAGGAAGGTTTGGTCGATCCAGCCAGAATCGGTATGGCTGGAACATCAATGGGCGGCATCACGACACTCGGAGCAATGGCCAAGTATGAATGGATCAAAGCTGGTGTCAGCTTGATGGGTAACCCTTCGTATGAGCAGTTTGCGTTATGGCAGCTGAATGAAATCGAAAAAAGGAATGTCAAGATAGGTTTATCCCAGGAACAAATATCAAGTTTGCTGAACGAGCTAAAACAATACGATCTAAGCCAGCAGCCTGAAAAGTTGGACAAACGCCCGCTGTTATTTTGGCATGGAAAGTTAGATCCTGTCGTACCATATCAATCTGCTTATCATTTTTACGAGCAAAACAGGATAAGCTATGAGGGAACAGAAGGAATGTTTGAATTCATTACAGACGAAAATGCTGGACACAATGTGTCAAATGCAGGCGTGGAGGCAACAGCAAATTGGTTTAAAAAGCATATATGACGCCTTTCCGCTTTAAATGATTATCAATCATTGTTATGATAGAGATAGGTTACAGCAATAAAAAAGGGAGTGTTCACCGATGGATGAAGAATTAAAAGATAGCATAATGGGTGCGCTTGAGATGGTCGTTGACCCTGAACTTGGCGTAGATATCGTTAATTTAGGGCTTGTATATGATGTGGATTTGAACGAGGAAGGGCTTGCGACAGTGACAATGACATTGACGTCTATGGGCTGCCCGCTAGCCGGCACGATTGTTGAGCAGGTGAAGTTGGCGCTTGCCGACCTTCCGGAAGTTAAAGATACTGAAGTGAATATCGTCTTCAACCCGCCATGGTCGAAGGACATGATGTCCCGTTACGCAAAAATCGCATTGGGTGTGAGAGATTAAGTTCATAACAATGAGCAGCAGGGAAAACTCCTGCTGCTTTTTTATTTTATAGAAGACACGATATTTCAGGTCACAAAATTGTCATATAAAAAGGCAATTACGGGTCTATTTATGTGAGTTAGTTCACTTAATCATGTTGGAAACACTTATATACTTCTTTTATAGAGAAGTACTTAAGGAGGCGCCAATATGTTTGAAAGAGATTTTAACAAAGACCCATTCATTGTGATTTGGGAACTTACAAGAGCCTGCCAATTAAAATGCCTGCACTGCCGTGCGGAAGCACAATACAGAAGAGATCCGCGTGAACTGTCTTTTGAAGAAGGGAAAGTGCTGATTGACCAAATATATGAAATGAATAATCCGATGCTTGTCTTCACGGGTGGGGACCCATTGATGAGGGAGGATGTATTTGATATTGCTGAGTATGCCGTGAAAAAAGGCGTACGTGTTTCAATGACACCAAGTGCGACACCCAATGTGACGAAAGAAGCGATTGAGAAGGCGAAGTCGGTTGGATTATCCCGCTGGGCATTCAGTATTGACGGGCCGTCAGCTGAAGTCCATGATCACTTCAGGGGAACAGCGGGTTCTTTTGATCTGACGATGGAAAGAATCAAGTATTTGCATGAGCTCGAAATTCCAATTCAAATCAATACTGTTATTTCAAGATATAATATTGAGTATTTAGATGAAATGGCTAAGATGGTCGAAGATTTGGACTGTGTTCTTTGGAGTGTATTCTTCCTTGTCCCTACTGGGCGTGGACAGGAGAAGGACATGATCTCTCCGGTAGAGCATGAAAAGGTCTTCACTTGGCTTTATGATTTAAGCAAAAGGGTCAAGTTTGACATTAAGACGACTGCGGCCCAGCATTATCGCCGTGTTGTCATCCAGCAAAAAATGCGGGAAGCGAAGGATCACACTGATGAAATCGATTATTTGACTGCGTTGACAAAAGAAGGATTGACTGGCTCAATCGACGGCCTTGGACGCGCCCCAAAAGGTGTCAACGATGGCAATGGTTTCGTGTTCATTTCCCATGTTGGGGATGTCTATCCGAGCGGACTGCTGCCTGTGAAAGCAGGAAATGTAAGGGAACAGCCGCTCGCAGAGATTTACAGGGAATCTCCGGTATTCAAGTCATTGAGGAATCCGGATGAATACAAAGGAAAATGCGGAGTGTGCGAATTCAGGCATGTTTGCGGAGGTTCACGTTCACGGGCATACGCAATGACAGGTGATTATCTGGAGAGCGAGCCATTCTGCGTGTACATTCCTAAAGCACTGCGAAAACAAAAACAGGAGAGCTGATGAGGCTCTCCTCCATGTACGATTGAAAAAGCGAGGGAAGCCATAAAGGCATTCACTCGCTTTTTTTCATTTAATCTATAGAACAAAATATTGCCGGGCAATTTTCGCAGCCAATTTCCTGGCGCAGAAAATTCACATCATGTACAAGGATTTTTCCTTTTTTAACCGAGATTATTCCTTCACGCTTCAGGTCGTTCAGGATGCGGTTTGTGCTCTCGCGTGAAGTTCCGCAGAAATTAGCCAGCTCCTGGTTGGTCAGCGGCAAGTCAATCAATATGCCGGTATCTTTTTGGACACCGTAGCTGTTGGTCATTCGAATCAAGGTGGAGAATAATGCTCCTTTTTTTCCGTTTAGCACCAGGTCGCGGAACTTAGTCTGAGTTTTGCGGAAATGGTCGCTCATCCACTTCATGAATTCAAAAGCGAGTGAAGGATTGTGGAAAATCTCTTTTTCAATTACATCTTTTCTGATTGCTGCGATTTTTGCATCTTCGAGAATAAGTGCACTCAAGAGATATTTAGGTGCATCGGTGAACAGAGTCAGTTCTCCGCAAATATCATTTTCCCCGCAGATTCTTAAGGCGAGCTCGCGGCCATCCTGGGTGACCTTGCTGATTTGGACCTTGCCGCCCAGAATCAAGTAAAGCTCCTCAGCCTCCATACCTTCCTGGAACAGGTATGAACCTTTTGGCACATGGATCGTCCGGTCGGCAAACTGGAGTAATTCTTTGATTTGAATTGAATGAGTTACTTTAGTTGTGTTTGGCATGGTCATCACCCTTTTTTTGATTTTAAAAAGCATAAACCTCAATTTGATAATTGTCTAGCTCCTGCGCCTAGACCCTCGAGACGTTTGTCTAGTTTCGCCTCCTAGAAACTTCGAAACTTCAACTCCGCCGGCAGAAGCAAAAAGCGCTTCTTTGTCGGAGTCTCCAGTTTCTGTGTTTCTGGGCAGTCGGCTACACATTTCGTTTTCGGGTCCGTCCAATGAAGTCAAAGAGCGACTTCAGTGGTCGGCCCTCCAACGCTAGTCGGGTCTGACCAAGGCGCATGCGCTTTTCGTTTTTTCCGTGGCAGATCTTTATTGACCCAATAATAACATCAGGATAGTGTTAACTAAATATTGATAAAGGAAAGTTCATAATCTCGTCACAATCTAAGACGGTTTTGTTCACATTTTAGAAACAATGTTTTTCTCTGTTTTCATTATATCGATAAAAGATGACGGGTGTTTCGCATGTTTAGAACCAACTGTGACAGTTTATTGAACAAAAAGATGATGTGAAGTTCGTCATATCCAATATTATTGATTTTTCTTACTATTTATCTAAGATAATGTCTGGGATTTTTAATAATCTGTAAACTAAAGGGGGAAATCATGAAACCACAGAACATTCAATTGTCACTTCAAACGTTGAGTCTTGTGGCCGGATTTATGGTCTGGGTTATTTTATCCGCATTAATGCCCTTTATTAAAGAGGATATCCAGCTGGATGCGAACCAGGTTGCAATGGCCACTGCCATTCCTGTTGTCCTCGGGTCTGTCCTGAGAATCCCAATTGGATTCTGGACGAACAAGTATGGAGCAAGGAAAATGTTTTTTACCAGCTTTGCCTTTCTTTTGTTCCCTGTGTATTTCATCAGTATGGCTGATTCCTTTATTGATTTGTTGATTGGAGGCCTGTTTGTGGGAATCGGGGGAGCGATCTTTTCTGTGGGTGTCACCTCACTACCGAAATATTATTCGAAGGAACGCCATGGTTTCGTTAATGGTATATATGGAGTAGGAAATCTGGGAACTGCGGTTACAACGTTTACAGCACCGGTTATAGCTGCTCAATTAGGGTGGCAGCCGACAGTCAAGCTATTCATAATTTTGTTAATCGCATTTGCAGTCCTTAACTTTTTCCTTGGTGACAAAAAAGAACCAAGAGTTGTGACTCCTATGGGTGAGCAAATCAAGAGTGTATATAAAAACCAGAAGCTATGGGCACTGAGCTTATTTTATTTCATTACTTTTGGTTCATTTGTGGCCTTCACGATTTACTTGCCCAATTTCCTTGTATCTCATTTCGAGCTTGATAAAGTAGATGCTGGACTAAGGACAGCAGGCTTCATCGCCCTCGCAACCTTTTTCAGGCCGATTGGCGGCTGGCTTGGTGATAAATTCAACTCTTTTGTCATACTGATGGGAGTGTTCGCTGGAATGACCAGTTCGGGCATCCTGCTCTCCTTCACACCATCGTTGACATTGTATACAGTTGGCTGTCTCGCAGTCGCGATCAGTGCTGGCATCGGGAATGGAACTGTCTTCAAGCTAGTCCCGCTTTATTTCTCCAAGCAAGCGGGAATCGTGAACGGAATTGTATCAGCGATGGGCGGTTTAGGAGGATTTTTCCCACCCCTTATGCTTGCATTCCTTTATAACCTTACCGGACATTACGCCATCGGTTTCATGGCCTTATCACAGGTGGCACTGGCAAGTTTGATTATCGTGATCTGGATGTACTATCAGGATAAATTAAGTCTTGCTAAAAATATCATCGACCACACGGCTGAGGGAATCATGATTACAGATGTAAAAGGAACGATCCAACAAGTAAATCCAGCATTCACGACTGTAACTGGCTACAATGCAGAAGAAGTCATTGGGAAAAACCCGCGTTTTCTACAATCCGGAAAACATGGGGAAGACTTTTACAGGGAGATGTGGAAAGTGATAGCGGAAAAGGGATCCTGGCAGGGGGAGATTTGGAATAAGAAGAAAAACGGATTGATTTATCCTGAACTCCTGACAATCAGCATGGTGAAAAATGAGGCAGGCGAACTCAAGAACTTTGTTGGCATGTTCAGTGAAATGACCATGGAAAAAAAATGAGCTTTTGAAAGACTGCGTCCATGATGCGGTCTTTTCTTGCTTTACCAGGAAATTTTGGGCTTATAACGCTGATAACACACGTAGACGCTTACATTTCCCAAAGATTTTTGACAACATCATGACATTTCTGCATAAAAACACTATCCAGGCAGTTTATATGTTGTAATATAGACATAAGGATGAAATCTACTATTCTAATAGAAGACTAAAAATGTTACTGTGAGAATATTAACAGTGAACAATCTATGTTGCTGTTACAATGTCAGTAATCATCACTTCTATAATTGGAGTTGACACATAATGGTGAAAAACATAATAAAAGATCAATTAAATAGACCGCTCCGCGATTTGCGTATTTCTGTTATAGATCGATGTAACTTCCGCTGTCAGTATTGTATGCCAGCTGAGATATTTGGCCCTGATTTTGTATTTCTTCCTAAAAGCGAGTTATTGTCTTATGAAGAAATTGAACGGGTAGCAAAGTTATTCATAGAGCTTGGGGTGGAAAAAATCAGGCTTACAGGCGGGGAGCCATTGATGCGCAAGGATTTGCCGATTCTTGTCAGGATGCTGAATGACATCGAAGGATTGAAAGATATCGCTTTGACCACCAATGGCGTAATGCTGCCTAAGCATGCGGAGGAGCTGTATGCTGCTGGCCTGAAGCGGGTCAATATCAGCTTGGACAGTCTTAAAGATGAATTGTTTGGCGAAATTAATGGACGGAATGTCGGCGTCGGACCTGTATTAAAAGGGATCGAGGCAGCGAAGAAAGCTGGCTTGGGCGTTAAGATCAATATGGTTGTCAAAAAGGGACTCAATGATACTGAGATTCTACCAATGGCCGACTTCTGCAAAAAATCAGGCTTGGAGCTTCGCTACATTGAATACATGGATGTGGGCAGCACCAACGGCTGGAAGATGGACGATGTCATCACCAAGAAACAGATTCATGACCTTATAAGCCAGCACTATGAATTGGAACCGGTTGATCCTGAGTATTTCGGTGAGGTCGCTAAGAAATACCGCTATAAAGGTACCGATATTAATGTCGGCTTCATTTCATCGGTATCAGAGTCATTCTGCTCAAGCTGCACAAGGTCACGTTTGTCAGCGAACGGCCAGATCTTCACTTGCCTGTTCAATGGAAATGGCCACGATATACGCGACTTCATGCGCGCTGGTGCCACAGATGATGAACTCCGCACCCGCATTACTGACGTTTGGAATCATAGAACAGACCGCTATTCGGATGAACGAACAGCTGAAACAGTTGCGAACAGAAAGAAAATCGAAATGTCCTATATTGGCGGCTAAGACTCCTTCGGGGGTCTTTTTTTTTTTTGAGAAAAGCTCTTATCGTAAACTTGTTTGCTTCCTGCTGCTGTATATTGGGGCATACTATGTTTCCAATCAAATGAATTTAGGGTATACATAAATCTACTATAAATTTGTTGGAGAATGCTGATGCTAAAGAGAAGACTTGAATTTTTATTTGTATTTATTTTAATGGTATGTTTTTATATTGTATTTTTCACCGGCTACAGCCAGGCAATCAAACTAACAGCCTTAACGACTTATGCGATGATTATCATGATCAGCATGTATTCATTGATGCTTGAGAACCGTTCGGCTCAGCACACTCTGATGTGGATGTATGTCATGATGCTGTTTCCTGTGGGTGGTTACTTCTTCTATTTGTTTTCAGGTCAGTTGTATATAAAAGGTTACTTGTATAAGAGTAAGCGTATGCGTGACCGGGAGCAATGGGAGAAACTGATGAGAAAGGAAGAGTCGAGGAACCTTTCTTTTTTAATAGAGAACCAGCAGTGCTTTGCACAATATGCGAAAAACGCAACTTTGACTCCGATTACAACTGCTTCCCGGGCAAAAGTCCTGAAAGATGGCGAAGAGACTTTTGCGGAAATTAAAATGAGGCTTCGTAAAGCTGAAAAATTCATTCATATGGAATATTATATCTTCAGATCAGACAGGCTTGGCAGGGAGATTATCGAAATCTTGATTGAAAAAGCGCGGCAGGGAGTCGAGGTGTTGTTTATCTTTGATGCCGCTGGCAGCATGAAAATTGCTGCAGCAGATTTAAAGGCCATGCAGGATGCAGGTATAAAAGCGACTCCATTTTCCCCGTTGAAGTATGGCTTCTTCAACCAGAAATTCAATTTCCGAAATCATAGGAAAATCGTCGTCATCGATGGAGAAATCGGTTTTGTCGGCGGTTTGAATGTCGGTGTCGAATACCTGGGTGAAGATGAAAAGATCGGATTCTGGCGGGACACACATATGATGCTGACTGGAGAAGCTGTCTATACCCTTCACAATGTGTTCCTGCTGGATTGGGAATATATTAGCGGTGAGGATGTATTGGAAGATCATCGTGCAGTGAAAAAAATCCATGAAGATGGTGAGCTCGATGGTGCGATCCAGGTGGTGCCAAGCGGACCAGATACGCAGCAAGGAATCATGAGTGATTTTTACTATACAATGATGTCTTGTGCGACGAAATCAATTTGGATTGCAACTCCTTACTTCGTTCCTGATGAAGCAATCCGGACGGCACTGAGAGTTGCGGCAGCCAAAGGTATAGAGGTAAGGATCATGGTACCGGAAATCAATGATAGTTATCTGACTCAGTATGCAAGCCGCTCATACTTTTCGGAGCTCCTGCGGAATGGGGCTGAAATCTACTCCTACAAAAAGGGGTTCTTGCACCAGAAGGTCATCATTGTTGACGGGAATATTGCATCGATTGGGACAGCCAATATGGACATGAGGAGTTTCCATCTTAATTTTGAAGTGAATGTCTTCTTGTTTGGCACAAGTTCGATCAGGGACCTTGTGGCTCATTATGAAGAGGATCTTGAAGAGTCGGAGAAAATCAGTCCTGTTCAATATCATAAGCGGGGATATTGGGAGCGAACAAAAGAATCGTTCGCCCGGCTGTTTTCAGGTGCATTGTAAATGAACGGAAATAAGGCCCCATCTTGAGAGATGGGGCCATTTGTTTCAAGTGCTCCTAGTTAAGCAATATACCTTGGGAACAGAATGTTATTTTCTAAATGAACATGCATAAAGGTGTGTGCTTCCAGTGCTTCCAGACGCTTGTAAACTAAACGATATGTTCCGCATGCATCAAGTGGCGGATTGAAGTCAGCAGTGATTTCCCGCAATTCTTTCAGGATTGAGCCAGCATGATCGTGTTCTTTCTCAAGCTCTGTGATCTCTGCGATCATTTCGGAACGCTTTTCCTGGTTGGCGGTATCAAGCTGGAGCAATAGCGGGAATACAGTCGCTTCTTCTTTTGCTGTATGCTCCAGAAGCTCCTTCTTCAACTCATAGAAGAGCTCATAGACTCTCAACAGCTCTTCGTGACGATCACCATGGACTTTCGCTACCTTCGTTACATACGGGCTGAGCAGTTTTAACTCTTCTTCAAGCTCGCGGTGATATTTGTTTTTAATATGTTCGATCAATTCCTCAGAATCAGTTTCAGTCCAGACTTCCATGCTTTCTGCATTGCCATTATGCTTACGGTATAACTCCTCTAGTGCGGCCATGATTGCCGGAACATCAAGGTTTTGTTCAGTTGCCGCTTCAGCAAGAGGACGATTTCCACCACAGCAGAAATCAAGCCTATTTTGCTTGAATAAATCACTTGATTGCGGGAATATATTGACAATATCTTTAACTAAAGAATTTTGATCAAAAGGCATTTTCATATGAGAAACCTCCAGTAAATTATTTAATACTGTTTACATACTCATCATAAAGGAAATGGATTTACTACTTGGTGATGTGTATCACACTTCACAAAAAATCTACATATTTTCAGTAGATTTTATGAGAGAATACTGTGAGGTTTGTTATGTTTTCATTTTTCCATTACTCTTATAATGAAAAGGGTAAATTTAGAAGGTAAGCCTGCTATAGGAGCTGATCATATGTTAGAAAAAAGAAACCCTATTCCGATTGGGGAAGCAGTTAAGAGAGTGATGGAGCATAAGAAAAAAGGCTCCACTGAATATGTTTCAATCAATGAAAGCTTTGGACGCTATCTATCTGAAGACTTGAAAGCTACCAGCGATGTGCCGCATTTTGACAGGGCGCCATACGATGGCTATGCAATCCGGTCTGTCGATACTCAGGAAGCCTCTCAAAATCATGCTGTTGAATTTGAAGTGGTAGACCATATCGGAGCAGGTATGCTGACGGATAAAGAACTTGGCCCGTTCCACGCGGTCAGAATCATGACAGGAGCCCAGATGCCTGTTGGTGCAGATGCTGTCGTCATGCTGGAATTAGCAAGGGAAGTCGAGCGGGACGGTAAAAAATACATGGAAACGAAGCGGAAGCATAATAAAGGGGACAATGTTTCTTATCGTGGAGAGGATGCCAGGGAAGGCGAAGTGCTTGTTAAAAAAGGTACGTTCATCAATCCTGGTATTCAGGCAATGCTAGCTACTTTTGGATATGCTAAAGTCCCAGTTTCGAAGAAGCCAGTAATCGGACTTTATGCCACAGGAACTGAATTGCTTGATGTACATGAGCCGCTTGAACCTGGGAAAATCCGTAACAGCAATTCTTATATGATTTCCGCTCAAATCCTTCGGGCAGGAGCTGAAGTGAAATACTTTGGCCAGCTGCCGGATGATTTTGACACATGCTTCGATGCTGTAAGCAACGCGATTAAGGAAGTCGATTTATTCATTACAACTGGCGGGGTATCCGTAGGAGATTACGACTATCTGCCTGAGATTTATGCAAAACTGGGAGCAGAAGTGTTGTTCAACAAAGTTGCGATGAGACCGGGAAGCGTCACTACGGTTGCGCAGCTTGATGGAAAGTTATTGTTTGGTCTATCAGGAAACCCGTCAGCATGCTATGTTGGCTTTGAATTGTTCGCCCGTCCAATCATAAGGATGATGCTGTTCTCTGATAAGCCTCATTTGAGGAAGGAGAAAGCGGTTCTTGATGCCAATTTCCCTAAGGCGAATCCTTTTACCAGATTTGTTAGAAGTGCCGCTGGCATACAGGATGGCAAGCTGGTAGTGACACCTAGCGGCCTGGATAAATCGAATATCATCATGAGCCTGGCTGGTGCTAACTCCCTCATGATCCTTCCTGGAGGTACACGAGGCTTTGAGGAAGGAACAGAGGTGGAGGTTCTGATGCTCGAAGACCATATGGGCAGTGAATGGCCTTGGTAAAACCATTGCTGTTCCAGTTGGCAGGGTATCAAAACAGCGGCAAGACCACGCTGAGCCTAACATTGATCCAGCAAATGACTGCAGCAGGTCTGAAGGTCGCCACCATCAAGCATCATGGTCATGGTGGCAGGCCGGAGGTTGTTGAATCAAAGGATTCAGGTAAGCATGTAATGGCCGGGGCTGCTGTTTCACTTGTCGAAGGTGGAGGCAGGTTGGTCATCCAGGCCGAAAGCGGATCTTGGTCGCTTCCTGAAGAAATAGATTTGCTATCCTTCTTCAACCCCGATGTCATTTTAATAGAAGGCCATAAGCATGAGTCATATCCCAAGGCCGTAATCCTTAGGGATAAGAATGATATAGAGCTCTTGGGAAAACTGGAAAATATCCAGGTTGTTTTATGCCGGGACCCGGAATTGGTGAATATGTTGAAGGATACAGCTGTCCCTGTTCTCAATATGGAGCATGGAGCAGACTGGATTACAACACACCTTTTAAATAAACTTTAGGTGTTTTCCTTTAATTATTTCAGGTTTTAGCAAGAAAAGTTCTTATTTTAGACATATACGGCGACTTTTGTCACTGTCACTTCATACTTACCCAGTTAGAATGTTAATGGGGTTCAGGTTGTGACATATGTGTGAGGTGAGAGCGATGGAAATGCTGCATATCTTCTTATGGATTGTGTATCCATACTCGGTTGTGGCAATTGTGGCAATGGGTCTAGTCTGGCAGTACGATGCATCAAGAGAAGAAGGAACACGTTCGAAAGCAGGAAGGCTTCTGCTGGGCATCGTCAAAATACTTATGGCTGCCAGCACAGCAACCGGCATTGCCATTGTGCTTTCGAGCAGCATAGCTTACGAACCAGTATTGCTGTTAAGATGGCTCATCAGCCTAGCGCAACTGCAGCCGGACATGAGTCTGGTCATGGATGTCTCCATTCTCTCGAAGGTGCATTTTATTGTTGTATTCCTATTTCTATTGAGTTTGGCATTCACCAAGGAAATTTATTATTTACTAAAACCGCACTTATATTTAAAAAAGATCTTTTTAAAGCTTCAATTTGAAAGAAGAGGCTGAATGTAGAAGGCTGTTTTAGTTTGAGGAACCAATTGTATAGAGCTTGGCAAATTATCCAGGTTTGATATAAAGGCGACAAAAAAAACGCTTAGGGGTACCTAAGCGTTTTTGTCTTATATTAAATCAGCTGTCGCCTGGTATTCAGCGGAAATACTGAACTTATCATCTCTTAAGACATAAGGATGTGTTTCCATTAGAATTTTTATAAGATGGTCAGGCATTTTCGCTCCTTCGTATGCACAAATCAGTGGAAAAGACAGTGAATTTACAGCTTCGTCTACTATTCTTTCAAAATCTTCAATTATATGAAGTGGATCTTTCATAGTAGCCCACTCCACATGCGCCCAGGATCGGAAGGGGATGGCATTTTCTATGTACGGTTGAACCATTTTATTAAAGTATTCGAGGATTGCTGGAGGATGATAACTGCCACTGGAGTAATAAAAGTCGAAGTTGTTTACGTTATGAACAAATTTCATTTGATCTTCCGTTAATCGCGATTTAAGCTTCTTGTGAATGGAGCGGAAAAGAGGTTCATTTTCTATGAAAATAACATAATCTCCCGCTAAAATACCATCTTCTATAAAATCAATAGCCTGTTCAATGTATTTCTCCGTTTCGTTATAGGAATACAGAACATGTACGCTCCGTTGATCTTTAAATAATTGATTCATTTCGTTTTTCAAGTGATCACCCCTTCATTCACGATTCCCTCAAGTGTACTACACTTGAGGGGGTCATGATACCCCTGTTTAAGTAAAATCCCTGAATGGCGCTTCGAGCTTTATTATAAGAGATATGTTTTACTTGAATGGGTTTTTGACATTTCGGTGTCGGTTGGGTTTTTACAGGAGAAAATGTGATGTGTTTCACTTATTCATCCCTTCATCTGCTCTATATTTAAGGTAAGAAACATAAGGGAGTGTTCATCCATGAAGTTATTTATGCCAAAACAGCATGGTGCCTGGGCGATGCTGATCATCCCTTTTTGGCTGGGAGCAGCAGCAAGCGAAATAATATGGCAGCATGTCCCGTTTTTTATCGGATGGCTTTTACTATATTTAGGAACATATCCGCTTCTGTTAATGTTCAAGAAAAAGAAAATTCCATTCTATCGTAAATGGGCGCTTATTTATATAACACCAGCGCTTGCGTTCCTGATGGTTCCATTGTTCACAACGCCAAGCATTGTCAGCTTTGGTCTTGCGATGATCCCGTTTTTCGTGATCAATGCGTACTTCTCTGCAAAAAATAAAGACCGTGCCCTCCTGAATGACTTAAGTGCTATTGTTGTCTTTTCTATTGCCGGACTGGCCAGCAGCTATCTGCCAAACGGGGAAATCAATGAAAATTCACTACTGGTCTTTGCATCCAGCATTCTATTTTTCACCGGAAGTACATTCTACGTAAAAACAATGATTCGCGAAAAGAAGAACAGCCAATTCAAATGGATTTCCTGGACATATCATCTTTTGGTTCCTGTTCTATGGCTTGCAGCCGGTGAGTTCATAGTCGCTGTGGCCGCAGTGCCAAGCTTAATCAGAGCTGTAGTATTTTATGGAAAACCGCTTTCTGTCATGAAGGTAGGGATATACGAAATCGTCAACGCCGTCCTGTTCTTTATCATCATGCTTTTTGCGATTTTGTAAAAAAGATCATAAGAAAAGCCGCCAGTAATTTCTGGCGGCTTTTGCTATTCTATATTACATATTTCAACCGGACAGTTCTCACAATCTATCTCTCTCTTGAGCACATTGAGGGAATGGACGGTTATGAATCCTTTATCAATGGAAATGATGTTACTTTTCCTCAGTTCGCTCAATAATCTGTTCACGACTTCGCGTGATGTACCACAGAAGTTTGCTAGTTCCTGATTCGTCAGCGATACATCGATTTTCAAGCCATCTTCAGTTTTGACTCCGTAGCTGTTCACCATCCGGATTAACGTTGAGTATAAAGCACCTTTCTTCCCATGAAGAACAAGATCCCTGAACCTTGTTTGCGATTTGCGATGCTGCAGGGATAGCCACTTTACGAGTTCCAGTGCGAGCCCGCTATCCTTTTCAATTTCTATCTCTAACTTTTCCTTTGGAATCACTGCCACTGTCCCGCTTTCGGAGGCACGGGCATTCAGTATATGCTGAGATGCCGAGCTGAACAAAGCCAACTCGCCAACTAATTCTCCAGCTGAACACATCCTGATAGTCAACTCGCGGCCATCTGGAACCATTTTGCTGATCTGAAATTTACCGCTTTGGATAATGTATAACTCTTCTGCGATATTGCCTTCTTCAAAAAGGAAGCGCCCTTTGTCAATACTCTTGATTCTGTGAACCTTTTCAAAAAGCTTATTCAAGTTTGGTGACAACGTTGTTGCAGTCAACATATGAATTCCACCTTATTAAGAGGAGTTTTTATACTCCCTTCCGTATCTGATATTAATATAATTATATTGTAAATCATACAAAGCCAGCAATAAAATTGTGAATTGTTCACATAATTGTTAATAAATCTATTGCGTTTTGATTCTTTTGTTCTTATAATAAAAAGAAATTTATTTATAATTATAAATTTTTATGGTTATTTATACATAAAGTTGAAAAGGAGGTTTCAAGTGAAGGCAGCGATCATCGGTACTACAGGGTATGGTGGCGGAGAGTTGATTCGTATCCTTGCAAATCATCCATTTATGAAAATCCATTCAATCCACACGACAAGGGATGAAAAACCTGTTTCAGAAGAATATCCCCATTTAACCGGAATATTTGATAAGGTCCTCACCAAGATTGAAACTGACAAAATCGCCGAGGAAGCAGACATTGTCTTCTTGGCAACTCCTTCAAAAGTTTCCGGAAAGCTTGCACAATCATTTTTCAATAAGGACATTAAAGTTATTGATCTATCAGGTGACCTGAGATTGAAAGACGCAGCAGCCTATGAAGCCTGGTATAAGCATGAATCAGTTCCTGCTTCTATTCTGAATGAAGCAGTATACGGGCTTAGCGAATGGAATAGGGAGCAAATCAGGAATGCCAACCTGCTGGCGAACCCTGGCTGCTATCCGACTGCAGCTCTCCTCGGGCTGGCTCCTGTGCTTTCAGAAAAACTGATTGATTCAAACAGTATCATTATCGACGCAAAATCTGGTGTTTCCGGTGCTGGCAGGTCTCCGTCAATTGGAACATTATATGCAGAGTTGAATGAAAATTTCAAAATTTATAAAGTGAACGAACATCAGCATATCCCTGAAATCGAGCAGCAGCTTAGCCTATGGAATGATGCCGAGGTAACCGTTACCTTCAGCACTCACTTAATGCCGATCACGAGGGGAATTATGACCACAATATATGTCCAGTTAAAAGAAGAATCGGATACTTCTAGATTGCTGGATTTATATGAAGAAACTTATGATGGCCACCCTTTTATAAGAGTTAGGAAGAATGGGGTGTACCCTTCCGTAAAAGAGGTCAAGGGATCGAACTACTGTGATATTGGGTTGCATGCAGACAGCAGGACTGGGAGGCTGACGATTGTCTCAGTGATTGATAATCTCATGAAAGGTGCTGCAGGGCAGGCGGTCCAAAATGCCAATATCATGTTTGGATTTGAGGAAAGTGCAGGACTGGAAATGATACCACTGTATCCATAAAGGAGGATAATATGTACCAGGCAATGACCGATAAGAAGAAAATTAAAATCATCCATAATGGAGGCATTTTAACGCCAGTAGGGTTCCAGTGCGGTGGAGTACATGCAGGGCTGCGCTATGCCAAGCACGATTTGGGTATGATTGTAAGCGAGAAGCCGGCGAGTTGTGCCGCTGTCTACACGACGAGTCATTTCCAAGCGGCTCCATTGGTGGTTACACAGGAAAGCATAGCAAAGGAACAGGTACTCCAAGCAATCATTGTCAACAGTGCATGTGCGAATGCTTGTACCGGAGAACAAGGGTATCAGGATGCATTGAAAATGCGTTCTCTGGCAGCAGAAAAATTCGGGATTCCTGAACATCATGTCGCTGTAGCATCAACTGGTGTCATCGGTGAATTCATGCAAATGGATAAAATTCAGAGTGGTATCGGGAAGCTGTCAGTTGGAAAAGCAACTGAGGATGCAAGGGATTTCCAAACAGCGATCCTGACAACGGATACGGTAATGAAAAGCTGCTGTTACTCTGCTGAAATTGATGGGGTAACAATTAGTATAGGGGGAGCAGCGAAAGGATCAGGGATGATTCACCCTAATATGGCTACAATGCTTGGCTTCTTGACAACAGATGCAAAAATCTCAAGTGAACATCTTACTGCCGCGCTAAAAGAGGTAACGAACACAACCTTCAATCAAATCACAGTTGATGGAGATACATCTACGAACGATATGGTGCTTGTGATGGCAAATGGTACTGCGGGGAATCAACCGTTGGATCCAACCCATCAAGACTGGGCAGTTTTTGTAGAACTGTTAAAAGAAAGTTGTGCTAGTCTTGCGAAACAGATTGCAAAGGATGGTGAAGGGGCAACTAAGCTGATAGAAATCTCGGTATCTGGTGCAATGTCTGATGAAGAAGCGCGCATGATAGGAAAACAGATTGCAGGCTCCAACCTCGTCAAGACAGCAGTTTACGGCGCAGATGCGAACTGGGGACGGATTATTGGGGCAATTGGCCAGAGTGGAGCATCCGTAAATCCCAAAAATGTTGATATTTCCCTTGGAGAAATTACTATGCTTAAAAATAGTACACCGATTGCATTTGATGAAGATCATGCGAGGGAATATCTGATGAATGAAAAGGTCGAAATATTCGTCGACCTCCATCTGGGAGAAGGGAAAGGAATGGCCTGGGGCTGCGATCTTTCCTATGATTATGTGAAAATAAATGCAAGCTATCGGACGTAAAGGAGCGGATTCATTGGAAACGGTGGTCATTAAATGTGGTGGAAGTGTTCTTAAGGACCTTAATGACAATTTCTTTAATAGTCTTAAAGAATTGATCGAGGACGGACTTTACCCTGTCATCGTTCACGGTGGAGGGCCAGCGATCAATTCGATGCTTGAGTTACTTGAAATCGAGACAAAATTCAAAGAGGGTCTACGTGTGACATGTGAAAAGACCATTGAAATCGTTGAAATGGTACTGTCTGGACAGACGAACCGGCAGCTTTGCAGCATGCTGTCGATGCATGATTTCCATGCTCTCGGCATCAATGGAAGTGATGGCCGATGCCTTCAAGCAGAGTTTATTGATAAGCAGGGTTTAGGATTCGTCGGAACCATTACCCATGTGAATACAAACTTGATTATGATGTCGATTAATAATGGCTATATCCCCGTGATTACTCCAATCGGAATCACTCAGGATGGCAGCAAGCTTAATATAAATGGTGATTATGCAGCAGCCTCGATTGCGAAAGCATTAAAGGCTGAACGCTGTGCATTTGTAACCAATGTGGACGGCATTCTGATAAAGGGAGAGCTGGTCGGCGAAATGTCGGAAAGTCAAATTAAAAGCTATATATCAGATGGGAGCATCTATGGAGGAATGGTTCCGAAGGTTATGTCTGCATTGTCAGCTACAAAGGCGGGAGTCGACACTGTCATGATTATTTCTGGCAAAAAGCAATTCTATAAAAATAACTGCTGGCAGGGAACAGCGATTGCCACAAAAGAAGAGGTGTATGAATGAGCCATTTATTCCCGACCTATCAACGATGGGAAATAGAGCCTGACAAAGCAGAAGGGACGATTATCTATGGAAAGGACGGTCAACGATACCTTGATTTTACTTCTGGTATTGGTGTCTGCAATTTGGGTCATCGCCCTGAGGCAGTTGAACTTGCTGTCAAGAAACAGCTGGAATTGTTCTGGCATGTATCCAATCTGTTTCCGCAAAGCATCCAGGAAGCAGCAGCGAAAAAGCTCGCAGAAGAAACTGGCCTAGATTGTGTATTTTTTGCCAATAGCGGTGCTGAAGCAAACGAAGCAGCTATTAAACTGGCAAGGAAAGCTACGGGCAGGGGGAAAATCATTACTTTCATGCAATCCTTTCACGGCAGGACCTTTGCAGGGATGGCTGCGACCGGCCAGGAAAAAATCAAGCAAGGGTTCGGAAGAATGCTTGAAACATTTATCCATCTGCCATTCAATGATCTGGAGTCACTAAAAGCTGAAATTGATAAGGATACAGCTGCGGTGATGCTTGAAATTATCCAGGGTGAAGGCGGCATCCATGTCGTTACCAACGAATTTATAAAAGAAGCAGCAAGTTTATGTGCTGAAAACGGAGTCCTGCTTATAATCGATGAAATCCAAACCGGGGTCGGCCGGACAGGGAAGCCATTTGCCTTTCAGCATTTTGGGATTGAACCCGATATCATCACCGTTGCCAAAGGTCTTGGTAATGGGTTTCCGATAGGAGCGGCAATTGGCAAAGCTGAATTAGCAGAGTTTTTTGGCCCAGGAAGCCACGGATCGACATTTGGCGGAAATCCAATAAGCACTGCAGCAGCATTGGCCGTTATGGAAGCAGTATTTACCAATGAATTCCTAGAAGAGGCATCAAGCAAGGGTAAACTACTATTTGACCTGCTCCACAAGAGCGTGGGTTGGATGGAAATAGTGAAAGAAATTCGTGGAATCGGATTGATGGCCGGAATTGAACTGACTGTTGAAGCCCAGCCAGTTCTTGCGGAATTGAGGAAATCTGGATTGATTGCACTGTCTGCAGGAGAAAAGGTAGTCCGTCTGCTTCCGCCGCTGAATGTAACAAGGGAAGAGGTAGAAGAGGCTGTGTCATTGATGAAATCAACACTAAGTAACTATAAGGTAACAGTATAAATTTTTTTAGCAGTAAATGTATAAAAATAAAATTAATTAAATAAATATACGTTTGGAGATGTGTCTGATGAAAGGATATCTGCATCTGGCTGACGGCAAGACATTTCAAGGGCACTTGCATGGGTCGTTAACTGAAGAGGGAATTACTGGTGAAATCGTATTTTTTACAGGGATGACCGGTTATCAAGAAGTTCTCACTGATCCTTCCTATAAAAATCAAATCATTGTATTCACCTACCCTCTGATCGGCAATTATGGCATCAATGAGCATGACTTTGAAAGCAAAAAGCCCCATGTTGCAGCAGTAATTGTCTTTGAAGCTGCAAAAACAGCTTATCACTATGAAGCGCAGCATAGCTTCACTGAGTATTTGGAGAAATGGGATATTCCCATGCTGGAGCATATAGATACGCGGGAGCTCGTAAAATCCATCCGCCAGAACGGGACGATGCCTGCCAAATTATCAAGTGAACGCGTTTGTGAATCCACCTGTGACAGTATGAATGGTCTTAAAGTGCAGGAGGTATCATCGAAGGCACCAGAAACGATTGGTTCTGGTGACACCCACATCGTATTAATTGATTATGGCTTTAAGAAATCCATCGCTGACCATCTGGTAAAACAAAATTGCCTCGTGACAATTGTTCCGTACAATTATACCTTTGAGCAAATTGCAGCCTTGAAGCCTGATGGTGTGCTTTTATCAAATGGACCAGGCGATCCGAAGGAATTGTTCGGGCAGTTGCAAGAGATCAGGATAGTAATCGAGCACTTTCCTGTATTGGGGATTTGTCTAGGGCATCAGCTGGCAGCGCTCGCACTTGGAGGCGATACTAAAAAAATGCTCTTTGGCCATCGAGGAGCAAACCAGCCTGTTTACGATATGAAAAGCAACCGGGTATTCATGTCCTCTCAAAACCACAGCTATGCAGTCGATCCAAATAGCATCGGGAGCACAGGATTGAAGATCCGTTTCTTCAATAAAAATGATCAGTCAATCGAAGGCCTCTACCATGAGCAATGGCCGCTGATGACAGTCCAGTTCCATCCGGAAGCAAGTCCGGGGCCTGAAGACAGTGTATTCATATTTGGAGAATTCATCAATACAGTCAAATACAGAAAGCGGAGAGAAGTCAGTTATGCCTAAAGATAATCATATAAAGTCAATACTGGTAATCGGTTCAGGCCCGATCATCATCGGTCAGGCTGCTGAATTTGATTATGCAGGTACACAGGCCTGCATCGCCTTGAAAGAGGAAGGCTATCGGGTAATCCTTGTAAACAATAATCCAGCAACTGTCATGACGGATCATGTATTTGCAGATGCAGTCTACTTTGAACCAATGACTGTGGAAGGCGTGGAAAAAGTGATTCACGCAGAAAAACCGGATGGGATTTTGGGGACTCTCGGCGGTCAAGCAGGCTTGAATCTGGTGTTTAAGCTAAGTGAAGAAGGAATTCTTGAAAAGTACAGTGTGAAAGTGCTTGGCACCTCGGTTGCAAGCATCAAGCAAGGTGAGGATAGGGAAGCCTTCCGCAGTCTGATGCATCAGTTGAATGAACCAGTGCCAGAAAGTGAAATCGTGCAATATGTCGCAGAGGCGGTTGCGTTTGCTGAAAAGATCGGTTTTCCACTGATTATAAGACCTGCTTACACGCTTGGAGGAACAGGCGGCGGCATTGCCGGAACAATGGAAGAATTGGTCTCTCTTGTAACTGGGGGGCTGAGTGAGAGCCCGATTCATCAATGTTTGGTCGAAAGAAGCATTGCCGGCTATAAAGAAATTGAATATGAAATGATGCGTGATACAGCGGGCACTTGTATCTCAATTTGTAATATGGAAAATATCGACCCGGTCGGCATCCATACAGGGGACTCAATCGTAGTGGCTCCCTCACAGACGCTTACTGACAGGGAATACCAGATGCTCAGGACATCCGCTGTAAAAATCATTTCAGCACTTGGAATTGTTGGAGGCTGCAACATCCAGTTTGCACTCGACCCTAAAAGCAAAAATTACTATCTAATTGAAGTGAACCCGCGGGTCAGCCGGTCATCAGCGCTTGCTTCCAAAGCGACTGGATACCCGATCGCGCGTATGGCGGCAAAACTGGCAGTCGGATACAATCTTGCCGAAATTATCAACCCTGTTACAGGCAATACCTTTGCCAGCTATGAGCCATCGCTCGACTATGTAGTGGTGAAAATACCGAAATGGCCGTTTGAGCAATTCCCGCAAATCGACAGGACTTTAGGAACGCAAATGAAGGCAACCGGAGAAGCGATGGCAATTGATCGAAGCTTTGAACGCGCGTTTATCAAAGCTGTCCGTTCTCTGAACATAAAAACGCTTGATTTAAAGCTGCCGACAATTGAAGGCCTTACCGTCGATGAGCTATACGATTTAACAGGAAAGCAGACAGATCAGCGGGTTTTTGCATTGCTCGAACTGCTGCGTCGGGGTGAGCCAATCCAGCTTATCCATGAAAAAACAAAAATAGATTTGTTTTTCCTAAACAGATTTAAATCATTAACAGAAGTAGAGAATCAAATTTCAAAGCTTGGAATCGAAAGAATATCAGCTTCTGAGTTAAGATCCCTGAAAGAAAAAGGCTTCAGTGATGCCTATTTGGCAAAGGAATGGAAGGGTAGTGAAAAGCAGGTAAGAGAGCTTCGTAAAAAGCACGGCATTGCACCTGTTTATAAGATGGTTGATACATGTGCGGCAGAATTTGAGTCAGCCTCGAATTATTTTTACTCAAGCTATATTGGTAAGAATGAAGCAAAAGTCGAAAACAGTAAACGAAAGGTACTCGTCATTGGCAGTGGTCCAATTAGTATTGGTCAGGGAATCGAGTTCGATTATTGTTCGGTTCATGGTGTTTTTGCCCTTAAAGAAGAGGGTGTTGAAACGATCATGATCAACAATAATCCCGAGACAGTCAGCACAGATTTTACGATATCAGATCGATTGTATTTCGAACCTTTAACAGAAGAAGACATCCTGAATGTGATTGAAATGGAGGGGATAGAGGAAGTCATTGTCCAGCTGGGAGGGCAGACTGCCTTGAATCTTGCCAAAGGTTTAGAAGAAGCTGGAATCAAGCTGCTGGGAACGAGTTCGGCAACCATTGATTTATTTGAAGACCGGGATCAATTTTATCAGTTGCTCGACAAGTTGAATATTCCCCGCGTACAGGGTGAAACAGCTGGGGATGAGAGTGAACTGTTGGCTGCTGTTGAGAGGTTGGGATACCCGGTATTAATCAGGCCTTCCTATGTGATTGGAGGCTTGAATATGGTGATAATCCGAAACACTGAGGAACTTAAAACTGCTCTGGCAACAGCTAATATTTCATATCCCATCCTGGTGGATCAATACCTTGAAGCAGCAGAGGCGGAGCTTGATCTTGCATCAGATGGAGAGCATATCCTGATTCCCGCCATCATTGAGCACATCGAAAAAACAGGAGTCCATTCAGGGGACAGCTTTTGCATCATCCCGGCGCGTAGTTTCGCAAACGAAACAAAGCGAAAGATGGCTGAGTATGCAAAGCGGCTTGTGATTGAATTGAAATATAAGGGATTAATGAACATCCAGTTCATTGTGAAGGGACATGAAGTGTTTTTACTTGAAGTTAATCCACGCGCAAGCAGAACAATGCCGATCGTCAGCAAGGTAGCAGGCGTTGAACTAGTCAAGAAAGCGACAAAAATATTGCTTGGGAAATATAATTTGTCGAAAGATGAAGTTTTGCTAGACTCCGATGCTCCATACACAGTCGTAAAACATCCGGTTTTTTCGAATTTTGCATTGAAAGGACTGGATGCCAAGACCGGTCCGCAAATGATTTCGACTGGGGAAGGAATCAGCATTGCTTCGACACTTGAAGAGGCATTGACCAAGAGCTTCCATTCTATCAGCGGGAAAGCAGTCAATGGAGCAATCGCATTTGCAGATGAAAAAGAGCTATTGGAAGCAGGGGAGCAGGCTGGAGACTTTCATTTCCTTCACATCGATGAAGTAAAGGATCCTCAAATGGTGGCAGCCTTGTATTGTCCAGGTGAATCAGAAAGAGACCTCTATTGGAGAGAATGGGCTGTCAAGAACCGAAAAATTGTATTGACCCAAAAGGAGACTTTATTTGTACTCTTAAAAAGTGCAACAGCACAGAGCTGGGGTGTCAGCTCCCTGGACAAATGGCTGGCAGAAACTAGAGAGGAAGTGGTGGCAGAATGACAGCATTACAGCAGCTTCAAATTGACATAAAAGGTAAGGATCTGTTAACACTGGCTGATTTGGAACCAAAGGAACTCCTTACTTTATTAGATAAGGCAATGACTTTAAAAGAAAAAACATTAAATAAACAATTTGACCAGCCACTAAAAGGCAAAATACTCGGAATGATTTTTGATAAATCCTCAACGCGAACGAGAGTATCATTTGAGGTAGGAATGATTCAACTCGGTGGAAGTGCCCTTTACTTAAATGGCAGCGACCTTCAGCTCGGCCGAGGTGAGACTGTTTCGGATACAGCCCAGGTCCTTTCACAATATCTGGACGGAATCATGATCAGAACATTCTCGCACAAGTCAGTTGAAGAACTTGCCGCCAATGCTGATATTCCAGTCATCAACGGATTGACGGATTTGTACCATCCATGCCAGGCACTTGCAGACCTTTTGACAGTCTATGAAAAAAAGGGGAAGCTGGAAGGCCTCAAGCTTGCTTACATCGGTGATGGAAACAATGTGGCTCATTCCCTGATGATTGCCTGCACAAAAGTCGGAATGGATGTAAGTATTGCTTCTCCAAAGGGATACTTCCCGAATGAGGAGGTAACAGCTCAGTGTAAAGAATTTGCTAGGCAGAGTGGTGCTAATTTGGTCATTACAGATTCACCAGAAGAAGCCGTTGATGCCGCAGATATCATCTATACGGATGTGTGGACCAGTATGGGGCAGGAAAATGAAAATGAGCAGAGACTCAAAGACTTTTCACAGTTCCAGGTCAATGGAAAATTACTTGAATTAGCTAATGAAGACTATTTGTTCATGCACTGTCTCCCCGCACACCGCGGTGAAGAAGTAACGGCAGAAGTGATCGACGGTGCGCACTCCGTCGTATTCGAACAAGCAGGAAACCGCCTCCATGCCCAGAAGGCATTACTTGTGGAAATCTTAAAGGATTAAAATCAAAGTGAAAAAAAAGAAAAACCGGCTAACAAATCAGTTAGCCGGTTTTGTATTAAGAAAAGATGAGGACAAGTGGTCCTACAATGAAGCAGTATATCGCAAAGTATTTCAGATTTCCACGCGCCATGATATTCATGAACCATTTTAAAGAGAAGTAAGAGGCAATCAGTGAAGCGATGAATGCAAAGACATATGGTACTGCCAGCTCATCAAGGTATGGATCTGTTAAAATGTCTGAAAACCCAAGGATCATTCCCCCAACGCTGACTGGAATATATAAAAGGAAGGAGTACCGCAATGCAGTTTCCTGTTTCATACCAAGTGCCATCGCCGCGACGATCGTAGCTCCAGAACGGCTAATTCCAGGGATAAGAGCTACAGCTTGGGCTAAACCGACAATAATGGCATCCTTGAAGCTTAAGTCTCCATCATTTTTCCGGCCCCTCAGGTTACGAATCAACCACAATGCCAAACCTGTAACTAACAGCGTAAAACCAACAGTCTTAATCGATGCTAAGTTATCCTCAATAAAATCCCCAAACAGGACCCCGATTACACCAGCAGGAATCGTTCCAACAATTAAATAGACGATGAACATAAAATCAGATTTCGCTTCTGGATCTTTGTTCTTAAGATATGCAAGTCCATTGACAATTAAACGCATGATATCTTTACGGTAAATCAATAGAACAGCGAATAAAGAAGCAGTATTTACTAAAAGTGCAAAGCTCATGCCTCTAATTTCAAGCCCGAAAAAGTGCTCTGCGATTTCAAGGTGCCCACTTGATGAAACAGGGATCGGTTCTGTTATTCCCTGGAACAGACCAAGAAATATGTATTTTAACAAGTCATAAAAATTTTCCATGTCGTTTTGAATCCTCCGCATATTTTTAAACTCATACACACTAATGTACCGCATAACCCTTTTTTTTGGAAGGATAAATTAGCATAAATACTTTATTGCAATAAGCAAATAATAAAAAGGCCGGAATACTTGAATGAAGGAGGAAGGCAAATGGGTCAAAGTCATCAGTTTCGTGCCGGACAAAAGGCACCGAATAATGGTATTTACATTGAAATTGGCGAAACAGGCAGCAATGTCAATAACCCACAGAAAATCAAGCTTAAAGCTGGGGACCGTTTTCCGGAAAACTCCAACCATAACCGCCACTGGACTTACATGCCTAAGTTCAAATAATCTGTAGAACAAACAGCAGGACAAGAGCTAATTGAGGGTGAAATTCATTTTGTTTTTTCTAAAGCCATCCAATGCGGATGGCTTTACTAATTGGGAATTTTTATTATAATATAATTAAAGGTCAAAAAAGGTCAAAGGAGTGGTTGGGCGTGGATTTGAATAAAATGACTGAAAGCTTGCAGAATGCCTTTGTATCAGCCCAGACCCTGGCTGTTCAACATAATCACCAGGAAGTAGATGATGTACATTTGATGCTTTCCCTGCTTGAGCAGGACAGCAATCTGGCGGCAACGCTGCTTACTGGTATCGGACTTAACCTGGATCATTATAAAGAAGAATTGGACCATGTCCTGTCAAAGAAGCCGCAAGTTTCTGGAAGCGGGACAGAACAGGGAAAATTATATATTACGGTAACTCTGCAGAAGGTTTTGGCACAGGCAGAAAAGGAAATGAAACAATTTGAGGATGACTATTTGTCCGTCGAACATCTTTTGTTGTCTTTATTTGAAATACCGAGTTCAAAAGCTGGCGCAGCTTTAAAGAAATTTAATGTTACCAGAGAAAAACTGTTAGCGAAAATCAGTGAGGTTAGGGGGAACCAGAGAGTGACTTCACAAAACCCAGAAGCAACTTATGAAGTGTTAAAGAAATACGGACGTGACCTTGTGGAGGAAGTCCGGGCAGGAAAGGTTGACCCAGTGATTGGCAGGGACAGTGAAATTCGCAATGTCATCCGCATCCTCTCAAGGAAGACAAAAAACAATCCTGTATTGATTGGGGAGCCTGGTGTCGGTAAGACAGCGATTGTAGAAGGACTGGCACAAAGGATTGTCCGCAGGGATGTTCCGGAAGGCTTGAAGGATAAGACAGTTTTTGCACTGGATATGAGTGCGCTTATAGCTGGTGCTAAGTTCCGTGGCGAATTTGAGGAAAGACTGAAAGCAGTATTAAATGAAGTGAAAAAGAGTGAAGGGAAAATCCTCTTGTTCATCGATGAGCTCCATACCATTGTCGGCGCAGGTAAAACTGAAGGGGCAATGGATGCCGGCAATATGCTCAAACCGATGCTTGCCCGTGGAGAACTGCATTGCATCGGGGCGACAACGCTTGATGAGCATCGCAAGTATATCGAAAAGGATCCGGCGCTGGAACGAAGATTCCAGCAGGTACTTGTGCAGGAGCCTGATGTCGAGGATACAGTATCTATTTTACGAGGATTGAAGGAAAGGTTTGAAATCCACCATGGAGTAAACATCCATGACCGTGCGCTTGTTGCTGCAGCCACATTATCTGACAGGTATATCACGGATCGATTTTTGCCGGACAAGGCGATTGACCTTGTGGATGAAGCATGTGCGATGATTCGTACGGAAATTGATTCAATGCCTACAGAGCTCGATGAAGTAACCAGAAGGGTGATGCAGCTGGAAATTGAAGAAGCTGCGTTGACAAAGGAAAAAGATGATGCCAGCCGGGAACGATTAGAGGTTCTTCGTAAGGAACTAGCCAACTTGATGGAAAAAGCGAATGCAATGAAATCCAGATGGCAGAAGGAAAAAGAAGGCATCCAAAAGGTTCAGGAACAGCGGGAGCTGCTGGAGAAACTTCGTCGGGAGCTGGAAAAAGCAGAGAATGATTATGATTTGAATAAAGCAGCAGAACTTAGGCATGGCCGAATTCCGGCACTTGAAAAAAATCTGAAGGCACTGGAATTGGAAGTCAGCGAGAATGAAGGAGAAAGACTGCTTCGGGAAGAGGTCACCGAAGAAGAAATTGCCGGAATCGTTTCACGGTGGACAGGTATTCCTGTGATGAAGCTGGTAGAAGGCGAACGTGAAAAGCTTCTTAAGCTTGAGAGTATCCTCCATGAACGTGTTGTCGGACAAGATGAAGCGGTATCGCTAGTGTCCGATGCGGTCCTCAGGGCAAGAGCCGGCATCAAGGATCCGAACAGACCAATCGGTTCGTTTATCTTCCTCGGGCCGACTGGTGTGGGTAAAACCGAACTGGCCAAAACGCTTGCTCAGTCATTGTTCGATAGTGAAGAGCATATCATCCGAATCGATATGTCTGAGTATATGGAGAAACATGCCGTTTCAAGACTCATTGGAGCACCTCCGGGATATGTAGGGTATGAAGAAGGTGGCCAGCTGACAGAGGCGGTTAGAAGGAACCCGTATTCTGTCATACTCCTCGATGAAGTGGAAAAAGCACATCCGGAAGTTTTCAATATCCTTCTGCAAATGCTGGATGATGGACGGGTGACTGATTCTCAGGGCAGAGTGGTCGACTTTAAGAATACCGTGATCATCATGACATCCAATATTGGTTCACATCATTTGCTTGACCGGCCGGATGGCGGTGAAGAAATCTCTTCTGAAACGAGGGATCTAGTGATGGCCCAATTGCGCAGCCATTTCCGCCCGGAATTCCTGAATCGGGTAGATGAAATCATTTTATTCAAGCCTTTAGCGTTGAAGGAAATCAAAATGATTGTCGGAAAGTTAGTGAAGATTTTGCAAGGAAGGCTCGCTGACCAGCAGATCCAGCTGACAATCACGGATGAAGCAAAGGAATTTTTAGCTGAACATGGATTTGATCCGGTTTACGGTGCAAGACCGCTGAAGCGATTTATCCAGAGAAGTGTCGAAACCAAGCTTGCCAGAGAAATCATTGCAGGCAGGATCAAAGAGAAGAGCCAGGTGGAAATTGGCGTCAACGAGGGAGATATCTCATTAAGTGTTATATAATGAATATCTATTTTAATTGATGTTGATTTCATAGTGTTTGGAATATAAACGGAATAACTTCGCTTAAGTTTGCAACGATCTTTATTTTCTTAAAAATAAGGGTCGTTTTTCCGTTTATTTCATCCAAATCGTTGGATTTTGTCTTATTTTAAGCAGTTAACCGGAATATCTCCGCTTATTTCTGCTCAATTAGCGACTCTATATACAATAGCCGGAAATTTTCCGCTTATGAATTCATCCCTACACGAAAATCAAAATGAAAAAAGTCATCCGGCTGGATGACTTTTTTATGTACATTAATGTTGGTGGTTTTCTTCACCATTTGGAAGTACAGCAGGAAACACAAGGAGAATGATTGTTGACACAACTGCCAGGATCGCACTTTGAGCTAAGTCCAGTCCAACGCCGATCATCGCGCCGGCTACGTAATTTAGCATGAGAACCAGGAGGAATGTCCAGAGCAATGTCCAGAAATATTTCACAATTTTCACCTCTTACATTATTAAATCTTTTCTCATCTTACCACAAGCCATCTAAATTATAAATGAATTTCACATAAATTGAAAAGCGTTTTCACAGAACACTTTCTTTTTCTAAAACCTGGTAATATTATATTTGAAGATATGTTGCAGATTGTAGTAAAGAGGAGGGATTAATCCAGAAATTTGGGCAAATCCCCTTTCATTTCCTGTTAAATAACATACAGTAATATGAATAATCTTTAGGGAAAGGGGATGGTAAGATGGAGAGCCGGAACTTTAAACTGGATACCGAATGGAATGTTATCCATTATCCTGAAAGGCCAAATGGTTTCGGTATCCTGACGATTGGTGACGAAAGGCACTTTGTGAACGACAGCAGCAGCTTCTGGAAACAGAATGAAGGTAAACGTTCATTACTGAACATATGGAAAAAAGAAGGGTATACGGTCTTCTATTCAAATTTATATGGAAGGCATTGGGGAAGTGAGAAGGCTGTCGATTTAACGATGAGACTGTGCAGCCATATCGTCCGAAATGAAATTTTGAATCCCTCTTTCCATGTCGTTGCAGAAGGAATGGGCGCACTTGTAGCCTTGAAACTTTTAGCACATAGTGATTTTAAAATCAGAAGCCTGATCTTAATCAACCCAATCCTCTCTTTAAGTAAGCATCTGGAGCAGGAAAAGGAGAATAAGTTTTTTTATAAAAAGCTTGTCGCTGAACTTGAAGCGGCTTATGAAACAGATATTAGCAAACTACTTGAGAGCCTGGACGAAATCTCTTCCAGTCCTGCCTTCAAGAAGGAAACATCGGTCAAAATCATCCATGTATTATCAGGAAACAGAGCCTACAAGCAGTCAAGCATCCTTAATGAACTTTCTGCTGAATGGGAGAAAGATGGCCTTCCGGTAACCGTAAGCTATGTACTTCCAGAAAAAAAGCTCCAAGTAGGAAGCCAAATCGTACATTTTTTTACAAAATATGAGCAAGTCCTATAACTCCCTGCAAATATTTTCACTTTTAGATTCATAGGATACAAGAGAGTATTTTCAGGGAGGCATATAAAATGGAAAGGGCAACGATTCTCGGAATATATGATTTTATAGGTTATAGCTTGTGCCGGTATTTGCTTGATGAAGGTGTTGAGATAAATGGAGTCGATACCGAAGGAAATAGAAAGGATTCTTTTACTGAGGAAAAACGCTTGGAAATCGGCAGGAATGCCAATTTCCTTGAAATCAGTCTGGAAGAATGGGATGCAGAGCAAGCAGAAGGCATTTTGTTTGTGACTTTGTTTGAATCCTTGCAGAGGCGACAAAATACGGATGGTATTTACGAAGTACTCCTTAGTGAATTAGAAAATCGGAATTTGAAAAAGCTGCCGACAGTCGTCATATTGCCGGCATATTTTGCTCAGGAAAAAGCAGAATTGAGAGAGGCAAGAGTGAACTCTTTGATTTACAGCCGTGATTCCAATCTTCTCGCACTCTATTTGCCGACCATTTATGGTCCTTGGCAGCCGGAAGAATGCTTTTTTCAGCAAGTAATGTCTCGGTCCTTATATGAAAATAAGGAGATTCCTGATATCGGGCCAAGGGAATGGACGCATGATTGCCTGTATATAGATGATGCTGTAAAAATGATAAAGGAACTGGCTGAGTCAGGACTTCAAGGACAATATATACTATCTAGCGGAGAACAGGATCGATGGTTTAAGTGTGCAGAAGAGCTGCTGGGCAGTGGTGCTGGATTCCTTAGAAATAAGGCTGCAGCACCTGCAATCAAAAATTCCATCAAGGTCAGCACAGTAGGACAAAATGAGCAGATCAGCAAGGGGTTAAGCAGGCAAAAGGAGCAATTTAACCGGATACAGGACAGCAAGGGATAGGGAATTTCAATAAATGACTTTTCAAAGTAATACTCCAAAGAGTAAAATGGTAAAAGATTCTTTTAATCGGTTCCATTTTAATGTAGCGGGCACTGAAAATGAAAGAGTTTTGCACAGTGGCGCATAAAGGAGATGCATCGGATGCTGAAACGTTTCGGGCTAATATTGTTAAGCCTTCTTTTGCTTGGGGGATGCGGACAACCTCTTTCCACGGACAAGGTGGAGAAAGTAGGCCTCTTGGTGCCTGAAACTATTAATGATCAGGTGTGGGGGACGAAAGGGTATCGGGGACTTCTGCAAATCCAATCCAGTCTGGGAGTGGATGTCTTTTTCAAAGAAGGGATGAATTCTCAGGAAGCCGTTGAGGCTGCAGTGGGGGAGTTCGACCGGCAGGGAGTTAACCTTATATATGGGCATGGAAATGAATACGCTGCCTTTTTCAATAAGATTTCAAGTAAATATCCTGACATTCATTTCATTAGTTTTAACGGAGATGCCAGGGCGAAAAACACAACAAGCCTAAATTTCAAGGCATATGCTATGGGCTTTTTTGGCGGAATGGTCGCCAGCCATATGTCTGAAACGGGTAAGGTCGGAATCATTGCAGCGTATGAATGGCAGCCAGAAGTGGAAGGCTTCTATGATGGTGCGATCTTTGAAAATAAGGATATGAAAGTAGACATTCGCCTTGTTGGCCACTGGGATGACCAAGAAAAGGCACTCGATGTCCTGGACGATGTATTGGATAATGGAGCTGATGTCATTTACCCTGCTGGAGATGGGTATAATGTACCTGTCATTGAAAAGGTGAAGGACCGAGGCTTATACGTGATCGGCTATATTTCCGACCAATCGGATTTCGGGGAGTCCACGGTATTAACGAGTACTGTCCAGCATGTTGATGACTTGTATGAACTGACAGCCGAGAAGTTCAACAATGGGGAGCTTAAGTCTGGAAACCTGTCATTCGACTTCCAGGACGGTGTAATCTCCCTTGGCAAATTCAGTCCTAAAGTCGACTCTAAATTCAGGGAGAGAATAGGAACTTATATTAATTCTTATAAAGAAACCGGTAAATTGCCTAACCAGTAAATAACGTTCAAAGGAGACAATAGACATGCAAACTAATGACAAAACAATGGAGTTCATGCAAATTGCCATGAAATACCTTCCGGAAGCACAGCAAAAACTTCAGGAGGCAGGCATTGAGTTGACAATGGATAACCTGCAGCCGTTTTTCACGCTTTTCACGAATGTAATGAACGAAGCATATGAGCTTGGAAAAGCGGATGCTGCAAAAGAATAGCATACACAGTAAAAGCTGAGGCCTGCCCTCAGCTTTTATTTTTTTCAATGAAGTGGTCAAACAAAGGTCTCACTTTTCCCATGAGGGGTTTGAGCTCGCGGGCTGAAGTGATCAACGTATCTACATGATGCATCACTTCATCTAAATCAATTTTCCCCAAATACTTATTAATCAGAAAGTCATTGTTGACATTTTCCTCAACTTCTTCTATTTCTCTTGACCGGCCGAACATGAAATGGTCGAAATGATCATATCCCTGTTCCCGTTGATCGGAACTCTCATCATGATCCCTCCTGAGCTTAAAACCAAAGAGGTCTCGGGTTCTTTCATCCTCCATCTTCATTCCCACCTTTCTCTATTTCTCTATTTTTTGACACTTTTAATTGTGAAAATTTTTTATGAGTGATTTGAGCAACTGGTTAGAACTGGCTAATTTTAGATCGCTTCAGGTCATCAAAAGCTGACCAGGAAGCATTGTTCTTCCCTATCAGTTTATGATTGATCTGGCCACATGGACTAGGGCATGTGCGGAAATCTAATTTTTAAGTTGCAGAGGAAGAGCAGTTTCTGATAAAATTAGTACCAAGTCATAATAATTGATAATAAATTTAGCTAAATAGACAGAATCCAAGATAAAAGGAGATGGATCCCATGAATGCAGGGATAACTGGGGTTGGGCGGTACTTGCCGGAGGAAGTTGTAACAAACCTTGATCTGGAAAAAAAGATGGATACTTCGGATGAGTGGATCCGGACAAGAACAGGGATTGAAGAAAGAAGAATTGCTGGCGACGATATGGATACATCGGATTTAGCCTATCGTGCTGCTGTCGAAGCCATCAGCAATGCGGGGATTTCAGCAGAGGACCTTGACTTGATTTTAGTGGCGACTGTTACACCTGATCAGCCTTTCCCAACAGTATCGTGCATGCTCCAGGACCAGTTGGGTGCAAAAAAAGCTGCCGCAATGGATTTGAGTGCTGCATGCGCCGGGTTTATGTATGGAATGGTTACAGCCAAACAATTTATTGAGGCGGGCACTTATAAGTATGTTTTAATAGTAGGTGTAGAAAAGCTTTCCAAAATTACGGATTGGAATGACCGTAACACAGCAGTGCTGTTTGGTGATGGAGCCGGAGCGGTTGTCATGGGGCCTGTTTCCGAGAACAGAGGAGTGCTCTCTTTTGAACTGGGGTCTGATGGTTCCGGAGGAAAGCACTTATATCAGGATGATTATATCGTCATGAACGGTCGGGAAGTCTTTAAATTTGCGGTTAGGCAAATGGGGGAAAGCAGTATCAATGTACTTGAAAAAGCCGGTCTCTCAAAAGAAGATGTTGATTTCCTGATTCCCCACCAGGCAAATATCAGGATTATGGAAGCTTCTCGCCAGCGGCTTGAGCTGCCGGTAGAAAAAATGTCAAAGACCGTCCATAAATACGGAAATACATCTGCTGCGTCGATTCCAATCTCGCTTTTTGAGGAATTGGAAGCAGGAAAGATAAAAGATGGAGATGTCGTAGTAATGGTTGGCTTTGGCGGCGGATTGACATGGGGCGCGATCGCCATGCGATGGGGTAAATAAACTGATTATCATATGAACTCTATATAAATTAACAGTACGAATAAAGGAGATGCAATAATGATGGAGAAACGCAGAGTTGTTGTTACAGGGATCGGGGCTGTTACGCCTCTTGGAAATGACGCAGGAACTACCTGGAATAATATCATTGAAGGAGTATCAGGAATCGGTCCGATCACTAGATTGAATGCAGATGACTTCCCTGCAAAAGTGGCGGCAGAAGTAAAAGAATTCAATGTTGAGAACTTTTTAGACAGAAAAGATGCCAGGAAGATGGACCGATTTACTCATTATGCGGTGGCGGCTTCATTGATGGCTGTGAAAGATTCAGGCCTTGAGATCACAGACGAAAATGCTCCTCGTGTCGGTGTATGGATCGGATCAGGAATCGGCGGGATGGAGACATTCGAGCAGCAGCACGAAACGTTCATGAACAGAGGATACCGCAGGGTCAGTCCTTTCTTCGTGCCGATGATGATTCCTGATATGGCAACAGGACAGGTTTCCATCACTCTTGGGGCAAGAGGATTTAATTCTTGTACGGTCACAGCATGTGCAACTGGAACCAACTCTATCGGCGATGCATTTAAGGTCATCCAGCGCGGTGATGCAGACGTTATGGTTACTGGTGGCGCAGAAGCACCAATTACGAAGATGTCTTTCGCAGGTTTCTGTGCAAATACTGCTCTTTCTACGAACCAGGATCCGCAAAAAGCGAGCAGGCCTTTCGACAAAGATCGAGATGGGTTTGTAATGGGTGAGGGAGCTGGAATCGTTGTCCTTGAAGATTTAGAGCACGCATTGGCGCGTGGAGCTAAAATCTATGCTGAAATCGTGGGTTATGGCGCAACTGGTGATGCATACCACATTACCGCTCCAGCACCTGAAGGAGAAGGCGGCGCAAGAGCTATGAAAATGGCCCTTGACGATGCAGGCCTTGCACCAGAAGAAGTTGGGTATATCAATGCACACGGAACAAGCACTGAATATAATGATAAATTCGAAACAATGGCCATCAAGACAGTATTTGGCGAGCATGCATACAAGCTTGCAGTAAGCTCAACCAAATCGATGACAGGCCACTTACTTGGTGCAGCAGGCGGAATCGAAGCGATTTTCACAATCCTCGCTTTGAAAGAAGGAATCTTGCCGCCAACAATCAATCTGGATACACCGGACCCAGATTGTGACCTCGATTATGTGCCGAACGCAGCGCGCAAGCAAGAGGTTAATGCAGCAATCAGCAACTCACTGGGCTTCGGCGGCCACAACGCCACAATTGCTTTCAGAAAATACGAAGTATAATAAGCTTCGAGGTGAGCTCCTCGAAATATTAAAGCAGAAACCCTGATTAATTGGGTTTCTGCTTTTTTATTTAGCAGGCAGGGCATATGGCATTGCCCGAAAATGATCCAGCAATCAAGTTTCGGTAAAAGGAACCCTTCCATAGTCCCCATTTCATTTGACTGTCCATGTGTCCCTCCTCTATAAACTGGATTAAAGCCCCCGAGACTAAACGGAAGAAATACCTAAATCTATTTTCCTGAAAAAGTATTTTTCGTTCAAAATACATATTATTAACAAACGTCCACGGAATATTCTCTTAAAAAAAGTAATGAAAGTGTAATAAAAGAACAGTGTTTCTAATAATTAATAATTATCAGAATCTTCACCTGAGCAGAAAATCATTTCTTTTTATATCAATTCAATTGGATAGGCGGTGTGCAAGAATCGTGACAGCCTTATTGGAGCTAAAGAATCTTAAAACCTATTTTAAAAGGAAAAAGACAGTGATTCCAGCAGTAGATGGAGTGGACCTTGTCATCAATAAAGGGGAAACTGTCGCACTGGTTGGTGAGTCGGGGTCTGGAAAGAGTATTACTTCTCTATCAATCATGCGATTGATTCCCAGTCCACCCGGGGAAATTGTGGACGGGCAGATTCAATTTGATGGCCGGGATCTTGTCAAGGCAAGTGAGGAGGAAATGTGCAGGATTCGCGGCAATGATATTTCGATGATTTTTCAGGAGCCGATGACATCGCTGAATCCTGTGCTTACCATTGGGGAACAGATCACGGAGGTACTGACATACCACCAGGGACTCAATCAGGTGATGGCAAAGAAAAAGGCAATTGAGATGCTTGAACTCGTTGGTTTTTCCCGTGCGAAGGAGATCATCAATGATTATCCACATCGTCTTTCTGGAGGGATGCGGCAGCGAGTGATGATTGCGATGGCGATGAGCTGCAACCCGAAGCTTTTGATTGCAGATGAGCCGACAACAGCATTGGATGTGACCATCCAGGCGCAAATCCTCGACTTGATGAAGGACTTGAGTACGAAATTCAATACATCCATTCTGATTATCACACATGATCTCGGAGTGGTGTCTGAAGTTGCTGACCGAGTCGTCGTCATGTATGCAGGCCAGGTCGTGGAAGAAGCGATGGTGGAGGATTTATTTGAAAATCCCCTCCATCCTTACACGAATGGCCTTATGGGTTCAATTCCATCAATAGACGAGGATCATGAACGGCTTGCCTCCATTGAAGGAAATGTTCCTTCACCCGAGAATTTGCCAAAAGGCTGCCGTTTTGCACCACGATGCCCACATGCTTTTGACCGCTGTTTCAATGAAGCTCCGAGTCTTCTGAGGAAATACAGTACCAGGTCTGTAAGGTGCTTTTTACATGATGGCAAGGAGGTGGAAAAATGATCTCAACAAGTGAATCACCGGAAAATAAAACAATGGAAAATAGCTCTGGAATCTTGCTTGAACTACAGGATTTAAAGAAGCACTTTCCTATCAAATCCGGATTGCTGCAAAAGACAGTTGGTCATATAAAAGCAGTTGATGGAATAAATTTGAAGGTGAATAAGGGAGAAACATTGGGAATCGTCGGAGAATCTGGCTGCGGTAAATCGACTGTCGGAAGAACCATCATCCGACTCTATGAACCTACTGATGGAAAAGTCATCTTCAATGGCAAGGATATCTCCCATCTTTCTGAAAGCGATCTGCGAAAGGATGTACGCAAAAATATCCAGATGATTTTCCAGGATCCTTTTGCTTCCCTCAATCCGAGGAAGACTTTGAGATCGATCATCAGGGAGCCCCTTGATACTCATCATATCTACAGAGGTAAAGAGAGGGACGAACGTGTCGAGAGTCTATTGGAAAAGGTAGGCCTTAATGCTTCTTTTATCAACCGTTATCCACACGAATTTTCCGGAGGACAGCGGCAGAGAATTGGGATAGCCCGGACGCTGGCATTGAATCCGGAAATGATCATAGCAGATGAAGCAGTATCAGCACTGGATGTCTCGATTCAGGCACAAATCATTAATTTGATGGAGGACCTTCAGGAAGAATTCGGTCTTACTTATATCTTTATCTCTCATGACCTGAGTGTTGTCAGGCATATAAGCGACAGAGTAGGGGTTATGTACCTCGGGAAAATGATGGAGCTTGCCTCCAAGAATGAGCTCTATGCGGAACCGCTGCATCCTTATACTCAAGCATTGCTTTCTGCTGTGCCGATTCCAAGAAAGAAAGGTGTCATGAAACGGGAGCGGATCATCCTGAAAGGGGAGCTTCCAAGTCCGTCAAATCCACCCAAAGGGTGTGTATTCCATACAAGGTGCCCTGCTGCATATGACCTTTGCAAACAAGTGAATCCTGACTTTAAAGAAGTCAAGAGCAATCATTTTGTCGCCTGCCATCTATATACATAGGGCGGCTGCAGGATTTGAAGGGAGGAGATAGAAACACCTTTCTGCTTGTCTAGAATACTAGTAAAAAATTTAAGGGGGAAAAAATGTGAAATTAAGAAAAGCTTCCTGGTTGTTAATTAGTCTTACCCTGATCCTGTCGATCTTCCTTACAGCATGTACAGGAAATCAAGCTGAGGATCCAAAAGAAACTCCTGGAGATGATGGCAAGAAAGAAGAAGAACAGGCTTCAGGTCCGCAGCAGGGCGGGGATTTGATCATTGGTTCCACTGGAGCGCCTACCGTTTTCAACCCGCTTTATTCAACAGATACATCTAGCTCTGATATTGAAGGCTTCATTTATGACAGCCTTGTATCATCGGATACCGAGTTCAATCCGACAATGAGCATGGCGGAGTCAATTGATATTTCTGAGGATGGGCTGACATTCACAGCCAAATTGAAAAAGGGAATCAAATGGCATGATGGAGAAGAGTTCACTGCAGATGACGTGGTATTCACATTCAGCATTCCAAAAGATCCAGATTATAATGGTGAGCGCGGATCTGCCTTTGAAGCAATGGAATCTGTTACAAAAGTAGATGATTATACTGTCGAGTTCAAGCTGAGCAAGAAGGATGCTTCCTTCTATCCAGTTTCGTTAAGCTACTATATCCTGCCTGAGCATATCCTTAAGGATGTTCCAGTTGCCGAGCTTGGGGAGCATGAATTCAATACGAAGAGTCCGATTGGGACTGGTCCATTCAAATTCGTTGAATGGAAAGACGGAGAGTATGTAAAAGTAGAAGCATTCGATGATTACTTCAAAGGCCGCCCATACCTGGATACACTAACGTATAAAATTGTACCTGACATGGATGCCATGATTGCACAGATCCAGGCTGGCGATATCCACTTTGCAGCCGGAGTTCCGGGGACAGATATTGAAACGGTCAAATCATTCCCTGGTGTAAAGGTTGAATCGGGTCTAGCACTTTCGTACACATATTTGGGATACAACCAGAAAAATGAGCTGTTCAAAGACAAGAAAGTCCGTCAGGCAATCACTCACGCAATTGACAGGGAAGCAATCGTCAGCTCTGTCATGAACGGAGACGGAAAAGTGGCGCATGTTCCGGAAAGTCCACTATCGTTTGCCTACAATGATGATGTTCCTAAATTTGAATTCGACGTTGAAAAAGCAAAGTCATTACTGGCTGAGGCTGGCTGGAAGGATTCAGATGGTGACGGAATCCTAGACAAGGACGGCAAGAAGTTCTCATTTACGGTAAAAACAAACCAGGGCAACAAAGTAAGGGAAGATATTGTCGTCGTCCTTCAGGAGCAATTGAAGGAAGTCGGAATCGAAGCGAAGCCTGAAATCGTTGAATGGAGCGCGTTCATCGAGCAAATCTCGGCTCCAAACTGGAATTATGACGCCCTTGTCCTTGGCTGGAGCTTGTCTACATTCCCGGATCAGTATGATATTTTCCATACAAGCCAGATGGAAGAAGGCTTGAACTTCGTCTGGTACTCCAATCCGGAGGCAGATAAGCTGATGGAAGAAGCGAAGCAGATTCTTGATCAGGATGAGTATAAAGAAGCATATGCCGACATTTATAAGATGCTGGCAGAAGACCAGCCGTACACTTTCCTTTACTATCCAAATGTCCACAGGGTCATGCCGGCTAATCTCGAAGGCTATGTATTCCATGCGAAGGATGATTTCTTTGAAATCTCCAAGTGGTGGCTGAAACAATAGGATCAGAATGGGAGGGAAGGGAGAATCCCTTCCCTTTCATATTTTCAGTTTTGAGAAAGATAAATTTTCACTTTGAGAATTGTCCAGCTCCTGCGCCTAGCCCCTCGAGACGCATGTCTAGTGTCGCCTCCTAGAAACTCCGAAACTTCAACTCCGCCGGCAGAAGCAAAAAGCGCTTCTTTGTCGGAGTCTCCAGTTTCTGCGTTTCTGTTCAGTCGGCTATACTTTTCGATTTCGGTCCGCCCAATGAAGTCAAAGAACGACTTCACCGGTCGGCCCTCCAGCGCTTGTCGGGACTGACCAAGGCGCATGCGCTTTTCTTATTATCTCTTATTTTTTAAAGGAGAATTGCCATGCTATCTTATATCATTCGCCGAATACTGATGGCCATTCCTTTGCTGCTGGGCATTACCATCGTATCTTTTGCCATCATGAAGCTGGCCCCCGGAGATCCGGCCAGCTTGATGATGGATCCGACGATCAGCCCTGAGGACAAGGCCCGGTTCATGGAAAGGTACGGTCTCAATGATCCGATCCATATCCAGTATTTAAAATGGCTGGGAGCGATGCTGCAAGGGGACTTTGGAACTTCATTGATCCGTAAAGGAGTTCCAGTAATCGAAATGATCATGAACAGGATGCCGAATACTATTTTATTGATGGTTGTTTCGACAGTGCTGGCCTTGTTGATTTCGATTCCATTTGGTGTCATATCGGCTACAAGACCCTATTCAAAGCTTGACTATTCAGTAACCGTTACTTCGTTTCTCGGAGTTGCAACACCAAACTTCTTCCTGGGCTTGATCCTGATCATGGTTTTTGCCGTCCAGAATAACTGGTTCCCGACAGGAGGGGTGGCAACACTGAATGCCCCGTTCAGTCTCTGGGACAGGATCCATCATTTGATCATGCCGGCATTCGTTCTGGCTGCCGCAGACATGGCAGGACTCACGAGGTATACAAGATCGAGCATGATGGAAGTGATCAAGCAGGATTATATGAGGACAGCGAGGGCTAAAGGCTTTAAGGAGAACAAAGTCATCTATAAGCATGGCCTTCGAAATGGACTGATTCCAGTCATCACGATTTTTGGACTGATGATTCCTTCCTTCATTGGCGGGGCCGTCATTGTTGAAAAAATCTTTACTTGGCCAGGGATTGGTTTGTTATTCGTGGATTCTGCGTTCCAGCGCGATTATCCGGTACTGATGGGATTGACTGTCATCTCGGCAGTATTCGTCGTCATCGGAAACTTGATCGCGGACATCCTGTACGCAATATTTGATCCAAGGATCGAGTATTAAAGGGGAGGTAAACATGGCAAAAACAAATCTAGCCGGAAATCAATCTGGCAGCCTTGAATTGCATGGTGTCAACACCTCGCATGACACAATGCTTGGGATCATTGTCAGGAAATTTGCGAAAAATAAACTTGCCGTATTTGGCGGCATTTTCCTGATTATCATCATAACTGCAGCTCTGTTAGCGCCAGTGATTGCCCCATACTCACCTTCCAAGCAGAACCTGCTTTTAAAATTGCAGCCGCCGAACAGTGAGCATTGGCTTGGGACGGACAGGTTTGGCAGGGATGTATTTTCAAGGCTTTTATATGGAGCAAGGATTTCATTATTGGTCGGATTCGCATCGGTTCTGGGCTCCATTACGATTGGCACCTTCCTTGGAGCTGTAGCGGGCTATGTTGGCGGGATTGTTGATGCGATAATTATGAGGTTTGTCGATATCATTCTATCGATTCCATCCATTTTCTTATTGATCACTTTGGTCACGATCTTCAAGCCGGGCGTTGATAAGCTGATTCTGATTTTCGCGCTCCTGGGATGGACAACTACTGCACGACTTGTCAGAGGTGAATTCCTCTCACTAAGGTCGAGAGAATTTGTCCTTGCATCCAAAACGATAGGCACGAAGACGCCTACGATTATTTTCTCTCATATCTTGCCAAACGCGATGGGCCCAATCATCGTATCCGCTACACTGGCAGTAGGCTATGTCATCCTGGCAGAATCAGGATTGAGCTATTTGGGACTGGGAATACAGCCGCCGCACGCAAGCTGGGGAAATATGCTTCAGGATGCACAAAATTTTACGATTCTCTTGAAATCATGGTGGTATCCACTGGCCCCAGGATTGATGATCCTGCTGACTGTCATTTGTTTCAACTTTGTCGGGGATGGACTGAGGGATGCTCTTGACCCGAAGATTAACGAATAAAATTTGGTCTCAGTTTGAGCATGATAGAAAACCTATACAATCAGTGAAAAGCCAGGGTTCTCTCTGGCTTTTATCTTATGTTGGGAAAATTTCTTGGTGTGAAAGACGCTTCCGAACCATTGGCTGCTATTTTCATAAAATGAGTGTAAAAAAGGAAGTCAGTGGAGGGAATGCAATGTGATTGTGAGGACAGACAAATGGCTTGAATCTGATTTTGATAATACAAAGAAGATGTGTGAAAAACTGCTTGACCATTTTCACGGAGCCGATGATCCAAAAAAAGTCTACTCTTATTTAAAGAACTTTGGCATGTACAAGCCGGATCGCAAAAACAAAAGAATTTTCGAGGAGCTGAAAACGGAAGCATACTGGAATCGGATAGGGGTGATTTTTAATAAATACAAACGAAAATGGAATGGACCGGATATTCCGATTTTCATTTTTCCAATGGATCAATCGAATGCCAGGTTAATGAGGGAAGGGAAAGGGAAATCTGGCCTATCCTTCATAGATAAAATGTTCCTCTTTCTGACCCCGATCGATGATGAGAAAGAGCTGGAGGCATTGTTTGTACATGAATACCACCATGTATGCAGGATGAAGGCACAAAAGAAAAACCCTGAAGAATATACTCTTCTCGATTCAATGATCTTAGAGGGCTTAGCTGAGCATACTGTTGCCGAAAATTGCGGTGAAACTTATACAGGGGACTGGAGCAGGCGATATTCGACAAAAAAACTGGCTGATTCTTGGGAAAAAGATATTGAAAACAAGCTTTCAATTACAAGGAAAGACCGTGAACATGATGAAATTCTGTTTGGATTAGGCAGCAGGCCGAGGCTCCTAGGCTATGCGATTGGCTATGAATTAGTAAAACAATATAAACAACATAGAAATTTTACTGAAAAAGCATCATTTAAGATTCCTTCATCTGAATTTACAAAGTTAATAAAATTTTTATAATTTTTAGATATTAAAAAACCCAGTAACCACGGGTTTTTTTGTTGTGTTAGAAAAATTATAAATTTCCCAATTGAAAAAAAAAGTATTGCAAATGTAATAAAACTGTAATAACATTTTATTAAAATATATCGAATTTGCAGAATATTTTATTATTTAAAATGTGAGAAGGTGTCCAAATGAGCAACTATTCAATACATAATGAAGCACCTTTGCTGGAAGTCAAGAACCTTGAGACAGCATTTAATATCGATGGCGAATTTCACAACGCTGTTGACAAGGTAAGCTTTGCTGTCAAACCAAGGCAGATTGTCGGGGTTGTTGGCGAATCAGGGTGCGGGAAATCAGTTATGAGCTTATCGGTCATGCAGCTCCTTCCAAAAGGGGTTGGAAAGATTCGTGGTGGCGAGATTGTTTTCGAAGGAGTTCATCTCGAACAGCTATCCGAAAAGGAAATGAATAAAATCCGCGGACGTGACATTTCAATGATCTTCCAGGAGCCGATGACATCGATGAATCCAGTTTTTACAATAGGATTCCAGCTGCAGGAAGTATTGTTTAACCACACGAAAATCTCTAAAGCCGAAGCAAGGCAGAAAAGCATCGCGCTATTGAAAAGCGTAGGCATTTCTCGTCCTGAGAAAATCGTAGATGAGTATCCGCATCAGCTATCCGGTGGTATGAGACAGAGGGTCATGATTGCGATGGCAATTGCAAACCAGCCGAAGCTTCTTATTGCGGACGAGCCTACAACAGCATTGGATGTAACAGTCCAAGCCCAGATTCTTGACTTGCTTAAGAGTATCCAGGAAGTAAATGATATGTCCGTCATCATGATCACGCATGATCTTGGCGTTGTTGCAGAGATGTGCGATGAAGTCATCGTTATGTATGCAGGCCGGATTGTAGAACGTGCTGATGTTGACACACTTTTCTATAACCCGAAGCATCCTTACACAGAATTGATGATGGGTGCCATTCCTAAGATGGATGAGGATAAAGAAGAATTAAGCTCGATCAAGGGAATCGTCCCGTCGCTAAAAAATATGCCTGCAACTGGCTGCCGTTTCGCAAACCGTTGTCCGAAAGCAATGCCAGAGTGTACAAGTATCACTCCACAGCTTGGAGAAGTCGAGCAAGGACATGAAGTGGCGTGCATTCTATATGAAGCAAGTATGCCAAAAGAAGGGGTTAAGGCATAATGAGCAATACAACTTTAACAGAAAAAGAGAATTTGCTGGAAATTAAGAATCTGAAAACCTATTACCCTGTCAAAGGCGGATTCTTCCGCCGCACAGTTGGGAATGTCAAAGCTGTCGATGATATTTCATTCGAAATCAAAAAGGGTGAAACATTAGGTCTCGTAGGAGAATCAGGCTGCGGCAAATCAACAACTGGTAGAACAATCATCAGATTGTTGAATGCGACAGATGGGGAAATCATTTTTGAAGGCAAGGATATCACTAAGTTAAGAGGCAAGACACTTCAGTCGATTCGCCAGGATATCCAGATGGTCTTCCAGGATCCTTACGCTTCACTTAACCCGATGCAAATGGTCGGTGACATTGTCTCTGAACCTATCCGGAACTTCAAGAATGCTAGTATGAAAGACTTGAAAAATGAAGTGATGGATTTATTAACAAAAGTTGGTCTTCCTGAAGATGCTTACTATAAATATGCCCATGAATTCTCGGGCGGACAGAGACAAAGGATTGGCATTGCCAGAGCGCTTGCGTTGAGACCTAAGCTGATCATAGCTGATGAGCCGGTATCGGCCCTTGACGTATCCGTCCAATCCCAGGTTCTTAATTTATTGAAAGAGCTTCAGAAGGAATTTGACTTAACTTTCTTATTCATCGCTCATGACCTTAGTGTCGTTAAGCATATGAGTGACCGGATCGGCGTAATGTATCTCGGCAATATGGTTGAAATTGCCGATCGCAACAGCATGTATGCTGAGCCGCTCCACCCATATACCCAGGCTTTGATTTCAGCCATTCCAATGCCGGATCCGCGCAGGAAGAAGGAAAGGATCGTACTCGAAGGGGATGTGCCAAGTCCATTGAATCCTCCAACAGGGTGCCCATTCCATCCGCGCTGCCCAGCTGCGATGGCAGAGTGTTCTCAAGTGAAGCCAGCTTTAAAGGAGGTGAAGCCAGGACACCGAGTTGCTTGCCACCTTTACTAGGGCAATAATTTTTGCAAAAAAATACAATAAAAAAACGGGGGGAAAACCATGAAGAAACCATTGCTTTGGCTAGCTATGCTAGTACTGGTTTTATCAACATTCCTTGCTGCGTGCAGCGGAGGAGACAAAGAGAAGACAACAGCTGATCCAAAAGAGGACGACAAAGACAACGCAGCAGAAGAAACAGGACCGCAAGATGGCGGTACATTGACTTACGCTTTAAGCTCTGAGTTCAAAGGCCTTTTGAACTGGAACTTCTACGATGCTGACGGAGACGATGACATCATCGCATTCTTCGACGATGCATTGATCGACTATGATGAGAACCTTAAGGCTGAGCCAAACATCGCTAGCTGGACTACTGATGACAACAAGGTTTTCACTTTCACTTTTGAAAAAGGCGTAAAATGGCACAATGGCGAAGAATTGACAGTTAATGACTGGGTATTCGCTCTTGAAACAATCGCTACTCTTGGTGGAGAACACCAACGCTGGTCTAACGTAAACACAATCGAAGGTGCAAAGGACTTCAACGAAGGAAAGACTGACAAGATCGCTGGTCTTGAAGTTGTTGATGACTATACTTTGAAAATCACTTTTGACAAAGCTCGCGTAAACAACCTTGAGAATGTTTGGGCTTACCCGCTTTCTCGCAAGGAATTTGAAGGAATCGATCCTAAGGATATGGCTGCTTCTGAGCAGGTTCGCACTAAGCCTGTAGGAACTGGTCCATTCAAAGTTGCAAAAGTTATCCCTGGTGAATCAGTAGAGCTTGTTAAAAACGAAAACTACTGGAAAGGTGCTCCGCACTTAGACAAGATCGTTGTTAAAGTTATCGATTCTTCACTTACTACTGGAGAACTTAAGAATGGAACTCTTGACATGACTCCATTCCACCCAACAGTTCTTCCTGAAATCGAAGCACTTGATAACGTTGAAGTTGTGAAATTCCCTGGCTTATCATACTACTACATCGGTTTCAAACTTGGTAAATACGATGGCAAGAAAAACGTAATGGACAAAGATAAGTATGCAAGCAAAGAATTGCGCCAAGCTATGCTTTTCGCAATCAACCGCGAAGAGTGGGTAGATGCGTTCTTCAGTGGATTAGGAAAGCCACTTAACCGTCCTATCCCAACTTCACACTGGATTGCTGCACCTAATGAAGATATGCCGATCCAATATGAATACAACCCAGAAAAAGCGAAAGAAATCCTTGATAAAGCTGGATATGTTGATAAAGACGGAGATGGATTCCGTGAAGATCCAAAGGGAGAAAAGTTCACTGTTAAGTTCTCTCACTATGCAACTGGAAACCCAACTTTCGAAGCACGTGCAAAAGCTATGACTCAGTATTGGGAAGAAGTTGGCTTGAAGTCTGAGCTTCAAATGACAGATGTTAACCTTTACTATGATCAGCTTGAAAAAGATGACCCAGCTCTAGAAGTATTCTATGGCGGATGGGGAACTGGTGCAGATCCGGATCCACTACCACTTTGGGGTATTGAATCTGTATGGAACTACCCACGTTGGGTAAACGAAGATGCTCAAAAGCTTCTTGAAGACGCTGTTGACCTTGAAGTAGTTGGAACTGACGCTGAAAAGCGTGCAAAATTGTATTCTGACTGGCAGAAGATCTTCAACGAAGAAGTACCTGCACTTCCAATCCTTGAACTAGAAGAAGTTATGGCTGTTGCTAAGCGCGTTCAAGGCGTCAAGTACGACGTTTCTGGTTCTAACTCACCTCATGAATGGTGGATCAAGCAATAATCATTAGGTACCACCTATTCAGTTAAGGAGAATGCATATGCTTAAATACAGTTTACGACGCATACTCGGCATGATTCCTATGCTTTTCCTTATCTCTATTGTAGTGTTTTCCCTGGCGAAACTTATGCCAGGGGACTCACTCAGTGGGGAGATCGATCCGAACAATACGGATCCGGCATACATAGAGGAGATGCGCGAGAAGCTCGGTTATAATGACCCAGTACACATTCAATATTTCACATGGATCACAAATTTCATGCAGGGAGACTTCGGTAAATCAACCCGTTATAAAATCCCGGCAAGTGAAATCATTGGCGAACGTCTGCCAAATACAATATTTTTAGGCTTTTCAAGTATTCTAATAACTTATGTTTTAGCGTTTATCATGGGTATTTATGCCGGAAGGAAGCCATATACACTTGGCGATAACGTCATAGGTACCGCCAACTATATTGGATTGGCCCTCCCTTCATTCGTTGCAGGGGTGTTCGCCATCTATTTCTTCTCATTTAATTTAGGCTGGTTCCCTTCAAACGGTTCTGTTGATATTTCAACGACAGAAGGTACAGCTGCATATTGGTTAAGCCGAATTCATCACGTTTTCTTACCAGCACTTGTATTAGGTTTATTGAGTACCGCAAGCTATACGCAATTCCTGCGTAATGACATTATAGAAAACAGCCGTAAGGATTTTGTAAGGACGGCACGTGCTAAAGGCACACCTGAAAAAAAGATTTACAATCAGCACATCTTACGTAATTCAATTATTCCACTGATTACATTCCTTGGATTCGATATCGTTGCATTGGTCGGTGGAGCAATCATCACCGAAACAATCTTTACCTATCCTGGTATCGGTCAATTATTCTTGAACTCTGTCAGCCAGAGAGACTATCCAGTCCTTATGACACTGACAATGATGTTCTCATTCTTGACATTGTTTGGAAACCTGGTTGCAGACATACTATACGGAATCGTAGACCCAAGGATCAGGCTTGATTAAGGAGGATGGCTATGGAAGTTTCTACAGCAAATAATACACAGATTAACCTGAAGCCGGAAAAAGGCTTGTCTCCTTGGGCCATTGCTCGCAGAAAGTTTATTAAAAACAAACTGGCGATGACAAGCTTGATCTTTTTGATCTTCGTAACCGTTGTTTCTTTCCTGGCTCCATATATTACTACCATTGATATTACGAAAATCAATATTGGTTCAATGTCACTTAAGCCATCTGCTGAACACTGGCTTGGAACAGACAAAAATGGACGTGACGTTTTCACGAGATTATTATACGGCGGAAGGGTATCTCTTTTAGTCGGAATTAGCTGTACATTATTCGTTATCTTTTTCGGAACAATTGTAGGGTCAATCGCAGGATACTTCGGAGGAATCGTGGATAGCATGCTCATGCGTTTTACTGATTTCGTTCTGAACTTCCCATTCCTGGTTTTCGTAATCGTATTGGCTACAATTTTCCATGGTAAAGTCAATGGTCTTGTCATCCTGATCATGGTTATCAGCTTGCTGAGCTGGGGCGGGGTAGCAAGGATTGTCCGAAGCAAGATTTTAGCGGAGAAGGAGAACGAATATATCCTTGCTGCAATCTCAATCGGATGTTCACCATTTAAAGTCATCACAAAGCATTTACTACCTAACGTTCTTTCAACAATCATCGTACAAGCAACAATCTTGTTCGCTTCCATGATTGTCGCTGAAACAGGACTAAGCTTCTTGGGATTCGGTGTACCATCCGAAATTCCATCATGGGGTAACATGCTTGCATTCGCAAATGAACCAGACGTATTACAAGGAAAGCCGTGGATCTGGATTCCACCAGCACTTGCTATCACACTAACGATTTTGTCCATCAACTTCGTAGGTGAAGGCCTAAAAGATGCACTGAATCCAAGATCACGCCGTTAAAAAATCTACCATACAAAGGTAGATTTTTTATTTTGCCTATTTTTCGATTTGAGTGCACCTGTTCGGACAAAATGACAGGTCTGAGCGCTCAAAATGTCTGAAGTGGGATTAACTTCGGACAAAATAGCAAGCCCGACGGCCGGAAAATGTCCGAAGTAGCTCCCTAGCAATAAACTAAACAAATCTGTTCAACCTATACTGAATGAATTTAAGTCCTTTTTGAGTACTTCCTAACCAACTTCCTTCATATAAATGATAAAAAATGGACAGGCCGGGGTGAGGTATGTGAGTGATGTGAATAGTTGTTTTAAAGCGAGTAAATTTTATGATTTTTAGGCTTTTTGTTTTGACGATTGGATTTGGCTTGGCGGTTTCTGGTGGGATCAGCGCAATCGCCTATTTAAATATGCTGACAGCGGGCCATGGGTTGGATGAGTATCTTTCCTTTATATCTCGGAGAGTAGAGTGCTATTTCCTTCCAGCAGGAATCGGGATCATTTGGTTAAGCATTTATTGGCCCCATAATGATGATATAAATTGATCTTCCTTTTAAGGAATATTTTTACTAAGTGCTGCCCATACTGATGGACAAACAGTTTCTTGAAGTGAGGGGTTAATAATCATGTTGTATCTTCATGATGTCTGGGTAAACTGGTTCGAAGGGGAAGAGAATGGCTATAATGTCTGCCATTTCCACGAATGGCGGAAGGACGATGGCGTTGAGCTGCTTGACCAGGTGCCGCTTCTGAAAATTGACCATTTGTTATTTAATTACATTGAGAATGATTTATCAGAGCTGCCTCAACAGCTTCTGGATGACATTTACCGTAAGGCCTATTTGCGGAAGAATCATGAACGGACTCAGCTTGATTACTGCTTCGTCGTATCAGATGGAACGGGAATCCTGGCTGTCGACACGATCGGCTATAATATTCCCATTCGAAAAAGCCGGCTCATCCCTCGTCAGGAGCAGCTAGTGTACGAAATGATTGAAAATCAGGATACGATTCAATACGGGTTCAATGATCAAAGTGCATTAAAAGATTTCCATATCCTATCACCTTCTCCCGAATTAATGAGTGGATTGACCCGGAAGGAAAGACAGTTAAAGCAATTATTGTTCATGGCCATGGATCAGCTGAATTCTTCAAAAAATGTAGCTGAAGTCCGATACTGGTTCACTGAATGGAAGCCTGAATTATATGAAGAAATTCAGCGTCGCTCATTCGAAGATGTATGGGAGCAGTTATATGAAGAAACTAAGTTTGGCTGGTCAGATAAGCACGAGAAATTTTGCGAAAACATCATCAAAGGACAGGCCTTTTTCGAAAAACTTTGGGAAATGGAGCACGGACCAAAAGTAAATTGACAAAGCATTTGTATTTGCTTGACTAAAAACGGAGCTGACCTTGTGTCAGCTCCGTTTATTATTATCTGCGTTTACGGCCAAGGCCCATCGCATTTTCCATTTTCTTAAGCATTTTGTTCGCGACGTGGTTTGCTTTTTCAGCACCACGATCAAGAATTTCATCCAGTTCAGCAGAATCGATCAGCTCGTAGTATTTTTTCTGGATTGGTTCGATGACATCGACAACAACCTTAGCAAGGTCACCTTTGAAATCTCCGTACCCTTTACCCTCATAGTCTTTTTCAATTTCCGCAATTTCTTTACCGGTTAAGATAGAATAGATGGATAAGAGGTTTGAAATGCCTGGCTTGTTCTCTTTATCATATTTTACGATGCCTTCAGAGTCGGTTACTGCACTTTTGATTTTCTTTTCGATTTGCTTTGGTTCGTCAAGCATGGAGATGAAAGCCTTGCTGTTAGGGTCCGACTTGCTCATTTTTTTCAGTGAATCCTGTAAGGACATAACTCTTGCTCCGACCTTAGCGATGCGCACCTCTGGAATCGTAAAAATGTCATTGAATTTCTTATTGAAACGTTCAGCTAGATCTCTTGTCAGCTCTAAATGCTGCTTCTGGTCTTCGCCAACTGGTACGAGATTCGTACTATATAGAAGGATATCTGCTGCCATAAGCGGGGGATAGGTTAAAAGACCGGCTGAGACAGCTTCTTTCCCGGTGGATTTATCCTTGAATTGCGTCATCCTTTCAAGCTCGCCTATATAAGCAACGCACTGCATCATCCATCCTGCCTGAGCATGTGCCGGCACTTCCGACTGGATGAATAAAGTTACTTTCTCAGGATCAATTCCTGATGCGATATACAAGGCTGCAAGGCTTTTGATATTCTTGCGAAGCTGCAAGCGGTCCTGCGGTACGGTAATTGCATGTTGATCAACGATACAGAAATAACAATTATATTCTTCCTGAAGTTCTGTGAATTGCTTCATTGCACCGATGTAATTGCCAAGTGTGATGGTGCCGCTTGGCTGGATTCCTGAAAATATAGTTTCCATGATAAATTCCTCCTACGAATATATAGTCTATTCTACTGTCTGTAATCTATAAGATTTACCACAAACAGTCGAAAAAGAACACAAAAAAGACCATTCGCCCCTAATATATAGGGACGAATGGTCCGTGTTGCCACCCTAATTACTCACGAATGAGTCACTCTGCCCATGCCGATGCAGCATGGATTCCTTTAACGCAGGATTACGCCTGGATCTACTATAGTGTTCGAACCAGAAGCTCAAAAGTCCATTCCATCTGCCAGGCTGTTTGTTCCCACCAACCACAAACTCTCTGAAAGCCTTGAACAGATGTACTACTCTTCATCATTGCTCTTTTTGGATTAGATTTATTAACAATGATTATAAGCAAATCCTCAAGGATAAGCAAGGCACCATCAGAATTTTATAAATAATAAACGTACAATGTTGCAAGCATCACGATAAAGTCAAGCAACCCCACCAAAAACAGGGGGTTTGCATTTATGGTCACGAGTTCTGATAATGGCGTCATTTCAGTAAAGGACTTTTTTTTCTCTTCTTTTCCGGCAAATACAGTCCGGAAAGAATATGAAATAGCGTCGAAGAAACCTGAGTTAACTGTAAAGACTATAAGCGAAGTAAAAAGCAGGATGCTAGCAATGTAAAAAGAGATATTTACATAACTGAGCAAGGTAATGCTCTGTTGATAGACAAGTGATAGGATCAAAACCAATAATTGTGAAATGAAAAAACCAAAAAAAATTTTCCCAAATCTATTACGCATTTTTCTAATTCTCCCTTATATTGTTATTTCGTAAAAGTAATTTTGTGTATAACTCCTCGAAAAAAAGCAAATATTACAATATGTTACACGGTGGATTTTGCTTAATAAAGGCTTATAAGTCACCATTATAACACAATGCAAGGAGGAAATTTATTACTATTGTTTCAAAGTTGTAAATTTTTCGCGTAAAAATATTGAACATTTAATTTAATCTATGTATAATAGGGAATGTAAAAAGTTTTCAGAAAACAATAATAAAGAGGGGGCATATCCTTGAAAAAGTCAAAATTTTCATTTCTATTGATTTTGACTCTAGTATTCTCGTTAATCCTGTCTGCATGTAGCGGCGGCGATGACAATGCTGGAGACGAAAAGCCAGAAGATGGCGAAGGCACAACTGGCGAAACTGCTAACGTACCACAAGAATTAAGAATGTTGGATTCTTCTGCGATCCCAACAATGGACACAGTTCTTGCTGAAGGTTCTACAAGTTTCACTTACATAAACAACGTAGGTGAAGGTCTTTACCGCCTTGACCAGAACCACAAGCCAGTTCCTGCACTTGCAGATGGCGAGCCAGAAATCAGTGATGATAACCTGGTTTACACTTTCAAACTAATTGATTCAGAATGGTCTAACGGCGAGCCTGTAACAGCTCACGATTTCGTTTTTGCTTGGCAGCGCGCTATCGACCCTAAGACTGCTTCTCCATATGGTCCATACATGATGGGTGGCAAAATTAAGGGTGCTGAAGCGATCACTGAAGCTGGTTCTAAGGAAGAACCTTACGATGTAACTACACTTGGCGTTAAGGCTATTGACGACAAGACTCTAGAAGTAACTCTTGAAAAGCCAATCGCTTACTGGCAAGACCTTTTCGCTTTCCCAACATTCTATCCTCAAAACCAGAAGTTTGTTGAAGAGAAAGGCGATGCTTACGCAAGCAATGCTGAAAACTTACTTTACAACGGTCCATTCGTAATGGAAACTTGGGAAAGTACTGACGCTGAAGAGTGGGTACTAACTAAGAACCCTAACTACCACAATGCTGACCAAGTTAAACTTGAAAAGATCACTGTAAACGTGGTTAAAGATTCTAACTCTGCTGTAAACGCATTTGAAGCAGGCGAAACAGATATGACTGGATTGCTTTCTTCTGACCTTGTACCTGCATACGAAGGCGACGAGCGCATGCTTAGCTGGATGGAAGCAACTGTATTCTGGATCAAGATGAACCAGAAGAACGAAGCGCTTGCTAACGTTAATATCCGTAAAGCAATCGCAATGGGCTTCAACAAAGAAGACCTTGCAGCTAGCATCCTGAACAACGGTTCTGTTGCTGCTAACTACTTTGTACCAAAAGATTTCGTAACTCTTGATGGTGAAGATTTCCGTGAAAAGCACGGCGACCTGATTGTATTCAATGCTGAAGAAGCTAAGAAATATTGGGAAGCTGGTCTTAAGGAACTTGGCGTAGATAAGTTAGAACTTCGCTACCTTGGTGGAGACACTGAAGCAGCTAAGAAGACTGACGCTTACATCAAGAACCAGTTGGAAACAAACCTTCCTGGTTTGACAATCAATCTTGAAAGTGTTCCTTTCGCAATTCGTCTAGAGCGTGACAACGCTATGGATTATGATCTTCAATTTGCTGGATGGGGTCCTGACTACGGTAACGCATTGTCGTTCACTGACCTTTGGATCACTGACGGTGGAAGCAACAGAATGGGTTACTCAAACGAGAAGTACGATCAGTTGATCAAGGATGCTCAAGGCAAACTTGCTACTGACGAAAAAGCTCAATGGGAAGCACAGCAAGAAGCTGAAAGAATCATGCTTGAAGAAGATGCTGGTCTAGCGCCTGTTTATCAGCGTGCAGCTAACATCCTGCTTAACCCTAATGTAAAAGGGCTTGCAATCTACAACTACGGTCCTGACTACTCATTCCAGTGGGTAACAATCGAAGGCGAAGAATAATAACTGAAGCAATTTCTTATTTCAGAGTGTAATAATTCTGAGGATAGAAAGAGAGTATATCTAGATATACTCTCTTTTTCCCTGTAGAGCAATTGTCGAATAATAGGGAAAATTGAAATTAAATAGGAGGTGCACCCATATGGCAAAATACCTGTTAAAAAGGGTACTTTATATGCTTTTGACTCTTTTCATCATTGCGTCCCTAACATTTTTCTTAATGAAAATCATCCCTGGTACGCCTTTTGCTAGTGCGAACAAATTGAGCCCGGCACAATTGGAAATCATGAAGGCGAAATATGGTCTTGACGAGCCGGTACCTGTGCAGTATGCCAAGTATATTGGAAACCTGCTGCAAGGGGATTTAGGGGTTTCCTTTCAATTCAATAACAGGTCTGTTACAGATATGATTGTTGGCCGTCTTGGCCCTTCCGCTCAGCTTGGTGCACAAGCAATGATTTTAGGTACGATTCTCGGGATCTTACTCGGAATATTTGCGGCACTAAGACAAAATACATGGGTCGACTATAGCTCAACATTTATAGCGGTATTAGGTAAATCCATTCCAAACTTCGTGTTCGCTGGATTACTTCAATATTATATAGGGGTAAAACTGGGCTGGTTCCCGGTACTTTTCTGGCGAGGGTTTGAGTACACAATCCTTCCAACCATAGCTCTGTCCATGCTGCCAATCGCTATCGCTGCCCGATTCATGAGAACGGAAATGATCGAGGTTTTAGGTTCTGACTATATCATGCTGGCAAAAGCTAAAGGTGCGAGTTTCTTTGAAATTGCCTTTAAACATGCTTTAAGGAACGCTCTAATTCCTTTGGTAACAGTTTTAGGACCTTTGGCAATCTCATTGATGACGGGTTCACTAGTAATTGAAAAGATTTTCGCGATTCCTGGTCTTGGGGAGCAGTTCGTAGCTTCTATTACACTTAATGATTACCCTGTTATCATGGGAACAACCATTTTATTTGCTGCATTATTTGTATTTATCATCCTTGTTGTGGATATTCTTTATGGAATTATCGATCCACGCATCAGGCTGTCTGGAGGTAATAAGTAATGGCTGACTTTGAAACGCAAATTCCAAAAGATCGTTTTAGGCCGGCGGAAATCGATACGGCCAAGAGCGAGGAAATTAATAAGCCAAGCTTAACCTTCTGGCAGGATGCTTGGATGCGTGTCCGCAAAAATAAGGGTGCGCTTGTAAGTTTGATCGTTATGGCACTATTGATCATCATGGCATTCCTTGGACCGGTGATCAGTGGCAAGGAATTCGACACACAAAATGTAAGGCATAACAATTTGCCGCCTAAAATCCAGGGATTGGAAAATATCAGCTGGCTTCCTTTTGACGGAGTGAAGGTAAATAAAGCTGGAAAAGAAATCGATATGTATGAAGTCAAAAAAGTAGACGAATATTATTGGTTTGGTACTGATACTTTAGGACGCGACTTATTCACACGTGTCTGGAAGGGTACGCAAATCTCCTTGTATATTGCGCTTTTGGCTGCAGTCATTGATATGATAATTGGCGTTGCTTATGGCGCTGTATCCGGTTATTTCGGCGGAAGGTTGGATAACGTGATGCAGAGGATTACCGAAATCCTAGTAGGTATTCCGACGATGATTGTTGTTATCTTAATGATCCTTGTGTTGAAGCCTGGTATTATATCAATCACTGTTGCCTTGACGATTACAGGGTGGGTAGGAATGGCCCGTGTGGTACGTGCCCAGACGCTGAAGCTTAAGGAACAGGAATTTGTACTCGCTTCTAAAACCCTTGGAAACAGCGATGGCAAAATCATCTCCAAACACTTATTGCCAAACCTTGCTGGTGTCATTATTATCAATACAATGTTCACGATTCCTAATGCGGTATTCTTTGAAGCGTTCCTAAGCTTTATTGGACTTGGTCTTCAGGATCCATATGCATCACTCGGTACATTAATTGATGAAGGTTTTAAAGTGCTAAGATTGCACCCTCATGAGATGATAATTCCAGCTATTATCATCAGTACCATCATGATTACGTTCAATATGCTGGCAGACGGATTGCGCGATGCGCTTGATCCGAAAATGCGCGATTAAGGGGCAGGTGAATGTATTATGGAAAATATTTTAGAAGTTAAAGATTTAAATATCTCCTTCCATACATTCGCGGGCGAAGTTAAAGCGATCCGCGGTGTGAACTTTGAACTGAAAAAGGGAGAAACCCTTGCGATAGTTGGCGAGTCGGGATCAGGTAAATCAGTAACGACTAAAGCAATCATGAAATTGTTGCCTCCTGGCAATTCTGAAATCAAGCAAGGTGAAATTTTGTTTGAAGGCAAAGACTTAGCTAAGTTGAGCGACAAACAAATGCAGAAAATACGTGGTCAGGACATTTCGATGATTTTCCAGGATCCTATGACTTCTTTGAATCCAACAATGACAGTTGGAAAGCAGATCATGGAACCATTGATCAAGCATCAAAATATGAGTAGATCTTCAGCAAGTGAACGTGCAGTACAGCTTTTAAAGCTTGTCGGTATTCCTAAACCTGAGTTGCGAATTAAACAATACCCGCACCAATTCTCTGGTGGTATGAGACAAAGGGTGGTTATCGCGATTGCGCTTGCATGCAATCCGAAGGTTCTAATTGCGGATGAGCCTACAACTGCGTTGGATGTAACGATTCAGGCACAAATATTGGAATTAATGAAAGATTTGCAGAAAAAAATCGATACTTCCATCATTTTCATCACCCATGACCTTGGGGTTGTGGCAAACGTAGCTGACCGTGTAGCAGTTATGTATGGTGGTAAGATTGTCGAAATCGGAACGGTTGATGAAGTTTTCTATAACCCGCAGCATCCATACACTTGGGGATTGATTAGTTCGATGCCAAGCCTTGATGCGAAAGAAGAGGAACTTTACGCAATTCCTGGTACACCGCCAAACTTATTGCATCCGCCAAAAGGAGATGCTTTTGCACCTCGTAATGAATATGCAATGCAAATCGACTTAGAAGAACAGCCTCCAATGTTCAAAGTGTCTGATACACATTATGCTGCTACATGGCTGTTGCATCCAGATGCTCCTAAGGTAGAACCGCCGGAAGCTGTGAAGAGCAGAATGCGCAAATTCATGGGCACTAAATAACTGTAGGAGGAGGACTGGCTGATGGAAAATAGAGAAAAACTTCTTGAAATAAAGAATCTCAAGCAATACTTCAATATGGGTCAACCCAATGAAGTAAGAGCGATTGACGGAATTACTTTTGATATCTTTAAAGGAGAAACTCTTGGATTGGTTGGAGAATCAGGATGTGGTAAATCCACAACTGGCCGAACAATCATCAGGCTTTATGAAGCGACAGATGGAGACGTCCTTTACAAGGGTGAAAACGTACATGGCAAGAAGAGCAAAAAAGATTTAAAGAAGTTCAACAGAAGTATGCAAATGATTTTCCAGGATCCTTATGCTTCCTTGAATCCAAGGATGAAAGTTTCGGATGTTATTGCTGAGGGCATCGATATTCATGGCCTGGCGAAGAGTAAGCAAGAAAGAATGGAAATGGTATATGAACTGCTTGAAACAGTTGGTTTAAACAGAGAACACGCCAACCGTTATCCACATGAGTTCTCAGGTGGACAGAGGCAGCGTATCGGCATTGCACGTGCACTTGCTGTGCAGCCGGAATTTATTATCGCAGACGAACCAATTTCCGCTCTAGATGTTTCCATCCAGGCACAGGTTGTCAACCTGATGAAGAAACTGCAGCGTGAAAAAGGTTTAACATACTTGTTTATCGCACATGATCTTTCGATGGTAAAATATATTAGTGACCGAATTGGTGTAATGTACTTCGGAAAGCTAGTTGAGTTAACTACTGCTGAAGAATTGTACAAGAATCCACTTCACCCTTACACACAATCATTGTTATCAGCGATTCCGCTTCCAGATCCAGAATCTGAGCGCACACGCAGAAGAAAAACTTATGATCCGAATGTACATCAATATGCAGACGGTGAAGAAGTGAAGATGCGCGAAGTGGTACCAGGGCACTATGTCTATTGCTCTGAGAAGGAACTGAAGCAATATCAGCAACAACATGTGAAATAATCTTAACGATCTCTTATTTTGAGATCGTTTTTTTTTTCTTTTTGAAGGGGTAAGAGGTAAAGATCATGCCACGGAAATAAATTCCATATAAAAAATTCACACAATAATATCTAAATCTGTCGAAAGTGGGTAAAATAGACTTATAGATTCATAATATATAAAAATAGCTACTATTTGAGTGGTCGTATGTTTTGAAAGGAGAGGTGTTTGTGCAGTTAAGAAAAATCGCAGCAGCAGCACTATTGGCTGCCTCTTTTTCGCAAGCAGGGGGTACAGTGTTTGCAGAATCGAAAGCGCATGAAACAGAAAGGTTACCGGTCAGGGAGCATCAATCATTGGTCAGGGAGATTCCTGAGCAGATGCCAAGGTTTAAATTTGATTCAGGATACTCTTTTGAATATCCAGATGCTGTAAGAGGAATCTATGTTACTGGAAACTCAGCCGGAGGTGAGAGGTTTAATACTCTGACCAAACTTGTTGATGACACGGACTTAAATGCAATGGTCATTGATATTAAAGAAGACCATGGATATCTTACATATAAACCAGATGAGGATTCCCCTTTTAAAGATATTGGAAAGCCTTATATCAAAGATCCTGAAAAACTATTGAAAACGTTGGAAGAGAAACAAATTTACCCAATTGCAAGAATAGTTGTTTTCAAAGATACAGCTCTGGCAAACAAAAAGCCGGAGTGGTCATACAAGGATGGAAACCAAGTCTGGAAAAATGGCAGAGGTGAATCATTCGTCAATCCATTCGTGAAAGAAGTTTGGGATTATAATGTTCAAATTGCCATCGAGGCGGCAAAAATGGGATTCCAGGAAATCCAATTTGACTATGTTCGTTTTCCAGAGGGATTTGAAAAGAGAGATGCTGAGCTTCAATATTCAATGGGTGACTATAAAGATGTAGAAATGGATAATGTGCAAAAGCGGGTGAAAGCAGTGACCGATTTTGTAGCCTATGCTAGAAAGGAATTAAAGCCATACGATGTTAAAGTATCGGTTGATATCTTTGGTTATACGGCAACCCTTCCTGAAGCTCCGGGAATTGGCCAGAACTTCTCAAAAATATCAGAAAATGTTGATGTCATTTCTTCAATGATTTATCCGAGCCATTGGACTTCTTATTTCGGAATTGCCAAGCCTGACACAGAGCCATACCGTCTGGTTGAAGAATATGCAAAAATGGAAAAACAAAAACTTGCGGAGTTACAGAGCCCACCTTTATCACGTCCATGGCTCCAGGACTTTACAGCATCTTGGTTAGGTAGCGGTAATTACATTGTTTACGGAAAAAAGGAAGTCGAAGATCAAATCAGAGCATTGAAAGATCAGGGAATCAACGAATATTTATTATGGAACGCCAGCAACAGATACTCACCTAACGTTGATTACACCCCGTAAAACAAAAAAAGCCTGGAATGATTAGTTTATCATTCCAGGCTTTTTCATATCATTAGATAATCAATATGAAAATACGTTATAATAACAGATGGGATTAGGATTACTTCTTGCTGCCGCCGACATTTTTCCAGCCAGTTTGCAGACTTGTTGATTGATCGACGAATTCATTTCTTTTATTTCCACTAAAGAATCTGGTTCCTACGCCATTAGTAATGACACCAATTGTCGCGGTGATACCCACAATCAGTAAAGCAACGATAGTTAAATCCATTATGTAACCGCCCATGATAAACCTCCACCTTTTTTTTCACAAAATCGTGATCGTGATTTTGTGATAAATATAATTCATGATCCCCGTACATCTTTATTTTAAAAGAATTGTTCGTGTATTAAAAGCACTTTATAAAGAAAAAATAATACAAGTATTACGATCATGGTTATATAAGAAAAGCTGGGTGCTTATCGGGATGGAATAAAATCAAAAAGGAGATAAGCAATGCATTGGTATGAGAAACTAAATCAGTATTTCCCAATTGAGGAAATGAAATCAAAAGAGCATATGGAAACACTGCTAAAGGAAAGACCAGAGATTTACCATAAGGATGAAGGCCCAGGGCATGTTCTCATGTATGTTGAGACAGATGATTTTGTATTCATTGATTACCTTTTCGTGTCGAAGACGACTCGAGGCCAAGGACTTGGCCATAAATTAATCGAGAAGCTGAAGGAGAAGGCCAAGCCAATTATCCTCGAGGTTGAACCTGTTAATTATGAGGATACTGATACTGAAAAACGCCTGCGTTTTTATAAGAGGGAAGGCTTTGAGCATGCTCGTACGATTGGGTACAGACGCCGGTCGCTCGCTACGAAAGAAATCAATGAGATGGAAATCCTATACTGGTCACCGGACGAAGCGTCAGAGGATTTGGTTTATGAGGCAATGAAGAAAACCTATAATATGATTCATACTTATAAAGACGAAAAGTTTTATGGTGAATCATACCAGCCCGTTGAAGAAGTTTTGACTGTAGAAGACGAACGGGATGATTTACTACAAGATATCTAAGACACTAGCGCAGCCATTGTTTCTACATGGTTGCGTTTTCATTTTTGTGGAATTAATTGAGAATAAAACTTTTTTAAAAAAGTAGGTTTAACCCTGATGTGGCCGGGTAAATATAATTAAATTAGTAAAATGAAAACTAGACGGACACAACTGGCCGGAATTGTACGAATATTTATATAGATTGTACGTAGAAGGTGATGAAAAATATAATTTTCTTGAAACTTTTTTCTATTTCGTTCGTTATATATAGAGAAGAGTAAAAATAACCTTACATAACTACCCGGAATAATTTATCAAAAGGGATACCTTTTATTAAGTCATTGGTGTATAATAATCAATATGAATTATAAAATTAAACTTATTATTATTTAAGAAATGAAAGTTCATTTGAAGCAAATAATATATAAGTAAATCTAAGGGAGTGTGAATTACCAATGGTCACTTTATACACTTCACCAAGTTGTACCTCTTGCAGAAAGGCCAAGTCATGGCTGGAAGAACATGAAATTTCATATACTGAAAGAAACATATTCTCAGAGCCTTTATCTATTGATGAAATAAAGGAAATTCTACGTATGACCGAAGATGGAACGGATGAGATCATTTCTACTCGTTCTAAGACCTTCCAAAAGCTAGATGTGAACCTGGAAACAATGCCTTTACAGGAACTGTTTGAGGTGATCAAGGAAAACCCTGGCTTGCTTCGCCGGCCGATCATCATTGATGAGAAACGCCTGCAAGTTGGATACAATGAAGATGAGATCAGACGATTCCTTCCGCGTAAAGTCCGTACTTTCCAGTTACGAGAAGCTCAGCGTTTAGTAAATTAAACATAATATTTCATAAGGCTCCCATCATTTGGGGGCTTTTATTTGTTTTATGCAAGATAATATTTTCTGCTCGCCTGAACATGCAGGCAAATTGAAATTCAGCCATTTTTCTGTTAAAATGTAAAGAATACTTTAAATTAGTTGTGTTAAATTCCCATTTAAAGTTTGAATCGTCTGCTTGCTTTGCTTGGATCTAAAGGGATGAAAATCCTGTGCTTTAGTCAGCGCACTTGGCGTAATCCCCGCAGCATCCTCAACAGTAAGGCTATTCAGTCGATATCATTCATTAGCCTTTTATAAAAATGGGTGTATATTTTGTTTCCCAAATGGCTTAATATAACATAAAATAAAAGTACAAGATTGTATATTCATTTACACAGTCCCCTTTGTAAATCAAGGTGATTCAGACTTATTTATTAGGGGTATTGATAAAGACTAACTGCTTTTTTTGGGGGTATTTAGTCCCTTCAAATCTTTGCCTGGAAGGGAGAGAAAGCGAATGGAAATTGAGCGTATCAATGAGAATACGGTTAAGTTTTATATTTCATATATGGACATAGAGGAGCGCGGGTTTGACCGGGAAGAAATATGGTATAACCGTGATCGCAGCGAAGAACTATTCTGGGAAATGATGGATGAAGTCCATGCCGAGGAAGAGTTTGCTGTTGAAGGTCCTTTATGGATTCAGGTTCAGGCCCTGGAAAAAGGCCTGGAGGTACTGGTGACAAAGGCACAGCTTTCTAAAGATGGTCCCAAGTTTGAACTGCCGCTTCCAAATGACAAGCTAAAGGATTTGCCTGTTGATGAACGAATTGAGGAATTGCTTGACCATCAATTCAATCCAAAAGGAATTGAGGATGATGATTCGGCATTCGATGACGATTTAGAATTCCTTCTTTATTTCAAGGATTTCGAAGATGTCATAGCCCTTTCAAAAAGGCCAGGGATTGACAGTGTGAAAACCAGCTTATACAGCTATGAAGATAAGTATTATTTGTACATTGAATTTCCTGAGCAGGTTTTTGAAGATGAAGAGGAAATTGACAATATTCTAAGTGTCCTTCTAGAGTACGGTCAGGAATCGACAGTTACGGTTCACCGTTTAGATGAATACGGTAACAAGATTATCGGAGAAGATGTATTTAGTGTTATACGAAAACATTTTTCATGAGAGCAGGCCGATTTCAGAGATGGAATCGGCTTTTTTGATATAATTTTTTATGTATGAATCCCTTTACTTAATAGAAACGTATATATATCTATAGCTCCTAACCTTCGTTACGGGAAAAATCCAGAGAGAGAAAACAGGTGGTAACAATGAAGAACACTGTGCGGATCTTAACGTTTTTATTTATACTTGCTGGCATCTATTATTTGTTTTATGAAAAGCTTGACACGGTTTATCTTGGATATATCAGTATTTTTATGTCACTCACCGTGATTTTTATCAGCTTTGTAATATTCCTTGAGAATCGTCATCCAGCCCAGACACTGACCTGGATTGTCGTTCTTGGCGGTTTTCCGGTCGTTGGTTTTATTTTTTATTTATTATTCGGCAGGAATCATCGGAAGGAAAAAATGTTTCGCCGCAAATACTTTCTTGATAAACAAGCTTTTTCGAGGATAGAAGGGGACAGTGAAAGAGCAAACAAAGCAAGGATGCTGGAAATGGAGGAAGACCATCGCCGGTTATTCAATCTTGCCCAAAAGCTAGGTAACAGCCCTATCTCATTTGCAACTTCGACACAAGTCCTGACAAATGGAGACGAAACCTTTAGCCATATACTTGAAGAACTGAAAAAGGCAACCCACCATATTCACATGGAATATTACATTGTCCGCGATGATGAGATTGGAGAAGAAATTAAGGAGGTATTGATCAGTAAAGCAAGAAAAGGAGTAAAGGTCCGGTTTCTTTTCGATTCTGTTGGATCCTGGAAGCTTTCGAAAAAGTATATTGCTGACTTGAGTGAAGCGGGGGTAGAAGTGGTTGAATTCGGACCTGTCCGCCTGCCGTTCCTTAACAGTAAATTCAACTTCAGGAATCATAGGAAGATCATCGTCATAGATGGGACTGTCGGTTTTGTGGGAGGCTTGAATATCGGTGATGAATACCTTGGCAGGGACGAGGGATTCGGGTTTTGGAGAGATACTCATTTAATGGCGAAAGGAGAAGCGGTGCGGAGCCTGCAGTTGATTTTCCTTCAAGATTGGTATTACATGACGAATAATAGCTTTTTGACATCGGATTATCTATCTCCAGCATTGCAGGCGAACACTCATGGCGGGGTACAGATGATTGCTGGGGGACCGGATAATGAATGGAGTGTCATCAAAAATATCTTCTTTTCAATGATTTCCTCTGCCGATAAGTCTGTTTGGATCGCCTCACCATACTTCATCCCTGATGAAGACATTTTCAGTGCGATTAAAGTTGCCGCTCTCAGTGGCCTGGATGTCAGGCTATTAGTGCCGAAGCGACCAGATAAAAAAATCGTGTTCTTCGCATCGAGGTCGTACTTTCCAGAACTGCTCGAAGCTGGGGTGAAAATATATGAATATGAAAAAGGCTTCATGCACAGCAAAATCGTCATTGTTGACGGAGAGCTCGCTTCCATCGGAACTTCGAACATGGATATGAGAAGCTTCCACTTGAATTTCGAGGTCAATGCCTTTCTGTACAAAACGAGCAGCACGGTGAAGCTTGTAAAAGAATTTGAAAATGACATTCTCGATTCATCAGAGATTGTCATTGATGACTTCAATAAACGCCATATCGGCTACAGGCTTCTGGAATCGACATCTCGGCTACTGTCGCCAATGCTTTAAAACCTGGATCAAGTATCCGGGTTTTTCTTTTTTGTATAGGAAGTTATTCGATTTCGGTCCTGTCAATGAAGTCAAAGAACGACTTCACTGGCAGGTCCTCCAGCGCTTGTCGGGGCTGAACGAGGAACTTGCGCTTTTTGTACTTTGTGAACGTTTTATAAATCTTTTTATAGTAAAAAGGTTTTACCTCGGCTGCCTCGAATATTTCACAGTGGAAGGAGGCGCAAAGAATGTGCTAGTAGCAAATAAGAGCAATGGTGATCGATTATCCCTGGGTGAAAAGTGGCAAAAAAAAGATTTAATAGGCATCCGGTCAAGCGAGAAGTTTCACTGTCCGGAGTGCGGTGAAGAAGTCATCATGAAGTTGGGAAGCAAGAAGAGTTGGCATTTTTCACATTTGGCAGGGGGCAGCTGCGAATATGAGTATGATCGAGAATCTGAATATCATCGATCAGGCAAGCTGGCTCTTTATAACTGGCTAAAGAAACAAGGAATCAATGCAGTGTTAGAGAGTTATGATCCCTTAATGAAGCAAAAACCGGACATTGCCTTTGAATTCCAAAATCAAAAATATGCAATTGAATTCCAATGTTCAGTCATACCTGCTGAGATATTTGAGAAGAGAACAAAAACGTATTTCGGTCATGGGGTAATCCCGATTTGGATTGCTGCCGAGACCCTGATTAAACGGAAGACGAAGAATGTTGTAGGTTTGAATAACTTTCTCTATCTTTTCTTTCGTCTGCATCGGCACAATTGGAATATCCCGGCTTTTTGCCCGATTTCAGGACAATTCATCAACCTTCATGGAGCTATTCCAATTTCCTCAAGAAAAACCATCACTAGTCTTGAAGTGAAGTCTCTTAATCAATCTTCCATTCAGCACCTCATTAGTCCCGCTGCAGAAAGGTTTGCATTTATGAAAGCATGGCAAACAGAGAATCGAAAGTTGAAATCACAGTATCTGCGATCGCCTGGAGCAAGGAAAAACCGATTTCTAAAAGAGTTGTACCGTAACCGTTTGAGCCTTCTCTCTCTTCCTCCAGTTTTCGGTCTTCCAGTACACTCAAGCCCCTATATTGAAACCCCATCTTTCATCTGGCAAACCTATCTTTACCTTGATGTTTTTCGTTATTTTAAAAGAGGAGATATCATCTATTATTCGAGGATTCGTGAGGCTTTTGCCAATCGGGTCGAAAAGGGCGATATCAAGCTCAGGCAGCTCCCAGTTGCCGCCCACAGAGATGTCTGGCACACCCTTGCAGAATATGTTTTTCTTTTAACCAAACTATCGTATCTGGATAAGATTGACTCTGGTACAGTGAGGGTAGTAAAGGATATTGTGATGGCCGCTTCAATCGAAGACCAACTGAAGGCTGAAGCAGAATTTTTTGCTGAACATCAAAATAAAATTGGCCATTTGATTTTTAACTTAACATGAAAATGGGAAAGGAGGCGTAAAATAAGGAAGTTAAGAATGAGAATGTAGATACAAAAAAACTTTTCTGCTTCTTAAAATTAATGAAGGAATTAAGAATCCGTTAGCGAATATGTTACTAGAAAAGTTTTTCGAATTCCGAAATTGTTGTAAGGAGGATCCATATGTCAAATGAATCTGCAGTAAAGAAATTGCCAGCAAGAGACGAGGTTTCCACAGAGAATACGTGGAGACTTGAGGATATTTTCGCAGTTGATGAGCAATGGGAACAAGAATTCAATGAAGTGAAGGGCTTGATTCCTTCTGTCCAGGAGTATCAGGGCAAGCTAGGCGATAGCGCGGACCAACTATATAATGCACTACAGTTGCAGGATAAAATGCTTGAGCGTCTCGGAAGACTCTATACATACGCGCATATGCGCTATGACCAGGACACAACCAATTCCTTTTACCAAGGGATGGATGACCGTATCAAGAATCTTTATTCTCAAGCAGCAAGCGCGCTTGCCTTCATCGTACCAGAAATCCTCGCTGTGGATGAAGAGAAGATCAAGGGCTTTTTGAATGAAAAAGAAGAATTGAAGCTTTATGAGCATGCATTGGAGGAAATCAACCTTCAGCGCCCGCATATTCTTTCCGCTGAAGAGGAAGCACTTCTGGCTCAGGCTTCTGAGGTGATGAGCTCACCTTCAAATACATTTGGAATGCTGAACAATGCCGATCTCGAATTTCCTTCCATTAAGGATGAGAACGGAGAAGATGTGGAAATCACGCACGGCCGTTACATCAGGTTCCTGGAAAGCGAGGATCGCAGGGTTCGTGAGGATGCTTTCAAAGCTGTGTATAAAACATATGGCAGCTTTAAGAATACTTTTGCCAGCACATTGAGCGGCAATATCAAAAAGGATAACTTCAATGCAAGGATCCGCAAATATGACTCTGCGAGACATGCTGCGCTTGCTGCGAACAATATCCCTGAAAGTGTCTATGAAAACCTCGTGAATACGGTGAATGACAATCTGCATCTCCTTCACAGATATGTTAAGCTTCGCAGGAAGGTATTAGGCCTCGAGAAGCTTCATATGTATGATCTGTACACACCGCTTGTCAAGGATGTGAAGATGGAGATTCCTTATGGAGAAGCAAAGGAATATGTCCTAAAAGGTTTGGCACCTCTTGGCGATGAATATAACAATATCCTTCAAGAAGGATTCGAAAACCGCTGGGTGGATGTGTATGAGAACAAAGGGAAGCGCAGCGGAGCCTATTCATCAGGAGCTTATGGTACAAATCCATATATTTTGATGAACTGGCAGGACAATGTAAATAATTTGTTTACGCTAGCACATGAATTCGGACATTCCGTACACAGCTACTACACAAGAAAATCCCAGCCGTATCCTTACGGTAATTACTCAATTTTCGTTGCTGAAGTGGCTTCAACTTGCAACGAAGCATTATTGAATGACTATATGCTAAAAACCATCGATGATGAGCAGAAGCGTCTGTATCTATTGAATCATTACCTCGAAGGCTTCCGTGGAACAGTATTCAGACAAACGATGTTTGCTGAATTTGAACATATGATCCACCAAAAAGCCCAGAATAACGAGGCACTGACAGCTGATTCACTGACAAAGGATTACTACGAGCTAAACAAAAAGTATTTTGGTGAAGAGGATATCATGATTGATGAAGAAATCGGTCTTGAATGGTCAAGAATCCCACACTTCTACTACAATTACTATGTTTATCAGTATGCGACTGGCTTCAGTGCAGCAACGGCGCTCAGCAAACAGATCCTTGAAGAAGGCCAGCCGGCTGTTGACCGCTATATTGACTTCCTGAAATCAGGCAGCTCGGATTATCCAATCGAAGTATTGAAAAAGGCAGGCGTCGATATGACAAGTGCAAAACCAATACAGGAAGCATTGAAGGTCTTTGAAGAAAAGTTAAACGAAATGGAAGCATTGCTTTCATAAATAATGAAACCGGCCGCTCAGTTTATCGCGGCCGGTTTTTTTGATAAGGTCGAATTAAGTATACTGATGAAATTAGCTCGTAGATCTTGAAGGCAGATAGTTAAAAACCTTTGAACTTTTTACGGTTATTTAAATATATCAGTAAAATAAATAAAGACAGAAACAAGATAGGGGAAGTAAGATAAATGGGTAAGAGATGCATTAATCCAAGTATATGAAGAACAAATGAAAAAAGTATGAACAGAGCCATAAAAGAAAGTCCTAGTTTATCCAATTTAATCACTCCGAATCGCTTTATATTTCATTTATATGCGTACGCTCGGGCATTCATGAACTGTATTTGACAATATTGTGAAATAACACACAAGGTTATTGTGATAAAGAGCCAGGATGTGATATATTTATGGCGTGAAGTTGATCACAAGCAAACATTTACCCCTTTGTTTGACCGTGAAAAATTTCTCCCATCCCCTTTGTTCGTATAAAATAGAGAAGAGGCCTTGCAGTTGGAGAGCTGCAAGGCCTTTTTCTGTTCAAATCCTGTGAATCTAGGTAAAAGAATAGGGGGAAATATATATACACCAATTTGGAGCCGTACATCCGCGTTTTGTTATATAACCGTTCACTACTTACAACATATCAGCGGATTTTTAAATATATCGACCACATTATGAATTATATCAGCGGATTTTTAAATATATCGACCACATTCCAAATTAATCGATCCAACCATCTTTTCTAGAGCAATTCCCAAACAAAAGGAAAGCCTATACAAGGCTCAATTAAAAAAACCGTGCAAATGCACGGTCATCCTTCTTGGTAGCGCCAGAAAACCCCGTATTTAGCAGGGATTTGTTCGACTCTTTGTTTTAGCATCAATTTCTTCAATTCCTTCTCGGCCTGTTGGACGGTCATGTCATAGACAACAGCTACTTCCTTCGAGGCGACCATCTTATATTGCTTCAGGAATTGTTCAAGCATCGGCGGCTGTGCACGCTCTGGCTTTTCCTGAAGCATTTCTTCAAGAATCTGTACGTACACCTCATAAGGGTAAAGACCAGTAATCTTGATTCCCTCTTCCTCGACATTAGCATTAAAAAAGACGAAAGTCGGGATTTCCTGGACATCCATTTCATTCGTTATTTTTAAATCGCACTGAAATGCTTTTGCAGCGGTTTCAGAATGAATGTCGGTGACAAATTCCTCTACGTCTAAACCGACGCTTCTAGCGCAACTTTTTAACACCTCGAAGTTAGACACATTCTGTTTTTCAAGAAAAAGGACCTCCTGAAGCTTACGCAGGAATCGAATGCCTTTCTTTCTCCCCTGAAGTTCAGCTGACTTTATCGCAATCGAAGCTAAATATGGGGATGACACGGGGTTTTCAAACCACAAAGATCCGTCACAGGACATACCCGTTCTGCTAGCTGTTTTTTCCCAAAGATCAGCAATCGTTTCATAGCGTTTTTTCCTGCTCATGTTCAGGGTGGCCAGTTTGCCGCTTAATACATGTCGAATGGAAAAATACCTGCCATATTCGATTTGAAGTTTCTTGATGATAGGTTCAAGTGCCCAGCATTCTGGACAGAGCGGATCGACAAATATATAAATTTCAATAGGTTTTTTATCCAGGCTGTGGCAAAACTCTGATGGGTCATAGCTTAAAAGGTTTTCCCGACTCAGTTTCATAGGTTATCACCAGTTTCATCGTCTGGTGTATTAATCATATGCTGGGCGGTCAGGTAAAGTCTTGCGTAAAAGTCCTCCCTCACAGGTCCTTCAAGTCCTACGTCATCCATGGCCTCCGTCATGCAGGCGAGCCAGGCTGTCGCTCTGGTCGGCGTAATTTCGAACGGCAAATGGCGTGCACGGAGCATGGGGTGCCCATGTTCATTGGTATATAAGGGTGGTCCTCCTAAGTATTGAGTTAAGAACTGCTTTTGCTTTCGAGCAGTTTCCGTTAAATCATCAGGGAATATAGGAGCAAGATCAGGATGCATTCCAACTCGGTGGTAAAAAGCATCGACCAGCCGGTGAAGTGTCCTTTCGCCAATGGCTTCGAATGGTAAGGTCTTATTCTCAACCATATTGATAAACTCCTTTAAAATAGATTTTGAAATTTCATTCAGCTTTGATAGTTATGCTATTTATTGTAGCAATGCTAAATTTATATCTCAAACAAATCGTCTTGAATTTTGTAAAAACGGATTTTTTATTGATTGCTTTACTAATTTACACAAAAAGACCGCCTGTTACCACTAACAGACGGTCTAAACTAATGGGAATATTATCCTTTTAAAGCTTCCTTTTATCCGTAAAAGACATCCGTGACGTTCCTAACATAGTTTTGCGTCTCTTTGAATGGCGGGATTCCGCCATATTTATCTACATTTCCGGGTCCGGCATTATAAGCTGCAAGTGCAAGCTCCAGATTATCATCATACCTGTCGAGCATCTGACGAAGATATTTACTTCCAGCAATTATATTTTCCGATGGATCAAATACATTTTTAACTCCAAGACCCCTGGCTGTCGCAGGCATTAATTGCATCAGTCCTGAAGCACCGGCATGGCTGATGGCATTTGGATTGAAATTGGATTCCTTTTGAATGACGGATTTGATGAGCTTGGCTGGAATATTGAACATAGAAGCAGCCTGATCAATTATGCCGTCGAAATCCGCTTTGTTTTTACCTGCCACTTTAGACAGTTGGAATGGAGGAAGCATCTGTGCAATGTTTTGTTTTGGGAAATTGTTAACCGCAGTTTGCGCATTGTCAAATAACTCTTCCAACCTTGTGGCTGTAGCACCAAGAGAGTCGCTTTGATTCATAAGGATGCCGGAAAGCATTTCTTGAAAAAGTCCGTTTCCTGATTGGTTTGTTGGCTGGTTGAAGTTTTGGAGCGCTTGCAATTCAAGCATGACTTTTATCTGGTTAACATTCATCATGATTCTCCTGCCTGGTTCTTTTCTTGTAACAGATTATATTTTTTAGCGTAAAATCTTTTAATTTTATTATCGGTCGGCTTGAGTGAGATTTTTAGTTCTTCGAGTAATTTGGAGAAAACCTTATAACCTTCAGATTCATTCGTCACTTCATATTCTAGCTCATAATCTTCTGTATTTAAATAGTAACTATGGTCCAAAACAAGTAATCCATCTTTATACTCAACCTCAGCCCGCACGGTTGTCAGCGATCCAAAGTAGTTCAGGGAGCTTGAGCTATGCATAAGTTTTGAAACTGCGTGTTTTACTTCACCTTCAGGAAGCTCTCCAGAGGACAAAGCCTTCTGAGCCTGGCTGGCCGTCAAAATCTGGTTTGTTTCCAGCAACCCTTGTTCAGCTGGCTGCTTTAATGTCAATTCAAAACTTGATCCTTTTTCTCTGATCCTTAAGGCAGAACCTTTGTCCTTCAAGGCGAAGGTGTTTGTATCAAAATAATGGTTGATTTGTTTTTTGAATTGCTCTGGCTCTATATTGAAGTGTATCCTAAGTACTTGGAATTCATCTTGAGTCAGCATGTTCTTGAATTCTATTTCAATATTCTGGCTCACATTTCTCCGCCCTTTCCAGTATGTTGTCCTTATTATCTCTTTAAATCGGGTATGCTTCAATCCTTAGTAGAAAATGGTTCGTTATGATAAAATAAAAAAGATTATGGAGGTTGAAAAAATGAGCCAAAGAATTTTAATTACCGACGCGAAAATTGAAAATAATGAATTACATCTCACAGCGAACATAGAGACTGATCTTGCGGCTTTTGCTCCAACAGGGCAAATGCTCGTCGATTCCGATCAATTATCATTTGTTTATATTGTTGATCAAGAAGAAGGATACCGATACGTTACCATTCCTGAAGGCACATGGAGTGTTATTCAGAATGGTATCCAGGCAGGACTTGAAACGTTTTTAACGAATAAGAACGGAAAACTAAAACTGGATGGCTTCCAAAGTGAAATGGAATATTTGATTGAGAATATAACCGGAAACAGCAATTACGGAGAGGAAATGGTTGCGAAAGTGGAACAGGTATTTGCCGCACCCTCGGCTTAGGCTTTCGTGAATAGAACCGGATGAGGTGACTGAAGTGAAACACTGGGATCAATTTTTAGAACCCTATAAGCATGCTGTTGAAGAATTAAAGGTAAAGCTTAAGGGAATCAGGAGCCAGTATGAGCTCCATTCCGACCATTCCCCGATTGAATTCGTCACGGGAAGGGTAAAGCCCATTGCAAGCATACTGGATAAAGCCCATCAAAAAGGAATTTCACTTGATAAGCTTGACTCAGAAATGCAGGATATTGCCGGCCTTAGAATCATGTGCCAGTTTGTAGATGACATCAAGACAGTTGTGGAACTACTGAGAATCCGGAATGATTTTGAGATTGTTGAAGAAAGGGATTACATATCACATAAAAAAGCGAGCGGCTATCGCTCCTATCATGTGGTAATCCGCTATCCTGTCCAGACGATCCGCGGCGAAAGAAAGATACTGGCAGAAATCCAAATCAGGACATTGGCTATGAATTTCTGGGCGACAGTAGAACATTCACTTAATTATAAATATAAGGGGCTTTTTCCGGAGGATATAAAGATCAGGCTGCAGCGCGCAGCAGAAGCCGCATTCCGGCTCGATGAAGAAATGTCGACCATCCGAGGGGAAATTCAGGATGCACAAGCATTTTTTACACGAAAAAAAGAAATGCAACAGGATGGGAAGAATAGTTAAAATCCGAAATGCAGGGGTGTTTGATACATGAAATTTGCGATCACTTCAAAAGGGGATTCCCGGTCCAATACGTTGATGCATAAGATGAAGACGTATCTTTTGGACTTTGATCTACAATATGATGAAGATCAGCCGGATATTTGCATCTCGGTAGGAGGGGATGGCACTCTTTTATATGCCTTCCATCGATATAGCAGCAGGCTGGACAAAACAGCATTCATTGGAGTACATACCGGACACCTGGGCTTTTATGCCGATTGGGTCCCTGAAGAAATCGAAAAACTTGTCATCGCTGTGGCCAAAACGCCATACCAGGTGATTGAATACCCATTGCTGGAGGTTATCATCAGGTACCAGCATGGCGGGAGGGAAACAAGGTATCTAGCCCTGAATGAATCGACCGTCAAATCTGTTGAAGGCACCCTGGTCATGGATGTTGAAATCAGAGGGCAGCATTTTGAACGCTTCCGTGGAGACGGGTTATGCGTATCCACACCCTCAGGGAGTACAGCCTACAATAAAGCTTTGGGCGGAGCCATCCTGCATCCTTCATTAAGGGCAATCCAGGTTGCGGAAATGGCCTCCATCAATAACCGTGTATTCCGGACAGTGGGATCACCGCTGATTCTTCCTGATCACCATACCTGTACATTAAAACCGGTGAATAGGCCAGATTTCCAGGTAACGGTTGACCATTTGACACTTCTGCACAAAGACGTGAAATCGATTCAATTCCGCGTAGCCGATGAGAAAATCCGCTTCGCCCGTTTCCGCCCGTTCCCATTCTGGAAAAGGGTGCATGATTCCTTTATCTCTGATAGTGATTAAGAGGTTTTGGAGATAGGAACCTTATTGGACGTTAAAAACCGAGATTTTATGGACATTTTGAGGGTGATGCCGGTCCAAAATGTCTAAGAAGTAGTGTTTTATAGACATTTCGAGGTAGATGAACTCCCAAAATGTCTAAGAACTGGTGTTTTATGGACATTTCGAGGTTGATGAACTCCCAAAATGTCTAAGAACTGGTGTTTTATGGACATTTCGAGGTGGATGACGGTCCAAAATGTCTAAGAAGTAGTGTTTTATAGACATTTCGAGGTGGATGACGGTCCAAAATGTCTAAGAAGTAGTGTTTTATAGACATTTTGAGGTTAATGAACTCCCAAAATGTCTAAGAACTGGTGTTTTATGGACATTTCGAGGTGGGTGACGGTTCAAAATGTCTAAGAAGTGTGGTTTTATAGACATTTCGAGGTGGATGAACTCCCAAAATGTCTAAGAACTGGTGTTTTATGGACATTTCGAGGTAGTTGGACGTGCAAAATGTCTAAGAAGTAGTGTTTTATAGACATTTCGAGGTTGATGATGGTACAAAATGTCTAAGAAGTAGGCTTTTATAGACATTTCGAGGTGGATGAACTCCCAAAATGTCTAAGAACCTCCTTTTTGAATAATATCTTTAGATAGCTGAGCAACTCCGATTTTGTAGGAAGGTTTCAGAGCTGTTTTATCAATAAAGTAATCAAGCAAGTTAGTACTAATGAATGTAAACGACAGGAGCCGCTGATATGGCAAAAAACTTCACACTTGAATTCACAGCCGCACAAGCTGATCAGGGGATGATGTTAAGGGAATACCTCAAAGAGAAGGAAATTTCAAAATCTGCTCTGACAGACATCAAGTTCAAGGGTGGTTTTATTTCGGTGAATGGCCAAGAAGTGACTGTCAGGTATATTTTGCAATCCGCTGATGTTGTCAAAATTGAATTCCCTCCCGAAATCCCATCTGAGAGGATGAAGGGGGAGGAATTACCGCTTTCAATTGTGTATGAGGATGAATACTTGCTGGTAATCAACAAACCTCCGGGTATGAATACGATTCCTTCCCGGGAGCATCCGATCGGCAGCCTGGCGAGCGGACTGATCGGATATTATGAGAGAAATGGTATTTCCGCTACGACCCATATTGTTACCAGGCTCGACAGGGACACTTCCGGACTCGTTCTGATTGCCAAACATAGTCATGTTCATCATTTATTCAGTAAGCAGCAGCGTTCGGGTGATGTGAAACGGACATATGAAGCTTTTGCTGTAGGGGATGTTGTAAAGGATGAAGGGATGATTGAAGCGCCAATCGCAAGGAAGCCAGACAGCATCATTGAACGGGTAGTGCATCCAGAAGGACAATATGCCTGTACTTTGTTTGAGGTAATCAAACGATATCGAGAGTTCACTCATATGAACATCAGGCTAAAAACAGGCAGAACCCATCAAATCAGGGTTCATATGAGTTACCTTGGCCATCCGCTGATAGGTGATACTTTGTATGGCGGCAACAAAGACTTAATGCAAAGGCAAGCCTTGCATTGCAGGGAACTTACCTTTATCCACCCGTTTTTACATAAACCAATGCATTTTACAGCAAATCTTCCCAACGATATGGAAGAAGTGCTTAATGAAGGCAAGTCGTGCTAAGCACGATTTGCCTTTTTACATTTCTCTCAAATATTTCATCAGATATTTCCGTGAAAAAATCAAATCATAAGGAAGTAATGAATGAAATATGAAGGAGGAAACACCACTTGAACATATATAAACATGGAAAAGTAATGGCAGTATCCGCTGTCATGTTATTAGGGCTTGCAGCATGCAACAATAATGATGAAGCGATGGATTTACGTGACAACAGAATGACCACCCTGGGGAATAACCAGGAAAGCTATTGGGATAACGATGCAAATAGAATCAAGCAGCAAAGGCGAAGAGCAGAAATCAATACAGCAAAAAGAAATACAAATGATCAAAAGCTTAATCAAAAAGGCGGAAATGCAACGAGTGAAATCATGCAAACGCCTGATGGATTTATTACGATAGACCCGAACTCTTATAGTACGGGCATACCGAGCTCTGATTTTCCACACACACAAATGAATGGACAAGGAAGACTTACATTAACAGAAGGGCAACGAGCTGATCTGGATAAAATGCTGGCCGAATTGCAGCGCCGTACAGGTGTTGAACTCCCGCAATTGAATAGGGGAGGAATTCCTGCACCAAAACAAGGAGCAGCACCGACACCACAAGAAAGGGCAATTCCAGCTCCTGGACAAGGAGCAGCACCGGCACCACAAGAAAGGGCAACTCCAGCTCCTGAACAAGAAGCAGCACCGGCACCACAGGAAAGAGCAACTCCAGCCCCAGAACAAGGAGCAGCACCGGCACCACAGGAAAGAGCAACTCCAGTCCCAGAACAAGGAGCAGCACCGGCACCACAGGAAAGAACAGCCCCAGCTCCGCAAAAAGAAGCTGCACCAGCTCCAGAGCAAAAAGCAACACCGTCTGGTACCGAGCTCAGTGCGTTTGAAGCAAAAGTCATTGATCTGACCAACGAACAGCGCAGAAAAAATGGTTTGCCAAATCTGCAGCCCGATACAGCATTAAGCAATGTAGCACAGGAAAAATCCAATGATATGCAGGCAAAGAATTATTTTTCACATACGAGTCCTACTTATGGTTCACCGTTCGATATGATGAGGGACTTTGGGGTATCATACAACTCAGCTGGTGAGAACATCGCGATGGGCCAGCAGAGTGCAGAAGAAGTCGTGAACGCATGGATGAATAGTGAAGGCCATAGGAAAAATATTTTAAGTCCTAACTACACGCATATTGGAGTTGGGCATACAACACAGGGGAACTACTGGACACAAATGTTTATTGGAAAATAAAGCTGAAAAAGCTAACCATCGTATGTATGGTTAGCTTTTTCAATATGGGGTATTATTTTATCTCCCTGAATTTTTCCGGAACAAATGGCAGGGTGGATGGAACGGATACGAGTTCCATCTCTGGATACCGCAAGGCTGTCAAATTACCGCCAAACACAGCTCCTGTATCGATATTATAAGTATTATTGAGAACTCTTGGCTCTCTAACGGGTGTATGCCCATAAACAACGGCTGCTTTTCCTTGATAGTTCTTTGCCCAATCACGGCGGACAGGAGTCCCATCCGGATTGCTTTGCCCTGTGATGTCGCCATAGAGGACAAATGTTTTTACTTTAGAGTTATCTTTCCCTATATAATCTTCACGGATCCCCGCGTGTGCTATCACAAGGCGCCCCTGATCGAGGACATGGTATAGAGGTGCAGATTCATATAACCTGAGGAATTTTTCACGGAAATCATTCTTCACCTCTGGATTCATCGACATATATTCCGAAACAGTTGTCTCAAGTCCATGAGTCGTCTGGACTTTATTTCCTAACAGGTAGCGGTACAATTTATTGCAATGGTTTCCGGGAACATAAAAAGCAGATTTTTTATTTACAACTAAATCCCAAACCAGCTTTGCAGTTCTTATGGATTCTGGTCCGCGGTCAGTCAGATCACCGACAAAAGCAAGGTGACGGCCTTCAGGATGAACAGGAAGGCCAGTGCTCCAGTCGTATCCCATTTTTTTAGTGAGTTCTTCAAATTCAACAAAACAGCCATGGATATCCCCAATAATATCGAGGTACATATGGATTCCTCCTTAATTGTTCGTCTTCACCTCCGGAAAAAAAGACAATTTTACTTCAAAAAAGGGAATGTTAAGAAAAAAGACATACTAAATAATCCTGCATCTCACATATGTTGCCCAATTAATTTTAAATGAAAAAGAGTAGATAAAAGACAAAGAATTTAATAAATGCTAGTATAATGAAATGTACATAAAGGAAAGGGGGTAAGGTGTATGTCTGAAGAACGTCAAGAATCAGCATCTAGACAGCAAATCAATACTGAACTGCTGATGGAAGCACTTTACTCTGAAAAAATTGATGATTTCCGTGCGGAATTTTTAGACTTGCATCCATATGACCAGGCCGAATTTTTCAGTGAGCTTGATGATGAGGATCGTGCGAAAGTATATAATTTCCTTTCACCAGAAGAGATGGCCGACCTATTCGAGAACCTGGAAGCCGATGAAGAGGATTTTAAAGATGTATTGGCCCAGATGAATCCTAATTACGCGGCTGATATGCTTTCAAATATGTATGCGGATGACGCTGTGGATGTATTGAATGAACTTGATAAAGATCAGGTTGCCAGTTATTTGACGATCATGGACGAAGAGGCAGCACAGGAAATCAAGGACTTGCTGCATTATGAAGAATACACAGCCGGAAGTATCATGACAACAGAATTCATTGCGATTTCTGCCAATCAAACGGTGAGATCGGCCATGTATATCCTGAAAAAAGAAGCGCCTCAAGCTGAGACGATCTATTATATTTTCGTTATTGATGAAGATAAAAGGCTCGCTGGTGTTATATCTTTGAGAGACCTGATTGTGGCGGATGATGAAACGATGATTGCAGAGGTCATGAATGATCGCGTTGTATCCGTGTCTGTTGGAGAGGATCAGGAGGAAGTCGCCCGGATGATGAGAGATTATAATTTCCTTGCTCTTCCTGTCGTGGACTTCCAAAATCATCTTCTAGGAATCATAACGGTTGATGACATCATCGACGTAATGGAAGAAGAGGCTTCTGATGATTACTCAAAGCTGGCAGGTATCGCAGATCTTGATACCGTGGACCGAAATCCGTTAACCGCTGCCAAGAAACGTCTGCCATGGCTCATCATTTTGCTTTTTTTAGGCATGTTCACGGCAAGCTTGATTGGTAGATTTGAGGATACTTTGGATAAGGTAGCTATTTTAGCGGTATTCATTCCGCTTATCGCCGGAATGGCGGGGAATACTGGAACCCAGGCACTGGCTGTAGCTGTCAGGGGAATTGCAACTGGGGACCTTGATAAAGAGAGCAAATGGAACATTATCCTGAGAGAAGCGGGAACTGGATTCATTACTGGTGCTGTTTGTGGTGTCCTTGTCACATTTATTGTGTATTTCTGGAAAGGGGAATTATTCCTCGGAGCGTTAGTCGGCATTTCCATCTTCATTACGCTGATCATTGCAACGCTGGCAGGGTCGCTGGTTCCGCTGCTCATGCACAGGTTGAAAATCGACCCTGCTGTCGCATCAGGTCCTTTTATCACCACAATCAACGATATCATCAGTATCTTGATTTATTTTGGAATTGCTACTGCTTTCATGAGCTATCTTACTTGATATCTGAAATTAAAATGAATCCTACTTAACAAAGGAGGGAAGTGGATGGAACATCATGCTTCGATTACCTCACTCGTAATCGTCATCATTGTTGCATTTTTAACACCAATTTTATTACACCGGTTAAAATTGAATTTCATACCAGTAGTCGTTGCCGAAATCATCATGGGCTTGATCATCGGTAAAAGCGGATTTAACATCGTCCATGAAGATGCATGGCTTAGCACCCTTTCAACGCTGGGGTTCTTGTTCCTGATGTTCTTGAGCGGACTTGAGATTGACTTCACCGCATTTTCCGGCAATAAAAAAAATAATAGCAGGAAAGCTAATGAGCAAAAAGAGCCAAATACGTTCGTGCTAGCCACAATCATCTTCATTGGCATCTTTATAGCCTCATTAGGATTATCGTATTTATTCGTCCTTGCAGGCTTTATCGAAAATGTCTTCTTAATGACATTGATCATTTCGACGATTTCACTAGGAGTCGTGGTACCTACCTTGAAGGATGCGCATCTGATGAAAACCAATATTGGTCAGACAATCCTGTTGGTGGCGGTTATTGCCGACCTGGTAACGATGATCCTGCTCGCTGTCTTTGTCTCTCTTTATGATGGAGGGGAAGGGAACACGTGGCTTCTGCTAGTCCTGTTTGCGGCGGGTGTCGGGCTGTATTTTATCGGAAGAAGTTTCAAAAACCGAACCTTCATAAATGCTCTTTCGACAGGAACAACACAGATTGGCACACGTGCCGTTTTCGCCCTGATCATTTTACTGGTTGCGATCTCTGAAACGGTAGGAGCCGAAAATATCCTGGGAGCTTTCCTTGCAGGTGTCCTTGTGTCCCTGCTCGCACCTGATCAGGAAATGGTCCATAAGCTTGATTCTTTTGGCTATGGCTTCTTGATTCCAATCTTCTTCGTAATGGTTGGCGTGGACCTTGATGTCTGGTCATTGTTCAGTGATAAAAAGCTTTTATTGTTAATTCCGTTATTGCTTTTGGCGCTGTTCTTGTCAAAATTAGTCCCGGTCTATTTGCTGAAAAAATGGTATGACACGAAAACAGTCCTTGCAGCTGGTTTCCTGTTGACATCTACTTTGTCGCTTGTCATAGCGGCGGCAACAATTGGTGAAAGAATGGAAATGATTACACCGGAGATGAGCGGAACACTGATTCTTGTAGCAGTCATCTCCAGCGTTCTGGCACCGATTTTATTCAAAAAGCTGTTCCCGCAGGAAAAGAATGAGGAAGTTAAAGTCAAGGTGGTATTCATTGGTGCCAATCAGATGACACTTCCTGTTTCACGTGCTTTGCAATCTTCTCTGTATGAACCTGTTCTTTATCATACAAAACAGGAAAAAGCGGATAAACAAATTGCGGATTCTGTTTTTGATATCATTGAGATGGAGAACTATGATATTGAAACACTTAAAAAACATGAAGTATTTGACGCGGATATCATTGTTATTTCCACAGGCGATCCTGACATGAACGCAACCATTGCTATGAGTGCGAAGGAGCATGGAGTAGAACGTGTCATCGCAAGAATTGAAATTCCGGATTTGGCAGAGAAAGCCCAGGGAGAGGGAGTTGAGGTATTCTCGGTCCTGCGTTCCTCTGAATCATTGCTGCGTGCCATGATTGAATCACCAGGGGTCATGACGATTCTGACCAATCAGGAAAATTCTCTGCATGAAATCAGGATGCTGAATGATCACTTCGACGGTATGACGCTAAGGCGCTTCCCATTCACAGGCGATGTCATATTTGTTCGTATTTTGCGCGAGAACGAATCAATTGTCCCTCATGGAGATACCGAAATGAGGCTGAATGATCGCCTGATCGTAACAGGTTCCAAGGAATATGTCGATGAACTTAAACGTGAGCTTGAATTCTGTTTTTGGTGCTAATAGAAACTAAACCCGCCTTCCCGGCGGGTTTTTCTTTTCAAATGGAGAATTATAGTGTAGAATTAGCACTAGGTACTAATAACTTGTATTAACAGGGGGAATTTTAAAAATGACTCTTTCACTGAACGGTAAAACATATGTAGTAATGGGTGTAGCCAATAAAAGAAGTATCGCCTGGGGTATTGCTCAATCTCTCCACAATGCCGGGGCAAATTTGATTTTTACTTATGCAGGAGAACGCCTTGAGAAAAGTGTGCGAGAACTTGCTGGTTCATTGGATGAGAACTATTTAGTATTGCCATGCGATGTTACGAGCGATGAAGATGTCGCGAAATGCTTCAGCGATGTTAAAAAAGCGGCAGGTACAATCGCAGGTGTTGCTCACTGCATCGCATTCGCGAACAAGGATGAGCTAGTGGGCGACTATATGAATGTATCACGCGAAGGATTCCTGCTGGCACATAATATCAGCGCATACTCATTGACCGCTGTAGCGAAGGAAGCGAAGGAACTGATGGCTGAAGGCGGAAGTATTGTTACATTAACTTACCTTGGCGGCGAACGCGCAATTCCGAACTATAATGTCATGGGTGTTGCAAAAGCATCTCTTGATGCAAGTGTCCGCTACCTTGCCGCAGATTTAGGAAAGAATAATATCCGAGTAAACTCGATTTCAGCAGGACCAATCCGTACCCTGTCTGCTAAAGGGGTAAGCGACTTCAATTCTATTTTGAGAGAAATTGAAGAAAAAGCTCCGCTTCGACGCAACACGACTCCTGAAGAAGTAGGCGACACAGCGGTATTCTTGTTCAGCGACATGTCACGAGGAATTACTGGCGAGAATATCCATGTCGATTCAGGGTTCCATATTTTATAAAGCTTCTCTGCCAAAACAAAGTCCGCTTGGATCTCAAGCGGGCTTTTTTTATTGGATAAGAAAGTATAAATTTATCCACTTAGATTAGTGTCAAGCTCCAGCGCCTAGCCCCTCGAGACGTTTCGATCCGCCCAATGAAGTCAAAGAGCGACTTCACCGGTCGGCCCTCCAACGCTTGTCGGGGCTAACCAAGTCGCTTGCGCTTTTCTTATGTATATAGGCAGTTTCCTTCAAAAAGTTTTAACCCTGGGTGAATGTCCAGCATAAACATAAAGAGACTAATGATTCGACCCGGGAGGTTTGGAAATGGCCCGCAGAAAAAAACGCTTGAATCCTTTGTTATACATTGACCAGCGGACATATCAAGATGTTTCAACCAGTATGCAGGATAAATTTATTTTCAATGATCAAGTGCAAGCTGAAGAGAATGATGTGCAACTGCCTGAGGAAGCTGCAGGAGATAGCAAAGTAGCGGTTGATTTGGCAGATACCAGTACGGAGGAAAGCGCATTGGAAAGCGATGGGAGAGTTGAAGAAACGGAAAAAAAGCCTTTCAAGGAAATGACCATTCAGGAAAAAATCGAGTATCTGGCACAATTTCCCGCATCGATCGTAAAAATTCAATACAGTTTCATAACCACGGAAAATAAGATTGTAGGATATTTTATTTCAAAGGAAGATGATTACATCCAAGTTTTTCCAAGGAATAAAAGAAAGCCAGTAAAGATAATGATCGATGAAGTCCAGGACATTAGAATCAGCGGTTTATAAAGGAAAAGGGCTACCTTTTTGGCAGCCCCTTATCCTTACAGGTCTTCGGTAGCTACTGGATCCAGGCAAACCACTGCACAGAAGCAGTCAAGGTCTACAGTCATACAGATGCCAGTTCTGAAGAAAGTAGTTTCTCCATTGATTTGGCTGCAAGGGTCTGAACATTTGCTTAAGCCGTTTGGATCTTCTGTTGTTGTCAGCAACTCAAGCTTAGCGCAATTGTCATCTACTTTTGACACCCTGAAGAAGAAAGATTCAATGCAGCGTAATGTTTGAGTGGTTCCGTTTGTTCTTTGAAGCAGCTGCACTCCTGTACCAAGGAATGGTTCACATCCACAGTACAAGATTAGCGGAATTGTATCGAAAGTTGTAGGCGTAGTTGCTCCCGCAAGAAGATCCTGGATGGATCTATGGCAGCTTACATCACAATCACCTTCATCGTTGTCAACTTCGTCTTGAGCGTCTGCAACTCGCTTTAAAATATCCGCTACACAACTATCTGTGTCAAATTTTCTTTTTCCACAAGACATATAATTCATCTCCTTTTAGTTGATATGACCTATTGTCCTTAATAGAATATGAATCGCCTCTCTAATGGTGTGGGTGTTTGTCTAATTTTCATCAGGTTTCCTATAAAAAATGATGACAGGAGCGGACAGGCACAAGCCTATACATAGGGGTTTGCCTCACGTAAACTGTAGTATCTAGAATTAATACTGGTGGTGAAGTGGATGGACAATTGGATGGATCTATTCCTTCTTGTATTTGCAAGCTTCCGTTTGACCAGGCTGATCGTGTACGATACAATCACTGAATTTATTCGTGAACCATTTCATGAAACGGTGGTTGAGACCCAGGAGGATGGCAGCACGGAAACATATATTGAAATAAAAGGAGAAGGGCTGAGGTATTGGATCGGTGAGCTGTTAAGCTGCCATTGGTGCACGGGAGTCTGGTCAGCTGCAGTACTGTATGCTGGCTACGTTTTACTGCCGCAGCTATCAATGCCAGTCATCATAGTGCTGGCGATTGCCGGAATTGCATCGGTAATCCAGCATCATTTCATTAAAGACTGATAAGATAAATTAGTGAGTACGTCCAGAACCCCTTTGAAACCTTGTTCATAAACTGTTTTATGGACTCTTTAAAAAAGGGGTTGAAGTAAATGGAAGAAGAACAAAAAGCTCAAAGCAGCAACGATTCAAAGGTTTCCAAGAAAAATGTGACAGCCCGCCGTGTGCGAAAAAAACGTGGCTGTGGCTGTGGGAAAAAGAAAAAACAATCGTAAAAGGAGCGTCTGCCAAATATTCTGGCAGACGTTTTTTTAATGAAGATTTTGCTGATTGGGGAATTCTATAAAAGATGTGGTTAAGTTTATTAACACATGTTCTAAAGTTCATTAACCGCCAAACATATTGTTCTAAAATGGCTCAAATCAACCGTTTACATTACTTGGAAATAAAACCTGTGCTGAAAAATTCATAAATTGGGTTTTAGACGTGGAAAATAATTTTATCAGATGAACCTAGGAAGGGATTTAGGATGACTATGAAAAAGGCAGTAAATATTTTGGCAATATTAATCATGCTCGGAGCTGGAACAACTGGCTGTTCTTCTTTTGGAAAAACCTCACCAGAAAGCAGAGCATCCATGATTCAATCAGTTAATCCTGACCCAGGAGCGACAAATGATCTGGATGAGAAGAATCTCGAGCTGGCTAAAAAGGTTAAGAAAGATATTGCGGCACTAGATGCTATATATGATGTGGCCGTCATTGCAGGGAAAAAAGAAGTATTAGTCGCATACAAGGTCAAGCATATGAAGAGATTTGGCATGAAGCAGATCGAGAAAGAAATCAATAAGAAATTGGAAAAAAACTATCCTGATGAAGACTTCATTGTATCCAGCGACTATAAAATTTTCATTGAAGCTGTCGAGCTTCGGGAGAGAATGAAGGATCCGTCCTTTCCGGATAAGAAAGCAGAGGAGCAATTGCAGCGGATTATCTCGTTGAAAAAAGAATTAACATAAGAAAGGATGGGTGTGATGGGGGATAAAAAAAAGCAAAAAATGACACCTGAGCAGCAGCAGTATCAGCAGTTGGAACAAAAACATGAAATTAAACGACCTGTTGTGAAAAATTGCATTAAAGCATTTCTGGTTGGTGGATTGATTTGTACAATTGGCCAAGCAATTACCTATTTTTATATCTACTTTTTTAATTTCACCGAACAAACAGCCGGAAATCCCACAGTTGCGACAATGATTTTCCTTTCCATGCTGTTGACCGGTTTTGGTGTATATGACCATATCGGACAGTTTGCAGGAGCGGGCAGTGCAGTACCGGTAACTGGCTTTGGGAACTCCGTTATCTCGGCAGCGATTGAACACCGTACTGAAGGATTTGTCCTTGGTGTCGGTGGAAATATGTTTAAACTGGCAGGGTCAGTCATCCTGTTTGGTGTCTTTGCTGCTTTTGTAGTAGCACTCGTAAAAACTTTGCTGACCATGATGGGGGTGCTGTAAATGTTGGTTGGAAAGCAGTCATGGCAATTTTCGAACCGGCCTGTCATCGAATCATGGGGCTCATCAGGAGGACCGTTTGAAGCAGAGGGGAAACTCGCTGCAGACTTTGATGTCCTTCATGATGATTTGTGGATGGGGGAAGAATCATACGAGAAGGCTCATAGAGTTCTACTTGAAGAGGCAATCAAATCAGCGTTGCAGAAGGGAAATTTCAACAAAGAGGACATGCAATTCATGCTGGCAGGGGATTTGATCAATCAAATTACACCGACCAGCTTTGCGGCAAGAACGATGGCAATTCCTTATTTTGGCCTTTTCGGCGCTTGCTCTACCTCAATGGAGGGTCTTGCACTGGCATCGTTTATCGTCAACTACCAGGGAGCAAAGAAGGTTGTAACAGGTGCTTCAAGCCACAATTCAGCTGCAGAAAAGCAATTCCGCTATCCTACAGAATATGGCGGGCAAAAACCCCCGACTGCCCAGTGGACCGTAACTGGAGCAGGAGCGGCAGTTATTACAGACAGTTCGGATAAACAAGGAAAAATTGTTACGACTTCCGCCACAATCGGTAAAGTAGTGGATATGGGGATTTCTGATCCATTTAATATGGGTGGTGCAATGGCACCTGCAGCCGCGGATACGATCATTTCCCACTTTAAGGATTTAGCTCGGGAACCATCTTATTATGATTTGGTCGTGACGGGGGATCTTGGAAGGATAGGACAAGCTGCTACCTACGATCTATTACAGCAGTCTGGACTTGAGATAACGAAGGAACAATTTCAGGATTGCGGCCTGATGATTTATAACGAAGACCAGCCGGTTCAATCTGGAGGGAGCGGAGCAGGGTGTTCTGCATCCGTCTTATATGGACATTTACTTAACCAGATGAATAGTGGGGTATATAAGAAAATCCTTGTTGTTGCAACAGGAGCCCTGTTATCACCACTGTCATTCCAGCAAAAAGAAACAATACCCTGCATTGCCCACGCTGTTTCAATTGAACTGAACTAGGAAGGAGGAATCGCTTTGCTACCAATGTTTTTCTGGGCATTTGTTGTCGGAGGCTTGATCTGTGTATTCGGCCAATTGATGTTTGATATTGTAAAATTGACACCAGGTCACACGATGAGCCTGCTCGTGGTGATAGGGGCTGTCCTTGATGGTTTTGGATTATATGAGCCCTTGATTGATTTTGCCGGAGCGGGTGCTACGATTCCAATCACAAGCTTTGGAAATTCGCTCGTACACGGAGCGCTTCAAGAAGCAGAGCAGCACGGGCTCGTTGGGGTCCTGACAGGAATGTTTGAGATCACCAGTTCAGGTATCTCGGCTGCTGTTATCTTTGGCTTTATCGGCGCACTTATTTTTAAACCAAAAGGTTGATTTTTGGCACAAGGGATGATTAAATGCCGGATATTCTTAGAACAATCATACGTTCCATTATGCTTATCATTGGCTTATTCATCATCACAAAGCTTCTTGGGAAAAAGCAGCTATCGAGTCTGTCATTTTTTGAATACATTGTAGGGATCACGGTGGGCGATATTGCCGGTACATTATCGATGGATCCTGACTTGAGCTTAAGGGATGGGATTGCCAGCTTGGTTGTCTGGTCATTCGTTCCCTTGGCGATTTCAACAATTTCCTTAAGGAGCAGAGTGTTTCGCAGAATAGTGGAGGGGAAATCAACGACCTTCATCGAAAATGGAAATATTATAGAGAAAAATATGCGAAAAGAAAGATACAGTATTGACGAGCTGCTGGAGCAACTCCGCAAGAAAAGTGTATTCAAAGTAGCTGATGTTGAATTTGCGTCTCTTGATTCGAACGGTGAATTGAGTGTCTTATTGAAAAAAGCAAAACAGCCGGTAAAATACGAAGACCTCGCAACTGAATGGGAAGAAGAATCGGCCACGGTTCCCGTTTTGATAGACGGTAAAATCATTGAGGAAAACCTTAGTCGAACAGGGCTGGGTTGTAATGGATTGAAAGCAAAAATCCAGGATAAGGGATATCAACTGCAGCAGGTTTTTTATGCGGAAGTGGACACAAAAGGAGAGCTTAATGTAGATCTATATGATGAATACATATCCAGCCATTTTCCGGATTTTGATCATATTTGACCACCCTTTCATAAATGGGTGGGGGCTCGCCCATACAAAATCCACAAACCTCACATATATTGCTATTGAGTAATAAAAAGTGAGGTGAAGAAGAATGGGCTACGGTTATGGTGGCTTTTGCGGCGGCGGCTACGGATACGGCGGTGGCGGTTATTACGGTTCCACTTTCGTATTGATCGTCGTGTTGTTCATTTTGTTGATTATTGTAGGAGCAAGCTTCTACAACTAAGAGTAAAGAAGAAAAGCTGTTCCATTCGGGACAGCTTTTTCTGCTTTTTCTGCATGAACTTATGCTCATATTACGAAGCTCCCTTTCACCTTTTTTTGCTTCCTTCATACTATAGAGTAGTTAAAGAAGGAGGCGTGATTCATATGGATAATAATTTCTTCAAGAATATAGAAAAAAAGACTGGCGTAAATATGAATGATGTATTTGAGCTAGCGAATTCATTACAAAATGCGAACTTTAAAGATGAGCAAACAGTAAGAGGCGTGATCCGACGTGTGTCAAAAATGGCTAACAAGCCTGTAAGTAAAGAAATGGAAGATAAGATTGTGGAATCCATTGTCAAGGATGGAAAGCAGCTTGACTTTGGGCAAATTTCCAAAATGATCAACAAGAAGTGATTTTCTTGAATGCCAAATCAGGACCTGAGTTAAATTCCCAGGTCCTGATTTGGCATTTTTCGTTTTATGTTGGACAAGAAACGGGATGGGTTGGCTTTCCTTCCTCGTCTCTTTTGGGGAACGGATATGAACAGGTTTTTCTCTGCCCTTGTCACTGCTACATAGAGTAGACGACGTTCTTCTTCAAGGGGCAGCTGGTCTCCATTACGATAAGCATCCAAAGCGTAATCATGAGGAATGCTGCCGTCAACTGTTCCAATAATATAGACATTTCCATATTCCAGCCCCTTTGAACGATGGATGGTGCTGAGAGTGATGGCGTCAGTAAGCTTTTTGCTGCTTCGTTTAATTTCGGCGTTCATGGCTGTCATGTGTTCAGCATGATCAAGGAATTCTCCGATGGTTTTAAAATTGCGCGCAGCCACCCTTAAATCCCGGATATCATCAGAGCCCTTTTCAAGCTGGTTGCCTTCATTCCCACGCTTTTTGATGAAGTCCTGATAACCCAGATCTTTTTCAACTATATCTATTGCCGCAATGGGGGATAGCGAAGACAGAGAGCGGACAATTGGGATAAGTCTTTTTAGTTTCTGTTCCTGGAAGGCAAAACCGGTTTTTACATAGGTGAGTGCTTCAAGCATGGAACAATCATTCAGGATACTATTTGCCTGTAAATCACGGAAAATCGACTGCTTCAAAAATAGGGATGGAAGAATATTTTTGATCGCCTCCGGGTCATCCGGGTTTATGCTAAGTCGAAGGAATGCCAGCATTCCTTTCACGATGAAACGCTCATAAAATGATTCAATATCCTGATCAAGCCGGAATGGCAAGCTTGAAGTTGCAAGCCTCTCGAAAACGGAGCGGCTTGCTGCATTCGTCCTGAACAGGATAGCGAAATCACGGGGGCGTTCACCTTGTTCAATCCGTTCTTTTATGTCTGTCAAAATCATCGTCGCCTCTTCTTCTTCATCATACGGATGGAAGATGACCGGAGAACACTCTCCGGAAAACTGGGCCCGCATTTCTTTTTCATGGCGAGTGAGATTGGCTGATATTAACGTGTTAGCTGTCTCGACAATCTCATGCGGCGAACGGTAGTTTTGGTTCAAGATGATTAGTTTGGTATTCTGGAAGTCTGTTTTGAATTTGAACAGATAGGCAGGATCACTGCCCCGGAATGAGTAGATTGATTGGTCGTCATCGCCGACAGCGCAAACATTCCCGTGTTTGGCAGATAGCATTTTCATCAGTTCGTACTGGACTTTATTAATATCCTGAAACTCATCAATTAAAAAATGGTGAAAACGATTTTGATAGTTTTGCAGTATATCGGGCTTGTCCTTGAAAAGCTGATAACAGCCGAGAAGCATATCATCAAAATCGAATAAACTTTGCCTCTCTTTAGCTGTTTCATAGTCTTTATACAGCAAAGCTACCTTTTCTTCCCAAGGGGATTCAGCTTTAACCTGATGTGGCATGATCATCGTATTTTTCCACAAACCGATTTGCTGTAGTGCTAAATCATAGGCAAACTCTTTTTCATCAAGCTGTAGCTTCCTTCCAGCTTCCTTAAGAATTTGTTCCCGTTGCCACTCTTTTTTCATCAGCTTGTCAGATGACCATTTTTCACGCTCGTGAAAACAAAGGATTCGATAGAAGATGCTATGGAAGGTGCCGGCGATCAGCTGATTGACCTTAGCGGGCGACATTCCCGGATAATCGGCAATCCGTTTCTTCATCTCAGCTGCAGCCTTCGCGGTGAAGGTAACAAGCATGATTGAACTAGGGTCAATTTTCTTTTCTTCAATCATGAAGGCGGTTCTCGCGGTCAGCACTCTTGTCTTTCCACTCCCGGCACCTGCCAAGATCAATAATGGCCCCTCTGTTGAAACAACAGCTTTCTCCTGGTTGCCATCAAAGTGGACCCCAGCTTCTTTTAGCTGTTTTAAATAGTTTAACTTTACCCCTGGCTTCACAGGTGGGAGGGGAGTAAAAGTTGATGGAATCTTAACTTCACGTGGATAGAGGAATTTTTCTTCTCTTTCCGCTTCAGCTGTAATGGAACGGGACTTCGGAATACGGAATCCGTTTCGTTCGGTATATTCTGCTTCCTCGGTAGACTGAAGGGCTGGGAAGGATTCATTCTGATCGATACAGCCTTCCTTTGCTGAAAGGTGATGGTAGAAGTGAGGCTTTTCTTTAATACCTAAATAAAGACGTACAGGTTCTCCGCATACACTACATGTAAGCATCCCTTTTTTACCATCATCATAAAGCTTTTGGTAATCCTCACGGTTATAGTGTTCAAGGCTTATGATTTGTTGATTATACTTGGCTGTTTTCATGTTTTCCCTCATCTCCGACCAAAAATAGCACAATCTTTATCATATCAGAATAAGATTTTTAACAAAAGGTGTTTTCTGAACCCTTTACCACTTTGTATTTCATTATGGATTCAAAGAAGAGTTTTCCATTTTTAGTTTACTACGGTCATAAACAGGGAAATGGAAAAGAAGAATATAGTGAGAGTATAAATAATATTGCTTGGGGGGTATCAAAATGGGGTACATTCTTCCAGTGACAAATTATCAATATATACAATATGCTGAGCGGGAAATAGGAACAGACTATGATCCATTTATGATTCAAAAGGTTAGCAGGGTCCGCAAAGAAGATCCGGTAGAAAAGGGCCAGGAACAACAAGAGCAAGCCGTTGTCCCTATGCAAAAACGGAAGGATCATCAGCCTGTCGCGAGAATGCAGCTAGCAGCCTCTGATATAAGGTACTCTAATACAGATCGGATGTATAAGAAAAAGGTGAATCCTTCAGTGGTCAGCAAGGCATATGCAGAATTAACAGGAAAAGGGAGGCACTACAGCGAGTCAGTCTAAACTCAGCTGCAGTGCTTTTTATTTATATGTAGGGAAACAGACAAAAGCGAAACTCCACTCAGATGAGTGGAGTTTCATTTCATTGGATAAGAAAGTATGAATTTTGCACTTAGATTAGTGTCTAGCTCCAGCGCCTAGCCAGTTTTCATCCATGAAATAGCTTCCTCGAGTATCTTGCGAGAAGCGATAGCTTTGAGCAGCTCGGGACGTTTCGATCCGCCCAATGAAGTCAAAGAGCGACTTCATTGGGCGGTCCTTCAACGCTTGTCGGGGCTGACCAAGGCGCTTGCGCTTTTCTTATTCATATGGATTTTTTCATCGATTTATGTGGGATTCCGGCATCCATGAATTCTTCTGATACCGTTTCATATCCTAGCTTGCTGTAAAATGGGATGGCATGTGTTTGCGCGTTCAGTTTTAAGGTAGAGATGCCTTGTGACTTGGCATGTTCCTCGATCTTATCCATGACAGCGACACCAGCACCGGTTTTGCGGTTTTCTTTTAAGACACAGATTCTTTCAACCTTGCCGATTCCGTCCAATACACGGAATCTTCCGGCTCCGGCAGGTTTTCCATGATCATCATATAACACAAAATGCACAGAATCGGATTCAAACTGATCAATTTCTTCTTCCTCAGGGACCTGTTGCTCATGAATGAAAACAGTCTTGCGCACCTCGAATGCGTCTGCTAATTCTTGTTCGTTCGTTACAATTTTTACTTCCACGTCCATTTATTCCTTTCCAAGCCTGAATGTCTCATATACTGTCCATGAACCATTATCCAGCTGGTACAGTAAGTGTATCCTGTCGGCAGTATCTTCATAATGAACTTTTGTCATACGCAGTGAACCATATACATCGGAATGTTCATCGTCGGACATTTTTTGCCCGATGGTAATATGGGGCACAAAGTTATACTCCTGATCCCCACCATCAAATGTTGCATTCAGCTCATTATGAAGCTTTTCCAGCTCTTCCGGTGATTCGACCTTCAAGTAAATGACGTTGTTGACGGGCTTGAAGGAACCAATCTTAGTGACTTGTATATTGATTGGTTTGAAATTCCTGGCGATTGTATCGAGTTTATTCGCGATTTCCTTGATTTCTTCCTCCGTTGCTTCAAAAGAGGACTTAAGAGTCACATGAGGAGGGATTAACGCATAATGAGGATCATAGCGCCTTCTCATGGAATTTGCAAAATCCTGGATTTTCTTCGATGGAAAAATGACAATACCGAACTTCATCTCAGATACCCCCGTTTCATTAATGTGGTGCACATGGATTAACTAAGAATACATTAAATATGATTTACCATTCATTATAACAAATTTTCTAAATATATAATATAAAGAAGCATATTTTATGAAAACACTTGTTTTATAGCCCTTTTAAGGTCAGGCTGCCAATAAGTCCATGTGTGATCCCCGCTGAACTCATCGTAAAAATAGCCAAACCCTTTTTTCTTGAATATCTTTGAAAGCTCCCTGTTGGGTGTAAGGAAGTCTTTATTTTTGGATGAACTAGTCTTTACGTCTGTTTCTTGCTCTCCGACAGTGTGGTAAATGTTAAGCAATTCGGGTTGACGGAAATCCTCAACGGCCGAAAATACATCTTCATTTACATATGGAGACTGAAGGAGTACTCTTCCAAATGTGTGCGGATACTGTAGTGCTGCGAGCAACGAAACGGTAGCTGCGAGGGAATCACCAATCAATGCGCGGCCCATGCCCATTTGGTAGGTGGGATATTGTTCATCCAAATAAGGTACAAGCTCATGAGCCAGAAAACGGATATAGGCTTGATGCTGCTCTCCTTTTGGGTGATATTTGCGCCGCCTGTCCTCAACCGATTCATACGGAATCCCTACGATGATGACGTTTTCAATTTCCTTTTTGCCAAGGAGTTCGTCTGCAATCCTTCCGATGCGTCCTAACTGGAAATAGTCCCGGCCATCCTGTGCAATCAGCAATGAATATTTATATAAGGGAGAATAGTTGGCAGGCAAGTAAACCAGCATGGTCACTTCTTCTCCGAGTTCCTTGCTTTTAAATACGATTTCTTCTATTTTGCCCATTGGAAAATCCATTCATTTACCTCCAAACAACAATGATCTAGTGTTTCATCACTAAGATTTTAGCATATGTATTTTAAAAAAGCTTTTTTGGCAATCTACTTTTAGCGTGAAAGAAATATAGTAAGCAAGTAACATGTTTGACAATTGTGTGAAGTCTTATGTTAAGATTATGTTGAACAATTCTATTTCTATAAGGGGGAATTCTGATGAAAAAAAGAAAGTTTCTTTTATTCTCTGCATTGATGCTGGTCCTTTCAATGGTCCTGGCTGCATGTGGCGGCGGAGGCGGCTCTGACGAAGAGGGCGACGGAGAAGGAAAATCAGAAGAAAAGCCAAAATACATGAGCATCCTTACTGGTGGTACGGGTGGTACATACTTCCCGTTGGGCGGATCATTTGCCAAGATTGTATCTGACGCAACAGGGGTTAGCACAAATGCTGAAACAACAGGAGCTTCTGCAGAGAATATGCAGAGCATTAAAGACAATAAAGGTGAAATCGCCTTCACACAAACTGACATCGCTTCCTACGCAACGGAAGGTAAACTGATGTTTGACGGAAATAAAATTGATAACATCAAGGCAATCGGTACACTTTACCCTGAAACGATTCAAATCGTTACAACTGAAAAATCAGGGATTAAATCTGTAGCGGACCTTAAAGGCAAAAAAGTCTCAATTGGTGCACCAGGTTCTGGTACAGCAGCGAATGCTGAACAAATCCTTGAAGTTTATGGACTATCACTTGATGATATTGAAAAGCAGGACTTAAGCTTTGATGAGTCTGTTAACGGAATCAAAGATGGCAACATCGATGCTGCTTTCGTAACAGCTGGAACACCTACAGCTGCTGTTGAAGAATTATCTGCAACAGAAAAGGTTGTTATTGTCCCAGTTGAAGCTGACAAAGCTGAAGAGTTAATTGAAAAGTACCCATACTACGCTAAAGAAGTTGTACCTTCTGGAACTTACAAGCTAGATTCTGAAGTGCCGACAGTGGCAGTTCTTGCGATGCTCGTAGTAAAAGCAGACCTTTCTGAGGATCTTGTATATGACATCACAAAGTCAATTTTCGAAAATCTTGATCAGGTGACACACGCGAAAGCTAAGCAAATTAAGCCTGAAAATGCACTTAACGGTGTTGGTATCGAAGTCCACCAAGGTGCACAGAAATACTATGATGAAAAAGGTATAAAAGCAGCTGAGTAAGAGTAAGAAAGAAATTGGCCGGACCGTGTCCTAGGGGCATAGTCCGGTCACTTCATCTTAAAGAAGGCTTTTTACAAGAAGGCCACATGGGTGACAACCCAGGCAGGATAGACCGAACTTCCAACCGGTCTATTTTTTACTGTAATAACGAAAGAACTCCATTGGAGACAATGGACAGGCGAGGCTAGTGATATGAAAAAAAACGGGAATAAACTAAAAATCTTCGTTCTGTCTGCCCTCATCATTTTTATTTTTATCTCAATCAATATCCCATACAAAAAAGCTCTAGTTTTTCTTGCACCAGAAAGTAATGATATACTCTGCTATGTACCGATTGATGCAGGGGAAACCTTTAAAATAAAGTATACGCATTCGATTCATCTGTCAGATGTGATAGAAAGCTATAAAGTTACCGAAAGCGATAAAATCAGACAATATGAACTCGAGTATGAAGATTTTGCAATTGGTATGCCATCTGAAATTGCGGATGGTGAGAACTTTGAAATGAAGGATGGCAAATATTATATTACAAATATGGCCAGGGAATTCTCTCATTTCGATATGCGGCTTGGCCAAGTCCGGGCAAACCACACCCTGATTTATGAAGACATAACATATCCTTTGTCGAAGGCGATTGAGCCTGGATCCAGGGTACGGATAAAGATTGAGAAAATTAGTTTATTGAAGCAATTGGAAGGAGTGAATATCCTTGACGACAAATGAAGAAATGGTATCTCAAGAAAAACAACAAGAGCTTTTGGAAAAGTATGATCCGGAGGCCGCAACTAGAAAATTGGCAGGTAAGATGGGATGGATTGTCTTCTTCGGACTTCTGGCTTTCTCGTTATTCCAGCTGTACACCTCGATATTTGGTGTTTTGACTGCCCAGCTCCAGCGTTCAATCCACCTGGGATTCGCTCTAGCGCTTATTTTCTTGCTGTTCCCGGCAAGGAAGAAGAACCTCAAGGTGAAAAAAGTAGCATGGTATGACTTGCTATTGGCAGTGATTGCGGTTGCTGTCGGTGCTTATTGGCCAATGATGATCGATGACCTCGTAAACCGTGTCGGCCGTTTGACACCAATGGACTTCTACATTGGGATCGCTGCGATCCTGCTGGTTCTTGAAGCGACACGAAGGACGGTTGGCTTGCCGATTACCATTATCGCAGCTTTATTTATGGCTTATGCCCTTTATGGACCTTATATGCCAGGTTTCTTAGCCCACAGGGGACTGGATTTGGAATCTCTTGTCCAGACAATGTTCTTTACGACGGAAGGTATTCTGGGAACTCCGCTGGGGGTTTCATCAACATTTATTTTCTTATTTCTATTGTTCGGTGCATTCCTCGTAAAGACAGGGGTAGGACAATATTTCAATGATCTTGCTGTTGCCGTTGCAGGTAAAAGTACTGGTGGACCAGCCAAGGTTGCGATTTTCTCCAGCGCCCTGCAGGGAACAATCAGCGGAAGCTCAGTGGCTAACGTTGTTACTTCCGGTTCATTTACGATTCCAATGATGAAAAAGCTTGGCTACCGCAAAGAATTTGCCGGTGCTGTCGAAGCAGCGGCATCAACTGGTGGGCAGCTCATGCCGCCAATCATGGGAGCGGCTGCGTTCCTCATGGTTGAATTCATCGGTGGCGGAATTACTTATTGGGAAATTGCCAAAGCAGCAACCATTCCGGCATTATTATATTTTACTGGAATCTGGATCATGACACACTTCGAAGCAAAGAGAATTGGGCTGCGCGGTTTAAGTGACGAAGAAATGCCCGACAGAAAAGAAGTGCTTAAAAAGATTTATCTTCTTTTGCCAATCTTGATTGTCATTCTTTTGATGGTAAGCGGTATGAGTATCATGCGTGCTGCCCTTTGGTCAATCCTATCGACAATTATCGTCAGTGCTTTTAGCAAAGAGACGAGAATCGGTTTTAAAGATGCGATTGATGCGCTTGTCGACGGTGCGAGGACAGCATTGGGAGTTGCGGCTGCTACAGCAGCTGCAGGTATCATTGTTGGTGTCGTAACGAAGACAGGACTTGGATTGAAGCTTGCAAATGGCTTACTTGACCTTTCAGGCGGTTACTTGATTCCGACCTTGATGTTTACGATGCTTGCAGCAATTGTTCTGGGGATGGGTTCGCCAACGACGGCCAACTATGTTATTACATCGACAATTGCCGCACCTGCGATCATCCTTTTGGGTATCCCAGATTTGTCTGCTCACTTATTTGTTTTCTATTTCGGTATCATTGCCGATATCACGCCTCCGGTTGCGCTGGCAGCATTTGCAGCTGCGGGAGTGTCGGGCGGAGAACCACTGCGTACCGGTGTGAATTCTGCTAAGCTGGCAATTGCCGCTTTCATCATACCTTATATGTTCGTGTTGTCTCCTGAACTTCTTATGATCGATACAACCTGGACGTACTTGATCTGGGTCGTGTTTACCGCCATTTCAGGTATGCTGGCAATTGGTGCCGGTATTATCGGTTACTGGCTGAGGAAATTATTCTGGTGGGAAAGAGTGCTTGGATTGGTAGCAGGTATTATGCTGATCTATCCAGAAGGTATGACAGATATGATTGGTCTTGGTCTATTCATACTCCTTGTTGCACTACAAGTGATCATCAAGGATAAAGAATCAGTGAAACAAAAGACCGCAAATTAATGAAGATAAAAAGGAGTCCTAGCTAAAGGGCTTCTTTTTTTAGCTTGATTTAAGCAATTTTCCCCTTTCGAGCATAACCGACAAGATGTTTTCCTTTTTGAAAAGGCGGTCAGCATTTCTAAGAAAACAGAAAGCTTTAAAATAATGTTCGTGCATTTCTTTTACGATTATTCTGCGTTGGGTAATTTCGTTATTTGCTGCAAGATAAATCATCTCCACAGCAAGTTTTTCCTTAAGCGATCTTTCAAGCAGGCTTTTCATATGCTCTCGCTCCTTATAATTTATATATCCATTATACCCGAACACAAGTTCTTTATTCAACCATTTTTAGAACGCTTGTTCGTATAATATTAATGGTATAATTTACTCGGAGGTGGAATCATGGAAAAAGAACTGCTTAAGACATTTGATGAAAATGGGAACGCAAGAGGAACCGCCACTAGAGCGGAAGTACATAGAGAAGGGCATTGGCATGAGACCTTTCATTGCTGGTTTACTGAGAAGATCGGAGATGAGCACTTTATTTTTTTTCAAGTCCGCAGCTCAGACAAAAAAGATTATCCCAATTTGTTGGATATTACTGCAGCGGGTCACATTCTTGCAGAGGAAACCTATTTGGATGGTTTAAGAGAAGTGAAAGAGGAACTTGGGATTGAATTGTCCCTGGAGGATCTGAAGTCATTAGGAGTAATCAAAGATTCATTGAAAAGTCCCGGATTTCTTGATAATGAATTATGCCATGTGTTTTTATATGACAAGCATATCCCATTCGATCATTACGACCTGCAAAGGGAAGAGGTCTCGGGCATTATGATGACAAGCATGTCTGAATTCATAAATCTATGGTCTGGTAAGAAGCAGAAAATAAAAGCAGAAGGTTTTCTGTCCAGTGGGGAACAAGAAAAGAAACAAAGTAGTTTGCTTGTTACAAAGAGAGACTTTGTACCCCATGAAGATTCGTACATTTATAGAGTTATAGAGGCAATGAAAAATTCGTAAAACAGTTTTTTTATGCAATATATTATTGACAATCCCATCATTTCAGTATATATTAGTAAATGTCCTCACTAAACAGGACAAACACAATAGGATTCCTTAGCTCAGCTGGGAGAGCGCTACCTTGACAGGGTAGAGGTCGCTGGTTCGAACCCAGTAGGAATCATACTAAAAAGCTTCAATCCTTTTTTAAGGATTGAAGCTTTTTTTGCATTCACCAACTTTTTTTAGATTAAGTTTGGCGGGATCTGCTCAGTGTGTAAAACAGCAGGAGGTGTATTGAAAACATAAGGTGGTGCTGGTTTTAGCTTTGGTTTTGGACCAAATGGAGCCGGATTCTGGACATATTGGAATGCGCCCAGGCCATCCATACTCGTTCCGCTTGCCCATCTGCCAGCAGCACTTTCGTCTCCCTCTGAAAGGTTAAATAGCACATAGGAAACTTCCTGTTTTTCTAGGTGTTTCGGGAAGGTGCTCGGTACCACTACATTTTCCTTTGCTTCCAATTCTTTTATTGCTGCGATCCACTGATTTTGGTGCATAGTATCCCTTGCCAGCAGCCAGGATAGCATATCCCTTACTCCTCGGTCTGTCGTTTCATAATATAGTCTGGCAACCTGGAGCCTTCCCTGGGACTCAGCATTCAGATTAGCCCTGAAGTCAGCAAGAAGGTTGCCGCTCGCGGCGATGTAAGCTGCAGTCCACCGGTTTCCGACACTGTCAGCAGGCATAGCGCCTAATCCTGATACGATGATATGTTGCGGATTCATTCCTCCTAAAATCGCTTTCATCATCGGATCCTTTGCCGCTTCCTCTTGTGCTCCAACAGGTGCCCCATCCAAGAGCCTGGCGATCATGGTGGATAGCATTTCGATATGGGCCAATTCTTCTGTTCCGGTATCCATTAAAAGATCCCGATACTTTCCATCTCCCCGCGTATTCCACCCTTGAAAAAGATATTGCATAGCCACCGAAATTTCCCCGAACTGTCCACCGAGCACTTCTTGAAGTTTTCTGGCATAAACAGGATCAGGCCGATCTGGTTTTGCTTGATATTGTAACTCTTTTACATGGTAAAACATCCTATTCCTCCCTAAAGAAAAATGCATTCCGCATTTATCATATGGGCAATTAGGGTTTAAGGAACTTGGATTAGTAAGAGGCCGAGGATTATCGGGAATCTTCGAGCAAAGCATTGTACGTTGACTGGTTATTATCAGAAATATTCCTTCATATTCTTATACTAAAATAACCGGTTGAAAAGGGGGAATGGATCATTTCCTTTTTAAAAAAAAGAATAAAGTCACCAATTGAAGTAATCAAGGGTAATTTACAAAAAAGGCAGAAGGTGAAGCAGGTAAGGAACCCTACTGCAGAAGAGAAAAAAATCATTATTGAAATAAAGAGGAAGACCAAACAACTAAATGGAAATAATATCACAAGAACGAAAGCATATTTGGACTTTTATTTGAAGCATCCGGAAATTCACTGGGCATTCCTGGCCCATATGGTTTCACGGAATGGTGGATGGAGCATGACTGATTTAAAAGCTGAGCTTTTAAAAAGACTTTTATCCAAAGGCGAAAAGGAATCCTACTTCTTAGTCCTTGAACGAGGGAATTGGCTGATCTTCCAGGATGCCTATCCACAGCTTCTGCTCTATGAGGAAAGTCTGAAGAGGAAAGAACCGCTGTTCAGTCTCCTTTCACACCTGAATGTTTCTTTTTTTATGGAAGCGATTTGGGATCACTTCTGGAAATCTTCCAATCCATCTTTGCTCACAATCGGCTTGATCATCAATGAACAGCATTATATAGAAAATAGAATCATTCGGGATCAAAAATATATCAAAGAGGTATTTAATACCCTTGAGTTTGAATTACAGGATGTTTTGTCCTTCAATCAAATTCTTTTCCCATACAATGATTATGGTGTTATTAAATTGGCTGGCCAGACAGTGAACCAATTCGAGTCATTGCGTGAAAGAATCCAATTGGGTAAGAGACTTTATGCCGTTCTATTTGATGATGAACTACTGAAAAAGGTGGAAGAGTGGGCAAGGTTGCATCCGCATACTGGTTCAAGAAAAGATTACTGGCCTCATATCTTCAATGATATACATGAAGGAAGCCCAGGACTTAAATATGAAATTAAATTGCGTTCATGCATGCTAAAACCAGGTGCAAGAAGGATTTATAGTCCCTCATTGCAAAATGTATGGAAAAACCTCCTGCATCCAGAGGCAGAGGCAGGAGAATGGTTTGATGATATTAAAGTCGTAGAATATCTTAGGGAGATAGAGGCACCATCTGTTGGAAACATAGAATTTGAGTATTGCCAAACACTTGAAAAGCTTGAACTAGCTGCTTTTGCTAAAAAGATAGTTTCTATTCTTGATTAGTCTATGGTCCTTAGCATGGAACAAGTCAAAAGCTTTAGGGAGAGCTGTTATTGTGACAGGTTTCAGGTTGTGGAAGTCAAGGCTGTCAAGAAAACGTGGTTATTGTGACAAGTTCCAGGTTGAAGAGCCCAAAGCTGTCAAGAAAATGCGGTAATTATGACAGGTTCAAGCTTAAAGAGACTAAAGCTGTCAAAAAATGCAGTAATGATGGTGGTTTAGAATTGTTGAACAGCATATTAGTTTTTCTCTTATAAAGATTCGCTATCAGGAGAATTTCACATGAAAGAAACGGTTGTTTCCAACCGTTTCTTTCTTAAGGGTGATGTTTGTGTTCCTGTTGAGGCGTACTTCCCTTTAGGGTTTCGATCCAAGTGTGTCCAAGTTGGCTGCCCGAATAGAGATAGAATACCAGGAATATGAAAATGAGGAATGGTTTCATATAATATCTTTTGGATGTGATGGCTGTTTCAGTTTTTGGTAGTATTTTAAAAAGGAATAGGGCTGCAAGTGTTACTGTCAAGAAGATGTTAATGAAGATTAGGGATTTTTCAGGCTGAAGCATTTCTCCAAGCATGGCCCCCATCATTCCGCCCATTATGCCGGACATTAGACCTTCGATTGCAGCAGCAGAACTGAATGAAGCGCCAGTTATCGTGCCAGCTGCTGCTCCTATCAACATTGATAAAATGGTAGAAAGAAATAGGTCACCGCGAAAAACAGTTCCCAGCAAAAGTCCACTAGTCAATCCAATATTCATGCCGATAAACATTGGAATAATCATCCCGGTCATGCCTGCCATGTCAGCCTTTTGACGAAGAGCCAGGATGATGGAAATCAGAATAACGGCAGATAGCGTGAAAAAGACAAAAGCATTGTACAATAACATGGATAGCCCCCTTTTTACCATCATATGAAAATAGAGGACAAACCATTCCCGAAGTTGACCCCATTAACATTTAACGTATAATTCATCAAAATTCACAAAATATAAAGGGTGTTAAATGATATTAGGAGGAATAAGTGATATGGGAATATTGTCAGCGTCGCCATCTCAAATGGACAACTGTATTGATGCATGTGTGAAATGTGCAAGGGCGTGTGAGGAGTGCCTGTCTGCCTGTCTTCAGGAGCCTGATGTCCAGGCACGGATCATGTGCATTCAGACCTTGAATGACTGTGCAGAAATATGCCTTCAGGCTGTGGCTTATATGGCAAGAAACAGCCAGTTTGCCAAGCAGCACTGCCAGCTGTGTGCAGATATTTGTGATGCATGTGCAATGCATTGTGAAAAGTTTCAGGATGCACATTGCCAGGAATGTGCAAAAATTTGCCGTCAATGTGCAGAAGCATGCAGAAACATGGCTTCATAAGTATGCTTTAAGACTAAATCCTTGCATTTGAAATGCAGGGTTTTTTTATTGGTCAATAGCAATTAATACGACATTATATCAATGAATTAGGCACACGAAGATTTCCTCTTACACATATAATGCTAATATACTTGCCATTTTTAGGAGTGATCAGATGCCTGTAATAATTGGCGGTATTAAGATTGGCGGTGTTCAATCGGGAGCATCAATGAACAACGGTGAGATTTTGTTCACCTCTACTCACAGTAAAATGAACATGCAGGCACAAGCTGGTTCATTTACCGTAGGGGATGCAAATTTGATCAATAATGCTGGCAGCGGGAATTTCTCCGTACCACAAGTGAATGATCCCGATATAGCAGAGGTAGGAAACTAAGGGGTGCAAGCGGTGAATAATTACTTTTACCATTTAATTCATTCAGAAAAAGAATATTGGAAACAGCTTGCCCTCTCTTACCAAACTAGAATAAGAGAACTCGAAGAAAAAGTAGAATTAATGAAATCTGAACAAAACGGTGAGCTCCAGTCAGAGATCATTAACGATACAACCGGTAAAATTTCCATTCAAAATGTTAAAGTGAACCAAATACAATCCGGTGCTGCCTTTAATATTGCTGAGATGATATATAGTACTACCAAAAGCGATATGGACATGGATTTGGGGCCGAATTCTATGAATATTGGTGACCATAATAGAATGGAGCATCAAGAGGGATATAGTGAAGTTGGGGCCAGTACAAGGGATGTAAATTTATATACTAGCTTTGTACGGGCCAGCTTTCAACCTGTGAACTGAGTTGCAGTTACGTTTACCCTAAATTAAAAAGGGTACGAACATAATAGAGGGTCATCAAAACTCAATCACAGGAGGTAGATCTTATGGATAAAAATAAAGCTCCTAACAAAGGGTTGAATACTGATCAGAACAACGGTCTGACTGATACTCAGGAGGTGCTTTACGCAAAGGACTTCACTCGTGCAGTAAAGGCTGAAAATAAGTACAGAGAAGAGAAGGGAAACAAAGGTAAATAGATAGACAAAAAGATGGCTTTTAAGCCATCTTTTTTATTTCCATATTTAATGGAAATGACTCTATGTTTAGGCAGAAATGTGACGGGTATTGGTTCTATGTAGGCACAATCACACAATTTTTATAATGGTAAATAGTTGTATTGGCATATATGTCTTAGTTTTGAGAATCTCAACTTTTAGACATTGGATGCCGCAACAGAAACCATTACGCTCAATCAGTTAAATATTTTAATTCGAATGAGCGCAAAAAACTAGAACGGAGGTAATAGTCTATGGAAAAGACAATCGTAGGTGGAGTATTCAGGGACTCAGACGAAGCAATTGGTGCAATTAGAAGACTTAAGGAAATGGGCTTTGATACGAACGATTTATCAATCTTCGCAAAGGACGATGATAAATTGGAGAACATTGAAGACCAGACGGATGTAGATGTAATTGAAAATGATTCTGGCCGAGGGAAAAATGCTGGCAAGGGTGCCGGTATTGGTGCTGGAACCGGTGGAGTTCTTGGAGGCATCGCTGGCCTGATAGCTGAAATCGGTCTGCTCTCAATCCCTGGTATTGGTGTACTTGCTGCAGCAGGTCCGCTTGCAACGACTTTGAGCGGTGCAGCAATTGGCGCTACAGGAGGCGGAATCGTCGGTGCCTTGACAGGTGCCGGAGTAACAGAAGATGACGCCAAAGAATACGAGAGATACTTGAAGGAAGGAAATATCCTGGTGTTAGTCGAAGTGGATGAGGAAAGAAGAGAGGAAATCCATACCACTTTTAGAGACTCCAATTCATTAAACACTGATATGTATGTGACTTCCTAAGCTGGAGGGCAAGAGGCATTCCTTTGGATAGGAATGCCTCTTTTTTATGGATATAGGGATTACTTCTGTATTAAAAAAACGTATCTGTTCCAGTAGGACAGGCATTGCTTATGATGAGACCTATCCGGTAAGCTTAGGCCATTTTTTATGACGCAGGACTTGGTAAATGGCCAGGCCATCACTATAATTGCCATTTCCGTAATCGACTGGAATTAATGAAAAGGTTGCCAGCCAGACAGAAAAATAGGAATAACGGACAAATATAGGATTAGGTTCTAAAAAGCCCTGTGAGATGAGGATGTTTAACACAAGCACAGACCCAAGATTAAAGATGATGCCACCGGCATGGACAAGGAAATGGGTTAAACGATTATTCCATTTAAGGTGCTCATACTCGCTAAAGGCATCCAAAAAATACATGCTGTTTAAACTGAATGGTCCCTTTTTGAAGATCCTTTTTCCGCGCCCAAGGGAGAAACTGAATTCTCCTCCAAATATCCATGCAAAGAAGGAATGCCCTAACTCATGAATTAGTGAAACTACTGGATAAATAAATAACAGTGCCAGAAGAAAGCCAACAAAGTCTGAAAAGCCGAACATGAATAGAGACCTCCTATCTTAAAAATGTTTTTTATAATCAATGTACAGATTTTACCCATGGCCAAGTAACCTAAACGAACATATAAGTTGAAAATATTTCACATTTCCTTATTATTTTCAACTATTTACACAAATAGACAACTTAACCAAATTATAAGCTGGAAAGGACAGGTGAAAAATGGATAATCGTAAAAAGAATAATTTTAAGTCTTTGTTTTTGACAGGGATTGCTGGAATAGTCGTTGGAGCGATTCTTATCTTCTTGCTTGGTCCGTTTTCGTCTGAAAAAGATTTATTGTCTACAGCCAAGAACGATTCAGAGGGAAAGTTTACTGCAAAAGTCAGTGCTGATGAGGGTGAAGAGGATCCCACTATAAAGGAAGCGGTAAACAAAAGTATGGATACGGTTGTCAGCGTGGTGAAATACGAAGGCGGAAGTATGTGGGAAGGAACTGAGCCGCAAAAAGCCGGATCTGGTTCAGGAGTCATTTATAAAAAAGAGGGTAGCAAAGCATATGTAGCAACTAATCACCATGTGATTGCCGGTGCAAGTCAGATTGAAATTAGCCTCGGCAACGAAAAGAAGCTTCCGGCTAAGCTCTTAGGCTCCGATCCATTACTTGACCTTGCCGTATTGGAGGTAAATGGTGAAGAGATTAATGATGTTATTGAACTTGGCAAATCGGAAAAACTGGAGCCAGGGGAAACTGCGATAGCGATTGGAAATCCGCTAGGCTTCTTGCATGGTACTATAACGGCCGGTGTAATCAGCGCTCCAGATCGAGTGATGCCTGTCGATATAGATCAGGATGGAAGCATTGATTGGCAGTCAGAAGTAGTCCAAACCGATGCGTCCATTAATCCAGGTAACAGTGGGGGGGCATTGATCAATATTCAAGGAGAACTGATTGGCATCAATTCATCTAAAATAGCCCAAGAGGCTGTTGAGGGGATAGGATTTGCCATTCCAGTTGATGTAGCAATGCCAATTTTGAAAGATTTAGAAGAATATGGGGAAGTAATGAGGCCATATATAGGAATTGTTCCGATTTCACTGGCCGATATTCCATCACAATATTACAGTGAGACGTTAAACTTGCCAGCTGGAGTGGAAAATGGAGTCGTCATCAAGGAAGTAGTATCCACGTCACCTGCAGGAAGGGCTGGCTTAAACGAGTACGATGTCATTACAAAACTTGATGACACAGAAGTGAAAACCGCAGGTGAACTCCGTAAATATTTATACACCGAGAAAGAGGTTGGCGATGAAGTAATAGTGACATTCTACCGGGATGGGAAAGAGGAAACTGCAACATTGAACCTGGTCGAAGATTTGTCACAAAGCAATTAATCTATAGCCGTATGAACTGCACTGAAATTGTTGGACGCAAAACTAACAATGGAGGTGCAGTTTTTATATTGCCTTTTTCATTGTTTATTTAGTTGATTAAAATTAAAAACGCCTATACCCTTCCTGGAAGAGCGAATAGGATAATACAGAATAATTAAATGTAGGAGGGGAAAATATGTCACGTGAAAAAGGAAAGGTTATTCATGTAGATAAGCTTACCATTCATGCAAAAGAAGTTGAGATCATTCAGGAAAGTCCAAGAAGACACCACAAGGATAGAAGGCATCCATTGGATTTCTTTGGTCATGGAAGAAGAGGAAGGCATGAAACAGAAGAAGGCAGACACATTGAGGAAGAAAGCAGTTCGGATGAGAGAAGGAAAGAAGAACACAGAGGACCAAGGTGGTTTTAGAAAGCAAACGACTTGAAAAATCCAATATTCATTAATACAGAAAAGGTTATTTAAAATGGCTTTCCTGTTTCTTTGTTAAAAGAAAAAAATCTAAGTACAACCAGAAACTTCATTATTATATAAAACCAGCTTGCAGACGTTAAAACCTGCAAGCTGGTTTATTGATTGTTAAGCTGGGGAGTCAAGTTCATCATCTTCAATGCGTTTTTCGTGGTGTTCGACGTCTTTTCTGGCATTGAAGCGATCGGCTTTTTCCAGTGTTACTGTGATGTTGTAGTCTGGGATTCCGGCGTACTTTTCATAGCGGCCCCTTGGCAGAAGGAAGTTTCCTTCTGGGAAATGAACCTGGACATTGCCCCGTGAAATGTCTACGAATTTCGCTCTTCCTTGGAAAACACCAAAGCCGTTGTATAGAACAATTCCTTCGCCTTCAGCAATGCTAAGGTCCTGTGCGTCTTCTGCATTCATCAGGACATCATAGCGTCCAGCGCCGTTGAGCGGATCGACTTCATTGTAGACCATGGAGTTGAATTGCTTTCCTCGACGGGAAGTAACGATGAATTGTCCTTCTTTCTTACCGAGTTCAGGGATATCAACTGAAATCAGATTTCCTTTTCCATCTGAAGTAGGGCAGATTCCATCTTCACATAACCAGGCTCCGCCCCACTGGAACACATCTCCTGCTTTTTTAAGATGTTGTACTCCATCATAATTAGGGTTTGCCAGTGCGATTTCATTCCGAATCTCCTGTGCATCTTTAAAATCAACCAAATGTGCAGTCTCAGGCTTGATACGCTTAGCCAAATCAATGTAGATTTTCCACTCTGCACGAGCTTCTTCAACCTGATTCTTATTGCCTTCGATTTCAGGGCTGAAATATACCATACGCTCTGTTGAAGTGGATGTTCCGCCGCCTTCCTGCTCATAACGAGTCTTCGCCGGAAGAACGATGACGGCTTCCTTTGCATCAACAAGGGTAGACGTATTCAGGATGATATCCTGATGGACGCGGATGTCCAATTCAGACAATGCTTTCTCCACAAAGTTGGGGTCCGGCATTGTTTCAAGGAAATTGCCGCCCGACAGATAGTACATCTTAATCTTGCGTTCATGTTCCTCAGGAAGCAAAATATTCTCGAGAGTCACTCCGACGATGTCGCCTTGCCAATCCGGAAGTTCGAATCCCCATAGCTCCTCAATTCGCTTAATATTTTCTCCATAAAAATCCCCGCCTGAGAGAACGAAAGGATCTGCACCCATTTCGCCGCTGCCCTGGACAGAAGAGTGTCCACGGAAAGGCATCAGACCTGCGTGCTTTCGGCCAAGGTGTCCCCTGAGCAATGCAAGGTTCGCCACTTGTGAAATATTATCTGTTGCAAATGAATGCATCGTCAAACCAAGTGCCCATGCATAAACCGCATTCTTGCTATTAGCGAGAAGTTCAGCCAACTCGATAATGCGTTCTTTAGAAATGCCAGAAGATGCGATAATATCGTCCCATTTTTGCTCCTGGACTTTGGCTTTTAATTCTTCATAGCCATTTACATGTGCGTTGACAAACTCATGATTGATGGCCGAACCGTGATGGCTCTCCTCCATTTCAAACCAATGCTTCATGATTCCATGCATAAAGGCAATATCTCCGCCGATGTTCACCTGGTAGAAATCATCCGCAATTTTCGTGCCGAAGAGAGCGGATTCTGGATTTGAAGGAATCCAGTATTCATCCATAGCCGGTTCCTTATATGGATTGACGACAATGATTTTTGTTCCCTTTTTCTTTGCCTCCAACATATATTTCGAAGAAACCGGTGAACTGTTTGATGCTACGCTGCCCCAGAACAACAATACATCAGTGCCAATCCAGTCCTGATAATTAGAAGTAGAAGCTCCAACGCCAATGGATCGTTTTAGCGCTGTTTTAGAAGGTGAATGACAAATCCGGCTTGCATTGTCAATATTGTTGGTACCCAGAAAGCGGGAGACTTTACCTGCTACATAGTACGATTCATTTGTAATTCCTCGGCTTGTCAGGTAAAAAGCGTACTGTTTCGGATCCAGCTTTTTCGCTTTCTCTGCAATCATATCCATTGCATCATCCCAGGTAATGCGGGAGAACTTCCGCTCACCCTTCCTGCGGATCATTGGATAGGGGATACGTCCTAGTTTGCGAAGCTGGGTGCTATCATATTTCCTGAGGTCATCAATATCGGAGTGGAGAATTTCCGGTTTAATAGCACCGGCAGTATTCAGCCTAAGGACATTCAGTCTTGTTGTACAGATGTGGGGACCGGTTAACGTCTGGTCATTGAGACCTGATACACCCAGCGCACATCCGTCACAAACCCCTTTAGTCAGGATGTTGGTCGCGTACCCAAAGTTATCCCTGTTGTCCCAAAGTGTTTTCATAGTATCTCTAATATGCTTAGGTTTCACTTTGCCAAGCCCAAAGGGAATCGGGCTGACCCAGTGTTTAGGTGCAGGCATTGCTGCTTTTTTCTGTGGTCCTGGATGTTTTGTTTTTCCCAATTGAAACACTCCCATTTATTACGATCTTTAAGTCAAAAAAAGGTTGTTATCACCATGATTTTGTTGTTTTTTGTCCTGTTCAAAAATCGCTTTAAAAAGGTGTTAGGGGCTCTTTTCAAAGATCCTTCTAATAAAGACTGCTTAAGGACACGTAAAACTTTTGGTTGAGAAAGCAACAAAGTTTACGAAAGAGCCTTATAAAAAAAACCACCGTTAGCCTGAGAATGATGCTTCAGGTGTTAACGGTGGTTAGTCTTTAGCAGGTTCGCTGCCAAGTGCCATACCTTTTCATTCACTGAATTTCGCTTGGATATCTTCATCGAAAACAAAGATGGACATTCCAAAATCACGATCGATATCTATATCTACAAAAAGTTCTACCAACTTGCAGCCGAGAAAATCTTCCATCTCCATTGGAGGATTCTTTCGGTACATTTCTTTAACCATTTCCGTTCTTGCAGCTCTCAGTGCCTGTTTCCCTTCATTTGCGGAAGCAATGAACTTCTCAACAGGTGAAAGGTTTCCCTCCATCTCGCAGATGGCCCATTTTTTACAGAAGGTAGTGGTTATTTTGCTTGGCCCTTTCCCCATATGCTTTTTGCGAAAGGAACGGACTAGATTACTGAATTCCGCCTCGTATTTATTCATATGATCCTCCTGTCATCAATACAGGTTATAAGACGATTGGTATTTTACCATATAAAGAGGCGATTACAAAGCATTAACCAGCGAGTCTTTCACTCGCTTCATTTTGTTTTCGCAGTTTATTAATGTCACGGCGAATTAAAATGGATACTGCCAGTGCAACAACGAACAGTCCGCTGAAGAACGTTAGGCTTGTTGCATAGCTTCCAGTAGTGTCTTTCATCCAGGCTGCGAACATTGGTCCTGCCAATCCGGCAGCGGCCCATGCAGTCAGGATATAGCCGTGAATCGCGCCTAGTTGTTTTGTTCCAAATATGTCACCGATGAAAGCAGGGATCGCAGCAAAACCGCCTCCATACATTGTGTAAACCACCGCAAGCATAACCTGGAATAAGAAAGCTTCTTTTGTATGCGGCAGTAACATAAATAATACAATCTGTGAGGCAAAGAAAATGGTGTAAGTATTTGGACGGCCGATATAGTCTGATATCGACGCCCAGGCAATACGGCCGAAGCCGTTGAATAGACCTAAAACACCAACAAGTGCAGCAGCCTCAGCTGTAGTCAGACCAATACTTTCTTCTGCCAAAGGTTTTGCGGCCGAAAGAATGGCGATCCCGCAAGTGACGTTGATGAAGAGCATCACCCACAGATAGTAAAATCGGGAAGTTTTTATAGCTTCATTGGCAGTGAGCTGGGAAAGGTCTTTCTTCACTTTCACTTTACCCGAATCAGCTTTTTCCTTAAAGCCTTTTGGAGCCCAATCAGCTGGCGGTCTTTCCAGGTACAATGATGATAGTGTCATGATGATAAAATAGGCTGCACCAAGAATGTAAAACGTATTTGCCGTTCCTACAGATTTAATCAAAGAGTCCATAACAGGACTGCTGATTGCTGCAGCAAATCCAAATCCCATGATCGCAAGTCCTGTTGCCAGACCGCGTCTGTCAGGGAACCATTTTACTAAAGTCGAAACAGGGGCTATATAACCCACTCCCAGTCCTATGCCGCCTAAAACTCCATAAGTAATATACAATAATGGCAATGATCCAAGGTTTACTGCAAGGCCTGACCCTAAAATTCCTGCTCCAAAAAAGCCTGCTGCAAGAAGCCCAGCTTTTCTGGGTCCATGTTTCTCTACAAAATGTCCAAGGAATGCAGCTGATAGTCCTAAAAATAGGATTGCCAGGCTGAAGGTAAATTGTACTTGCTTGGAAGTCCACCCAAATTCTTCGATTAATGGGTTTGTAAAATTGCTCCAGGCGTACACTGAACCAATAGATATATGGATTCCCACTGCAGACGCTGCAATAAGCCATCGGTTCTTCGTCTTTTTCATGCTTTTTCCCCCTTACTTAAATTTCTCCATAAAACAATTGCTATGACATTGAAGTTGATGGAATCTATTAAACTGCTGATTAGCTGATTCCAAGCTCGATATGTATACTGTTGTACTTCACTGTTCTCTCTCAAGAAACAGAAAACCGCCAATCTTTCCAAGCCCGCCAGAAAGAGGCGGACATTGACAGAAAAATTGACGGTTAGTAATAAGCAGGTATCGCTACTTATGGACCAACAGTTAATCGCTTACATTTCCATTACACTTTAACCGACGACAGGATCGCTATCTCGAAATCAAAATGTGACAGAATAGTGAACTTCGGGAAAATTTTATCATCTTAGAACTGTAGATGCAATACATTTTATGTTGCTAAATCAATTTTACACTATTGGTGTGTTGTAAATTTTTCTTGTGAAAAAGAAAAGAGTGTGTTTAGATTTTAAGTATTCTCAAAATCTTAAAACTCAGGTGACGACTATGTTAGAAAATATGAGTGATAAATATACCATAACAAAATATCAGGATGGACAATTCCTGGACGTAGAGGATGTCATCGTCAATGAATTTCCATTGACAATCTATGTAAACGATATGGAGTTCGCAACCATGGTTTGCACTCCTACACATTTTGAGGAAATGGTTGTCGGTTTTCTGGCATCCGAAGGGGTTATCCGCTCCTACAATGACATCCATTCACTTAGCATCGATGAAAGCAGAGGTTATGCTTACGTTATGCTAAAAGTGAATATGACAACAAACCAGGAGTATTATTCAAAACGCTTTATCGGATCCTGCTGCGGAAAGAGCCGTCAATTCTATTTTCACAATGATGCCAAGACAGCAAAAACCTCGATGTCCAATACAACCATATCAGCGACCCAGAGCATTGCGTTAATGAACCAGATGCAGAGCAGCTCCCAGGTGTTCCTTGAAACAGGTGGAGTTCATAATGCAGCTCTTTGTTCACCGGATGAAATGATTGCGGTGCGCACGGATATTGGGCGTCATAATGCATTGGATAAACTATACGGATATAGTATTTTGAACCGAGTCCCTGTAAGAAATAAAATCATTGTTTTTAGCGGCAGAATATCTTCGGAAGTGCTATTGAAGGCTGCAAAGATTGGGGTGGGGATTGTTTTGTCAAAATCAGCTCCGACAGATCTTGCTATCAAACTGGCTAAGGATTTAAACATAACGGCAGTAGGTTTTATACGTGGAAAATCTTTTAATGTGTATTCCTGTCCAGAAAGAATTATAGATTAATTTGCTTTAATGAATGATAAAAATTTTATAGCACAAATGAACTAAAAGCCAGGGACCGTATTCGGATTCTGGCTTTTCTTAGTATAATGAATTTTTTTCGGGAAATATGTCGGACAAGAAAGAATCCGGAGGATATCGGAGGATATAGAGGGAAAAGGGAGACTCTGCTGGCTCATTTAAGGAGAACAAAGAATATCAAAAGATACGAAGAATTATCAGATAATTTGGATTTTGATTGAATATTACAGAATTGTTACAATTATCTTCGTAAAGGTATGGCAAGCCCAAGTCATCATATTCATTGAATTAGGAAAAATGAATCAAATCCGATAATAGTAGTTTACTATAATCGAGAACTGGGTATAAAGATTCATAGGGTGAATGTTGCGGTTTTTTATATTTGAGGTATAAGGACCGTTTAACAGAATAAATTTTAAAAATATAGATTTTTGAGGGGGAGTTTTAAACAGTGAAGAAAATATTAACATTATTTACTCTTATGGTGACCATAATCGGTCTCCTGGCTGCTTGTGGCAGCGATGAAAAGGCATCCGGTGACGGCGGCATGAAGTTGGCCGAGGATGGCAAGTTCACTTTTGCCTCATCTGGTGAATTCAAGCCATTCAGCGTAACGGATGGAGAAGGCAAGATGAGTGGATTTGACATCGATGTTGCCGAAGCGGTGGCAAAGGAACTTGGCCTGGAACCAAACCAGAAAAAATTCAAGTTTGCAAGTATCGTAGAAGGTGTTAAGTCAGGCCGCTTCGATGCAGCTGTTGCCAGCCATACCATTAATGATGATCGCAAAAAGCATGTAAATTTTTCTACTCCATACTACTACTCTGGACCGCAAATTTTTGTACGACCTGACAGCGATATTGAGAAACTTGCGGATTTAGACGGATTGGAAATCGCCGTTTCAAAAGGTTCTACCTATGCAAAGACTGCTGAAGATGTGACAGATAATATTGTGCTTTATGACAGTGACGTAACTGCTCTAGAAGCGTTAGCCAACGGAAGGCACGACGCTGTTATAACGGACTTTATTACAGGGAAAGAAGCGATTGGTGCTGGCCTTGAAATTGAAGGCAAAGAGCTCCTTGGACGAAGCGAGCAGGCAATTGCCATAGCCCAAGACAACGATGAATTGCTGGAGAAAGTCAACGAGGCATTGGAAACTCTAAGAGAAAATGGAACGTTGAAAGAAATCAGTGAAAAATATTTCGGTGAAGACATCACAGTTAAACCGGAGTAATAAGTTGTCATCTGAAGCGAATGTGCGGTATAACTGCACATTCGTTTCTGCTTAAAAATGAATATTAGTGAAGAATAATAGAGCCCACAGGGAGTTGAATGAATTTGCCAAGTCTATCGCATGTTATAGAAGTCTTTTTTGACACGTATGATATATTCCTCAAAGGCATGCTACTCACATTGCAAGTTACAGCAGTATCGATTTTGATTGCTATTTTCATAGGATTGTTTTTTGCCTTTCTTAAAATCTCTGGTATTAAAGTATTGGAATGGATTGCAAATGCCTATATTTATTTAGTCAGAGGAACCCCGCTAATCGTCCAAATCTTCATCTTCTACTTTGGAATGACTAATCTGAACATTTCTGCTTTTTGGTCTGTTGCACTAGGACTAGCATTCCATAACGGTGCCTATATTGCGGAAATCTTCAGGGGAACGATCCAATCTATTGACAAGGGACAAATGGAAGCTGGCCGTTCACTGGGAATGAGCAGAGTCCTGACAATGCGGAGAATCATCCTTCCACAAGCTTTCCGCCGCGCACTTCCGCCGCTAGGGAATCAGTTCATCATTGGCCTCAAGGATTCATCTTTGGCAGCTTTTATCGGAATGTATGAATTATTCAATGTCGCGACAACAAAAGGTGCAAACGATTTTGACAACATGACGTATTTGCTCATTGTTGCTGTGTACTATTTATTCCTTGTTTACTTGATATCTGCTTTGGTTGGACTGCTTGAGAAGAAACTTTCGGTAAGTGATTAAGGGGGAATTCGTTTTGGACGGAAGAGATATGATCAATGTGAAAAAACTGAATAAATCATTTGGTGATCTTCATGTACTGAAGGACGTTGATATAACAGTAAAAGAAAGTGATGTAGTTTGTTTGATTGGAGCCAGTGGATCTGGTAAAAGTACATTGCTGCGCTGCCTGAACTTCCTGGAAATCAAGGATGATGGACAAATCATCGTTGAAGGGGAAGAAATAAACGCAGGTTCTCATGATCTGAACGAAGTGCGTCAGAAAATCGGCATGGTTTTTCAGCATTTTAATCTATTTCCACACAAAAATGTGATTGAAAATATTATTGAGGCACCAATACACGTAAAAGGAATCAGCAGGTCCCAAGCCATAAAGGAAGCAAGGGAACTGTTAGGGAAGGTGGGCCTTGCCGATAAAGAAAAAGTCTATCCATCGAAACTTTCCGGCGGACAGAAGCAGCGTGTAGCAATTGCTAGAGCACTGGCGATGAAGCCTGACATCATGTTGTTTGATGAACCAACATCTGCACTGGATCCAGAGTTGGTAGGAGAAGTGCTTGCAACGATGAAAGAGCTGGCGGAAGAAGGAATGACCATGGTAGTCGTCACACATGAGATGGGCTTTGCTCGTGAGGTAGCTGATTGGGTTGTCTATATGCACGGGGGACGGATCGTAGAAGTAGGTCACCCTGAAGAAATTTTTGAAAATCCAGTCGAGGAACGTACTCGTGAGTTTTTAAGCAAAACATTTTAAAGGGATGGACGCTTAGAGCACTCTAAGCGTTCATTTTTTCTTTGGTAATGTAAAACGAACGATCTCGCTTAATTATCAGGTGATAAACATGAATGGCATAGATGGTATGTGAAAATAAAGTTTCACAGTGGATAATTAAGGGAAAAAGATTACAGAATAATTACATGGCAGCAGGCATCTTGCTGTTTATTTGTATGAGGTTATACATAACTGAAACTACATATTTCTTGGAGGCTGACATGCTTAAGAAATTATTATCAAATCTTGTTTTTACTGTGTCAGCTGCGGTGATATTGCTGTTCGTCGTAGTTGGTGCTATTGTACCGAAGAAGTTTGGTGCAATAGCTGGAGAACTTTTTAGTTTTACAACTTTTAATTTTGGCTGGTTCTATTTGCTGGCAGTGTTTATTATTGTTTTATTCTTGGTTGGACTGGCTGTTAGTAAATACGGAGCCATCCGGCTAGGCGGTGAAGGAGAGCGCCCTGAGTTTTCTTTCTTTACTTGGATCGGCATGCTTTTCTCAGCCGGTTTTGGAGCCGGGCTCGTTTTCTGGGGAATTGCTGAACCAATGAGCCACTTCTTTAATACGCCATTTGCCAATATAGAAGGAGAATCCAGGAATGCGGCCAGAGTCGCAATGGGCTACTCATTCTTTCACTGGGGAGTCAGCCAATGGTCCGTTTTTGCGATTGTTGGTTTAGTAATCGGGTTTCTTCAGTTCCGCAAACAAAGAAACGGGCTGGTTTCTACTGCCCTTGAGCCGATTACCGGCACAAAACCTGCTGTGAAAAATACAATTGATACACTTGCTGTCGTAGCTACTGTAATGGGGATTGCCACGTCTGTCGGGCTTGGCGTCCTGCAAATGAATGGCGGCCTGAACGCTGTGTTTGATACAGGAAACTCCATCGGTATACAAATGATCATTATTTTAGTCATTTTCATTGCTTATATGATTTCGTCTTCAACCGGACTTGATAAAGGGATTGCGATGCTCAGCAACTTGAATCTAGGGATTGCAATCGTACTTTTGGTATTCGTTTTGATAGCTGGTCCTACAGTTTTTATCATGGAAAGCTTTACACTGGCAATTGGTGACTACTTCGCGAATTTCATCCAGTATAGCCTGAGGCTGCAGCCCTACCAGGAAGGAACCTGGACAAGGGATTGGACAATCTTCTATTGGGCTTGGGCGATTGCCTGGTCTCCATTTGTTGGAGCGTTCGTAGCACGTGTTTCAAAGGGAAGGACAATCAGGGAGTATATTTTTGGGGTCATGGTGATTCCACCTGTAATTGCTTGTCTTTGGATTGCAGCTTTCGGTGGTACTGCTTTATGGAATGACCTGAATTACGATACGGGGATCGCGGCAGCTGTAAACGAAGATTTAACTTCTGCTTTATTTAAAACATTTGAAGTGCTGCCAATGACGTCAGTTTTATCGGTATTATCGATCATTTTGATTTTCACCTTCTTGGTCACATCAGCTGATTCGGCTACCTATATCCTGGCAAGTATGACGACATCTGGAAGTTTGAACCCTCCAAGATTCGCAAAAATCGTATGGGGTTCATTAATGGCGGCTATATCTGCCGTGCTGCTATACGCTGGCGGACTTGAAGCATTGCAGACTGCTTCATTGATTGCCGCACTTCCATTTACAGTCTTGCTGCTACTGCTGATGTTCGCAATTCTTAAACTGCTGAAAAAAGAACCACTGCCGATCAGGCCAGCAGATTTAAGACGATTCCGCAGATTAGAGAAAGCGGCAAGCAAAGAGCCAGAGAAACATAAAAAATGAACTAAGCATTTCTAAAATAGCTGGACACTAAGTGACAGACTGCAGACAGACTCGATTCGGGTTTGTCCACAGTCTGTTTTTTTATGTTGAGATGCGATTTGGCCATTGTGCTAAATTGATAAGAGTGACACACTAAAACATGTTGGAAAATAAACCAATCTGGAATGGGGAACTTTTTTAAAAAGTGGAGAAGGAACTTCATTTAAAACCACTTAAATAAATGGGGCGCTAGCCGATATAATTACCATGTAATCAGCGTGAAAATACAGCTAAGGGATGTTTGCCAAGAATGTTTATAACTCATAAACCTGAAAATATTGTTATTTTACAAGGAGAATATTCTCCGTCTATTGTATTTCTTTCGGTAGTCATCGCGTTTCTCGCTTCCTTTACTGCCCTTTCGATGAATGAGAGGATCAGAAAGAATGGTTTTTTTAGCAGGAATCTTTGGCTGGTCCTCGCGTCTATTGCTATGGGAATGGGGATTTGGGCGATGCATTTCATCGGAATGAGTGCTTTCAGGCTTCCGGTGACCATGGAATATAATCTTCCAGCCACTATATTGTCTGTTTTTCCTGCGGTAATGGCTTCGTACCTGGCTTTTTATATCTCAAATCGGACCAACCTAACTCCATGGCCTAAAATACTTGCCGGCATCATTATGGGAATCGGAATTGCTTCGATGCATTATATTGGAATGTCTGCGATGGAAATGGAAATTGAATATGCTTATCGGCCAGTTCTATTCATTCTATCCATCCTGATTGCCATTCTTGTTTCCTATGTTGCTCTATACATATTTACCAGCCTGCAAAAGTTCATGGGAAACTTTTTTCTCAAGCTAATCACATCCTTATTGATGGGGATCGCTGTCGCGAGCATGCATTATATAGGCATGGAGGCGATTGTTTTTTATACGGAGGGAAATCAGCTGCCACCAACCTCTCATACGCATCACATGAATTTGCAAATGCTCATTGTTTCTGTGACATTGGGCATTGGAGTGATCTTGGGACTTTCTGGTCTATCAAGCTTGCTCGATCGGTATGTCGATTTTCGTTTAAATCATTTCGATGCTTTGACAGGGATGCCAAATAGACGGCAGTTTGAAAAATTGCTCAATGTCTCTTCGCCAGCAAGTTTGGCCATCATCCACATACATGGACTGGAAAAATGGAATAGACGATATGGCTATGAAGTTGGTGATGATGTCATTAAGACTATCAGCGAAATTCTTGTCAAGCTCAAGCCAGCGTTCTGTATGTTGTACAGGATAGAAGGCAATCGCTTTGCCCTGGTCTTAGAGAATGAACCTGACACTGCGAAATTGAAAATTTCCCTGGAAAGAATCATGGCTTTTTTGAGTAAACCGTTAGTTATTAATGAAAAGAAATTGCCGATTGAAATGGTCTGTGCAGTGGCTTCTGCTGAAGCGAATGGCCGTCCAGAACTATTCTCGAATACGATGGCAGTACTTCAATATTCTAACACCGGTTTTAATCATGCAGTGATTGAATATGACCCGAAAATCCATACCTTCGCTTTTGAGCGGAATCTGATTCAGGACATAGACAGGGCGATGCAGGAAGATGAACTTTTTGTTTTATACCAGCCTAAAGTATGTTCCAAGACTCGGGTCGTGTTTGGAGTTGAAGCTTTGCTTCGTTGGAAGCATTCCATACATGGTGTGATTTCACCAGGTATTTTTATACCGATTCTTGAAGAAAACGGGAAAATGCACGAAGTTACAGATTGGCTCATTGATCATGTTTGCAAGCAAATCAGCGCTTGGAACAGCCATGAACTGCCAATTTTCAAGGTAGCGATCAATATACCAGGATCCTACTTTACATCACCACACTTAATGGAAACATTGAAGCAGAGCGTTTCGAAGTATGGGATCGAAAGCAATTATCTTGAGCTTGAAATTACAGAGACGAGTGTGATTGATCAGATCGAAGATGCAATCAGGGCAGTGGGGGATTTCAAAGAATTTGGTTTTACGGTCGCCCTAGATGATTTTGGGACGGGCGTATCATCATTATCTTATTTAAAACGGCTGCCGATTTCGACCATGAAAATAGACAAATCCTTTGTGGATGATGTCCCTCAATCAGAAAAAGATTCTGCGATCATGAAAGCCATCATCAGTCTCGGACATTCATTGAAATTAAAAGTGGTGATTGAAGGAGTGGAAAATGAAGAACAAATGAATTTCCTTTCCTCCAATTCCGAAAATCCAATTATTCAGGGTTATTATTACTCTAAACCGCTTGATGCAGATGAGCTTGTTAGTTGGATCGATAATTTTAATGAGATTGCTGTCTGAGAAAATATTCTATGAAACTTTTAATTTTTTCAAAATATACATGAGGTATCTTCATTTTTATGACGATACATCTAAAACAAAGGAGAAAACTAGATGAATTTAACGATTTCACAGATCAAAAAGAAATCCCTTGCCACTTTAAAAGGAAAGTGGGGCCTTGGTGTCGCTCTTACTTTTATCGTTTTTCTGATCACGACGTTCGTGCCCACGATTGTAGAGATCTTGTTAAGTGGTGGATTTTCTCAGTGGTTTAATCAAACCGAAACGCCAGTAATTGCAGATATGGTTAATCTATTGATTTCTTTTTTATTCATTCCGCTGACCGTTGCCAGCTACTGGTTCTATTTAAGCATTGCCAGGTGGAATGACCCGAAAATCTCTGATGTATTTGCGGTATATAAAGAATGGGAGCTTTCGCTTAAGCTAATCGGGACCTCCATCCTCGTCGGAATCTTTACGCTTCTATGGTCTTTATTATTAATTATCCCGGGCATTATCAAAGGGCTATCCTATTCTCAAGTATTCTTCCTGCTTAGAGATAACCCGGAACTCTCGGCTCTTGAAGCGATTACGGAAAGTAAAGTCAGGATGAAAGGCTATAAGTGGAAATATTTCCTGATGAATCTTAGTTTTATAGGTTGGGCATTCATTGCCATCTTTACCTTTGGAATTGGTTTCCTTTGGCTGACTCCATACATCAGTACAGCCAATGCAACCTTCTATAATGAATTGATCGCGCCGCAAGGCCATGAAGAACCGGAGTCAACTGATTTGGAAAGCTAACATGAAAACGTCCAGCTACTTGTAGCTGGGCTTTTTTACGGACTTCCTTTTATAAAGGAGTGGCTGTTTTGCCATGTTTGTGTTCATGTAAAGCAGGCAGTCCAAAACATACTCAAAAAATATTGAAGGATAATTGTGGAAACTGCCGAATAGTAATAGTTCACGAAACTTAAGAAATGAGGGGAATTATGGGAGTAGACAGATCTCAACTGTTTTTAATCGATCAGAAGGATGGGTTCAAACCTACTTTCGGTCACCTGGTGTCTATGATGAATTATGTACGTTCCACCACCCTTGAAGAGGTAGAAGGCCTCACAATAGAGGAACTGGATTTCCTAATCCATGATGAAGCAAATTCAATTGGCATGCTGCTTGCCCACATGGCGGCAGTAGAAAGAATCTATCAGATTGTGACTTTTGAGAAAAGGGATCCAACTCCGGAAGAGGAAGAAGCCCTTGCGGCAGGCCTCGCACTTGGGGAAAAAGGAAAGGCCTCATTCAAAGGATTTCCTCTGGAACATTATCTGGCTGATCTCGAGGCTGCACGGGAAGATACGTACAATAAGTTCCGGATTCTTTCTGACGAGTGGCTGTTTGAGCAGACGAACTGGTGGTGGAACGAGCCAGGAAACAATTACTTTAAATGGTTCCATGTGTTTGAAGATGAGATTAACCACCGAGGGCAGATTAGGATGATTAAGAAGATTTATAGTATGCAAAAAGAACATTCAGCTAAATAGATTATGGAGCAGAATCCGTGGAGCATTCACGGATTCTTTTTTAAAAAAATCAAATGCAGCTAATTTTCTACAAATTTTTAAAACTTTTGAAACTAATCTTCGTGACAATCGTATTACATATCAAGAAATAAATGGAATAAGGAGGGTGCTTGTTCGATTTTAGCAAGGGGTGAGTAAAAATGGAGCTGTTTGGCATACCATTAGAAACGATTTATTTTTACGGGTTGGTCATTTCGGGTGGTGTCACAATCATTTATTTATTTTTTGGGGATGCCCTTGAGGGACTGACAGAAGCTATTCCTTTTGTGAATCCAACTTTAATTTTTTCTTTTGTTGCGATTTTTTCAGCAGGCGGGTATTTAGGCGAAGTTTTTACAAAGCTACACAGCGTTCTGATTGCTGCTGCTTCTGCAATTATTGCTCTTATTCTAGTCACTTTGCTGAATGTATTTGTGCTGATCCCACTATCCAATGCCGAAGAGTCTCTCGTGTATAAAGAGAGTGACTTAAGAGGGAGGATTGGGACTGTCATAACAGGAATTCCGGTCGACGGCTATGGAGAGGTCATGATTGAGAATATCAGCGGCCGCATCTCTAAGCCAGCTGTCAGCTTTACAAAAACTGAAATTCCATATGGAAAAAAAGTATTGATCATCGATATTGAAAATGGAGTCCTGCAAGTCAAGATGTACGAAGAGTTAGAGACTTATATTTAGGGGGAAAAGGTATGGATCTTATGTTTATTGTTATTGGCTTTGTTGTTTTCCTTGTTATCGCAATGGTTGCCGTATTCATCACCAAATATAAAACGGCTGGGCCTGACGAAGCCTTGATTGTTACGGGCAGCTTCTTGGGAAGCCGGAATGTGCACACGGATGAATCGAATAATAAAATAAAAATAATCAGAGGCGGCGGTACGTTCATCTTCCCTGTATTCCAGCAATCCCGCCCGTTAAGCCTGCTCTCGAGCAAGCTTGAAGTAACCACTCCGGAAGTTTACACAGAGCAAGGCGTGCCAGTAATGGCGGATGGAACGGCTATCATCAAGATTGGCGGATCCATCAGTGAAATCGCAACTGCCGCTGAGCAGTTTCTTGGAAAAACGAAAGAAGATCGGGAGAATGAAGCGAAGGAAGTTTTAGAAGGGCATTTGCGTTCCATTCTAGGATCGATGACTGTAGAAGAAATCTATAAGAACCGTGATAAGTTCTCTCAGGAAGTCCAGCGTGTTGCTTCACAGGACCTTGCAAAAATGGGACTTATCATTGTTTCATTCACAATCAAGGATGTACGTGATAAAAACGGGTACCTCGACTCCCTTGGTAAACCTCGTATTGCCCAAGTAAAACGAGATGCGGACATCGCGACGGCTGATGCGGAAAAAGAAACACGCATCAAGAAAGCGGAAGCGGATAAAGAAGCGAAGAAGGCCGAATTCGAACGGGCGACTGAAATTGCCGAAGCTGAAAAAATCAATGGCCTGAAAATGGCGGAATTCCGCCGTGAGCAGGACATTGCCAAGGCACGTGCCGACCAGGCATATGATTTGGAAAATGCAAGAGCTCAGCAAGAGGTAACAGAGCAGGAAATGCAGGTCAAGATCATCGAGCGCCAAAAGCAAATTGAGCTCGAAGAAAAAGAAATTCTGCGCCGTGAACGCCAGTACGATTCAGAGGTCAAGAAAAAGGCTGATGCTGACCGCTATGCTGTCGAACAATCCGCAGCAGCAGATAAGGCCAAGCAAATCGCTGAAGCAGATGCGAATAAGTACCGTATTGAAGCAATGGCTAAAGCGGAGGCAGAAAAAGTCCGTATGGATGGTATGGCAAAAGCAGAAGCCGAGCGCGCACAGGGTGAATCAGAAGCTGAAATTATCCGCCTGAAAGGTCTCGCAGAAGCAGAAGCAAAAGAGAAGATCGCTGAAGCATTCGAACAGTTCGGCCAGGCTGCAATCCTCGACATGATCCTGAAAATGCTTCCTGAATACGCGAAGCAAGTTGCAGCGCCACTTGGAAACATTGACAAGATCACTGTTGTCGACACAGGAGGCAGTGACTCCAATGGCGGAGCGAACAAGGTAACGGGCTATGCCACCAATTTAATGGCAACACTTCAAGAGTCCCTTAAAGCTTCGTCAGGAATCGATGTCAAAGACCTGATCGAAAACTTCTCAGGAAAAGCGAATGTAAGACACAGTATTGATGCATTGACAGATGAAATTCGCGATACCAAGACCGAAAACCGAATTGAATCAGCGCTAAAGCAGGAAGAATAGAAGGAAAAACCCGCCTGGACACCGATTTCAGGCGGGTTTTTAATTGTGAAGGTACTATTATATAGTGATGAAAATCCATTTTATAGAGAAAATGTTATTTCTATATCCGAAAACAATTTTTTATAGCGACATATTCGATAATATAGCGACTTTTACAATTATATAGCGACTTTTTCGGTTTTATAGCGAACTGGAAAAAATCACTCGTTTTTTCCAGTTGCATTACAATAAAAATCGCCTGAACTCACTAAAACAAGCTCAGGCAAAAACAAGAACTATTCTTTTACCTCAGGTTTCAGCCATCCCTTGAAATATCCTTTTGCCTGTGGATGGCCTGCTTTTTCAAAGAGTGTGATTACATCGTGTCCAGATGCGTTTTTATTTGTATAGTCGTGGACATAAGTTTTCATAGCTTTGTTTACTTTTCCGGCCTTCACTAAATAGTCCAGTTCAGCATACATATTGTACCCTTGTATACCCATCATGACGGCGTAGTCATTGATATTTTTATAATCGCTTAATGGGCTGCTTAAATACTGGCCTTCTTTTTGAATTCTGGCGATTTCTTCTTGTTGTTTCATTTGTTCTTCTACAGAGCTTCTAACCAAGTAGCCTTTTTCACCCATATAAGTTTTCAGGGAATAGCTCACGAGACTTTCGTTTACCCACGGTTCTTTATATCCATGACTGCCGACCAAACCTGAAAGCCATTGACGAATCACGCCATCTGTCATGCTTAGGGATGTATAGCTGTTATCAGAAAAATTATATCCAGCTGAGAAAATCATCCCCTGGTAAGCCATTTGTGGGTTGCCTTCTCCGGTACGGATAATATCCAGTTCTTTATAAGGTAAAGTTGAATCAAAAAACTCCTCGAAATATTCGATCGATTGACCAGCGCCCATTGCATTCCTGTTTGCTGTTTCTTGTTTGTCAATGGTAGGACGGTACCAAACATTCACGAGTGTTTCATTACTAGTCATGAATCTTTCCGTTTGATAATACTGAGTATCCAATAAGACGATAGAAAAATCGCGGACACCCTCTACCTTAGCACTATATTTCTTGTTTTCACCTTCGATTTCTGTTGTTGCATTTGCTTCTTCTCCATTCGAAAGAATCTCGTATTTAGCAGGGGCGTTAATGGCTACATCATAGTTAGCTGTTTCGCTATAAAAAGGAGATCCCAATGGTGAATAAGGATCCAGATTCCAGCCGTTTTTATCATGTACAGCCTGTATGGGCAGGAAACTGCCAAGCCATACTGCGGCATAATCATAACTAGCATTGCTGTAATTCGAAGGGAGCTGGAACTTAAATTGGATGTCCAGTTCTGCGGCAGAATTGACTTTCCACTCATCCATTTGTATTTCTAATATCGTGCCTTCAACTTTAAAATCAGCTTTTTGCTTATTCACTTTGATGTCTTCGATCTCAATCCAGCCTGGTGTCGGTGAAGGGCCTCTGACGAATTCCCAGTCCGGACCATCAATCGGTTCCTTAAACTGGTTAGGGTACAGGTGAAAATAGACTTTTTCCTGTACGGCACCGGTAGTATTAGTAGTTGTAACATGCAGAGTTCCCTGCAATGTGGCATCAGCATCCAGATAGGTCAATTCGGCCTTATAATTGACCGGCTCATGCTCCTTATTGGTAAAGCTGTAACTAAATAAGTCTTTAGCCTCTTTGGGTTCAGTTGATGCACCAACACTTTTTTCCTCTTTCTTCGTATGATCCTCTGCGAAAAACTCCGCATACGAAAATACACCCGCCCATAACACGAAGGCTACCGTCAATAATGCGGTAAATGCAGACTTAGGGTATTCCGAAATATGTTTAGAAGCCATTATGACTAGCTTGTCAATAAATCGATAAACTCTAAAGCTGCTAAAATACCTGCGGGCTATCGTGAGTTTTTCTCTCACCATGTCACTGACATATTTCTTCTTTTCATACTCTGTCTTAGCTTGTTCGGGGACGCCTACTAGCACAAAATTTTTGGATACGGAGGTGTCTGTTATTCTAACCTGATCGACTGCTGCTTTCACCCTGTTTTTGGCAGGTACGACTCCGGCTAAATTGTCCTCAATCCCTTTTTTCATCCAGTTGACGATGATGGCAATAAAAGCAATGATTAACATCGGACTGTAAGCCATCCACGGAGCTCTTCTGATCAGCCAGAAGTTCTGTCCGGCCATACCGGCAAGCTCGTTGGTGATCGAACGGTAAATCAGCCTTGGTGTATCAGTCAAAGGAGTCGGATGCGGCCCGCCTAAATACAATGAAAAGATTCCTAGAAACGTCAACAGCTGCAATATTGATAAAATTTGCTGTGTTGTCAATAAAAGAAAATGAGATTTGACGTTCGGCCATACATGCTTTTTCAACATGTGAAATTTGCTTGCCCCCATCAGTGTTGAGCTTAGCACATAAGGCTGTTTCTCAATTTCATCCATCATATCAAGAATGTAATTATAGACGCCGGGAAGTCCGACCAGCAGCATGATGATCAATTGATATTCCAGTATGACCATTGCTGAAATCCCGGTTGGGGATGAAGCTACCGGAAGCATCAAAATAATCCCGACGAGCAATTGGGGAATATACCGGAATGGCCAAAAGAAAGCTGAGAAATATCGTCTAAAGCTCGGATACAGTAATTTCGTTACAAGTGCCAGTAATGTCCCAATCAATAATCGAGCAAGTGTTATCCCCATTACAGCACCGAGAGTATACTTTACTCCTACGAGCACCAAGTTAACCATGCTTCTTGCGCCCAAATCTGTCCCGAGCGGGAAGGTCAGTGAAGGGGGAGCAGGCGGAGCCGCGACAAACTTCCCATTTTCATCGAATATCAACGGTTCATTGCTCTCAGGCATCAGTTCTGTGTTCCAGCTAATCAGGAACAAAGTGAACAATATTGTTGAACCAACCAGGAGATTCCGATGTTTATGTTGATTAATATATGAACTTATTTTCACGATCATCCTTAGAAAAGCTTTAAAAAAAAGAGATAATCCCCTTCTTGCTTTTTGCCTATTCAGTTCTTTTGTATTCTTGATAAGCCAATTCAAATCCGACCTTGCTTTATTAACAACCGACGAAATCCCAGCCGGTAGAAATCTCTTAATTCTTCTCATATATCCAGCCCCCGGAAGCTTCCGAACTTTTTGCCAATCAAAGAAACGATTCTTTCAACAATAATGATAGGAAGCATGAAAACTCCCACGTAAAAAAAGATGCTTACTGGTGATGTGCTTCGCATCTGAAGCAGTTTATGGAGCTCCTTTATATATCCATTTAGGACAAACATATGTTCAACTAGGACAAGTGTGGTTAAAACCATAAAGATAATGGTCTTAAAATGGATCGAGACAACCGGAACGATATTCCTGGTTAAATGCGAGAAAAGCAGATGAAGTCTAGATAACCCTTTTGCCTGGCCAAGTAGAATATAATGTTTTTCGAATTCTTCTTCCATAACCTTGATCAAGTATTGAGCGAAAAATAACGAAGGAAGGAGAGAGTTAATGATCATTGGGAAGATGATTGGTTCTTTGCCTGCCAGTCCGTACATGGTGACAAGGCGGATCTGGAACTCTCTGTAGAGCATGAACAAAAACAGTTGAATCATGAAAATGACCAGCAAATCCGGAAGCCCTTCAAAAAAGTTCAAGACATTCTTCACTCTTAAACGGTGTTTATACGGAAGATTCATAAATAAATAAGCAATCACACTTCCTATGAAAATAGTGAACAACAGACTGAAGAAAATAAGTTCAAGAGAATATGTATAGCGATCAAGAACACTTTCCGTGTTCCAGTTCTCAAAAAATTGCCAGCTGGAAGACTTGAAAAATTGCATGAAAGTATCCCTGATTACTTTTAAAAAGGATAACAAATTGACTCCAAGGTGTTCACTGTCAGGTTCCCGGAAGGTAAAAAGCCTTGGAAAGGCCATGAAAAATAAAAGACCTGCGATAGAGGTCAGAAATAAAAATGGGTAATGAATGATTTTTTTCATACAATCTCCTTTGGAAAAAATTTCTTTTTTTGTTTTGACGTAGTTAATTCATGAAAGGTTGCAAATTTTTAAAATTTTAATTAATAATTTTGTGATAATTGAAAAAATATTGTAATATGAATTATAATAAACCGACTGGATAGTTTATTTAGTTATCTTATCAACGCAAATTAGCTAGAATTCCAGGGGGAAATTCACTCAATCAGAAAGTGGGGAGATTGGCATGGAAGCAAAGGTAATGAATCAATCAATCATGTCTGCGCTCAAAAAGTTCAATGAATTAGATGAGAAGATTTCGCATTTTAATAGTATTTTAGGTTTGTTAAGCTGGGATCAAAAGGTCATCTCACCAAAAAAAGGCCGTTCCATTTTTGCAAATGCTAACGGAACACTGAGAACGGAAGCGTTCAAGCTTACTGTATCAGAAGAAATGGGAGAGCTTCTAAGTACACTCAGTACACCTGAAGCGGAGGAGTACCTTGATGATACTGCAAAGGCAAAGGTACGAGAACGGCTAAGTTTTTATAAACGTTCAAACAGGATTCCGGCTGAAATGATTAAAGATTTCTCAGTGCTTACATCAAAAGCGAATGATGCCTGGGAAGAAGCCAGGGAGAATAATGATTTTGATAGATATCTTCCGTACCTTGAGAAGATTGTAGATTTTAAAAGGAAAGCCGTAGAAATTTACGGTTATGAAAACCATCCATATGATGCGCTCCTTGATGAATTTGAGCCTGGTCTGACAGTTGAAAAGCTCGATCCATTGTTCCGTAAACTAAGAGAATCAAGTACGGATTTGCTAAAAAGAATTCAAGCGTCTTCTGACAAGCCGTCAGTCGAAATATTCGAGCAGTCATATCCGGTAGAGAAGCAAAAAGAATTCAATCGGTATATTTTGCCGCTAATCGGCTTTGATATGGAAGCAGGAAGGCTGGATGAAACGGTCCATCCATTTGCACAAACTGTGAATACAGGGGATGTCAGGATTACGACGAGGTATCTTGAACATAATGTCCGATCGGCTATATTTGGAACAATTCACGAAGCTGGGCATGGTATTTATGAACAAAATATCAATCCAGAGTTCCAGGATTCAGTTTTACAGGAAGGAGCTTCATTTGGTATTCATGAATCTCAATCCCGATTCCTGGAAAATATGGTGGGACGAAGCGAGGAATTCTGGAAGTACTTCTATCCGAAGCTGCAGGAACATTTTTCGGAGCAATTAGGGGATGTGGAATTGGACGATTTCTATCGTGCCACCAATGCTGTCCAGCCATCCTTCATCAGAGTGGAGGCAGATGAGCTCACCTATAATCTTCATATCATGGTTCGCTATGAAATTGAGAAAGCATTGATTGCCGGGGAAATAGAGGCAAAGGACCTGCCTGGAATCTGGAATGAAAAAATGAAGGATTATCTCGGCATCACACCATCCACTGACAGTGAAGGCGTCCTTCAGGATATCCACTGGTCATTTGGAGGGCTGGGATACTTCCCATCGTACTCTCTTGGTAATCTATATGCTGCACAAATCTTGAATAAGATCAAGAAAGATGTACCAGGTTTCTATGAAAGTATCGAGCAGGGGAATTTTGCAGTGATTCAGGACTGGTTGAAAGAAAATATCCATCAGTACGGAATGCTGTATACTCCAAATGAACTGATCGTCAAAGCCACCGGTGAAGAATTGAATGCGGATTATCTGGTACAGTACCTGGAAGAGAAGTATAGTAAGGTATATAAACTTTAATCATCGCGAAAAAATGAGGTAAATGAAATGACGCCAATTGTTTCAGAGGAATATAAGGAAAGGAAGCGTCAGGAGATCTTGCAGAGTGCCCATGTTTGCTTTGCCGAAAAGGGATTTGAAGCTTCGACAGTCGATGATATTGTGTCCCGTTCCGGACTGAGCAAGGGGGCAATTTACAATTACTTCAAAAGTAAAGATGAGATTTATCTTGCTTTGATGGAAGGTCAAACAAATGACTCGGGAAGTAAATTTGCCAAAGCCATTGCGGAGCGTGAGACATCATTGGAAAAACTCAATTACCTGATTGAGGCCTACTTGAACAATGACCCCAATGATGAAGAGAATATCGGACATGCGATTGTCCATTACGAGTTCAGATTGTACTCGACGCGGAACCCGAAGTTAAAGGGAATGTTGACTGAACGATACAGGGACTTCTTTGTCTCACTGCTGACAGGGATCATTAAAGAAGGTCAAACAGCTGGTGAATTCAACAAAGAGCTTGATCCACAGACATATGCGGATATATTTTGGGCGATTGTTAATGGGGCCACATTACAGGCTACCATACTTGAAGATTACCAATATAAACATATATTAAGAGAAATGCAGACGATATTCTTGGAAAAACTAAGCTTAAAATGATTAAAAACCAGTGAGGATTCTCACTGGTTTTTAGTTTGCTGTTAGCGAACCGCATTTAATTAAGATCTAGCGTATCTTGTTGATATTTTGCTTTTTCCTTCAAAAGCTTCTTCAGTTTCGGTTTGTTCTTCCTCCCTGAAAGGATGTAGAGGAAATCACCTGCCATGATGACAGTATTGCCGGTAGGTGCAATCAGTTTGCCGTGGCGGATAATCGCATTCACAAGTGTTCCTTCAGGAAAGTGGATATCCATCAACGTTTTACCGACAATCGCACTATCACTTTCCATTTCATATTCAATCATCTCGGCATCTGCTTTTCCAAGTGAAATCAGCTCAAGTGACTGCATCGGAATTGTTTTCTTAGGACCGTTCAATCCCAGCTTGTTAGCTAGCATTGGAATAGTAGCCCCCTGGATCAGTGCGCTTGTCAGCACGACGAAGAAGACAACATTGAAGATTTGATGGCTGTCCTCAATTCCTGCTAGTAAAGGGAAGGTAGCGAGGATGATAGGGACGGCACCTTTTAATCCTGCCCATGAAAGGAAAATACGCTCTTTTTGGGAGTAATCCATTTTTATTGTTGAAATAAACACAGCTGCAGGTCTTGCCACCATCATCAGGATCATGGATATCAATATGCCCTGAATCAAAATAGCCAGATTGAAAAGTTCTGATGGAAAGACAAGGAGTCCAAGAATGACAAACATTAGAATCTGCATCATCCAGGCGAAACCTTCGGTAAAACGGAAAATAGAATGCCGATATGCAATCTCAGCGTTTCCAATGGTAATCGCCGCAATGTATACGGCCAAAAGACCGCTTCCATTCAAGAACGTAGTTACTCCATAAGTCAGCAAAGCAAATGCGGTCGCGAAAACCGGATAAAGGCCACTGGAATCAAGGTTTATCGAATTCAATGATTTGACAGCGACCTTTCCAAAAATCACACCCAGTATCAGGCCAAGTCCCATTTGCAAAAAGAAGTCTGCAATCAACTTTAGGATACTTGCATCAGGAATCGTGATAAGTTCAATCATTGCTACTGTCAAGAATACTGCCATCGGATCATTGGATCCAGACTCTGCTTCGAGAGTAGAACCGAGTTTTGGTGAAATATTATGGCCTTTCAAGACTGCAAAAACAGCTGCGGCATCCGTGGAGCCAACAATTGCCCCAAATAAAATGGCTTCTAACCAATCAAGGCCCAAAATCATTTTCGCAGCGACGGCAACAATTCCAGAGGTGATTAGAACTCCAACCGTTGCAAGTGATAAAGAAGGGATAATCACTGGCCTGACATCTTTCAAATCAGTTTGCAGGCCGCCTTCAAACAGGATTATGACTAGGGCGATAACACCGATCATCTGAGCCAGTCCTGCATTATCAAAATATATGATGCCAAGAACATCACTGCCCATGACCATACCGACCATGATAAAGAAAATCAAAGAAGGAACCCCAAGTCTGGTTGAAAATCTCGTGGTTAAAACTCCTACAATGAATAAAAATGCTAAAAGCAGGATAAAAGAGTCTGTACTAATTATATGTTCAGGCAATAAAAACTCCCCCTTTATAAATTGATATCAATCTTAACCGGTACTGCTTCCACGTCCACTCCAATAAAGTGCTTCGTTTCGGAAGGTGAGGCATGCTGTAGTCTCTTTTGGATCAGTGAAATGGCAACGCCCTGGGAGTAGGCATGGTAGCCAAATGTTTTTCTGAGGGTGATCATGCCTACCGGTTCATCAATACCGGCATTTTTTGCTGCGGCATTGATAATCCGGTAGGCTTGTTGCCTTGTGATAGGGTTAGAAGTTTTTCGCGATTTAAAAAGATAGTCTGAATCAATCAAAGTATTTTCGGATAAATACTTCTCTAGGGAACTCCTGATAGGAGCATTTAAGTAAACAGGGGGATTGCTATAGGAAGGAATAGAAAGCACATTTGCTGCTTTTCCGTCCTGCTGGCACACATCGTGTACACGCAGGCTAAGTAAATCTTGCAGTTTGATTCCAGTATTGATCCCAAGTAAAAATAAACAAAAATCCCTGGTTGAGTGATTTTCGAGGAAATCTTTCATGTGCTTAATCTTATTTTTCGATTTAATTGGACTTACCGTCTGCATCGAATCACTCCTTACGTAACTTAATTATATAATAAATCAACTTATGTAACATATAAAATGCTTGTGAATTTTTTTGTTAAGTTGATATCAAATGTTATAATGAACAGTATCGAAAAAATAGGATTAATCAGGAGGCAATTATGCTGACTTTTGAACAAAAACTTGCAATCATTGAATCATTCCCTGAACTCGAACGGAAAAATGTCTCTTTAGGCCGTGTGAACTTTCATTTTGCGGAAAGTATTTATGACAAGAAAAATGTTGTGTATCATCTTCATCCGAATGGAAATGGCTTTGTCTATGGAGAGTTTTTAGATGGCTATGATGTCGATCCGAAGGGCTTGGTAAATATCCGGGATTTTACTGAGAAAGAATTGAAAAACATCATTGAACAATCGATTCAATCACTGTCAGTCAACAGTACCGTTGAATCTGCCATCATTGAGGACAATGAGGAGGAGCGTTGGATCAATTCAGAAAACCATACATTGATTCTTGTTCATGAAGATGAAATGTGGAATGTGTATGCAGGCCTGAATCTTGACGGTACATTCCTTTCGTATAATGAGGCCAAACAGTATTTAGAAGAAGAAGGATTCAGAAAAAGGTAAAAAGGATGCCCGCGGGCATCCTTTTTCTATTGTACCTGGATAAGACTAGTGTCTAGCTCCAGCGCCTAGCCAGTTTTCATCCCCGAGATTGCTTCCTCGATTATCTTGCGAGAAGCGTTAGCTTTGAGCAGCTCGAGACGTTTCCGTCCTGCCAATGAAGTCAAAGAGCGACTTCACTGTCAAGCCCTCCAACGCTTGTCGGGGCTGACCAAGGCGCTTGCGCTTTTCTAACTATAACTTAAAATTACCTGTCAATTTTTCTAACTCCAATGCTGTGCGTTGAAGGATTTTTGCACTCTCGTTTACATTCTCAGCAATCCTGAGCTGCTCCTGTGTGGACTGGTCTGTCTGGCCGGTACCCGCAGCAATTTGCTGGGATGCCTGAGAGACTGTATCAAGAGAGTTGGTGATTTGTTCAAATGCGATGACCTGCTGCTCAATGGCAGTTGCAATGTTATTGGAGTTATCCTCGATCTCCAGTGTTGTTTCATATATTTGATTTAATGTATCTTTTGCCTTTACAGAAAGGTCTTTATTATATTGCACTGCTTCTCTCGTCTTCGTGATGTAATTGACTGCCGTACGAGTGTTTTGGACATTGTCGTTAACGATGGAAATAATGGTCGAAGCTGATTTTGCACTTTCCTCTGCAAGCTTGCGGACCTCGTTAGCGACTACAGCAAATCCTTTTCCATGTTCTCCAGCCCTGGCAGCTTCAATTGTTGCATTCAATGCCAGCAGGTTTGTCTGATCAGAAATGGTATTGATGATCTTGACGAATTGTGTGATTTTGTCTGATTGCTTTTCCAGAATCGTGATAATCTCAGCCAACTGGTTTGTATTTTCATCCACTCCTTCAAGTCCAGCAAGCATTTCGTCAATTCTTACTGTCCCTTCTTTGGATGTAAGGGTTGAATTTTTTGCGATGTAGCTTGCCTGCTGTGCAGAAGCATTGATTTCTTCAATCCCTGCATTGATTTCTTCCAATGTTGCCTGCATTTCTTCAATATTGGCGTTCTGCTCCTGTGTACTGGCAGCCGCTTGCTGGTTGGCTGAGGTCAATTCCCTGATTGCTTCAACTGAACTCGAGGCTACTTTGGTTAAGCCAACTGTTTCACTCGAAACTTCGCTTGAAGTTGTCTGTACCTGGGAAACCAGCGTTCTAAGTGATGCAGCCATCGTATTGATACTGTCAGCCAGTGCTCCGACTTCATCCCTTGATTTGACGATAATATCTTCCTGTGACAAGTCACCTTTAGCGATGTTTGCTGTCAGTACCTTGATTTTATTAAGCGGTTTGATGAGCCTGGACACAAGGAAATACATCGCGGCGCTAGAGAGTCCCAGGATGATGAGGGAGAGGATCCAAATCCCGGCAACCTCAGCATTGATTTTTTTATTAACCTGTGAAACGTCAAATTCGACACCATACAAGGCGATCGTTTTTCCGGACATATCGGTGATTGGCGCGAAGCCAGTTATTTTTTCTCCGTTTTGCGATTTGTATATATCAGTCGTTGTCCTTTTATTTTTCTTAAAAGCTTCGAGTGCGGCTTTATCAAATTCTTTTCCTCCCGAATAACTTGACCCGTATGTGAGATCCTTTGACATCATGGCAGAGCTCATTGTTGGGATGATGAATTGATCTCCATCCATCGTAATTAAGTAAAGATTATGTATCAACGGATTTTCCTTAAGTATTTGGTCCATTTGTTTTTGCATTGAGGTGGTTCCAGGGTTATTTTTTGAAGGATTCGCAATGATCGTTTGTGCCTTGCCTGCAGAAACCTGGTCCGATAACAGGCTTGAAATTGTATTCAACTCAGCTTCCAATGACTCTAGATTGCTTGATTTGATCGTGTATTGAGCATAAGCAGTTGTCGCCAAAGCAAGGACCAGCATCGATATGATGCTCAAAGATACAATCTTTATTTTTAGGCTCATATTTCTTTTGAAGTATTTTCTATTCGTTTTCTTTTTTGGTTCAGAAATTTTCCCCATGTTTTTTTTCTTTTTGAAAAGCAATTTGTCCACTCCCTCTGATCTTCGTAGGCATTAAATAGTATTCACGAACAAAATCTCCTTCACCTTAAAAAATTGAAAGCTAGGATTTTGTTCTCACATTATTGTTATTTTCGGCAATTTTCAAAATTAGTTAAGCTAAATGGATGAGAATTAGTTGTTTCTTTTTAATTGAATGCAGTACAACGGAGGATGCCACACATCTGTGTCTAAGACCAAAAATATTGTCCATCAGTTTTTCTTGAGGCATTGCCTGAAAACTTGAAGTGCAGTCAGATGACAGGAAACAGCTTTTATTTAAAATAAATTATTGTCTGATGACCAATAATAAAAACGGTTTGATTCACGTTTTTCCTCTATTATGCGTTAGCTGTTTAGTATAAGGGTATAATTTAAAAAATGGCCAAAAGGAAGTAAAGGAAGATCCTTTTGCACAACATCCATTTTAAATGCAGGAAATGTTTTTAGGAGGTGACTGCCTTACTGTTGTAGGGCTTGCCCATTGGTTATTACTAATTTGCTACTAGTGGTTTTATTGATTGCATTGACTGGTTTTTTCGTAGCGACAGAGTTTGCCATCGTTAAAGTCAGGAGTTCAAGAATTGACCAGCTGATATCAGAAGGAAGAAAAGGAGCTCAATCGGCAAAGCATGTCGTCACACATCTCGATGAATATCTCTCTGCCTGCCAGCTCGGCATTACCATTACAGCTTTAGGTCTTGGGTGGCTGGGGGAGCCGACGGTTGAAGAAATGCTTCATCCTGTTTTTGAGAGCTTTCACATAAATTCGTCCTTAGCTGGAATATTGTCGTTTGGAATCGCCTTTGTTTCAATTACTTTTTTGCATGTAGTAGTTGGGGAACTGGCTCCAAAAACGGTCGCAATTCAAAAAGCTGAAGCCATCACCCTTGCTTTTTCCAAACCAATCATCTGGTTTTATAAAATTATGTACCCTTTTATATGGTTATTAAATGGTTCAGCTAGGCTTCTAGTCGGGCTGTTCGGGTTAAAGTCTGCTTCTGAGCATGAAATAGCCCATTCTGAAGAAGAGCTGCGGATTCTTCTATCAGAGAGCTATGAAAGTGGAGAAATCAATCAAAATGAACTGAACTATGTGAATAATATATTTGAGTTTGATGAACGAATTGCCAAAGAAATTATGGTGCCCAGGACGGAAATTGTTACCTTAGATATTTCAGATGATATTGATACGATTATCGATGTAATTCAAAAAGAGAAATATACACGGTATCCAGTAATTGATGGAGAGAAGGATAATGTTGTCGGGATGATCAATATCAAGGAAATCCTAACTGCAAAATTAACACAAAAGGATCTCAAAAAAGAATCGATTCTGTCTTCATTCATTAAACCTGTCATTCGAGTAATTGAAACAATCCCTATTCATGATTTGCTTGTTAAAATGCAGAAGGAGCGTATCCATATGGCCATCTTGATTGATGAATATGGCGGAACCTCTGGACTGGTAACTGTAGAGGATATAATAGAAGAAATTGTTGGAGACATCCGCGATGAGTTTGATGTTGATGAAATTGCTGAGATCAGAAAAGTGAAAGAAAACCATTATCTGTTCAGTTCCAGAGTACTGATCGACGAAGTCAACGACCTATTAGGCATCCATATATCGGAAGAAGACGTCGATACCATAGGCGGATGGTTCATGACTAAGAATATTGATGCCCAAATTGGTGATGAAATTGAAGAGGAAGGTTATGTATTCAAGATTATCGAAATCGATGAGTATCATATTGCCTATCTAGAAGTAATGAATATTGACGAAGAGGAAAAGCCGGACTAAATGCGGCTTTTTTTTTGCATAGTTATTGTGGCTAATATTGGAAAGCCCAGGATAGTTTGAAGCCCTGTCCATGGCGGGTAAGAATACACTACCGGTGCAACCGGATGAACGATAAAATGAATGGAGGAATTTGAAATGGCTAAAAAAGTAGTTGGAGTATATGATAATCAAACAGAACTGATCGAAGCAATTGAAGAATATAAAAACAACGGCTATGCCGTTCAGGATTTCTCAATCATCGGAGATACGAATGATGTTACCACTGCACTTCAAAGCAGAACGGGTGTAACAACAGAAAATATTAGTTCTGATACAGAGGACCACAGGGAAGGCGGTTTTTGGCAAAGCCTGATGACAGCATTTGACGCGGACAGAAATCTGGGTGGCAATGAGCCTTCCATTACTGACCGTTTAGTGGGAGTCGGATTAACAGATGATGCTGCAAGAGAATATGAAGAGGATGTCCGAAATGGACGAATCATTCTCTTGGCTGAAACAACTGGATCTGGACTAGATGTAGAGGATACTGGGTATGTTACCGACACATCCGTAACAGGTACTGGTGTTCAAGGAAACTACGAAACAGACAATTATGATCGAAACAACCTTGAAAGTAATTCTTACAGCAACGATGAACAAAGGTTGGAGTTAAGGGAAGAACAATTGGATGTTTCAAAGGAAAGAGTCCAGGCAGGTGAAGTAGAAGTACACAAGGAAGTAGTCGAAGAACAGCAGAAGGTCAACATCCCAGTCACACGTGAGGAAGTTTACGTGGAAAGACGTGATGTGAATGAGACTGCGTCAGGTACGGATGCTGCAATGGATGACGACGAAACAATCCGTGTACCAATCATGGAAGAAAAGGTAGAGGTTACAAAGAAACCGGTTGTTTCTGAAGAGCTTGTCATCGGCAAGCGAGAAGTGACAGATACCGAACAAGTTGTGGAAAGTGTTAAACACGAAGAAGCTCATATGGAAGCTGATGACGATCGTATGGTCAATGAAGCAGACCTTGATGGCAATCGCGATTCACTCAAGAACAATTCAGATTTAGACCGTGATGGCTATAACAATCCATCAAGTATGTACCGTGACGATTACAAGGATAGAAAATAAATCCTGAAATAATAAGAAAAGACGCCCAAAAGGCGTCTTTTCTGCGTATTGAGGCGACTGACTGCACGCCACATCGTGCATTTCCATAAAGGAGTGTCTGTCGGCTTACACAATTCAGCTCATCGCTTGATAAATATAACACGATAGTGAAGTATAAGCAAGAGGAAGTTTATTGGTGAATTCTTCATGTTTCGTGTTCAACTCATGCCGGGTAAAAAGGGATAAAGAATTAGAGTAGGAGCACATCATGAAGAAAAATACATTACTAATGTCATCGTTTATCGTAATATTCATCTTGCTGTCTGCTTTCAGTGTTCTCCATTTTGAAAAAGAGAAAGAAGACAGGCTCGTAGTAGCATTTGGCGATTCACTCACTTATGGATATGGAGACCAGAAAGGTTCCGGTTATATCGATACCCTGCAATCTAGCTTGAACAGCCATAATAAGGAAAATTACAAATTTGATAATGAAGCTATTTATGGTCTTGAATCCTCGGGAATCCTCAGCCAATTATCGGACATAAGTATCAGAGGAAAACTGGATGAAGCAGATTATTTTATCCTTTTTATCGGCACGAATGATTTAATCAATAGCAATGGCGAGAATTTAGAGAATCTGAAGCACGAAAAAATAAAGAAAGGGCAGGCAGTTTATTTGAAAAACCTCGATGTCATCCTCAAGATCTTGTCGGATAAAAACGAGAAGGCACCGATCTTGCTGCTGGGCCTATATAATCCTTACCCTGACAGCAGAGCTATTGAAGTAGTAATTGATGATTGGAATAAGAAAATCATGAAAGAGGCTGAAAATGAAAAACAGGTCGTGTTCATCCCAACCAATGACCTTTTCAAAGGAAAAGATAAATCACAGTACTTCAGTGACTCTCTCCATTTAAATGACAAAGGCTACAATCTGATCGCTGCTCGTATTTTAAATAGGTACACATTCGAATAGTTTCGTGATTAAGAAATTCTGCCTGGCAAGATTAATTGCCAGGTTTTATTGATTTCAAAAACCTTCCATGAAACCATTTATGCAGGAAATTCGTAATATAATAGATTAGAAGAAAAAGCTGAAAGGAATTTTATTTGTGAAAAAAAAGCTATTTGGGAACGCATCCATCACGTTTCTGCTCATTTCTGCTGCGCTCCTCCTATATTATCAATTCCTTACAAAACCTGAATTGAATGAAAATGTACCATTGCCTCAGGGTTTGCATCCAGTGGTCGAAAAGAACAAGGATGTTCTGGTCCAGACGGCAGCAGAGAAAGGAATAAGAGTCTTGGTGACTGATGGGTTCCGGAGTTTTGAAGAACAGAATCAGTTATATGACAAGGGTAGAACGACAGAAGGCCAAATAGTCACTCATGCAAAAGCAGGAGAGTCCTACCATAATTTTGGTTTGGCAATTGATTTCGCTTTATTGAATAAACAAGGAAAGGCCCTGTGGGACACTGCTTATGACGGGAATGACAATGGAAAGTCCGACTGGATGGAAGTGGTGGAAATGGCCAAAGAGCTTGGATTTACGTGGGGGGGAGACTGGAAACACTTTAAGGATTATCCTCATTTAGAGATGCGTTTTGGCCTAACGATCAATGACTTGAAACGAGGGAAGCGCCCGCCGGGTGATGCACTTACCGCCTCACAAAATTGAAAAAGCATCAGTCTGATGCTTTTTCAGGAGGCTCAGTTAAGTCTAATTACTTTTGTTTAGAGACAGCCAGCTCTGTGTGTGGCTTTCCAGCCTTAAATAGTTGCTTGATGACCAGTCCAGGTCCGCCAAGTACGAAGAGGTAACGCGCTTCAATCACTTGTTTCATTAAGGCAGCGAATAGACCGCTGATTTTCAAACCGAAGACCTTGCCAACGGCTGCTTTGTTCCCAATGGAAGCGACTGTACCTTTATGGTGATATTCAAATGCTTTAAGCTGTTGTCCTCTTAAAATCGCCACTAAATTTGGTCCGCACACCTCTGCCTGTTGGATCGCCACCTGCGCGGTTGGAGGAAGTGGGTTTCCATCATTTTTCATAAACAATGCTGCATCACCGATACAAAAAACATTGTCCATTCCTTTTACTCGTAAAAACTTATCAATCATGATGCGTCCCTTAGAAATTGGCAGATCCAATTTTTCAAGAAGTGTGTTGCCGCGGACTCCTCCAGACCAGATCAGTGTCCTGGATGGAAGTTCTTCACCATTGTCCAAAGTTATGGATGTTGGAGAGCATTCTAGTATCTTCGTAGAAGTCATCAGCTCAACGCCATTCTTACTTAAGTACCCTGCAGTAAAATCAATGGCCTTTTGATCAAAACCTGGGAGAACAGTTTCAGAGGCTTCTATATTGATAATTCGGGTGTCTGATACAGGTATACCATATTTGCGGCAAAGCTTAGGCATTGCTTCAATAAGTTCACCAATCATTTCAATTCCGGTAAAGCCGGCACCAGCAACGGCAAAAGTCAATCTTGAAGGGTCGTGGTCTTCCTTATAGGCAGCGAACTGTCTGAGCATATGATTGTGAATTGTTTTTGTGCTCCTAAAGCTTTTGATTTTAAAGGCATTTTCTTCCACACCAGGGATTCCGAACGTACTCACATCAAAACCAAGGCCAATCATCAGGTAGTCATAATCAATAAATTCACCAGACTCTAGCTTTACTTTTTTTGCAGTGAAATTTACATCTTCTACAGTTCCTTTTTTGAAACGGATTTTGTCTGTTTTAAGAAGCTCTGGTATATGTAAGGTGATTTTTTCGTCCGGAGCTGTCCCAGCACCTGTCTTATGCAGTTGTGTAGAAATATAGTGATAGTCATGTTTATTGATCAAAGTTATTTCCGCTTCGCCGTTCTTAAGTGTTTTTTCCAACTGTCGGCTAGTGATGAGTCCGCCATATCCAGCACCTAAAATAACAATTTTGGGAGTTTGCATCTTAATTTCCTTCTTTCTGGCTGTTTTATTGTGAAAGTATTCACATGATAATGCAAAAAAATAAGTTGTTTACCTAAATTTATAATTTTTTTGTGAATAATTTTACATGAAATGGTCTACCAATAGATTACGATAATAATAATTTGATATCAATATGAAATGGTTTGATAAATTCAACAAAAGTTTGACAAATGGTTAAATTAAAGTTCAATGGAGAGGAGATGGGGGTTCCATCTCCTCTAAGTATTTATAAATTCAATGTTTCAGGCTCACCGTGATCATTCATCAGGCGAATCGTTTCAGGACTGATTTCAAGAATAATATAATCAGGATCTTTTGGGCTCTCGATCCATTTTTCCATCTTATTATTCCAGAATTTTTCCTTGAGAGACTGATCTTCGCGAATGGATGCCTTACCCTGGACTTCAATATAGGCATCACCCATTCCTTCTCCTTCATATCCAAGAAGGATATGCACATACGGGTTCTTTTCAATCTCTTCCGCTTTATACGTTTCTTTGCTTGTTGGTGTATACAAGGTCAAATCTTCATTGAAGAAGGTCATATAGCGGGAGTGCGGCTTATTGCCGACAACAGTTGCCAGCGTCCCAACCTTTGATTCACCAAGGACCTGAGTGATTTTATCCTTCAAATTTTGATTATCCATTCTGATTCCTCCTTTTATTTATACCTATTTATAATTTTCCATTGTAGGTCATTATAAACGAAAAACTGCCCTGGACTTACCAGAGCAAGTCATTATAATTCATTGTCGATGTCGACATTGTACTTTTTTTCACTTGAAGAAGAATCCTTTGAGTGATGGCCATCCTTTTCTTCATGTTGTTCCTGCTTAAGGTCTTCCATCGGAATTGGATCGACTGTCAATTCATCTTTGAATTTGTCATGAAGACTTTTCGTCCTGGTTTCATATTGTTCTGGGTTGTCCATGTTTTGAGTATTATCGATTGGAATGTTCTTTTTATTTTCTTTTCCCAAGGTGATCACCTCTCCGTTAAATTTACAAGCATGATTGTTTATTTATTCGTTTCCGGTTCTTCCTGGGGTTTCACTGGATCCCTTTGAGGCTCAATATCCTTGTTGTTTTCCTGTTTCTTCTCCTGTTCAACCGAACCATCGTTCTTATCATGGGTGTTCTCCGGCATAATTAAAGCCTCCTTGTCTTTGTGATTATTATGAAAATACCCTTTTAAGGGGAAGCGAAACAAAATACTTGTTGGCATTAAACGCCAGTTAAGCAGTCAAAGGAATGTGCTTAGCATTTAACAATCCTGTCCCATGTCTTTTAAGCCCATTACCTTCATATAGTTAGAATGTATGCGTATCTAAAGGGATATGGAGGGGGAGAGTGATGATAATCATCAGGTTTCCAGATGGTTCCAGCGCACAAAAACTGCAGAATCTATCTGGAAAACAGAAGGAAATATATGACCATCTAGACAATAGCCTGACGATGTTTGAGTATGACACAACATTTCAGCTTCTTTTTGAAATAAATCTTCGGGAAAATATCATTGATGCCGCATTGAAACTTAAGGATGCTTCACCAGCCTTCACCTCCTACAAGTATTCAAGATTCAATCCAAGATACTGGACGAAAGGACCCAGAGGCTATTTGTTGAATCCGACTGTCCTGCCTTCTTACGCCATCAATGATATATATGAAAATGGGCAGGAGTATGCTTTTGAATGCTCCACGGCAATGGTTGTCATTTTTTACAAGGCTGTTCTCGATTCAATTAGAGTGACGGATTTCAATTACTTATTCAGGGGATTGCTGGTTTGGAATTGGAACCATGATCCCGATTTAGCTATTATCACCCTGGAAGGAAGTGAGTTTATTCCCGGCGATGTGGTCTATTTCATGAATCCTGACTTTGACAAGCCTATCTGGAGAGGAGAAAACGCTGTCGTCCTTGGGAATGGGTTATATTATGGACATGGTATAGGAATTGGAACAGCAGAAGAAATGATTAATGCATTAAATACTCTTCGAAAAAAAGGCTCAACAACTTCAGCATATATGCTTCAACAGCATAGCAGGCTGAATTTCAAATATTTATCCCAGTTCTCCAAGTGAAAACCGGAAAAATAGTAAAAGGCTGGCTAAATTGCCGGTCTTTTTTTCTATTTCCTTTTGCTCATTTTTTTTAAAAGGAAAACTTGTATCATTTACGAGGCATAGTTTTAAAAAACGGGGGAATATAAAAAAAGACATATTATATACATTTCTAATTCCGGATGTGGAATCTTTAGGCATGTTAAAAAGGGAGTTTTGGAAATGAGATTAACCAAGGTGCTAGAAGCACTCGGCGGCAGTGTGAAAAGATATAAGAATGATACAGATCCTGTCTTGACTGGAATTCAGATGGATTCACGTAAAGTGAAGCCCGGAGATTTATTTGTCGCGATTAAAGGTTTTCAGATAGATGGCCACAAGTTTATTACTCAAGCTATGGACAATGGGGCTAGAGCAGTCATAGGGGAAAATGAGCTTGAACTTGAAGTCCCTTATATCCAGGTTTTTGACAGCAGGCAAGCACTAGGAAGGGCAGCGAGTGAATTTTATGATCACCCGTCGAGAAATCATACAGTAATCGGAGTTACAGGTACAAACGGAAAAACGACCGTATCATACATTTTAAGACATATTCTGGAGAGTGCAGGAAAAAGCTGCTCATTGCTAGGCACAGTATCTTATATTATTAATAATGAAGTGTACAAGCCCTCAAATACAACCCCGGATGCTTTGCAGATCCAGGAATTGATTTCGAAGAGCAAGGATGAGTTTGTAGTGCTGGAAGTGTCGTCACATGCACTGAAACAATACAGGATTGAAGGCCTGGAACTGGACTATGGCTTATTTACCAACCTATCACATGATCATCTAGATTACCATCCGACCATCGAGGATTATTTCGAAGCAAAAACATTGATGTACAATTACATGAAAAAAGAGGGTTCAGCCGTCGTCAGCAGATTGGGCGAGTGGGGAGACAAACTTTCGAGTATTTTAAACGCTAAAGATATCCCTGTATATTCACTCGGCTATGACGATTCCCATGACTTGAAAATAGAGGATATAAAATTGAATGGCCAAACCAGGTTTGACATCAAGATGGGAGGAATCACCTATCCGCTGACTTTCCCATCACCTGGTCTTCACAATGTCTACAATGCAGCATTGGCCTTTTTGACAGCAGTGAAAATCGGTATCAGTCCTGATGTGATTACAGAGGCGCTTAAATCCTTTCCAGGAGTCCCGGGTAGGTTCGAAATGATTTCCCATCCTGAAGGCGCTACTTTCATCGTCGATTATGCACATACAAAGGATGCGATTGAATACTGTCTGCAAGCAGCTCAAGAGCATGAGGCAGTAAAAATAAAGCATATATTCGGCTTCCGTGGAGAGCGAGATGAGACAAAAAGAGAACATATGGTCAAAGCTTCGGCTGCAATGAGTGATGAGTTCACCTTGACCTTCGATGATTTGAACGGCATATCTGAAGAAGAAATGGCCAAAGAATTACAGGATTTGAATGTACGATTTGGCAAGAATAAAGGGAAAGTCATTACCGACAGGACCATGGCAATCCGGAATGCATGGGAAAACGCCCAGAGCGGGGAGTGGATTCTCATCACTGGAAAAGGACCAGAGGAGTATCAAGCAATGTATGAACTTCCAACGTCGACAGATAAAGAAACGCTGTTATATTTAAAAAAGATGAACAAGGAAAAGGTAATTGGTTGAATCTTTCCGCAGGCTGATTAAAAAATCAGCCTGTTTTTTTAGAATGTAATCCCCTTAGAGTAAACTGACACAAATTTTTCTTCAAAAATTGACAATAATATGAAACGTGAAGTCCAGCACTCCATTATTTTTCCACCATCCTTTATGATAAAAGCAAGCAAGGCGCATGACCTGACTGTAGCGGGAGGAGGTCCTCAATGTGGATAAAAAAGAAATTTATAAAATGCTTGCAGAGGTAGAAGAACCGATGCTTGGAGTCGATATTGTGAACCTTGGCCTCGTCTATGAAGTCAGTGTCAAGGATGATCATGATGTCGAAATCGTTATGACCACGAGAAATGAAGACTGCATGCTTGCCGATTATATTGCTCTCTCTGCACGTGAACACCTGGCTGGACATATAGGGAACCCCGATCATATCGATATTAAAATGGTCTCAGCTCCCAAGTGGACAAAAGAGCGCATGTCCCAGTACGCTAAATATCTACTGGATCTATAAATATTCATTCTGGAAAGATTGCGCTTATCGCAATCTTTTTTTATTGTTCGAAAAACTAAGGGAAAATGAAGCGGCGATTTGACCGAACTCTTATTGGGCTTTGAGACAAAACATTTATCCAAAAGATTTTGTCCGAAGTCGTACTAGGTTCAGACAAAACCCTGTCTTGTCCTGTTGATTTTGTCCGAAGTCACCCCAAGTTCAGACAAAAAACAGGTTCTGCTTGATGATTTTGTCTGAAGCCGCACCAGGTCCAATAAAAAACAGTGCAAATGCCAAAAACAACCTTTGGAATTTTTCCCATACCCTAATATAATCTTACATTCATTCGAATTGTCTTTTAGAATAAGAGTTGGGGGAAAACTGGAGGCAATAAGAATGATTTATAAAAAAATAGCTGGTATCAGCATGTGGCAATTGAACAGGAACTTGAAAAAGCTGGCTTTCGCAAGAATGGAACTGGAAAAGCAGATGCGGAAGGAATTGATTGTGGTCCTGCTCGAGCCGAAAAAAGAAAAAGTCCTTGCGACTGCGGAAGAGACAAAAGAAATCGAGGAAGCAGTCCAGGAATTAAGTGGGTTTGAAACATTGAGGCTTTGCCTTCTTGAAGACTGCAAGCCAGTGTATAAAGAAAAAGTAACTAATAATGGTGTAACAAGATGGCTGGAGATACCGGTCAAACCTTTGATTACATATGAGTTTTTATATGAAACCCAAGAGGATCAAGTGAAAATCGGATAGGTACTACTGCGAAAAAGAGGACCAAACAAGGTCCTCTTTTTCTTGTCCTTCTTCTGAATTTAATTGGGCTAGTATTTTTTTGGGTGTTTTATTGCACAAATGTCCTGACCTGAATAGGATATAGGGACACAAAAAAAGGAGGTTGTTACGATGTCTGAAGGATGCGGCTATGGTGGCGGTTTCGCCCTGCTTGTAGTATTGTTCATTCTTTTAATCATAATCGGAGCTTCTTGGGGTTTCGGTTACTAAACAGTGAATAAGTAAACTTCATTAGGAGGTTTTACCATGTACGGATACAGCGGCTGTGGATATGGCGGTTACGGTGTAGGAGGAGCTGGATATGGCAGCGGTTTTGTGTTAATCGTTGTGCTGTTCATCCTCTTGATCATCGTTGGCTGCGCATGTTATCGCTAACAAACCATGGAAAGAGGCTGGCTCAAAGGTCATTGTTTGTGACCTTTTGCCAGTCTCTTTTTCTTTAAACCTCATAGCCGCCTTCTCATTCAGCTTCTAATATTTCCTCATAACTCGGCTGCCTTCCTTCTTAGTCAATTAGGCCGATTGGAAAAGGTAAGAATTTTTGTTATTTTTAATTAAATTAAAAATATTCCAAAAACAGTGATTCTTTTTTTATCCTTGTTCGTCTAACTGTCTGTAAAAGGGGGGAGAATTTTGAGCGATCACTACAGCAATCATTTCCATGAGGTATATGTGGAGTACAGTGACAAGGTTTATGGCTATCTCCTGTTATTGACCGGAAAGAAAGAAGTCGCAGAGGATCTAACCCAGGAAACATTTTTAAGGGTGTACAAGCATATTCACCAATTTAACGGTGATTCACAAATTTTCACATGGCTTGTTAAAATTGCCCGGAATGTTGCTATTGACCATTTAAGAAGACGAAGGAGGCTGCGTTTCTTTTCTTTGGATAAGTATGTCATTCAATCATGTCAGCCTTCTCCTGTCGAAATTATTGTAAAAGGGGAGAAGACTTCACACCTTTATAAAGGAATCAAAGCTCTGAAGCTAAGCTACCAGGAAGTATTGATTCTAAGGAAAATCAAAGAATTTTCGATTAGGGAAACCGCTTTGATTCTTGGCTGGAGCGAAAGTAAAGTGAAAATCACGACTTCCCGTGCAATGGCAGCCTTAAAAAAAGAGTTAAAGAGAAGAGGGGAAATAATTGAAGAAATCATTTGAACTGGAAGATCACTTCAGGAGCCTCAATCAAATCCCAAGGTCGGAAATTCAAAAACGAAAAACCTATAATACCATACTCCAAACTGGAAGAAAGCAGATGCCCAATCAATGCTTGTCCAGTTGGACAGGCAGTCTATTGACTTTTGTGATGATATTGGTTTGTGGAGCGTACCTTCTTACGGAAATCCAAGCTCCTGCCCAGAATGGATTAGCTGCTCTCCACTCATCAGAAATCGTTGCAGAGAGCGAGGTTGTCATTACTTATCTGACTAAATCTGATTCAGCTGATCACTTTAATCTTCATTCGAATCTGACCCGAAAAGGAATTTTGATTGTTGATGAGCCAGGCTGGCTGGAGATAATGAATTCCACAGTTAATGGACAAAACAATGTGAAGGATGCCCCGGAGATGAAGAGTGCTTACGATTTGTTGTTAATCTATGAGGGAAAAAAGCCTGATAAATGCAAGGTGTGGATCAGTAAAAATCAAGTCTATATCAAAAGAATGAAAGAAAATAAGGTATATAAAGTAGAGGAAAGTCAGGCAGCCAAAGTGATCGCCATGATTGATGATATGGAAAAACAGGTTCAGTTTTGAATCTGTTTTTTTTATGCAACTTTACTCCTGTTTTTGAAAAAATATAACTCAAAATGTTTAGATAGTCGAAAGGTGTGGTAAGAAAAGGGTTGTACTTATTAAACAACTTGGATATACAGGAGGAAGAGAGATGAAAAGGGGTCTAGCACTACTTCTAACAGCATTTATTCTAATTGGCTTACTTGCTGGTTGTTCTGGGGAGCAAAAAGCAGAAGCCGAAAAAACGAAAGATGGGAAAGTAATCGTCGATTTCTGGACATTCTGGGGCTCGGAAACACGTCGCCCAATTATTGAAAAAATCATTGATGATTATAATGATTCCCAGGATAAGGTGTTTGTTAAACATACTTTCTTGCCATGGGGTGATATCTGGACAAAGAACCTTGCCTCAGTTGCAGCCGGCAATCCTGCAGATGTCATTGTCAATGACATCAATACGGTGGCCCAACGTGCTGAAAACAAGCAGGTTGAGGATTTAAGCCAGTATATTGATGATTCATTTAAGCAAAAGTTTTACCCGCATTTATGGGAAACAGTAGAGTATGACGGAAAGTCATATGCTGTTCCTTTCAATACAGACACGCGTCTTCTTTTCTACAATAAAACGGCATTCAAGGAAGCGGGCCTTGATCCTGAGAAGCCGCCTGCAACCTGGGCAGAGCTTGAGGAGTATGCAAAGAAATTAGATAGTAAAAATGGTGACCGATACGAACGAGTTGGCTTCTATCCATTATGGGGAAGTGTCGGAGCTTCAAGCTGGATGACAAACGCTGATAATGGCAATGGATTCATTGAGGATGGAGAGCTGACAATCAACACTCCCAAAAAAGTTGAAGCCCTGAATTGGATCCTTGATTGGAAAGAACGTCTCGGAGAAAAAACTGTCCAAGCCTTCCAGGCAGAGTTCGGGAGCGAACAGGCAAACCCATTCATCGCAGGAAAAGTTGCCATGTGGGTTGATGTAGGAACATTCTACACACAATTAAGAGATTATGGACAGGATGTCGATTTTGGTGTCGCTCCAATTCCTGCAAACGAGGAAGGGTCAGGTAACTGGGCAGAAGGCGGAGGATTTGTAGTCGAAATTCCAAAAGGCGCAGATCATCCAGAGGAAGCAATGGACTTCATTAAATATCTGACAGACGTAGAAGCGCAGAACTATTGGGCAGTGAAAAACTATGACAATGTAGCTAACGTTAAAGCTGCAGAGGCGGCATTAAATGAGCTGGAAGGTCCTGACAAGCTGGTTTATGAAGCTACTGTCAAAAACCTGGAGCAAACCAAGATGTTCCCTGTACCCGTAGAGTATCCAGATTACCATAGCAGGTTGAACCCGCATATCGACAATGCGCTTTTAGGTAAAACAACCCCAGAAAAAGCATCGAAGCAAGCAGAAGAAGATATCGAAAAGATGAAGAAATAATGACTTTAAAAAGAGAAGGCGCAAAACGCCCTTCTCTTTTTGATAAAGATTTTAGCTTAAAACGGTAGAAAAGATAACGATTGTTTTCGGAATAGTCAATGAACTAGAGTGAAACGCAACAAGGGGGTAAGGACAGGATGAAGTCATCGGAAAGTACATTAGTGCATGAAGAAGCTGCTTCACCAGTAACAAGGGAACGTAAAACTGTTGAATCAGCACGAACGAAGGGTCTCAGCAGAGAGGCAAAGGACAATTTGGCAGGGTATTTATTTATTTCTCCTTGGATCATTGGGTTTCTTGGGTTGACCTTGGGGCCATTGCTCTTCAGCCTGGCCGCAAGTTTCACAGATTACAATATTACTTCGAAAATGAATTTCATAGGTTTGGAAAACTATAAACGCATGTTTACGATGGACGATTTATTCCGCACTTCTCTTTTTAATACTATTTATTATGTTATTTTCTCGGTTCCATTGACGACTGCAGGAGCGATTTTACTGGCCGTCCTGTTGAATCATAAGATCAAAGGGATGAAGTTTTTCAGGACAATCTATTATCTGCCGGCGGTCTTATCCGGTGTTGCTGTATATTTTCTTTGGATGCAGCTTTTGAGCCCTTCAACAGGACTTGTCAACACAATGCTTGGGTGGGTCGGAATTGATGGTCCAGCCTGGCTGTTTGATCCCGAGTGGACGAAGCCGGCATTGCTTTTAATGAAAATGTGGAGCGTAGGCGGGGGAATGCTTTTATACTTGGCAATCATGCAAGGGGTTTCGACTCAGATGTATGAAGCTGCAGATATAGAAGGGGCATCGCCATGGCAAAAGTTTTACCATATCACACTGCCTATGATTTCGCCTATCATATTCTTTGATGTAATCACAAGTACGATTGGTGCATTCCAGATTTTTCAGGAAGCGTATGTCATGACCGAAAATGGAAGCGGTGGGCCTGGTAATTCGCTCTTATTCTATAACCTCCATATGTGGAACAATGCGTTTGAAGTCTTTAACATGGGTTATGCTTCGGCCATGGCCTGGCTATTGTTTATCATTGTCATGATTCTGACAGCAGTGAATATGAAGCTCGGTAAACGGTGGGTGCATTATGAAGGGGGTAACGGCAAATGAGTTCAACGACAGCACCAAGATTTTACGAGACTAAAAAGTTTAAAAAGAAGGTAAGACATACATTCGTAACGCTGCTGCTCCTTGCCGGAAGCACATTGATCTTAATGCCGTTATGGTGGATGATATCGACTTCACTTAAGTCACCGGCAGAGATTGCGCAATATCCGCCGACGTTTTTTCCGAAAGAGTTCAATTTTAATAATTATATAGAAGCCTGGCAGACTGCACCATTCACTCGCTGGGCATTGAATACGCTTTTCTTGGCAGTAGTCGGGACAATTGGCAGTGTACTTGTCAACTCGCTGGTAGCCTATGCTTTTGCAAAGATAAAGTTTAAGGGAAGAAATGCTCTCTTTGTCATTGTGTTGTCCACTATGCTGATTCCTGGGTTTGTAACGATGGTGCCGCAATATATCCTCTTCTCGAAGCTTGGATGGATTGACACGTATCTGCCATTGCTCGTACCCGCATTCCTTGGCAGTGCGTTTTTCATCTTCCTTCTGCGGCAGTTCATGATGGGGATACCGAATGAGCTGATCGAAGCCGCCGTCCTTGATGGTGCCGGTCACCTGCAGATATGGTGGAATATCATGCTCCCGCTTACAAAGCCAGCATTGATTACAGTAGCGATCTTCTCCTTCAATGGTGCATGGAACGATCTGTTAGGGCCGTTGCTTTATATCAATGATGAAAGCAAGTATACATTGCAAATTGGTCTCCAGACCTTCAAGGGAACTGTTCAGACCCAATGGCATTACTTGATGGCAATGTCGGTCACAGTTCTATTGCCGGTGATTCTGTTATTTTTCTTTTTCCAAAAATACTTTATCGAAGGTTCAAATATCTCTTCAGGCACGAAAGGATAAATGTAGACATAAAAAGGATGCTGGTGGCCAGCATCCTTTTTTATTGTTAATTCATGACTGGGCAGGTTGTCAGCCACACGCCTGATACACACGTTCTATAACCATTATGATAAACATATTTAGTGCACTGCCAGCATGTGTACCCATCTGGGTTAACTCCAATTTTACTTTGGTAATCCTCAACAGGAGTGGCATTCCTATTTTGATTTTGTGAAGAAGAGGCAATGACAGAACCCGAGAAAACAAGCAGCAATACGAAAGTCAACATGAACAGTTTTTGCATGATTCATCCCCCTTTTTGAAATGAAAAATCGCAATAGAAAACTTTGTAAAAAATTTACTATTATTTATAAAGTACGGAAGGGGACATGGAAATAGAATAGGACGAAGTGTTTATTCCCTAAAAGACCACTTTCGTACTAGAAAGTTAAAAGGATTTTTTCCCAATAAAAAAGCCCGATTAATTTCGGGCTAAGTAAGGCTTTCCATATTATTTTCGATTGAAGTTTCTTCAATAATAGTATTACTGGATGGATTTACTTCTTTCCAGATTCGGAAACTTTCGAGGTCAACAGAAATTTGTTTTAGTACAAAACCAATGACGGCTGCGTCATCAACGATTCCCAGTCCAATCAGGAAATCTGGAACTAAATCGATGGGTGATACGAAGTAGATGATCGAAGCGATGATGGTCAGTATTGATCTTGTAGGGATTTGTCGATATTCCCCCCGTCGCCAGGCTCCGACTAAATCAAACAGGAGCTGGAGATTGTCCCAAATTTCCGCCAGCGCCCCTTTATTCTGATCAGCTTTTTTGCCGGCATCCTTCAGTAAGACATCGGTTTTCTCCGGTTTGTTCATATATTCTTTTGCCTTGGACTCAAACTTTTTATAACCTTCTTCCAGTTTTTTTGTGCCTAACATTGCAAACACCCTTCCTGCTGAAATTCCTTATTTCTTATTTTTACCCTTATGTTTCTCGTATCAAAACATTTCGAGCCTTTAGTAATTTTTTATAGTGATAGACCATCCAAGTCCAAGGTCTGTTTGAAACCAGGGTTTTTGGGAAATTTAAAGGATGATTAAAACTAGTTGACTAATCATGTATATACAAGTAAAATGAAAACGTAATCAACATGTATATACAAGAAGATTGATGAGCTCTTATTTTTATAGTAAATGAAAACGGTAACAGGAGGAGATTAACTATGGATCGACAAGCAGTTGAACAAATTGTTGAAGCTGTCGGCGGTAAGGAAAACATTGCTGCTGCCACCCACTGTGTTACAAGGCTGCGTTTTGCCTTGAAGGATGAAGGAAAAGTAGATAAAGAAAAGCTTGAAAATAGTGACCTTGTAAAAGGATCGTTTTCCGCTAACGGCCAGTACCAGGTAGTGATTGGACAAGGCCTGGTCGATAAGGTTTACGCAGAAATGGTTGCGATTACAGGAATTGGTGAAGCATCGAAAGAAGATATCAAAGATGCTGCAGCTCAAAACTTGAACCCACTTCAAAGGGCAATCAAGACGCTTGCAGATATCTTCATTCCGATCCTGCCGGCAATTGTTACTGCTGGTTTGCTTATGGGAATTAATAATATCCTGACTGGGAAGGACATCTTCTTTGAGGGAAAGGCATTAATTGATGTTTATACTGGCTGGGCTGATTTTGCCAGCATCATTAATTTGATTGCCAATACAGCCTTCGTATTCCTGCCAGGCTTGATTGGATGGAGTGCGGTTAACAAATTTGGCGGAAGCCCGCTTCTTGGTATTGTACTCGGACTCATGCTTGTTCACCCGGATTTGCTGAACGCCTGGGGTTACGGGGCAACAGAGGAAGTTCCTACATGGAATTTATTTGGACTGACAGTTGAGAAGGTAGGTTATCAAGGACAGGTATTACCTGTATTGTTAGCATCCTATGTACTGGCGAGGATGGAAATCTTCTTGCGCAAGCGGATACCTGATGCGTTCCAGCTTTTGACGGTAGCACCTCTCGCACTTTTGATCACAGGTTTCTTGTCATTCATCGTTATCGGGCCAATCACGTTTGCAATTGGAAACCTGATTACTGACGGCGTTGTCGGGATTTTTGATGCAGCACCTGTTATCGGCGGCCTTATTTACGGAGGCTTATATGCTCCACTAGTTATCACAGGAATGCACCATACCTTCCTGGCAGTGGATTTACAGTTAATAGGAACAATCGGCGGTACATTCCTATGGCCGATGGTAGCTCTTTCTAATATCGCACAGGGCTCAGCTGCTTTTGCGATGATGTTTGCTGATAAGGATAATGAAAAGTTAAAAGGTCTTTCAATGACATCAGCGATTTCAGCATGGTTGGGAATTACCGAACCAGCAATGTTTGGTGTGAACCTGCGCTACAGATATCCATTTATCGCAGCGATCATCGGTTCAGCAATCGCTGGGATTGTCATCACCCTTCGCGGAGTTATGGCACCATCGATTGGTGTTGGCGGATTGCCTGCTTTCCTATCCATCTTCACTGAGTTCTGGGGTGTTTTCTTCATCGGGATGGGAATCGCGCTTATCGTACCATTCGTACTGACATTCATTATGGCAAAAACAAGAAAGAAAAAAGAAGCATAATCGCACTAGAGTAAAATCCTGATGGAGGTGGATGTTTTATCATGACTGAACCATGGTGGAAAAAGTCGGTTGTCTATCAAATCTATCCAAAGAGTTTTTATGACACCACCGGCAATGGAACAGGCGACCTGCCAGGGATTATCGCCAAGCTGGACTATTTGAATGAGCTGGGAGTGGACGTCATATGGCTGACGCCGGTTTACGATTCACCACAGCGGGATAATGGCTATGATATTAGGGATTATTACCGTATTTATGAGGATTACGGGACGATGGAAGACTTCGACCGTCTGCTTGAGGAATCTCATTCACGCGGCATCAAAGTGATCATGGATTTAGTCGTGAACCACTCATCAACTGAACATGAGTGGTTCCAGGATGCCCTGAAATCGAAGGAAAGCCGTTACCGTAATTATTATATTTGGAAAGATCCAAAGGAAGATGGAAGCGCACCGACCAATTGGGAATCAAAATTCGGCGGGAACGCATGGGAGTACGATGAGGCTACAGGACAATACTATCTTCATTTATTCGATGTGACCCAAGCCGACTTGAATTGGGAAAATGAGCAGCTTCGCAATGATGTTTATGAGATGATGCATTATTGGTTCAAGAAAGGTATAGATGGTTTCAGGCTTGATGTCATAAACTTGATTTCAAAGGATCAGGATTTCCCTGATGATGATGGATCGGTACCGCCGGGAGATGGCCGGAAATTTTACACAGATGGACCAATGGTGCACGAGTATTTGCAGGAAATGAACGCTGAGGTTCTTTCCAAATATGACAGCATGACGGTCGGAGAGATGTCTTCTACAACCATCGAAAACTGCATCAAATATTCGAATCCCGAGAGAAACGAACTGAGCATGACATTCAACTTCCATCATTTGAAAGTGGACTATGAAAATGGTGATAAGTGGACTCTTGCCGATTTTGATTTCCTTGCCCTTAAACGGATTATGTCCTTATGGCAGGTAGAAATGAACAAAGGTGGCGGTTGGAATGCACTGTTCTGGTGCAATCATGACCAGCCGCGGGTCGTTTCACGTTATGGTGATGATGGTCAATATTACCTCGAATCTGCGAAAATGCTGGGAACCGCAGTGCATATGATGCAGGGGACACCTTATATCTATCAGGGCGAAGAAATCGGCATGACCAATCCTTATTTTGAAAGGATCGAGGATTATCGGGATGTTGAATCCTTGAATATTTATAAAATGAAAATGGAAGAAGGCGTGTCCAAGGAGCAAGTCCTGAAGATTTTGCAAAGTAAGTCACGAGACAACTCGAGGACACCTGTACAGTGGAATGCAGAAAAGCATGCAGGTTTTACAAGTGGTACACCTTGGATCAAGGTTGCTGAGAACTATCAAACGGTGAATGTGGAAAGTGCGCTCGCAGATGAAAATTCAGTGTTCTATCATTATAAAAAGCTGATACAACTGCGCAAGCAATATGACATCATCACTTATGGCGACTACCAGCTCATCCATGAGGAACATCCAGACATTTTTGCATATGTTAGGAACGGACAAAATGAAAAACTGCTGGTCGTGAATAATTTTTATGGTAAAGATACGGTATTTGAGCTGCCTGATTCAGTGAAAGCTGACGGATATAAGGTGGGTGTCTTGTTATCCAACTATACGGATTCAAGTGATGACGTGTCGCGAATTAACCTACGTCCTTACGAATCAATTGTTTATCATCTAACTAAATAAAATATGAAAAGTGGAGGCCGCTGGTGGTCTCCACTTTTTGCAGTTTTTGGAATTTGTAGAGATGACTGTAATTTGGTAGAGATTTTCATCGATTTCGTAGAGATTAAGAATGAATCTAGTCGTAGAGAATATTATCCATTTTGTAGAGATTCACTATAGAAATTATCACTGAGAGTATGGATTGTTATCCATTTGCTTTATTGAGCTGCGAAAATGAATGATTCTCTTATCCCTAGTATGCTAAAGCAGGTTTGATGTTCATTTGTGGGTGGAAAAAGTAAGATATGAGACTATCCCAAATGAAATGAGGTTTATGATATGATTCCGATTCAATCAAATATAGACGGAAAAGAGCTTACCGTTGGAGAACTGAAGAAAAAGCTAGGGCCGCTTGGTTTCAATGTCAATGGGCAGTGGGAATATGACCATGCTTTTATTGATTACAAATTGAATGATGACCATGGTGACCGCCAGTACGTACGGATTCCATTCGAGTCCACGGGAGGCCCGCTTGATGATGATGGCACCTTTGTTCAGATTGGCACGCCATTCCTGCTTGATCATCAGTTTCAGACAGATGTTGATGAGGAAGGGAATATTGGAGCAGTAACCGGTTCTTTTAACCAGTTTAAATCACCTGCAGACAAAGATGCCCCATTCCCAGAGGGACTTGTTGATAGAGGAAAAACGTTGATCAACAAAGCAGAGCAGGCATTGGGCACTTTATAGGCAAACAGCGGCAGCTCCCATTATGGGAGCTGTTTTTATTTGGATTTCCACACGACAAATACTACTGTTTCATTAAGAATGCTATACTAAAAACCATAAGTACGAATCGGAGCGTGAAAATGGCCATGGAACATAAATTGTATTATCGCGATGCATACTTGAAAACCTTTGCTGCGGAACTGGTTGAGCAGAAAGAAGATGAAGCTGGGAGGAAATATGTCACCCTTTCACAGACCGCATTTTATCCCACTGGCGGTGGACAGCCATTCGATACCGGATACCTGAATGGAATTAAGGTAGTGGATGTCGAGGAGGTTGACGAGGAGATCCGTCATTACATAAAAGAAGCTTTGCCCGCAACCAATCGTATTGAAGGCGAAATTAATTGGGATCGCAGATTTGACCATATGCAGCAGCATGCAGGACAGCATATACTTTCCGCAGCATTCGAGGAGCTGTATGGATATAAAACGGTCAGCTTCCATCTGGGGAAAGATACACTGACAATTGACCTTGAAACAGACATGCTTGTTGCTGAAGAGGCGGCAAAGGTGGAGGAACTGGCTAACCAGATGATTCTTGAAAACCGACCAATCATCACTAAATGGGTCGATGAAGAGGAATTGAAGCAGTACAGGCTAAGGAAAGAGCTATCCGTATCAAGTAATATCAGGCTCGTCATCATACCGGACTTTGACTACAATGGCTGTGGCGGCACACATCCAAACAGCACTGCCGAGGTTGGCTCATTGAAAATCCTTGGTTGGGAAAGACAAAAGAAAATCATGCGGATAGAGTTTGTATGCGGCCAAAGGGTGTTGAAGCAGCTTGGCCAGAAACATGAAGTCATCAAAGAACTTACTGTCTTGCTGAATGCACCAGAACAGGAAATGGGTGCAGCAGGAAATAGACTTCTTGGACAAAAGAAAGAACTAGAAAAAACAATTGAAGAAATGAAGGAGCAATTATTAAAGTTCGAAGCAGACGAAATTCTGGGTTCCGGGAAAAACGATGTTATCAGCTCTGTTTTTCAGAACCGAAGTATCCAGGAGCTTCAAAAGCTGGCCAGGCTGCTGGTAGCGAATGCTGAAGAAAAGGTATTTTTGCTGGTATCAGAAAATGAGGACAAGCTTCAATTTGTGTTGGCAAAAGGGAAGAATGCAGATGGGAATTTGAAGGAATGGTCTAAGCAAGCTCTTTCCCTTATTGACGGTAAGGGGGGCGGAAACGAAACCCTTGTACAGGGTGGAGGCAAGTTAATTTCAGGTGAGGAATTCATCAGAGAGGTTACCGGATTTATCCAATGATTTGAATGAAGCGTGAATGATCAAGACGATTTTAAGGTAGAACGATCTAGTTCTAAAGTGGTGATTTCCTTCGAAAAACCATCTTAACTACTGTTTTTACGGTAAAATCTTGATAAATACCGACTTATAGCCTAAATTCGACTTGTTAATTGGGTATACATGAAAGTTTTACCATTTAAAAATAGGTTTAACTCCCTCATAATGGAATTCAACCAGAGAATTAGGGGGAATCAGAATGTTTGATGTTGAAAGAGGATCTGTAGAAGAGGCAATCATGATCCTGCAAAATCTCGGTCTTAAAGTGAATGAATACGAGAAGACGAATTCAATGATTCCGGTAGAAAAATATAAAGAGTTATTGGAATTCACGATTGCGGTAGCAAGGAAAACAAATGAGATCACTGTTACTATAGATGAAATGATGGATGATATAGCAGAAAAAATGTAAATGGATATAGAAGGAGCAGCCAATAAAACTTTGGCTGCTCTTTTTTGCTTGTTTGGTAAGAAACTCTCTCTTCCTTTACTGAGTTTTATCAATGTATTCAAACAGAAAGGATTGTCCGTTTCGGTAAAAGCGTGGGTCGTAAACTCCTAATCTGTCACCGTCGTCAACAATCACGACAAATGGCGACCACTCAGTAAGAGTCTTAGCTTCTGGCTTTTCAGTGAATAAATCATTGAGATCAGCATTCTCAACAGAAGTAAGTTCGTATTGGAGAGTACTATCTTTAAATAGGTTATCATTATAAATGTTGACCTTATCGTCATTTTTAGCGATTACCGTATATGTCCATGGAATGAAGCCTGCTGAAAGGGCAATTTGCTCATATTCTTCCTCGTATTGATTATATAATATCCATCCCTGGATACTTTGAATGACGACGTGCAGAGCGATGAACACCCAAGCTAGTTTGAAATAGGCTGGACTTTTTAGCTTATTGAACTTTGAAGCAACAAATGCGGTGCCGAGAATCACCCAGAAAACGAAGTCAATGATGGGGATCGTCCCAAATGTGACTCTCATATTGGAAAATGGCTCGAGATAGCCGGTTCCCCAGGCGTTGAATAGATCGCTTGTATTATGGATGACAACTGCAAGCCACCCAAGGAAAAAAAGTTTTAAATCTTTTACTTTAAATAGAAGGAAAGATAGTAGAATAAATAAAGCGGCCCATAATGGGGTCAGGAAAATCGAGTGAGTGATGCCGCGGTGCCACATCTGGTAAAGTCCTTCTTGATCCCATAGCTGTGAAATGACATCGATGTCCGGAATCTGGCTTGCGCCGACTGCGGTGAGTAGATAAGCACGCTTTTGAGATTTTTCCATATCTTTTTTATCAACGGTGCCATACAAGGCTAAACCGAAAAGTGTATGGGTAATTGAATCCATGCTGCACCTCCTGAAGTTATTATAAACGGTAAAGGGAAATTTTTAAAAGTTCTGATATGCATTTGCAGGATTGCAAACTTACCGCCAGAAAGATAAGATTAAATTTATAGTAAAAAGAATAAATTTTTTAACTCGAGAATTGTCCAGCTCCAGCGCCTAGCCCGAGACGTTTGTCTAGCTGCGGCTCCTAACTCCTCGAGACGCTTCGGTCCTGCCAATGAAGTCAAAAAACGACTTCACTGTCAGGCCCTCCAGCGCTTGTCGGAGTTGGACAGTCGCCTCCGCTTTTCGAATTCGGTCCTGCCAATGAAGTCAAAGAACGACTTCACTGTCAGGCCCTCCAACGCTTGTCGGGGCTGACCAAGGCGCTTGCGCTTTTCTATGAGGAATTTTGCCTTTAAACAGAAAGGAAACATATAATCATGAAAAAATTAAAAGATGAAGTACAATCGCGAAGAACATTTGCGATTATTTCCCACCCGGATGCCGGGAAAACGACGCTTACGGAAAAATTGCTGTTATTCGGCGGTGCTATTCGTGATGCAGGTACGGTAAAAGCAAAGAAGACAGGGAAGTTCGCAACGAGTGACTGGATGGAAATCGAGAAGCAGCGTGGAATTTCCGTTACATCCAGTGTCATGCAATTTGATTATGATGGCTTCAAGGTCAATATCCTTGACACCCCAGGCCACCAGGATTTTTCTGAGGATACCTATAGAACATTAACTGCGGTCGACAGTGCCGTGATGATCATAGACTCCGCAAAGGGTATTGAGGACCAGACTCTAAAGCTTTTTAAAGTTTGCCGCATGAGAGGAATTCCCATCTTCACCTTCATCAACAAGCTTGACCGCCAGGGGAAAGCGCCACTGGAACTTTTGGCTGAATTGGAAGAAGTGCTTGGAATTGAATCCTATCCAATGAACTGGCCAATCGGCATGGGCAAGGAGTTCCTCGGAATCTATGACCGATTCAACAAACGGATCGAGCAATTCCGTGTAGATGAAGACCATCGCTTTATTCCATTGAATGAAGAAGGCGAAATAGCTGGAGACCATTCTATGAAAGAGTCTTCATTGTATGACCAGACATTAGAGGAAATCATGCTATTGGATGAGGCAGGCAATGAATTTTCCAAGGAACGGATTGCCGATGGAACATTAACACCGGTATTTTTCGGAAGCGCCTTGACGACTTTCGGTGTCCAAACATTCCTTGACTCTTACCTGCAATTTGCTCCGAAGCCACAGCCAAGGAATTCTACTGCAGGAGAAATTGATCCGGAATCAGAGGAGTTTTCTGGATTCATCTTTAAAATCCAGGCGAATATGAACCCAGCCCACCGCGATAGAATCGCATTTCTTCGCATTTGCTCTGGAAAGTTTGAGCGAGGGATGACCGTTCAGCTTAGCCGTACAGGAAAAGCGATGAAACTTGCGCAATCAACACAGTTCATGGCCGATGATCGCAGTACCGTTGAGGAAGCTGTAGCAGGTGACATCATTGGGCTCTACGATCCGGGCACATACCAGATTGGCGATACAATTGTTTCTGGCAAGGAAGGATTCCAATATGAAAGGCTTCCTCAGTTCACTCCAGAACTGTTCGTAAGGGTTTCAGCCAAAAACGTCATGAAACAGAAGCATTTCCATAAAGGAATCCAGCAGCTTGTCCAGGAAGGTGCCATCCAGCTATTCAAGACTTTGAAGACCGAAGAGTATCTTCTTGGCGCTGTAGGACAGCTTCAATTCGAAGTCTTCGAGGCAAGGATGCGCAATGAATATAATGTAGAAGTCCTGATGGAAAGACAGGGTTCAAAAATTGCCCGCTGGATTGAAGGCGACGATGTCAACGAAAACCTTTCCAGCTCAAGAAGCCTGCTTGTGACGGACCGTTATGATAAAAAAGTATTCCTATTCGAGAATGAGTTTGCCTTAAGATGGTTCCAGGACAAGAATCCAGAAGTAAAACTTTATAATCCAATGGATGCGTCATAAAAGCTTGAGCCGGCATTTAAATGTCGGCTCTTTTTATTTGTTTGTTTCGATCAAGTGATTCGTCAGATAAAAACTTATTCGTAAATGGCGGATATTAAATAAAGTCAGGGAAGAACACAGTAATTTTTCAATTGAAGTGTAATATCTATTGACATTTGCCACAACAAATACTATATTAATATTATTCTATAATGCTTTTATGCATAAAAGCGTTTAAGTGAAAAAGTAAAAAACAGTGCTGGCAGAAACTAGTAGAGTCCCCATGAGCAGCAAAAAGAAACTGGATGGTTGCTGAAAATCCAGGCAATGGCTGATTCGAATTACACCTGTCTCGAATAGGCGCTGTTAATGAAGTGGGCAAATGCATTGTTTGCCAATTAGGGTGGTACCGCGGAGCTCCTTCGTCCCTAGATTATATGGAGCTTTTTGTATTTTACTTCTAATTGGGGGAATCATCATGTTAAACCAAAGCCAATCCATTAAATTGAGAACTTCAGAGGCAGCAGCCGTCATAATCTTGCTCCTAGCGGGAATAGGTTATGGCATGATTAAACTGGAGTTAATGCCACATATTCCGGTAATGATCGGGATTGGATCTTTGATCATTTATGGATTGTTGAAAAGAATAAAGATGTCTGAGCTTGAACAAAGTATGATTGACGGTGCAAAGGCTGGGCTCGGTGCGGTAATGATTTTCTTCTTTATAGGGATGCTGGTCAGCAGCTGGATGGCAGCCGGAACCATACCTACATTGATATATTTCGCATTTGAGTTAGTGACTGGAAAGTGGTTTTATGCGATCGTCTTTATCGTCACATCTGTTATTGGGTTGAGCATTGGCAGTTCACTGACAACCTCAGCGGTAATCGGTGTTGCGTTCATCGCGGTCAGTGAAACACTTGGCTTCTCATTGGCAATAACAGCTGGTGCGGTAGTTTCGGGTGCATTCCTTGGCGATAAAATGTCACCACTCTCGGATACAACGGTCCTGGCGTCTTCTACGGTGAAGGTTGATCTATTTGATCATATAAAAAACATGTCATGGACAACGGTACCTGCATTCTTTATTTCACTTATTTTGTTTGCCGCTATGTCACCAGAACTGAGTTCAGTGGACTTTACTAAGCTGCAAAACTTGCAGAATACACTTACAGAGATGAATCTTATACACTGGTACTCGCTCATTCCGCTGGCAATCCTGGCGATCCTTGCATTGAAGAAAGTATCTTCAATACTGACACTTGGAGCAGGAACTCTTTCAGCAATGATCATCAGCTTGGTGGTTGTTCAGCAAGAGGACTGGGGAACACTTCCGGGAATTTTATACACTGGATATGTTTCTGAGAGTGGTAATGAACAGTTGGATTCTCTGTTGTCCCGCGGCGGCATGGAGAGCATGTTCTTTTCAGTATCGCTGGTACTACTAGCCTTAAGCATGGGGGGATTACTGTTCAAGCTTGGCGTTCTTCCTGCTCTGTTGCAAGGACTTGCCGGAAGTTTGGAAAAGGTACCGGTTCTGATTGGATCTTCAGCTTTGTCTGCGATTGGAGTAAACTTTTTGATTGGTGAGCAATACCTTTCGATTATATTGACTGGCAATACATTTGAGGGCCATTTTGAAAAAGCCGGGCTGCATCCGAAAAATTTGTCCCGGGTTCTTGAGGATGCCGGCACAGTACTAAATCCACTCGTTCCCTGGAGTGTGTGCGGTGTCTTCCTCTCAAGCGTCCTTGGAGTCAGCACATTGGAGTACGTACCATTTGCGTTCTTTTGTTTGCTCTCACCGGTATTGACGCTGGCAGCAGGATTTACTGGAATAACCTTATCGAAGACAGGGAAAAATGCGGTGGCATAAGCTGCCGCTTTTTTTTATTTAAATTAATACTGACTATGTGCCCGAACTTCGAGAGAACCCAGGAGATGGGGCACATAAAGCTCGAATATGTGCCAGAACTTCGAGAGAGCTCAGGAGATGGGGCACATAAAGCTCGAATATGTGCCCGAACTTCGAGAGAACCCAGGAGATGGGGCACAAAAAGCCTGAATATGTGCCCGAACTTCGAGGGAACCCAGGAGATGGGGCACAAAAAGCCTGAATATGTGCCCGAACTTCGAGGGAACTCAGGAAATGGGGCACAAAAAGCCCGAATATGTGCCCGAACTTCGAGAGAACCCAGGAGATGGGGCACAAAAAGCCTGAATATGTGCCCGAACTTCGAGGGAACTCAGGAAATGGGGTACATACATCGCCAGATTATGCCCGCAGTCTAAAGTTCGGTCACCATGGCCTTTCGTTTAAAAATTCAACGCCTAAAATTTTCATTAATCAATGGTTTCATTTAAAATGAAAGGTATGTTTACGGGAAACAACTGTTAAAAATTGTTCTTTTTAATTGCATACTGGATAGTTGAATTATCCACCGTGCTTCACTATATTTAGGATGTTAGAGTAATAACCGTCCGGTCAGTCATTGTGTTTTATCGCCGAAAGGAGTTCGTATATGAAAATCAGTAATTTTTCAATCAGAAGACCTGTTTTTACATTAGTGACCATGTTTTTGGTCCTGATTCTCGGGGTTGTTTCATTGATGAGGATTCCTCTGAAACTGATTCCGGATATAAATCCTCCTGTTGGGGTCGTTGTGACCAATTATCAGGGAGCGAGTCCACAGGAAGTAGTCGAAAAGGTTACAAAGCCACTTGAGGCGAATCTGGCTACTCTCCCAGGAATCAAGACGATGACATCGACATCGCAGGAGGGTGCCAACCTGATCCTGATGCAGTTTTCCTGGACAACCAATATTGACGATATCCAGGATGAGGTCATACAAAGGCTTGATATGACACCGATCCCGGACGATGCGAATAAGCCAAGATTCATGAAGTTCGATCCGTCTCAATTTCCAGTCATTCAGTTATCATTAAGCTCAGACCAGGACGAATCTGCACTCAGGGAGCTGGCAGAAGAACTGGAGTTGGAGCTCACAAAGGTTGATGGAGTGGCAAGTGTCAATTTATCCGGCACATCCATCCAGGAAGTGAGGGTGGAACTCGACCAGGAGAAATTGAAGGAGTACAAGCTGAGTCAATCAGATGTTGTCGACCTGATCAGGGCTAACGATGTATCGATGCCTGGTGACACGATTTTGACAGATGGCAAGGAACTGACGACCAGAATCATCAGCTCTTTGGATTCATTGGATACGTTAAAGAAACTGACTGTTTTCAATAATCCTGTGACAAAGCAAAAGGTCACACTTGAGGACGTTGGTAAAGTTGAACTGCAAAAGCAGGATGATAATACCATTACTAGGACGAATCAATCTCCCTCTGTTCTACTGAGTGTACTCCAGCAATCTGATGCTAACACTGCAGAAGTTTCTGAGACTTTTCTTGAAGAATTGGAGGCTTTGCTGGAAAGGGATAAATACTCCGGTATCAAGTCGGAAGTTCTCTTTGACCAGGGTGATTATATCAAAATGGCGATTGGCAATATTTCGAATTCCCTGATTGTCGGGGGATTGCTTGCGATGGCCGTTCTGTTCTTCTTCCTGAGAAATGTAAAGAGTCCGCTGATCATTGGGATTGCGATTCCATATTCAGTCATCTTTACCTTTGTATTAATGTTCTTTGCAGATTTCACTTTGAATATCATGACGCTTGGCGGACTGGCTCTTGGAATAGGGATGTTAGTTGATAATGCCATTGTCGTCATTGAAAATATCTATCGCCATCTTACAATGGGCAAGGATCCGAAAACAGCCGCCAGGGATGGGGCCAAGGAGGTAGGAGCGGCCATAACAGCTTCTACTTTAACGACTGTTGCTGTATTTTTGCCGGTCGTATTCATTTCCGGTATTATCGGCGAGTTGTTTACTGAGTTTGCATTGACCATTTCTTTTAGTTTATTTGCTTCGTTAGTAGTAGCATTGACCGTCGTCCCAATGTTGGCCAGCAGGCTGTTGAAGGCGCCAAAGAAAAACATGGAAACAAGAAGGCAGAGATCTGGATCGATGAGAGGATTGGAAAAATCGATAAGGTGGGCGCTCCGCCACCGTTTCATTGTCATTCTGATTACTTTGCTGATGCTCGCCGGAGGCGGTTATGGGGTGACAACCGTAGGAACTCAGTTTATTCCTCCTACTGATGAGGGGTTCTTCAGCATCAGGGTGAATCTCGAAAATGGAGCGGCTCTTTCAGAAACCCAAAAAGTCATGACAGCACTCGAAGACAAATTGAAAGATGAAGAGGATGTCGACGTTTATGTAAGCTTGATCGGCACTACTCAAGAGGCTTCATTCAGGGGCACGACGAATGCTAATGTCGGGGAACTGTATGTGAAAATGGATGAGCTTGAAGAACGGGAAATCAGTACCTTCCAGTTTGTCGATGATGTAAAAAAAGAATTGGAGCAGGCAGCTGTGAGTGCAAACAGCAGTGCTGAACTAAATTTTAATATGCAGTCCACATCCGGTTCGGCTCCAAACACGCTTACTTTCAATGTCCGGGATTCCAGTGAAAAGCGGCTGAATGAATCAGTTGATTCAATATATAATTCACTCCAGCAACTTGAAGATGTCAATGAACTGACCACAAGCCAGAATGAAACGGTCGAGGAAATCCAGATTACAGTGGACAGGGAAAAGGCACTCGCCCAGGGACTTGCACCAGCTCAGATTGCCATGGTCGTCAACAACGTGACCAGAGGGGATATGGCCACGCAAATGCCAGGGAATGATGGTGAAATTCTTGGTGTATATGTGGAATATGACAGTGAGGTCACGCAGAATATCGATAAGCTGAAACAGCTTTTAATCAAAAAGCCTGATGGAAACTATGTCACTCTTGGACAGGTGGCAAATATTGAAACAGGCAGCGGTCCTGTCAAAATTCAGAGGATCAATCAGCAGGGTGCAGTTGAATTCACGATGAAATACAAATCCTCAACGAACCTTGGCGATATATCCAAAAAGGTTGATGAAAAGATTGAAGAACTTGACCTGCCCGAGGAAACGGAAGTTGTCTTCAGTGGAGACAGGGAGTTGCTCGAGTCTTCAATTGATGATCTTGTTTTGGCGTTCGTGCTGGCGATCATCTTGATTTATCTGGTCATGGCGGCTCAGTTCGAGTCATTGAAGTATCCATTTGTCATCATGTTCACAGTTCCTTTAATGGTTATTGGTGTCGCGCTGGCACTGACGGCAACGAGTACACCAGTCAGCTTGACTGTGGTTATCGGTATCATCGTTCTTGCTGGTATAGTTGTTAACAATGCAATCGTGATCGTCGACTATATTAACCAGAAGAAAGAGCGTGGATTGATTCCGCATGAAGCTATAGTTCTCTCAGTTAAAGACAGGGCAAGGCCTATCCTGATGACCGCATTGACGACTATCCTTGGACTTCTTCCGCTAGCCCTTGGTGTAGGAGAAGGGACAGAAATCAATCAGCCAATGGGAATTACGGTCATTGGCGGCCTGATCAGCAGCACCTTCCTGACGCTGTTTGTCATTCCGGTGGTATATAGTTTCTTTGATAAGGATTATAGAAGAAGAAATAAAATGTATGCGACCCCTGATGGACATCTGGTACCAGCCTATCTGTTAAAGGAGCATACAGAGTCAGGTTATACCGAAGTTGAAGAAAGACAGACATCCTTCCAAAAAGGGAAATATTCGAAAGAAGAAATGGCAGGAATGTTAGAAGAGCTTCTTGAACTCATAAAAGAAGATGAAGATTCAAATCATGATTTAAGAAGGAAAAGATAATATGATATGCCTGGCATTGATTGATATGCCAGGCTTTTTTTTTGAAAACTGATGAACACGGAGAATGAGGGGCTTATTTCAGGCTTAATACCAGATATCCATCGCATTTTTCTGAATAGTCAGGAAAGTTATTGAATATGTAAGCGCTTATCGTTAAAATATAGCTAATTAACGTTGAGGAGGACATTCATGGAGTACGGATACTTTTTCACAGGATTTCCTGGGTTCATCAGCAATCAATTGATTCGAGAAGTTTTGCGTAAAAATGGGGGCAATGGAAAGGTTCATGTACTTGTATTGCCTAATATGATGGATCAGGCAAATACTGAGAGAGCAGCGATCATACAGGAGTTCAGCCTGTCGGAGAGTCAATTTGAGATCATCAAAGGGGACATTACCGCTAGTGGTCTGGCTATCGCCCCAGAGATACAGGCCCAGCTTGAAACAGAAGTAACACATGTTTTCCATCTGGCAGCCATATACGACCTGGCAGTGCCGAAGGATATTGCCTATCGTGTCAATGTAGAGGGTACCAGGAACGTCAATGATTGGTCGAAGTCCTTAAAAGATATCCAGCGATATACGTACTTCAGTACTGCTTTTGTTGCCGGCAGACGGGAAGGTAAATTATACGAGAATGAATTAATCAAGCCGCCCGGTTTTAAAAACTTTTATGAAGAAACTAAATATGAAGCAGAGCTCCTTGTAGAGGCATTGAAATCTGAGGTTCCTGTGACCATCATCAGGCCAGGAATCGTTAAGGGACATTCGAGAACAGGAGAAACCATCAAATTTGATGGCCCCTATTTTATCATGAATTTTATCGACCGCCTCAGCTTCATGCCATTTTTGCCGAAGCTTGGAAAGGGCGAGAGTGTTGTCAATCTGGTGCCGGTGGATTATATTATTGAAGCGACAACCTATTTGACATTTGCTGAAAAGGGTGCAGGAAAAACATATCATCTTACAGACCCTAAACCATATAAGGTTTCCGAACTTTACGCCATGATGATGTATGAATTGATGAAAAAGCATCCAAAAGGAGCCGTTCCGCTGGCTTTGGCAAAAGGAGGACTCAATTTCAAGGTGCTCAGGAGGTATCTCGGAGTTGAAAAGGAAGCACTTGATTATTTTACATGGAAGGGGAGTTTCGATTCTTCCCAGGCACAGGAGGACTTAAAAGATTCCGGCATAAGATGCCCGGATTTCAAGGAAGGTATAGCTGCAATGGCGGCTTTCTACCAGGAGAACAAACATAAAAGTCAATTCCAAATCAATATATCATAAAAATTAATGTATTTTGGCAGGTGAATGAACATGCATTCAGTTAAAGAGGTGCAAAAGATGTCGGTTGTGGCACCAGCGACTGGAAAGATAATAGCCGAAATCGAAGAGACGCCTGTCCAGGAGGTTCCATTCTTCTACCAGAAGGCAAAGGATGGATTCGCTTATTGGAGCAGCCTGGCCCTTTCTGAGAGAACAGGGTACTTGAAGAAACTGAAACAGCTGATGGTCGATGAAATGGACCAAATCGCGAAAGTCATCTCAGAAGATACCGGCAAGGTGTTGACAGAGTCAATAGTGGCCGATATCATGCCGACTCTTGATGCAATCGATCATATTATCAGACATGCGGAAAAGGTATTAAGCAGGAAAAAGGTAAAAACCCCATTATTGCTTTTCGGGAAAAAATCCTTTATTGAATATATGCCACGTGGTGTTGTTCTTGTTATTTCTCCATGGAATTACCCGCTTCAGCTTGCGATGGTTCCGATGATCAGTGCACTTGCAGGAGGTAATGCAGTTATTTTAAAACCATCAGAAGTTACTCCGCTTGTCGGAAAATGCATTGAGGACTTGTTCAAGCGTTCCGGCTTTCCTGAAGGAACAGTCCAGGTCGCACATGGCGGAAAAGAAGTAGGTGCTGCTTTTACGGCGGGTAAGCCAGATTATATCTTTTTTACAGGCTCAGTCAGGACAGGTAAAGTCATTCAGCAGCAGGCAGCGAAAGATTTAATACCTACGACCTTGGAGCTTGGCGGGAAGGACCCGATGATTGTATTTGAGGATGCAAACATCGACAGAGCGGTAAAAGGAGCCGTCTGGGGTGCATTTACCAATAGCGGCCAGGTTTGCATGAGTGCTGAGCGATTATATGTTGAACGATCCATTTATGGCAAGTTCCTTGAAAAGTTGAAAAAAGAAGTCAATTCCCTCCAACAAGGGAACGATATCAATGCAGATGTCGGGTCCATGACGTTTCCTGGTCAGAAAGATGTTGTGAAAGCTCAACTGGATGAAGCACTTGAACGGGGAGCGAAATTAGAGACAGGGTTGAAGCCTTCTGACTGGAAGGGTGACATGTTTTTGCCGCTGACAGTTGTAACTGAAGTGGAACAGGATATGAAAATCATTCAGGAAGAATCTTTTGGTCCATTGCTTCCTGTTGTCCCATTCGATACGGAAGAAGAAGCAATTACCTTTGCTAATGGAACTGTATTTGGTCTGAATGCCAGTGTCTGGACCAAAGATAAAGCGAAGGCTCACCGTGTCGCTTCCAGACTTGTGTCTGGAGCTGTCGTCATCAATGATGTCCTCATCACTGTGGCAAACCACGGTCTGCCGTTTGGAGGAACAAAGGAGAGCGGCATAGGCAGGTATCATTCTGAGGCGGGATTAAGGATTTTTTGTCATGAAAAAGCCATCATGGAAGACATGGGTATCATGAAATCCGAAATACAATGGTATCCCTATAAAGGCAAATATCCGTTATTCCTGAATTTATTCAAAAGCTATTTTTCCGAAAAAAGAGACTGGTTCACTTTTGTGAAAAACTATATCGCTCTTTTAAAAAATAATAAATAATCATTAGCCGTTCCGGTATAGGGACGGTTTTATTTATATGGAAGAAATTAGTGAATTAATATAAAGAATACGAATTATATTTAACAATTAACTGGAAAAATGATAATTTGAAGTACAATTTGGACAATCTAAAACAAGTAGCAAGATGCAGTGGTTTTTATAAGATGTGTTCCTTTTGACAACGTGGAAACCTGGGGACTCATAAAAGCACTAATACTATGACTAAAGGATGAAACGTGACGTGGCGATTAAAAAGAATTTAACCAAATTGGAAGCGGTAATGTGGAGCATCGCACTGCCAGGGTTTGCTCAGTTGCTGACTGGAAACCTTGTTAAGGGAATCTTGTTTGTCCTACTCGAGTTCCTTGTTAATGTGAATAGTAATTTTAACAAAGGAATCATGTACAGTTTCCTTGGGGAGACAGATAAGGCAATGCATGTCCTGGACTATCAGTGGCTGATGTTTTATCCATGTTTATATATGTTCGCCATGTGGGATGCATATAGAAGCGTCATGCCGGAGGAGGAAAAGATTACCTTTCTGCCTTTTGCATTTTCTGCCTATTTTGTCACTGTAGGCTTGATGATATCACCAAAGGTTAAATTATTTGGCCTATTTCCAGGGCCCGTATTCCTTCCAATGCTTTTTGTCATTCCAGGAGTTCTCACGGGATTCCTAATCAGGAAGTTATTACTAAAGTTTTATTATGATTAAGCTATAATTAAGCTTTTTAATCGCTAAAATTCGTTGTATTACCATATATAACAACAATCTTCTTACCCTTCAGTCATATTATTTGACTGGAGCTTTTTTTTTTTTTGAAAAAACCCCCATAACATAGTTAGCGCATACGTAACTTTGTAGTGATTAAAGCGGCCGCTCCAAAAACTTACGAGGTGAACTGAGAATGAAGAAACTTTCTAACCAAGAGATGAAAAAAATTGCCAAGAGTACATTGGCATTAGTGCTTGCTGGAACATTTGCTTTTTCGCCAATCGCAATGGCAGAAGAGAACAATTCTGAGATTGAAACTGTGGAATTGCAGAATGTCAGCCCAGAAGAGATTGAAGAAGCTAAGACACAGGTCGATGAGCTTGAAGAAACGAATCCATCTTTGATTCCTGGTGACTTCTTCTACTTTGCTAAAATTGCTTTGGAGAAAATAAGGCTCGCTTTTACATTTGATAATGCAAAAGAAGCAGAATTGCTTGCTACATATGCGTCAGAACGCCTTCAAGAGGCGGGGGCTTTGTTCGCTGAAGGGAAAGAAGAAGAAGCGCTTCAAGTAATCGAGGCTGCTGTTCAATACATGGAAAACTCACAGGACATTGTGGATGAAGAAAGTAATAAGGAAGAGGCTGCTGAAGAAGGATCAGAATTGGAAGAAGAGGCAACCTCTGACGAAGGAATAGAAGAAACGGAACTAGAAGAAACAGATACAGAAGAGTCAACTGAAGATGGTGAGGAGCCTGCCGATGATGTAGTCGCTGAAGAGCCAAGTGATGAGGCAGAAGGTTCTGAAGATGAAGTTGGAACTGAAGATCCTTTCGATCAGATTGAAGGAATGCTTAGACAAAATATCATTGCATTGAAAGCGGCTATGGAACATGTTGGCAATGACAATGCAAGAGCGCAGCTTCAAAAAAATATTGACAAGACATACGCAAAGATGGCTAAAAAGTTGGCTAAATTAGAGGAAAAGTATACTGAGAAGCCAGTTGAAGAAGAAGAAGAAACAACTGAACCAGTCGAATTAGAACCAATTGTTGAGCCAGACCTTCTCCCTGCTGATGAAACACCTGTTGTTGAGGAACCTGCAGATGAAACAATGCCTGTAAATGACGATGCAACAGCAGTACCAGTTGTATCTCCAAAAGTAGAAAAAGAAAAAGCGAAACAAGAGCGTAAAGCACAGAAAGCTGCTGAAAAGCAAGAACGCAAAGAAGCACAGCAGCAAAAGAAAGAAGAAAAACAACAGTCAAAAAAGGATAAAAAAGAAGACAAAAAATCAAATGAACATGAAAACAAGGGCAATGGGAAAGACAACGGCCAAGGGAACGGAAAAGGTAACGATAAAAACTAGTTCATATTGAACAATAGACTCGAAAAGGTAGCCAAAACTGGCTATCTTTTCACTGCCTAACCACAGAACGAGAAATTGACAGGCTATGATATAATGTGGTGAGGAAAGAGGTGAGGCTATTGCTAAGTTTATTGTTCATGGCTAAGAAAAAGCGCAGACCGCTGGAAGAAACAGTAGAAAAAATCCACCAGGGGGATGCTGCTTTAAGAGAAGAATTAATTGATTCTTATAAGCCATTTATCGCGAAGACTGTCTCGTCTGTCTGCAAGAGATACATACATGAATCGGACGATGAATTTAGCATTGGCCTCATCGCTTTCAATGAGGCAATCCAAAAATATTCATCTGAAAAAGGCAATTCATTATTAAGCTTTGCAGAAGTCATGATTAAGCGGAGAGTCATTGATTATATCCGTCAGCAGAGCCGGAATCAAAATCTCAGCTTCCATATATCGAATGATCCAAACGAGGAAGAACAGCAGAGATCGACAATTGAAGATGAACTTTCTCTCGATGATTTCCGAAAAAAGACAGAACAGGAAATCAGAAGAGAAGAAATCATCCAATTCCAAGATGTACTAAAAGAATTTGATTTGTCTTTGCAGGATCTGCTTGAGCAGTCCCCTAAACATGCAGATGCCCGTAAAAACGCAATGCTTGTTGCAAAATCAATGGTAGAGAACGAGGAACTAAAGAATTTGCTTCTAGATAAAAAGCGGCTGCCAATCAAGCAACTGGAAGACATGGTCAAAGTAAGCAGAAAAACCATAGAGAGAAACAGGAAATATATTATTGCAATTGCACTTATATTAATTGGGGATTATGTCTATTTAAAGGATTATATAAAAGGGGTGTTAGAGACATGAGAAAAGGGGTTATCCTCGAAATCAATGATCTTTACCTAACATTGTTGACCCCCGAAGGCGAATTTTTGCGGGCCCGAAAGCTTCAACAAGATTATCAGGTAGGAGAAGAAATTCATTTTTTTCCAGAATCGCAAGCAGTTAAAAAGAAGAAATTCAATCTATCGTTTTTAAATAGCTTCAAGACAAGGACCATTACACTCGCAGCGGCGATAATGCTTATCATGACTGCGCTTGTTCCGGCATATCAAAACAACCAGGTATATGCGTATATGTCCATCGATGTGAATCCGAGCATTGAATTGGCCGTCAACGATGATTTAAAAGTCCTTCGTTTGAAAGGCTACAATCCTGAAGGGGAAGAAATCATTGGGGAAATAAAGGATTGGAAAAGGAAAGATGCGGCCAAGGTCGCAGAGCTGATCCTAGCGGAAATCGAGGAAGATGGATTTTTTAAAGAAATAAATGATGTAGTCATCGCGACAGTTCATAATAAGAAGGCTAAGGAATCTGTGGATCGGGAATTAGAACAGAAGATTTCTGAAATTAAAACTTCTTCACTAGATGAAGACCTGAATTTCAAGGTTTTGGAAGCAACTAGTGAAGATAGGGAGAAGGCAAGAAAGCAGGGAATCACAACTGGTATATATAAAGAAAAGCAAAAGCCGACACCTGTTGCAACCCCGGTTGATAAAGGCAAAAACACCAAGCAAGAGCCTGGGAAGAAAGAAGTTCCTGCACCTTCTGTTGCTCCGCAGCCAGAAAAGAAGGTACCGCCTGGCCAGTTAAAGAAAAATGATCCTGAGAGTGAAAACGGGAAACGGAAACAAGAAAAACCGTCTGTCCCTGAGCAAAGCAAAGGAACTGACAATAACGATAATAACAATCGTGGCCAGGGTAATAACAAGCATTCTGATACAGGCAATAAGCCTAACAAAAATAATGCTCATAACGGAAAACAATATAAAAATGATCATAAGCCTAATTCACAAAAAAGGCCTGATGAGAACAACAGAGGCCAATCAGGTAAAAAACAAGCCAATCAGGGTCAAGATAAAGGGAATAATGGTAAAAAATAGAAAAATATTAAAAGTCCGGAATCCAATCCGGACTTTTTTCCATGTTCATATTCAATTGTTTGGGCCTTAATGGACAACCTAAATATAGGCGCAAGTTCGGAGTTATTGTTGGCCTTTTCCTGAAAGTTGTGCCTGTGCCTGTTGAACCAGGCGTTTTGTGATTTCCCCGCCAACTGAACCGTTTGCTCTGGAAACTGTATCGGAACCAAGGCTAACCCCGAATTCCTGAGCAATCTCATATTTTACCTGGTCCATGAATTGTTCAACTCCAGGTACAAGTAATTTATTTGAATTTCGAGCCATTATTTTCATCTCCTTTAGTAGTATACAGAGAGAGTTTCTCTGTAATGTTAGTTTGAGCAAAACTTGTATGTTCATGAATGGTAATCTTTTATCCTTTTGGATAATGTTTACCGCGGGCCAAGGTGAAAGTAAACTTGGAAGAATATGATGAAACGTTGATTGCAAGAAAGTACTTTATTATTCAGATGATATTCTTTATCATAGGTATGTATATGAATGAGGGCTGAAAGGAAGCAATTATGTGGATTAATATAAGAAGAAGATTAGACAAATTATCACCTGCGCAAATTATCGTAGCGTACTATTTAATAGCGGTAATTGTCTCGATGAGCTTATTAAGTTTGCCTGTTGCCATCCAGCCCGGGGCTAAATGGACGTTCATGGATGCATTATTCACTGCAGCAAGTGCTGTGAGTGTTACCGGGCTCTCGGTCATAACCGTCCGCGATACTTTTACTGTGCCTGGCATTTTCATTCTCATGTTTGTTCTGCAATTCGGCGGTATTGGTGTGATGGCACTGGGTACATTTTTCTGGCTGATCATCCGTAAGAAAATCGGCCTTAAAGAACGCAGATTGATTATGATGGACCAGAATCAGACTTCAATGGCAGGCCTTGTGAAGCTCTTGAAAGAAATTCTTGTGATCATTGTCATTATTGAATTAATAGGAGCATTGTTATTAGGGTTATATTTCTTAAAATACTATCCTACATGGCAAGAAGCTTTTCTCCACGGTTTGTTTTCATCCGTTAGTGCTACGACCAATGGGGGGTTTGATATAACAGGAGCCTCTCTGATTCCGTATGCACAGGATTATTTTGTGATTACCATCAATATATTGCTGATCACTCTCGGTGCTATTGGATTCCCTGTTTTAGTTGAACTGAAGAGTTTCCTTTTCAGGAAGAAAAAAAGTCGACCGTTTCGTTTCACCTTATTTCTCAAGATTACGACTCTTACGTTCCTTGGGCTCCTGATTTTTGGGACCGTAGCCATTTGGGCATTGGAGTATAATCATTTCTTATCCGATAAATCATTGTTGGATTCATTCTTCTATGCTTTTTTTCAGTCCACCACAACTAGAAGTGGGGGATTGGCGACAATGGACGTAAATGATTTTACTGATCCTACCTTATTCCTGATGGCGGCATTGATGTTTATCGGTGCATCACCAAGCTCTGTTGGTGGAGGAATCCGAACAACCACTTTTGCGCTAAACCTCTTGTTCCTTTACCACTTTGCAAGGGGGAGAAGGGCAATCAAAATATTCAATAGAGAATTGCATCAGGATGATATAATCAAGTCATTGGTTGTTTCCATCATGGCTGTACTTATTTGTTTCTTTGCTGTCCTCATTTTGATGGTGACAGAAAATCAGGCGTTATTGGCCATTATTTTTGAAGTCGCATCGGCTTTTGGAACAACTGGGCTATCCATGGGAATTACACCAGAGCTCTCGAATATAGGGAAAATGGTCCTGATTATCCTGATGTTCATCGGAAGGGTGGGAGTTATCTCCTTCCTGTTGATTATTGGCGGAAAAACAGAGAAAGAAGCCATTCATTACCCACAAGAACGAGTGATCATAGGTTAAAGATAAAAAATCCGGGAGATCCCGGATTTTTTTGTGCACATTAAACATTAATCAGCTATATGGAGATGAGGTTCGCTAGTCCTGGCCTTTGCTTACATCTTTTGTTGGATGCATGAAGGGTGAGGCCTGCGGCTTTCTCTTTTCCTCCAGCAGCTCTCTGTTTTCTGCTGTGTTCCAGCCGATATCGTTGGTAGGATGAACCCATTCATCCCCAGCCATGACAGCCGGATCTGTCTCTTCAGTCCAATTTTCAAGAGGGGAGTTTTCCGATGCGTACAGGCTGTCTCCAATGATGACACCATGCTCATTTTTAAAAGGCGCCTTCATTTCAATGCCAGTGTCCTTGAAGCTAGGAGCGTTGATTTGGTGAGGTAAGGTATCCTCAATATCCAATGGTTTTAGCTCTTGTTCTTTTTTCTCCATTTCAGCTCCTCCTTTTTGAGCTTATTTTTTGTTTCATTTAGTTTTTTATCAGGAAATCCTTTTTGTAAAATTAGGTAATCAAATCAGTACATAGCTAATTTTTTATTGAAAAAAATAAGAGTATGGAGGTGGTTAGAATGGCTAAACGGAAGGCAGAAAGAAATGCTTTGGCTAAATATACAAACACACCTAAGAAAAACCTTCAGGAGAGCGAATTCTCTGCAGAGTTTGCCCACGGTGAAGATCCTGGGAAATTTGCAAACAGAAATTCAAAGCAAGGCAGGAAAGGAAGATCGTAATGAAAAAGCATGAAGGTCGGCACCAAAAACCTTTGAATGTTGAATTTGGCATGGAATTTGGCGATATCAATGCTGGTAAACTATATGAACATCCTTTTAGCAGCAAAAAGGCGAAAAATAGAGCTGAAAAAGACTGTAAATAAAAATTGAGTCAAAATAAAAAGCCGGCTGAAATTAAGCCGGCTTTACATCTTCCATTTTAAAAGTGAAAAACTGAGGACGATCTATTTTAGAATCGAAATAAACAAGCATAAAGGAAGGGGAGTGCATGATTTCTCCATCTTCGATAAACTTCTCCAGGTCAATAGTGATATCCTCTAGCAATGTGTGTTTATATAAATCCTTTTCACTAATATTCATTTCGGAGTACTGATTGCCAAGGGCGTCAGGTTTCTGGATGATCCCACGGTATAGTTCAGAACGATCCTGCTTGTCCAAGCTCAGTTCCCACCATGGCTTTCTTGGCTTGTGTTTCATGCTGGCCAAGTAATCATACTTCATCAAGCTTTCAATAGCTTCCAAATCTTCCACACCTTTTTCCTGTAGGAAGTTGAAAAGTCTTTTGAATAAGTCCTCTAGCTGATGGCCAATCCGGGACCATCCTTTTGTCTCCCAATAAGAGCCGAAGTCCTGGAAGAAATCAAATGGTGAAGGAAATACCTTTGTGACCAGATACTCAACGGTACGATCCATTCGGTGATCATTCCAGTATTTTTCCAAAACGTCTTCAACCTGTTTTATTTTTATGATGTCATTGAAATCAAGGACATTATTTCCGAGTATCTCATATGGAGAATGATCCATGTACACATAATCATGCTGTTCAGCCCTCAGTCTCAAACCAGTCCCTCTGAGCATCTTCAAGAATCCAAGCTGCAATTCTTCCGGACGCATGGCAAATACATCATTAAACGTTTTTTTGAACGATTGATAGTCTTCTTCTGGCAATCCGGCAATTAAATCAAGATGCTGATCAATCTTACCGCCATCCTTTACCATGGTTACAGTGCGTTTCAGCTTATCGAAATTCTGTTTCCTCATGACCAACTCATTTGTGTAATCATTAGTTGATTGGACCCCGATTTCAAAACGGAATAAACCGGCAGGTGCTTCATCGTTCAAGAATTGAATGACCTCAGGTCGCATGATATCAGCTGTGATTTCAAACTGGAACACTGTCCCTGGCAGATGTTCATCTATCAGGAAACGGAACATTTCCATTGCATAGCTTCGGCTGATATTGAACGTCCTGTCGACGAATTTGATGGTTTTTGCACCATTTGCCATTAAGTAACGGATATCTTCCTTGATTTTCTCCCTGTCGAAATAGCGGACACCGACTTCAATGGAAGATAAGCAAAATTGGCAGCTGAATGGGCACCCACGACTTGTTTCGAGATAGGTTACCCTTTTTGAAAGATGGGGAAGATCTTCTGCAAAACGATATGGAGACGGAAGCTCCTTTAAATCCAGCTTATTCTGTTGAGGATTCATAGAGATGCTATCACCTTTTCGATAGGCAATCCCAGGTACTTCATTAAAACCTGTTCCAGAAGCCAATGCGGAAAGAAGCTGCTTGAAGGTCTGTTCACCTTCACCAATGACGATAAAATCAAATTCTGGCACTTCCTTCATCCATTCAAGGACATCATAAGTAACCTCAGGGCCGCCTGCGACAATTTTAATGTCAGGGTTGATTTTTTTAATCATCTTGATGACTTTGATACTCTCTTCAATATTCCAGATATAGCAGCTGAATCCAATAACATCAGGCTGTTTTTGAATCAAGTCTGACACAATATTGATCACAGGATCCTTGATGGTATACTCAACAAGATTTACGTCAAACTCAGGCTGAGCATATGCCTTAAGGTACCTGATCGCAAGGTTTGTGTGTATATATTTCGCGTTAAGCGTTGTTAAAACTATATTCATTTAAGAAAATCTCCTTTATAAAAATCCAGCAGCAAATCAACTTTAAATTATATCTCAGTTTGGACAAAAAAGACAGGTTGAATTCAATAGGAGAATAAGGAAAAGAGGCTGCCAAAAAGGAAAATATAGTCCTTTTTGACAGCCTTTGTAAATTTACATCCTCAGCCTTGCGGTCACTGGCTTAAAAGCTTCCGACGATAGAAGCGAAGTATAGCATTAAACCTTAATTTTAGCCGGCTAATCCGTGAGGTTTTGAATTCGATTAACGGTTGTGCGATGGCTGCTGCGTACTTGCTGGACAATAAGAAGGTCAGCATCAAGGCGATGACCGCCAGCAAGAGGAAGCGTTCGGGACTATGGAAGAAGTCCTGGACTTCGCTTTCGCGGAAGGTTCGTACAAAAAAACCATGCAGCAGATAGACGTATAGAGTATTTTTGCCTAGGTCTGTAAAGAAGTATTGTTTCTTCGGGACAATGGTCAAGAAGCTGAACACCATCAGCAGGCTTAATAAATAAAAGCCCAATCGTCTGAACATGCTTGCTATTGAAGCAGCTTCCATCAATGAGTATGGTTTGGAACCCAGCAGCCATTTATAGTCTATATCTGGGTTAAAATAGAAACCTAAAAATACAAGAACAAAGGTTACCAATGCTCCAGCCTTGAATGAGGGCCTTGTCAATGTTCTAATATGATCCTTCGTCAAGTGGTACCCTATCAGGAACAATGGGAAGAACACAAAGGTCCTTGATAGGCTCAAGTAGTTGGAGATCCAATCTACATAGCCGACACCCAACCCCAATCCAAAGGCAACCAACAACCCAATAGGTGCGTTAAGCTTTGAGAAGCCGATCAGCATGATGTTCCAGCAGAACAGACTGATCAAAAACCATAGGGACCAGTGCGGATTTAGCGGATCCATCGTAAAAGTAGACTTGCTGTACAGGAAATAATAGAAAATAGAATAGATCAGCTGAAAGATGAAGTAAGGCAGTATTAATTTTTTGGCAATTTTCATCACATAGCCTTTTTTATTGAAGCCCCTCGCAAAAAATCCGGAAACAAGGATGAAGGCAGGCATATGGAATGTATAAATGACTTTATAAAGATTATAGATCATTTCATTGTCTTCAATGAACGAGCGCAAAAGATGGCCAAATACGACGAAAAAAATCAAGATGAACTTGGCATTGTCAAAGTAGTAATCTCGTTGTTTCATATTTCCTCCCTTAATTAGAGACCCCCAAAACACTAACCCTTTTCTACCCTTCCATGGATAAAATCAAACCAGGCTAATTGCTCTAAATAAAGGAACCAATTCCTGAATCTGGTTCTGTACTATCACAATTCTATTTCTGTTATATAAAAGCTTTTTCATTATAACATACGGGATAGATTAAAAATTTTTGGGTGTGTTCCAATAAAAAAGTTGTAATGTTTGATTTATGTCACAGCTTAAATTCCTTTAAGTCTATAAAATATTATTGGGGAATGTTTTATGTCAATTACCTTATCAACCAAATTGGGGAGGGAGATTATGTCTATCTTACCGAAGAAAAATGAATTAGGCTTTTATGAGATAAGACTTGAATCGATTGGAGGACTTGGAGCGAACCTGGCAGGAAAGATGCTAGCTGAAGCAGGTGTCCTGGGTCTGGGATTGAACGGTTCCAACTTTTCTTCTTATGGATCGGAGAAAAAAGGATCACCGGTAAAAAGCTTTGTCCGTTTCTGTGAACCAGAAACCGAAATCAGGATCCACAGTCCGATAGAAGAGCCGCATGTGGTCGGTGTATTTCATGAAGCACTTTATAAAATGGTCGATGTAGTTAGCGGGTTGCGCCCTGACGGGATCCTGCTGGTGAATTCAACGAGAGATTTCGATGACATTAAAAAAGATCTTCATCTAGATCACGGAACACTGGCAATAGTTGATGCACTTTCGATTGCTGTCGAGGAAAAAACAAAGGTAAATACTGCGATGCTTGGTGCATTGTACCGCATTCTTGATTTCCTTGATCCTGAAGCGATGAAAAATGTTATCCGCAAAACGTTTGAGAAAAAATATCCTCATTTAGTCGAGCCGAACATCAGGACATTCGAGCGAGGCTACAATGAAGTTCAATTTAAAACTTACGCACCTGAAGATGGCGCAAAAGGCAAGAAATTCGAGCGTCCTATGCCGCTTCTTGGTTACCAAACACAGGAAATCGGTGGAGTGATCACAGCTCAGGCAAACAGTGTCCTGAAGGACCTGAGCGGTTCCAGACAGGGATTCCTGCCACAATTCAACCAGCAGGAATGCATTAACTGCGCTGCATGTGATACTGCATGTCCTGATTATTGCTTCGTTTGGGAAGAAGGAGAAGACAAACGAGGCAGAAAGCAAATGTTCCTTAAGGGAATCGATTATCAATATTGCAAAGGCTGCCTGAAGTGTGTTGAGGCATGTCCAACTACTGCGTTGAGTGATCTGAGGGAAATGATCGGCTATGCCGAGGAAAATCAAGTAAAACATAACTATCCTTATGTGACAGGAGGGGTTTCTTAATGTCCGTTCTTGAAGAAAACGTAAAGCAGATGAGTAAAGCAGAACAGGTGACAACCTTTGAATCCGGAAATGAAATGGCGGCTATGGCAGCAGCTCAGATTAATTATCATATAATGGGCTACTTCCCGATTACCCCTTCTACAGAAGTTGCGCAATATCTCGATATGATGAAATCGAGAGGCGAACATGATATCAAATTGATTCCTGCTGATGGAGAACATGGTTCCGCAGGCATCTGTTACGGTGCAGCGGCAACCGGAGCCCGAGTATTCAACGCGACCAGCGCGAACGGCTTGATGTATATGCTAGAGCAGCTTCCTGTCCAATCAGGTACACGTTATCCAATGGTCCTTAACCTGGTAACTCGTTCTATAAGCGGGCCGCTGGATATCCGCGGTGACCATTCCGATTTGTATTTTGCATTAAATACAGGATGGGTGATTCTGACCGCCAGGACACCACAGGCTGTTTACGATATGAACATCATGGCACTTAAGATTGCTGAACACTCTGATGTGCGCCTGCCTGTAATGGTTGCGTATGATGGATTCTTTACATCCCACCAAAAGCGTAAAGTGAACTATTTTAAAGACCGGGCTGTAGTTCAGAGATTTGTTGGGGAGGCACCGACTGAATATAATTTTGCCAGGGATCCAAAGAAGCCATTGACAATTGGAGCCCATATGAATGGCGACGACTTGATGAACAACCACTTCCAGCAATCAGAAGCGATTTACAAAGCGAAGAATGTTTATAAAGAAGTAGCTGCAGAATATGCTAAATTATCAGGACGCAACTATGATATCCTGGATCTTTATCAAATGGAGGATGCGGACGTAGCTCTGTTCCTGCTGAACTCAGCTGCCGAGTCAGCCAAGGATGTTGTTGACAAGCTTAGGGAAAAGGGAATCAAAGCCGGTGTGATCAGTCCAAATATCATCCGCCCATTCCCTGTGCAGGAAATCAGGGAAGCATTGAAGAATGTGAAGTCTCTTCTTGTAGGTGAGCGTGCGGATTCCTATGGCGGACACGGTCCTAACCTGACACACGAAATTAAATCTGCTCTTCAGGAGGATAGGGAAAATACGACTATCGTCCAGAGCCGGGTGTTTGGACTCGGCGGTAAAGACTTCTATGCAGATGATGCTGAAGCTTTCTTCAATATGGCGATTGACGCGATGGAAAAAGGACACGCAGAAAAGCCGTTCGACTACTATGGACATGTTGCAGGAGAACCTGATAAGGCATTGAAGCAGGTCATAGAGCCACAGCATGGGGATGTCTATAAGTCAGGATTGATTCAGGTAACAAGAGATGAAGAAAAGAATAAATTGAATGTCAAAATTCCTCCTTTAAAAGCTTTGACTTCCAAACCGAAACGAATTGCCTCTGGTCATGGTGCATGCCCTGGCTGCGGTATCTTTGGCGGATTAGAGCTGTTCTTTAAAGGAATTGAGGGAGACCTCGTCATTCTTTTCCAAACTGGTTGTGCGTACGTCGTGACAACAGCTTATCCTCACACATCCCATAAGCAGACGACAATCCATAATCTGTTCCAGAATGGAGCGGCAACATTATCAGGAACGCTTGAAGCATTCCTTGAACTGAAACGAAGAGGCGAAATCGAAGTGTCTGCAGATGCAACCTTCGTAATGGTGACCGGTGATGGCGGAATGGACATCGGAATGGGATCGGCGATTGGTACAGCGCTTCGCGGCCACAAGCTGATCATGCTTGAATATGATAATGAGGGTTATATGAATACAGGTTCACAGCTGTCCTACTCCACTCCTTTCGGACACATGACGAGCACATCAAACGTAGGAAAGGCACAAAAAGGTAAGGCGTTCCATCATAAGGATACAGCCCAGATCATGGCATCTACCAATATCCCTTATGTTTTCACTGGAACAGAAGCCTTCCCACAGGACCTAGTGAAGAAGGCTGCGAAGGCACAGTGGTATGCGCAAAATGTGGGTACAGTTTACGGCAAGCTTTTAATCACATGTCCGCTGAACTGGAAATCAGAGGACCGATTTGGCCAGACAATTGTCGAAGCAGCAGTGAACTCAAACTTCTTCCCACTATATGAGGTGGAACAAGGAATTACAAATATCACTTACGATCCGGAAGCGAAAAACAAGAAAATTCCGTTGGCAGACTGGTTGAAGTATATGGGTAAAACCAAGCATTTATTGAAAGAAGAAAATAAAGACATGCTTGTGGAATTTGAAGAAGAAGTCGAAAAAAGATGGCAGCGCCTAAAAGCCAAGAACGAGAACGAATATCTATAAAATAAAGAGAAGCCAGTGGCCCTGGCTTCTCTTTTTACTTTGTCCGCCTAGCGGGCAATAATTCATACTTTCCTTTCGAAGAACTCAGCAGGAAAAATAGAAAATAATCGCGAGTTTAAAGGGATTTTTACCATCCGTGTAGAAATTACTAGAAAAATGGGAATCAAAGCAAGGAGGCTTTCTGGTGAATAGTGCTAACACGGCAGATGAGATTAAGGCACTGAAGGAAAAAATAGCCGCTTTAGAACAAGAAAATTCCTCATTAAAAGAGTGGATCAATAGCTCTGCGCAAACAGCTGCTGACTTTTTTGCAACAGAAGGACAGAAAACAGAGATTGCTGAGAGATTCATAACGGACGATCGTTTGCTAAAGAACTTCTTCATGGAAACATTGGATGGAATCGTGTTTTGGGGCAAGTGCGGAAAAATCATTGCAGTCAATGAAGCAACCTGTAAAATTTTCGGGCTCAGTCATGAAGATATGGTAAAGCATAAAATTTCGGACTTCATTTATCGTAAAGACGAGAAATATCGACAGATGAAGCAAATAATCAATGAAAAAGGGGCATTGCGTGAGGAAGCGTTCTTTCTGCTGCCGAATGGTGAAAAAAGGCTGCTCGAATTCACTGTAAAGCTCAACGCGGGCGATGGCTATCATATGACGATTGTCCGTGATGCAAGTGAGCGTTATCATATGGAACAGCAGGTGCGGAAAAGTGAAGAGCGTTTCAGGAGAATTTTTGAAGGGTCAATTGAAGGGATGATCCTTTGGGATGAAAATTGCAAACACTATGAAATTAATCCTTCAGGAATAGCCAAGCTTGAGTTGAAGCAGGAAGACCTGACAGAAAAGGACTTTCGTAAGCTTTTTATGAATCTCGGACTATCCAATGCGTTAATCGACGAGAAGTTACAGGCATTGCTTCGGAAAGGGAGGCTGGACGGCAGGATAACCATTCCCTATGAAGAGGGCAGGATGAAACATTTTGAATACAGTATCAAACGTCATTTAGTTGATAACCTGAATCTCATCGTATTCAGGAACATCACTGAAAAAATTGAGATGGAAGCCCAGCTGAATAAATCAGATACGCTCAATATGCTGGGGGAACTGGCTGCGGGCATTGCTCATGAAATCCGCAATCCGATGACCGCTCTAAAGGGGTTCATCCAGTTGCTTGAAAACAGCACAGGAGATGCCTATTCGTTATATTTCCAGGTGATCAAGACCGAACTGCAAAGGATTGATTCCATCATCAATGAGTTCCTGGTTTTGGCTAAACCTCAGTCTATTAAATATGAATATACCGATATATCCAAGATCATGAACGAGACCGTGTCTCTTCTGACTGCCCAGGCGGTGCTCCATGATGTGCAAATCAAAACCATTTATGACGGTGATTTGCCAGATCTTATGTGTGAACCTAATCAACTAAAAAAGGTATTTATCAATATCATAAAAAATGCAATAGAAGTCATGTCAAAAGGCGGCTTTGTGAATGTGATCGTCAGTCAGGCACCCGGGAACAGAATACATATTTGCATCAAGGATGAAGGTGAAGGAATCCCGGAGGAACAGATAAAAAAGCTTGGGGAACCTTTTTACACCACAAAGGAAAGAGGGACTGGACTCGGCCTGATGGTGAGTTTCAAAATCATTGAAGAACACGGGGGTACCATCGAAATAGAGAGCGAAGTGGGCCACGGAACGATTTTTCATATTTATTTGCCGATAACCAAGGAAACGTCTGATTGAAGCCAATCAGGCGTTTTTCCATTGCCTATGCAACAGGGTGGAACCATTAATAATAAAAAATTGCCAAATCCCCTTTTAATTTTCTATAGAATGGTATATATTAGATGTATAACTAATTAGATATACATTAAATCAGTTGGAGTGGTTTTATGCAATTGGACAGAATAGTCGCTTTCCATAAAGCGATGGGGGACCCTACAAGGATCAGGATTGTTGCATTACTGGCCAATGGGCCGTTGCATGGCCAGGCGATTGCTGGAAAGCTGGGCCTTACCCCGCCAACGATCACCCACCATATCAAGAAATTGCGTGATATCAATGTGATTGTAGAGCGCAGGGACAAAAATACAATTTATTTTCACCTGAATGAGTCAGTAATCAAGCAACAGGCAAGGACGCTAGGAAAATTAATTGAGAAGAGAGAAGGGGAGGTGGACGCAATGATTGAACAAAATATCGAAAGGCAAAAGGTGATCGAGAATTTCCTGACGAAAGACGGAAAACTAAAAAACATTCCGGCACAACGCAAGAAAAAGCTGATGGTTTTCGAATATATAGTTCGAGGTTTGAAAGCCGGAAAAAAATATCCGGAAAAGGAGTTGAACGAATATATCACGAAGTTCCATGAAGATTACGCGACAATCAGGAGAGAATTCATCATCAATCATTACATGCATCGCGAAAATGGGATTTATGAATTGAATCCAGAAGAAATGTGGGCAAAACCTGAGTGATTCACAAGAAAAAGCAACATGAAACCCGCCTCAGCCTTAGTCGCTGGGCGGTTTTTTTATTTTGATGGGAATTAATACAGTTCTGGCCTGCGGTCGGTAAAGATAGGAATCCTGCTCCTTGCTTCCTTAACCTCATCAAGGTCAATTTCCGCTAAGAGTATTTCCTCATCTTCTCCACCTTCAGCAATCACTTCACCCCATGGATTGATCACCATGGAATGGCCGGCGAATGTATTGTTAGGATCGGAGCCAGCGCGGTTGCAGGCAATCACAAAGCATTGGTTCTCAATCGCACGGGCGATAAGCAATGCCCGCCAGTGTTCCAAACGCTGGATTGGCCATTCAGCGACTACAAACATCGCTTCCACATCCTGAAGTGCATGGACACGGACCCATTCCGGGAACCTGATATCATAGCAGATCAGGCCAGCAAATTTATGTCCGTCCAAGGAGAATATTCCTTTTTCCTTACCAGCAGCCAAGTGCAAATGCTCATCCATAAGCTTGAACAAATGAAGCTTGCTGTAGGTTCCTGCCTGAGCTCCATCTTTGTCGAATACAAGCAGTGTATTTTCAATGCCTGCTTCTGTTTTATTGGCAACAGAACCGCCTATGAAATGCGAGTGGTATTTCAACGCTGCATCCTTTAAAAACTCTTTGGCTGCTTGTGCTTCTTCTTCAGCTGTGGTCTTTAAATTATCGAGATCATAGCCGGTCGTCCATAGTTCAGGAAGGACTATCATATCGGGTTTTTGTCCATTTGCCTGTTCAATCAGTTGTGCTGCATGTTTGTAGTTTTTCGCAGGATCTCCAAACGCAATATCCATTTGCAAGCAAGCTATTTTAAACTTCATCATTCATCACCGCCATAAATTCTGAAAATTATTTCTTTACAAGTTACTATTTACGTTATATCATTTGTGACTAGAATTTCAAATTAAAATTTTAAAATAATCATTTAAATCCTAAGCAGGTGAGAAAATGGAATTTCCACAGTCAGATTTACTAAAGAGCCTGCCCAAGCAGTTTTTTGCTTCTCTGGTGCAAAAGGTGGGCGCTTATACAGAAAAAGGGGCAGACATCATCAATCTTGGCCAGGGAAACCCTGACCAACCGACACCACAGCATATTGTTGAAAAACTGAAGCAAGCTGGAGAGAATCCAGCGAACCATAAGTATTCTCCTTTCAGAGGACAGCGTTCGTTACGAGTAGCTGCAGCGACATTTTATAAAAGGGAGTACGGAGTCGACCTTGATCCGGAAGAAGAAATTGCCATCCTTTTCGGGGGCAAGGCTGGCCTGGTAGAAATTCCTCAATGTCTGTTGAATCCTGGGGACACGATTCTCGTTCCAGATCCCGGCTATCCTGACTACTGGTCGGGAGTCGAGCTGGCCAGGGCAAAGATGGTGACAATGCCACTCCGGGAAGAGAATGACTTTATGCCTGATTATGAAGAGTTAGCTGCCGAGCAATTGGATAAAGCCAAGCTGATGTTCCTTAACTATCCTAATAATCCCACAGGGGCAGTTGCCGATAAACAATTTTTTGATGAAACAATCGAGCTTGCACGAGAGAATCAGATTTGTGTCGTTCACGATTTTGCTTATGGTGGAATTGGCTTTGACGGGAACCGCCCACAAAGCTTTTTACAGTCTGAAGGCGCAAAAGACGTAGGAATCGAAATTTATACTCTGTCAAAAACTTATAATATGGCTGGATGGCGTGTTGGTTTTGCTGCAGGAAACAAGAGTGTGATTGCCGCAATCAACTTGCTGCAGGACCATATGTATGTCAGCTTGTTTGGTGCAGTGCAGGAAGCGGCTGCAGAAGCATTGCTGGGACCGCAGGAGTGTGTTGCCGAGCTAAACAATCTATATGAAACCCGAAGAAACGTACTTATTGACGGCCTGACAAAGATAGGCTGGCAGGTGACTGCTCCAAAGGGCTCATTTTTTGCGTGGCTGAAGGTTCCAGAACCATTTACTTCGGTTGAGTTTGCGGATTTCTTACTGGAAAAAGCACATATAGCAGTTGCCCCCGGTGTAGGATTCGGTGGCTATGGAGAAGGTTTTGTGCGGGTGGGCCTGCTGACTTCGGCAGAGAGACTGCAGGAAGCAGTCAGCAGAATTGAAAGCTTGGAAATATTCAAAAAATAGTTGACATTGTTTTATGAACCTGACATAATCCTAATTAACAAATTTACTTTAACCAATTAAATAACTTGATTAAATTATTTTCTTATCAAGAGCAGGCGGAGGGACGAGCCCGATGAAGCCCGGCAACCGATCCAGCGTAAGCTGGGCACGGTGCTAATTCTTGCAGCGAAAGCTGAAAGATGAGAAGAGTTTAGTGTATTTTCTAACCTCTTCTTTGTGAAGAGGTTTTTTTAATGCCCAAATACAACTGGGTTCAATAAGTATCGAAGGGATTGATCTTCATGAGTGAAATTACAGCGACTTACATAGTCCATGACGCCAAACATAACCCGCAGAAAAAAGCAGAGGGAATCGCGCTCGGCTTGACAGTGGGATCCTGGACTGACCTGCCGGAACTGGACCAAAAACAATTAAAAAAACATAAGGGAAGAGTGGTTTCTGTAGAAGGCTCGAGCCTGGACCATAATTCAGAAACAGTGGCAACAATCAAAGTCGCCTATCCTGCCCTCAATTTTTCACCCGACCTGCCAGCCATTTTGACAACTGTTTTTGGAAAACTCTCGCTTGATGGCAAAGTGAAACTTGTCGATCTCGAATTTGATGAAGAATTAAAGAAACACTTCCCAGGTCCTCGCTTCGGAATCGAAGGAATCAGGAGGAAGCTTGGTGTTTATGACCGTCCATTGCTTATGAGCATCTTCAAAGGTGTTATCGGACGTGATATGGATTTCCTGCTAAAACAACTTAAAGAACAAAGCCTTGGAGGAGTTGACCTGATCAAGGACGACGAGATCCTGTTTGAAAACGAATATACACCTTTTGCAAAGAGGATCACTCTTGGTAAAAAAGTTCTTGAAGAAGTCTATGAATCTACTGGACATAGGACCTTATATGCGGCCAATCTGACAGGAAGGACTTCACACTTGAAGGACAAAGCGAGAAAAGCGGCAGAACTCGGAGCAGACGCGTTATTGTTCAATGTGTTCGCCTATGGCCTGGATGTCTTGCAGGAACTTAGGGAAGATGATGAAATCGGGATTCCGATCATGGCTCACCCAGCTGTGAGTGGGGCGCTGACATCGGCTGATGAATATGGCTTTTCCCATTCATTGCTTCTGGGTAAATTACTCCGCTATGCCGGAGCAGACTTCTCGCTTTTCCCGTCACCATATGGAAGTGTGGCACTTGAAAAGCAGCAGGCGATATCAATTGCTGAGGCACTGACTGCTGAGGATCAATACGAAAGGACCTTCCCGGTTCCATCAGCAGGCATACATCCTGGAATGGTGCCGCAATTGGTTAAAGATTTCGGAGTTGATTCTATCATAAATGCAGGCGGAGGCGTTCATGGTCATCCTGGTGGAGCACAGGGTGGAGGCAAGGCATTCAGACAGGCGATTGAAACCGTACTTCAGGGAAAAAGCCTTGAAGAAGGGGCTCTGGATCATGCTGAGTTGAAAACAGCTATACGCCTGTGGGGTTCATCAGAGGCGGTGGCAAAGTGAGTCAGCCTGTGATATTTTGCGACTTTGACGGAACAGTAACAGAAAAGGACAATATCATAGCCATCATGAATGAATTCGGTTCGGATGGCTGGGATGAAATTAAAGAAGCAGTGCTGGGCCGCAGGATTTCGATCAGGGAGGGAGTAGGGAAAATGTTTTCTCTCCTACCTGTTTCGAAGAAGGAAGAAATCATTCAGTTTGCTGTACAGAACGCCAGGATCCGCCCGGGATTTCAAGAGTTTCTTGATTATGCCCATGAGGAAGGTATACCTGTTTATATCGTCAGCGGAGGGATAGATTTTTTCATAGAACCTATCATTCAAAAATTCGGACCGCTCGCTGGAGTGTATTGCAATAGTTCGGATTTTACAGGAAGTACGATAAAAATAGAATGGCCAAACAGCTGCGATGATCAATGTTCAAATGATTGCGGCTGCTGCAAACCATCCATCATGAGAAAGCTGGAAAAAAAGAGCGCCTATAAAATAGTCATCGGTGATTCCGTAACAGATTTGGAAGCTGCAAAACAAGCCGATCTTGTGCTTGCCAGAGACTATTTAAAGGATAAATGCGAAGAATGGAAGATTGAACATAGACCATTCGAAACGTTTTATGACTGTATAGATGCACTTAAAACTGAGACAGGGGTGAGAGGATGAGCTCATTAGAAAGTAAGTGGGAAGAACTGGCCGACGTAAAGGCAGAACTGGCAGATCGTGATTGGTTCATGGGAACGAGCGGCAACCTGGCAATTAAAGTGAACAACGACCCGGTGCAATTCCTTGTAACGGCGAGCGGGAAAGATAAGCGGAAACGGACAGATGAAGACTTTTTGCTTGTTGACCAATTCGGCCGTCCGGTTGAAGAAACATATTTAAAGCCATCTGCTGAGACACTCCTCCATGTTGAGGTATACAAAAAGACAAACGCTGGCTGCAGCCTTCATGTCCATACCATTGATAATAATGTCATTTCTGAGGTCTATGGAGACAGAGGCGAGGTGCAATTCCAGGGGCAGGAACTGATTAAGGCATTTAATATCTGGGAGGAAGATGCCGTCCTCAAGATTCCGATTATTCCGAATTATGCACATATACCAACCTTGGCCAAAGCATTTTCAGAGCATGTTAAAGGAGATACAGGTGCTGTTTTGATCCGTAACCATGGGATTACTGTGTGGGGCAGGAATGCATTTGAAGCAAAGAAAATTCTTGAGGCTACCGAATTTTTATTCCGCTATCAGTTAAGGCTGCTCGAACACAAGCCATTCCAATTGTTCAAGGTCGTTTAACGAATCATTTAGCAAATACCATTAAAACTAAGGGAGAGATTCACATGGCATTTATCGTAAAGCAAAACACACAGGAAAGAATACTTGATGAACAGCAGGTCGAAGCATTTCTGAACGAGCAGGAAGTCATCTATGAAAAATGGGAGATCAATAAATTGCCTGCAAATCTTCAAGAAAAATTCTTGTTAACAGATGAAGAAAAACAGGAAATCCTCGAAGCCTTCAGTGAGGAGATTAAAGATATCTCTGAACGCAGAGGCTACAAAGCTCAAGACGTCATTTCGCTTTCCGGCAATACACCGAATCTTGATCAGCTTTTGGCGAATTTCAAGCAGGAACACCACCATACAGATGATGAGGTAAGATTCATTGTCAGCGGGCATGGAGTATTTGTTATTCAGGGTAAGGACGGAGAATTTTTTGAAGTGTTCCTGAATCCAGGAGACTTGATCTCAGTTCCTGAAAATACACGTCATTACTTTACGCTTCAGGATGATCGCCAGGTAGTTGCAGTTAGAATTTTCGTTACAACTGAAGGTTGGGTTCCTATTTACGAAGAGGAAAAAGTCAGCCAGTAATCAAGGTGAAGGGCAAATTTTGTCGAAGAAAATTTTTTCATCCGTGAATATTGTCTTATTTTGCGAATCTATTTACATTCATCTAGGCATTTGCCATAATTCTTCAAGTAATCTATTTATTTTATTAAGCAATTAAAGTAGTAGAGGAGATATAGAAGTGTATCATTCGCAAAATGCTTTGTTGAAGGAAATCAATCGCGTAAGGGAATTGATGGTGGCTTCTGCACTGGAAACAGGATATACAAGTGCTGAGACAATCCGCCGCAGCCAGGAGCTCGACACTCTGATTTATGAATATCAATCATTATGCAGGGAGACAGAATTGCAAAGGCAAAGGACTAAAATTCTTTTCAGACAAATGATCCTGCTTACAAAAAAACAATATATTTTATCACATGCGTGATAATATTCAGACATATGGAAACAATTAGCCACTGCCAGTAAACGGGCAGTGGCTGATGTTATTTTATAAGCAAAATAATGAGATAAAAGGCAAAGAATAAACGGTATGATGGAGAACGAAGAAACCTCCAATGATTTTAGTACTTGAGAAAAAAATGTAACAATTTGCTCAAATTTTCACGATAAAATATCTTTGTGTGATTTTTATCATATTTTTATATGTTTATTTTATATATTTTTAACATAGATAGCTTCTTATCATCAGTCTGCTAACACACCTCACCATGTCACTTAACTTTCAATCACTTTTTACATTGGACTTGCTTCAGTTCGTGAAGGTTTAAACCTCATTATTCACAAAACAATCTCAACTATGTTATCTACTTTTTTAATTGTTGGTACTATGCATGTAATACGATTCATATATCGTACTACATAGCATTTTATTTATATAAGGCTGTGTGAACAGTTTTTTACTGGATTGACCATTAAATTATGTCACATAAGTCTTTATTATTGCTATTTTCATCCTGCTTCTTTTCTGCAAGGGCATTGCCATTTGGTGAGGAGGTTTTCTTGGTATCAAAAGCTTCTCCCATATTATATTTCCTTCATTTAAAGAATACGAAGTTGTTTCGAAAATAGCTGAAAGTAAACGCTTACAAATTAATAGTTTTACATTTTCAGGAGGGGGAAAGAGAGTATGCACATTGTCGTATGTGTCAAGCAAGTGCCCGATACGAAAATCATCAAAATCAATCCTAAGACCAATACTCTGGACAGGCGAAGCGCACCAGCCATTTTGAATCCTTATGATGCTCACGCTGTACAGGAAGCTGTGAAAATCAGGAATAAAACAGGAGGAAGTATTTCTGTACTTTCAATGGGACCGCCACAGGCAGTATCTGTCATAAAAAAAAGTGTGGAAATTGGCGCAGACCGTGGATACCTCATTTCAGACAGAGCTTTCGCGGGAGCTGATACCCTTGCGACTAGTTATGCGCTCTCCAAGGCGCTTGAAAAAATATCGAAGGATCATCCCATAGATCTCGTCATTTGCGGAAAGCATGCGATTGATGGAGATACAGGACAAGTAGGACCTGGTATTGCGCGACGTCTTGATATTCCCCCGATCACGAACGTGATTGAAGTTTCAAAGGTTAATAAGGAAGAAAAATATGTCCATATCAAGCGCAAGCAAATCGATGGATACGAGGTCTTACAATCGCAGCTTCCTTGTTTGCTGACTGTTGAAAAAGAGATTAATGACATAGAGTATGCACCACTTCCAAACATGATCAATGCAGCAAGATATGAGCCGGTCATCTGGTCTGTGAATGATCTTGAGGATGTTGACAAGACCCAATTGGGATTAAAAGGATCGCCAACAATTGTCGGCAAGATGTTCAGTCCTCCTAAGCTAGAAGGCGGGAAAAGGATTGAAGGAGATGCCGATGCCCAAGTAGAGCAGCTGATGGGAATCCTGATGGAAAGAAAAGATTTATTGAAATTAAATGCAGCCAACTCTTGATTGTAGTTAAAAGGGGGAATAGCAGAATGGAAGAAAACCAGGGAGTCTGGGTATTCATTGAAGTAAATGATGGAAAAATCGAAGGAGTTTCACTGGAATTGCTTGGTGCAGGAAGGAAGCTTGCCGACAAATTGGAAGTGCCGCTGTCCGGGGTTATGCTTGGGCAAGGTGTCATGCCTTTAGCAAATGAAGTGATCTATGCTGGTGCAGACCAAGTATATGTCGTTGACCATCCGGTCCTGAAGGATTATCGGACTGAGTCCTATATGAAGGGTGTCTGTACCCTGGCTGAAAAATATAAGCCTGAAATCTTCCTTTATGGAGCAACTCCAAATGGAAAAGACCTGGCAAGTGCGGTTGCAACGGATTTAAGCACTGGTTTGACCGCGGATACAACGATGCTTGACGTCGATATTGAGAAAAGGCTGCTTGAAGCGAGCCGTCCTGCATTTGGCGGAAATATCATGGCAACCATTCTTTGTAAAAAACACAGGCCGCAAATGGCTACAGTGCGCCCTAAGGTAATGAAAGCCCTCGAAACAGATGAAGGCAGGAAGGGAGTCATCATCGAAGAGGAATTAGAAATTAGGGAAGAAGATATGCGTACAAAGGTGCTTGAAATTGTGAAGGACGTAACAAAAAAGGCAAGCCTTGCAGAAGCCCATGTCATCGTCGCTGGCGGGAAAGGTTTGGGCGATATCCAGGGATTCCAGCTTATCCATGAGTTAGCAGAAGTGATTGGAGCAAGTGTAGGGGGCACAAGGGATGTTGTCGAGGCAGGCTGGCTGAAGCATGAGCAGCAAATAGGCCAGACTGGTGAAACGGTAACGCCGAAAATCTATTTTGCTATCGGAATTTCAGGGGCAATTCAGCATGTCGAAGGAATGAAGAACTCTGAGCTGATCATTGCCATAAACAAGGATCCGAACGCTCCGATTTTCGATGTAGCCACATATGGCATTGTTGGTGATGCATTGGAAATAGTGCCTAAACTAATCAAGCAGTTCAAACAGCTCAGCAAAGAGAAGGGCGGGGAAATGAGCTATGTCTGAAAAATTTGATGTAATCGTCGTAGGAGCCGGCCCTGCTGGAACATCATGTGCCTACAACTGTGCCAAAAACGGCCTGAAAGTATTGTTGATTGAACGTGGTGAATACCCAGGTTCAAAGAATGTTATGGGTGGGGTTCTTTACCGGAAACAGATGGAAGACATCATTCCGGAATTTTGGAAGGAAGCGCCATTGGAGCGGCCTGTTGTTGAGCAGCGCTTCTGGATGATGGATAAAGAATCGGTTGTCCAGTTTGGCTACAAAGGTCTTGAATGGGCGGTTGAACCATATAATAACTTTACAGTACTGCGTGCCCAATTTGACCAATGGTTCGCAAAGAAAGCGGTCGAACAGGGTGCCTTGTTGATTAATGAAACAGTTGTCACAGAATGTATTGTGGAAAATGGCAAGGTAATAGGCGTGCGCACCGACCGCCCTGATGGAGAAGCGTTTGCGGATGTTGTCGTGCTCGCAGACGGTGTAAACTCCCTGCTATCCAAGCAGCTTGGCTTCCACAGGGAATTCAGGCCTGATGAAGTGGCACTGACGGTTATGGAAGTTATCAATCTTCCAAAGGACAAAATCAATGAACGCTTCAATCTTGAAGGAAATCATGGAACGACAATTGAGATATTCGGTGATTCTACGCAAGGCAATCTTGGTACTGCCTTCCTTTATACAAACAAAGAAAGTTTGAACATCGGGGTAGGCACTACGCTCTCAAGCATGATCAAAGCCAAATTGAAGCCATATGAGCTGCTTGATTACCTGAAGAAACATCCAATGGTCCGTCCGTATCTGGAGGGAGGAGAATCGGCAGAATACTTGGCCCACTTGATTCCTGAAGGAGGATTCAATTCCGTGCCAAGGGTTGCGGGGAACGGTGTGCTTGTAGTAGGGGATGCCGCCCAGCTCGTCAATGCCATTCACCGTGAAGGGTCAAACATGGCGATGGCTTCAGGCCAAATGGCTGCAGAAGCGATTGTTGAAGCCAAAAAGGATGGCGACTTCAGCGAGAGCAGCTTGAATCGCTATAAAGAAGCGTTATTCGGAAGCTTCATCATTAAGGACCTTGAAAAATATAAGGATGCAGCACATACCTTTGAGACATACCCGCAGTATTTCAAGGAATATCTGCCGATGATGAACAAGGCAATGAGCAAGTTTTTCACTGTTGATGGAACACCAAAGAAAGAAAAACAAAAGGAAATCATGCGCAGCGTGACGGCTGAAAAAGGTACCTTTAAGGTTATGCAAGACATCTATCGTGCCTGGAAGGCGGTGAAATAATGTCAACGACAAACATCGAGGAAAAACAATTTCTTTTAAGGTTTAAGTGTGACACAAAATCGCATCTTACAGTTTTGGACCATGACGTCTGCATGACACAATGTCCTGACAAGCTTTGTACCGTTTTCTGTCCTGCTGAGGTGTACAAGTGGGAAGGGAAAAGGATGCAGGTAGGCTATGAGGGCTGCCATGAATGCGGTAGCTGCCGGATCGGATGCCCTTACCAGAATATAAAATGGGAATATCCAAAAGGCGGTCACGGCATTGTATTCAGGCTTGCTTAATAGTTAATTAGAAGAGACTGGCGGACAAATAATTCGCCAGTCTCTTTACTATTTTAAACAAGCAAAACAATGAGTACAAAGGTGTTGACAGTTAGTGGGAAAATGGTTTGAAAAAGTGATGGGATTTACTTTACAAGCTAATCGTACCAATTGTTTCTATATTCATCATATGTAAGTTAATTCACAAGTGGGTTCAAAAAAAGGTGTAGCTTTTTAAAAGAGGGGATGAAAGAGGGGGTTAACTGATTTTTTCTTGCTGGCGCATTGTGTGAAGCTGATCACTGAGGATTTCTTTTTCTATGTTCCTCGCTGCCTCCATAGCATCATCAAAGGTGTCAAACAGTGCTGATGCATAAACTGGCTTGCCGGCATCATATATTCCAGATGAATCTGATTTGTATATCGTTACATTCCAATCGAAGCATTCACTATCTTCTTTTTGGTGCCCTTGAAGCCCAACCAATAAATGGGTATGCAGCAGGTCAGACTGGGTGTCGATGAAAGCCTTCTTATCGCTAAGCCCTGCTTGAACAAGTGACTTTTGATAAAAATCGCGGTACAAAGTATTCTGCAAGGTAAAATCACTCCTTTTACTTTTAGCTATAACTTTATTATATGTAAGGATTTATAATATTTGAAGGATAATTGTTAAAATTTTTAGAAATTTTAACAAAGTGTCATTTTTCCTTCACAATTTCTTGAATAAATCCAAATTGTGATGCCTATCACAACCTCTAATACGATTGCTTCCTATAATTAAAATATAACTTATATTATAGGAGGCCGATTTAAGATGACAGGATGTTTGAGTGGTATTAACCAGGATTCGAGTTTTACATTAAGTGCTGGTCTTCAACAATTAAAAAATGAGCATCCGCCACTCTTGGAGATGCTTGCAAACCTTTTGGATCTTTCACAGAAAATCGAAGAAGGGGAGCAAATGGAAGAAAACTTCTCGAGGCTGAGGGAGATGGTCATTGAGTTCCTTGCGGAGCTGGAGCCGCATTCAGAGAGAGAGGAAGGCGTATTGTTTGAGATGATGGCAGCCTATATTGGAAGAGAAATGGGACCGATTGCCGTCATGGAATATGAGCATGATCAGGCAAAGCGCTTTATCGGGACCTTCCTTCATAATACAAAGGATGGCACCATTGGTTTTTCAAATGAGAAGATGATTGAAAATGCCCAGATGATAAAAAATGCAAATTACACCTTGGTGAGCCATTTTGCTAAAGAGGAAAGCATTCTTTTCCCGATGGCGGAGAATTTGTTCAGCGAGGAAGAAAAACAGGAATTGGCTGAACGCATTAAAGTAATATAAAGATTGAAAAGGGTGAAGCAGCCATTGCTTCACCCTTTTGAAATCTTTTTAAGCTTCAGTGATCGTTATTAGTTTAATGTCTTTTGTATCGAATCGATAAAAAACATCATCTTCATCAGTAAATTCAATCAACCCTTCTTGGTCTTTGGCATCCTGGATGGCTCCAGCAATGTCCTCCACCTCGATAGGTCGTGAAACGGAAAAATCTTTTTCAAAAAAATAATTGATCTTAAACTTAGACATGATAATCTCCCTTCATTAAATCCTCACTTTCTTTCTTTCCTTATCAGGGGCATGCCTAAACATAAAAGTGCAAATGGAAATAATTAATTCTATAAAGTAGGAATGATTCAACCATTCCTATCTGTGCCATTCAGCCAGTTTTTCATCTGAAGGAAGGAACATTGTCAGTAGTCCCAGCAGAGGTAGGAACCCGACACAGATGATCATCAATGGCAAGCCGATCAGGTCAGCAAGATAACCAAGACCGACAGAGCCAATAGCACCCATACCGAATGCAAGACCGACCGTCAGTCCCGCCATCGTGCCGATTTTACCTGGAACAAGCTCCTGTGCGTATACAACAGTAACCGAAAAGCTCGACATCAACATAAAGCCGCTTAGGGTAAGCAGGGCAAAAGCGATGCTGTACGGCATAAATGGAATGATGGCGGATAGAGGCGCAGTCGCAATCATCGAAAGGAATATAATGTTTTTCTTGCCAAAACGGTCAGCCAGCGGGCCACCGAAAAAAGTGCCGAACGCACCGGCAACAAGGAAGGCAAATAAGAATATTTGAGCCTCTTTAATCGATAGGCCATATTTGTCAATCGTATAGAATGCATAGAAATTCGTCATACCCGAGATATACCAGGAACGGGCGAAAATTAAAAATAAAATCAGGACAAGCGCCATTTTAATATTTTTTGAGATCTTTCTATTTACTTGTTTGTTAGCTTGATTGACTTTGGCTGCTATTTTTTCATAATCCAATTTCCGGCTGTACCAGGCGGCGATATATAAAAGCAGCCCAACTGCAATAGCTGCGACAATCGTAAACCATACTGCTCCAAATTGGCCGAGCGGTACAAGGATGAGCGCTGTGATCAAAGGGGCAAGGGCCTGTCCGGAATTGCCTCCAACCTGATAAATGGACTGCGCCAATCCCCGGCGAGGACCGGCAGCCATATAGGCTACCCGAGAACCTTCAGGATGGAATACAGCTGACCCAAGTCCGATGAATAAAACGGAAAGAATGACAAACTCAAAACTCGAAGCGAATGCAAGACCGAGAACACCGAACATTGTCGAGGTCAAACCAAGTGGCAAGGCATAAGGCATTGGCTTTTTGTCGGTTGCCATTCCTATCAGAGGCTGAAGGATGGAAGAAACGATATTCAAAGCAAAGGCGATCATTCCTAATTGAGTGAATGAAAGTCCCATCGATTTTTCAAGAATGGGGAACATCGCCGGGATGACGGATTGGATGGAGTCATTCAATAAATGTACTAACCCGATGATGAAGAGTATCTTATATGCAGTCTCATTTTGATTCTGCGGTTTAGCGCTAACTGCGGCAGCTGATTGGCTCATGATTTTCTCCTTCTAAAAATATTTCGGTTTCCTACATATCATTTTACAAAAAAAGTCACCAGATAAAAATAGCTTTTCTAGTGAAATATATGGTCTAATATAATTTAGAAAATACTGATTATTTGTTAAGGGGGAAGCAAAGTTATGGAAAAAGCTGTGAGCACCTTGATGAACCAAGAAATTTTAGGAGAATTCCTGAGGCGTTTCGGGCTTGAGGAGGAAGTGAAGAAACTTGGAGATTTCGAGAATTATGTTTATGAAACTTATAAAAATGGCCAGCCATATATCATGAGGCTCACCCACAGTTCCCACCGGAACATGGATGAGGTTTTATCCGAATTGGATTGGATGAGGCATTTGAAAAGTAATGGTCTGTCTGTACCCAAGGTTTTTCAATCGGAAGGCGGAAACTTTGCAGAAGAGATTAAGGCGGCCGATAATAGTTCATTTTATGGCTGCGTATACGCCAAAGCTAAAGGGAAGGCTGTCAGTGTGCGTTCCGATGAATTCAATGAAGCTTTGTTCAAAAAATGGGGAGAAACGACGGGAAAAATGCATCTTGCGACCAAATCCTATGAGCCGTCTAGAGGCATAAAAGAACGATCAAACTGGGATGATGACGATCTTCTGTCAATTGAAAAATATTATCCTGCCGAAGATGGGCAATTAGTAGAAAAGGCTAATGAAGTGATCGCCATGATTTCAAAACTGCCGAAAAATAAGGATAATTACGGTATCATCCATACTGATATTCACTCCGGGAATTTTTTTTATGATGGAGAACAGATTCATGTTTTCGATTTCGATGATGCAAGTTACCATTGGTTCGCTTCGGATATCGCGATTCCTCTGTACTATTCTATCCTTTATCGGATCCCTGCAAGCGAGGAAGCAGAGCGAAATCGTTTTGGCAATTTATTTCTGGATGCTTTTATCGAAGGATATCAAAAAGCTAATTCGCTGCCAGACGGCTGGGAGGAACAAGTCCCGTTATTCCTGATGCTTCGTGATATTGTACTGTACGCTGTTCTCCATAAAAAAATCGCCCCAGAGGATCGGGACGAAAAATTGAAGGGTATGATGGAAGAAATTGCAGAAAGAATCAGGAACAAACAGCCAATCGTGAAAATGGATTAACCGCTGTTATTATTCTTCTTATAGAAGGTATAAAGTAAAAAGGTGCCGCTAAAAAGAAGAGCTGTCAAAAGGAAGAAAAAAAAGATACCAATTTCATCGATTAGCCTACTTAAATAGGCAATAAGCGCAATGTCTGTGATTACCGATATAATCAGAAAGTAGCGGATATATTGTGGGTACATGAACTCTCACCATCTTTTATTTTCTATTATGTATGTTTATGGTATAAGTGATACAAAAACACCAGAGCAATAGGCTGCTGGTGTTTTTCCCTGAAAGCAAAAATATCGGATGTCCTGGCTAATCAAGGCGCTTGTGGTTTATTGTCACCACCCACGGCTTGCACCGCCTCCTCCTGATGAGCCGCCACCGCCACCTCGAGGTCCGCCACCACCTCCGCCTCTTGAAATGATTGATAACAGCAGGTAGGTTAAGGTCCCGCCGAAGAACATAAAATCGAGGACAATGACGCCGATTACGATGATGACGAGAAGCCATGAAGGTATAGGGAGGTCTTGCTGCTGCTGAACAGCATCTTGTGCACTTCCGAATTCATTTGTACCCGATACCTCGTTGGCAAGCGCCTGATACGTGTTCATGACAGCGATGTTAGGCTGGCCATTTTGAAGATGCGGAATCGCATACTCATCAAGGATACGACCTGCCTTGCCGTCAGGAATGATTCCTTCGAGTCCATATCCGACTTCAATCCTGATTTTTTTTTCCTGCAGGGCAATTACAAGCAGTACGCCATTATCATCTTCTGCTGTGCCCAGTCCGTACTGGCGATACGCTTCGACCGAGTATTCCTCAATGCTTGACTCGCCAATCGAGTCGACGGTGAGGACAGCAACCTGTGAAGAAGTCTGGTCATCAATCGACCTTCCAATGTTTTTAAGTTGTATTTCTTCGTTCTCGCTTAAAACATTGGCAAAATCCTGAACATAGATATCACCTACTGGTGCAGGTATCTGATTTGGTGCCGCGATTGCCCCGGCCGGAAGCAGCAATAGCAGGATGCCAAGTATTGCTGCAAGGCGAGGGAATCTATTTATTCTCATCATCAGCCTCCAAAGTCAACCTCAGGGGCATCCTGTGCCTGAGGGTCAGCCTTGAAGTATTCCTTAGCATCAAAACCAGTCATATTCGCGATAATGGCACCTGGGAATTGCTTTACTTTCCGGTTATAAACAGATACCTGATCATTATAATCTTTTCTTGCTACAGCTAACCTGTTCTCTGTACCAGCAAGCTCATCCATTAATTGAGTGAACTGTTTGTCCGCTTTCAGGTTTGGGTAATTTTCAACTACTACCAGTAAGCGGCTCAATGCGCTGGATAATTCAGCATTAGCAGTTGCCTGTTCTTCCGGTGTATTTGCTCCTCCTAATTTTGCGCGAGCATCTGAAATGGATTGGATGACTTCTTTTTCATGTGCTGCATAGCCTTTTACCGAATTGACAAGGTTGGGAATGAGGTCAAGCCTCCGCTGAAGCTGGTTCTCTACCTGCGCATAAGCTTGATTGACATTCTCTTCCTCGGCAACGAAATTATTATAGCTGCCAACTCCCATCATGATGAAGATTCCTAGTATGACTAATAAACCAATGACAATTCCTAATCCTTTTTTCACTATAGACACTCCTAATTCATAGTTGTATGTTGATGCCCGTATTTTTCCCTCAACTGTGAGGGTTTTAAACTTAACGGAGAAGATTTCTCCTTTGCTTTAGAAGATTAGAATCTCAGGAAAGACTTTATTTAGTTTTTCATATAAAATTAAGGGAAATACTGATAAAAACAACGAATTCAGATATACTCTAGTTATGGATTAGTCGTATAAGGTAAAGGAATGAATATGAATGAACAATGAGACAGAAAAATCTTTGAAGTTATTCATTGTATTGTCCAGAGCGTACAGGGCTGTCAATGAAAAGGTAAACAAGGTCATCCAAAAAAATGGGCTTAACCCCACAGAATTTGCTGTATTAGAGCTTTTATACCATAAAGGTGAACAACCATTGCAGCAAATTGGGGGCAAGATCCTGCTCGCAAGCGGAAGCATTACCTATGTAGTCGATAAGCTTGAAGAAAAGGGCTATTTAAACAGAGTAGCCTGTCCGAAAGATCGAAGAGTCACATATGCGAAAATTTCTGATGATGGAAGAAAATTAATAGAAGAGATTTTTCCTGAACACAGCGCCTTGATCCATGAACTCATGGACAGTCTGGATGATGATGAAAAAGATACAGCGATTGAGTTGTTGAAAAAGCTGGGCCTTTCTGTGAGCAAATATTAAAAAAACGGCAGATGCCGTTTTTTTTATTGCTTTTTTCGGGAAATTTTATGGAAAGAGCAAGTAATAAAAAGGGAAAAAGGGAATATCCGTAGAATAGGAAAGAGATGGGGAAAATACTTTCCGTATAAAGATAAAGGGGGCAATACCGTGAAATTTGAGCAATATACATATACTCGCCCGAATTTGGATGAAGTCACTGCCAAATTCGATAAACTGCTTGAAGAATTCAAAAATGCAGGCTCTGTTGAAGTGCAAAGCACGGCAATGAATGGAATCAATGATTTGCGCAATGATGTAGGCACGATGTTCAATCTTTGCTATATCCGCCACTCAATCGATACCGAAGATGAGTTCTATAAGCAAGAGCAGGATTTCCTGGATGAACTCGCTCCACAGGTAGAGGGTTTGGTGACAAAATATTATGAAGCACTTGTTTCATCTGCTTTCCGTGATGAACTTGAAGCAAAATGGGGACGTCAGCTCTTCGCTTTGGCTGAAGCACAGTTAAAGCAGTTTTCACCTGAAATCGTTCCAATGATGCAGAAGGAAAACAAGCTGTCCACTGAATATACAAAGCTTGTTGCTTCAGCGAAAATCATGTTCGAAGGGGAAGAGAGGACCCTTGCACAACTTGATCCTTTTACAGAGTCTAAAGACCGTGAAACAAGGAAGAAAGCAAGCGAAGCAAAATTCGCATTCTTTTCTGAGCATGGAGAAGAGTTCGACCGGATTTATGATGAGCTAGTTAAAGTGAGGACAGAAATGGCCCACAAGCTAGGCTACAGCAATTTTGTAGAGTTGGCATACTACCGCATGTTCCGTACGGACTATGACAGCAGCATGGTAGCAGCATTCAGGGACCAGGTCCATAAATACATTGTTCCGGTAGCTTCAAAGCTTAAGGAACGCCAAATGAAACGTATTGGTGTGGAAGAGTTAAAGTATTTTGATGAGCCATTCGATTTCAAAACAGGCAATGCCGCACCAAAGGGAAGTCCTGAGTGGATCATTGAAAATGGTCAAAAAATGTATGATGAGCTATCTTCTGAAACTGGTGAATTTTTCACCTATATGAATGAAAATAACCTGATGGACCTGGTGGCAAAGAAAGGCAAAGCAGGCGGAGGCTATTGCACATACATTGAAAACTATAAGTCACCATTCATATTCTCGAACTTTAACGGCACCTCAGGGGATATTGACGTCCTTACACATGAAGCAGGGCACGCATTCCAGGTATATTCCAGCCGTCATTTTGAGATTCCCGAATATAACTGGCCAACATATGAAGCTTGCGAAATCCATTCGATGAGTATGGAATTCTTCACTTGGCCATGGATGGAACTGTTTTTCAAAGAAGATACCGACAAATATAAGTTCTCGCACCTAAGCAGCGGATTGCTATTCCTGCCATACGGAGTTTCTGTCGACGAATTCCAGCACTGGGTATATGAGAATCCTGAAGCAACACCAGCAGAAAGAAAGCAACAATGGCGAGAAATCGAAAAGAAGTACCTTCCTCATAAAGACTATGACGGAAACACTTATTTAGAAGAAGGGGGATTCTGGCAGCGACAGGGCCATATCTATAATTCACCTTTCTACTATATCGATTACACACTTGCGCAGATTTGTGCATTCCAATTCTGGAAGCGTTCAAGAGGGAATCAGGAAGATGCTTGGAAAGATTATGCTAACCTGTGCCAGCTGGGAGGAAGCATGGCTTTCACTGACCTCGTCAAGGAAGCGAACCTAATTTCTCCATTCGAAGAAGGCTGCGTCCAGTCAGTGATTGGCGAAATTGAAAACTGGCTTGACTCAGTTGACGATACCAATCTGTAATAAAAAGGAAAAAAAGCGAAGCCTTCACGCTTTGCATCAGACTGCAGACAAACTTGATGAAAATCAGTTTTCTGCAGTTTTTTTGTTTAATTAGTTATCGGTTGATTGGGTAGCTTTCGCCTGGAACGGAACCCTTATGGATGAAGAAGAGGTTGCGTAAGGGGGTCTATCGCCCGGAATGCTCTTGTCAGGGGATAACCCTATACAAACAAAAAAAAGCCCGCATCCTCATGCGGGCTTTCTGCTTACAAACTCCGTTCTTTTTTCACCTGTCTGAAGAAAAAAACTTCATAAATAACAGGGATCAAAATCAAGGTTAATAGGGTGGAGGAGGTGAGTCCTCCAATTACGGTTACTGCCAGCCCTTTTGAAATCAAGGTGCCAGATGATGTGGTGAGCGCCAATGGAATCAATGCAGCGATTGTCGCAAAAGCTGTCATCAGGATTGGCCGCAGTCTTGTGATCCCTGCTTCCACAAGTGCCTCGCGGATAGGCATTCCTTTTTCAGTACGGTTCTGGCCGATTCGGTCGACCATAACAATCGCATTGGTTGTGACAATCCCGATTAGCATCAGCAGTCCAATCATGACACTTACTGACATTGGTTCATCGGCAATCCACAGTCCGAGCAGGGAGCCGATTGGGACGAAAATCAAGGATGAGAGAATAATGAACGGAATCCTTGCCTGGCCGAATGTAATCAGCATCGTCAAATAAACAAGCCCGATGGCAACGATCATCGCAATTCCCAGCTGAGTGAATGTTTCAACTGTCTCATCACTGCCTCCTCCGCCTTCAAGAGAAACACCCTCAGGTAGTTTAATGTCATTTTGGACACCATCAATGACAGCACTCGAAACGGCTCTAATATCATTGGAATCAATTTGTGCAGAAACGCGGGCGTATATCTTCCCGTCTAATTTCTGGATCGAAGTAAAAGCTTCCGTTTCAGTGATACGGGCTATTTCAGTGATGGGAACCGGCCCTTGTTGAGTGAAGATCATCGTATTTCTGAGGTCCTCTATTGTTTCGGATTTTTCATCATAGGTAATGGAAACACGTCGTTCTTCACCACCGAGATTCATAGAACCAGCATCAACTGGTTTTGTTTTATCAGTTATCGTACCAAGAACCTGGAATCCGGAAATCCCTAATTGAGCCGATTTTTCAGGATCGATATCGACAATCACTTGCTTTTGTTTCTCGGAAAAATTGTTGGATACATATTTCAGGTCTTCCTGCTTCATCATGTAATCTTCGACTTTTGCCGCTGCGTCCTGCAACACAGACAGATCAGTAGAATACAAGTCAATATTGACATTATTATTTGAAGGCGGACCGCCAGTAGATTGTTCCTGGATGCCAATTTTCGCATCCGGTTCCATTGCTAGGACGATTTCTTCCATTTCTTTTTCTAGCTCTGAGATGAACTCTGAAACACTTACACCTTCACCAAGACTTATAAAATAGTTAGCTTGGTTCTGGCGTTTAAGCCCGGTCTGGAAGTCTCGGCTGCCGATTCCAACGGTGACATCATTGATATCTTTTTGTTCTGCGAACATGTTCTCGACCTTCAGGGAAACTTCGTTCGTCTTTTCCAGTGAAGTGGAGGATGGCAGTTGGAATGTTGCGACCAGCAGCTTTTGCTCTTCATTCGGAATGAACGTGAAACCAAGACCCTTGACAAGGAATCCTGAACCCGCTAGCAGGGCAATGGAAAGGAAGATGACAAGAGTTTTATGGTTCAGTGACCATCTGATGGATGATGCATAGGCTCTTTGCATAGCTCCTTCTTTTTCTTCCTTAGGCACCTTTTTGAATGAGAATTTAGCAAGGATTGGCACGATTGTTACAGCTACAATCAATGATGCCAGCAATGAAAATACTATCGTCAGTGCAAACGGAAGGAAGAATTCCCCGGTAATGCCTCCGACAAGTCCCAATGGTAAGAATACAACAACCGTGGTTATGGTTGAAGATGTGATCGCCCTCAGAATTTCTCTCGTGGAGTCCTGAATCAACTCATCTGTCATGGCTTTATTATCTTTACGGACTCTTCGGAAGATGTTCTCAATAACTACGATGCTATCATCGACCACCCGGCCAACTGCGACAGCCATGCCGCCAAGAGTCATGATGTTCAATGAGATATCAAGCTGATTCAAAAAGATTGAGGAAATCAATAACGAAAGCGGAATCGATACAATGGCAATAATCGTCGCCCTGAAGTTCCTGAGAAAAATCAGTACAGCGATTGAAGCGAACAGGGCTCCGAGCAAACCTTCCTTAACAAGGGTATTGACCGATTTTTCAATTCCTTCCGCTGAATCGAACCCAATCGCGTATTCAAGCCGGTCGTCATAGCTGTTGATAACCGATAATACCTTTTCGGCAACTTCAACCGTATTTGCATCCTGTTTTTTCGTGATGGCCATCGATAAAGATTCTTTTTCGTTGTAGCGAGTGATTTCAGGTTTTTCGGTTACAACCTCAATCGAGGCAATATCCCCCAGTTTAACTGGCGGGGCATTTGGAGCGAATTTTGACTGTAAAACCAGGTTTTCGAGTTCAGTTATTTCTTCTATTTTTTCCTGGACCCTTACCGGTACCTGGATTGCATTTTCATTCAGGTTGCCAGCTGGAAAGCTGAATTTTTTTGCATTGATGCTTTCTTTAATCTCATTCAAATTAAGGGCAAGCTGTGCAGCCTTTCCTTGATCAACTGTAATTTGAAGGATATCCTCAGTCATACCGCCAACCGAAACACTGTTTATTCCCTGAATCTTATTCAGTTCAGGAATGATCTCCTCGTTCACAAGTTGTTCTAGGTCCTGATTGCCTTTTGCAAACAGCGAAATGTTGAAAATCGGGAAGGTGCCAAATGAAAAGCGGTTAACATTTGTCTCAACTGTTTCGGGAAGTCCTGCCTCCTTGATGAAGGAATTAACCTGCTGTTCAGCATCATCCAGTTCGGTATCGAAAGGGAACTCAAGATTGATGATTGCGATGCTTTCAAATGAAGAACTCTGGATTTTCTTTAAACCTTCAATCCCTTTCAATTTAGTCTCCAGCTTCTCTGTCACTTGCTCATTGATATCCTGAGGGGATGCTCCAGGATATATGACTTCCACAGATAGCTGAGGGAATTCAATATTCGGCAGTAAATCGACCTTCAGACGAGTGAAGGAATACAGTCCGCCGAGTATCAGCAAAAAAGAAATAATAAAAACTGCAAAAGCATTTTTCAGACTGAATCGTGTCAGAAACCCCATTAGGTTTACCTCTTTTCTTAAAAAAGTTATGCTCTTATTCTATATGTCTTCTATGTATATTTCATTTTTAAACTGTAAAAATTTAAAATAGTTTTTCTCCATGATGCGGTTTCAGGAACAGGGAAATTTTCATCGTAATTGGGCCTCTTTTCGGGCTTTTTGAAAAAAATAAAGGTCCGGCGTCATGCCGAACCTTCGAGGGAATTATTTGCGTTTTATGGTGATATCATCGTTTTCGATGACTGCTATCAATTCAGTCGCATTTGGTTCTTCAAGAATGAAGTCCGCGATGGAATCCTCAAGCTGTTCCTGAATGGAGCGGCGCAGAGGGCGTGCACCAAATGCAGGGTGGTATCCGAGCTCAGCAAGCTTTTCCTTTACTTCGGCTTCGACTTCAAGACGGATGTTCTGCTCTAAAAGGACATCCTTCAGTTCAGAAAGCATCAAGTTTACAATCTGAAGAAGATGTTCTTTTTCAAGTGCCTTGAACTCGATGATGCTGTCGAAGCGGTTCAAAAATTCAGGCTTAAAGAAGCCGCCCAGGGAATCAAGTATACTTGATTCGTTGACAGCGGTGCTCTGGTCGAATCCTACTTTGATCGTTTTGTGCCCTACTCCTGCGTTACTTGTCATGATGATGACGGTGTCCTTGAAGCTTACGGTGCGGCCCTGGCTGTCTGTCAGGCGTCCGTCCTCAAGAATCTGGAGGAACATGTGCTGTACATCTGGGTGTGCTTTCTCGATTTCATCCAGCAGAATGATGCTGTATGGGTTGCGTCTTACCTTTTCGGTCAGCTGGCCAGCCTCATCATGGCCTACATAACCTGGAGGTGAACCAATCAGCTTGGAAACGCTGTGTTTTTCCATGTATTCACTCATGTCTAGACGAACCATTGCATCTTTAGAGCCAAACAGCTCTTCAGCCAATGTTTTTGTCAATTCTGTTTTACCGACACCTGTTGGACCGACGAATAGGAAGGATCCAATCGGACGGTTTTTAGATTTCAGACCTGCACGGCTGCGGCGAATTGCTTTGGCTACTTTCTGTACAGCATCCTCCTGGCCGATGACCTTGCCATTAAGGTTAACAACAAGGTTTTTCATCCTAACCTGTTCGTCCTCCTGAAGTTTGCCCACGGGAATCCCAGTCTTCTTCTCAATGATTTCCTGAATATGCTGGACTGTGACCAAAGGACGTGTTGTGTTGCCGTTTTCTTTAAATGCCATTTCAAGCTTGTTTTCCTCATCACGCAGCTTTGCAGCTTTTTCGTAGTCTTCCTGCTGCAATGCCATTTCCTTTTCCTTTGCTATTTCAGCTAGGCGGCGTTCAGCATCGTTTTTATTTGTGTAATCAGAAACAAGGTTAAGCTTTGAACCAGCTTCGTCCATTAAATCAATCGCTTTGTCAGGGAGGAAGCGGTCCTGGATGTAGCGGTGTGACAGCTGTGCGCATGCCTTGATTGTTTCTTCCGGAAAGGAAACCTGATGGAAATCTTCATACTTGGACTGAATTCCCTTCAGGATTTCAACAGCCTCATCAACTGTTGGTTCCAGGACATGTACTGGCTGGAAACGTCTCTCGAGCGCCGCATCCTTTTCGATTTGTCGATACTCCTTCAGTGTTGTTGCACCGACCACTTGAAGCTCACCGCGAGCTAGTGCTGGCTTCAGGATATTCCCTGCATCCATTGAGCCTTCTGCAGACCCTGCTCCAACAAGCTGGTGGATTTCATCAATGAACAGGATGATATTCTTGCGAGCCTGTAATTCAGAAATCAGCTGTTTCATTCTTTCCTCGAATTGTCCGCGGATACCTGTGTTCGAGACCATTGATGCGACATCCAATAAATAAACTTCTTTGTTTTTCAGTTTATTCGGTACATCGCCTTCAACAATTTTAAGAGCAAGACCTTCCGCGATGGCTGTTTTACCTACACCAGGTTCCCCGATCAGAACAGGGTTATTTTTATTCCTTCTATTTAAAATTTCAATTACTCGTGTGACTTCTTCGTTTCTTCCGATCACCGGGTCAATCAAGCCAGTCTTGGCGATATGGGTCAAGTTTCTGCCATATTGATCAATGAAGCCATTTCCTCCGCCGGCAGTTTTTAAAGCTGCAGAAGGGGTAGGATTTGGATTTTGGTTATTCATGTTACCTGAGAACTGTTTGAACATATCATTGAAAGGTGAGCCTCCAAAATCGGAAAATCCGGACATTGGGCTGCCGAAGGAAGCACCTAATTTTTCTTTTTCTGATTGATAGCAATCTTCACAGAGCATTAAATGCTTCTGATTACCGTATAAATTGACTCTCAACTGAATATTGGCGTGTTTCTCATGGCAATTTTGGCAAAGCATTTAAATTCCTCCTTCAAAATGAATTCTTTTTATAAAATCATCAAACATAAACTCTTGACTTTGACTATCTTTGATCAATTTAACTTTATTATACTTTGACCTTTTTTGACTTTCAAGATTTTTGACTATGGTATTTTTTAGAAATTATTGTATTAAGTCTTGAAATAAAAAAAGCTCGTCATGGTTTGTCTATCCCTACATATATTGAGAAGGAGGGAGGGGAACGCTTTGAAGACAAATTGGGGTGCTGCCTTTCAAATCGCTGCTGTTTATGTCGGTACCGTAGTTGGAGCCGGCTTTGCGACAGGGAGGGAAATCGTCGAATTCTTTTCCCGCTTTGGACTTTTTGGATTGATTGGTGTTTTCATGGCGGGATATATTCTTACATATATGGGTGCAAAGTTGATGCGAATCGCAGCGGCGATCGGTGCCCGTTCATATGAAGAGATGAATGTACATTTATTTGGGAAGTTTTTTGGCAGAATCATCAATATGATGATGCTGTTTATGCTGCTTGGTGTATGTGCCGTCATGTTATCAGGTGCAGGGGCTGTTTTTGAGGAGCAGCTTGGGTTGACCAAGTCACTGGGAATCTTTATCACGATTGCACTGTCACTTGCTGTCATGGTTGTCGGCTTAAAGGGCGTCTTTGCAGTGAATACTTTTGTCGTGCCGATGATGATCTTGTTCAGTTTGATTTTATTTTTCCTGTCCGTTAAGCTGCCTGGATTCATCGAACAGGTTGTTTTCATTCCGTATGCAGAGGATGGCTGGAAGGCTGTGATCGGACCCTTTTCATATACAGCACTGAATCTGTCGCTGGCTCAGGCAGTACTAGTACCTGTAGCAGCCGAGATGAAAGACGATAGTACGGTGAAATGGGGAGGGATCCTGGGCGGGATTGCGCTGACCTTAATTCTGCTTTCAAGCCATTTGACTTTAATCATGCTGCCTGGATTTGAAACATTTGAGATTCCGATGGCTGTCGTCATGAAACAGCTTGCTGCAGGCCTTTACTGGATTTTCGTCTTGATTGTATATGGTGAAATTTTCACTTCCGTGATCGGCAATATATTTGGACTAGAAAGACAGATCCAAAAGTATATTAAGCTGCCGAGCCTGCTCGTCGTCTCACTCCTTTTTGTCATATGTTATTTCATCAGCTTGATCGACTATGGGACGCTTCTTTCAATCCTGTATCCCGTTTTTGGTTATATCAGTTTGATATTTATTGTCTTGTTATGGATGAAACCAGTCCATGTGGACAAATAAAAAAAAGAAGGGAGCAGCCCCTTCTTTTTTTATTTGTCTTCTTTCATAATTGTCTTGGCCATCTCCAAGAACGCGCTGCGGTGGTCAGCATCATCTTTTGTGAACAAAGTCAGCTTTAATGGTTGTTCGTCATTTTTAATTAAATAAGTAGTTACGATATCTGATCCGCTTTGAGTTTCCATGGCCCATGCATTGCTGAAGAATGGGTCTTCTGGTGTTTGTGCCTCTTTTACTTCAGGACCGACAGCGGCTAGCTGTGCTTTTGAATTTTCTTCGACTAGTGACCATTCTGCGTCATTGGGAAGCAATTCGATTCGCATGAATACACTGTCATCCTCAGTCCACATAAGTACATCCTTGTTCGGTTCTTCTGCTGACAGTTCATATTCAGGCAAAACATACATGGAGTAGTTTTGATTATCATTGTGTTTCAGGAAAGCAGTCTGTTCTTTTTGCTCGTCATCCACTGTATAAGCAATATTTTGCTCCATGATGCGGATCAAGCCTTCTTCATTCCCTTTTTCTTGTTCTGTGGTGTTTTTGTTTTCTTCATTTTTTTCTGGCGCAGCAGCTGGCTGGGCAGCAGGTGCTTTTTCCGCCGGCTTTGATTCTTCCTGAGAGCCGCAGCCTGCAATGAGTATTGACGATAATCCGACTACGAATAAAGGTTTTACATATTTGTTCATGTCTTAATTGCCCCCTGTGATTTCATATGGTGATTTCTACATTTTTAGACGGAAAAGAATAACGAAAGTTACAATACTTTGTCGCATTAACAAAATATCATGGACAGGCAGATCGGACAATAATGAAAATGACCCATATCCAAAAGTTGGCATGGGTCATTCTGTAGAGTTGCTCATTAGTTAAGCGGCAGAAAAACAAACAATAATAAGTCAAATACGATATGCGAGACGATCACAAGCGGCATGCTCCGTTTCCATGCGTATAAAATACTCCAAGCAAGCCCAGCAATGATTGCGGCTAAAACCAAAATAAACTCACCGGAATAGAGATGGACAGAGGCATATAAAATAACCGAAAGACTAATCGACATTTTCATGCTAAAGTATTTAGCAATTCGTTTTTGGATGAACCCTCGCCAGAATATTTCTTCGCCCGGAGCTATGATTAACACAAGGACTAAATAATGCCAGAATAATTCAGGTGAAAATCTGCTGTACAGACTAGAAATTTGATTGGCGAAAGGCAGATTGAGTGCTTCAATAAGGAAGCTTCCTAGCCAAAAAAGTCCAAATAAACCGAGTCCGGAGACAACTCCCAGCGTCAAATAAGATAGTGTGGACGAATTGTCCTCGATTTCTTCATTTATGATGGAATAACTAATCAAAACCAGCATCGAAGCTGTGAATATATACCAGAATACGTTTTTATCCTCAAAGGTAAAAAACATAAGGAGATGAGCGATCAAAATACCAATAATCAGTCTGCGATCCGCCATCCAATTCATCATTCTATACAATCCCCTTTCCAGAAACAAAATTTATTGTACCAAATAATTCATTGAATTTGTAAGGAAATGATTTCTTTCAGTTTGGGAATAGTAAGATTGAACGAAAATTTGAATGGAGGGAAGACCATGTCAGAATCAAAACGTGAGAAAGAACGTAACTGGACTGTCCGAAAGCAAGATCAACATCCACACGGAAAAGTTAAATCCTTCAAGGAACTTGCCGGTAAGGAAAATAAAGGATAAATAAAAAAAGCAGCTCAGGCTGCTTTCAGTTTCTTTTATAATGAAGTAAAAACTATTACACTTTGAACAGTGTCTAGCTCCAGCGCCTAGCCAGTTTTCATCCTTGAACCTGCTTCCTCGAGTAACTTGCGAGAAGCGTTAGCTTTGAGCAGCTCGAGCCGCTTGTCCAGCTTCGGCTCCTAACTCCTCGAGACGTTTCAGTCCTGCCAATGAAGTCAAAGATCGACTTCACTGGCAGGCCCTCCAACGCTTGTCGGAGTTGGGCAGTCGCCTCCGCATTTCGTTTTCGGTCCGGCCAATGAAGTCAAAGACCGACTTCACTGTTCGGCCCTCCAGCGCTTGTCGGGGCTGAGCAAGCCGCTTACGCATTTCTAGATTAATAAGCTGTTTCTTTAACAATTTTATAGTTTTTGTGATTGATGACAGTGCGTTGATCGAGCTCTAAATCCCGGAAATTGTTCATATATGTCATATCAACAATCACGGAGTTTTCATTGACCTTTTCTACGACACCTTGCAATCCTTCTTTAAATTCGATTACATTTCCAACTTCGGCTTTCTTCAAATAACTCGCTCCTTCGTTATATTTCGAATTACTAACATTTTGCCTTAAAATTTAGCAAGCGTAAAGGAAAATACGCACTAAATTTTAAATGTTCACGAAATTTTCAATTTATAAAAGTTAGAAAATTCAATTTATATGAACTATTATATAGAAAAGATACAATTCCATCCAGATTTAATTTAAAAATGTTTTTTAATTCAATCCCTTTTAACCCATTTGAGAAACAAGGCCAGATAAATAACGCATTTGCAATTTAATCACCAGAGGATAAAATAGTTTTAGGATAAGAAATAAGAGGTGGTTCAGTTGGATAAGGATCAGGCTATTACAATGCTTGAAAGTTTGAAAAATAGAGAAGTAGAGGAAATCTTTGTGGCGAAACAAGACTTTATGGCATTTCGTGAATTCCTGGTAAAAAGAGATGATTTCAAGCATTTTAGGGGAATTGCGCAAAGGGGTGGAGACGTCATCTTCACATATGTGGATCAGGCGCGAAGTTAATAGAGAAAAATATGCTTTCAACTCACATTTTACTATCCCTATTAGTGGAATAGTAGTAAAATATTAACACATACTGGTGAGGTGATCGTGAATGGAAACTATGTGCCAAGATAAGCTTATGGAAGAAATCGAACACAAACGGAGAGAAATGATTTCTGCAGCTAAGGAAACAGGTTTTCTAAGCGTTCAGACCATATCAGCAAGCCAGGAGCTGGGCAAACTATTAAATGTAGTACAGGGAGATCAGCTTTTACTTACAAAGTAAAAGAATTGGGGGCACTTAATAAGTGCTCCTTTTTATTTGGATAAAAATGGCTGAAAATTCACATTTTTACGTCCTAATGGTAAACTTCTCATAAGCATCTCCATAAAAAAAAGAACTGACACATAAGGGGGAGAAATGAATGGAACTGGTAAATAAATTAGAACAGCTAAAAATAGAAATAGGCAAAAATGTAGTAGGGCGTGAGGATGAAATAGAAATGATGGTGATTGCCCTTTTGAACAACGGCCATATTCTTATGGAAAGTGTACCGGGCACAGGGAAGACATTGCTCGCTAAAACATTTGCAGCTGCCATTAGCAGTCAATTTTCCAGGATTCAGTTTACGCCAGATGTTTTGCCTAGTGATATTACAGGGATTCAGTTTTTTAATCCGAAACTTCAGGAATTTGAATTAAAACCAGGCCCAATTGTTACCAATATACTTCTGGCAGATGAAATCAACCGTGCAACACCGCGAACTCAGTCAAGCTTGCTCGAGGCGATGGAGGAACACCAGGTTACCATTGACGGCCACACGATTTCTTTGAAATCTCCTTTCCTCGTGATTGCCACCCAGAATCCTGTTGAGTCACAGCAAGGGACATTCCAGCTTCCAGTCGCGCAGATGGATCGGTTCTTTATTAAATTATCTCTCGGTTATCCAGAGATAAATGAAGAGAGAGAAATGATCCAAAAACATAGATTTGGAACTTCAAGAAATGAGGTCAACCCGGTTATCAGTGAAGAGGATCTCAATTCTTTGAAACAAGAAATCATGAATGTGAAGCTGACTGAGGTTGTAGAAGAGTATCTATTGCAGATCATTCGGAAAACGAGAAGCCATTCTTCGATTGAATTAGGAATCAGTCCACGTGGTACGCTTGCTTTAGTAAAGGCTGCTCAGGGACGGGCTATGATTAAAGGTCGAAGCTATGTAGTGCCGAATGATGTCAAAGAGATGGCTCCGTTCGTACTAACACACAGAATTTATTTATCAGCAGAGGCATCCTTGACAATGACTCCAGAAAAAGTAGTTGAGGATTTACTGGAATCCATTCCACTCCCAGTCGAAGTTGAGGTTTAAGCACATGCAATGGAAAAAAATCGTCATCGAGGACCGCTTTCTATCTATATTGGCTTTTCTCGGAATCCTATTGCTGATTGCAAGCTTTTACATAAATTCCTGGCTGATGTTTGGAACAGGGTTGATGATCCTGTTTATTGCTGGTGGGAATACGTATTATCTGAAGCATATTGGAGAAGGTCTGTTGTTTGATAATCAACGTAAGCGGAATCGCTTTTTTATCGGAGACAGAGGAGAATGGAATCTACAATTTCTCAATCATGGTCTTCCAATCATGAAAGGCAATCTCTCCATCTATTTTGATAGTGCGGTTGTCCCTGTTTCAGGAGAGTATCATATCCATTCTTCAAAGGTGGATGTAAGCCTGCCATTTTCGGTCGGACAAAAAGAAAAAGTCAATATCACTATCCCTTTTGCCGCAGAAAAGCGAGGATTATCAAAAATCAGGAAAATAGAGCTCCATATACCGCACTTCTTTGGTTTCGGAGATACGATCCTTGAGTTCACTGATGTTATCAATATGGAGGCCCTTGTCTATCCAAAAACAATTGCAGTGCAAAATATGGATAAACACAAATCAGTTAAGCCTGGCCATAATCCATCCTTTTTTTCATTGTTCGAAGACAATATGGGACCTATAGGCACACGGGATTATTTGCCAACAGACAGCTTCAACCGAATCAATTGGAAAGCAAGTGCAAGGAAAATGGTCCTGCAAACGAAGGAATATGAGCGAATTAATGAGGCGGGGGCCGTATTGTTCGTCAATATTTCTGATGGCTACTCAGTGACCAGCAAGCTTGAATTTTTGATGAGCAGTACAGCGGAAATGGCCTATTACTTTCATCGAAGAAACATTCCCTTCTCGCTTTGCATGAATATTAGGTCTGCTGGATTCACGCCGTTTACTTATCTGCCATTAGGATCTGGTAAGGACCATCTGCAAAAGCTTCTTGATTTGCTGGCAATGGCAGATTTCCATTCACCAACGATTCCGTATGAGCAGCTGCTGTTCTTTTATAAAAGGCATTTACCGATTGCACCGACCATGATCCATGCCGGTATTCGGACAACTGGAGCAGATGCAATGGTCCAGGAATGGAAAAATACTGGTGTCCAGTTATTCGAGCTGAGATCGCATAATGAACAGGCATTACTTGAGCCGTTGAAAATTTTATTGAAGGATGTGGCAGGGAAATGAAAAGCCGGATCTTGAATGTCTTTTTCCGCTTTTATATTGAATGGACCTTTGCAAGCCTCATTCTGGTTGTATTCCATTTACTATCTTCCCAACAAATGCCTTTGCTCTCAACGATGATCATGGCCGCAACAGCTTCCATTCTTTTTAAGCTTTTATTGGAGTTGAAGCCGCAAATTGCAAAGCCTTTATATTTATTGGCGGTCATGCCACTTCTTTTCGTTGCAGGCAACTTAAGCAATCTGGGAAATTTCTATACTGGGATTATGGCTATATTTATTTTTTGGAGAGTACTTAAGTTCCATCAAGATTCAACGAGCCATTCAGAAAGTGTATGGCTTGTTCTCACCTTTCTGATTGGGTTATTTGTTTCGCCGCTTGCTTATTTTTATGGCGGGTCATATCTGATTCAAATTGTATTCCTTCTAATCTTCCAGCTGCTGTTTATATTGTCAGGACAATTTTTTCTGAAGTGGATGGATATAGAAGTGCACTCGAAAAAAAGATTTTTCGTCACGTACTCTAAGCTCCTTGGGGTTATTATATTGCTTGTTTCAGTTATCACATTCGGGAGAAATTTAATAAAAGATATTTTCTTTTATGTTCTTCAATTGATTGGGTGGACACTCTCCTTCTTGTTATATCCACTTTTCTCCTGGATTGGTTCTCCTGAAATGCAGGCAAGAGCCAATAAAGCTTTTTCGGGACAATTGCCGAATATGGAAAATGAATCACCTATTGAGCAGTCCAAGCAAGTTTTTGACCCGAATGTTTGGGGGCCTATACTGTTCGTAGTGCTAATTATCATAGGATTTTACTTTATTTATAAAAGAACAAACCTTTTTAGCAGGTCACAGGAGGAAGAAGCAGTAGAACCAGGATATGTCACCACTACCTTTGTTGATGGTGCAACAAATGGCAGTGATTTTACAAGAAGAAAGAAGACAATACCAGACAATCATATTAGGAAAGAAATTTTCCAGCTGGAAAAATATGCCCATAAAAAGGAATTGGGCCGGTTTAACCATGAAGACATAAAAGAATGGTTCGATAGGCTTAGGATACAATATGACCCACGGACAATCCAAACGTACGAAAAGGTCAGGTATGGAGAACAGCTGGACACCCAATTAGAGGGCTGGTTCATGGATGAAATAAAAAAAGTGAGAAAACAAATCAACACAATCGAAAAGTTAAAGAAGGAAGAAAGCAAGACAGGATTGAAAGGAAACTTTAGACACTTTTTTAGACGTTAATCTGTTTTTGTCACAATTTCGTTAAAATGAAAACGTTTTACTGAAAAAAATGCTCTAAACCTTTAAAAATCAAGGTTTTTTCATTGTCTATGACTATGCAAAATGCTATTCTTTTGTGTGGGATGCCAATCCATATTCCTGAGGAAATGATTGGAAACAATATATGGTGTGAAAGAACAATACAAATGGGTAAAATACAAATATCATTTTGGCTAGGCCTGAGTCTTGACCTTTCGCTGAATTGAACCATTTAGTTTGGAAAGGCATCATGTATAGTCATCTTAAACAACTATTTAAAAGGAGACTGATATAATATGGTACAAAAACAATTCAAGGTTGTTGCTGAAACAGGAATCCACGCACGCCCTGCTACAATGCTAGTACAGGCTGCAAGCAAGTTCGATTCAGAAGTACACTTAGAATATAAAGAGAAAAAGGTTAACCTTAAGTCAATCATGGGTGTTATGTCATTAGGGATCGGCCAGGGAGCAGAAATCACAATCATCGCTGAAGGAAGCGACGAGCAAGATGCTCTTAATACATTAGAAGAAACTTTGAAAAAAGAAGGTTTAGCTGAATAATGGGCTTTCTTCAAGGTATTGCTGCTTCAAACGGCATTGCGATCGCGAAAGCCTATAAGCTGGTAGAACCGGATTTTTCTTTTGAAAAAACGACAATCGATGCGCCTGCTGAAGAAATTGCCCGTTTCCAATCAGCACTTCAGACAGCAAAAGCTGAGCTGGAAAAAATCCGCGACCATGCAGGAACTGCTTTAGGAGCTGATAAAGCAGCCATTTTTGATGCTCACCTACTAGTATTAAGCGATCCAGAATTGATTTCACCCATCGAAGATAAAATCAAAACTGAAAATGTCAATGCAGAGCATGCATTAAAAGAAACGGCAGATATGTTCATTGGTATGTTCGAGTCTATGGACAATGAATATATGAAAGAACGAGCGGCAGATATCCGCGACGTAACAAAACGGGTATTAGCACATCTGCTTGGAATTCAGATTCCTAATCCTAGCATGATTGCTGAAGAAGTTGTTATCGTGGCTGAGGACCTGACTCCTTCGGACACTGCTCAATTGAATCGCCAGTTTGTCAAAGGCTTTACTACGAATATCGGTGGCCGAACTTCACACTCTGCAATCATGGCTCGTTCAATGGAAATTCCTGCAGTTGTAGGTACCAAGGCAGCAACAGAAGAAATCAACAATGGGGATATCGTCGTTGTTGACGGATTGAAGGGCGAAGTTCATTTCAATCCTACTCCTGAAGTGCTTGAAGCCTATAAGAAGATCCAAGAAGATTTCGAAAAGCAAAAAGCTGAGTGGGCTAAACTTGTCAATGAAAAGTCTGTAACGGCTGATGGCCATCATGTTGAACTTGCAGCGAATATCGGTACACCTAAGGATTTGAAGGGTGTAGTTGAAAATGGCGGCGAGGGTGTAGGTCTTTATCGTACAGAGTTCCTTTACATGGACAGGGACCAGCTTCCTACTGAAGAAGAACAATTTACAGCTTATAAAACTGTGCTTGAAGGCATGGAAGGAAAGCCGGTTGTTGTTCGTACATTGGACATCGGCGGCGACAAAGAACTTCCATACTTAAACTTGCCAAAAGAAATGAATCCTTTCCTTGGCTTCAGGGCTATTCGCCTTTGCCTTGAGGAAGTGGATATCTTCCGTACACAACTCCGCGCGCTATTGCGGGCTAGTGTCCATGGCAATCTGAAAGTGATGTTTCCTATGATCGCAACTCTGAATGAGTTCAGGGAAGCGAAAGCAATGCTTGAAGAAGAAAGAGCAAAATTGGTTAAAGAAGGCGTCGAGGTTGCTGAACACATTGAGCTCGGTATCATGGTTGAGATTCCTTCCACTGCAGTCCTTGCAGACCAGTTTGCTAAGGAAGTCGACTTCTTCAGTATCGGGACAAACGATTTGATCCAATACACAATGGCAGCGGACAGGATGAACCAGCAAGTGTCATACTTGTACCAGCCATACAATCCATCGATTCTTCGTCTTGTAAAAATGGTCATTGATGCGGCTCATAAAGAAGGTAAGTGGGCTGGAATGTGCGGAGAAATGGCCGGTGATGAAACAGCGATTCCAATCCTGCTTGGGCTCGGCCTTGATGAGTTCTCAATGAGTGCCTCTTCCATCCTGAAAGCACGTTCATTGATCAGGAACTTAAACAAAGCAGATATGGAAAAACTGGCTTCAAGCGTTCTCAACATGAGCACTACTGAAGAAGTGGTCGAAGCAGTAAACAAGGCTGTTTCTTTGTAACATATCTGTAATATAAAAAATGTTTTAACCCATATAGGGCGGGTATATATGAGTAAGCACTTTGGTTAGACTGAAAGTAAGCTAATCATTCTCATTTTCCCCCAGATTTGGCCGGCTGTTCATCAGCCGGCATTTTTTTGTGTTAAAAAGCGTTTAAGTGCAATCTGAATAGGATGGGAAGTGGCAGGATAGCAGTTATATAGGGACCAATCTTCGTACAGGGGTGAAGTGAAAAACGAAAAAGCTGTCAAAAGAAAGAGCAGCTTTAGACAGGTTCATTAGGAAGAGCATCAAAGCTGTCAAAAGTCAGAGCAACTTAAGACAGGTTCGAAGGAAAAAGCAGAAAAGCTGTCAAAAGAAAGCTTAACTTAAGACAGGTTTGAAGTGAAAAGGCGAAAAGCTGTCAAAAGTTAGGTCAACTTAAGACAGGTTTGAAGTGAAAAGGAGAAAAGCTGTCAAAAGAAGGAGCAACTTAAGACAGGTTTGAAGGAAAAAGCAGAAAAGCTGTCAAACGCCAAAGCAACTTAAGACAGGTTCAGAGGAAAAAGCAGAAAAGCTGTCAAAAGAAAGGGCAACTTAAGACAGGTTTGAAGTGAAAAGGAGAAAAGCTGTCAAAAGTTAGGTCAACTTAAGACAGGTTTGAAGTGAAAAGCGGAAAAGCTGTCAAAAGTTAGGTCAACTTAAGACAGGTTTGAAGTGAAAAGCGGAAAAGCTGTCAAAAGTTAGGTCAACTTAAGACAGGTTCAGAGGAAAAAGCAGAAAAGCTGTCAAAAGAAAGGTCAACTTAAGACAGGTTTGAAGCGTAAAGCAGAAAAGCTGTCAAAAAAAGGAGCAACTTAAGACAGGTTTGAAGTGAAATGCGGCAAAGCTGTCAAAAGAAGGAGCAACTTCAGATAGGTTCATAAGGAAGAGCGGCAAAGCTGTCAAAAGTCAGGGCAACTTAAGACAGGTTCAGAGGAAAAAGCAGAAAAGCTGTCAAAAGAAAGGTCAACTTAAGACAGGTTTGAAGTGAAAAGCGGAAAAGCTGTCAAAAAAAGGAGCAACTTAAGACAGGTTTGAAGCGTAAAGCAGAAAAGCTGTCAAAAAAAGGAGCAACTTAAGACAGGTTCAGAGGAAAAAGCAGAAAAGGTGTCAAAAGAAAGCCTAACTTAAGACAGGTTCGAAGGAAAAAGCAAAAAAGGTGTCAAAAGAAAGCCCAACTTAAGACAGGTTCAGAGGGAAAAGCAGAAAAGGTGTCAAAAGAAAGCCCAACTTAAGACCGGTTCAGAGGAAAAAGCAGAAAAGCTGTCAAAAGAAGGAGCAACTTCAGACAGGTTCATAAGGAAGAGCGTCAGAGCTGTCAAAAGCAGCAACAATTCGGGCAAGTTCTGAAGACCCCACTCCGCCCCTTATGGTTCTAAATAAAAAAACTGCCGAAAACCGGCAGCTTCTAAACTTTAAATGGATTCTTCCATTCCATCAGCATCCCATAATTCAATGACTCTTCGTCTTCCAGATAATTTGCCACTGGTTTGACCGGGGTACGGCCGCATCGCAGCAAGAAGGAAACGACGGGGTCCTTCAATTCGCCTTGAAGCACTTTTTCTGCATATTGATCTATGGTCATGTTGGCGGAGTGCTGGTGGTAGCCTGGCATCCGGCCGCCACCTAAAAGTCTATCAAGTCCTAGTTGGACGACTGTCTCATACATAGATTGCATCATCCACTTTCCAAGACTAAGTTTACGGTAAGCGGGGCTTATACAAATATCGACAATATAAAGGGTATTGCCTTCCGGATCATGACTCCGAATGTAACCGTTATCGGTTATGTCTGCCCACGAGTGGTCTTCATCGCCTTTTGCCAACTGAACAATCAAACCAGTTATGGATCCGGCGATTCGCCCTTCAATTTCTACACAAAGTGCTCCTTCCGGAAATAAAGTGATATGATTGTTCAGCTGTTCTGTATTCCACAGGAGTTCTTCTGGAAAAGGTGGAGGAAAGGCTTCCTTTTGTACCGTAATCAGCTGCTCAAAATCATCTTTTGTATAACTACGGATGATTGCTTTTATTGGTTTATTGCTGTCAAATACATAGAGCTCTTTATAAAACATAGCCGCACCTCTAAACATAGTATAGACATAGTATAGGTAGTTTTTTAGCGCAAGGTCAAATCGAACAACCCCAAGTTTTTATCTTTATCAATGTTTATCTGATAAGATAATCAAAAATCAATATTCAAGGTTTGGGGTTACTGCTGTCAGGGTACACTAATATTGCGCATAAAATGGTAGATCGCTCTGGAGGCCGAGAAGTTAAATTCTCGGCCTTTTGCTATTTCAAGTGTTAAAATATATCTAAAATATATAAGGGAAGAAGGAGTGCATATGCTGTCTAAGGAAGATACGGTGATTGGTTTTATTGGTACTGGAGTTATGGGGAAGAGTATGGCAGGGCATTTACTTGAGGCGGGCTATCAGCTCACTGTCTACACTAGAACGAAGGAGAAGGCAGCTGATTTGCTGGAAAAAGGAGCTGTTTGGTCAGATTCACCACGTGCCATCGCACAGAAGGCAGATGTCATTTTTACGATTGTCGGGTATCCCTCTGATGTGGAGGAAGTGTATTTGGGTGAAGACGGACTGGTCGCCAATGCGAAGCCAGGCAGTTATTTAATTGATATGACGACCTCGACTCCTTCACTGGCAAAAAGGATTCATGAGAAAGCCAAAGAGAAAGGCATTCACGCAATCGATGCTCCTGTTTCTGGAGGTGATATCGGTGCCCGTGAAGCAAGGCTCGCGATTATGGCAGGCGGTAATAATGAGGCTTTCCTTCAGGTCGAACCTCTCCTCAATATCCTTGGAACGAATATTGTTCACCAGGGTGAGGCTGGTGCCGGGCAGCACACGAAGATGTGCAACCAAATTGCAATTGCCACCAATATGATTGGTGTATGTGAAGCGATTATTTATGCAGAAAAAGCGGGTTTGGATCCGGAAACCGTATTGAAGAGCATATCGACGGGAGCAGCAGGCAGCTGGTCTCTTTCCAATCTGGCACCTAGGATGATTGACGGAAATTTCGAGCCAGGGTTTTACATCAAGCACTTTATCAAGGATATGAAAATCGCCTTGGATGAAGCAACGCGGATGGATATGGAAGTGCCTGGTCTGTCGCTTGCATTATCATTTTATGAACAACTTGCGGAAAAAGGCGAAGAAAACAGCGGCACACAGGCGCTGTATAAGTACTGGAAACAATCATAATATTTGCTAGTCATAGACCCCTCCCTTGGTAAAGATACTAAAACCTAAAGGAGGGGTAATCTATGGCTAAAAGGACGAAAAAGAATGACCCGCAGCAAAAGAACAAAAAAGGGTTCGACTCTGCTGTCATCGATTCTGAATTCTCACATGAGATTGGCAGTGCAGCGACAAATAAGATTCACAAGGATAAGGCGAAAAAAGAGAAAGCTCCAAAGAATAACGGGAAATACAAGGGGTAAATATCCCTTATTGCTTGTACCAATCCAAAAAAGACTGCAGGCAAACACGATTTTCATCGAGTTCAACTACAGTCTGAGCCGTTCCAAAGCAGGAACGGCTTTCCTTTTAGTTCAAATACTTTTCCAAACGGTCAAGTCCTTCTTTTAGCGTGTCCATTGAGTATGCGTAGGAAAGGCGGAAATATCCCTCTCCATATGCAGAAAAAGCACTTCCTGGAACGACTGCCAACTTGGCTTCATTGACCAAATTCATGCAAAAATCGAATGATGAAATATTGGATACTGGGTTTTTGACAAAAAAGTAAAATGCGCCATCAGGCTTGATTACCTCAAGACCCATTGACTGCAGTCTGTTGAAAACATAATCCCTTCTTGAAGCATACTCCTTTTTCAACGGCAATGCGTCATCAATCCCGGTTGTCAAAGCCTCTAATGCAGCCATTTGCGAAATCGAAGTTGCACATGTCACATTGTATTGATGCACTTTCAAGATATGTTCTGCAAGATATTCAGGTGCAAAAAGCATGCCTATCCGCCATCCGGTCATTGAGTGGGATTTGGAAAGACCGTTAATGACAATTGTTTTTTCTTTCATGAACTGGGCAATGGAAATATGCTGCTGCTCGTAAACAAGCTCACTGTATATTTCATCGGCAAGTACAAAGATGTCCTTGTCCTTTAGCAGCTGGGCTATTTCTTGCAGCTCCTCCTCATTCAAACTGACTCCTGTAGGATTCGATGGATAGGGAAGGACGATACATCTTGTTTTATCAGTAATCAAACCTTCGATCAGTTCTGCAGTCATCTTAAATTGTGTATTCCTGATATCCGCATAGACTGGTTTGGCACCACATAGCTTAATGATTGGTTCATACCCTGGGTAAACAGGACCGGGGATGATGACTTCACATCCCTCTTCAAGAATGGTCCTGAAAGTTATATCGATAGCCTCGCTCGCGCCAACTGTAATGATCGCTTCATGTTCGGCCGAATAATCTACATTATATTTTTTTCGATAAAAATCAGCTGCCGCTTTTCTTAACTGGATCAGTCCAGCATTATGAGTGTATGTAGTGATGTTCTCATCTATTGCGTTCTTGCCAGCTTCTTTGACATGTTCAGGTGTCGGAAAGTCAGGCTGGCCTATAGTCAGTGATACCATGCCCTCAACATCTGCCACCATATTAAAGAATTTCCGGATTCCCGAAATTTCAATACTCTTTACTCTATCGTTAATTAAATGTTCCACTTCTTTCATCCCTCCGATTGCATATCATTATTTTACCATGATGACCTCCAAAGGTGTAAAAATCGTCGCCTTAAACAAAGAGGTAAATTCAATAAAGTGTAGAATATTATTAATGGAGTAACCAAAAGGAGTGGTTTGATTGAACTTGGAACAAATGAAAGCACATTATAAAGAATTTGATGGATGGATCCATTCACTAAAAGGACTATCGGACGCGGAGTGGAATATGCCTCTGGGAGAGGGAAAGTGGTCTGTTGCAGCGGTTGTAGCGCATTTGCTTCTCTGGGATCAATACTCATTAAAAGAGAGATTCCCTTATTTTAAAGAAGGAGCTGATCTGCCTTCCTATCCTGATTTTCAGGGTGTTAATGACCGTGCTCGTGAATATGCAGAAAATACGGCCACAAAAGAGCAAGTTTTGGATGAACTTCTGGCAATACGAAAAGTTTATCGTGAAATGCTGGACCAAATGGACAGTGAGAAGTTGGCCGTATCATTTAGGATCTCCAATCACCAGCTGACAATAGGGACATACTTTGAAGACTTCATCCAGCATGACCTTCACCACCAAAAGCAAGTCAATCAGGTATTAGGCAAGACACTGGTTTAATATTTTGAACATGACAAACCGAATTTTCGGTTTGTTTTTTTATTGAATAGTTTAGGAATATTTTGGATATGTGTGGAATTAATAGAAATACATACATAAAAAAGGGGAGTAAAAATGAAAAGGGTGATGATGTTCTTATTAGCAATAACTTTGATATCTGCATGCAGTCATACTCCAAATACTTTACAGGAAAAAAAAGAGCAAAAAGCTCGTTTAGGAAAGGAACATGTAAGCAAGGAAACATCTGTTGAGAAAAAGATAGTTGGAATACCTGAATACCCCAAGGCTGCCCAGAGAAAGATCGTAAAGGGGGGACCTGATGATTCCATTTCCAACTTTAAGCCAGATCCAATACAAAACGAAAATAAAGCAACCTACAATCTTGATTTAACAATGGATTCCGATGAAAAGTTTACAGTGTCTGCTGAAGTGAAGGTAGAAAACACCTCCAAAGATGAGTGGAATGAAATAGTGTTTTATTTTATACCAAACGCATTCACGGAGGAAAATAAGCCTGAATCCTTGGAAGATGCTGCAGAGGTATCTATTAGCACTATTGAAATCGACGGGGACAAAGTCGATTATCTGTTAGACCATGATACACTGTATCTTCCTCTTGAAGAGAGCTTTAAACCAGGGGAGGAAAGATCGGTTACGGTAAGGTATACATTAACTGTCCCAAAGTTTGGATTCCGTTTATCAAACAATTTTAACAATATCTATTTGGCTGAGTGGTATCCTATGCTCGCAACCTATCACTCTGGATGGAGAAAAGAAGATTACATTGTATCAGGTGAATCTTATTTTACGGATTATAGCGATTTTAAGGTGAGATATAGCCTGCCAGAAGAATATATGGTTCTGAGTACAGCGGATAATGACCCTGCTACTCCTTCTGCCAGTGGTGAACTTGAAGCTCAAAATGTGAAAGAGTTTTACATGGCTTTAACCAAGAATATGGAAGTAGTTCAACAAACCGCTGGAGAGGTTGAAGTGAGAGTGGCAGGAGTGGCTTCTACAGAAAGCCTAAAACAAATACTGGAGAAATCTGTTGATGCATTAAACTATTTTTCCGCCAAACTCTCTCCATATCCACAAAAACAGATTGATATCATAGCGGACGAAGGTGGGATGGAATACCCTGGGATTGTGACAATCGGTCCATTTAATGAAGGGCATAAAGATGAAGGAAGAGGTTCACAATATTTTGCGCTTATCCATGAAATAGCACACCAATGGTTCTATGGAACTGTTAACAATGATCCGTACTATGATGTGTTTATTGATGAAGGCTTAACGAATTTTGCCACCTACCTATTTTTAATCGGACATGACAAAAAAACACCCGAAGAGACCTTTGCATTTGCGGAACAACATGCAGCAAGAACGACCGCACTCGCTCATCTGCCTTTGCATGAATATCTAAATGGAGGCTTTATGGGAGCAAATTATGAAATACCTCCTTTGAAGCTTTGGGAGCTTACAGGTGGGGAAAAAGAGGCATTCGACTATTTGAGTAAATATGTTGAACTTTATTCTTATCAAGCGGTTGATACAGCTGAATGGATTCGTTTTACCAAATCCTATTTCAAAATAAATGATGATCAATTCTTTCAGGAATGGATTTCCTACGAATAGATGAAGATTGGGCATTCATATGAGTGCCCTTTTTGAGTTCTAATAGAGGGTTTTATAGTGTCGCTTTTATTTCAGCTAAACAGTTCATTTTCAATAGCCGATAATAGGTATATGGTACTTATTTTATATAGTGAAGGAAGAGCATGATGAATGATAATAGTATTTTATTAGAATCAGGCACGAATGAACTTGAAATTGTCGAATTTGGCATTGGCCAGAATAAATTTGCGATAAATGTCATGAAAGTCAAAGAAATTCTCAACCCTGTACCGGTAGTGGTGATTCCGAACGCCCATCCGTATGTGGAAGGAATCATGGAGTTAAGGGGCGAAGTGTTGCCAGTCATCAATGTCGCAGCGGCGTTAGGACTTCAGGAATCGACGAATCCGCAGCAGGATAAGTTCATCGTTGCAGAATTCAATCAGCAGAAGACTGTTTTCCATGTCCATACGGTTTCACAAATCCACCGCATCTCTTGGACTCAAATAGAAAAGCCGTCAGACATGTATCAGGGGCAAGAGAGCCAAATAATCGGAGTAATAAAGCTTGGTGGAGATATGGTCCTATTTCTGGACTTTGAAAAAATCCTTCTTGAAATCAATCCTGAATCTGGAATCAAGGTGAGTGATGTCAAAAAACTTGGTCCAAGAGAACGCTCTATGAAAAGAATCGTGATTGCCGAAGATTCGGCCATGTTAAGGAAAATGCTGCACGAGACCCTAACTGAAGCTGGATTCCAGTACCTTGAATTCTTTGAAAATGGCCAGGACGCGATTACATACCTTGAACACCTTGCGGAAAATGAAGAAGTCTTTTCAGAGGCAGTACAGCTTGTCATCACAGATATAGAGATGCCGCAGATGGATGGACATCATCTCACAAAAAGAATCAAAGAGCATCATATCCTTGAAAAACTGCCTGTCATTATTTTTTCATCTCTTATCACAAATGAATTGCGCCACAAGGGCAGCGTTGTGGGAGCGGATGCCCAGATTAGCAAGCCGGAGATCAGTGAACTGGTCCTGAAAATTGATGAGTTGATTTTATAGGCTGAGTAACAAAAAAGAAAGCTGGTTTCCAGCTTTCTTTTAAGGGTAACGCTCTCCAAGCTTTTTGAATACTGGTTTGGCATATTTCCTCGTCTTGCCGGCTGCATTGGTCTCGGTGGATTCCTTCAAGCCTGTGTAGGTTGACAATAACCTTTTTGCACTAGTCAATGAAATGGAAGCACGTGGATTCCTCACTGACTGATCAAGCTTTCCTAAATGAGGGAGCTGCTCGAAATCCTGTTTAGTCGGCGGGATATGGAAGGTATATTGACCGCAAACAACTAGGACGTCTGATTGCTGCTGGCTGTTTCTCGGGTTGTTGGAAAAGTGAAGCCCGGTTTTTTTAGCTTTGCCTTCTTGCAGCATCTTTTTAATCGCATCATGTTTTAACTGATATAAAAATTTTGGGTTTGGAGCAGTCTTGGCATGACGATTCACAGTGAAGATTGCTTGTGAGAGGTTCTCAATCGTTGGACGGAGTTGGGGGATCTTGTTCCTTTCGTTATACAATGGTTTAGGCTCCTTTCATTATTAAAGCAATGTTTTTACAAGGCTTTTAATCGCCTAATACCATTATACCCTTTATTTGGCTGATTGAGAAATAGTAGCCTTCGGATGCAGGACTATCGTGTGATCGTTACTCTGGTTCCATTCGGTACTTGCCTTGCCAACTCTAGTACATCCTTATTATGCATGCGAATACATCCCTTCGAAACGGCCTTGCCAATCGATGCGGGATTGTTTGTACCATGTATGCCATAACCGAGCTTCGATAATGACAGCCACATGACGCCGTATGGGCCGCCGGGATTAGGTTCCCTGTTCACAATCACAAATTCACCAACAGGAGTTTGCGTCAGCATTTTTCCAATACCGACCGGATAAGTTTTCACTTGTCTGCCGGAACGATAAAGTGTAAGCCTCTTACCGCTCAATGATACCGAGATTGAGAAAGGGATTGAAGCAGGGTCAGGGAGTCCCGGAATCAGGATTCGTTGGCCAGGATATATCAGCGCGGGATTTGTAATACTGGGGTTAGCTCCAAGTATTTGCTGAAATGGTCTGCGATAGTTTGCGGCAATCACTGCGAGCGTTTCGCCTCTTTTAACAATATGATACATAGAATCTCCTCCTCTATGCAGTCTATGCTGAGTAATAGGAGAGGGCTCCTCGCGGCTGTGAAATGTCGTTTTTTAGCGAAATATTGTAATTTTTAAAAAATAGTATCGTTTTTCCTTATTTTAAAAGGTAAAATGGGAATATAAAACTAGTTCCAAGTCATGAGCCAGGTACTATTGTACTTCTGGAATGAGGATGGTTAGATGAATCAGATCAAGCAATCAAGAATAACTAAACGAAGGAGCAAACCTGCTTCCGAAAAAATAGAACAGATGATTTCAGATATCATTTTTAAACATGTGAAGGACCTTGTTTTTATTATGAAGGTCGAACCTGGTAACCAATTCCGTTATTTATTTGCCAATGAGAACGGGCTGCTCCACGCCGGGATGGCTCCTCATGATATTGGCAGGACGATGGATGAAGTTTTGCCTCAGAACCATCTGCAACCCTTGAAGAAACAATACATGAAGACGGTTAAAGAGGGAGTGGAGGTTGTTTTCCACGATGAGGTAGGTTTGGAGAACGACAGGCTGGTTTTTGCCGAGACACTTTTGACCCCGATTAAGGCTGCAGATGGGGAAGTTCAATATGTTGTAGCGATCACAAGGGATATGACAGAGATTTTCAGGGAAAAGAATAGATTGATTGATAGTGAGCAACGGTATCGCTCGCTTATTGACCATAATCTGGATGCTGTCTTTTCTGTTGATTTAAATGGGAAGATTCTTGATGTCAACCCCGCAGCACATTTATTGACAGGCTATACTGTCAAACAGCTTAAGTCTAAAAAAATCGGTAGCTTGATATGTGATAGTGATTTGCAGACTTTTAAGGATGTCTTATCCGATACAAAATTGGGTAATTCAAAGGAATCGCTTGATTGCCGGTTTATGCACCGAAAAGGTAAATTCCTGACGGTCCACCTGAAGACAATTCCCATCGTGATCCATTCCGAAATAAAGGGTATGTACATCATCATTCGTGATCTTTCCGAGCAGTCGAAAAGCACGGAACTGATTAAGTACATGGCATTCCATGACCAGCTGACAGGTTTGCGCAACAGGCGTGCGCTTTTGGATCATCTGGATCGTCTTGTTAAGAATGTAGAAATGCAAAAAGCTGAGTTTGCCCTTCTGTTTCTGGATATAGACCGTTTCAAGTACTTGAATGATACGCTGGGACATCTTGTTGGTGACCTGATCCTGAAGCAAGTAGCTGATCGGTTAATCGATATCCAAAAAGAAAACTGTACGGTTTACAGACAGGGCGGCGATGAATTTATCATTGTCCTTGATAAAACAGGCAGGCATGGTGCTGGAGAGTTTGCGCAAAAAGTATTATTGAGATTCAATGAATCTTTTTATTTCAATTCCCAGGAGTATTACATTACACCGAGTATTGGGATCAGCCTTTTTCCGAATGATGGTAAGGATGCAGAATCACTGATTAAGCATGCTGATGAAGCCTTGTATAGTGTCAAAGAAAAAGGAAAGGCCCACTATCAATTTTATCGGTCGGATATGCAGTCTACCGGGGTGAATATCATAGCACTCGAAGCTCATTTGCGAAAGGCAATCGAACGTGATGAACTGGAACTCTTTTATCAGCCGCAAATCAATTTAGTTACGAATGAAATATCAAGCTTCGAAGCATTGCTGCGTTGGAACAACAATGAGTTAGGCTTTATTTCACCGGCCGAATTCATCCCGCTCGCAGAGGATACGGGTTTGATTATCCCGATAGGGAACTGGGTCATTGAAGAGGCATGCCGACAAATCAGGGAGTGGGCAGACAAAGCGGGAAAGCCAATCAGGATTGCTATCAATATATCTCCTAAGCAATTCATGCAGCTCGATTTAGTGAGGATCATCAAGAGTTCGATCGAGAAGCATCATATTGATCCATCTCTCTTGGAAATTGAAATTACCGAAGGCGCCATGCAGGATACAAAAGAAACGATTCCGATCCTGAAGCGGTTGAAGGAGCTAGGGATTAAAATATCGGTAGATGACTTTGGTACTGGCTACTCATCTCTTAGTTATCTGAAACAGTTCCCGATTGATGTACTGAAAATTGATCAAAGCTTCATAAGGGATATCAAGTACAATGGAAAGGATGCCGCGATCATCACGACGATCATCCACCTGGGCAACAGTTTAGGCATGGAAGTGATTGCTGAAGGGGTCGAGGAGCAGAGTCAGGTTGACTTCCTAATAAATGCTGATTGTGAAAAGGCACAGGGTTTCTTTTTCGCCAGACCATTGAAGGCCCTAGAAGCAGAGGAAAAGATCATCTTGAAATCAAAAACAAGCAGCTGATCAGCTGCTTGTTTTTTCGCTTTTAAAGGTAAAAACGGCAAGTTCAGGCTGAGATAAGAACCTGAACGGGAGCCTGGTCGTTCCAAGTCCGCGATTCACGTATAGAGTGAGAGAGCTTTGGGGCCCTGTTGTATAAAAACCTTCCACATATTTCTCGGCAAAAGGCGGAGTGACCAGCGGGCCGTAAAAAGGGATTTGAATCTGGCCGCCATGGCTATGACCGCTTAGCTGCAATTGAATCGGGAAATGTGCAGCTTCTTCTGCTTTGTCAGGGGCATGCGATAAAAGAATCGTATATGAGTTATTTGGAATATTGGCCATGGCCGCCTTCAAATCAGGTTTGCCGAGCATGGCATCATCGATACCGGCAATCCATAACGAACTGCCATCAAGAAGTGTGATGTTGGCTGAATGGTTAAGTAATAAAGTGAATCCTGATTGTTCCATTATTTGTTTATAAAGATTGGACCCATATCCCCCGTGGTCATGGTTACCGTATACGGCAAACTTCCCCATAGGAGCTTTCAAACTGTTCAACATGGAAATAATCTTGGTTTTTTCAGTGAAGTGTCGCGGGTCATCAAGTAAATCCCCTGTGAAAACAATCAAATCAGGGCGAAGCTTATTAATTTTGGTTATCAATTGCTGCAGCTGTTCCATTGTATACTGAAACCCTATATGAGTATCGCTGAATTGAACAAGCTTAATGCCATCAAACCCGGAAGGCAATGCGGCATTTTTTATAGTATGGTGTGTAATATCTAGCATGCGAGGTTCAACTTCTCGAGCATAAAAATAGCCCCCTGTGCCAAGGCCTGCAGCCGTTAATACCGTTCCAACTGCCCTTTTGATAAAAGTCCTCCGAGTGATTTGTTCAGACATGAAAAATACCAACCTATCTCCGAATTTTCTCTACTATACTAGCAAACATACCTGGAAAATAGAAGTGCCATTTTAGGGAAGTGTCCTCTAATGATGATATTAGGGTGTTTTCAATTTATGACATAAGGGAAGAGAAAGGAAATATGACAAACCTATTATAGTGAATCGGAAATCGAGGTGTGATTGTTGGTCGATTATGATACTAGGATGGAAATGATCTTTATTCCCGCAAAAAATGGATATATTAAGGTGTTTGTTTACGGATTTAACTATTTAGGAACATCGGGAAATGCAGTAGCCGTGTTTAATGGCGTAAGTGCAAACGCTAAAGGATTCCACAAGAAAAGGACCATCGTCCATTCCCTTTCAAACCTTCACCGAGTGCTTGTGAAAAAGAGGAGGGAAAACTAAGAGGACAGGATATTACCAATGTGCATGAAGGTTTTAAAATATGAAAAAACAAAGACAAGGCCGGAATGATATCCAGCCTTATCATTTCATTATCGGTAACTGACTGCTCTTGACTGCATCACTTTCCAGGTTTCAATAAAGCTTTTTTTGTTTACTGGGACCTGTTTCCGACCGGATAGGGGGTCATTCAGGTAGACTGTGGTTTCATTGAAACCAACCAGGACAACCGCATGCAAGTCCAGTGGCGTCTTGATTACCTCATTGCCATGTGTCCATGATTCCCAGCGATCTGGCAGCCTGTAGTCACCAGTAGTCCACACAACGACAGGATAACCAGAGGAAACATGGTCAAGAACATGTTCGAAGTCTTTTCCGGTCAAGTTTACTGCTCTTCCTGGTAAATAATGATTGATTAAATCAACCATTGGTTTATCGAAGACTGCATAGCCGGCTCTTTTTCCTGTCATATCTCCAACGAAACCTTCAGCTGGATTGCCCCAGCTCAATATATCTCCACTTGCTGATCTTTTTAAAGGATCAGGATCTTTTTGTATTTCCGTGTAAAGCTTCATTTTATCCGTTTCAGCTCCGGCATATTTAAGCATCATTGCCAGGCTGGTCACTTCACATCCATACTTCAGTTCTGGATTTTGTTTTATCAAGGGTACGTTCAATAACGCATTGGTTTTCCTCTGTTGCTGTTGGTCTTGTTTCTGAATAGGGTTTGGGACCGCCATTTCCTGAATTGCCTCAGGACTTTCCATCATGATGGGATCATTTTTGCTCTGTTGAGTTCGTGATACGTTTTCGGCGGGCGAGCCGTGGCTGCATCCAAGCAATGGAAGAAGAATGCCGATGAAAAGCCACTTCTTCATGTCATCATCCTTCCATAAGCTTATATATATTTTTAGTCAAAATGCGGATTTTATAACATAAGGAAAATGGAAACAGTATAACTGAGGGAATACTCATATTATGGTAAAATCGTTCATATCAAATTAATGATATGAAATGAAATATAAACAATGGTAAGATACACATTTTGAAGATGTTGGGGGAGGTTTCAGTTAGAATTGGATGCTCTTGATATTTTAACCGACCTAGAACATGTCGTCCCATTTTTTCAGCCAATCTTCAATGCGGAGGAGCATAAAGTCATTGGATATGAAATTTTAGGCCGTTTTATTAGCGGGGATGATGAAATTAGTCTGGGACCTTTTTTTCAGGATGATACAGTTCCTGAAGAGTACCGGATTGAGGTAGAAAACGTTGTTTTTTCCAAAGCGATGGAAACAGCTTCCCGTTCTGGTGACAAGGATCTTCTTTGGTTTGTCAACAAAGATGCTGGTTTATTGATGGTGGATGATGGAGAGGGGTTCTTGCAATTGCTCCTTTCATTTCATGAACAGGGGATAAGACCTGACCAAATCGTTCTTGAAATATCTGACCCCAATGTCCAGAGCACTATAGAGCATCTCATCAATTACTACAAATCTTTTGGGATTAAAATTGCGATGGCACAAGTTGGCAGCGAAGGCAGCTACTTTGAGCGAATAGCTGGTATAGAACCTGAAATCCTCAAAATTGATATGTCCTCTCTAAGGTCAAATAATACAGGCCCTGCTTATCTTGACGTCCTTCACTCTTTAGCCATCCTTGCCCGCAAAATTGGCGCGACGCTCCTGTTTGAAAACATTGAAACTCCGTATCAGCTGCAGTTTGCCTGGAAGAACGGAGGCAGGTTCTATCAAGGGTTTTATCTGAGAAAACCTCAGAGTATCTTGGTGGAAAAGGATGTTCTTAAGGAAAAAATAAAGTCAGAAATACATGGGTTTATTTTATCCGAGAAGAAACGGCTTCACTCATTTTTTGATTTACGAATCGAATTGAACACTAAGTTCCAGGAACTGATCAGCCGCAATAAAAAAGGGCAGAATCCAAGTGAGTTCCTGATGTCTCTTGGTACCAGCCTCGATGGAATTGCATTCAGAATGTATATATGTGATGAAGACGGATTCCAGTTATCACCTAACCTTTATAAAACAGGTGGAGAATGGGTGCTCCAGCCAATATACATGAATAAGAACTGGAGCTGGAGACCCTATTTTCTTGAGAACATCATAAGGATGAGAACAGGGAGAAAGGGAATCCTGTCAGACCGATACAGTGATATTGAAACAGGGGAGGTAATACGGACGTTTTCGCTTCCATTGAATGGAGAAGAATTTTTATTTGTGGATTTAAGTGCATCTTTTCTTAATGAACGGGAAGGGTTATTTTGACAAACAGGACAGCGCATAGCCTATTTCAAAAATGTGCAATTTATATATACAGCCTTCTATAAAGGGGGATTTAATATGAGTATATATACAACAATGCTCTTATTGGCAGGGGCAGGGGTTCTGGTTGCCGGCCTTTTCTATACTTGGTCTTTCGGTAAAGGACAGAAAAGGGCTCATGGCAACCTAGATTCACAGGCCCCAGGGGCTGTCCAGGAGCATGCTTACATCCGCAACCCGATTTTTTTAACCTATATAGTCGTCATTTCCATCGCCCTGTTGTTCGTCGTTTATTATGCCGTGACCACAGGAACTGGATATTAACCTCCAAAGCGGGGGTTATTTTTTTTGTGAAGTTCCTGATAATACTACAATTTTTTTAACTTTTGCGTTAGTTCGAGTCAGATGAGGGTAAATTGATAATGTTCATCAGATTTTGTGTCAGATGCTGAAGTTATTTTACGAATGAATTTCGTAATCAAATAGGGTAAATGTTGGTAAAATTGTATTTACTAGTCATCATGGAGGAGGGGAGAAAATGGACAAGCGGTTAAAGCTATTATTTTTGTTATCCTTTTTGTTAATCTTGCCTGCCAATGCGTATGCCAATTCGGATTTGGATGGAAGAAAAGACGTCTTTGCATTCCTCGGAAAAGCCTTTGATTCACAAGTATCCTTAAGTGAGAAGGCCAGGACAATGGAAGAAATTGAAGCAGTATTGGATCCTTATTTTACAGAAGACTACAAGTCCCGATTCATTGATGAAAATGTGGTAGGACAAGAAAATGAATACCTGACGTATGGAACAGATTTCGCTCCTTATTACATTCCATTTTACGCTTTTTCAGAAAAGACAAAGGTAGTGGATTTGGAAAATGAAATTTATGTAGTCGAATTTGTTCCTGGCAATGCGGAGGGACCAGTAAGTTATGAGGATCATTATGAAGGGTTGAAGCTTGTAAAGAATGATGGTAGCTGGAAGGTCGCTGATTACCTCTATGATGAAGTTCCTCAGGAGGTAATCGACAAAGCTTACCCGGAAAAGGCAAAGGAACTGAAACAGGCTGCAGAAGCTGACAATAAAGACGGTGAAATGATTGGGGAAATCGTATTCGGACCAAATTTCTCCATGCTAAAGACATTCATGGAGTTAGGCGTTATTTTCCGGAATGAAAACAGGACAATATTGTTCGGGTTGTTATAAAGAAAAAGCGTGAAATCAGCTTAGATTTCACGCTTTTCCTTTTTGTGGGCTATTCCTGGATATCCAAAACTTTCTTCAACCTTTCCAAATCAAACCCCGTGATGACTTCTTGGCCAATCACAATGGTTGGTGTCGAATAGGAGTTGTAAGTTTGGGTGAGCTCCTGCTTGCTTTTGTCATCCAGGCTAATATTTTTCTCTGTGTATGAAAAACCGAATTCCTTTAAGAACATTTTTATTATTTGGCAGGGCGGGCAATCGTTCTGGGTGTAAACAATGATGTCGTTCATTTTATTTGGTTCCTCCGGTATTTTTGTTCAAATAATGTGCAAGCCCCATGGCACTGACATTGACATCAAGGTATAGCAGTTCATAGATTTGGTGATTGTCAGCCAGCCCTCGTTGGGTCAAGTGGGTTTTAATTTTATCATAGAGCCTTAGTGTAATCTGATCAACTTGCTTTTGCGGATGTCTTTCTTCCAAGATAACATGTTTTGCTTCTTCAACGAAAACTTCAAGCCAGCTCTCCACTTGCCTGAATGCCTCGGCAGGATTTTCGGACATTCCATAGTGTCCGAAATAAATCCGATCTATTTCTAGTGCTTTAAATGTGCTGATGGATTGCAGCATCTTTTCAGGATCAAACTGGTTAGGTGAAGTCGTAGGCAGGTAGAATTCGATGCCTTCGCGGTCAAGCTGAGGATAGAAAATACCGGCGGTGTCACCAGAGAAGATTCCGTTAGAAAGCGGATGATAGATACTGAAGTGGTGGTTGGCATGGCCTGGAGTATCAAAAAACTTCAGGGTAAGCTTCTCGCTTAATTTTAGTGTTTCACCATCATCTTTAATCATCAGGCTATCTTCCGGAATGGCAACAATGGGGTCAAAAAGTTCCGAAAACTTTTCACCATAAACAGCTTTAGCTCCCATAATCAATCTGGAAGGATCAGCCAGATGCCTTGCACCCTTGGGATGTACGATTACCTTAGCGTTCGGGCAGTGTTGTACCATCAGTCCGGCACCGCCTGCATGGTCGAGATGTATATGTGTCACGATGATGTAGGAAATTTCACCAGGTGATATCCCCAGTGCTTGTAAGCCTTCAAGGATGTGGGGAATGGACGGGCTTGCTGAAGTTTCGATAAGCGTCACCTTATCCTCTGTTAATACGTATGTACCGGTGCGTTCTGGCATACTTAGATCAAAATCATCAATAAGAAAGACATTTTCGGTTAGCTGCACAGGTTTTTTCAAAAAATCACTCCTTTTCTCAAAGCTTTTACTTGTACATCGTCTGACATTATTTTATTCTGTTAATATTGACATGTAAAGAATTGTGTATAGAAAATTCTGAAATCATTTTACATGGATATAAATAGGCCAATTGCAAAATCTATTTATAAGTTATTGGTTTTTGTTTTGAAAGGAGAGGGAGCATAATGTCACAGCTTCAGGGAATAGTCACTCGTTTGAAGAATCTGCAAGAGCAGTCCAATGGAGGAGAACCTGCTCAACGCTTTTTTGAAGTGAATGGAGAGCGTAAATGTCAGGTTACATACCATCCAAAAACGGAAACATACGAATTGGAAGTATACACTGACAAGGAAAAGCCTAAGAAATACCAATTCGACAATATTGATATGATTACGATCGAGATTTTTGATCTTATTCAGTAATCCATCATGACAATGGGACCCATTTGCGGTCCCTTTTTATATCCTCGCTTATCAGCAGTAAACTTAATAAAAGCCTCTTCATCCATTTTGTGATAAAATGGTAAGGAAATAAGAAATCCATTTTAGGGAGTTTTCGCCATGATTAGTCTTTACAGCGGTGAGTTTTTGGAAGTGTCAATTAAAGACCTGATGATTCCTTCTGAACGCGTAGCCCATGTCCAAGTTGGCAATAGCCTGGAGCATGCACTGCTTGTTCTAACGAAAAGCGGGTACACTGCGATTCCCGTCCTAGATCCTCATTATCGTCTAATGGGTTTAATCAGTACACCAATCATAATGGATTCCATTCTCGGCCTTGAAAGAATCGAGTTTGAGCAGCTTGAGAGGAAACGAGTAGAAGAAGCCATGAATACGAAAATACCCAGAATCAACATCCACTCAACTCTTATATCCTCATTAGACCTTCTTGTTGATCACCCCTTTCTCTGCATAGAAGATGACTCAGGTATATTTGAGGGTATCCTGACAAGACGGACTGTATTGCTGAAATTGAGCAAACAAGTTAAAAGGTATAATAAGAAATAGAGAAAACGGCAGCTCCCGGATTCGGGGGCTGAATTTTTTACTTTATAAGAAACAATAACTTAAATACTTTGATTACTGGCCAGCTCCAGCTCTTGTCTGGGCTGAGCAAGGCGCTTGCGCTTTTCTTTTAGAGGTGTGTAAATGGGACAAGCAGAACAAAAAATGAACAAGAAGGAAACAAAACGCTCATTTGTACTGGCAACGGTCATGCTTGCCATGTTTATGGGAGCTGTTGAAGGCACAATTGTTTCTACCGCCATGCCGGCAATCGTCGGGGATTTAGGCGGGTTTGCCTTATATAGCTGGGTTTTCTCTGCTTATTTGTTAATGAACGCAGTTACTGTTCTGATCTATGGTAAATTATCGGATTTATTTGGAAGGAAACCAATCTTAACATTCGGTATTATCATCTTCTTGATCGGTTCGATTTTATCCGGAACAGCAGAAACGATGGAAATGCTGATCCTCTACCGGTTCATACAAGGTTTTGGAGCAGGTGCAGTCATGCCGATTGCTACAACCATTGTGGGTGATATCTATTCGAAACAAGAACGTGCGAAGGTACAGGGGTATCTCTCCAGTGTATGGGGCATATCAGCTGTATCGGGACCCGCGCTAGGAGGCTTGCTAGTGGAATATGCAAGCTGGCGTTATGTCTTCTGGATCAATGTCCCACTCGGCATCCTGGCAATCGCAGGCCTCTGGCTTTATCTGCATGAAGATATCGAGAAGAAGAAGCATAAGATTGATTATCCAGGAGCAGTTCTCCTTACAGTAGCCATTAGTTCGCTGATGATTGTCCTGGTTGAAGCGGGTGCGAATTGGCCTTGGACATCTCCTAAAACTATAGGCCTGATCAGCCTTAGCGCCCTGAGCTTGATCCTCTTTATCCTTCAAGAGAGAAGGGCAGAAGAACCGATGATGCCATTTAATATATGGCGGGAACGGTCGATATTCATTGCCAATATGACTTCTCTGACAACGGGTGTCATGCTGATTGGTATTTCAAGCTTTTTGCCTGCTTTCGTCCAGGGAGTCATGGAGAGATCACCGATTGTGGCAGGGTTCACCTTGACGGCGATGTCGATAGGATGGCCGATTGCATCCGCTGCAAGCGGGCGTCTGCTTTTGAGTATCGGCTATCGCAAGACTTCCTTATTTGGCGGTGCAGCGTTGATACTCGGGAGTATTTTGTTTGTTACCCTGAAACCTGAAGCTGGTCCTTTATGGGCAGCAGCAGGATCGTTTTTCGTCGGTGTCGGGATGGGTCTTACTAGTACGGCATTCATTGTATCCATCCAAAGCACTGTTGCCTGGCAGCAAAGAGGGATTGCGACCGCAGCCAATATGTTCATGAGAAACCTTGGCAACACAGTGGGGGCTGCCTTGCTTGGAGGCGTCCTGAATAGCAGCATCTTAAGCTACATGAAAACCAATGGAGCACAAGGTCAGGATCTGTCGATAGATGCAGCGAATGTTCTGCTCAATGAATCAGAACGAATGAAGCTTCCGATGGAATTGAAAACAATCCTGCAGGATGCACTGACAAATGCTCTTCATTCGGTTTACATTGTCGTATTCATTTTTGCAATCGTCAGTTTGCTGTTCATCCTATTCTTGCCAAAAAAAGAAGAAACTGCAGAGTGATCTGCAGTTTTTTCTTATGCTTTTTTCATAAATTCCATGTGTTCAGTCAAAAATCAGCTAATGTGAAGAAAGCTTTATATATAATGTAATAGGCAAGAATTTCATTTATAATATAAGAAATACTTATGAAGAGGTCGAGTTATGTCATCTATTTCAGAATTCCACCTGTTGTCTGTGCTAGCGCAGGAAATGAATATGCGCAAGGCGGCGGAGAGATTATTTGTTTCCCAGCCTGCCTTATCCCAGAGGCTGCAGTCAATCGAGAAAGATTGGGGTACGAAGCTATTCCTCCGCTCCCAGAAAGGGCTGACATTGACGCCGGCAGGAGAGGTCGTCATCCAATTTGTCAACGACACCATTGCCAGGGAAGAAAAAGCAAGGGAATCCATTCATGCATTAAATTCCGAGGTGTATGGAACCCTTAAAATAGCTGTTGCCTCTATTGTTGGCCAGAATTGGCTGCCGCAAGTCCTGAAGAAGTACGTGAACCGTTATCCCCAGGCGAAAATATCACTTGTGACTGGCTGGAGCAGTGAAATTTCAAAGGCATTATATGAAGATCAGGTGCACATCGGAATCATAAGGGGCACGCCAGACTGGAAGGGAGTCAAAATCCACTTATTCAAGGACAGCCTGTACTTGGTCGATACGGAAATAACGAGCCCTGAACAAGTATTGGATACAGACAGGCCGTTTATTCAATTTAAGAGTGATTCGAATTACTACCAGGAGATACAGGATTGGTGGTTAAGGCAATTCCAGACAGCGCCAAAAAGAACCATCATTGTTGACCAGATTGAAACCTGTAAACAAATGACCTTCAACGGCATTGGCTATGCGATCCTTCCGGCAATAACCCTGAATGGGGCGGAAAAAGACATTTTTAAAGTTCCGCTTCATGACGAAAATAATGAACCTTTGGGAAGGGATACCTGGCTTCTGGGATATGAATCTGCCTTCCGTTTGAAGCAAGTCCAGGCCTTCATTGATATCGTCAAAGAACATATAGTTGAAACGAAAGAATCCGATAAATAGTTTTTCTTGTTTTAAAAACTTTTGTTTGTTAAAGTAATTTTTAGAAAAGGCCGTTTTTTCGTGTCGTTGCTTTAGCTGATAGTTATTAATTAGGCAACGCCTAAGCGGAATGAGGCAAATCATACATATTTGGAGGTAAAGCACTATGAAGATGATGGATGCAAACGAAATTATTTCGTTTATTCAAAATAGCAAAAAAGCAACACCGGTAAAAGTATATATTAAAGGTGATCTTGAAGGAATCGACTTTGGCGAGAATGCCAAGACGTTCATCACAGGCAACACTGGCGTTATTTTCGGTGAGTGGGCTGAAATCAATCCGGCAATCGAAGCTAACCAGGCTAAGATTGAAGATTATGTAGTAGAAAATGACCGTAGAAATTCAGCTATTCCATTGTTGGACATGAAGAATATCAAGGCTCGCATTGAACCAGGTGCAATCATCAGGGATCAGGTTGAAATCGGCGACAATGCTGTTATCATGATGGGTGCATCTATTAATATCGGTGCTGTCGTAGGAGAAGGTACGATGATCGACATGAACGTTGTACTGGGCGGACGTGCTACAGTCGGCAAGAACTGCCACATTGGTGCAGGTTCTGTACTTGCTGGTGTCATTGAGCCACCTTCAGCTAAGCCAGTTGTTATTGAAGATGATGTAGTCATCGGCGCAAATGCTGTTGTCCTTGAGGGTGTAACAGTAGGTAAGGGTGCGGTAGTCGCTGCAGGCGCAATTGTAATCGACGATGTGCCTCCTTACACAGTTGTAGCTGGAACACCAGCCCGCGTCATTAAAGAAATTGACGAGAAAACGAAATCAAAAACTGAAATCAAGCAGGAGCTTCGCCAGCTTTAATAGGGAGAAAGAAAGCGTGGATATTGGTCCGCGCTTTCTTTAGTAAGGGAGAGAACGTGATGGATTTTAATACTTTCATTAAAATTAGAAGAGATTTGCATCAAATTCCTGAATTGGGGTTCAAGGAGTTCAAAACGCAGTCTTATCTCCTTGATTATTTAAGCACACTTCCCCAAGGGCGCTTGGAAATTAAGACATGGAAGACCGGGATTTTTGTCAGGGTTAATGGAATGAATCCCAAAAAGACAATTGGTTACAGAGCAGACATCGACGGACTTCCAATTTCTGAAGCAACCGGATTGGCATTCAAATCCCTCCACGATGGGCAAATGCATGCATGTGGACATGACTTTCATATGACGATAGCTCTTGGATTGATTTCCTATTTCGTTGCTCACCCGATTGATGACCATTTGCTGTTCATTTTCCAGCCTGCAGAGGAAGGGCCAGGTGGTGCCGAGCCAATGCTTAAGACTGAGGTCATGCAGGAATGGAAGCCTGATATGATCATAGCCCTGCATATTGCTCCTGAATATCCGGTAGGGACGATTGCAACACGAGAAGGCCTGCTTTTCGCCAATACATCCGAATTGTTTATTGACCTTGAGGGAAAAGGCGGGCATGCGGCTTATCCACACCAGACGAATGATATGGTCGTCGCAGCATGTGCTCTCGTGAATCAGCTTCAGTCTGTTGTTTCTAGAAATGTTGATCCACTCGACAGTGCTGTCATTACGATTGGCAAAATCACTGGAGGCACTGTGCAAAACATCATCGCAGAAACATCAAGGCTTGAAGGAACGATTCGCACACTGTCTGTTGAATCTATGGCTAGAGTGAAAGAAAGAATCGAGGCACTGGTCAAGGGAGTTGAAGTCGGCTATCAATGCAGGACGTCGATCGACTATGGAGCCATGTACCATCAAGTCTATAATAATGAAGAATTAGCACGTGACTTTATCGCATTTGCAGAGGAAAAAGAGAATATCGACGTGATTGTTTGTAACGAAGCAATGACGGGAGAAGACTTCGGCTATATGCTTAAAGAAATTCCAGGATTCATGTTCTGGCTTGGTGTCAATTCGGACCATGGACTTCATCATGCAAAGCTTGATCCGGATGAGGATGCTATTAAGACTGCAATTGATCTTCTTACTACTTATATTGAGTATAAAAGTAATTAAAATCACTGAGTTTGTCATTCCGTTTTTAATGAACGATGAAATTGATATTCTGGTAAAGAGGTGTTCGATATGAGATTGCGCCAGCCTATGCCTGAAATTTCTGGAGCCACTCAATGGGTAAATGGCGAGTTTACTAGAGGACAGCTGGTTGGTGAAAAACCGGCACTGATCCATTTCTGGTCAATCAGCTGTCATCTATGCAAGGTAGCAATGCCATCGGTGAATGAACTTCGTGACAAGTATAAAGATCAACTGAATGTCATGTCGGTCCATATGCCACGGTCTGAAAAAGACAAGAATATGGAAGAAATCAAACAGGTTGCAGAAGAACATCAGATTACCCAGCCGATCTTCGTTGATGATGACCTTGATTTAACTGAAGCCTTTGAAAACCAGTACGTCCCTGCTTACTATCTCTTTGACAGAAACGGACTGTTAAGGCATTTCCAGGCGGGCGGAAGCGGGCTGAAGATGCTGGAAAAGCGTGTGATCCGGGTTCTCGAAGAAATGGAAAAGGAAGAATAAAGTAGAATATTCTATAATTGTTAGAGGACATATTCTTTCCTATGGTGCTTCTATTGGACATTCTCCTTATAAGAATTGCAAAAATGTCCGATAGAGCACTTCTAACGGATATTTTCCTTTAAAAGGATTGCAGTTTTGTCCGATAGAGCACTTCTAACGGACATTTTCCTTCAAAAGGATTGCA
>NZ_JBGCUB010000005.1:0-421973 GCF_053543455.1 Mesobacillus sp. LC4
AGATTGCGTTGATTCTCGTTAAAGCTGTCCGAAGTAGCCCCAGGTTCGGACAAGATTGCACTAATTTTCCACAAAGCTGTCCGAAGTAACCCCAGGTTCGGACAAGATTGCACTGATTTTCCATAAAGCTGTCCGAAATAACTCCATGTTCGGACAAGAATGCGTTGATTCTCGTTAAAGCTGTCAGAAGTAACCCTGTGTTCGGACAAGATTGCACTGATTTCCCACAAAGCTGTCCGAAGTAACCTCAGGTTCGGACAAGATTGCACTAATTTCCAACAAAGTTATCCGAAGTAACCTCAGGTTCGGAAAAGATCGCGTTGATTTTCAACAAAGGTGTCTGAAACATCACCAGGTCCGGATAAAATGGCGACAAAGCCCCTCGCCTTGTCCAAGTTAGTCTCGGTTTCGTGAATCCCCACATGAAACATTCCTCAAACTAAATCACACCCTGATCCTCTCCCCTGAACAATCCTCAGCTTGTCTCTACTTCTTGTTATATTCGGATTCGTACAAGCATATATTTGAACGAGTGTCTAAGAGGATCTTAGTTTACTGTTGGAATGACAATAGGGGAGGTTTTTCTATATATGCGTGTTTCAAATGTGACGGTCAGAAAAAGGCTGGCTCTTGTTTTGGTAATTGGTATTTTGGTGTTTTTGATCATAGATGTCCGGCTCGGCTATGTGCAGTTTATGCTGGGAGATTTCTTGACAGGTAAAGCAAAGGATTCATGGAGCAGGAACGTTCCCTTTGAACCGCAGCGGGGGGAGATAACGGACAGGAATGGAGTGGCGCTGGCGACTAATATCAGTGCGCCTACTGTCTACGTCGTGCCGCGCCAAGTAAAGGATCCTGAAGCTGCTGCAGAAATATTGGCGAAAGCCTTGAATATGTCTAAAGAAAAGGCCTATCAACATATCACGAAAAGAGCAATGATTGAGAGAATTCCCGAGGGAAGGAAAATATCCCACGAGAAGGCTAAGGAAATAAGGGCATTAGATATCAAGGGTGTGTACATTGGTGAGGATTCAAAGCGACATTATCCTTATGGAAGCTATCTTTCCCATGTGTTAGGGTTTGCGGGAATCGATAATCAAGGTTTGATGGGGCTCGAACTCTATTATGATAAAGAATTGAAAGGGGAAAAGGGATCGGTCCAGTTTTATGCGGATGCTAAACAGCAGCGGATGAACAATATGGCGGATGACTATGAACCTCCTGTGGACGGGCTTGATTTAAAGCTGACAATCGACAGCAGGGTACAGACCATCGTTGAGAGGGAACTGGATATTGCCCAGGCCAAATACAATCCTGATGGTATCATTGCCATTGCCATGAATCCGAATAATGGGGAAATCCTGGCAATGTCAAGCAGGCCGGATTTCGACCCGGCTAACTTCCGTAATGTGGCACCTGAAGTGTATAACCGTAACTTGCCGATCTGGAGCACCTATGAGCCGGGGTCCACTTTTAAAATTGTGACCCTCGCAGCGGCACTCCAGGAGGGGAAGGTCGATCTTGAAAAAGATCATTTCCATGACTCTGGCTCTGTTGAAGTGGCCGGTGCGAGAATTCGCTGCTGGAAAAAGGGTGGACACGGAAGCCAGTCCTTCCTTGAAGTGGTCGAGAATTCCTGCAACCCAGGTTTCGTTGAACTCGGTGACAGACTAGGAAAAGAAAAACTTTTTAAATATGTGAAAGACTTCGGATTTGGTGAGAAGACAGGCATTGACCTTCAGGGAGAAGGAAAAGGAATCTTGTTCAATCTGGACAGAGTCGGTCCGATTGAACAAGCAACCACCGCTTTCGGTCAGGGTGTTTCTGTCACGCCGATCCAGCAGGTTGCTGCGGTTTCAGCAGCAGTGAATGGTGGAATACTTTATACACCATATATTGCTAAGGAATTGATAGACCCTGTTACTGGTGAAGTCGTGATGAAGAAATCACCACAAGCAAAAAGAAGGGTGATTTCTGAGGAAACTTCTAAAGAAATAAGGCATGCCCTTGAGAGTGTAGTAGCTAAAGGTTCAGGAAAAAATGCTTATGTTGACTCTTACAGGGTTGGCGGCAAGACCGGTACTGCCCAGAAGGCGAAGGATGGCCGCTACCTCGAGAATAACCATATCGTTTCCTTCATAGGTTTTGCCCCTGCAGATGACCCGCAAATTGTTATTTATGTGGCGGTAGATAACCCGAAAGGTACAGTACAGTTTGGTGGGGTTGTGGCAGCACCTATTGTTGGGGATATCATGGAAGACAGCCTGCGTGCGATGGAGGTTCCCCCTCGGAAAGATCAGATTGAAAAAGAATTGACATGGCTTGATACACCAATGGTGGAAGTCCCTGACCTGATTGGCTTATCCAAACAGGAACTCCGGGAGCAATTGATCAACTTCAAATTAGATATTGCCGGCGATGGAGAGAAAGTTGTGAAACAGCTTCCTTCACCAGGAGTGAAAATCAAGGAAGGTTCAACCATCAGGGTTTATATGAACGATTAACGAAGATGCTTAAAAAAGAAAGCTTAGGTGTTCAGGCGGCGGCAGGATAATATCCGCCGCCTGTTTTAGGCTGTTGGCCGATGCTTTTACTATGTATGTAAAAAGGGCTTGTTCTTTTTATCTCCACAATGGCTAATTTCAGCCTAATCATGTAAAATAAGAGTCGCCATGTTGTTTGAGAGGATTTGATATTTATGAAATTACACGAATTGATTGGTTACTTGCACCCATTCGTGGATTACAAGGGAGAAAATCCCGAAATTACTTCAATTGAAAATGATAACCGCAGAGTGACTCCCGGGAGTTTATTCATATGCATAAAAGGTTATACAGTTGATGGTCATGATTTCGCAGGCTCAGCTGTGAAAAATGGAGCAGCAGCCGTTTTGGCCGAAAGGGAACTGCCTGTGAATGTCCCTGTAATAGTTGTTAAGGATACGGTAAGGGCTATGGCAGTACTTGCTGATGCATTTTACGGTCAGCCTAGCCAGAAGCTCCATATGGTTGGAATTACAGGTACAAACGGAAAAACCACGACCAGCCTTATTATTGAACAGATTTTCAAGGATGCAGGGCAAAAGACCGGACTGATTGGAACAATGTACACAAAGATCGGTGAGCAAATCTTTGAAGTGAAGAATACAACGCCCGAGAGCCTGACCCTTCAAAAAACGTTCAAGAGAATGGTTGATGAACAGGTTGATACAGCTGTGATGGAGGTATCCTCGCATGCGTTGGTATATGGCCGTGTCCATGGGACAGATTACAATGTTGCAGTTTTCACGAACCTGACGCAGGACCACTTGGATTACCACAAGACAATGGAAGAATACAGGAAAGCGAAAGGGCTTCTGTTTTCGCAGCTCGGAAATGCATTCGACCATGGAAATCCGAAATTTGCCGTACTGAATTCAGATGATCCGGCGAGTGAGGAATACGCCATGCTGACAACTGCCCATATCTTAACTTACGGCATTGATAACCATGCTGATTTGCAGGCAATCAACATTGCGATGACAGCTAGCGGGACATCATTTGATTTGGTCAGTCCTTTTGGCGTAAAAAAGGTAAACATCCAGTTGATCGGCAAGTTCAGCATCTATAATGTACTTGCCAGCATAGGTGCAGCCCTTGTTTCTGGCTTGCCTTTAGATGATATCATCGCCTCTGTAGAAAGCGTTAAAGGTGTTTCTGGAAGGTTTGAATTAGTCGATGCAGGCCAGGATTTCTCAGTCATTGTTGACTACGCCCATACTCCGGACAGCCTCGAGAATGTCCTGAAGACAGTACAGCAGTTTGCCCAGAATAGGATTTTTTGTGTAGTTGGCTGCGGTGGCGACCGTGACCGTACAAAACGTCCGCTGATGGCTAAAATCGCTTGTGAATATTCTACTGATGCTATCTTTACCTCAGATAACCCAAGAAGTGAGGATCCGGCAGAAATCATCAAGGATATGGAAGATGGGGTAAAAGGAGAAGTTTATTCTTCGATTATCGACAGGAAGGAAGCAATCCAGCATGCCGTGAAAATGGCGAAGTCGGGAGATGTCATCCTGATTGCTGGAAAGGGTCATGAAACATACCAGCAAATTGGTGACAGGACCTTTGACTTTGATGACCGGATTGTGGCACGCGAGGCGATAGAGGAGAGGTAATATGCTGACATACCAGGATGTTTCAAGTCTGTTTTCAAGAGCAACTGGAATAAGGGATGAGAATATACGCTTTCACGCTGTAAGCAGTCTAGCTGGCGAGAAACAGTCTAAAGGGCTTTTTGTCCCGCTATCGACTGATTCCGGTACTTTGCAGGAAGCGATATCGAATGGTGCAGTGGCAGCTGTCTGGCCTGAGGGCGAGAAGGTGCCTGCCTACGCACCAAACCACTTCCCGATTTTTTACACACTAGATAATTTGAAAGGCTTAGAGATAATCATGAACTTATACTATAACTACTTAACACAGAACGAAGACATAAAGGAAAGAACTAAATTCATTTTCCATAACAAAGCACTTCTTAATGAAGTTGATGAAACATATGATATAGCTGTGATGGCTGAAAACATCAATAGTCTTGGCGGCAATCTGAATAAGGCAGGTGAGGAATAGAATGCTGGAGCAAGTTATCTTTTTCACAATATTAATGGGTTTCCTAATCACAGTCCTGCTTTCTCCAGTGTTTATTCCTTTTTTGAGAAGGCTTAAATTCGGTCAGAGCATCAGAGAAGAAGGGCCGAAATCGCATCAGAAAAAAACAGGCACGCCAACGATGGGCGGAGTCATGATCTTGATTTCAATCACAATCACGACACTTGTGATGACAGGAAAGTTCTCACAGCCATCAGTGGAAACATATCTATTGTTATTTGTTACTTTGGGATTTGGCTTGCTTGGCTTTATGGATGACTTCATCAAGGTTGTCATGAAGCGGAACCTTGGCTTGACCTCAAAACAAAAGCTTATGGGCCAGATTATTATTTCCGTCATTTTTTATTTCATATTCAAGCAGAGTGAATTCTCAACAGAAATCAGCATTCCTTTAACGGATATCTCTTTTGATCTAGGGTGGGGTTATGCCCTTTTCATTATTTTCTGGATGGTCGGGTTTTCAAATGCTGTTAACCTGACGGACGGGCTTGACGGGCTGGTTTCCGGTACGGCTGCCATTGCATTTGGTGCATTTGCTGTACTTGCCTGGAGCCAATCTCAATATGAATTATCGATTTTTTCGGTCGCAGTCGTGGGGGCTGTTTTAGGATTCCTTGTATTTAATGCCCATCCAGCGAAAGTGTTCATGGGAGACACAGGTTCGCTCGCTCTTGGAGGTGCGATCGCAACTGTGGCTATCCTTGCGAAGCTTGAAATCATCCTGATTATCATTGGTGGTATTTTTGTAATTGAAACATTATCTGTGATCCTGCAGGTTATTTCATTCAAAACGACCGGCAAAAGGATTTTCAGGATGAGTCCTCTTCACCATCACTATGAGTTGATTGGCTGGTCAGAATGGCGAGTTGTCGTCACATTCTGGACTGTCGGCTTGCTGTTTGCGATCCTAGGAATTTATATTGAGGTGTGGATCTAATGAAAAATATCAAAACATATCAACATAAAAAAATACTTGTACTTGGCCTTGCCAAGAGTGGAGTCAGCGCCGCGGCTCTACTACATAAATTAGGTGCATTCGTGACGGTCAATGACAGCAAGCCTCTCGATGAAAACCCAGAAGCACAAGGATTGCTTGAGCAGGGAATCAAGGTTGTTTGTGGAAGCCACCCAATCGAATTGATGGACGAAGGTTTTGAACTGGTCGTTAAGAATCCGGGGATTCCGTACTTTAATCCTATGATTGAAAAAGCGATTGAAAAGGAAATCCCGATTATTACTGAGGTGGAATTGGCTTACCAGATTTCTGAAGCACCACTTGTAGGTATAACAGGTACTAACGGAAAAACGACAACGACCACTCTCATTTTCGAAATGCTCGAGGCAGGGGATAAGCATCCATTGATTGCAGGAAATATCGGTACGGTTGCATCAGGTGTAGCACAGGAAGCAACTTCAGAAAACACCATCGTGATTGAACTGTCTTCTTTTCAATTGATGGGGATCGACCAGTTTAAACCTCGGATTGCCATCATTACAAACCTGTATGATGCACACCTTGATTATCATGGGACGAGGAAAGAGTATATTGGAGCTAAGGCTCTTATCACAAAGAACCAGACAGAGGAAGACTTCCTGATTGTCAATGCGGATCAGGAAGAAGTCATGGAAATTGCCCGGAATTCAAGAGCGCAGATTGTTCCTTTTTCAACGAAAAAGGTCCTGGAAAGCGGTGCTTATGTGATGGATGGCTGGGTTTGCTTTAACGGGGAGAAGATTATAGAAACGAAGGACATCGTTTTGCCCGGCAAACATAATCTGGAGAATATTTTATCGGCCGTAGCCGCGACACTTCTTTCAGGCGCGGACAAAGATGCTATCCAGAAAGTGCTTACCACCTTTGCTGGTGTTCGTCATAGGCTCCAGTATGTCGATACGATCGATGAGCGAAAATTTTATAATGACTCAAAGGCAACCAATATTTTAGCGACTGAGAATGCGCTTGCGGCTTTCGAAGCTCCAATAGTTTTGCTGGCCGGCGGTCTTGACAGAGGCAATGCATTTGATGAGCTCATTCCAGCTCTGAAAAATGTGAAGACACTGATTACTTTTGGTGAAACAGCTGAAAAAGTTGGACAGGCTGGACGGGATGCAGGAATAAAAACGATTTTAAGGGCCGATAATGTGGAAAAGGCCGTGCCCGTTGCATTTGAACATTCAGAACCGGGTGATGTCATCCTGCTTTCTCCTGCTTGCGCAAGCTGGGATCAGTACAAAACTTTTGAGGTCAGAGGAGACATGTTTATCGAGGCCGTGCATAAGCTTAAGTAAGGGCTTGTCTTGAACAACATGACTCAGGTTGCTTGGCCTCATTGCAGGCTGGATGGGAAGCGGCATATGAGCCCTAAATCATACAGCCGAGGTGTATTGCTTTGCCAACGAAAAAAACGACTCCAGACATATTCCTGTTAATAGTAACTTTTACGCTTTTGGCAGTGGGTTTGATTATGGTCTACAGTGCCAGTGCTGTCTGGGCGGACTATAAGTTTAATGATTCTTTCTTTTTTGCCAAGCGGCAAATGCTGTTTGCTGGCGTTGGGATCATCGCTATGTTCTTTATCATGAATATAGATTACTGGACATGGAGGACTTGGGCAAAGGTCATATTGATTATTTGTTTTGTCCTTCTGATCCTTGTGTTGATTCCTGGAATTGGCAATGTGCGGAATGGGTCGAGGAGCTGGATTGGAGTCGGAGCCTTCTCTGTACAGCCATCAGAGTTCATGAAAATCGCGATGATTGCCTTCCTGGCGAAGTTTTTATCGGAGAACCAGAAGGCGATCACATCATTCAAGCAAGGACTTTTTCCTTCTTTAGGGCTTGTTTTTCTCGCGTTTGGATTGATCATGCTGCAGCCGGATTTAGGTACAGGAACAGTAATGGTGGGGACTTCCGTGGTCATGATTTTTATTTCAGGTGCCAGGATCAGTCATTTTGTCGGTCTTGGGCTGTTGGGGGTAGCGGGTTTTGTCGGACTGATCATTTCCGCTCCGTACCGGATGAAGCGGATTACTTCGTTCCTGGACCCATGGCAGGACCCGCTCGGAAGTGGCTTCCAAATGATTCAATCGCTTTATGCGATCGGACCAGGTGGATTGTTCGGCCTGGGTCTTGGACAGAGCAGGCAAAAATTCTTTTACCTGCCTGAGCCGCAAACGGATTTTATCTTTGCGATTCTTGCTGAGGAACTAGGGTTCATTGGCGGTTCATTGATTCTTTTATTATTCTCGCTCCTGCTTTGGAGGGGAATAAGGATTGCCCTGGGAGCTCCCGATTTATTCGGAACCTTTCTTGCGACAGGGATTATCGCAATGATTGCCATCCAGGTGATGATTAACATCGGAGTTGTAACCGGTCTTATGCCTGTTACTGGAATCACTCTCCCGTTCCTCAGTTACGGCGGTTCATCCCTGACTTTGATGCTAATGGCCGTCGGAGTGCTGCTGAATATAAGTCGCCATTCTAGATATTAAATATTACAAAAACAAAAGACCCTGCCAAACAGGGTCTTTTGTTTTTGATGACTTTTCCGTTTGTGAGTTTTGATTTGAAAAGGAGTCAGAAATTCAGACAGGTTCTATGAATATGTTAGGAATATGGCTGCCTTCATGCTATATTACATTTAAATAACAATATCCTTAAAAACTGTTCTTAAGTTTAGAATATAGTAGAATAGGGTAAAACCGGGGAGTGCCTTTTTTTATGGGCTCCTTACACAAACGTCGGGCCATCCAGGTGTGTGGGTTGGATAGGTGATAGACGTGATAAAAAAAAGAGATAAGTTGCTGAGGTGTGGAAAATGAAGATTGCAGTTAGCGGCGGCGGCACAGGTGGACATATTTATCCTGCGCTGGCACTAATAAGAGAAATTCAAAAAAGTGATGAAAATGTCGAGTTTCTTTACATAGGGACAGAAAAAGGCCTTGAAAGCAAACTTGTGCCGCGGGAGAACATCCCTTTTAAATCCATACATATCACAGGGTTCAAACGAAAGATTTCATTTGAGAATGTAAAAACGGTCCTTAGATTCCTAAAAGGAGTCCGAGACAGCAAAAAAATGCTCAAGGAATTCAAACCAGATGTGGTCATTGGTACTGGTGGCTATGTTTGCGGGCCAGTGGTCTATGCAGCTGCGAAAATGGGCATACCAACAATTGTCCATGAACAAAACAGCGTTCCTGGTTTGACGAATAAGTTCCTGAGCCGTTATGTTGATAAGATTGCGATTTGCTTCGAGGAAGCAAGGCAATTTTTCCCTGAGCAAAAAGTGGTGTTGACTGGTAACCCCAGGGCCTCCGAGGTATTGGGGCAGGATGGAGTGAAAGGAAGATTGTCTGCAGGCCTGAAACTCAAAATCCCAACTGTTCTCGTTTTTGGCGGAAGCAGGGGAGCAAGACCAATTAATGAAGCAGTCGTAAAAAGTCTGGCAGAATTAAGCGGCAAACCATACCAGGTTTTATATGTTACGGGAGATGTCCATTTTGAAGATGTCCGTAAGGAAGTTGAACTTGTCGGTAATCCTGACAATGTCATTATCAAACCATTTATTCACAATATGCCAGAGGTATTATCCGGCGTGGATTTAACCGTAGCTAGGGCAGGGGCGACTACACTGGCTGAACTGACTTCATTGGGTATTCCAAGCATATTGATTCCAAGCCCATATGTTACCGACAACCATCAAGAAAAAAACGCCCGGGCACTAAGTGAGAATGGAGCAGCTAAGCTGCTGCTCGAGAAAGATCTTACAGGACCTAAACTGGTGGAAAGCATTGATCAGATTTTGGGTCGTGATGAGAAGTTGGCAGAAATGAAGAAGGCCGCAAAAAAATTGGGTATCCCTGACGCTGCACAGAGGCTGTATCGTCTGATGGAGGAATTGGCGAATAAGTAGCCTATAGGCATGCACCTGCATAAAATGTTTAAAATGCTGTATCGTGAAAGGAAGGTAATTATGAAGGATCTAGCTAGCAAACTTAGAGAAATGAGCATCGGTTCCGTTAAAGAAAATGAACCGCTCGCAAACCACACATCGATGAAAATAGGCGGACCTGCTGACATACTTGTTGAACCTTCATCAATAGAAAATCTAAGAAAAGCGGTTGAGGTTGTTAAGGATTCGGATGTTAATTGGACCGTAATCGGCAGAGGATCGAATCTGCTCGTTTCAGATAAAGGCATTGAAGGTGTTGTGATTAAACTGGGTTCCGGTCTGGATGATTTGGAGATTGACGGAACAAGAGTGACGGCTGGCGGAGGCCTTTCACTGGTCAACTTTGCCATCACCATTAGCCGAAAAGGGCTTTCAGGACTGGAATTCGCAGGCGGAATTCCTGGGTCGATCGGTGGTGCAGTTTACATGAACGCAGGAGCTCATGGGTCGGATATTTCACAAATTCTTGAGAAAGCCTATGTGCTTTTTGAGGATGGCTCACTTCAATGGCTATCTAATGATGAAATGGAATTTTCATATCGCACATCGGTACTCCAGAAGGAGAGACCTGGGATTGTCGTAGGAGCTATATTCCAGCTTAAAGAAGGCAATAAGGATGAAATTGTCGCGGAGCTTCAAAAGAACAAGGATTACCGAAAAGAAACCCAGCCATATAATTTTCCAAGCTGTGGCAGCGTATTCCGAAATCCCCTGCCAAATTATGCTGGTAATTTAATTGAGAAGTCTGGCTTAAAGGGCCATCAAATCGGCGGAGCGCAAATATCTGAGCTTCATGCCAACTTCATTGTGAACAAAGGAAATGCAAAGGCAGAGGATGTACTCGGTCTGATCCAGCATGTAAAAGATACAGTCCTTGATTTACATGGTGTGAAAATGGAGACAGAGGTAGAAATTATCGGTCGGAAATAGCAGGAAAGAGGTTCAAGCTGTCAATTTCTGTGATATAATAATTCATTAGATTAGGATGCTTACCGAATAGATACGGCATGGCCAAAATTCTCATGCCGTTGACTGTTTTTTTATTACTGTGCTGCTGTACATACCAAAAATATTTTCATGGGCAGCTCCTGATCTGACAGAATTTTATTACCAGGGCTTTATCCTGCTAGAAGCAACAATTGGGAGTTTTCTTTAGGAAATGGGTTCAGCCGATAAAGAGGGGATTGAAATGGACAAGAGGAAAATCGTCTCAATTGAAGACCGGATTCCAAAGTTAAAACATCAAAGGCGCAAGAAAGCCAATCGTAGGCTTATCATGCTTCTCGCTATGTTTTTCGTGTTAATAGCTGGTGTTATTTATTTTCAATCACCGCTTAGCAAGGTGAAGGACATTACTGTTTCGGGAAATGAATCCTATTCATATGAATATATCGTTGAAAAAAGCGGGCTCAGCTTTGACTCAAATGTGTGGAAAATCAGCAAGGCTGAAATCAAGGAGAAACTCGAATCAATCCAGGAGATCAAGGAAGCTGATGTGAAAATCAAGCTGCCTAATACGGTTAACATCGAGCTTAAAGAGTATAGCAGATTAGCCTACATCTCAAAGGGGAAGAATTTTTATCCGGTCCTTGAAAATGGAAACATCCTTGGTGAGAAACAAATGGATGAAATCCCTGTCAACGCGCCCATTTTAATTGGGTTTAAGGAAGGGAAGGTCCTGGATGAGATGCTAGCTTCATTAGAGGAACTTCCTGATGTTGTCATGAATTCCATCTCTGAAATCCACTCACAGCCAATAAAAACGGACCAATATCTCATTAAGCTGTATATGAATGATGGTTTTGAAGTGAATGCTACGCTCAGGACTTTTTCTGATAAAATGTCACATTACCCATCAATTGTCAGCCAGCTTGACCCTTCTAAGAAGGGTGTAATCGACCTTGAGGTTGGATCTTATTTTAAAGCATATGAAGCAGAGGAAGCTGAGGAAGTTGAAATTGAAAAAGAAAGTGAACAGTAACCGTGTCATTCTTTCGATTGTTTTCCTGGTGCTAGGCTTCATGGTCGCTTTTTCATTTCGTGTCACGCAAGATGAGAGCGACAAAAGTCAAGGGCTAACGGACAGGCAGTGGGAGAAGCACTTAAGTCTGAGGAACGATTTAATTCAACAGGAAGAAAAAAATCGTGAGCTTCAGAAAGAGTTGAATGCCAAGCAGGAAAAGGTAAGGGAAATTGAAGCCAGTCTTTCCAAAGAAGCGCAGGTTTTCTTTAACATGGCTGAGGACGCAGAAAAATACCGTATGTATCTTGGAAAGGTAAAGGTCAGCGGCAAAGGTGTAAAAGTAACTCTAGCTGATGGAGAGTACGATCCTGATGAAAAGAATATCAATAATTATCTTGTCCACGAGCATCATGTATTCAAGGTGATCAATGAACTGTACATTTCAGGAGCAGCAGCTATTGCTGTGAATGGTCAGCGCATCTCACACAATTCTTATATATTGTGTACAGGCCCTGTTATTACGGTTGATGGCTACCAGCATCCTGCCCCCTTTGAAATTACTGCTATTGGCGACCCCGATGTTCTTTCCTCCGCTCTTAATATTACCGGTGGGGTAAAAGATCAGCTTGTGAATGACCAAATCGTCTTTTCCTTGGAGCAAAAGGAAGACATCAAGATCGATCCAATCTTGGGCAAATGATGATTATTTTTCATTTCCGAATGCATGATTGAAGGAAACGGAAAGTGAATGATCAGGCCATTATAATGGAATAAACAGTGTAGGATCTGCACTGGTTTTTTAGAAAGCAAGGTGAAGACATTGGGCCGACCTAAGAATTTCAGCTTCAGCATCATAGCTGCAATCATTGGTTTAATGGTCGCCATTCAGTTTCAAACCGTTAAGGAACCGGAAGTCAGGGATACCCGTGACACTTGGCAGCTTCGAGAAGATTTAATGAAGGAGAAGGAGTTACAGTCCAAGCTGCTTCTCGAAATCAGGTCGAATGAAGAAAAACTTGCTAAGTATGAAACTGAGAGGCAGCAAAGCAAGGAAGAAGTACTTCGTGAAACACTCGCTGAACTAAAGGAAGAAGCAGGACTTACAGAGGTCAAAGGCCCAGGGATCAAACTCTCGATTGAACCTGCTTTCAGCCTTATTGTCGAAGGGGACAACCCGCCATCCGTTTCACCGGACATGCTCAAAAGGCTGTTGAATGAATTGAACATTTACGGAGCCAAGCATGTATCAGTTGATGGCGAAAGGGTCATTAATACAACGGTCATCCGTGATATTAACAGGGTGACAAAAATCAATGGCCATTCCTTGAATCGTTTTCCGATAGAAGTGAATGTGATTACGGAAAATGGTGATGCAGCGGAAAAGCTATATAATCGAATGAAAGTATCCACGGTTGCCGAGGACTTCTTCATTGATAACCTGGAAGTCAAGGTTAACAGGCCTGTTGGCGATTTGGTTGTACCTGGATACCAGGATACAATCAGGATCCGATATATGGAATCCGCTAAAACTGAAAAAGGGGGAGGCAACGGGTAATGTGGCTTCCAATCATGGGTTTGGTCATCGGTGTCATCATAGGGCTGTTGACCGACATCCGAATTCCGGAAGAGTATTCCAATTATTTATCTATCGCGATCCTTGCTGCCCTCGATACTTTGTTTGGCGGGATCCGCGCCCAGCTGCAAAATATTTATGATGAAAAAGTTTTCGTTTCTGGTTTCTTTTTTAATATAGTATTAGCAGCAAGTTTAGCTTTTCTAGGTGTCCATCTTGGTGTAGACTTGTACTTAGCAGCAGTTTTTGCCTTTGGGGTAAGGCTGTTCCAGAACATAGCCGTCATCAGGAGAATAATATTGACAAAATGGTCAACGACAAGTGAAAAGTAGAAAAAAAAATGATATTTTAAAAGGGAAATATTTAATTGTGACGAATAAAGTAATGTAATTAAAAAATGAAACGCAATTAAGTAGGGCAAGGAATTGTTGTTCAAACATTAGGAATTGTTGAAGGAGGTGCCACAGAATGAACAGCAATGATATATATGTCAGTCTTGACATCGGTACATCCAGTGTGAAGGTAATCATTGGGGAAATGGTCAATGACACTTTAAATATAATTGGTGTTGGCAATGTAAAGTCCGAAGGGTTAAGAAAGGGCTCTATTGTTGATATAGATGAAACCGTTCATTCTATTAAAAGGGCAATTGAACAAGCTGAGAGAATGATAGGTTTAAAGATTAACCAGGTGATCGTAGGTGTCACTGGCAATCATGTTTCCCTATTGCCTTGTCATGGCGTGGTTGCAGTTTCCAGCGACAATCGCGAGATCACAAATGAGGACGTAGCGAGAGTCATTGATGCTGCACAGGTGGTATCGATCCCGCCTGAGCGAGAGATAATAGACGTGATTCCAAAGCAATTTATCGTGGACGGTCTTGATGAGATCAATGATCCAAGAGGCATGATCGGTGTTAGGCTTGAAATGGAAGGTACGATCATTACAGGGTCAAAGACTATCTTACATAATACTCTTCGTTGTGTTGAGCGTGCGGGACTTGAAATCGTGGATATCGGCCTTCAGCCTTTAGCCGCGGGTGCATTTGCACTCTCAAAGGATGAAAAGAATATGGGTGTCGCTATGATTGATATCGGAGGCGGTTCTTCTACAGTCGCTGTCTTTGAGAATGGACACTTAAGAGGTACATCTGTCATTCCGGTTGGAGGAGACCATATCACTAAGGACTTATCAATCGGTTTGCGAACCACAACTGAAGAAGCGGATAAATTGAAATTGAAGCATGGACATGCCTTTTATGACCATGCATCAGAAGAAGAATTATTCGAGGTTTCAATTATTGGCAGTGACCAGCAGCAGCAGTTCAATCAGCTGGAAGTAGCCGATATCATCGAGGCAAGAATGGAAGAGATCTTCTCCCTTGTCCAGGATGAGTTGAAACAGATGAACATAAGGGACTTGCCAGGCGGTTTTGTCCTAACAGGTGGAACAGCAAATATGCAAGGAGTTTTGGAACTTGCCCAGGATATTTTTCAAAGCCGGGTAAGAATTGCGATTCCGGATTATATTGGTGTAAGGGAACCCCAGTACACGACAGCGGTCGGATTAATCCAATTTGCATATAAGAACGCGAAATTAAAAGGAAAGAAAATGGAAGCAGCTTTTAGTGAAATCGAACCGAAGGAAAAGAGAGTTCAAAAACAGCCGCATCCAAAATCGAAGCCTGAGAAACAGCCTGAAGAAAAAGTCACCTCAAGAATGAAGAAATTTCTTGGCTACTTTTTTGAATAATCAGAGCTAACAGGAAATCGGCGAATTAGGAGGATTTGTCATGTTGGAATTTGATACGAATTTAGATTCACTTGCTACTATAAAAGTTATCGGTGTTGGCGGCGGCGGAAATAATGCGGTTAACCGAATGATCGAACACGGCGTACAAGGTGTGGAATTCATCGCGGTCAACACAGACGCACAGGCGCTTAACCTGTCCAAAGCTGAAATCAGAATGCAAATCGGCGCGAAATTGACGCGTGGACTTGGTGCAGGAGCTAATCCTGAAGTAGGGAAGAAGGCTGCAGAAGAAAGCAAAGAGCAGATTGAAGAAGTGCTGAAAGGTGCGGATATGGTATTCGTGACTGCCGGCATGGGCGGAGGAACTGGTACAGGTGCAGCTCCTGTAATCGCTCAAATTGCTAAAGACCTTGGTGCTTTGACTGTGGGTGTTGTTACACGTCCATTCACTTTCGAAGGCCGCAAGCGTGCTGGACAAGCCGGCGGCGGAATTTCGTCAATGAAGGAAGCAGTAGATACGCTGATCGTCATTCCGAATGATCGTTTGCTTGAGATCGTTGATAAGAGCACTCCGATGCTTGAAGCCTTCCGTGAAGCGGATAACGTTCTTCGCCAGGGTGTTCAGGGGATTTCTGACTTGATCGCTACACCAGGACTGATCAACCTAGACTTTGCTGATGTGAAGACAATCATGTCAAACAAAGGATCCGCTTTGATGGGTATTGGTGTTGCATCAGGTGAAAATCGTGCTACTGAAGCAGCCAAAAAGGCGATTTCATCTCCATTGCTTGAAACATCTCTTGACGGAGCACAGGGTGTCCTTATGAACATAACAGGCGGAACGAATTTGAGCCTTTATGAAGTTCAGGAAGCTGCTGATATTGTCGCTTCTGCTTCAGATCAGGATGTGAACATGATCTTTGGTTCCGTTATCAACGAAAACCTGAAAGATGAAATCATTGTTACGGTCATTGCGACTGGCTTCAATGAGGAAGTCATCCAGCCTAAGCCAACAAGACCTGGTTTTGGGGGGCAGCAAAAACCAGGAATGGGTGCAATCAAGCGTGAACAGCCAAAACGTGAAGAAATTCAGCAGGAAGCACCAAGAAGCAATCAGGCACCACAGGGTGACGATGCTCTTGATATTCCTACATTCCTGCGCAATCGCAACAGAAGACGATAAATTTTACTTTATAGGGCATAGCCGAACCGGCTATGCCCTTTTTATGTTGTCCAATAAACTATTAAACAAAATTCTTCGTGGCTGTCTGAGAAAAACATTGGCCTCCTATTAAACCAGCTTCATTTTTATCTTTGGAAGAAAAATCTGAAAATTGACAAAATCCGAAGGTAAAAGTGAAAATCTCTGTTGTTTTGTTGCCAGAATGTGACACACTTCATAGGCCAATGACGATATACTTTTCCGTAACGGAATGATAGAGCAAAAGCAAACCGTATAGGAAGTGCGCTTGTGCGGTGATCGCTTGGACCCAGTTTGTTTTTTTGTTACCATCAGCAGTTTAAAAGGGTCAGCACTTTAAAAATCGAATGTTTGCACCCTTTGCAGTGAACGGAATATTGGAATCTCGCTCAGCGCACCGGGCTTTTCTTAGGAGGATGAGAGGTGAAGGTCTATCTGGATGTCATCTGGGCTTTGAATCTATTATTTGATGCATTCCTTCTATACCTGACCGCCATTATCCTGAAAAGACAGGTTAAGATTTGGCGATTGGCTTTGGGAGGGGCTATTGGTTCATTGCTCATTATATTAAGTATTACTCCGTTTCATGCTGCTGCGGGTCACCCGGTAGGTAAGCTGATCTTTTCAATCATGATGGTCCTGGCAGTCTTTGGATATAAAAGATTCCGTTTCTTCATTAAGTCGCTCATGACCTTTTATGTAACGACCTTTCTGTTGGGGGGAACTTTGACAGGGGTGCATTACTTTATCCAATTTGATATGGACCTGGCATCGAATGTAGCCATGAATCATATTAAAGGGTTTGGCGATCCAATCAGCTGGTTGTTTGTATTGCTCGGCTTCCCGCTCGCCTGGCATTTTTCGAAGAGAAATATTGAACAATTCGAAATGACCAAGATTCAGTATGAATCACTGGCAGATGTGGAGGTGAGGTTCATGGAGATGGATTTCAGCGTAAAAGGGCTAATCGACAGTGGCAACCAACTTTATGATCCTATTTCCAAAATGCCGGTCATGATTTTATCCATTGCAAATTGTTTGGATCATATGCCGAGTGAAATCAAAAGGATTGCGGAAAATCCCGACAGCGTGTTAACAGGAGATGGAAATTTTTCGCCTCAGCTGGAAAATCGAATGAGAATTATACCATGTAAGGTTGTCGGACAAGAACATCAATTAATCATTGCCTTTCAACCAGACAACATTAAGATCACGACAAACGAAAGTACTTTTATTGCTAAGAAGGGATTGATATCTTTTAGTGCTCAAGAATTATCGGCTGATGGCAGTTTCCAATGCATTATTCACCCTAAGATGCTGGCAGGAATGTCAAAGACAGAGCAGGGTGTGAAGGTAAGTTAATATTACTATACTCAGAAATACATAATTTAGAAGGAGGACAATCAATGAAAAATTTGCGGCTTCGGATATCCTATTACTGGTATAAATTATTAATGAAACTAGGCTTGAAAACAGATGAAATATATTATATCGGCGGTAGCGAAGCGTTGCCACCTCCTTTAACGAAAGAAGAAGAAGAAGTGCTGTTGAATAAACTTCCAAATGGGGATAAAGCAGCGAGGTCGATCTTGATTGAAAGGAATCTGAGACTAGTAGTCTACATCGCGCGCAAATTCGAAAACACAGGCATCAATATTGAAGATTTAATCAGTATTGGAACCATCGGTTTGATTAAAGCGGTGAATACCTTTAACCCTGAGAAGAAAATCAAGCTGGCAACCTATGCTTCCAGATGTATTGAAAATGAGATCCTCATGTATCTGCGAAGGAATAATAAACTTCGCTCAGAAGTTTCCTTTGATGAGCCCCTGAATATTGACTGGGATGGAAATGAACTTCTTTTGTCCGATGTTCTTGGAACAGATGATGATATAATCACAAAGGACCTTGAGTCCAATGTAGATAAAAAACTGCTGGTTAAAGCGCTGCAACAGCTTTCCGACCGTGAAAAGCAAATCATGGAATTGCGTTTTGGACTTGGCAGCGGCGAGGAGAAGACACAGAAGGATGTGGCGGATATGCTGGGTATTTCACAGTCCTATATTTCACGTCTTGAAAAGAGAATCATCAAACGTTTACGTAAAGAATTCAATAAAATGGTATAGCAGAAAAATTTTCAAGAAAATATTTTTCTTCTTGATAACCGTGATAAATCAGCGGTTAACTGGAGTATTCTTCCTGAATCCAATCCAGGCTTCCGGTAAATAGTGCATATTTTTCCTTCTTGCGGAGATACTGATTTTTGACAGCAGCTCCTGTGAGGAGGGAAAAGATTGACACGAAACAAAGTTGAAATTTGCGGTGTTGATACATCAAAGCTTCCCGTTCTAAAAAACGAGGAAATGAGAAAATTGTTCAGAGAAATGCAAAGCGGTGACATCACAGCAAGAGAGAAACTTGTGAATGGGAACCTGAGGCTTGTTTTAAGTGTAATCCAGCGTTTTAATAACCGGGGCGAGTTTGTTGACGACCTATTCCAGGTCGGATGTATTGGCCTTATGAAATCCATCGATAATTTCGATCTCGGACAAAATGTTAAGTTTTCCACCTATGCCGTCCCGATGATCATTGGCGAAATTAGACGCTATTTAAGAGACAATAATCCAATAAGAGTTTCCCGTTCATTAAGGGATATAGCTTACAAGGCTCTCCAAGTACGAGAAAAGCTGATGAGTGAAGCATCAAGGGAGCCGACTGCAGAGGAAATTGCCAAGGTACTTGAAGTGCCACACGAAGAAATCGTTTTCGCCCTCGATGCCATCCAGGATCCCGTCTCCTTGTTCGAGCCGATTTATAATGACGGCGGTGATCCAATCTATGTGATGGACCAGCTAAGTGATGAACGAAATAAGGATACGAACTGGATAGAGGAAATTGCCCTGAAAGAAGGGATGAGACGCTTGAATGAGCGTGAAAAATTGATCTTAAGGAAGAGGTTCTTCCAAGGTAAGACGCAAATGGAGGTTGCTGATGAGATCGGCATCTCACAAGCCCAGGTGTCCCGCCTCGAAAAAGCGGCGATCAAACAAATGAATAAGAATATTCAAAGTTAAGCTGCCTATTTGGGCAGCTTTTTCATTTTTACGGGGTACAATCCTAACCATGGCACTTACGTTGAAAGAGGGAATGACTGAAGAAATCATACATCTGTTTCCCCATCATATAATTTATAAAAGGGCTAACACCTACCAAAGTGAAATCCGGAGGGATCTGTATGGTTAAGGTAACAGAATTTCAAGTTAAAGATGTCGTGAATGTTTCGGATGGCAAAAGGCTTGGCAATATAGAGGATTTTGAGATCAATTTGAATACGGGTAAAATTGAAGCGGTTGTCATTGGAAGTTCCGGTAAGGTGCTTGGATTCTTCGGTAAGGAAGATGAAGTTGTCATTCCCTGGAGGAATATCCTGAAAATAGGTGAGGACGTCATCTTGGTCCGGTACAAAGACAGCGGGGAGTATCTGCAGCATAATGAAAGTGATGAGTAAGGCCGTCATACTGTTGTACTGCGGCTTGTATATGATAAACTAGACAAAAAACAGGTGAGGTATAAAGCCATGGAGCCATTCAGCTTAAAAAGTCAGGAATACTTTGTGATAAAAGAATGGATGGAATTTTTTCCTGGACTTGAAGTGGGGTTCACAACAAAAAATGGCGGTGTAAGTAATCAGGATGCTTTCACCGGTCTGAATTTCGGTTTTCATGTTGGAGACGAACAGAATGCGGTTTGCGAAAATCGTCGCCTGCTGGCCGATCAAATCGCATTCCCTCTCTCCGGCTGGGTTGGAGCAGAACAAACTCATGACATCCATATTGCCAGGGTCGAAAAATTGGATCAAGGAAGAGGTTCAACGAACTATGATTCTTCTTTTGCAGAAACGGATGGTTTTTTGACAAACGAGCAAGGAATCCTCTTGACACTTTGTTACGCAGACTGCGTACCTCTTTATTTTATTGAACCAGAGACCAGGCTGATTGGAGTCGCTCATGCTGGATGGAAGGGTACGGTGCATGGCATCGCAGCCGAGATGATCAGCAAATTTCAGCAAAATGGAGCAAAAACGGAAAATATTTCTGCCGTAATTGGCCCATCAATATGCAAAAAATGTTATATTGTTGATGAGAGAGTCATCAATTTAGTGAAAAATATACTAGATGGTGTCGATAAATTACCATATAATCAAGTTAGTGAAGGTCAATATTCTCTCGATTTAAAGGAATTGAACCGACAGGTCCTGTTAAAAGCAGGCGTAGCAGACGGGAATATACAGGTTACCGATTATTGCACAAGCTGCCATAGCGAGCATTTCTATTCGCATAGACGGGACAAGGGAAATGCTGGCCGCATGTTGGCGTATATCGGCTGGAAGGAGGATAGCCATCCATAATGAACGTAAAAGGAAATCTGGAGGTTATCCAGAGTCAAATAGCAGATGCCTGTAAGGGTGTGGGCCGCAGCCCTGACGAGGTGAAAATCATCGCCGTGACGAAATATGTTTCTCCTGAAAGGGCACAAGAAGCGATCAACGCCGGTGTAATCCATCTCGGTGAAAACAGGGATGAGGGATTGCTCCAAAAAATCAGCCAATTGCAGGACAAGCCTGTTTGGCATTTTATCGGGTCATTGCAAACAAGAAAAGTAAAGAACATCGTCGAACATGTTACATATATTCACTCGCTGGACAGGCTCTCGCTGGCAAAGGAAATCAATAAGCGTGCCCATTCAAGGGTGAAATGCCTGATTCAGGTCAATGCCTCTGGAGAAGAGAGCAAGCATGGATTGAGGCCGGATGATGTTACTGGTTTTGTTCAAGAATTAGAACAGTATCAAAATATTGAAGTAAGCGGATTGATGACAATGGCTCCATACACTGAAGACGAGCAGGTCATCAGGGATTGCTTTAGGACGTTGAAAAAGCTCCAAGTTGAAATACAAGCGCTGCAGCTGGAAAATGCACCATGTAATGAGTTGTCAATGGGGATGTCAAATGATTTTAAAATAGCGGTTGGAGAAGGTTCCACTATGGTGCGAATTGGCACAGCCTTAGTAGGCAATGAATCGGAGGTGCAATAATATGAGCTTAAAATCAAAAATCAAGACATTTTTTTTCCTGGAAGATGAATATGACTATAATGATGAGGAAATGCTCGAGGAAGAAGCTGAACCCTTCAAGCCCAATAAACAGCCTGTCCAGCAAAAGCAGAATGTGGTAAGCCTGCAGAGTGTGCAAAAATCATCCAAGGTAATCCTGATGGAGCCTAGGATGTATGCGGAAGCACAGGATATTGCCGATCATTTGAAAAATCGGCGGGCAGTCGTTGTGAACCTTCAACGTATTGAACAGGATCAGGCAAGGCGAATCGTTGATTTCCTCAGTGGAACAGTTTATGCGATCAGCGGTGATATCCAGCGGATCGGCATGAATATCTTTTTATGTACCCCGGATAATGTGGAAGTAACAGGGAATATTTCTGAACTGATGCAGGAGCGGGATTACCAAGAGTCGAGGTGGTAGATTAGATGGATTTAGTAATAGGCATAATAGCACAATTAGTCAGTCTTTATCAGTGGGCCCTGATTATTTATATTTTCATGTCATGGTTCCCTAATGCAAGGGAAACGGCAATCGGACAATTTTTAGCACGTATTTGCGAACCATTCCTGGAGCCTTTCCGCAGGATTGTTCCCTCAATCGGTATGATTGATATTTCGCCAATCGTTGCGTTCCTTGTATTGCGCTTTGCTGTCTCAGGCTTATATCAGCTGGCTGCATGGTTTTAATTAGGATAATTCTTATCTTGCAGGGTCTGAATCAGACCCTGTTTGTTTTTATAACAAAGCAACAAAAAGGAGTACTGTAATGAGTATCTACCAGCATTTCCGTCCAGAGGAACGGGAATTTATTGACCAGGTGATTAACTGGAAAGAATATGTTGAGCAAAATTATGCTCCGAAACTGACTGATTTTCTTGATCCGCGTGAACAGCAGATCCTGGCCACAGTCATTGGGAAGCATCATGATGTAAAATGGGAGCTGTTCGGCGGCGCTCCGGGGACCGAAAGAAAGCGGGCATTTCTTTTTCCAGAGTACCTGGAAGCTAAAGATGAGGATTTCCAGGTGAAGCTATTTGGGATCAATTATGCAAAGAAGTTTGTGAATATTGAACACCGTCAAGTCTTAGGCAGCCTGATGTCACTCGGTTTGAAACGTGGAAAATTTGGAGATATCCTCATTGAAGGAGACGATGTGCAGTTCTTCGCAGCTGAGGAAGTCGCCGATTATATCCGCTTACAGTTAGAATCGATTGGCAGAGCCTCGATTGCCTTGTCCGAGCTCCCGCTTGAAAAGGCAGTGGGAATTGCTGAGGAATGGAGTGAAATGACCACCACTGTATCCTCGATGAGACTTGATACTGTCATGTCCGCTCTATTTAATCTATCAAGGCAAAAATCTCAGCTGCTCATCCAGCACGGCCAGGTAAAGGTCAATTGGACAGGTATTGAAAATACGGCATTTGAATGCGGTGAAGGGGATGTCATCTCCGCACGAGGATATGGGCGTGCAAAAATTATCACAATTGAAGGAAAAACAAAAAAAGATAAATACCGAGTTATTGCCGGGAGAAAAAAATAATTATATAGTATAGAAGAAGGATTTTTAGTTTATTTGTCGAATCATAGCTTTAAGTACATAAAGGATTATAACTTAATGGGAGGTGGCGTCATGCCTTTAACGCCGTTAGATATACACAACAAAGAATTTAATAAGGGATTTCGCGGGTATGATGAAGATGAAGTAAATGAGTTTCTTGACAATGTGATCAAGGACTATGAACTACTTATCCGAGAGAAAAAAGAGCTTGAAGAAAAGCTGAATGAAATGAATTCAAGGCTTGGCCATTTTACAAATATAGAAGAAACATTGAATAAATCAATTGTGATCGCACAGGAAGCTGGCGAAGAAGTCCGCCGCAACGCACAAAAGGAAGCTAAGCTGATCATCAAAGAAGCAGAAAAGAACGCTGACAGGATCATTAACGAATCGTTATCCAAAGCACGTAAAATCGCTTTGGAAATCGAAGAGTTAAAGAAGCAATCTAAAGTATTCAGGACAAGATTCAAAATGCTGATCGAAGCACAGCTTGATATGCTGAATACAGATGATTGGGATCACCTTCTTGAATATGAATTGGATTCAACAGAATTAAAAGCGACAGCCAGAGAAGAAGAAGACTCACTGGCTTGACGCAGGCACGCTGTTTCGCATATAATTTCATAACAAAGTGCAATAGATGAAAGAAACGATGACAGGGACAGTATGGCGTTCCAGATGCTTGTTTTAGCGAAATGGGGAAGGTGGAAGCCCATTACAAGAGGATTGCCAGAAAATCACCCGATAGTTCCGAACTGAACATCCAGGAAGGATCAGTAAGTGCAGGCGTGACATTCGCGTTAAGAATGCTAAGAGGACAGGATGATCATGTCATGTCTATTTAGGGTGGTACCGCGGGAATATAAACCTTCTCGTCCCTTTTCAGGGATGAGGAGGTTTTTTTATTTTCCCAAATCGTTTTCTTTCTTGGTTGCAATGGTAAAAATAGGAGGATCAATAGAATGGAGTACAAAGACACTTTGCTCATGCCGAAGACCGAGTTTCCAATGCGCGGAAACCTTCCGAACAGGGAACCTGAAATCCAGGCAAAATGGGAAGAAATGAATATTTATCAAAAGGTTCAAAAACACACGGCAGATCGTCCGCTGTTCATCCTACATGATGGACCTCCGTACGCAAACGGTGATATCCATATGGGTCACGCTCTGAATAAAATCCTCAAAGATTTTATCGTTCGTTATAAATCAATGAGCGGTTTTTGCTCGCCATATGTACCTGGCTGGGACACTCATGGATTGCCGATCGAGCAAGCTTTGACGAACAAAGGTGTAAAACGCAAGGAAATGACAGTCGCAGAGTTCAGGAAGCTATGTGAAGAGTATGCTTACCAGCAAATCGACAATCAGCGTGAGCAGTTCAAACGTTTGGGTGTTCGCGGTGACTGGGAAAACCCTTATATCACTTTGAAGCCAGAATATGAAGCACAACAAATCAAGGTATTCGGCGATATGGCGAAAAAGGGATACATCTATAAAGGCAAAAAGCCTGTTTACTGGTCGCCATCAAGTGAATCTGCCCTTGCTGAAGCTGAAATCGAGTATCAGGATAAGCGTTCTGCTTCCATCTACGTTGGCTTCCCTGTAAAAGACGGCAAGGGAGTTCTCGACCAGGATGTTGAAATCGTCATCTGGACGACGACTCCATGGACGATCCCAGCAAATCTTGGCATCTCCGTACATCCTGAATTGACATATGTTGTAGTAGAAGCTGACGGAAGGAAATTCCTTGTAGCTGAAGAATTGCTTGAGGCTGTTACGAATGAAATCGGCTGGGAAAATTCTTCGATCGTTAAGAAAGTTGCTGGTAAGGAGCTTGAAGGAGTTCTCGCGAAGCATCCATTGTACGGTCGCGATTCCCTTGTCATGCTAGGTGACCATGTAACGACCGATGCTGGTACAGGGTGTGTCCATACTGCCCCTGGACACGGTGAAGATGACTTCCATGTTGGCCAGAGGTATGGACTTGAAGTTTTATGCCCTGTCGATGACAAAGGAGTTATGACAGCTGAAGGTTTTGAAGGTTTATTCTATGATCAGGCAAACAAGCCAATCACAGAAAAGCTAGAAGAAGCCGGTGCCTTGCTAAAGCTAAGCTTTATCACTCACTCCTATCCGCATGACTGGAGAACAAAGAAACCTGTTATCTTCCGTGCAACAGCACAGTGGTTCGCGTCCATCAAGGATTTCCGCGGTGAATTGCTAAAAGCGGTTGAAGAAACAAAATGGGTTCCAGCATGGGGCGAAACTAGACTATTCAATATGGTCCGTGACCGTGGTGACTGGTGTATTTCCCGTCAGCGTGCATGGGGCGTTCCAATTCCTGTATTCTACGCTGAGAACGGCCAGGAAATCATCACGGATGAAACAATCGAACATGTTTCTAACCTTTTCCGTGAGCATGGATCAAATATCTGGTTTGAAAAGGAAGCGAAGGAATTGCTTCCTGAAGGCTTCAGTCATCCTGGCAGCCCTAATGGCCAGTTTACAAAAGAAACAGACATCATGGACGTTTGGTTCGACTCAGGTTCATCTCACCAGGCAGTGCTTGTAGAGCGTGATGATCTTCAGCGCCCGGCAGACCTTTATTTGGAAGGATCTGACCAATATCGAGGCTGGTTCAACTCTTCATTATCAACAGGAGTTGCTGTAACAGGGAAAGCTCCTTACAAAGGCGTACTGAGTCATGGTTTCGCACTTGATGGCGAAGGCCGCAAGATGAGTAAATCAATCGGTAACGTTGTCGTCCCTGCAAAGGTCATGAACCAGTTGGGTGCAGATATCCTCCGTCTATGGGTTGCTTCCGTCGATTATCAATCAGATGTACGTGTTTCTGATGCGATCCTTAAGCAGGTTGCTGAAGTTTACCGTAAAATCCGCAACACGTTCAGGTTCTTGCTTGGTAATCTTTCTGATTTCAATCCTGAAACAGATGCAGTTCCATTCGAACAGCTGCGTGAAGTTGACCAGTTCATGCTTGTGAAGCTGAACAAATTGATCAAATATGTTCGCAATGCATATGACAATTACGAATTTGCAGGTGTCTACCATGCGGTCAACAACTTCTGTACGCTTGACTTAAGTGCGTTCTATCTTGATTTTGCAAAGGATGTCCTTTACATCGAAGCAGCCAATCATTCTGATCGCCGCGCAATCCAGACCGTATTGCACGAGAGCCTGCTTGCGCTGGTTAAGCTCACTGCACCGATCCTTTCTCACACAGCTGATGAGGTGTGGGGATTCATTCCTTCAGCTAAAGGAGACAGCGTCCAGCTGACAGATATGCCTGAAGCGAAAGAAATTGAAAATGCAGAAGCGCTTGAAAATAAATGGAATGCGTTCATGAAGCTCCGTGATGATGTCCTTAAGGCACTTGAAGAAGCGAGAAACTCAAAAGTTATCGGCAAATCGCTGACAGCAAAGGTATCTCTATATGTCAATGACAGCACAAAAGAGCTTCTGGATTCTATCTCTGAAAACTTAAGCCAGCTATTCATTGTATCAGGCTTCGAAGTGGCTGGAAGCTACGACCAGGCTCCTGACAACGCAATCAAGCTTGAAAATACTGCGATTGTAGTTACAAAGGCTGAAGGTGAAACGTGTGAAAGATGTTGGGTCGTTACACCAGAGGTCGGAAAAGTCGAAGAGCATCCAACACTTTGTGAGCGATGTGCAACTGTAGTCAAAGAGAATTACTAATACGCTAAAATGAGACTCCGGGTTTATGCCCGGAGTTTTTTCTATGCTTGGGAAATCCTGCAGTACATGTAAAAAGTTTAACTGAGTCAGTAAAATGTTACGGGAAATAATAGCTGTAAACAGGAACGGGGGCAGATATATGCAAAGTAATCTCGATTACATTTACAATGAGCTCCGCGAAACAAGAACAGAATTGTTAACGTACCTGAATTACGGACAGAGAGACGAAAGAATTTTACATTATATCAAAGATGAGCTTCGCGATATCGAAGCAGCACTGGAAAAGATGGAAAATGGTGAGTATGGAAAATGTGAAATATCCGGTGAGTATTTGCCATATGAATTTTTACAGTCAATTCCTACCGCAAAATCTGCTGTCGAATTGGACGATATGGAGCAATACTACCGAAAACCGATTTATTCATAAGTTTTGAACAGTTCTTTCGGAAGAATTATTCTGATGCTGCAGTAGCTGGAAAAAATCAATAAAAATTTCCAAGTCGCCAATAAAAATGTAAAATCGCCAATAAAAAATATTTTACCCCAATAAACCAATTGGACAGATCGTTTTCATGATCCAAATCAGCCAATATGAATAGAAATTTCTTTGTTCATGGGGTTTTACCACTTTCAATGTCAGTAAATCTGTCGTTTTGATCTTTTATGTGCTAAAATGCAAAGGTAATGAATTGCTGTGGATGTGGAGGTTACCTTTGTGTTTTATTACATAATTGCACTGTTTGTTATCTTGCTTGACCAGGTTACAAAATGGCTGATTGTCAAAAACATGGAGCTTGGGGAGAGCATAAAGGTCATAGAGAATATCTTTTATATCACTTCGCACCGTAACCGTGGTGCTGCGTGGGGAATCCTGCAAGGTCAAATGTGGTTCTTCTATGTCATCACTGTGATAGTTATTATTGGCCTTGTCATTTATATTCAAAAAGCAGCTAAAGGCAAGCTGCTGCTTGGTGTTTCGCTTGGTTTTATGCTGGGCGGGGCGATTGGGAATTTTATCGACAGGGTATACCGAAAAGAAGTGGTGGATTTCATCAACACCTATATTTTTGGATACGATTTCCCGATCTTCAATATCGCGGATTCTGCGCTGGTAGTTGGTGTAGGATTATTGATGATTGACATGATCAGGGAAGAGAGAGAGGCGAAAAGAAAAGCTTATGGAGAAAATGGAACACATCATCAGTGAGGAACAGGCTGGTGACAGAATAGATAAAGTTATTTCGACACTCGACGCAGATTGGTCGAGGAGTCAGGTCCAGCAATGGATCAAGGATGGGAACGTTCTTGTTAATGGTGCACAAATCAAAACGAATTATAAATGCGGTTTGAATGACAAGCTTGAAATCAGCATCCCGGATCCTGAAGTATTGGATGTCATTCCTGAGGAAATGGATCTTGAGATTTTTTATGAGGATGCAGATGTCCTTGTTGTGAACAAGCCTAAGGGTATGGTCGTCCATCCCGCACCTGGACATATGTCTGGGACACTAGTTAACGGGCTTATGGCTCATTGCAAAGACTTATCAGGCATAAATGGCATACTTCGCCCTGGAATCGTCCATAGGATTGATAAGGATACTTCCGGACTCCTGATGGTGGCAAAGAATGATATGGCTCATGAAAGCCTGGTAAACCAGCTTGTAGCCAAAAGTGTTACTCGAAAATACAAGGCGCTCGTCCATGGAAATATCCAGCACGACCATGGTACGATCGATGCTCCGCTTGGGCGCGATCAAAAAGACCGCCAGAGCATGACAGTAGTCGATAATGGCAAGCATGCCGTCACACATTTTAATGTTCTTGAAAGGTTCAAGGACTTTACCTTTGTTGAGTGCCAGCTTGAAACTGGCAGGACGCACCAAATTCGTGTTCATATGAAATACATTGGTTATCCTTTGGCAGGAGATCCCAAATATGGCCCGAAAAAGACGCTCGATCTTGGTGGACAGGCTTTGCATGCCGGACTGCTTGGTTTCGATCATCCAAGGACAGGTGAGTATCTGGAGTTTGAAGCTCCGCTGCCTGAGTACTTTGTCATGCTTTTAAACGATTTAAGAGAAAACCGTTGACAAAGTTCAACATCTATTTTAAGATGACTATAGTTTAATAAGTCCTTTAAAGACAGTCCCGTGAGGCTGAGAAGGAAACGGATTTGCAACAGGCATTCAATGTGTCCTGCTGCATGCTAACACCACACGTTTACCCTCTTGCCTAATAACAGACAAGAGGGTTTTTTGCGAGTATTATTCCGTTTTCAATCGTAAATAGAGAAGGAGTGAAAACAAATGGCAGAAAAAGCAGTTGTGCTTGACAACCAGGGAATCCGCAGGGCCCTGACGAGGATTGCCCATGAAATCATTGAAAGAAACAAGGGAATCGAAGACAGCGTGCTTGTTGGAATCCGCACCAGAGGGATTTATATCGCGAAAAGGCTGGCCGAAAGAATCCGTGAGATTGAAGGTGCGGAAATCGCGGTAGGTGAGCTCGACATCACATTATATCGCGACGATTTGACGAAGAAGACGAATGACCAGGAGCCTGAAGTAAAAGGTTCGGATATACCGGTCGACATTTCAAATAAAAAAGTGATCCTGGTGGATGATGTTCTGTATACTGGCAGGACAGTCCGCGCAGGTATGGATGCTTTGATTGATATCGGCCGCCCAGCGACCATACAGCTTGCTGTGCTGGTCGACAGGGGACACAGGGAGCTGCCGATCAGAGCAGATTTTGTAGGCAAGAACATCCCGACATCAAGCTCGGAAAGAATCGTCGTCGAACTCCAGGAAGTAGATGAAGAAGAACGCGTAAGCATTTTTGAAAAATAAATAGAGCCCTTTTAAATGCAGTCCAGAGAGGCTGAAAAGGGGGAACGCATGGCTGATGGCTTTGTGCGGGTTTTTTTAACCCATACCCTCTTTGTATCTACTGGCAAAGAGGGTTTTTTTGTACAAAAAAGAAAGGGGAATAAACATGAACAAACCAATCCTAGATATTAAAGACGTACCATCACCATTCCAATGGTTCACACTTAGCATTCAGCACTTATTCGCCATGTTTGGCGCTACAATCCTTGTACCGTATCTGGTGGGCTTAAGCCCGGCAATCGCTTTGATTTCCAGCGGCCTTGGAACGATCGCCTTCCTGATCATCACAAAATTCCAGGTTCCAGCTTATCTTGGTTCATCCTTCGCTTTCATCGCACCAGTCATCGCCGCTAAAGCAGGCGGGGGGCCAGGTGCGGCCATGGTTGGAACCTTCCTGGCAGGACTTGTATATGGAATTGTCGCCCTGATCATTAAAAAGGCAGGCTACCGCTGGATCATGCGCTTGCTGCCACCAGTCGTAGTCGGTCCAGTCATCATTGTCATCGGCCTCTCACTAGCTGGCACAGCGGTCAGCATGGCAATGAATGTCCCAGGCACTACTGAGTACAGCTTGATTCACTTCTCGGCAGCTTTAGTAACGCTGGCAGCTACAATCGTCTTCTCGATTTACGGAAAGGGCATGCTCAGCATGGTCCCAATCCTAGCTGGAATCATTGTGGGGTATTTATACTCAATGGCAATAGGCATCGTGGATTTCAGCGGGGTAAAAGAGGCAGATTTATTCGAAATGCCAGACTTCATCTTCCCATTCGTACATTACAATGTAAGTATCAACTTGGAAATCGTCATGCTGATGGTTCCGGTAGCAATCGTTACATTATCAGAGCATATTGGCCACCAGCTTGTACTGAGTAAGGTTGTTGGAAGGGATTATATTAAAGAACCAGGTCTTCACCGCTCCATCCTTGGTGATGGAATGGCAACAATGATTTCAGGCTTGATCGGCGGACCGCCAAAGACAACCTATGGTGAAAATATCGGTGTCCTTGCGATCACTAGAGTATACAGCGTGTATGTCCTGCTTGGAGCAGCCATCATCGCAACAGTATTTGGATTCATCGGTAAAATCACAGCCCTGATCAGCTCAATCCCAACTCCGGTCATGGGTGGAGTATCCATCCTGCTCTTCGGGATCATCGCTTCATCAGGTTTGAGAATGCTGGTGGACAGCAAAATCGATTTTGGCAACACGCGCAACCTGGTCGTCTCATCGGTCATCCTTGTAATCGGGATTGGCGGAGCATTCATTAAGCTGAATGAGAACTTCGAAATTCATGGAATGGCTTTAGCCGCATTAATTGGTGTCATCCTTAACCTTGTACTTCCTGGTCGTCCAGAACCAGAAGAAGACATGTTTGAAACAGAAACTGAAAAAAAAACTGAGCAAAAGAACGATGTAGCATAGTACCACCTTTTAATAAAGTCCTGAGAGGCTTAAAAGGGTGTTATGAGCGAACCGGCTTATTTAAGATGCATGCAAACCCTATCAAACAGGGTTTATGCCGGCTCGCTCATGATTAAGCACCCTGTTGATCAGAAAACAGGGTGCTTTTTTTCTTGAAAAAAAGGAGGGGAAATGGACATGAAATGGGATTTACTGACAACATCTCAGCTTAGTACAAAAGAGATACAGGATATCATTCTGTCAGCTAGTGAATTTTCCAGCGGGAAAACCTGGCAGCCTGTTAAAAAGGTGTTCATCAGCAATTTATTTTATGAACCAAGCACAAGGACAAAATCCAGCTTTGAGGTGGCTGAACGTAAGCTGGGACTCGAGGTGATTCCCTTTGAGGTCCAGACATCAAGCGTCTTAAAAGGCGAAACCTTGTATGACACCGTTAAAACACTTGAAGCAATCGGCACCGACGCAGTCGTGATCAGACATAATGCAGATAATTACTTCTCTGAACTCGAAAATGGGATTTCGATTCCCATCATCAATGCCGGCGATGGCAGAGGCCATCATCCAACACAATCCTTGCTAGATTTGATGACAATCCAGCAAGAGTACGGAAGCTTTACAGGGCTTACAGTCACAATTATCGGAGATATCCTACATAGCCGTGTTGCAAGGTCTAATGCAGACGCCCTTGTAAGGCTGGGGGCAAAGGTGGTTTTTTCAGGACCTGAAGAGTGGGTGGACCAAAACAAGCTTCCCCACGGCTGTTCTTATTTGTCAGTAGACGAGGCGATCCAGTTGGCGGATGTGGTGATGTTGCTGAGAGTCCAGCATGAACGGCATGACGGCAAGCTGATATTTGATAAGAATGAATATCACCGAAACTATGGTTTGACAATTGAAAGAGAAAAGATGATGAAAAAAGGCAGCATCATTCTTCATCCGGCACCAGTCAATCGCGGAGTCGAAATCGCAGATGAATTAGTTGAAAGTCCGAAATCACGGATTTTTAAACAAATGGAAAATGGCGTGTACATCAGGATGGCAGTGTTAAAAAGGGCACTTGAAAATAGGAATGGGGGAATGAAGAATGACAATGTTGATCAAAAATGGCAGATTGCTTACTGAAGCAGGATTTGAAGTGAAAGATATTTTAATAGAGGACGGAAAAATTACGAAGATACAAACTGGTTTATCGACTGAAGCCGATCAAATCATTGATGCTGAAGGCAAGCTTATTGCACCGGGATTTGTAGACCTGCATGTCCACCTTCGTGAACCAGGTGGTGAAAAGAAAGAAACGATTGCAACTGGTACACTGGCGGCTGCAAGAGGAGGATTCACAACTGTTGCTGCCATGCCGAATACGAGACCAGTTCCTGATTCAAAAGAACAGATGGAATGGCTACAGGAAAAAATAAAACAAACAGCTTCCACAAGAGTTTTGCCTTATGCATCGATCACAGTCAGGGAGCTTGGCCAGGAGCTGACGGATTTCGCTGGATTAAAAGAAGCTGGAGCTTTCGCGCTGACAGATGACGGTGTGGGTGTCCAATCTGCAGGAATGATGCTCGAGGCAATGAAAAGGGCGGCAAAGCTTGATATGGCAATAGTTGCACATTGCGAAGAGAATACATTGATCAATAAGGGCTCACTCCATGAAGGAAAAAAAGCCGCTGAACTGGGAATCAACGGAATCCCGTCAGTTTGCGAATCTGTACATATAGCAAGGGATATTTTACTCGCCGAAGAGGCAGGCTGCCACTACCACGTCTGCCATATCAGCACGAAAGAATCGGTCAGGGCAGTCCGGGATGCAAAGAGATATGGCATAAAGGTTACGGCAGAGGTAACACCGCATCATCTGCTTTTAAATGAAGATGACATTACCGGGAATGATGCCAACTATAAAATGAATCCTCCGCTCCGTAGCAAGGCTGACCAGGAGGCCTTGATCCAAGGGCTGCTGGACGGGACGATCGATTTTATCGCCACCGACCACGCCCCGCATACAATCGAGGAGAAAGCAGAAGGAATTCAACTTGCTCCTTTTGGGATTGTCGGACTAGAAACAGCATTTCCTCTCCTGTATACACATATGGTCAAAACAAATGTCATTACCTTAGAACAGTTGATTGAATTTTTGACTGTCAAACCCGCGAAAGCATTCGGATTGCCTTATGGTGAGCTGAAGGCTGGGGCACCAGCGGATATTGTATTGATTGATCTTGATGAAGAAAAAGAAATCAATGCAGATGAATTCTTATCAAAAGGGAAAAATACACCATTCGCAGGCTGGAGCTGCCAAGGGTGGCCTGTACTTACGATTGCTGAAGGAAAAATAGTCTGGGAAAAGGGAGTTGTGACCGCATGAAAAAGCAGTTGATTTTGGAAGATGGCACGGTATTTGTTGGAGAAGGCTTTGGCAGTGAAACAGCGACGGCAGGAGAAGTGGTATTCAATACAGGAATGACTGGCTACCAGGAAATTTTGTCAGATCCATCATACTGCGGACAAATTGTGACACTGACATACCCGCTAATCGGTAACTACGGCATCAATCGAGATGATTTTGAATCAATCAACCCTGCAGTCCAGGGTCTCGTCGTAAGGGAGAATGCTGACTTTCCATCAAATTGGCGCTCTGAACTTCCTCTGGATGCTTACCTAAAAATGAAAAACATACCTGGCATAGCCGGGATTGATACTAGAAAGTTGACGAAGATCATTCGCCAGCATGGGACATTGAAAGGTTCCATCTGCGGAATGGATCATGACCCTGATGAAGTCATTGCCACATTAAAGAGCAGAAGCCTGCCGAATGATCAGGTAAAGCAAGTATCAACGAAAACAGCTTATCCGAGTCCTGGCCGCGGACACAGGGTGGTCCTGGTTGACTTCGGCCTGAAGCATGGGATATTGCGAGAGCTGAATGATCGTAATTGTGATGTGGTTGTCGTCCCTTATAATACGACTGCCGACGAAATACTCAGCCTTAGCCCTGATGGCATCATGCTGTCAAATGGACCTGGGGACCCGAAGGATGTTCCAGAAGCAATACAAATGATCAAAAGCTTGCTGGGGAAGGTTCCAATGTTCGGAATTTGTCTCGGACATCAGTTGTTTGCACTAGCATGCGGAGCAGATACAGAAAAGATGAAATTCGGTCATCGCGGTTCGAACCATCCTGTAAAGGATTTACGAACAGGGAAGGTAGCACTGACGTCCCAAAACCATGGATATACCGTTAAAGAAGACTCTGTAACAGGAACAGAGCTTGAGGTTACACATATAGCTTTGAATGACGGGACGATCGAGGGGCTTGCCCATAAGACAGCGGCAGCATTCACAGTCCAATATCACCCTGAAGCATCACCAGGACCGGAGGATGCGAACGGATTATTCAACCAATTCATCGAGCTAGTTGAAGCAGAAAAAAAGGAGGCTGTCACATATGCCAAAGCGTAAAGATGTTAACAGTATTTTAGTTATAGGATCTGGCCCGATTATCATCGGCCAGGCGGCAGAATTCGATTATGCAGGAACGCAGGCATGCATCGCATTGCGTGAAGAAGGTTATAAGGTAATCCTCGTCAACTCGAATCCCGCTACAATCATGACGGACACGGAAATCGCAGATGTTGTATACATAGAGCCTCTTACTCTTGAATTTGTGGCAAGGATCATTCGCAAAGAGCGCCCGGATGCCATCCTGCCGACACTTGGAGGTCAAACAGGATTAAACCTGGCTGTGGAACTAGCGAAAGCAGGAGTGTTGGAAGAATGCAATGTGGAAATTCTCGGGACGAAACTTGATGCAATCAACCAGGCAGAAGACAGGGAACTTTTCAGAAGCCTGATGAACGAGCTCGGACAGCCCGTCCCTGACAGCGACATCATCCACAACCTTGATGAAGCCTACACCTTTGTGGAGAGAGTCGGATATCCAGTGATCGTCCGCCCTGCTTTTACGATGGGAGGAACTGGCGGCGGAATTTGCAGCAATGAAAAAGAATTGATTGAAATCGTGACAAGTGGTATTAAAAACAGCCCAGTAGGACAATGCCTGCTTGAAAAAAGCATTGCCGGTTTCAAGGAAATCGAATATGAAGTCATGCGTGACAGCAATGACAATGCCATTGTTGTCTGCAATATGGAAAATTTCGATCCAGTCGGTGTCCATACAGGAGATTCCATTGTCGTCGCACCAAGTCAGACATTGAGTGACCGCGAGTATCAGCTTCTGAGGAATGCCAGCTTGAAAATCATCAGGGCCCTTAAAATCGAAGGCGGCTGCAATGTCCAGCTGGCACTTGATCCAGACAGCTTTAACTATTATGTCATCGAAGTGAATCCGCGGGTCAGCCGATCCTCTGCCCTTGCATCGAAGGCAACGGGCTATCCAATTGCCAAGCTTGCAGCGAAAATTGCGGTAGGATTGACACTTGATGAAATGCTGAACCCAGTTACGGGGAAAACTTATGCCTGCTTTGAGCCTGCGCTTGATTATGTGGTAACCAAAATCCCGCGCTGGCCCTTTGATAAATTCGAATCTGCGAACCGCACACTTGGAACTCAGATGAAAGCAACTGGTGAAGTAATGGCAATAGGGCGCACTTTCGAAGAGTCATTGTTAAAAGCCATCCGATCTCTAGAAGCCGATGTGATCCACCTTTCTCTGAATAATAAAAATGAAATCACGGATGAATTACTTGAAAAGAGAATTCGCAAGGCTGGAGACGAAAGACTTTTCTACATTGCAGAGGCAATCAGAAGAAGCGTTTCGATTGAAACGATCCACAACTGGAGCAAAATAGATTTATTCTTCCTTCATAAATTAGAGAGATTGATAGCTTTTGAGCAAGAGATCGCTGAGAAGAAGTTTGACCTGGAAACAGCCAAATCAGCAAAGCGCAAAGGATTTGCCGACAAAGTCATCGCCGATCTGTGGAATGTGGAAGAAAAGGAAGTATACCAGTGGCGGCTTGAGAATAGCCTGACTCCGGTATTTAAAATGGTCGATACATGTGCCGCTGAGTTCGAATCAGAAACTCCATACTTTTATAGCACATATGAAGAAGAAAATGAATCAGTAGTGACAGAAAGAAAAAGCGTCATCGTACTTGGGTCCGGACCAATCAGGATTGGGCAGGGAATCGAATTCGATTACGCAACCGTCCATTCCGTCAAAGCCATCAAGGAAGCGGGTTACGAGGCCATCATCGTCAATAACAATCCTGAAACGGTCTCTACCGATTTCAGCATCTCGGATAAACTGTACTTTGAACCATTAACCATCGAGGATGTCATGAACATTATCAATCTTGAAAAACCGGTTGGAGCGGTCGTTCAATTCGGCGGGCAAACTGCGATAAACCTAGCTTCAAAGCTTGTTGACAGGGGAGTTGAAATTCTCGGAACAAGCCTAGAGGACCTGGATCGAGCAGAGGACCGCGACAAGTTTGAGCATGCACTATCCGACCTACAAATCCCTCTTCCAAAGGGAAGCACAGCGAAATCAGTGGAAGAAGCAGCGTTGATTGCATCGGAAATTGGCTACCCAGTCCTTGTAAGACCATCCTATGTACTCGGCGGCAGGGCAATGGAGATTGTCTATAAGGAAGAAGAGCTCTTGCACTATATGAAGAACGCAGTGAAAGTCAATCCGGAATATCCTGTGCTGATCGATCGTTATCTGACTGGAAAAGAAGTGGAGGTCGATGCAATTTCCGATGGTGAGAACGTATTGATACCGGGAATCATGGAGCATATCGAAAGAGCAGGTGTCCACTCGGGTGATTCAATCGGTGTGTATCCGCCTCAAAGCCTAAGTGAGGAAGTAAAACAAAAGCTTGTAAACTATACGATTGATCTGGCTAGAGGATTGAACATTGTCGGGCTGCTGAATATACAATATGTCATTGCGAATGAGGAAGTCTATGTGCTTGAAGTCAACCCTCGCTCCAGCCGTACGGTACCATTCCTGAGCAAAATCACGAATGTTCCGATGGCGAAGATTGCTACCAAGGTCATTCTTGGCCAGAGCCTGCCAGAACAAGGCTACGAAACAGGACTTGTTCCAGAGCAGCATGGAGTTTTTGTGAAGGTACCAGTATTCTCGTTTGAAAAATTACGCAGGGTGGACATCACCCTCGGACCGGAAATGAAGTCTACCGGGGAAGTTATGGGCAAAGATACAACTCTGGAGAAAGCTCTGTACAAAGGAATGGTTGCAGCTGGGATGAAGTTCAAGGAGTTTGGCACAGTACTCCTCACAGTAGCAGATAAGGATAAAGAAGAAGCTCTGGCACTGGCGAAGAGATTCTCGAACATTGGCTATCAACTGATGGCGACAGAAGGGACAGCCAAACATCTTGAGAATGCCGGCATTAAGGTAAAGACAGTCGGAAAAATCGGTGCTGACGGACCGAACTTGATTGATGTGATCCGCAAGGGTGAGGCACAGATGGTCATCAATACGCTGACAAAAGGCAAGCAGCCAGAACGTGATGGATTCAGGATCCGCCGCGAATCTGTAGAAAATGGTGTACCATGCCTGACATCACTGGATACAGCAAAAGCGATTTTAAGAGTCATTGAATCTATGACATTTTCAGCAGATGCCCTAAAGCCGATGGAGCCAGCCGGAGAAGGTGTTCTCATATGATCAGGCAGGAAAACTGCAAAATAGTGAGCAATAGGCAGATTGCCAAAGACATCTTTGAACTGGTTCTTGAAGGTGAGCTTTCTGCTGAAATGAAACAGGCCGGACAATTCGTCCATGTAAAGGTGGCAGATGGATTTGACCCGCTTTTGCGCAGGCCGATCAGTATCGCTTCAATCAATGAGGGTTCATACACGATAATTTACCGCAGGCAGGGAAAAGGAACTTCCCTGCTAGCCGGTAAGACAAAAGGAGCGACAGTTGATGTACTAGGACCCTTAGGCAATGGTTTCCCAGTAGAGGAAGCGAAACAGGGACAGACAGCTATCCTCGTCGGCGGTGGTGTTGGTGTTCCTCCGATGTATGAGCTGGCTAAGCAGCTGGCCCGAAGAGGAGTGAACGTTGTAACCATTATCGGATTCCAATCAGCTCAAGATGTTTTTTATGAAAAAGAGCTGGCTGAATTCGGGGAAGTCTATGTGGCCACTGTAGATGGATCATATGGCAGGAAAGGGTTTGTTACGAATGTTCTTGATGTACTATGTCTCGAGGCAGACTTTCTCTTTGCATGCGGTCCAACACCAATGTTGAGGGCACTTGAAAATAGAAATGATGCACGAAAAACCTATCTGTCACTTGAAGAGCGAATGGGATGCGGTATCGGTGCTTGCTTTGCATGTGTTTGCCATACAAAGGATGATCCACATGGATTTTCCTATAAAAAGGTCTGCAGTGATGGGCCAGTTTTTCAAGCAGGGGAGGTTGTCATATGAGTTCGCTATCAATCCAGCTGCCAGGGTTAAACCTGAAAAATCCAGTTATGCCAGCTTCAGGCTGCTTTGGCTTCGGCAGAGAGTTCGGCCAACTGTACGACTTGAGTCTCTTAGGGGCAATCATGGTAAAAGCTACGACCCCGGAACCGAGATTTGGAAATCCGACTCCGAGGGTTGCCGAGACACCAGGTGGAATGCTTAACGCCATCGGCTTGCAGAATCCGGGTCTCGAGAAGGTCTTCAATGAAGAATTGCCTTGGCTCGAGCAGTTTGATGTGCCGATCATTGCGAACATCGCTGGTTCAACAGAGGATGATTATGTAAAGGTAGCAGAACAATTATCCAAAGCTCCGAATGTCCATGCACTTGAATTGAACATTTCCTGTCCAAATGTCAAGACTGGCGGGATCGCATTCGGTACGGATCCTGATATGGCGAAGGCGCTGACCAGAAAGGTAAAAGAAGTGTCTGAAGTGCCTGTATATGTGAAGCTTTCTCCGAATGTATCCGATATTGTCAAGATCGCTAGGGCTGTTGAGGATGGAGGAGCGGACGGGATCACCATGATCAACACTTTGCTGGGCATGAGAATTGACCTGGCAACAGCTCAGCCAATCCTTGCGAATAAGACCGGTGGCTTGTCAGGGCCTTCCGTGAAGCCAGTTGCCATCAGGATGATCTATGAAGTCAGCCAGCACGTCTCCATACCGATCATCGGAATGGGAGGAATACAGTCAGCGGAAGATGTCATTGAGTTTTTCCTTGCCGGTGCCAGTGCGACAGCGGTCGGAACCCATAATTTCGTCGATCCTTTTGTATGCCCCAAAATCATTGAAGAATTGCCTGAATGGCTTGCCAAGCTTGGGGCAGACCACATTACAGAACTTACGGGAAGGAGCTGGAAGAAGAATGAAAGACTCGCTTATTATCGCCCTTGATTTCCCGAACAAGTCAAAGGTGCTTGAGTTCCTTGAACCATTTGAAAATGAACAGCTTTTTGTGAAGGTTGGAATGGAGCTTTTTTATGGTGAGGGGCCGTCAATCATTGAGGAGTTAAAGAAGCAGAATCATAAAATCTTCCTTGACCTGAAACTCCACGACATCCCTAATACTGTAAAAAGTGCTATGAAGGTGCTCGCAGGTTTGGGGTGCGACTTAGTCAATGTCCATGCCGCAGGGGGTTCGGAAATGATGGCAGCAGCAATCGAAGGACTTGATGCAGGCACTCATCCAGGCCTTAAGCGTCCAGCTTGCATTGCAGTCACTCAACTGACAAGTACTTCAGAAATCCAGGTCAATTCCGAACAGCTCATCAGGGTGTCGTTACAAGAGTCGGTTATGAATTATGCGACATTAGCTAAAAAGTCCGGTCTAGATGGAGTTGTCTGTTCCCCTCATGAAGCAAGGCTCATTCACAGCCAATTGGGTACAGAATTCTTGACCGTCACACCGGGTATCCGCCCGGTGGACAGCAGCTCGCAGGACCAGAAGCGTACAGCAACTCCTGAGTTTGCAAGAGAACAAGGTATCTCGGCGATCGTTGTTGGCAGACCGATTACCCGTGCTGCAAATACACTTGAAAGCTATCTGAAGATTAAAAATGAATGGAAGGGTGTTTACCAATGAAAAGAGAAATAGCAGAAGCATTGCTGGAAATCGAAGCCGTTAGCCTTCAGCCTGACAATCCATTCACATGGTCTTCGGGAATGAAGTCACCGATCTACTGTGATAACAGACTCACGCTCTCTTATCCAGCTATCCGCAGAAAGGTAGCTGAAGGATTGAAAAGCTTGATTGTTGAGTATTTTCCGGATGCTGAGATGATCGCGGGAACGGCTACAGCCGGAATACCTCATGCTGCCTGGGTCAGCGAACTTCTTGATTTGCCGATGAGCTATGTTCGCTCTAAAGCAAAAGGGCACGGAAAAGGGAATCAAATCGAAGGTAAGGTGACGCAAGGACAAAAGGTCGTGGTTGTTGAAGATTTAATTTCAACCGGAGGCAGTGTTATTGAAGCAGTTGAGGCATTGCGAGAAGCAGGCTGTGAAGTACTTGGTGTTGTTTCGATTTTTACATATGGATTGGAAAAAGGTGCTCAACAGCTTAAGAGCGCGAAAATTACCGCTTATTCTTTAACTGATTTTACTACACTGGCAACTATAGCGGAGGAAAAAGGGTTGATCACCAGAGAAAACCAAAAAAGTTTGGTTCAGTGGCAGAAGAACCCTCTAGAATGGCTATCAGTAAAAAGCTAAACTTAAACGCGGAAAACTAAAATAATGTTTTTGTTTGCGTACCTTTTTAAGAGGGTACGCTTTTTGCATGGCGATGAATAGATTATAAGATCTTATTCTTTTGTTTCAGCAATCAGTTGGCACAATAACCAATTAATGTGTTTCAATAGAAGTAGATGAGCAGTTGTAACAGTACGACCAGTAGAGGGGATGGTATAAGAATGGACGAAATCTTTCAATTACTGAAAAACATTGATACTAGTCTCCACTATTATATCGATGAGTTCGGAGCGGCGATTTACATTATGCTGTTCTTAATCGTTTATTGTAAAACTGGTTTTGTGATCCTGACATTTTTGCCAGGCGATTCAATGGTCTTCGCCAGCGGTACCCTTGCTGCTACGGGAGACTTGAATTTCCAAACCTTGTTCATGCTCTTTGCAGCCGCAACTTTTTTAGGTGACAGCCAGAATTTTTTCATCGGCAAAAAGCTAGGGAAGTTAAACTCCGAAAATCATTATCTAAACCGCTTAACCTCAGATAAATCGATCGGCAAGGCGAGAGATTTCCTTTCTGATTATGGAAGGGTGGCCATTACCGCCTCAAGATTTGTTCCGCTTATGAGAACCTCTGTCCCATTTGTTTCAGGATATACTGGATATGAATATAGAACATTCTTAAGCTATAACATTATAGGGGGATTCATCTGGACAGCACTCTGGCTGACGGCAGGATTCATCCTTGGGAATATCTCATGGGTAGTGGAAAATTTATTCCTTACGTTAATGATTGTCTCTTCAACTGCATTCATTCCAGCTATCATAGGCTTTGTAAAACAATATAAAAAGAAAAAAGAGGCTATTGCCTGAGCATTGCCAGCAAAAACAAAACCCGCCGGTTGGTAAAATTCCAGGCGGGTTACTTATGCTTACTTTTTCAATTGTAGAATCAGGTCTTCATCGGGAGTGACGTAAACAGTCTGTTGCTGTTCGTAAATGACAAATCCAGGCTTTGCTCCCGCTGGTTTCTTCACATGGCGCACTTTGGTGAAATCGACTGGGACAGAGCTTGAATTTCGTGCTTTGCTGAAATACGCTGCAATCTGCGCTGCCTCGAGAATGGCTTCTTCTGATGGCTCTTTGCTTCGGATAACCACATGTGACCCAGGAATGTCCTTTGTGTGAAGCCATATTTCATCCCGGCCAGCCACCTTGTTTGTTAAATAATCATTCTGCTTATTATTTTTTCCGACGAGTATTTCTGTATCATCAGAGGATTGGTATTTTTCAAGCAGCGGCTTTACGTTTTGCTTATTTTTATTGCCTTTTTTCTGCCGGGCACGGATATATCCACCCTCAATCAATTCTTCCCTGATCTCTTCAATATCCTTTGGCGAAGCCGCCTCCACCTGCTGCAGTAGAGAATCGAAATAGGAGACCTCAGCTTTTGCTATTTCGATTTGTTCTTTGACTATATTCACAGAGTTCTTTGCCTTTTGATATTTAGTGAAGTATCTTTGGGCATTTTCCGACGGTGTTTTCCGCGGCTCAAGCGGTATAGTGATTGAAGCTCCGTTTTCATCATAATAATTTACAACGGTTATTTCTTTCATGCCTTTTTTGGCCATAAAGATGTTGGCGGTCAGCAGCTCTCCATATAATTGATACTCCTCAGCCTTTTTCGCATCCTCAAGTGTCATCTCGAGCTTTTTAATCTTCTTTTCATTTTTCTCTTTTTCATTAGCAATCAGCCGCTCAAGGTCATTACCCTGCTGCTTGACCCGGTCTCGTTCTGCCTTGCCAAAATAAAAGCGATCGAGCAGGCTGCTCAGAGAATCAAAGGATTTTGCTTCTCCCTTCAAGTGCTCAAGCGGAATCAGGTAAAAAGCCTCTTTATTGCTGCCATTGGTAATGGAAGGCTTGTAATGATGTTCCTTTAGCTCATTCATCACTGAAAGGAAGGCACTTGGAATCGTCGTTCGGTTGGCAAGGCCTGCTTTAAAGACGATTTCCCTCGCCAGTACAGGCGACACTCCAGCAAAATGAGCAACTAGCTGCTTATCGATTTTGCCTGCATTAAAATCAATCATCCTTAAAACATCTTCTTCCTCTGCCTCGAAAGGATTCATTTTCTCTTGTTGAGGAGGCAAGACATACTCTTGCCCTGGCATGATGGCCCTGTGCGTATTTACAGCAAATGAAACGTGCTTGATGCTGTCGAGAATCATGTTCCGGTTTTTATCGATGAGGATGATGTTGCTGTGGCGTCCCATGATTTCAACAATCAATTGTTTATAGGATATATCACCGATCTCATTTCGGCCTTTTACTTCAAAAATGATCATCCGGTCAAGACCGGCTTGTTTGATATCCTCAATATAGAAGCCTTCAAGATGTTTGCGCAGGAGCATGCAGAACATTGGCGGTTCATTAGGGTTATCATATTGCTCGTTAGTAATTTGGACTCGTGCGTAGCTTGGGTGAGCAGACAGCAAAAGCTTATGGTTAACTCCGTTTGCCCTCACAGCCAGGATGATCTCATTCTTATAAGGTTGGTGAATTTTATTGATACGTCCCCCTTTTAGAAGAGAGGAAAGTTCGTTAGTGATGGCTCTTGTAAACAATCCGTCAAATGACATAAGTAATACATCCTTTACTATTTATCTGAAACCTTGTCGGGGCTGACCAAGGCGCTTCCGCTTTTATATTGTCCAGCTGCGGCTCCTAACTCCTCGAGACGTTTCGGTCCTGCCAATGAAGTCAAAGAGCGACTTCACTGTCAGGCCCTCCAACGCTTGTCGGAGTTGGGCAGTCGCCTCCGCTTTTCTATTCTATTAAACATCTTATCATTTTTTTGGACAGGGCTGAATAAGCTTTCTTTAGAGTAGGACAAACAAGGAGGAAGTGTGATGGCCCCATGAAGTTCCATGAGATGAATGAAAATGAAATAGCTAGTGCCTTAAGAACAGATTTTACAGAAGGATTGGAAGAAAAGGAAGTAAAACGCAGACGTGAACAGCATGGATATAATGCATTGGCCGAGGGGGAGAAACAATCGGCCCTGTTATTATTCTTCAGCCAGTTCAAGGATTTCATGGTCCTGGTGCTTCTTGCAGCGACGTTGATTTCAGGCTTGCTCGGTGAAATTGTCGATGCGATTGCCATCATAGCCATTGTTCTTGTAAATGGTATCCTGGGATTTTTCCAGGAAAGGAAGGCAGAAAAATCACTTGATGCCCTCAAAGAGCTTTCTGCTCCTCAAGTCCATGCTTTGCGGGATGGTGAGTGGACAAAGATTCCTTCAAAGGAAGTCGTGCCTGGCGACATCCTTAAATTCACAAGTGGGGACAGGATTGGTGCGGATATCCGCTTGATCGAGTCCAGAAGTCTGGAAATTGAAGAATCAGCCTTAACTGGCGAGTCTGTACCGGTGCAAAAAAACACAAGTCCTTTGAGGATTCCAAATCCGGGACTGGGTGATATGGAAAATATGGCGTTCATGGGCACAATGATCACTAGGGGAAGTGGGACTGGTGTGGTTGTGGCTACAGGAATGAAGACCGCAATGGGCCAGATTGCTGACCTGCTGCAAACAGCTGAAGCCCAGGAAACACCACTTCAGCGCAGGCTAGAACAATTAGGGAAAATCCTGATTACGGCCGCACTATTCTTGACCTTATTGGTTGTAGGAATTGGTGTGCTCCAAGGGCATGACCTTTATACGATGTTCCTGGCTGGTGTCAGTTTGGCAGTTGCTGCCATTCCTGAAGGACTGCCGGCAATCGTTACTGTTGCGCTTTCACTTGGTGTCCAGAGAATGATCAGGAAGAATGCCATCGTCAGGAAGCTTCCTGCAGTGGAGACACTGGGATGCGCCTCTGTCATATGTTCTGACAAAACGGGTACGATGACACAAAACAAAATGACCGTGACCCATCTGTGGAGCGGGAATAAAACCTGGACTGTCGATGGAGTCGGGTACTCGCCGACAGGATTGTTCTTCCACAGAGAAAAAAGCATTGACCCGCACAGTGAAAAATCACTGCAGCAGCTGCTGACATTTGGCATGCTCTGTAATCACGCGGAAATGGTGGATAAAGATGGTGAGTACACAATTGACGGTGACCCTACTGAAGGAGCGCTCCTGGTTGCCGCAATGAAAGCAGGTTACAGGAGGGAAAGCCTGCTGGAACAGTTTGAAATTGTGAATGAGTTCCCTTTCGATTCTCAGCGTAAAATGATGAGTATGATCGTGAAGGATAAAATGGGCCGGAAATTTGCCGTTGTAAAAGGTGCTCCGGATGTCCTGATTGGATTAAGTGATTCGATTCTTTGGGATGAAAGACAACAGGTTCTGACAAAGGACTTGACTGCTAAAGTCCAGGGAGCTATTGATGAGCTGGCCGGCAATGCATTAAGGACAATTGCAATTGCCTTCAAGCCAATTCCACAAAACAATGTAGTCCTTCATGAAAATGAAGCAGAAAAGGACCTTGTTTTCATAGGATTACAGGGGATGATCGACCCACCGCGGCCTGAAGTGAAAACAGCTGTAAAAGAATGCCGCGATGCAGGGATAAAAACAGTGATGATTACTGGTGACCATGTCATCACCGCGAAGGCGATTGCTAGACAGTTAGGTATATTGACCAAAGATAGCAAAGTTCTCGAAGGCAAGGCATTATCAGAGATGTCTGTATCCGAACTCGAGGATATCGTCGATGATGTCTCGGTTTTTGCGAGGGTTTCGCCTGAGCATAAGCTTAAAATCGTCAAGGCATTGCAAAATAGAGGTCACATCGTAGCCATGACAGGTGATGGCGTTAATGATGCGCCAGCCATAAAAGCTGCGGATATAGGAGTCGCGATGGGGATAACGGGTACAGATGTAGCCAAAGAAGCCTCTTCACTCGTACTCCTGGATGATAACTTCGCCACTATTAAAGCAGCCATTAAAGAAGGCCGGAATATCTATGAAAATATCAGGAAATTCATCAGGTACCTTTTGGCTTCCAATGTGGGAGAGATCTTGGTCATGCTGTTCGCGATGATCCTTGGCTTGCCGCTCCCGTTAGTGCCGATTCAAATTCTCTGGGTGAACCTTGTAACGGATGGACTGCCGGCGATGGCATTGGGGCTCGATCAGCCGGAGGAGAATGTGATGAAACGTGCACCGCGCCATCCAAAGGAAGGCGTATTTGCCCGCGGATTAGGCTGGAAAGTGGTCTCAAGAGGTTTCCTGATCGGGTTAGTGACATTATTTGCGTTCATGATTGTGTATAACAGAGATCCAGATAACCTGGTATATGCTCAGACGATTGCGTTTACTACACTCGTTATGGCACAGCTGATCCACGTATTCGACTGTCGGAGCGAAAAATCGATCTTCGCACGCAACCCATTTGAAAACAAATATTTAGTTTGGGCTGTCATTTCATCATTGGTCATGGTCCTTGCAGTAATCTATTCACCAGTATTACAGCCTATATTCCATACTGTCCCAATACTGGCGATTGATTGGTTATTAATCATTGGCTTATCGGCAGTTCCTACATTTTTGCTTGCAGGAACATTTTTTGCAAGAAAAACAAAGAGAAATATGATATAATCCGTTAGGTAATAGAGAAGGCTCTATTGCCTTTCTTTTTTTTACCTAGACTCTTTCAAAGTTTTTCTCATCCAATGCGGAGTTAATTTTATGAATTTTGATATGTTCCTGGAATCCGATAATATAAGGAAAAGGAGCAGAGTCGATCATCATGGATTTAGAGATTACATAAACAACAAGCCTGTTCCACGGGTTTACAGGAAAACTCGACTTTTTTTGAAAGAATGGATGTGTCTGAAAATGGTCGTCAGTATGACTGGTTTTGGAAGGAGCAGGGCTGAATCAGAGCGGTTCAGTGTCACAGTCGAGGTAAAAACGGTCAATCATCGTTTCTGTGAATTTCATATTCGCATGCCAAGGCAGCTCCTGAAAACAGAAGAAAAAATAAAAAAGAAACTCGGCGAACACATAAAAAGAGGGAGAGTCGAAGTATTTGTAACTTTGGAGGGCGAAGGCATAGTAAGTCGAAGAGTACATATTGACTGGGAAGCCCTGGACGACTTAGTCCATCACATAACTGAAATCAAGAACAGGTACAGCATAACTGGGGATATTGAGCTCAGGGATATTGTCAGCAGGGAAGAAATTCTCCGAATTGAGGATACAGAAGCTGAAAACGAAGAACTTGAACTTCTCGTCCTTTCTGCCGTCGAGGATGCAGGCAAACAGCTGCTTCAAATGCGCAAGCTTGAAGGGGCAGCTCTTGAAAAGGATATATTGCAGCATATCCTGCAGCTAAAAGAAAACATTTCAAGCGTAAGCAAGCTTGCACCGGATGTCATCTTGCAGTACCGGGACAGACTTCGTAAGAAAATGGCTGAATTGATGGAAAACCAGGCAGATGAGGACAGGATTCTTACTGAGGTTGCCTTTTTTGCCGATAAAGCTGATATCAGTGAAGAAATTGCCAGGCTAGAAAGCCATGTCAGTCAATTCAAGGAAATATTGAAGGGTGAAGAGCCTCTAGGCCGGAAACTTGACTTCCTGCTTCAGGAAATGAATCGAGAGGTCAACACGATCGGCTCCAAAGCAAACGATTCTCGAATCGCCAGGGAAGTTGTCGAGATGAAAAGTCTCCTTGAAAAGGTTAAGGAACAAGTACAAAATATAGAGTAGCGTTTAGAAAGGGTCTTGAAAGGCCAAAATAAATAACTGATGATTGGGGGACCATCATGGCAATTAAGCTTATAAATATAGGCTTCGGCAACATTGTTTCAGCTAACAGGATCATATCGATCGTAAGTCCTGAATCAGCTCCTATAAAACGGATCATCCAGGACGCTCGTGACCGTGGATCATTAATAGATGCGACATATGGAAGAAGGACGAGGGCTGTCATCGTCATGGACAGCGACCATGTCATTCTCTCCGCGGTTCAGCCAGAAACGGTGGCACACCGCCTGAATGACCGTGATGATATTATCGATGAAGGGTAGGACTTTTTAATGCAGGAAAAAGGATTGTTAATTGTTCTTTCAGGTCCATCAGGAGTTGGCAAAGGAACGGTCCGGAAAGAATTATTCTCCCAGCACGATACAGCATTTGAATATTCTGTGTCTGCAACAACAAGGCTGCCGCGTGAAGGGGAGCAAAACGGAGTGGATTATTTCTTCAAGACAAGGGAAGAGTTTGAAGAGATGATCAGACAGGATCAGTTGCTGGAGTATGCTGAGTTTGTTGGCAATTACTATGGAACACCTGTGGAGTACGTTCGCCAAACCCTCGATGCGGGAAGGGATGTTTTCCTGGAAATTGAAGTTCAGGGAGCAAGCCAGGTAAGGAGGAAGTTTCCTGAGGGGCTATTCATCTTCCTTGCACCGCCAAGCCTTTCAGAGCTTGAAAACCGGATCGTGACACGAGGCACAGAAACGGAAGAAATCATCAAAGGCCGAATGAAAGCTGCAAGAGAAGAGCTGGAAATGATGGAATTATATGATTATGTTGTTGAAAACGACCATGTTGAAAACGCAGCAGGCCGAGTTAAGTCAATCGTCGTTGCGGAGCACTGCCGCAGGGAACGAGTTCAACATCGCTATAAAAAAATGCTGGAGGTAGAATAAATGCTTAATCCTTCTATTGACTCTTTAATGACAAAAATTGATTCAAAATATTCATTGGTATCGGTTGCTGCTAAGCGCGCACGCAGCATGCAGGTCCATATGGATGCTAAATTAGATAAGTATGTTTCCCACAAGTTTGTTGGCAAGGCGCTCGAAGAAATCAACGCAGAAAAGCTTCATTTCAAGACAGCCGGAAGCCATGAAGAGTTAAATATCAACGAATAATACCGCGATAACAACCTATTTATTGGGTTGTTATTTTTTTGTTTAAGTCTTTAAAGGGCTAGCTATCTTGTCTATTTCATGCTTAATCTGTGAAAAAATGTTATAGTTCAATCATAATGATAGTTTGTTGTAAAATGGGGGTTCTCTGACATGCTGAACGGTAAAAAAATTCTATTGTGCGTGACCGGTGGGATCGCTGTGTATAAGGGTGCTGCGCTGACGAGCAAGTTGACTCAGGCAGGCGCTGAAGTGAAGGTGATTATAAGTGATTCTGCAGCAAAATTCGTTACTCCGCTCACTTTTCAGGCATTGTCCAGAAGTGAAGTTTATACAGATACATTCGATGAGAAAAATCCGGAAAATATAGCTCATATTCATTTAGCTGATTGGGCTGACTTGATTATCGTTGCCCCGGCAACGGCCAATATCATCGGCAAGCTTGCAAATGGGATTGCTGACAATATGATTTCCACTACACTTCTGGCCGCTACCGCACCAGTTTGGGTGGCTCCAGCGATGAATGTACATATGTACCAGCATCCTGCAGTCCAGAAAAACATGGAGATTTTAAAGAGCTTTGGTTATGAATTCATCGAACCTGGAGAAGGGTATTTGGCATGTGGATACACAGGTAAGGGCCGTCTTGAAGAACCTGAGACCATCGTTGAACTGGCCAGCCAATTTTTCACCCAAAAGGCCGGCGAGCTAGCTGGTAAAACGGTCTTGATTACTGCAGGCCCTACAAGAGAAAAAATCGATCCTGTCCGATTCCTCACGAACCATTCCACTGGCAAGATGGGGTACGCACTCGCAGGGGAAGCTGTGAAGATGGGGGCACGAGTGATCCTTGTTTCGGGACCGGTCAATCTGGAACCTCCAAAGGGAGCACAATTGTTCAAAGTAGAAAGTGCAGAGGAAATGTACCAGTCCGCCCTTGAACATTTTGATGAAGCAGATGTCATGATTGGTACAGCAGCGGTCGCAGATTACCGTCCGAAATATATATTTGAAGAGAAAATGAAGAAAAAAGAAGGCGATCAGGCTCTCGAACTTGAAAGGACGAAGGATATCCTGTTCGAGCTTGGACAAAGGAAAACGGGTCAGGTGATTGTAGGCTTCGCAGCCGAAACCAATGATGTTGATAATCATGCTAAGGGCAAGCTTTCCAGGAAAAATGCAGATATGATTGTGGCGAATAACGTCAAGCAGGAAGGGGCCGGCTTTGGCGCTGATACGAATATTGTTACTATTTTTAAAAAAGATGGCACAAATATCAATTTGCCTTTGATGTCCAAGTCGGAGGTAGCCCGCAATATCCTTGCTGAAGTTGTCCAGTGTTTTAATAAGGATGAAAGCTTATGAACATAGCAAGCGTCATTGTCGATGTGCCTGCAAAGCAAACGGACAAAACCTTTGACTATAAAATACCTGAAAAGTTCCAGGATGTGATCAAGCCAGGGACAAGGGTCATCGTACCGTTTGGTCCAAGAAAAATCCAGGGGTTTGTCAGGGAACTGAAGGACGAGTCCAGCTTTTCAAAACTACGGTCAATAATTGAACCACTTGATTTGACACCAGTACTGAATGAAGAACTTCTCGAGCTGGGGGACTGGCTGACTGAACATACATTAAGCTATAAAATCTCCTCTTACCAGGCAATGCTTCCGGCTGCATTGAAGGCTAAATATGAAAAGAAGATCGTCCTTGCAAAAGGTGCTGAAGTCACCGACCTTCCTTGGGATTTAAAAGAGTTATTCGCAGGGAATAGTGAAGTCAAATGGGAGGATGCTGTTTCCAGAGGGCTAGTCCAGCAACTGCAAAAGGAAGCAGCATCTGGCAGAGTTGATGTAGTATATCAGGTGAAGGACAGAGTGAGAAAAAAAAAGCTCAAGCATGTTGCCCCGAAAGTTGATCCAGACCAGCTGGCAGAGGCAAGGGATAAACTTTCCCCTCAAGCCTCGGGACAGCAAGCTGTCCTTGATTTCTTCCTGGAACACCCGGAGCCTGTCGAACAAAGGCTGATTCTTTCCACTCTAGGAGTCTCACAGGCATCAATAAATTCACTCGTTAAGAAAGACATACTGAAGGTTGAAGAGCTAGAGGTATATAGAGATCCTTATTCAGAGCGGGAATTTGAACGGAAAATGGCTCTCGAACTGACAACTGAGCAGGAACAAGCCATTGCTCCAATCCTCTCATCCATTGAGAATGAACGGCACGAAGTCTTTCTTTTATATGGTGTCACAGGCAGCGGCAAGACTGAAATCTACCTGCAGTCTATCCAGGAAGTACTTGGAAAAGGGAAAGAAGCGATTGTGCTCGTACCGGAAATCTCATTGACACCGCAAATGGTCACCCGCTTCAAGGAACGGTTCGGTGATCTAGTGGCGGTCATGCATAGCGGCCTGTCTGCAGGAGAGAAATATGATGAATGGCGGAAAATTCAGCGCAAGGAAGTAAAAGTGGTGGTAGGAGCCAGGTCAGCGATTTTTGCTCCATTTGAAAATATCGGCATCATCATTATCGATGAAGAACATGAAACGAGCTACAAGCAGGAAGAGAACCCAAGATACCATGCAAGGGACGTGGCGATCCAGCGTGCTAAAACGAATGCTTGTCCGGTTGTCCTCGGCAGTGCTACACCTTCGCTTGAATCATTTGCCAGGGCACAAAAAGGACGTTATACTTTGCTCTCATTGCCAAAGCGGATGAACAATCAGGCGCTGCCAACGGTTGAAATTGTCGATATGCGAGAGGAACTGCGAACAGGAAACCGTTCGATGTTTTCGGTTAACCTTTTTGAAAAGATAAAAGACAGGCTTGAAAAAAAAGAGCAGACTGTTCTGTTTTTAAATAAACGCGGTCACTCCTCGTTTGTAATGTGCCGTGATTGCGGATATGTGATGAACTGTCCGCATTGCGATATCACCCTGACATACCACCGTTATAATGAACAGATGAAATGCCATTATTGCGGATATGAAGACAGGGTGCCGACCATTTGTCCCGAATGCAATAGTGAGCATATACGTTATTTCGGGACAGGGACGCAGAAGGTTGAGGAAGAATTGTTAAAACTGATTCCTGAAGCAAGGATCATAAGAATGGATGTCGATACAACGGGCAGGAAAGGGGCGCATGAAAAGCTGTTGACTGCTTTCCAGGAAGGTCAGGCGGACATTTTACTAGGAACGCAAATGATCGCGAAAGGGCTGGATTTCCCAAATATCACGCTAGTAGGGGTCCTGTCAGCTGACACCATGTTGAATCTGCCAGATTTCCGTTCTTCGGAAAAAACTTTCCAGCTTTTGACGCAGGTCAGTGGTAGGGCAGGAAGGCACAAGCTTCCTGGAGAGGTTGTGATCCAGACCTATACTCCGGAACATTATAGTGTCGAGCTTGCCGGCACGCAGGACTATGACCGCTTTTATCAGCAGGAGATGCTGATCCGCAAGGTCCACCAGTACCCGCCATTTTACTACCTTTCCCTGGTAACAGTAAGCCATGAAGAATTGATGAAGGTTGTATCGGTTACTGAGAAGATAGCGAAGTACATTTCATCCAGGCTGACAAAGGAAGCAGTCGTATTGGGGCCTGTAGCGTCTCCAATCCCGCGGATCAACGATAGATATCGATACCAATGTCTGATAAAATACAAAAAGGAACCAGAACTTAAAAATGCTCTCAAATCAATACTCGATCATTATCAGCAGGAAATGGGAACAGGGAAGTTGCAGATTTCCGTTGACCTTAACCCTTATATTCTGATGTAATGATCATTTTCAGGAATCATGGTTTGAGGAAGCCTTGTGAAATTTTGCTAAACTAGCCATCAGGAAAGTTTACGAAAAAAGATGATTGAACAAGCTAATACTACTATTTAAATGGATTTATTGGAGGATTTATTTTGGCAGTAAGAAAAATAGTAACTTACCCAGCGGACATCTTGGAGAAAGAATGCGACCAGGTCACCGTTTTCGATAAAAAACTGGCGAAGCTGCTGGATGACATGTATGATACAATGATTGAATTTGATGGCGTCGGTTTGGCCGCCCCTCAAATAGACTTAAAGATGCAAATTGCCATCGTCGATATCGATGATGAGCACGGAACGATCGAATTGATCAATCCAGAAATTCTCGAAACTAAAGGGGAACAGACTGGTCCAGAAGGATGTTTAAGCTTCCCGGGATTATATGGAGAGGTCACACGCCCGAATTATGTGAAGGTCAAGGCTCAAAATCGCAAAGGAAAGAGCTTTGAATTAGAAGCAGAGGAGTTCTTGGCAAGAGCGATCCTTCATGAAGTAGATCATTTGCACGGAGTGTTATTTACCACAAAGGTTTCAAAATATATTGACGAAGCCGAGTTAGAGGAGTTGAACCAGGAATGACAAGAATCGTATTTATGGGAACTCCGGACTTTTCTGTACCGGTTTTAAGAAGATTGGTTGATGAGGGCTATGATGTCATCGGAGTAGTCACCCAGCCTGATCGTCCGGTTGGCAGAAAACGGGTACTGACTCCGCCGCCTGTAAAAGCAGAAGCGATCAAGCATAATATCCCGGTTTATCAGCCGGAAAAGATCCGCCAGCAGGATGAGCTGGATAAAATCCTGGCTCTCGAACCAGATTTAATCGTTACCGCTGCTTTTGGTCAAATTTTACCAAATCAGCTTCTAGAGGCACCGAAGTATGGCTGTATCAATGTCCATGCTTCCCTTCTTCCAGAGCTGCGCGGTGGGGCACCAATCCACTATGCAATCATTGAAGGAAAAGAGAAGACGGGAATCACGATTATGTATATGGTTGAAAAATTGGACGCTGGTGATATCCTGACACAAGTCGAAGTGCCAATTACCGAAACGGATACCGTTGGGACATTGCATTATAAAATGAGCTCAGCTGGTGCGGACCTTTTATCAGAAACGATTCCTAAGCTGTTAAAAGGGGAAATCACTCCTGTTCCACAAAACGATGAAGATGCTACATTCGCATGGAATATCAAGCGCGAACAGGAAAAAATCGACTGGAACAGAAGCGGAGTGGAAATTTATGACCATATCCGCGGTATGAATCCGTGGCCGGTAGCCTATACGACAATGGATGGAACAGTAATGAAGGTATGGGGTGCCAGTAAGGCAAACTATACGGGTAGTGAGCCGCCTGGTACAATGGTCAAGATTGAGGAAGATGGTTTTGTTGTCGCGACTGCTGATGATACGGCAATAAAAATTACAGAGCTTCAGCCAGCAGGCAAGAAAAAGATGGATGCCAAGCAATTCTTGCTGGGTGCAGGGGCTAACTTACAGCCAGGCGTAAAGTTAGGAGACATCCATGAGTAAAAAGAAGAATGTCAGGGATACTGCATTGCAGCTTCTCGAAACAATAGAAAAGAACCAGGCATACAGCAATCTGCTCTTAAATAATGCGATTGAAAAAAATGAAATCAACCCAATTGACGTGGGCTTGCTCACAGAATTGGTCTATGGTACGCTCCAGCGGAAAATGACCATCGATTTTTACCTTAAGCCATTTATTGAGAAAAACAAGAAGCTTCAAAGCTGGGTTGTCAATCTGCTGCGCATGACACTGTACCAGATGGTGTATTTGGATAAGATACCTGAAAGAGCGGCTATTTATGAAGCAGTTGAAATTGCGAAGCGCAGGGGGCATAAAGGTATTGCGAGTCTTGTGAATGGTGTGCTGAGAAGCATACAAAGAAACGGATTGCCTTCACTAGATGCAATCGCGGATCCTGCCGAAAGAATATCGATTGAGACGAGCCACCCTTTATGGCTTGTAAGAAGATGGGTAAATCAATTTGGTTTGGAAAAGACCAGGGAAATGTGTGAAGTGAACTTAACAGCACCTCTACAGACTGGCAGGGTCAATTTGACGAGGATTTCACGGGATGAGTGCCTTGACCTTCTTGATGAAGAAGGGTTTGAAGTAGAACCAAGCCCGATTCTCCCAGAAGCGATCAAATGCCTGAGAGGCAATCTGGCTTCATCCAAAGCGTTCAAATATGGTTTGTTAACCATTCAGGATGAGAGTTCCATGCTGGTTGCCCACGCGCTGGGCATTAAAGAAGAAGAAGTGATTCTTGATGCATGTGCAGCACCAGGAGGGAAAACTACTCATATCGCTGAGAAGCTGGCCAATAGCGGCAAAGTGATCTCACTCGATCTCCATGAGCACAAGGTCAAGTTAATCTCGGAAAATGCTGAGCGTCTTGGTCTTAAAAATATCGAAGCTCAAAAAATGGACAGCCGTCAGGCTGCGGCTCAATTTGAAAAAGAATCGATTGACCGGGTATTGCTGGATGCTCCATGCTCTGGCTTAGGTGTTATGAGACGAAAGCCGGATATGAAGTATACTAAGCAAGAACAGGATCTATCACAGCTGCAAACCATTCAGCTAAGCCTGCTCGAATCTGTTGCCCCGCTTTTAAAAGCGGGAGGGACACTTGTATATAGTACGTGCACGGTTGACACTGCAGAAAACCAGGAAGTTGTGCAAGAATTTTTACGCGCGCATCCCGAATTCGAAGGAGATACAACTTTTTCAGAAAGAATGCCTGAGACAATCAAACCATTGATCGATGGGTTTGATGTGCAGATTCTTCCGCAGGACTTTGGTTCTGATGGGTTTTATATTGCTTGTTTAAGAAAGAAGGTGGAATAACATGGAACAAGAAAAAACAACCAGAAATGCAACAACAGAAGATACAGCGAAAAAGTCCATTTATTCACTTCAGCTTGATGAATTGAAGGATTGGCTGAAGGAACAAGGAGAAAAGCCATTCAGGGCAGAACAGGTCTTTGACTGGCTCTACAAAAAGAGAGTGGTTTCATTCGAAGATATGTCCAATCTCTCCAAGGGTCTAAGGGACAAGCTGGAGGAGCATTTCGTATTGACAACACTCGATACAATTATTCAGCAGACCTCACAAGATGGAACGATCAAGTTCTTATTTGAAATGCATGATGGCAAGTCCATTGAAACCGTACTTATGAGACATGAGTATGGAAACTCTGTTTGTGTAACTACACAGGTAGGCTGCAGGATTGGCTGTACTTTTTGTGCTTCAACACTTGGCGGTCTAAAAAGGAACCTGGAAGCAGGAGAAATTGTCGCTCAGGTCGTAAAAGTACAACAGGCACTTGATGAGACGGATGAGAGAGTAAGTTCAATCGTCATCATGGGAATCGGCGAACCTTTCGATAATTATGACAATATGCTTTCATTCCTTAAAATCATGAACCATGATAAAGCCATGAATATTGGTGCACGTCATATTACCGTTTCCACAAGCGGGATCATTCCCAAGATCTATCAATTCGCAGATGAAAATATGCAAATCAACTTTGCGATTTCTCTGCACGCTCCGAATAGCGAACTGCGCAGCAGGCTGATGCCGATCAACCGTGCATATAAGCTTCCTGACTTGATGGATTCAGTCCGCTATTATGTGAACAAAACAGGACGGCGAATCAGCTTTGAGTATGGTCTTTTTGGCGGTGTGAATGACCAGGTTGAGCACGCTGAAGAGCTCGCACAGCTGGTTAAAGGATTGAAGTGCCATATCAATTTGATTCCGGTCAACTATGTACCTGAACGTGATTACGTAAGGACACCAAAGAGCCAGATCTTCAAGTTTGAACGTACTCTTCGCGACCGTGGAGTGAATGTGACAATCAGAAGAGAACAAGGGCATGACATTGAAGCAGCTTGCGGACAACTTCGGGCGAAAGAAAGAAAAGAAGAGACGAGGTGACAAGATGAAGGCTGTTTTCATGACAGACAGGGGAAAAGTCCGCCTGCATAATGAAGACAATGGCGGCATATTTGTTAACTCTCACGGTCAGCGCCTTGCCATCGTAGCAGATGGCATGGGCGGCCACCGTGCGGGTGATGTTGCCAGTGACATGACAACCAAGCATCTGAGGGATTTATGGGAAAGCTCAACAAAGATACATACAGCAGAAGAAGCAGAAAAATGGATGGAAGAAGCAGTTTTACAAGTCAATAAAGATATTTTCGAGCATTCCATGAAAAACACAGAATGTGAAGGTATGGGAACAACCATCGTGGCGGCAATTTGTACAAATCTTTTCGCGACCATTGTAAATATAGGTGACAGCCGTTGTTACTTGTTGAACGAAACAGGTTTCAAGCAGTTGACGGAGGATCATTCTCTTGTAAACGAGCTGGTTCGATCCGGACAGATTTCAAGGGAAGATGCAGAGCATCATCCAAGGAAAAATGTTCTTTTAAGGGCGCTCGGTACTGAAGAGTCAGTCGAGATGGATGTGAAAACAATTATCTTTGAAGAGGAAGATGCCTTGCTGCTTTGCTCGGATGGCCTTTCCAATAAAGTAGGGCAGGAAGAAATGGAGAGCATCGTTACAAACAAAGAAATGACACTTGAAGATAAAGCGGCTGAATTTATCAAAAGGGCAAACGAGTACGGCGGCGAAGATAATATAACTCTTGCTATCGTCGAATATCAGGAATTCAACGAGGGCAGGTGAAGAATATGATTATCGGAAAAAGAATCAGCGGGCGTTATAAAATCAAGGACATGATTGGCGGCGGAGGCATGGCGAATGTCTACCTTGCTCATGACATGATTCTCGATAGGGATGTAGCGGTCAAGATGCTTCGTCTCGATTTTGCCAATGATGATGAGTTCATCCGCAGGTTCCATAGAGAAGCACAATCTGCAACCAGTCTTGCACACCCTAATATCGTCAGTATATATGATGTCGGGGAAGAGGACGGGCTATACTATATTGTGATGGAATATGTCGATGGTCAGACTTTGAAGCAGTACATACAGCAGCATGCGCCAGTGCCGGTTGAAGAAGCCCTGGACATCATGAAGCAGCTTACTTCAGCAATCTCACATGCCCATCAAAATCATATTGTCCACCGGGATATCAAGCCGCATAATATCCTGATCGACAGCAACGGTACCGTGAAAATTACCGATTTCGGTATAGCGATGGCTTTGAGCGCGACCAGTATCACGCAAACGAATTCGGTACTCGGGTCTGTTCATTATCTATCTCCTGAACAAGCAAGAGGTGGCATGGCAAATAAGAAATCAGATATCTATTCGATTGGGATTGTCATGTTCGAATTGCTTACAGGAAGACTTCCGTTTTCGGGTGAATCAGCCGTATCAATTGCCTTGAAGCATTTACAGTCCGAGACTCCATCTTTAAAGAGATGGAATCCACAAATTCCTCAAAGCGTTGAAAATGTGGTTCTTAAGGCAACTGCGAAGGACCCTTTCCATCGATATGATACTGTGGATGAAATGGAAGAGGACTTGCGTACGGCACTTGATGCCAAACGTTTGAATGAAGGGAAGTTCGCCATACCAGAAGATGATGAAGCAACAAAGGCAATACCAATTATCACAAATGATCGTCCTTATCATCATCTTGACGAGACGATTGTACGTAAAGATGCTCCGGGTTCGATCGATGCTCAACAGGCAAAGCCGGAGAAAAAGAAGAAAAAGAAATGGCCAATTATACTGACGGTATTATTCTTATTGATTTTGACTGCGGGAACCTTGATGGTAACGATAGGACCCGATATATTTGGTCCTAAGGAAAAGGAAGTACCAGATGTAAGTGGCATGGAAGTAGAAGACGCTGTCGCTGAACTGATGTCTGAAGGCTTTGTCGTTGGAGATCGCAAGGAAATCAGCGATGATGAAGTAGAAGAGGGAAATGTAATCCGCACCAATCCGAAAGCCGGAAAGATGATCAAAGAAGGCAATAAAATCGACTTGTACATCAGTACAGGAAAAGAAACAATGGAGTTGTCGGATTATAGGGGCAGGAATTACGATGATGTCTACAGGCTGCTGGAAGGTAAGGGCTTCAAGGATATTAAAAAAACCGAAGAGCATGACGATAGTGAACCGGGTACCATCCTTGATCAAAATCCATCTGGTGGTGAATCCGTCATTCCTGAGGATACAACTTTGGAATTCAAAGTCAGCAAGGGACCAGAATTGGTCACATTGCGTGATTTAAAAGGATACAACCAAAGCAACCTCGACGTATATGCTGAAAACACTGGCCTTGTCATTGAAAGTACTGAGGAGGCTTATCATGATACAATTCAAGCAGGATCGGTCATTTCCCAAAAACCTGAACCAGGTACTGAGTTGAAACCAGGCAGTAAGGTAAGTGTTGTCATTTCTAAGGGACCTGAGCCATTACCTCCTAAAGAAAAAACAATTGAAATTACCATACCATATCAGCCGGAAGAAGAAGGAGTATCTCAGGAAGTAAAGATCTATATTAGTGACATGAATCGTGAAGAATCTGTTCCTGCAGAGACCTTTAAAATAACTGAGGATACAACCCGTAAACTCACTTTTATGATAGCACCAGGCCAAGAGGCTTATTATCGAGTGACGGTTGACGATGTACCTTATACAGAGGATGGAGTTCCTTATCCAGAAGACTAACAGACAGGGAGTGTTGCTATGCCTGAGGGCAAAATTATAAAGGCGCTGAGCGGTTTTTATTATGTTGCAAATGAAGATGGGGTTGTCCAATGTCGCGGCCGCGGCGTTTTTCGCAAAAACAAGGTAACACCGCTGGTAGGTGACGAAGTCGTTTTTCAGGCTGAGAATGATACGGAAGGGTATATCCTTGAAGTCAAAAGCCGCAAGAATGAATTGGTACGCCCGCCGATTGCGAATGTAGACCAAGCCATCCTTGTTTTTTCAGCTGTAGAACCCGATTTCAGTACAGCTCTGCTCGACAGGTTTTTGGTACTTGTTGAATATAACCAAATCGAGCCACTCATCTGCATCACAAAAATGGATTTAACAAATGAAGAGCAAAAGTCCCGGTTGGAGGAATACGCTAAGGACTATCGGAATGCAGGATATGAGGTTATTTTTACTTCCTCTGAAACTTCAGAGGGCCTGGAAAAACTAAAACCCCATATCGAGGGCAAGATATCTGTTTTTGCCGGGCAATCCGGAGTGGGAAAATCATCTCTGCTAAATGCAATCCGTCCGGACCTGGAGTTGAAAACCGATGATATATCCTCCCATCTGGGCAGGGGGAAGCATACGACAAGGCATGTTGAGCTTATTACCATCAATAATGGACTAGTAGCGGACACTCCCGGTTTCAGTTCTCTGGAATTCACAGAGATTGAAGCGGAGGAACTGAATTCATGCTTCCCGGACATCGCTGAGATCAGTGAGGATTGCAAATTCCGGGGTTGCCTTCATATGGCTGAGCCTAAATGTGCTGTCAAAGCAGCAGTAGAGTCAGGTTCATTGCCAGAATACAGGTATTCGCATTACAAGGACTTCTTGTTAGAAATCAAAGATAGAAAGCCGAGGTACTGAAACATGGTGAAAATTGCACCTTCAATTTTATCAGCCGACTTTGCCCGCCTGGGGGAAGAAATCAAGGATGTCGAACGAGGTGGAGCTGATTATATTCATGTGGATGTAATGGATGGGCATTTCGTGCCGAATATAACGATAGGTCCTCTGATTGTTGAAGCAATCAGGCCTGTAACAAAGCTGCCGCTTGATGTCCACCTGATGATCGAGAATCCGGACCAGTATATCGAAGCTTTCGCAAAGGCAGGAGCGGATTATATTACTGTTCATGTGGAAGCCAGCAGGCATCTTCACAGGACGGTTCAACTGATTAAATCTACAGGTGTTAAAGCGGGAGTTGTCCTGAATCCGGCAACGCCCGTGGACAGCCTGAAGCATATCATCGAGGATGTAGACATGGTGCTGCTTATGTCCGTGAACCCTGGATTTGGCGGCCAGAAATTCATTTCCTCCGTACTGCCGAAAATCAAGCAGGTGAAAGAACTTGCAGACGCACTGAATCCTGATCTCGAGATTGAAGTCGATGGCGGCGTGAACGAAGAAACAGCCAAGCTTTGTGTAGAAGCAGGAGCAAATGTACTTGTAGCCGGTTCAGCAGTCTTTAATAAGGAAGACAGAGGAGCTGCTATCGCAAGCTTAAGATAGTATTAAAGCCAGCCGTCACATGCGGCTGGCTTTATTTAGCTTATTGTTTTAAAAGAGAATGTTTTTAACTGGAAAAAAGGAGCTTGTTTTCATGATTATAAACTTAGTAGCAGGAGGACCGGCAAACCTGATACCAGACTTTCATTCATATGACGAAAGAAATGTAATCTGGATTGGGATTGATCGGGGTGTATCCTATTTATTGAAGGCGGGCATCAAACCATCAGCCGCTTTTGGCGATTTTGACTCCGTGTCAGAAGCCGAATTGTCAGAGATTGAAGAAGCAGTTATGGACGTGAATAAATTCAAGCCTGAAAAAGATGAGACAGATATGGAACTAGCTTTAAACTGGGCTCTTGAGCAGAAACCAGAAACTATAAAGGTATTTGGCGCAACCGGTGGAAGGTTGGATCATTTGATGGCAAACATCCAGCTTCTGGTCAAGCCTCTTCAAGATGGTTCTTCTATTCATATCGAAATGATTGATACAAAAAATATTTTATATGTTAAAGGGCCAGGCACCTACTCCGTGAGCAAGATGGATGAATTTAAATATATTTCCTTCCTCCCTGTAACACCAGCAGTCTCTGGACTGACGCTAGAAAATTTTAAATACCCATTAAATGACTGTCATATTCCAATGGGGTCGACACTATGTATTAGTAATGAACTTATTAGAGGTCATGGTAATTTTTCATTTTCTGAAGGCATATTATTAGTTGTAAGGAGCAAGGATTGAAAGGTCTTCTAGAAGCTCTATTCATGAATTGAATTCACGTACTTCCATGAAAGGAGCAATTTTTGCATACCGGCGAATATACTGTACGGATGCAGAAAGAAGACTGGTTTTCGAGAGATGGTGAGGAGGGACGGTATGAGATTCTATACAATCAAACTGCCTAAATTTTTAGGGGGCCTCGTACGGGCGATGTTAGGTGCATTTAAAAAGGAATAGAAGCGATAAAAGAGTAAAATAAGAGAGAATACGAAAACTCCCTTGGCACCCTGAAAATGGGGTGCTATTATTTTTGCCCCCATTGGGAAGAATGAGAATGGAGACGGACCAAATAGTCACACAAAAATAAAAAAGGCACCCTCATGGATGCCGTGCAGCTTCCTGCCGGCTGCAGGAGCCAGGCAGAACATCTGCGACTTTTTTAATTAAACGCGCTCAACTTTACCTGATCTTAGAGCTCTTGCAGATACCCAAACACGCTTAGGCTTACCGTCTACAAGAATACGTACTTTTTGAAGGTTAGCACCCCATGTACGCTTGTTAGCGTTCATTGCGTGAGAGCGTGCGTTACCAGAACGAGTTGATTTACCAGTTACTACACATTTACGTGGCATATGATTTCCCTCCTAACTGACAAAAGCTGATACTATTGTTTTGCTGCAATTATTTGCATATCGTCAGAATTGCGAATAAATAGGATAACCTTTTCTCTGACATACTTTAATAATTTATCATAGAAGTTTCCCATTTGCAATAGTTCTGGCGAAAGCTATAAAGAAAAAAACCTTGACATATAGTTGAGATTCTTGCTGAATAATAAAGGGAAGCGCAGAATAACTTTAAAAATTGATTGGCTTATAGTAAAATAACTGTAGCATAATGCTATTTTTCCAAAGGGGGAACGAATCATGTCCATCGAGCTAAAAACGAAGTACGGACAAATTGATATATCAAATGACGTCATTGCAACGATCGCGGGCGGCGCAGCAGTCGATTGCTATGGTATTGTCGGGATGGCTTCAAAGAACCAGATCAAGGACGGATTGACAGATATTTTGCGCAGGGAGAATTTCACTCGCGGAGTAATCGTTCGCCAGGAAAACGAAGAAGTACATATTGATATGTATATTATTGTGAGCTATGGGACGAAAATTTCCGAGGTTGCCCACAATGTCCAGTCAAAGGTAAAGTACACTCTTGATAAAACTGTAGGGCTGGCAGTTGACTCGGTCAATATTTACGTTCAGGGAGTTCGTGTAACGAACCCGTAAGAGGAGGAAAGATTTGTGTCTATTAATGTTCTAGACGGAAAACGTTTTGCGGAGATGGTGATTCAGGGTGCCAATCATTTGGCGGCCAATGCTAAGTATGTCGATGCACTGAACGTCTTCCCTGTTCCTGATGGTGATACGGGAACGAATATGAATTTATCCATGACTTCCGGTGCTAAGGAAGTAAAGAACAATGTACAGGAACATATCGGAAAGGTTGGTTCTGCGCTTGCCAAAGGCTTGCTTATGGGAGCGAGAGGTAACTCTGGGGTTATCCTTTCCCAACTATTCCGTGGTTTTGCAAAAGCGATCGAAAACAAGCCGACTGTGAACTCTGTAGAGTTTGCCGCTGCGTTGAACGCAGGTGTTGAAACAGCTTATAAGGCTGTCATGAAACCTGTGGAAGGCACGATTTTAACGGTGGCCAAGGATGCTGCAAGGCATGCTGTGGCTGTTGCCAATAACCATGATAGCCTTATTGGCTTGATGGAAGAAGTGCTGAAAGAAGCGAAGGCATCATTAAACCGCACACCAGACTTACTGCCTGTCCTGAAGGAAGTAGGAGTAGTGGACAGTGGCGGCCAGGGTCTTGTATTCGTTTATGAAGGCTTCCTTGCAGAATTGAAGGGTGAAAAGCTTCCTGATTCCCCATCTGCAATGCCGAACATGAATGAGCTTGTCAGCGCTGAGCATCATAAGAGCGTCCAGAGCCACATGAATACAGAGGATATCGAATTCGGCTATTGTACTGAATTCATGGTCAGGCTTGAAGGAAAAGAAGCATTCTTAGAGGAAAATTTCCGCCAGGACTTGAGTAAATACGGCGATTCTCTTCTTGTCATTTCCGATGACGAGGTTGTAAAGGTACATATCCACTCAGAGCAGCCTGGTGAGGTTCTGTCTTATGGACAAAAATATGGAAACCTCATTAATATGAAAATTGAAAACATGCGCCAGCAGCACACGGATATTGTCGGTGAACCATCTACTCCGCTTCGAACACAGGCAAATGAGCCGAAAAAGGAAAAGCGTGAGTACGGAATCGTCGCTGTCTCAATGGGTTCCGGAATTGCTGAGCTATTCCGCAGCATCGGTGCTAACGCCGTGATCGAAGGCGGACAGACGATGAATCCAAGCACAGAGGATATCATTAAAGCAATCAAAGAAGTGAACGCTCGCAAGGTCATCATCCTGCCGAACAATAAAAATATCATCATGGCGGCAGAGCAGGCTGCTGAGGTAGCGGAGGAAGAAGTGGTAGTCATCCCTTCAAAAACTGTTCCTCAGGGAATGACGGCATTGCTTTCATTTAACCCATCAGCAGAACCTGGTGAAAATAAAGAAGCGATGACAGAAGCTATGCAGCATGTGAAAACAGGCCAGCTGACATATGCAGTCCGCGACACAAGTATTGACGGACTTGAAATTTCAACTGGAGATTTCATGGGCATATCCGATGGCAAGATTGTCCTGAAGGATCAGGATAAAGTCAAGGCAGCGAAGGACCTATTGGAACAGATGCTTGACGAAGATTCAGAAATCCTGACAATCCTGAAGGGTGAAGACGCTTCTGATGAGGATGTCGAATCCATTGTTGAGTTTGTTGAAAGCAATTATGGCGATGTAGAAGTTGAAGTGCATAATGGAGAACAGCCATTATACGCCTTCATCTTTGCGATCGAATAAAGAAACCAAAGCATAAGATTCTCCGGCTGGACAAATAAAATTGTGATATGGTACTAAGAAATAGAAGGGGACTCCCCTTCTATTTCGTTTTGTTTTAAAGGTATTTTTATTTGAGTCCGCTATATTATGTGAGAAAATAAACATAGTGAAAACTGCATTGCCCGAAATGTCTTGCGCAGTCGAAAACGGTAAAAGCAGAGGTTCTGCATTGCCCGAAAACAGTTTGCACAAGCAAAAACGGTAAAAGCAGAGCCCCTGTATTGCCCGAAAAAGAGCTGGGCAGGCAAAAAGGGGTGTAGAAGAACTTCAGAAACAGCGTGAGGAGGGGGAGCGGCAACACCGGTTGGCCGGGAGCTGGAGGCCAGAATATTTCGGTATACCGCTTGATATTCATGAATGTACAATTAAAACAACCAGTAACAGCAGTTAAAGGAATCGGTAATGAAATGGCGGATACCCTGGCAGACATGCGCATCAGGACTGTCGGTGACTTGCTGGAATACTTCCCATACCGTTATGAGGATTATCGCCTTAAGGATCTTGCAGAAGTTAAACATGACGAGAGAGTCACGGTAGAAGGAGTGGTTCACAGCGAACCTTCCGTTGTGTATTATGGCCGTAAAAAGAACCGTTTGACAGTGAGGCTTTTAGTTGGCCGTTATTTGATCATTGCAACATTCTTTAACCAGCCCTATCTAAAACAGAAAATAAATGTCGGGGAAACCATCTCAGTTACCGGGAAGTGGGATCAGCACAGACAGACGATCACCGCCACTCAAATGGCAGTAGGGGAGCATGCAAAGAGCCAGGATTTCGAACCTGTCTATGCTGTAAAAGGGAAAATGACCGTGAAAACGATCAGAAGGCTGATCAAGCAGGCATTCTCCCAATTCGGACACGAAATCGAAGAAATCTTGCCGTTGGAGCTTCTTCAGAAGTATAAGCTGCTGAACCGAAGGGATGCTCTAAGGATCATGCATCTCCCGTCAGGTTCTGAAGAGATGAAGCAGGCAAGAAGAAGATTTGTTTATGAGGAATTTCTTTTATTCCAGCTTAAAATGCAATCCTTGAGAAAACTTGAACGGGAACAGAGCCCAGGAATTGCGATTTCATATGAATTGGACAAGCTAAAAGCATTCATCTCAGGCCTGCCCTTTCCGCTAACAGGGGCGCAGAAACGGGTGGTAAATGAAATTCTTGGGGACATGAAGTCGCCTTATCGCATGAATCGCCTCCTTCAGGGAGATGTAGGCTCGGGTAAAACAGTCGTTGCAGCGATTGCACTTTATGCCTCTAAGACTGCCGGTTATCAAGGGGCATTAATGGTTCCGACCGAAATTTTGGCCGAACAGCACTCGCAGTCATTGGCGCAAATGCTTGAACCTTTCGGGATTTCAGTTGCCCTTCTGACAAGCTCTGTCAAAGGCAAGCGGCGAAGAGAAATGCTTGATCAGCTAAAGCTCGGTGAAATTGATGTTTTGATAGGGACACATGCTTTGATCCAGGATGAAGTGGATTTTCACAACCTGGGACTGGTGATTACAGATGAACAGCATCGTTTCGGTGTTGAGCAGAGACGAGTGCTGAGGGAAAAAGGGGAAAATCCTGATGTCCTGTTCATGACTGCGACTCCAATACCACGGACTCTTGCCATTACCGTTTTTGGTGAAATGGATGTCTCTGTCATCGATGAAATGCCAGCAGGCCGAAAAACGATTGAAACGTATTGGGCGAAACATGAAATGCTTGAGCGAGTGCTTGCCTTCATGGAAAAAGAGCTGGCGAAAGGAAGACAGGCCTATGTGATTTGCCCTCTTATCGAAGAGTCTGATAAGTTGGACGTCCAGAACGCAATTGATGTGCACAGCACATTGAGCTTTTATTTTAAGGACCGTTACAAAGTCGGACTGATGCATGGACGCCTTCATTCTGATGAGAAAGACCAAGTCATGAAATCATTCAGTGAAAATGAGGTCCAGGTCCTTGTTTCGACCACAGTAGTCGAGGTTGGGGTGAATGTACCGAATGCGACGGTCATGCTGATTTATGACGCCGAGCGATTTGGTCTGGCACAGCTCCACCAATTAAGAGGCAGGGTTGGGCGTGGCAGTGACCAATCGTACTGTATTTTGCTTGCGGACCCTAAAAGTGAAGTCGGGAAAGAGCGTATGAAAATAATGTCCGAAACAAATGACGGATTTGTTCTTAGTGAAAAAGATTTAGAGCTGCGGGGACCAGGAGACTTCTTTGGAAAAAAACAAAGCGGCCTGCCGGAATTCAAGGTGGCAGATATGGTCCATGATTACCGTGCGTTAGAAACAGCGAGGAATGATGCTGCTTTGCTTGTTCAATCAGAAGCTTTCTGGCAAGGCGGAAAATATAGATTATTACGGGAGTATCTGGAGGAAACAGGTGCTCTTGCCAATGAGAAACTGGATTGACCCTTAGTGAATCTATTGACTATTGAAAGATTCATAGAATGGACGAAAGCAGATTCAGTTGTGAGTCTGCTTTTGTTTTGCGGTGAATGCGAACGAGCTAGCTATATAATGGAGCTCAATATGGTGGACGCCGCTCTAATATTTTCTTCTTGCAATCTTTTTTTATTATATATATACTACTATTAGTACCTAGTCTTAATAGCTCGGGCGGTGTTAAGTAATGAAACGCAACAAAAGAGAACGTCAGTCCATGTTGACTGTGACGATAAAAGAAAATCCATTCATTACGGATGAGGAATTGGCCGAAAAGTTTTCCGTAAGTATCCAGACAATTAGGCTGGATAGATTGGAATTATCAATTCCTGAATTAAGGGAAAGAATTAAAAACGTGGCAGAAAAACGTTTTGAAGATGAAGTCCGTTCACTGCCGCTGGAAGAAGTAATTGGAGAAATTATCGATATCGAACTTGACCAGAGTGCTATATCAATTCTCGATATAAAAAGAGAACATGTATTCAAACGGAATAAAATCGCCAGGGGGCATCATTTATTTGCCCAGGCTAACTCACTGGCCGTTGCTGTTATAAATGATGAGCTTGCTTTAACAGCTAAAGCGAATATCCAATTCACAAGGTCGGTAAAAGAAGGTGAACGGGTAATCGCCAAAGCAAGAGTTAAGAAGATCGATAGTGAAAATGGACGGACACTTGTAGAAGTGGTCAGTTTTGTGAACAGTGAAAGTGTTTTCAAAGGTGACTTTGAGATGTATCGTTCTAAAAATGATAAGTAAGGGATGAAAAGCGATGAGGCTAGCAGTAGATGCGATGGGCGGAGACAATGCACCAAGAGAAATCGTCCTCGGAGCAATGAAAGCAATCGAAAAATATAATGACATACATATCGTCCTTGTAGGCGACGAAAAAAAAATCAGGGAGCACCTTACAAATGAAGAGAGAATTGAAATTCTTCATACTGAAGAAGTGATTCTTGCTACGGATGAGCCAGTCAGGGCAGTGCGCCGTAAGAAAACAGCTTCCATGGTCCTTGCAGCCCAGCAAGTTGCTGACGGCAAGGTGGATGCCTGTATTTCCGCTGGCAACACAGGAGCTTTGATGGCTGCCGGGTTGTTCGTGGTTGGAAGAATTGAAGGGATTGAAAGACCTGCGCTTGCGCCGACTCTACCTACAATTGGCGGAGAAGGCTTCGTGCTTCTGGATGTCGGAGCCAATGCTGATGCGAAGCCTGAACACCTTGTCCAATATGCAATCATGGGCTCGATCTACAGCGAGAAGGCAAGAGGAATCGCGAATCCGCGTGTGGGCTTGCTGAATATCGGAACAGAGGAAAAAAAAGGCAACGAGCTTGTCAGGAACACTTTTGAATTATTGAAGGACGCAGATATTAACTTCATCGGTAATGTTGAATCCAGGGACCTTCTCGAAGGAGCAGCAGATGTTGTTGTCGCAGACGGTTTTACAGGTAATATGGTCCTGAAAACCATTGAAGGAACTGCAATGTCGGTGTTTAAAATGCTTAAATCTGCTTTGACTTCAAGCTTTAAAAGTAAGATGGCTGCAGCTGTTCTGAAGCCGGATCTGACAGTGCTGAAGAATAAAATGGATTACACGGAATATGGCGGTGCTGGACTTTTTGGCCTCAAGGCTCCGGTAATCAAAGCTCATGGCTCTTCTGATGCGAATGCAGTTTTTAATTCGATCCGTCAGGCGAGGGAAATGGTCGAGAAGGATGTATCGGGAACGATCAAATCAGCCATTGAATAAATTAAAAGTATAGGCAATGTTATAAAAAACGAGTTAAAGGGGAATCTTTCATGGGGAAAATCGCGTTTTTGTTTCCTGGACAGGGATCGCAGACAGTAGGGATGGGACAGGCCCTTGCAAATGCAGAACAATCAGTCTCAGAAACTTTTAAAAAAGCGGACGAGGTCCTGGGGGAAAGCTTAAGCACCCTGATTTTTGAAGGGCCGCAAGAAAAGCTTACGCTTACGACGAATGCTCAGCCTGCTCTTTTGACAACTAGTATTGCGATCTTGAATTATTTCAGCCAGTTTGGGATCAAGCCGGACTATACTGCCGGCCATAGTCTGGGTGAATATTCTGCATTAGTCGCTTCAGAAGCTATTTCGTTTGAAGATGCTGTGTATGCAGTCCGGAAACGTGGTGAGCTCATGGAGGAAGCTGTGCCAAATGGAGAAGGAACAATGGCGGCTGTTCTGGGCATGGATCGCCAAAAGCTCATCGATGTGACCGAAACTGTAACCGCTGGCGGAAATCCTGTTCAGTTGGCCAACTTGAATTGTCCTGGCCAAATCGTGATTTCTGGTTCGAAGCTTGGAGTGGAAGAAGCCTCTGTAAAAGCAAAGGAAGCTGGAGCCAAACGGGTCATACCTCTGGATGTCAGTGGTCCATTCCACTCATCACTGATGAAGCCGGCTGCTGAAAAATTTGAATCGATACTGGAAAACATAGAAATAAAAAATGCGGTTGTCCCGGTAATCGGAAATGTTACTGCCGAACCGATGACACATGCTTCTGAATTCAAGAAAAGGCTGGTGGAACAGCTCTACTCACCGGTACTATGGGAGGATTCAGTCGCTAAAATGCTTGAACTAGGTGTCGATACTTTTATAGAAATCGGTCCTGGAAAGGTCTTGTCTGGGCTTGTTAAGAAAGTAGACCGCTCTGCAAAGACGTTCGCAATCAATGATGCAGAAACTTGTGCAGCAGTTGTTGCTGCCCTGAAGGAGGAGAAGGAATGAGTCTGGAAGGTAAAGTGGCTCTTGTAACTGGGGCTTCACGTGGAATTGGAAGAGAAATTGCATTAGAACTTGCCAGGGAAGGCGCGTCCGTTGCTGTCAATTATGCAGGCAGTGAAGCAAAGGCCCTTGAAGTGGTTGATGAAATCAAGGCGATGGGACGAGATGCATTTGCCATCCAGGCAGATGTCTCCAACTCAGAATCTGTAAATGATATGGCCAAGGAAACGATCGAGCGCTTCGGCAAGATTGATATTCTTGTTAACAATGCAGGTATAACTAAAGACAACCTGTTGATGAGGATGAAAGAGTCTGAATGGGATGATGTCATCAACATTAACTTAAAAGGTGTCTTTCTGTGTACGAAAGCAGTCACAAGACAAATGATGAAACAGAGAAGCGGAAGGATAATTAATATCTCCTCCATCGTCGGTGTAAGCGGAAATCCTGGGCAGGCTAACTATGTTGCTGCAAAATCAGGTGTGATCGGGCTTACAAAAACATCTGCGAAGGAACTATCCTCAAGGGGCATCACCGTGAACGCAGTGGCTCCAGGCTTCATCACGACAGACATGACGGATAAGCTAAATGAGGAAGTTAAAACGGAAATGCTGAAGCAGATTCCGCTAGCGCGGTTCGGGGAGCCAAAAGACATTGCAAGAACAGTCGTCTTCCTGGCCTCCGAAGACAGCGCCTATATGACAGGTCAAACCCTGCACATAGACGGCGGCATGGTGATGTAGAAATTAAAAAATCATTACAACCATTTATTATTTAAATAAAATCAACTATAATGGCTTGAGGGGAGGTGAACAAGCATGGCAGACGTTTTAGAACGCGTAACAAAAATTATTGTTGACCGTTTGGGAGTAGATGAATCTCAAGTAACTTTAGAAGCATCTTTTAAAGATGATCTTGGTGCTGATTCCCTTGATGTTGTTGAATTGGTAATGGAATTAGAAGACGAGTTCGACATGGAAATTTCTGATGATGATGCTGAAAAAATCGGTACAGTTGGTGACGCTGTTAACTACATAAATAGCCAAAAGTAATTGTTCGATTTACTGAGAAGCTCCGTTTTTATAAACGGGGCTTTCTTCTGTAAAAAAGTCCTAAAATCTATGCTCCTAATGTTATTTGGGATGTAACTCAGCGACGAAAAAAGTAATCTGCTGGAATAGACCAAGTTTTTTTGCTTTATTGGCGTTATTTTTTGTAAACTGTTAGTAGTCTGTTTTGTTTTGCAATGACACGATCAACGAAATCTGCAAATCATTTAATAACAGCTTTAAATTATGAGCAAGGTGGAATAAATCATGCGCAACAATGGAAGAGAAAGAGAAAAAAAGAATACTCGCGCAAAGGAGCAGAAATTCAAAGAATTCCAGGACAAAATTGGTATTCATTTTGATAGTGAGAAGCTTTTAAAACAGGCATTTACACATTCATCCTATGTGAATGAGCATCGGAGAAAGCCTCATGAAGATAATGAGAGGCTGGAGTTTCTTGGTGACGCTGTTTTGGAACTGACTGTATCCCGATTCTTATATAAGAAATACCCGATGATGAGTGAAGGAGAACTTACAAAGCTGCGCGCGGCTGTCGTTTGTGAACCATCACTTGTAGCTTTTGCCAACGAACTTTCCTTTGGTGAACTTGTTTTGCTTGGCAAGGGAGAAGAAATGACTGGTGGAAGAACAAGGCCTGCCCTGTTGGCAGATGTATTCGAGGCGTTCATCGGTGCCTTATACCTGGATAAAGGAATTGAAACAGTCACTACATTCCTAGAGGAAATCGTGTTTCCGAAAATCAATGACGGTGCTTTTTCTCATGTGATGGATTTTAAGAGCCAGCTTCAGGAACTTGTACAGCGGGACGGTGCGGGCTCGCTTGAATATCGGATCATGAAGGAAATTGGCCCAGCGCACAGCCGTGAATTCGAATCCAGAGTTTTCTTGAATGGGCAAGAATTAGGGACAGGCACTGGACGCTCGAAAAAGGAAGCCGAGCAACATGCTGCCCAGATGGCCCTTGAAAAATTGAAGTCCCATATGGAAGCGAATATGGAAATGGGCGATAAATAGAACAATTCATACAAAAGAAGATGCATCTAAAACTCAAAATTGTCCAGCCCAGCGCCTAGTCCCTCGAGTCGCTTGTCTAGCTGCGGCTCCTAACTCCTCGAGACGTTTCGGTCCTGCCAATGAAGTCAAAGAGCGACTTCACTGTCAAGCCCTCCAACGCTTGTCGGAGTTGGGCAGTCGCCTCCGCTTTTCGAATTGTCTAGTTTCGCCTCCTAGAAACTCCGAAACTTCAACTCCGCCGGCAGAAGCAAAAAGCGCTTCTTTGTCGGAGTTTCCAGTTTCTGCGTTTCTGGGCAGTCGGCTATACTTTTCGATTTCGGTCAGCCCAATGAAGTCAAAGAACGACTTCACTGGTCGGCCCTCCAGCGCTTGTCGGGGCTGGACAAGGCGCTTGCGCTTTTCGAATGTCAACTTAGAGAAATAGTTTAACTGGAAAGGGAGAGCCATATTGTTTTTAAAACGATTAGATGTGGTCGGCTTTAAATCGTTTGCGGAAAGGATTTCAGTAGAATTCGTTCCAGGTGTGACTGCTGTCGTGGGTCCAAATGGTAGCGGGAAAAGCAATATTACTGACTCCATCCGCTGGGTTCTGGGGGAACAATCAGCCAAGTCGCTCCGTGGTGCAAAAATGGAAGATATCATTTTTGCCGGAAGTGATTCGCGGAAGCCGCTGAATTTCGCAGAAGTAACGTTGACCCTTGATAACGAAGATCAATCACTGCCGCTGGATTACAATGAAGTGAGTGTAACCCGACGTGTCTACCGTTCAGGAGACAGTGAATATTTGATCAACAAACAGAATTGCCGACTTAAGGATATTGTTGATTTGTTCATGGATTCAGGACTGGGCCGTGAAGCTTTCTCAATAATTAGCCAGGGCAGGGTTGAGGAAATCCTCAACAGCAAACCTGAGGACCGCAGAACGATTTTTGAAGAGGCTGCTGGTGTCCTGAAATACAAATCCCGAAAGAAAAAAGCAGAAAGCAAGCTTTTTGAAACGCAAGAGAATTTAAATCGGGTAACGGACATCATCCATGAATTAGAAGGCCAGGTAGAGCCGTTAAAAATCCAGGCTGCAATTGCAAAGGATTACCTGCAGCAAAAGGAAGAACTAGAACAGATTGAAGTAGCGTTGACTGCCTATGAAATCGAAGAACTGCATGGGCGATGGGAACAGCTTTCCAGGCAGCTTGAACAGCATAAGGAAAATGAAATCAAACAGTCTGCTGGCCTTCAGAAGAAAGAAGCTGAAATTGAAAAAATGAGGGACCAGCTTGCCGCGCTGGACGAATCAGTCAGTGATTTGCAGAATGTGCTTTTGTATGCAAGTGAGGAGCTAGAAAAGCTTGAAGGCAGAAGAGAAGTACTCAAGGAAAGAAAGAAGAATGCATCACAAAACAAAGGGCAGCTAGAAAAGAATATTGAGGAGCTGACATCTTCGATTGAGCAGCTGGAAAACCAGAAGGCTGAGTACGAACAATCTGTTTCTGTATTAGCTGGCGAAGCTGCCGCATTCCAGAAAGAGCTTCAGCAGAAGCAGGAGCAGTTAAAGTTATACAGTGAAGATGTCGAGCATAAAATCGATTCTATCAAAAGCGATTACATCGAGGTGCTGAACGAACAGGCTGGTGCCAAAAATGAAAAAATCTATATTGAACAACAGCTGCAACAGCAAGCAGCCAAAGGATTCAGGCTGGATAATGACAACGATCGTTTTGTCTCAGTTCGGGATGAAATCAATGAGAGGAAAGCGGAAATAGAGAAAAAGGTCGCCTCTACCCAGCAGGAATTGGAGGAGCAGGCTAGAATCTTTTTTGAAGAACAGAAGAAGCTTGAATCCTTACGGAATAATTACGAGAAGCAAGAGAAAACATTGTATCAGGCCTATCAGTACTTGCAGCAAGCTAAATCAAAGAAAGAAATGCTCGAAGAAATGGAAGAGGATTATTCAGGCTTTTTCCAAGGTGTAAAAGAAGTACTGAAGGCGAGGGACACCCGTCTGCAAGGAATAGAGGGTGCGATAGCTGAACTCATCCAAGTTCCTAAGCAATATGAAACGGCAGTGGAAACCGCTCTCGGCGGTGCGATGCAGCATATTGTTGTCCAAAATGAAGAGAATGCGAGAGCAGCAATCCAGTTCCTGAAGCAAAAATCATTTGGCCGAGCTACCTTCCTGCCAATGAGCATCATTAAAGGGAAATATCTGGCTTCCTCACAGCTTGCGCTTCTTTCAGGCAACAGTGCGTATATCGGCACTGCTGCTGAATTGATTCAATTCGATCAAAAGTATGCTGAAGTCGTAAAGAACTTGCTTGGCAATGTAGTAATCGCTCGAGATTTAAAGGGTGCCAATGAAATTGCCAAAATGCTGCAATACCGCAGCAGGATCGTTACACTTGATGGCGATGTGGTCAATCCAGGCGGGTCGATGACTGGGGGAGCAGTGAAGCAAAAATCGAGTTCTCTCCTTAGCCGGAAGGGAGAACTAGAGGACTTAACGAACAAGCTTGCTGATATGGAAGAAAAGACCAGCTCTCTTGAATCGAAGGTCAGATCATTAAAGGCAGAAACACAAGCAAGTGAAGCAAGGCTTGAAGAACTGCGGAAAGCAGGGGAAGAGCTTCGCTTCAAACAGCAGGGCTTAAAAGGTGACCTGCGGGAAGTAGAATTGGAACAGAAAAATATAAATGAACGGTTATCTGTATACGATTCTGAGAAGACACAGCTTGATACCGATAAAGTAAAGCTAGAATCTAGATTGGTTGAACTCGACGGCCTACTGGCTAAGTATCGTGAAAATCTTTTGCAATTCGATAAAGAAATAGAACGCCTGACCGAGCTGAAGAACTCGAATTCTACCTCCAAAGATACACTAGTATCTGAGATCAGTGATTTAAAGATCAGCTTGGCTTCCAAGAAAGAACAGCTTTCCCATGTGAAGGAAAAGCTTGATTCTGCCGTTAACCAGGCAGAGGACCAATCACGGAAATTGGATATTTTAAAAGAGGATCTATCTCTTCTTTCGTCTGAAATGACCGATAGTTCTTCTGGTGAAACGCAATTGGAAGAAGCGGCAAGAAGAAAGCTGCAGGACAAGAATGAAACGCTTAAGCTGATTTCTTCACGCAGGAATGAGCGTATGGAGCTTCAAAATAAGCTCGAGGACCAGGAGCTGGAATCGAAGGAGTTAAGGCGTATTCTAAAGGGCATCAATGAAGTTCTCAGGGACGAAGAAGTGAAGCTGAACAGACTTGACGTTGAACTGGATAATAAGCTTGCCCACCTTCGCGAGGAATATTTGCTTTCATATGAAGCGGCAAAGGAACAATATCCTTTGACCATCCCGGCAGATGAGGCGAGAAGAAAAGTTAAGCTGATCAAAATGTCGATTGAGGAACTGGGAACGGTGAACCTTGGTTCTATTGAAGAATACGAGCGTGTCTCAGAGCGCTATGAATTTCTTTTGGAGCAGAAAAATGATCTGCAGGAAGCCAAGGATACTTTATTCCTTGTTATCGAGGAAATGGACCATGAGATGAAAAAGCGGTTTGAACAGACATTCACCGCGATCCGTTCACACTTCGAGTCCGTGTTCCAGGCATTGTTTGGTGGCGGCAGAGCGGACCTGAGGCTTACTCAGCCTGATGATCTCCTGAATACTGGGGTTGAAATTGTCGCTCAGCCACCTGGAAAGAAACTGCAAAACCTTGGTCTATTATCTGGCGGTGAGCGCGCGTTGACGGCGATTGCACTATTGTTCTCCATCCTGAAAGTCCGTCCAGTACCATTCTGTATCCTGGATGAAGTGGAAGCTGCATTGGATGAAGCCAATGTTTACCGTTTCGCTCAATACCTGAAGAAATACCGTGAAGAAACACAGTTTATTGTGATCACTCACCGCAAAGGTACAATGGAAGAAGCGGACGTCCTTTATGGTGTGACCATGCAGGAATCTGGAGTCTCCAAGCTGGTATCCGTCCGGCTAGAAGATTCAAATGAACTGGTGAAAGCATAATAAAAACGTTCCCGCTCTAGAGAGATGGGCTGCACCTGTTCATTTCCTAAAGCGGAACGGGGACTTATTGAATTAATGTAGGAAGGCGATGGAACCATGAGTTTTTTTAAGAAACTAAAAGAAAAGTTTACGACACAAACTGAAAGTGTCACAGAGAAATTCAAAGATGGTTTGACGAAAACAAGGGATAATTTTTCCAATAAAGTGAATGACCTTGTATCGCGCTATCGTAAAGTTGATGAAGAATTTTTCGAAGAGCTGGAAGAAATTTTGATCCAGGCAGACGTTGGCTTCGAAACGGTAATGGAATTAATCGAAGAGCTGAAAAAAGAGGTCAAACGCCGCAATATCCAGGATACAAAAGAAGTCCAGTCTGTCATCTCCGAGAAGCTCGTTGATATTTATGAGGCCGGATCTGATGATGACTCTTTCGAGCTGAACATCCAGCAAGACGAGTTGACCGTCATTTTGTTCGTTGGAGTCAATGGTGTCGGCAAGACAACAACTATCGGCAAACTGGCCCATAAGTTCAAGTCAGAAGGGAAAAATGTCTTGCTTGCTGCAGGAGATACCTTCCGTGCAGGTGCAATCGAACAACTAGAAGTCTGGGGAGAGCGCGTTGGTGTCGACGTCATCAAGCAGGCTGAAGGTTCTGATCCGGCAGCTGTCATGTATGATGCCGTCCAGTCGGCGAAGTCAAGAAAAGCGGATATCCTGATTTGTGATACTGCCGGCAGATTGCAAAATAAGGTAAACCTTATGAAAGAACTTGAAAAGGTCAAGCGTGTCATTGAACGGGAAGTGCCGGGAGCTCCTCATGAAGTATTGCTAGTGCTTGATGCCACTACTGGCCAGAACGCCTTGATCCAGGCTAAAACTTTTAAAGAAGCGACTGACGTAAGCGGCATCGTCCTTACTAAGCTAGATGGAACAGCAAAGGGCGGTATTGTTCTTGCCATCCGCAATGAGCTGAACATTCCGGTTAAATTTGTGGGCCTTGGTGAAAAAATGGATGACCTGCAGGAATTTGATGCTGAAAGGTATGTATATGGCCTTTTCGCAGACGTGGTCGATAAAGAGGAAACTGAAGAGGAATCGTGATTTACCAACAAATCGCTGTAAAGAACTTTTCTTGACAGGGAAGATGATCGTGTGTAAACTCTTAATGTAAAGGTATTTCACTTAACATGGGGGAATCGAAATGCTTGAGAAAACGAACCGGATGAACTATTTGTATGACTTTTATCAGGCATTGCTGACTCCAAAACAAAGCAGTTATATGGCTCTGTACTATCTTGATGACTATTCGCTCGGAGAGATTGCTGAAGAGTATGATGTTAGCCGGCAGGCTGTATACGACAACATCAAACGCACGGAAGCGATGCTCGAGGAGTATGAAGAAAAGTTGTTGTTGTTCGGAAAATTCCAGAAAAGAAGTGAGCTTATTTCAAAGTTGAAAGAGCGTATCGGGGATGGAGAGAACGATCACGATTTGCATGAAATGATAGCCGAGCTTGAGAAATTAGACTAGGGAGGCGCATGATATGGCATTTGAAGGATTGGCCGACCGACTGCAAAATACGATGCAAAAGATCCGTGGAAAAGGCAAGGTCTCCGAAGCGGATGTAAAAGAAATGATGCGAGAGGTCCGTCTGGCGCTTCTAGAGGCTGACGTTAACTTTAAAGTTGTTAAAGACTTCGTCAAGAAAGTCACTGAAAGGGCAGTTGGCCAGGAGGTTGTAAAAAGCCTGACACCGGGCCAGCAGGTCATTAAAGTCGTTAAAGAAGAACTTACCGAGCTGATGGGCGGAGAGCAAAGCAAGATCGCTGCCGCAAATCGTCCTCCGACTGTCATCATGATGGTCGGTCTTCAAGGTGCTGGTAAAACGACCACCACCGGTAAGCTTGCAAATCTCCTTCGCAAAAAATACAATCGAAAACCGTTGCTTGTAGCGGCGGATATCTATCGTCCAGCTGCCATCAAGCAGCTCGAGACACTCGGCAAGCAATTGAGCATGCCAGTATTCTCGCTGGGAGACCAGGTAAGCCCTGTTGAAATTGCTAAGCAGGCGATTGCCAAGGCGAAGGAAGACCATAATGACTATGTCCTCATCGATACTGCAGGTCGTCTCCATGTGGATGAAAACCTGATGGACGAGCTGAAGCAGATCAAAGAGCTTTCCAAGCCAGACGAGATTTTCCTTGTTGTCGATGCGATGACAGGTCAGGATGCCGTGAATGTCGCACAAAGCTTCAATGAACAGCTTGGCTTGACTGGTGTTGTCCTGACAAAGCTTGACGGTGATACACGTGGCGGTGCAGCCCTATCCATCCGTGCTGTTACCAATACTCCGATCAAATTCGTCGGTCTTGGTGAAAAGCTTGATGCCCTGGAAGCATTCCACCCTGAAAGGATGGCGTCCAGGATCCTGGGTATGGGAGACGTTCTTACCCTGATCGAGAAGGCGCAGGCAAACGTCGATGAAGAAAAGGCGAAAGAGCTTGAGAAAAAAATGCGTACTGCATCCTTTACTCTCGATGACTTCCTGGATCAGCTTGGCCAGGTGAAAAAGATGGGGCCATTGGATGAAATCCTGAAAATGATGCCTGGCGCGAACAAAATCAAGGGCATGAACAATCTTCAAATCGACGAAAAGCAAATCTCGCATGTCGAGGCGATCATCCAGTCAATGACCGCCCATGAAAAAACTCATCCTGAAGTCATCAACGCCAACAGGCGGAAACGGATCGCAAAGGGTAGCGGTACCTCCATCCAGGAAGTAAACCGCCTGCTCAAGCAGTTCGAAGATATGAAAAAGATGATGAAACAGATGACGAACATGCAGCAAAAAGGCAAGAAAAAAGGCGGTTTCAAACTGCCATTCAATCCGTTTTAACTTGTAAATTAAGGTATTTTCAGTCTGTAAAGAAAAAACACTTTACAAGCTGTTTTCTATTTGGTATTATTCTATCTTGTGTGAAACTATTCGGAGGTGCTTATTTAAAATGGCAGTAAAAATTCGTTTAAAGCGTATGGGAGCTAAAAAGTCTCCTTTCTATCGTATTGTAGTAGCTGATTCTCGTTCACCACGTGACGGCCGTTTCATCGAGTCTGTAGGAACTTACAACCCAGTTGCTCAACCAGCAAAGGTTGAACTTAACGAAGAGTTAGTTCTTAAGTGGTTGAATGACGGTGCAAAACCATCTGATACAGTGCGTAACTTGTTCTCTAAGCAAGGTATCATGGAAAAATTCCACAACTCAAAGCTTAGCAAGTAATTGTGGACACGCCCATGAAAGAATTAATTGAGACGATCGTGAAGCCACTTGTTGATTTTCCTGAAGATGTCCATGTAAATGAACATGAAGAGGATCAGCGCGTTACCTATAAGCTTTCCGTCAACAAAAGTGATATGGGCAAAGTTATTGGTAAGCAGGGACGCGTTGCAAAGGCGATTCGAACAGTAGTCTATGCAGCAGGTTCATCACAGCAAAAGAAGATTTTCTTGGAAATCGTCGAATGACAATCATCTGCTCAAGCAGAAGATAGATAACTCTATAAATGATTGTTCTGAATGGGAGGGGTAACCCTCCTTTTTTCTATTTGTAGAAATTAAGGTATAATAGGTACTTGATATATATTTATGATCAATAGTTTAATTATTATTTTTCATCAGCTTGGCTTTAAGGGGGAAATGCTTTGAAGGTACTGCAAACAATCATAGTCAAACAGGTACTGACGGAAGAGAGCAAGGAGAAAATCCACCAAAAATACCACTCCAGAAAGCTTCAGCTGCAGAAGGAATGCGATCAACTGAGATTTGAACTGAAGAAGCTAGAAAAATCAAAGAAGTTTTCGCCTGAAACATTGAAAAAGCATTTTGAACAAGAAATAAAAGTTCATAAAGAAAAAATCAAGCTTCTGGATTTTCAAATAGAACAACTACATATTCTTCCGCTTGGGAGTGAAATTAAAGAAACGGAGCTGCAAGGAATTGTCGACGTTAGTGTTGGCGATCAATGGGATGAGTTTCTTTCAGGAAAGACTATTATTGTGAAAGATGGCATCGTGGCCGAAATACGCGAGAGGTGATTGAGAAATGGAAAAGTATTTTAATGTCGGAAAGATAGTAAATACGCATGGCATCCGCGGCGAAGTTAGAGTGATTTCAAGGACCGACTTTCCAGAGGAACGCTATAAGATAGGGAATACATTATTTTTATTCATGCCAGGTTCAAAGGAACCGGAGGAATTGATAGTGAAAAGCCACAGAGTCCATAAGAATTTTAACCTATTGACATTTGAAGGGTTCGACAATGTCAATCAGGTAGAAAGAATGAGGGATGGCATCCTTAAGGTTCCAGAAACTCAGCGCGGGCATCTAGAGGAAGGCGAGTTTTATTTCCAGGATATCATCGGCTGCAGCATGTTTACAACAGAAGGTGAGGAACTCGGCAAGGTCATCGAAATCTTGACTCCGGGTGCCAATGATGTCTGGGTTGTAAAGGGAAGCAATGGCAAGGAACTCCTGATCCCATATATTGAGGACATCGTGAAAAAAGTGGACGTCAAGGAGAAGGTTATTGAAATTGAGCCGATGGAAGGGCTTCTTTCATGATGAATATCGATGTCCTTTCTATTTTTCCAGAAATGTTTCAGGGCGTATTTGGTCATTCCATCCTGAAAAAAGCTGCTGAAAAAGGAGCGGCACAGTACAATGTTGTCAATTTCAGGGACTTTGCTGATAACAAACATCAGACAGTCGACGACTATCCATATGGCGGCGGTGCTGGCATGGTGTTGAAACCTCAGCCGATTTTCGATGCTGTGACGGATTTGAAAGAGCGAGCAAAAAGCACTTCCCCGAGGGTGATCCTCATGTGCCCTCAGGGTGAACGATATACACAGAAGAAAGCGGAAGAGCTGGCAAAGGAAGAGCATTTGATTTTTATCTGCGGCCATTATGAAGGATATGATGAGCGAATACGGGAGCATGTCATCACCGATGAGATATCCATCGGAGATTATGTCCTGACCGGAGGAGAGCTTGGAGCGATGGTTGTCATCGACAGTGTCGTGCGTCTGCTTCCGGGAGTCCTTGGCAGTGAAGAGTCCCATATCCAGGATTCCTTCAGCACTGGTCTGCTGGAGCACCCTCATTATACAAGACCGGCAGACTTCCGTGGATTGAAGGTCCCGGACGTTCTGGTCTCTGGCAACCATAAGCTGATTGATGAGTGGCGAATGAAAGAAAGCTTAAGAAGAACACTCCAGAGAAGGCCAGACCTTCTTGACGAGGCAGAGCTGACAGAGCAGCAAAAAAAGTGGATTGATGAACTAAGAAAAATGAATGAATAATATTGCAGACAGGTCCGGTTTATGTTAAGATACTTCTTGTGGCTAAAAGCAAACGTGCTATATGCCACTTATAACAATGTTCCGCTGCAATGAAAGTGTGCAAGAGCATTCGTGGGAGGAGTTGAATACGATGCAACAATTAATCGAAGAAATCACAAAAGCACAACTTCGCACTGATCTTCCATCTTTCCGTCCTGGTGACACAGTACGTGTACACGTTAAGGTTGTTGAAGGAACTCGCGAACGTATCCAGTTGTTTGAAGGTGTAGTGATTAAGCGTCGTGGCGGTGGAATCAGCGAAACTTTTACAGTACGTAAAGTTTCTTACGGAGTAGGCGTTGAGCGTACTTTCCCTGTTCACACACCAAAAATTGCGAAGCTTGAAGTTATCCGCCGCGGTAAAGTCCGCCGTGCGAAACTTTACTACCTACGTAACCTGCGTGGTAAGAAAGCTCGTATTAAAGAAATTCGATAAGAATGAATGTCAAAAAGGAGCTTGCCTAGCCAAGCTCCTTTTTCATTCAGATTCTTTTCCAAATATGAGTGTGTAACTATTATTAAATTTATTTAAAAAATCATCGCCCATCGTGTTTATCTTGTCTGACTTATGTAAAATAAAGTTATGTACTCAAACAACATTTATTTTGGAATGGTGGGAAAAGAATGGCCGAGAAAAAGAAGAATGAACTATGGGAATGGACGAAGGCACTTCTGATTGCTGTCGTGCTGGCAGCAGTGATTCGATACTTTTTATTTGCTCCGATCGTGGTGGACGGTTTATCCATGATGCCCACACTCCATGATCAGGACAGGATGATCGTGAATAAGCTTAGCTATAAGGCTGGGGAGCCAAAGAGATTCGATATCATTGTCTTTCATGCACCCGAGAACAAAGATTACATAAAAAGAGTAATCGGCCTTCCAGGCGATAAGATAGAATATAAAAATGATACGCTATATGTCAATGGAAAAGCATATGAAGAACCGTACTTGGAAGAATATAAAAAACAGGTAATTGATGGGCCGCTGACGGATCCATTCACACTGGAAGAGAAGATTGGCAGGGAAACTGTTCCTGAAGGCCATCTTTTCGTTATGGGCGATAATCGCCGTTTCAGCAAGGATAGCCGACACATTGGCACTGTGCCATTTGATGAGGTGCTCGGCAAGACGAGCATCATCTATTGGCCAATTGAGGATATTCGCACAATAGACTAGGAAAGCACTCCAACACGCATACGGGAGATTGCATAACAGATAGGAGGTGGCTGCTTTGACGATCCAATGGTTTCCAGGCCATATGGCAAAGGCTCGCAGAGAGGTCACGGAAAAATTAAAGCTTGTGGATGTCATCTATGAATTGGTGGACGCACGGATACCCTATTCGTCCAGGAACCCAATGATTGACGAAATCATCCAGCACAAACCGAGAATTGTATTGCTGAATAAAGCTGATATGGCAGATAAATCCGTGACCGAACAATGGCTTCGCTACTACCGTGAAAAAGGGATCACTGCGCTGGCGATCAATTCTCAAGCTGGTACCGGCTTAAAGCAAATAGTCCAGGAATCAAAGGTTCTTTTAAAAGACAAATTTGACCGCCTTAAATCAAAAGGAGTCAAGCCGAGAGCAATCAGGGCAATGATTGTCGGAATCCCGAACGCTGGGAAATCGACTTTGATCAACAGGCTTGCCGGCAAGAATATCGCCCAGACCGGGAACAGGCCTGGTGTGACTAAGTCGCAGCAATGGATCAAAGTTGGCAAAGAATTAGAACTCCTCGATACACCGGGAATCCTTTGGCCGAAGTTTGAGGACCAGCAAGTAGGAACAAAGCTTGCAGTTACAGGGGCAATCAAAGATACGATCCTCAATCTTCAAGATCTGGCTGTATATGCTTTGAGATTCTTGGAAAAGCATTATCCAGAACGGCTGCAGGAGAGATACAAGCTTTCCGAACTCCCAGAGGAGATTGTAGAGCTATTTGATCAAATCGGCGATTTCCGCGGCTGCAGAATGCATGGTGGATACGTAGACTATGATAAAGTCGCAGAGCTTGTAATTAGGGAGATTCGGACTGAAAAGCTAGGTCCGCTATCTTTTGAACGTCCAGAGGATTTAGCATCCCTGGATGAAATAGAAGGCGACACACAAAAATAAAGGTCCTGAGCTCAGGGCCTTTATTTTTGATTTCAAATGCCGATACATAATAAAGAAGTATTTTAGGAGAAAATCGATGGAAAAATACACAATTAGTGAAATTGAACAGCAGCTTTTCGGGAAAGAGGAAGTAGACAAAGAAATTTTGAAAGTCTTTAAAAAAGACATCCGCAAAGGCGTGCAAAAACTCGTTTTGAAATGGGAAAGGAAGGAAGCACAAAAAAAACTAGTCCATGAGCAATTCGTGAACATGACTTCCTTTGAAAAGAAATGCCGGTCTGAAGGTTTCCAGAATATAGCGGGGATAGATGAAGCTGGCCGAGGTCCGCTTGCTGGTCCGGTTGTGGCAGCAGCCGTCATTCTGCCGGAGAACTTTTATCTTCCAGGTCTAAATGATTCTAAAAAACTGACAGAATCAAAAAGGGATGAATATTTTGAGATTATCATGGCAGAAGCCGTTGGTGTTGGAGTCGGAATAATCAGTGCTGCGGAAATAGATGAAATAAATATTCTTCAGGCCAGCAAAAAAGCGATGCTTACTGCTGTTAACGAATTAGGAATCACACCCGACTATCTTCTGATAGATGCCGTCAAGCTGGACACACCTTATCCGTTTGAAGCGCTGATCAAAGGGGATTCCAGAAGCATCTCCATCGCGGCAGCTTCCATTATTGCCAAGGTGACGAGGGATAGGCTGATGAAAGAACATAGTTTGGAATATCCCCAATATGGATTCGGGGCAAATATGGGGTATGGAACTCCTGAACACTTGAAGGCCCTTAGAGAGCAGGGTGTGACAGAGCATCACAGGAAGACTTTCGCTCCGGTAAGAGAGAGTATTGAGTAGAACTGGTAAAGCAGGTGAACCATGGAAACAGGAGCGTTGCAGGGTTTATTTAACCAAAAAACCACACAGCAAATAAAAACAGCTGAATTTAGGCCAGGACAAATCATCAACGGCAAGATCATAAAGCTGTACCCTGAGCAAGTAGCTGAAGTGCAAATCGGCAATCAGAAAATGATTGCTCAATTAGAGGCGCCGTTGTCAGCAAATGAGCGCTATTGGTTCCAGGTGCAGCCTGGAGAAGGAAAAGTCCATTTAAAGGTGGTTGGCAAAGGTGCTGAGGATAAAGGGCAGCCGGCGAGCCTCGCCAAAATACTTGGGGAATTTTCTATGCAGCCTACAAAGGAAAACATGGATCTGGTTCGCTTTTTTATCAAAGAGCAGCTTCCGGTCAACCGTGAACTGCTAAAGCTTGCATCAGAGTGGTTAAGTATGGTAGATTCCCGCAGCGCTGGTCAGGATGCTTTAAAAATGATATTGACTAGAGGCATTCCGGTTACACAGGCAGCGTTTGAGGCACTCTATACTGCCACAAAAGAACCATCTTTGCTCCTGTTGATGGAAAAGCTTGAAAAGGCATTAGATCCGGTATCAGATTCCGCTGTAGGGATAAGCCTTAAAAAACTATTGAATGAGATGATCCCAGCCAATAAAACAGCTGCTTCTGAAACCGCGCTGAATCATCTGGCATCGATGTGGCTTAAGAGGGACGGAAAGGAAAGTCAGGCGGCATTGGAGCTGCTTAAACAGTTTGGCGCAATACCACCAAAAAACAGCGAGAGCATCCTTTTGCAACAGATGTTTGCTAGGCTGTTGCACTACAGTACAACCGGAGAAGAAATGCCTGAAGGGCTGAATTCTGTCAAAAATATCATAACACTTGTAGATAATGGTGATTTTGCTGCGGCCAGGCAGATGATCACAAGCTTGATTCCTGCAAAGCCACTAGCTGCTAATGAGCTGATAGAGTCACTTAAATTTCTAGTCAACCGACCACCAGCCAAAGAAGCGGACGTGCAGCAGGGACTGCATGCATTCAAACAGTTAATGTCAGTGACGGGTGATGGCGAGTCCCTTTCCGGCCTTCTCGCGGGGAAGGAAACGTGGCGACAGGCTGGTATGGACCTTTTAAAAGCTGTGAGTCAGCATCAGTTATCAGGCCTGCAGGCGCAGCTTTTATCAGAAGCAGTGGTAAAGGCAGAACAGCCGGCTCCGCTGCAAGAAACCGGTGCTACATTGCTCACTGATGCAAAAATAAAAAGATTCCTATCAGCTCTTGGACTGTCTTACGAACACCAGCTAGGCGAAGTATTAAAAGATGGTGAGATTGGCAAGGCACCAGTTACGGAGTCAGTGAAATCTATGGTGCTGCGCCTATTGAACGAGAATCCGCCTCCAGCTGTCAAAGAAGCTTCGGAGCTGCTTTTGAACAAACTCACCGGGTTCCAGCTCCTCTCGCAGGAAGCAGGCCCGATTCAGCAGCTTGTTGTGCAGATTCCATTTGTACTAGGTGGAAAAACGAATGAACTTACGATGCAATGGAGCGGGAAGAAAACCGAGGATGGAAAGATTGACGCTGATTTTTGCCGAGTACTCTTTTACCTTAAACTTGAACATCTAAATGATCTAATCGTTGATATGCAAGTTCAGAATCGTATTCTGAGCGTCCAGATTTTCAACGAAAATACGGTTCTGAAAAAAATGGCTGAGCAATTGACGCCAGTGTTGAAATCAAAATTAGCTGAAATCAATTATCAGCTGTCTTCCGTTCACTTCCATCTCCCCGGACAATCCCAGTCTGGGAAGAACCAGCGCGTCCTGTCAGATCTATATAGCCAAAAAGAATATAGCGGAGTGGATATCAAAATATGAAACCACCAAAGCATACAAGGAAATCAGCAGTTGCCCTGGGGTATAATGCGGGAAGTATGGACGCTCCTAAAGTGATGGCAAAGGGAAAAGGTCTTTTGGCTGAACAAATCATTGAAAAAGCCAAGGATCATGATATTCCCATCCAGGAAGACCCATCACTTGTTGAAGTGTTGAGCCAGCTTGAACTGAATGAACGGATACCAGAGGAACTATATCAAGCAGTAGCCGAAGTATTTTCCTTTGTCTACCATTTGGATCAACAAGCAGGAAGACAAAAATAATATTTTCACAAACCCAATTTGATATAGTTTTTTTTAGTGTAACTTTCATAGAAAAAGCCGGGGAATGCAGTCGTCCCGGCTTTTTGTGTGGGTGGGTATTTATATCGATATTTTTTTGCAATATTTAAAATGGGGAAATATTTAAATCATAATGGTAGACAATCAATATTTCATTATATAAAATGAAAGCGCAGTCTATTTTTTAAAAATTTAAATGAATTATATTTTCTACTTAGGAAAGTGTATTTTCAGGGTTCTGGAGATACGGGTTTTCCTAATAGATAGGAGGATGGGAAATGAATGTCCATGAGTATCAAGGAAAAGAAATCCTCAGAAAATATGGGGTAAAAGTACCGAATGGGAAGGTTGCTTTTACAGTTGATGAAGCTGTTGAAGCAGCTAAAGAGCTTGGGTCATCGGTAGTTGTTGTAAAAGCTCAAATCCATGCTGGCGGAAGGGGTAAAGCCGGCGGTGTCAAGGTTGCTAAGAACCTTGATGAAGTACGTACATATGCTTCTGAGATCTTAGGCAAGACACTGGTCACTCACCAGACTGGTCCAGAAGGCAAGGAAGTAAAACGCCTGTTGATTGAGGAAGGCTGTGACATCAAGAAGGAGTACTATGTAGGCCTTGTGCTTGACCGTGCTACTTCACGCGTTGTTCTTATGGCTTCTGAAGAAGGCGGAACGGAAATTGAAGAAGTTGCGGAAGCGACTCCTGAAAAAATCTTCAAAGAAGAAATCGATCCTGTAGTTGGTCTTATGCCATACCAGGCTCGCCGTATCGCATTCAATATCAACATCCCTAAGGAACTGGTCAACCAGGCTGTAAAGTTCATGATGGGCTTATATAACGCTTATGTCGAAAAGGATTGTTCAATCGCTGAAATCAACCCATTGGTTGTGACTGGTGACGGACAGGTAATGGCACTTGACGCTAAATTGAACTTCGATTCAAACGCGCTATACCGCCAGAAGGATATCCTTGAGTACCGCGACCTTGAAGAAGAAGATCCAAAGGAAATCGAAGCATCGAAGTATGACCTCAGCTATATTTCTCTAGATGGAAACATCGGCTGCATGGTTAACGGTGCAGGTCTTGCGATGGCAACTATGGACATCGTTAAGCATTACGGCGGAGACCCTGCAAACTTCCTTGATGTTGGGGGCGGCGCAACTGCTGAGAAAGTAACGGAAGCATTCAAAATCATCCTTTCAGATCCAAACGTAAAAGGAATCTTTGTTAATATCTTCGGCGGCATCATGAAGTGTGATGTAATCGCTACTGGTGTAGTGGAAGCTGCCAAGCAGGTTGGACTTGAAGTTCCGCTTGTTGTTCGCCTTGAAGGTACGAACGTTGATCTTGGAAAACAGATTCTTAATGAGTCTGGCTTGAATATCATTGCTGCTGAATCAATGGCAGACGGCGCTGAAAAAATCGTTTCATTAGTTAAGTAGGATCGAAAGGAGAGAATTTGACGTGAGCGTATTCATTAATAAAGATACAAAGGTCATTGTTCAAGGGATTACGGGTTCTACTGCCCTTTTCCACACAAAACAAATGCTTGAATATGGTACAAAAATTGTTGGAGGAACATCTCCAGGCAAAGGCGGTACAGAAGTTGAAGGCGTGCCTGTATTCAATACTGTACAAGAAGCTGTTGAAGCAACAGGTGCTAATGCGTCTGTAATCTACGTGCCGGCTCCATTCGCGGCAGATGCGATTGTGGAAGCTGTTGATGCAGAGCTTGATTTGGCAATCTGTATCACTGAGCATATCCCTGTGTTGGATATGGTAAAGGTGAAGCGTTACATGGAAGGCAGGAAGACTCGCCTTGTAGGACCTAACTGCCCGGGTGTCATCACTCCTGAAGAGTGCAAGATTGGAATCATGCCTGGATATATCCATACAAAAGGCCATGTCGGCGTTGTATCACGTTCTGGAACGTTGACTTATGAAGCAGTACACCAATTAACACAAGCTGGAATCGGCCAGTCTACTGCTGTAGGGATTGGCGGAGACCCAGTTAACGGAACAAACTTCATCGATGTCCTGAAGGCATTCAATGAAGATCCGGAAACGTATGCGGTCATCATGATCGGTGAAATCGGCGGAACGGCTGAGGAAGAAGCAGCTGAGTGGGTTAAGGCAAACATGACGAAACCTGTTGTCGGCTTCATCGGCGGAAGAACTGCACCTCCTGGAAAGCGCATGGGCCACGCTGGTGCGATCATTTCAGGCGGTAAGGGTACAGCAGATGAAAAGATCCGCGTAATGAACGAGTGCGGCATCCAGGTTGCTGAAACTCCATCCGTAATGGGTGAAACGCTAATCAAGGTTTTGAAGGAACAAGACCTGTACGATCAGTGCAAAACACACTAAAATATTCAATCAGACAGTCCCTCTTGAAAGAGGGGCTGTTTATTAATCCCAGGGGGAAGTATATGGATGGATTGAAAAAGAAACTAATCCAGCTTGTCCATAGCAAAAATGCGAGTTGGAAAGCTATTTATACTGCACTTAAAGCAAGTACGGCATTAACTGAACCAGAAACTGCATTGTATTCCTCTATTAATCCTCGGGTGCAGCAACTCATCAGAGACCATCAATTTATTCCCATCGACAAACTTCTCAACGACTATGCCTCTAAGAATATTCATTTGATCACTTTTTTTGATGACAATTATCCAATCGAGCTTAAGACAATCTATCAGCCTCCCTGGATTCTCTTTGCCAAAGGAGATATATCTCTGTTAAGGAACACAAAGAACCTTGCAGTTGTTGGTTCCAGGAATGCCTCATCATACGGCATAAAGGCGATTGACTATTTATTTCCTTCATTAATAGAGAAGAATGTACAAATTGTAAGTGGGCTAGCAAAAGGCATCGATGCCCATGCCCATAAAGCAGCCATCAAGTTGGGCGGGAAAACAATTGGTGTCATTGCTGGCGGGTTTAACAATCTCTATCCTAAGGAAAATATGAAATTGGCAGAGTACATGATGGAAAAACATCTCGTATTATCAGAGTATCCACCAGCGACTATGCCGGCAAAGTGGCAATTTCCGATGCGAAACAGGATTATCAGCGGTCTTTCACAGGGTACACTCGTCATAGAAGCGAAAAAAAAGAGCGGTTCATTGATCACGGCAGATTTTGCATTGAATGAAGGCAGGGATGTATTTGCCGTCCCCGGCAGTATATTGACTCCTGATTCCGATGGAGTCCATTATTTAATCCAGCAAGGAGCGAAACTAATCAAAAGTTCCGAGGATATTTTAGAGGAACTTGGTATGTAATGTGAAATAATCGTATAAAATGCTTAGAAAAAGTTAAAAAAGTTTCGGAAATATACTTTTTTACTAAGATATTTTTATATCTGAATGAAAAATACATCAAAAAGGTTGAAATAATTTTCAATCTGTTATACATTTTGCATCAGGTATTTTAAAATTTATTAATGACTTGAAATCGTTTACTTTAAAGGTTAATTTGACAATATTAAGGTATGTTGATAATAATGAATGTAATTTTATACCTCTAAGGAGGACAATTGGATGTCAGATTTTTTAGTCATCGTTGAATCGCCTGCAAAGGCTAAAACGATTGAGCGTTACCTTGGAAAAAAATATAAAGTGAAAGCCTCTATGGGGCATTTGATAGATTTGCCTAAGAGTCAGATGGGAATTGATACGAAGAATAATTTTAACCCTAAGTACATCACCATCAGGGGTAAAGGGCCTGTACTTAAGGAATTGAAAACGGCTGCTAAAAAGGCAAAGAAAGTCTATCTCGCGGCTGACCCCGACAGAGAAGGGGAAGCGATTGCCTGGCATCTTGCGAAAAGTCTTGATGTGGATGTCCATTCAGATTGCAGGGTTGTATTCAATGAGATAACAAAGGATGCTATCAAGGAATCTTTCAAACACCCCCGCGCGATCAATATGGATCTCGTAGATGCCCAGCAGGCACGCCGTGCTCTGGACAGACTAGTAGGTTACAATATCAGTCCGCTACTGTGGAAGAAGGTCAAGAAGGGGCTGAGTGCAGGGCGAGTACAATCAGTTGCTTTAAGGATGATCATTGATCGTGAAAAGGAAATCGCTGCATTTGTTCCAGAAGAATATTGGACAATCGGTGCTGAATTCTTGAAAGGAAAAAGTGCATTTGAAGCTTCTTTTTACGGAATTGGCAAAGAAAAAGCTGAGTTGAAGTCTGAAGAAGATGTTAAAAACATCCTTAAGCAGGTGAAGGGAAATAAATTCACTGTTGCGTCAGTGACGAAGAAAGAACGCAGGCGCAACCCTGCACCGCCTTTCATTACTTCTTCCTTGCAACAGGAAGCAGCCCGAAAGCTCAACTTCAGAGCCAAAAAAACGATGATGCTTGCCCAACAGCTTTATGAAGGGATCGATCTTGGGAAAGAAGGCACAGTCGGTTTAATTACGTATATGAGAACCGACTCTACCAGAATCTCTGAAGTGGCACAAGGGGAAGCAAAAGAATACATCACAAATGAGTATGGAGAAAAATTCATCCAGACAGAGGCCAGGAAAGAGAAGAAACAGTCCAATGCTCAAGATGCTCATGAAGCAATCCGGCCTACCAGTACAATGAAGGTTCCTGAAACGATAAAGGAATTTCTCTCAAGGGATCAATACAGGCTATATAAACTCATTTGGGAACGCTTCGTCGCTAGCCAGATGGCTCCAGCAATCATGGATACAATGAGTGTGGATTTGAAAAACGGAGAGGTTACTTTCCGGGCAACAGGTTCAAAGGTCAAGTTCCCAGGGTTCATGAAGGTTTATGTAGAAGGTTCGGATGACCAGGTGGAAGAAAAGGATAAGTTCCTTCCTGACTTGAAGGAAGGTGACGAGGTCACGAAGAAAGACATCGAACCGAAGCAGCACTTTACACAGCCCCCTCCAAGATATACAGAAGCGAGGCTTGTCAGGACGCTGGAGGAGATGGGGATTGGCCGCCCATCAACATATGCGCCAACCTTGGATACAATCCAAAAGAGAGGATATGTATCTCTTGATAATAAGCGTTTTGTGCCTACAGAGCTGGGAGAAGTAATCCATGAGCTGATGATCGAATTCTTCCCGGAAATCCTTGACCTCGAGTTCACTGCGAAGATGGAGCAGAACCTAGATAATATTGAGGACGGAAAAATTAATTGGGTCAAAGTCATTGACGAATTTTACCGAGACTTTGAGAAGAATCTTGAAGTAGCGGAAAAGGAAATGCAAGAAATCGAAATCAAGGACGAACCTGCCGGAGAAGATTGTGATCAATGCGGTTCACCTATGGTCTTTAAGATGGGCCGGTACGGCAAATTCATGGCCTGCAGCAATTTTCCTGAATGCCGAAACACGAAGGCGATCGTTAAGGAAATTGGTGTCAAATGTCCTAAGTGTGAAGAAGGCAATATCATTGAGCGCAAAAGTAAGAAACGCCGGATATTCTACGGATGCGACCGTTTCCCTGAGTGTGACTTCTTATCATGGGATAAACCGCTTGCACGTAAATGCCCTAAATGCGAAAATATGCTAGTAGAAAAGAAGCTCAAAAAGGGTGTTCAGGTTCAGTGTACGGAATGCGACTATAAAGAGGAACCACAAAGCTAGAGTGAGCCCTTGGCTCACTCTTTATGTTTGTAAAGTTGTTGACGGGCTGACCAAGGCGCTTCCGCTTTTCTTTGTCCAGCTCCAGCGCCTAGCCCCTCGAGTCGCTTGTCCAGTGTCGCCTCCTAGAAACTCCGAAACTTCAACTCCGTCGGCAGAAGCAAAAAGCGCTTCTTTGTCGGAGTCTCCAGTTTCTGCGTTTCTTGGCAGTCGGCTATACTTTTCAATTTCGGTCCGGCCAATGAAGTCAAAGAACGACTTCACTGGTCGGCCCTCCAGCGCTTGTCGGGGCTGATCAAGGCGCTTCCGCTTTTCTTTTTTGAAACTTTTTTCTTTCTTTTTCGTAAAGGAAAGTGCAAAATGATACAGGAATCAGGGTAAAGTAAGTAAGGTTGAGTATATAATAGAAGCTTTATGTCAAGGCAGATGTTATAATTATTCTTTTGAAAAGGTCACCTGCTTAAATTTTCCTTGTTAAACAGGCGGAAATTAGTTTAGGAAAAGCATACAATTAATTTTTAATAACTACTGGAGGAAATAGATATGTCTGAAGCTACTGTAAATGTCATTGGTGCCGGTTTGGCCGGAAGCGAGGCTGCTTGGCAGCTTGCTGAAAGAGGCATCAAAGTGAACTTATACGAGATGAGGCCGGTTAAACAGACCCCTGCACATCATACTGATAAATTTGCTGAGCTGGTTTGCAGCAATTCATTGCGAGCTAATACATTAACTAATGCAGTTGGAGTCTTAAAGGAAGAAATGAGAAACTTGAATTCTGTCATCATTGGGGCAGCAGACGCATGTGCTGTACCGGCAGGCGGAGCTTTGGCAGTAGACCGACACGAGTTTGCGGCACAAGTTACCAGCCGGGTGAAGGAACATCCAAATGTGACAGTATTTAACGAAGAAATGACAGAGATTCCACAGGGACCGACCATCATTGCTACTGGGCCTTTGACAAGCCAGGCTCTATCGCAGCAATTAAAAGACCTGACAGGGGAAGAGTATCTTTATTTTTATGATGCCGCTGCACCGATCATCGAGAAGGATAGTATCGACATGGAAAAGGTTTACCTGAAATCCCGATACGACAAAGGGGAAGCAGCATACCTGAATTGCCCGATGACGGAGGAAGAATTTGATCGCTTTTATGAAGCGTTGATTTCTGCAGAAACTGTTCCGCTTAAGGAATTTGAAAAAGAAATCTTTTTTGAAGGCTGCATGCCAATTGAGGTCATGGGCCAAAGAGGAAGGAAGACGATGCTTTTTGGACCGATGAAGCCCGTTGGACTTGAGGATCCGAGAACAGGAAAGCGCCCTTATGCTGTAGTCCAACTTCGTCAGGATGATGCTGCTGGGACACTTTATAATATTGTAGGCTTCCAGACTCACCTTAAATGGGGCCCGCAGAAGGAAGTCATTCAACTGATTCCTGGTCTGGAAAACGCTGAAATCGTCCGATATGGTGTTATGCATCGTAATACTTTCATCAACTCGCCTAAGGTATTAAAGGCAACATATCAATTCAAGAATAGAGAAGACTTATTCTTCGCAGGACAAATGACTGGGGTAGAAGGCTATGTAGAGTCAGCAGCAAGCGGTCTTATTGCAGGCATCAATGCTGCGCGTTTAGTAAAAGGCGAAGAGCCGGTTGAGTTTCCACATGAAACTGCAATGGGCAGCATGGCCAGATATATTACAACAACTAATGCGAAGAACTTCCAGCCGATGAATGCAAACTTCGGGCTTTTCCCTGATCTTCCAGAGAAAATAAAAGCTAAGCAAGAACGCAATGAGAAGCATGCTTCCAGAGCATTGGAAACAATTCAGAAATTTGTGAAAAATTTGTAATTTCTATTGCTAGGGCTATATAAATATGATACTATTTAGTAGCCCTTGTGAGGTGACAGGATGGAAGCAAATGTGAACAATTCTTTAAACTTATTTATAGAATATTTACAAATTGAGAAAAATTACTCACAATATACAATTGAACATTATCAACATGATATTAGGGAATTTTTTTTGTTCATGTCTGAACAAGGCCTGAATAGTCTGGATGAAGTTGAGTATGCTGACACAAGAATATACCTCACGAAATTATTCGACCATCAGCTTTCCAGAAAGTCAGTCGCCCGCAGGATTTCATGTATGCGCAGCTTTTACAAATTCCTGCTCCGTGAAAAAATGGTAGGTGATAATCCGTTTTCCCTCGTATCCATCCCGAAACTGGAAAAGCGGCTGCCAGATTTTTTTTATGAAGAGGAGCTTTCTCAGCTGTTTAAAGCATGTGAAACCGAAAGTCCAATCGGAAAGAGGAACAAAGCCCTTTTAGAATTGCTTTATGCTACAGGAATCCGTGTTGGTGAGTGCTGTAAAATCACGCTGAAGGATATAGATTTATCTCTATCGACAGTTTTAATCCATGGAAAAAGGAAAAAGGATCGATATGTGCCCTTCGGAAGTTTTGCACAGGATGCAATTGAAGACTACATAAAAAATGGAAGACCAGATCTTCTGAAGACGAAAGAAGATCATGGCCATTTATTCTTAAATTTCCGTGGCGGTCCACTCACTGACAGAGGGATCAGGGAAATCCTGAATAAATTAATCGAAAAGTCTGCCCTGACTGGAAAGATCCATCCTCATAAACTGCGCCATACCTTTGCCACGCATATGATGAGCAATGGAGCTGATATGAGGACTGTCCAGGAGCTCATGGGGCATGCTTTCCTGTCTTCAACTCAAGTATATACTCACGTTACGAAAGAGCACTTGCGCAATATTTATATGTCACATCATCCGAGGGCTTAAGCCAAAAGGAGGACGAAGGAATGTCAGAATTCCATGCCACAACGATATTTGCTGTTCAACATAAAGGCCAGTGCGCTATGTCAGGTGATGGCCAGGTAACTTTTGGGAATGCTGTAGTGATGAAACACACAGCTAAGAAGGTACGAAAGTTGTTTAATGGTAAAGTAATCGCAGGATTCGCTGGTTCTGTCGCAGATGCTTTCACGTTATTTGAGATGTTTGAAGGCAAGCTTGAAGAATATAACGGGAATCTCCAAAGAGCGGCGGTCGAACTTGCAAAGCAATGGAGAAGTGATAAAGTTCTTAGAAAGCTTGAAGCGATGCTGATTGTGCTGAATGAGACTGATATGCTTCTTGTTTCCGGAACAGGTGAAGTGATTGAGCCAGATGATGGCATTCTTGCGATAGGTTCTGGAGGGAATTATGCTTTGTCTGCAGGCCGCGCATTGAAGCAATATGCTGGAGAACATCTAACAGCAAAGGAAATTGCAAAGTCTTCATTGGAAATTGCTGCTGACATTTGTGTTTACACAAACCACAATATTATCGTGGAAGAACTGTAACGGAAAAGGAGTGTTGAGTGTGAAACAAACGACAAATTTAACTCCAAGGCAGATCGTGGAAAAGCTGGATCAGTATATAATCGGTCAAAAGGATGCTAAAAAAGCTGTGGCAGTTGCTCTTAGGAATAGATACCGCCGCGGATTGCTGGCTGAAAATATCCGTGATGAAATCATCCCAAAGAATATCCTGATGATCGGACCTACTGGCGTAGGTAAAACTGAGATTGCCAGAAGAATGGCTAAATTAGTAGGGGCCCCTTTCGTCAAGGTCGAGGCGACCAAGTTCACTGAAGTGGGTTATGTTGGCCGTGATGTCGAGTCAATGGTGCGGGATCTTGTTGAAACCTCAATCAGGCTTGTAAAAGAGGAAAAAATGGAGCGTGTTAAAGAACCGGCAGAGGAAAATGCAAACCGCCGACTTGTCGAACTCCTGGTTCCTTCAGCTAAAAAATCCGTCAATTACAAAAATCCTTTGGAAATGTTGTTCGGCGGAAGTCAACAGCAACCCGAACAAGAAAATAACAACTCAGAAGATTTAGGGTTATTCGAAAAGCGAAAAAAGATCAAGCAAAAGCTTGATCAAGGAGAGCTTGAGGATGAGCTGGTAACCGTGGAAGTCGAGGAGCAAGCCCCATCCATGTTTGATATGCTCCAGGGCTCCGGAATGGAACAGATGGGAATGAATATGCAGGATGCTTTGAGTGGCTTGGTGCCTAAGAAGCGAAAGAAACGAAAGCTTCCTGTTCGTGAGGCAAGGAAGGTATTAATCAATGAAGAGGCCCAAAAGCTGATTGATATGGATGAGGTAACTCAGGAAGCTACCTATCGTGCTGAGCAGGCAGGCATCATTTTCATTGATGAAATCGATAAGATTGCCAGCAAGAACTCCGGAGGATCAAGCGCGGATGTGTCGCGTGAGGGTGTTCAAAGAGACATACTCCCAGTGGTAGAAGGATCAACAGTAAACACGAAATACGGCCCTGTAAAAACAGACCATATTTTATTCGTCGCTGCTGGGGCATTCCATATGGCGAAGCCTTCAGATCTGATACCTGAATTGCAAGGGCGGTTCCCTATCAGGGTAGAGCTTACTAAGCTGACCGTTGAGGACTTTTACAGGATCCTTGTTGAACCTTATAATGCACTAACAAAGCAATATGAAGCTTTATTGGAAACAGAAGGTATACAAATTGAATTTTCTGACGATGCTATTCGTAAGATAGCTGAAGTCGCTTATGACGTGAATCAGAATACAGATAATATTGGTGCTAGAAGGCTGCAGACGATTCTTGAGAAGCTTCTGGAAGACCTAAGCTTCGAAGCTCCAGATATCAACCTGGAGAAGGTAGCGATCACACCGCAGTATGTAGAAGAAAAGCTTGGCGCTATCTCAAGAAACAAAGATTTAAGCCAGTTCATATTATAATGGTTTGTCGTTTTAATGCATACTCAATAGGGTAGACAAATAAAGGCTGCCAATTGTGCAGAAGTATTGAAACTAGCCAGAAATTAAAATAAATGTAATTGTGTTTGAAGCAAATAGGAGGAAGAAACAATGGACTTACTATCAAAAACTAGAAAAATTAATGCCCTGCTCCAAAAAGCTGCCGGTAAACCGGTAAACTTCAAAGAAATGTCAGAGACTCTAAGTGAAGTAATCGAAGCGAACATCTTTGTTGTCAGCCGCAGAGGAAAGTTATTAGGCGTAGGAATCAATCAGCAAATTGAAAACGAGCGTATGGTAAAAATGCTCGAAGATCGCCAATTCCCTGAAGAGTATACAAAAAATCTTTTCAATATCCAGGAGACATCACCGAATCTGGATGTTGATAGTGAATACACAGCATTCCCTGTTGAAAACAAAGAACTATTCAAAAATGGATTAACAACAATCGTGCCGATCATCGGTGGCGGTGAGCGTCTAGGAACATTGATCCTAGCCCGTCTTGAGGAACAATTCCATGACGATGACCTCATTCTTGCAGAATATGGTGCAACCGTTGTAGGTATGGAAATCCTTCGTGAGAAGGCAGAAGAGATTGAAGATGAAGCACGCAGCAAAGCAGTAGTGCAAATGGCAATCAGTTCCCTTTCATATAGTGAGCTTGAAGCAATCGAGCACATCTTTGAAGAACTTAATGGAAAAGAAGGTTTGCTTGTTGCTTCTAAAATAGCTGACAGAGTCGGAATCACTCGTTCCGTTATCGTTAACGCACTGCGCAAGCTCGAAAGCGCTGGCGTAATCGAGTCCCGTTCCCTAGGAATGAAAGGAACATATATCAAAGTATTAAACGACAAGTTCCTATTTGAACTTGAAAAACTTAAAAGTAACTAATGAAGAAAAAATCCGCTGGTCTTCAGCGGATTTTTTTATTGGTTTCTACCAAGTGAATTGTCGGAAATGGACGTAAAATGTAATGCCCGAATAATAAGTTTTCAATCCCGCAATGTTACAAATACATTGCGGGATTTTTACACCACTCTATAAAAACCTATTTTAAAAACAAATTTTAGAAAGTAAATTATGGAAGTAGAATCTCAAAGAGTAGGTAATTTGACCTTATTGCCATTCAAAAGCTGTTGGATTTGTCTATCGTAATTCCTATCTTTTTTAAAGTACTTTACAAAAAAATGGAGCCATTTATAAAAAATATAAATAAAAGTAAACCAGTAGGTCTTTTATACCATTTTAAAAAATGAGCACTATGCATGATAAAAATTAACCGAAAGTACATAGACAGATTATTTCAGATTCTTTACAATTAGGAATATAATGACGAAATTCAGCAAGGAATTACAAAATTCAGCAAAATAATTGAGAGTGGCAATTGCGAGGTGCATAAATTGAAGTTGTTTTCAAACACAGTATCAACGCTTGAGAATGCATTGAACTATTCTTCTGCGAAGCAAAAAGTCATTTCGCAGAATATCGCGAATGTTGATACGCCGAATTATAAAGCAAAGGATGTTTCCTTTAAGGCAGTGTTCCAGGAAGTGACGGGACAATCCTTTCAAGCGAAAAGATCAGATGCCCGTCATTACGATTTCAGCAGCAGGGCAAGCTCCTTTCCTGGAGTTGTTAATAAGCCGAACGTGAATTATAACGAAAATGGGAACAGTGTTGATATGGATAAAGAGATGGCCGACCTGGCCACTAACCAAATTTACTATAATGCGCTGACTGAGAGGATTAATGGGAAATTCAACTCTCTCCAAACAGTCATTAGGGGAGGTAAGTAAGAATGACTATGTTTCATAGCATGAACACCACAGCCTCAGCATTGACTGCTCAGCGCCTTAGGATGGATGTCATCTCTTCCAATATGGCTAATGTAGATTCGACAAGAGGAGTGAATGGCGAGCCATACCGCAGGAAAATGGTCGTCCTTGAACCTAAGGAAGGAAATTTTTCTTCATTCCTGAATAAAGCAATGGGCAAAACGGAAGCAGCAGGGGCAGGAAATGGAGTTAAAGTAACAAGGATAATAGAAGATAGAGAAAATCCGCTTAAGATGGTTTATGACCCTGAGCATCCCGATGCGAATCAGGAGGGATATGTTGCTTACCCAAATGTTGATCCTCTAAGGGAAATGGTGGATCTGATAAGCGCAACTCGTTCTTATGAAGCTAATGTCACAGTTTTTAACGCTTCCAAGGGCATGATGATGAAGGCTCTTGAGATCGGAAAATAAGGAGATAACTAAATGAATTCAGCTGGGATTAATTCTGTTAGCCAAATGGTCAGACCATTTGAAACAAAAGTGTCTACTCCCACACCTACACCATACGAAGCACAAAAAAGTTTTTCGTCCGTACTTAAGCAATCTATTGAAAATTTAAATAAAGCACAGCTTCAGTCAGATGCAATGACAGAAAAACTGGCTCGTGGGGAAAATGTCGACCTCCATCAGGTAATGATTGCAAGCCAAAAGGCGAGCATCACATTGCAAGCTACAATGGAAGTCAGGAATAAAGTGGTTGAAGCTTACCAGGAAATGATGAGAATGCAAGTTTAATAAATTGGCTAAAAACTAAGATTAGATCGGTTATTAGCTGTATAAAAAGAAGAGACTTAATAACCGGGGGATTGAAATGAAAGAAACCGTTCAAAAGTATATACATACAATGAAGGATTTCTGGCAAGGGCGTACCAGAAAGCAAAAAATCAGTCTTGGTGCGTCTATTTTCTTTGTATTAACAGTTGCCATCCTTACAGCGTTTTTTACAACGAGGACATCCCTTGTGCCGCTTTACAGCAATCTTTCACCTGCCGAAACAGGGAGTATTAAAGAAAGCCTTGATGCCAGGGGCATAAAATCTGAGATCTCCGATGGGGGCAAAACAATCCTCGTTCCTGAAGAACAGGTTGATAGCTTGAAAGTAGAACTGGCAGCCGAGGGAATCCCGAAGTCAGGGAGTATTGATTATTCTTTTTTTAGTCAGAATGCCGGCATGGGCATGACAGATAATGAGTTCCTAGTTCTGAAACTCGAAGCGATGCAGTCGGAATTAGCGAATCTAATGAAAGGCATCGACGGAGTCAATGATGCCAATGTCATGATTAACCTGCCTGAAAAGGGCATCTTTGTAAGCGATAATCAGCAGCCAGCATCGGCTTCCATTGTGCTTAATACAAGTCCAGGATATCAATTCAAGGAAGAACAGATTACTGCACTTTACCACCTTGTATCAAAAAGCGTTCCGAACCTCCCTACAGATAATATCGTCATCATGAATCAGTTTTTTGAGTATTTTGATTTAAAAAATGAAAAAAATTCCAGTGGCGCCTCTTTCGCTTCGCAGCATGAGATTAAACAGGAGATTGAAAGAGATGTCCAAAGGCAAGTTCAAAATATGCTTGGCACCCTTATGGGCCATGATAAAGTAGTCGTTTCAGTAACCGCCGATATAGACTTTACCCAGGAAAACAGAGAAGAAAACATCGTTGAGCCTGTAGATCAGGAAAATATGGAAGGAATCGCAATCAGCGCCCAACGAATTACAGAGACTTTCACAGGCAACGCAGATCAGGCTGGAGGGATTCCGGAAGGAGGAAATCCGGGTGAGACGACCGGGTCTCAATACCTGGAAGGTGCAACTGGGAATGGCGATTATGAAAGAGTCGAAGAAACGATAAACAATGAGGTAAGCAGAATCCGCAAGGAAATTACCGAAAGCCCATATAAGGTGCGCGACCTCGGAATCCAGGTGATGGTGGAACCACCGACACCAGATGACGAAAATTCGCTCCCTCAAGAAAGGGTAGAAGACATTACAAGAATTCTGAGTACAATTGTCAGGACTACCATTGATAAGGATGCTCTAGGTACGGAGCTGACAGATGAGTTAATTGAAGATAAGGTCGTTGTTTCAGTTCAGCCATTCAATGGCAAGGTCACTTTCGATAACCAGGTTGAAGAAAAGCTGCCATGGTGGGTATACCTTGTTGGAGGATTATTGCTCGCGGCCATTATCGTCCTGCTGCTTCTGTTTATGAGATCGAAAAAGAATGTTGTGGAAGAAGAGTATGTTATGGAAGAAAAGTTTGAGCAAGTTCGTGTTCCTGATGTGAACAAAGAATTTGAGACAGAGGGCACGATGAAGAAAAAGCAACTGGAAAAAATGGCGAAAGAAAAGCCTGAGGATTTCGCGAAATTATTGCGAACTTGGATTTCTGAGGATTAGGAGGAGGATCAATGGTGAGGAAAGACCAAAAAGAATTGACTGGAAAACAGAAGGCTGCAATCCTCCTGATCTCACTTGGACCAGATGTTTCTGCTTCGGTTTACAAGCATTTAAGTGAAGAAGAAATCGAGAAACTCACACTTGAGATTTCTGGTGTGAAGAAGGTTGACTCGATGGCTAAGGAAGAAATTCTCGAAGAGTTCCACAGTATTGCATTGGCGCAGGATTATATCACGCAAGGCGGAATCGGATACGCGAAAACCGTTTTGGAAAAAGCTCTGGGAATTGACCAGGCTGCGGTGATCATTAATAGATTGACCTCTTCGCTTCAAGTAAGGCCATTTGATTTTGCGCGAAAAGCGGATGCAGGACAAATACTCAATTTCATACAAAATGAGCATCCGCAAACGATTGCTCTTATTCTTTCTTATTTAGACTCGGCACAAGCCGGCCAGATTCTGTCTGAACTGCCGCAGGAAGTCCAGGCTGATATTGCCCGCCGTATTGCGGTGATGGACAGTACGTCACCGGAAATAATCAATGAGGTGGAACAGATTCTTGAAAGAAAGCTGTCAGCCACTGTTACACAAGACTATACGCAAACTGGCGGAATTGAGGCTGTTGTTGATGTATTGAACGGGGTAGACCGGGCAACCGAGCGGACAATTCTCGATGCACTGGAAATCCAGGACCCTGAACTTGCCGAGGAAATCAAAAAGCGTATGTTCGTGTTCGAAGATATCGTAACACTGGATAACCGTGCAATCCAGCGAGTAATCAGAGATTGTGAAAACGAAGATCTCATGCTTGCTCTTAAAGTATCAAGTGATGAAGTGAAAGAGATTGTCTTTAAGAATATGTCTAAGCGTATGGTAGAAACCTTCCAGGATGAAATGGAATTCATGGGTCCTGTAAGGCTGCGGGATGTTGAAGAAGCACAATCCAGGATCGTCGCGATCATCAGACGTCTGGAAGAAGCTGGTGAAATCGTCATCGCCCGTGGCGGAGGAGATGATATTATTGTCTAGACTTATCAAATCTCAAAATACCAGTACAGTGTCTGCAGAGAAAAAGGTCATCTCCATCCGGGTGCTGGAAGCAACGAATCAACAAGATGTTCCACAAGTCTTCACTCATACAGAAGATGAGAGAAGGAGAATCCTTGATGGTGCTGCATTAGAATCAGACCGTATTGTCTCCAAGGCCATGGAAGAAGCGGAGCAGATCCGTCAACAAATTCATCAGAAAATGCAAGAATGGGAGCAGCAAAGATCTCTATTAGCCGAGGAATCCAGGCAAATTGGTTATGAGCAAGGCTATCAAGAAGGGAAAAACCAGGGTTATGCAGACTACCGTCAAACAATCCTGTTTGCTCAGGAAACGGTGCAAGCAGCCAAACGGGATTATCAGAATCATATAGACTCATCCGAAAAGGTCATTCTTGATCTGGGTGTGAAAATTGCTGGGAAAATACTTGGGGAGAAGCTGGCTGCAGAAGAAGGTTTCTTCCCACTTGTGAAACGTGCCTTGAAAAACTCGAGAGATTATAAGGATATTCAGCTGCATGTACATCCAAAACACTACCAGGAACTGATTGCTCAAAAAGAAGAACTGATTGCCATCTTTCCAAAGGATATTGCTTTCTATATCTACCCGGATGATGAACTGGAGGAGACCGCTTGTATCATCGAGTCGGAAAATGGCAGGATTGATGCAAGTGTAGACAGCCAATTGGAGGAAATCAAAATTAAGCTGTTTGAATTGTTGGAGAGTGAACAATCGTGAAGGCCAAGGATTTAATGGAGCATGTCGATTTTTTGGATAGTTTTAAACGTTACGGACGTGTTAAAAGAGTTGTTGGCTTGATGATTGAATCCCAGGGTCCCGAAAGTTCAATCGGTGATGTGTGCTTCATCCATGTAGGAACGAAGAAAAAACGCAGGATCCAGGCGGAGGTTGTCGGTTTTAAAGATGAAAATGTCATCTTGATGCCGTATACATCCATTCATGATATATCACCAGGCAGTCTAGTGGAAACGACGATGAAGCCGCTTGAAATCAAAGCGGGACCAGGTCTCATCGGGAAAGTTGTTGATTCTCTGGGGGTTCCGCTCGACCAATCCAGTTTGCCGAAAGGACTGGCAGCTGTTCCTACAGAACAAGATCCCCCCAACCCTTTGAGCAGGCCGCCAATCTCAGAACCAATCGAAGTTGGAGTCAGGATGATTGACAGCCTGCTCACAGTTGGCAGCGGACAGCGTGTTGGGATCTTTGCTGGAAGTGGTGTCGGGAAGAGTACCTTGCTGGGAATGATTGCACGGAATACTACAGCAGACCTGAATGTCATCGGACTGATTGGTGAACGAGGCAGGGAGGTCAGGGAATTCATTGAACGTGATTTAGGGCCAGAAGGGTTGAAGCGCTCCATAGTGGTTGTCGCAACTTCTGATCAGCCTGCGTTGATGCGAATCAAAGGGGCCTATACAGCAACAGCCATTGCCGAGTACTTTCGGGATAAAGGGTTGAATGTGATGCTGATGATGGATTCTGTTACACGGGTAGCGATGGCCCAGCGTGAAGTGGGACTGGCAGTTGGTGAACCTCCAACCACGAAAGGCTACACTCCTTCCGTGTTCGCCATTCTTTCAAGGCTTCTCGAAAGGACAGGGACCAATGAGTTTGGTTCGATAACAGGCTTTTACACCGTGCTGGTGGATGGAGATGACATGAATGAGCCAATTGCCGACACGGTGCGGGGAATCCTTGATGGACACTTTGTATTGGACAGGGACTTAGCGAATAAAGGCCAATACCCAGCAGTGAACGTTTTAAAAAGCATCAGCCGAATCATGAACAATATCGTCTCCGATGAACATGTGAAAGCAGCAGAAAGATTGAGGGAGTTATTAAGTACTTATATCAATGCTGAGGATTTAATTAATATCGGTGCTTATAAAAAAGGCACATCAGCAGAAATAGATGAAGCGATTTTGCGATACCCTCAAATCCAGAACTTTTTAAAACAAGGGACCAATGAAAGAGTCTCAATCAATGAAAGTGTCCAGGCTTTATTGCAGTTAGTAAGGAAAGGTTGATGGTTCAATGCGTTATCAATATAAGTTTGATAAAATCCTTTCACTCAAGACGAGGGAAGTAGATGAAGCTCAAGTCGTTTACCAGGATTCAGTCAAAAAATTCGAAGAAGCTGCTGACAGGCTCTATCATCTGCTGAAGAAAAAAGAGGATCTTGAGAGTTTCCAATCAGTCCGGCTGCTGGATGGGCTGCCAGTCCAGGAAATACGACACCATCAACAATTTATCGGAAATCTTGAAAAATCGATTGATCACTATCAAAAAGTCGTTATGAACGCGAGAAACATCATGAATTTTCAGCAAGTGAAGCTGATGGAAAAAAATCAGGAAGTAAAGAAGTACGAAAAAATTAAAGAGAAAGACCATCTTCAATTTCTTGCAGCTGAAAAATATGCTGAAAACAGGATGATGGACGAAGTCTCAATTCAGCAATATATGAACCGGGAAATTAGGTGATGAAATGGCACAGAAAGTGGAGGAAAAGGAAAGTCAGGAAGGTAATAAGTTTCATGCGTTTTTGATGGTTGTGGCAATACCAAGCTTGTTTGCTGTCGTTATTGCACTGGTTGCCCTTTCAATCCTGGGAATCAATATTTTTGAAACAGCGAAGGACCTAGGTGGTAAAGTACCTTTCATCTCTCAGTATGTGCAGGAAGAAAACAAGCCATCCACTGAGGAATTTGAAAAGAATATCATCAGCCTTGAAGCGGAAATCAAAGACCGGGAAGCAAAAATGGAACAACTGCAGTCGAAAATCGACAGCAAGGATACGCAGTTAAAACGAGTGGAACTGGAAAAAGCACAGCTGCAGGCACAAATCGAAGAGTTGACCGCAATCCAGGAAGAAAATAAGCGAGCGTTCCGGGAAATTGTCAAGACCTATGAAACTATGTCAGCTAAAAGCGCTGCACCGATCATTTCCAATATGGAAACGGGGGAAGCGGTAAAGATTCTAACCAATATCAAGCCAGAATCACTCGCTGCCATCATGGAAAAGCTCCCAGCTGATGAAGCGGCGAAGTATACAGAATTGTTGACAAACGAAACGAGCGGAAACTAGCTTCAAAGGACTTGGGAGGAGGTGAGAAAATGGAAATAGGAGCACTTGGATCTGTTAATGCCTTCACACAGGGAAAGCAGAAAGTGTCCGGAAACTCAGGATCTGAAGGGGATTTTGCCGGATTTATGTCGACAGCTTTATCTGGTAAAACGAATCCAGCACTTGCAGCTGAAACTGGTAAAGATGGAGAAAAGCTAGAGGGTCTTAAAGAGCTAACGGAAATGATTAACGTAACAGACCTCGTAGAATTGGAAGAAGGAATGAAGCTTCTGGATTTATTGACTTCTGACTCTGGGAATCTATTAAGTAAGGCGCTATCACAATTAGGGATCAATGAAGAAGATTTGAGGCTTTTTATCCAAAAGTGGTCCACTAATGAAGAGGGAATGAACATTGCATCTGACGAAGAGCTGCTTACATCTTTATCGCTGATTCTATCAGGGATCGCCAGTCAGACTGCGGATGAATTATTGGGGAAGTTAGATAAGAGTGATGTACAAGCCTTAAAGGCATTAAAGCTATTTGAATTAATGAGCAGATATGCTGATGGCCAGTCATCTACAACCCCCGATTCTTTGAAGGAATCGCTGAAAAATCTTGGTGAGTCTCTAAAGGGCCTTTTAGAACCAAATCATAACAATGCCCATACCGATTATTTACACAAACGTTTTACCCAGTTAGCAAGGGAACTAAACCTTGTTTCGAAAAATATGTTTACTGAAGTTACTAGTTTCGTAGACCAAAACTCCGGTTTAAAGACGGAGGGGGCAGCAGGTACACTTGGTTTTCTGCCACAAATGACAAAGGCTGAACAGCTGGTATTAACGATGAGCAGCCCAGAAAGGCCAGTTTCAGCAGAGCAACTTATGAAGCAATTTGAGTCGATTCTGTCTAAATCGCAGTTCATGAATAACGGTGGAACACAAAAATTATTCATTAAATTATTCCCTGAGCATCTTGGCAGCATCAGAATTGAGCTTTTACAACGGGATCAAACGATGATGGCGAGAATCATTACTTCCACTGGTACAGCCAAAGAAACACTAGAATCACAAATCAATGGACTCAAGCAGGCATTTGCAGCGCAGAACCTTTCGGTGGATAGAATTGAGGTGACTCAGCAGCAGCAAGAACGATTCCTTAGTAAGGATTCAGAGCAGCAGCAGAGACAGCCAGACAGAGGTCAGCAAGAAAAGAAGGAAGAAAAGAGGGATTTTAATCTCTCCTTTGAAGAGGCACTGCTAAATACTGAAGTTTAGGAGATAGACAATGGTGAATTCGATAAATTCTACTTATCTGCTGTCCAATCTTCAAAAGGACAGGAAAGCTGGTTCGGATATTCTTGGCAAAGATGATTTTTTAAAGATCCTGATGACCCAGCTGCAGAACCAGGATCCTTTGAACCCAATGCAGGATAAAGATTTTATAGCTCAAATGGCCACGTTTTCAACTCTAGAGCAAATCACGAATATGGGAAAGTCAATTGACCGATTTGTTCAGGCTGAACAGCAGAATAAAATGATATCCTACAGCCAGTTCGTGGGCAAGGATGTAACCTGGCACAAGATCGAAAGTGCCAATGGTGAGGAGACGGTTAAACAAGGAAATGGAAAAGTAGCTTCAGTCCAGTTCAAGGAAGATACTGTTTCCTTTGTACTAGAGGACGGCACGATTCTGGAACCAGCCAATATTTCTCAGATCAATGAGTTATCAAGCGAGAATCACATGCTGCAGGCGAGCATGTTAATTGGGAAGACGGTTACCTATCTAGATGGAAATCAGCAAGAGAGATCAGCAAATGTCCTTTCAGTTTCATTCAAGAACGGGAAAACATCCTATTTGCTGGATGATGAGAATGGCACAAGCATCATTTCTTCACAGATCACCAAAATTCAATAACACAAGGAAGTGATGTAATGGATAAAACAAATTTTCGTCCAATTCATTCACTGCCTGTTAACAGGAATCACCCAAAACCTGTGAAAGCCAATCCATTAACACAAACACCTTTTTCTATTCAATTGCAGGATGCAATACAATCAAAGAATGGACTGACAATAAGCAAGCATGCAACTGAACGGCTCGAGCAGAGGGGAATCAATATATCCCAGGAACGCTGGAACAGGATTGAGGAAAAAGTTAGTCAGGCGAAGGCCAAGGGCGTGAGTGATTCGCTCGTTCTGCTGAATGACGCAGCGCTGATTGTCAGTGCGAAAAATAACACAGTCATTACAGCGATGGGCAGGCAGGAAGCAGCGGAACAAATATTCACCAATATCAACGGAACGATTGTAATGGAAAATTAAAATGAAAAGGCTGGACCTTCACGGAGGCCTGGGCTGTGGACCGATTGAAGCAGCCCCCAAATCGAAAGGAGTTTTTAAATAATGCTTCGTTCAATGTACTCAGGAATCAGTGGAATGAAAAACTTCCAAACAAAACTTGATGTAATCGGCAACAATATTGCCAATGTAAATACTTACGGTTTCAAAAAGGGCCGTGTTACTTTTAAAGACACAATGAATCAAACCATTTCCGGCGCAAGTGCTGCAACAGAGAACAAGGGCGGAAAAAACCCAATGCAGGTAGGGCTCGGCTCAACGATCGCCAGCATCGACTTGATCGATACACAATCCAGCTTACAGACTACTGGACGCGCACTTGACCTTGCGATTTCAGGAGATGGCTATTTCGTTGTAAAACAAGGCCAATCGCAAATGTATACGCGTGCCGGAAACTTCTATTTGGATGATAACGGGACACTCGTTAATGGTGAGGGGTTGAAAGTGCAATCCTATAATGAAATTGGTCAGTTGGAAGATATCACTGTCAATGTAAATGCAATGTTGCCTGCTAAACAGACAACTGAGCTAGTGATGAAGGGGAACCTCCCGAAGGATGCTAAGGGCAATTCAGAATTACTTCAGCAAATCAAGGTAGTGGACGATTTAGGAATTGAGCACGTAATTGATTTAAAAATCTCTCCTGTTGACGCATCTGCAGGATCTTGGAATTTATCTTTTATAGATAGGTCGATCACTGTGGACCCTAACAATCCAAATGCCAATGTTGTTAATCAACCAATTACAATTCCAGACTATAATCCTGCCAACCCACCTGCAGATCTGTCCATCACATTAAAGGTGAATGACGGCAATAATGGAGTCAGGAACCTGACTGTACAAATGCCAGTTAAGGATTTGACAAAAGAAGGCGGCAGTATGGACGCCAACGCTTACCCTGATGGCAATACCCAAGGCGCACTTGAAAGCTTCAACATTGGCTCGACTGGTGAAATCAACGGTGTCTTCTCAAACGGATTAGTCTTGACTCTTGGTCAATTGGCACTTGCTAAATTCAGCAATCCATCGGGACTTTCCAAGGTGGGGAATAACACATTCCAGGAATCAGTCAACTCTGGAACCGCAAATATCAATGTTGCTGGAGAAGGAAGGGGATCGATTGCGGCAGGAGCCCTTGAAATGTCCAATGTAGACCTTTCAGAGGAGTTTACCGAAATGATCACGGCTCAGCGTGGTTTCCAGGCTAATACCAGAATCATTACAACATCTGATGAAATCCTCCAAGAGCTCGTAAACTTAAAACGATAGACTAGGAGAGGAGCAGGGCTGAAAGGGTCATCCTTTTAGCCCCTGTGAATGAATGTGATTAAAGTAACGAAATTAAACGGCAAAACATTTAGGATTAATTCATTATTTATCGAAGTAGTGGAAGCTTTTCCGGATACAACGATTACTTTAACCAATGGACGAAAGTATGTCGTAAGGGAAAGCGAAGATGAAGTGAGCAAATTAATCCAGGAATTTTATCAGAGTGTCGGCCTTCTTGGAGGGCGAATGGTGGAGGAACTGAATCATGAAGAATAATAAGCTAGTAATGATTATGTCGGTCATGCTGGTAGCCATTTTACTCGTAGGGACTATAGCAGTTGTAGCAGTTATGCAACTTACGGCAAAAGATGGTGAAAAAGAGCCAAGCATCGATGAGGTGCTCGAGGCTTCCGTAGACATTCCCGAGGTCACGACGAATCTTGCATCAAATGATTTTATTAAAATATCTTTTAAAATTGAAACAGATGGCAAAAAAGCTAAAGAAGAGTTGGAAAAGAGAGATTTCCAGGTGAAAAACCTGATTATTTATGAACTATCCGAGAAAAAGGCAGAAGAGCTGCAAGGCAAGGAAGGCAAGATGAACCTTGAAGAAACCCTGAAAGCGAAGATAAATGGCCTGATGCTTGACGGAAAGGTCGAAAAGGTCTACATAACAGGTTCTCTCCTCCAATAACAGATGACTGAAACGAACGCAACCATATGGAGGTGAGGAGCATGTCGGGAGAGGTACTATCGCAAAGCGAAATTGATGCTTTGTTATCAGCATTATCAACAGGTGAAATGGATGCGGATGAATTAAAAAAGGAACAAGTAGAGAAAAGGGTGAAAGTTTATGATTTTAGAAGAGCTTTGCGTTTCTCAAAAGATCAAATCCGCAGCCTTACCCGGATTCATGAGAACTTTGCCAGGTTATTGACTACTTTTTTCTCCGCCCAGCTAAGGACATATGTCAATATTACTGTCGCATCAGCAGATCAAATCCCTTATGAGGAATTCATCCGGTCCATTCCGAAGATGACAATCTTGAATGTCTTTGATGTAGAGCCACTTGAGGGAAGGATCCTGATGGAGGTAAACCCCAACATTGCGTATGCGATGATGGACAGGCTGCTTGGCGGAAAAGGAGCAAGCCATAATAAAGTCGATAGCTTGACTGAAATCGAAACCAGGATCATGTCCAATATGTTTGAGAAAGCTTTTGAGAATTTCAGGGAGGCATGGAGTTCGATTTCGGATATCGATCCTCAGCTATCAGAGTTTGAGATCAATCCACAATTTTTGCAGATGGTTTCGCCGAATGAAACCGTCGTGGTGATTTCATTGAACACAACGATCGGGGAAGCAAGCGGAATGATCAATATATGCATACCGCATGTCGTACTGGAACCGATCATCCCTAAATTGTCAGTGAAATATTGGATGCAGTCCGATAAGAAACAAAGCTTGCCAATTGAAAATTCAGTACTGCAGAGTGAGATTCAAAAGGCTGATGTTTCAATTACAGCCGAAATAGGGTCGTCTGAAATCTCGATTCAGGACTTCCTGATGCTCGATATCGGTGATGTAATTGAATTGAACCAGCAAATTGATCAACCTTTACTGATAAAAGTCGGAGAGATCCCTAAATTTGTAGGACAGCCAGGGAAAATGAACAAAAAATTTGCCATTCAAGTGTTTGATACATTTAAGGGGGGAGACGATGATGGTGAGCGATGACATGTTATCTCAAGATGAAATTGATGCGCTTCTCAGAGGAACACCAGATGAAGCAGAAGAAACAGGAAGTACGATTGACGTAGATGACTATTTTTCTTTTATGGAAAGGGATGCCCTTGGCGAAATCGGAAATATTTCGTTCGGCAGTTCAGCAACAGCACTATCAACTTTGTTGAACCAGAAGGTGGAAATAAATACTCCTACTGTTACCGTTGTGCATAAGACCAAACTGGAAGACGAATTCCCGGATCCTTATGTGGCCGTTCAGGTGCATTATACTGAAGGGTTCATCGGCAGCAATATGCTTGTCATCCAGCAAAACGATGCAGCGATTATCGCTGATTTAATGCTGGGGGGAGATGGATTGAACCCTAGAGAATTACTTGATGAGATTCAACTGAGTGCTGTACAGGAGGCTATGAACCAGATGATGGGTTCAGCGGCCACCTCGATGTCGACTGTTTTTAGCAAGAGGGTCGATATTTCTCCTCCTAATATCAATTTGCTGAATGTAGCTGAGGGAGAAGGAACAGAGTCGATACCTGAAGATGATATTTTAGTAAAAGTATCATTCTCATTAAAAATTGGCAGTTTAATTGATTCCAATATCATGCAGCTCCTGCCTGTAACTTTCGCGAAAAGTCTGGTAGATGAATTATTGAATCCTGGAGGTTCTGAAGCAGCCCAGCCTTCTATGGAAATGCCGCAGACTCCACCAGCAAGTCAAGCAAAAGTAGAGCATAGCAATGGATTCGATCAGGTACAGCAGCAAAATGCGGCTCAACATCAGTCGTTTCAACAGCCAGAATACCAGCACCAGCAGGAAGCGGCTTACTATCAGCCTCCAACACCACAACACCAGGGGTATGGCTATCAGCCTCAGCCTGTACCATCAGCACCTCAGCATCTGGGCAATGTGATGGCAGGCAGCACTCAGCCTACGGTTCAGCCAGCTGTGTTTTCCAGTTTTGAAACAGCTCAGCCACAGCAGGCAGAAACAAAGAACCTGAATATGCTTCTTGATATCCCGCTGCAGGTGACGGTGGAACTCGGCAGGACGAAACGTTCAGTGAAAGATATCCTTGAACTGGGATCTGGTTCTATCATCGAACTGGACAAACTCGCTGGAGAACCAGTCGATATCCTGGTTAACAACCGACTGATTGCTCAGGGAGAAGTTGTAGTTATTGATGAGAATTTTGGTGTCCGTGTTACGGATATCATCAGCCAGAGCGACCGTATTAAAAAATTAAAATAATCTTCAGGGGGAATTCCAATGGCGAACAAGATTTTAGTCGTAGACGATGCGGCTTTCATGAGAATGATGATTAAGGATATTTTGACAAAGAACGGCTTTGAGGTCGTCGCAGAAGCAGCAGATGGTGCACAGGCACTTGAAAAATACAAAGAATTCCAGCCTGACCTTGTCACAATGGATATTACCATGCCAGAAATGGATGGGATTACATCATTAAAGGAAATTAAAAAAATCAATCCAAACGCAAAGGTCATCATGTGTTCAGCGATGGGCCAGCAAGCGATGGTCATCGATGCAATCCAGGCAGGCGCTAAAGATTTCATCGTAAAACCGTTCCAGGCAGACCGCGTTATTGAAGCGATTTCCAAGACACTAGGTTAGTGAACTTTATCATTTAGAGGGTGCGGCAATTGTTAAGAATAATCCGAACTGCCTCGACAATTCTTTTCTTATTAGCTGCTCTGTTAAGTCCAATTGGCTTGGCGAGCGCAGAGCAGCTAAATAAAAGCGTGCAGGATTGTATGAAAAAACCTGAATCGTGTGATGATGGACAGGCAGATAAGACAACAAAGCAATCAGACGATACAAAATCCCAGGTAGGGGTCGGTTTTCTTGATTTTCTCAGAATGATCCTTGCTACAGCCTTTGTGGCTGCGTTAATATACTTTCTCCTAAAATTCATCAATAAGAAGAGCATCATGTATAAAAGCTCGCAGCTTGTTGAGAATCTCGGAGGCACCAGCCTTGGCGCCAACAGATCAGTCCAGATCGTCAAAGCAGGCAATAAACTGCTCATAGTAGGTGTGGGAGAAAATATACAGCTATTAAAAGAAATTGATGACCCAGAAGAGTACAGCCAAGTCATCCAGGAATATAACAATAAAATGGAACAGCTTGTGCAGCCAAGCGATATTGTGACAAGGTTGCTTAAAAGAGCGAAAAAAGATGGCGGCAATCAGCGTTCAGAGTTTTCCGCATTGCTGAAGAATCAGTTGAATGATATGGCGAGCGGAAGAAAGAAAATGCTTGAGGAGATACAAAAGAAAGGGTCAGAAAAAGATGAATGAGTTTATGGAGTTTTTCAACAGCAGTGCTCCTGAGAGTGTTTCGACATCCGTGAAGCTGATGCTCCTGCTGACTGTACTTTCTATTGCGCCAGGCATCTTGATTTTAATGACAAGTTTTACAAGGATCATCATCGTTCTTTCCTTTGTCAGAACGGCGCTTGCAACACAGCAGATGCCACCTAACCAGGTGTTGGTCGGGCTTGCGATGTTCCTATCATTCTTCATCATGGCACCAACTTTCCATGAAGTGAATGAACAAGCTCTGACGCCTTTATTTAATGAAGAAATCAATTTGGAGCAAGCGTATGACAGGGCATCAATCCCTTTCAAGGAATTCATGAGTGCGCATACGAGGCAGAAGGATTTAGCGTTATTTCTTGAATATTCCAAGGCTGACACACCTGAATCTGTTCAGGATATTCCTTTGACAGCTCTTGTTCCGGCATTTGCAATCAGTGAAATCAAAACTGCATTCCAAATCGGGTTCATGATTTTCATTCCCTTTCTGGTCATCGATATGGTCGTGGCTAGTGTCCTGATGTCGATGGGGATGATGATGCTTCCGCCAGTCATGATTTCACTGCCATTTAAGATCTTGCTTTTTGTCATGGTCGATGGATGGTATTTAGTCGTGAAATCCTTATTACAAAGTTTTTAAGCAGGTGAATGAAAATGACATCAGAAGGTGTTATCTCGATAGCAGAACGAGGAATTTATACAGTTTTAATGATTTCTGGGCCTTTGTTGATTCTAGCGCTGGTCGTTGGTTTGATTGTCAGTATTTTTCAGGCTACTACACAAATCCAGGAACAGACACTGGCATTCGTTCCGAAGATTGTGGCCGTCCTGGTTGGAGTGATTTTCTTCGGTCCATGGATGCTAAGTTATATGCTGAGCTATGCAACGGAGATTTTTTCGAATCTTACAAGGTTTGTAGGCTGATGGGATGCTAGATTTCATTCCTTCGTTTCCGGCTTTCCTGCTGATTTTTGTAAGGGTGACGTCCTTTTTCTTGATGATGCCTTTATTTTCATATCGGACGATTCCCGCCACACATAAAGTAGGGCTTGGATTCATGCTTTCCATCATCATGTTTACCGCAATAGGAGCGCCTGAAATCGATATAGACAATACGTATTTCCTGCTCATCATCAAGGAAGCAATGGTTGGTTTGTTCATAGGCTTCATTGCAGCATTGATGATGGCAGCCATACAGATTGCCGGGGGATTCATCGATTTCCAGATGGGATTTGCGATTGCGAATGTCATCGATCCACAGACAGGGGCACAGAGTCCGTTGATGGGACAGTATTTATATACGATTGCCCTTTTGTTTCTACTGACAGTCAATGGCCATCATCTGTTGATGGACGGAATATTTTACAGTTATAATTTCATCCCGATCGATCAGGTGGCGATTCCGTTTGGAAATGAAAATATCGCCGAATTCATCATCCTGTCTTTCAATAAAATGTTCATTATCGCCTTCCAGATGTCCCTGCCTGTGGTCGGCAGTTTGTTCCTGGTTGATGTTGCGCTCGGGATAGTAGCAAGGACCGTTCCGCAATTGAATATATTCGTGGTCGGGCTGCCGGTTAAAATCGCTGTCAGCTTTCTCGTACTTATTGCGGTAATGGGCGTGCTGATCATGGTCATATCGGATCTTTTTTCCACGACTCTTGCAACGATGAGAGGTTTGATGGAATTGATCGGAGGAGCTTAAATGGAATTTTTGAGGTTAGATCTGCAGTTTTTTGCAGGTGAGAAAACAGAAAAAGCGACTCCAAAGAAGAGACAGGACGCGCGGAGAAAAGGACAGGTTGCCAAAAGCCAGGATGTCAACACCGCCATTGTCCTGCTCTCTGTGTTTTTGTTTTTGATGTTCTTTGGCCAAGTGATGTTGGAGAGGCTGATTGGAGTCCTGCGCCATTCCTTGCAAAATTATATGTTTATGGAATTGACTGCCAATAATATTGAATCCATTGTGATTGAAATATTGGCAGAATTGGTCATCTTCCTGGGTCCGGTCATGCTCGTCGCGTTGATTGCAGGAGTGGCTGCCAACTACATTCAAGTTGGCTTTATGTTCTCAACCGAAGCGATACAAATGAAGCTTGAGAAAATTAATCCGATCAGCGGTTTCAAGAGGATTTTCTCCATGAGGGCAATCGTTGAACTGCTAAAATCAATCCTCAAAATCACATTTGTAGGCTTGATCGCTTTTTCAGTCCTGTGGTTGAGATTAGACGAGGTTCTTCTGCTCGCTAATAAGAGTGTTGGTGCAGCATTGGCAACGATTGCCGGCCTAACACTGCAAATGGGCCTTTTTGCTTCCGGAGCATTGCTATTTTTATCATTATTGGACTATCTGTACCAAAAATATGATTATGAAAAAAGTATCCGTATGTCAAAGCAAGACTTGAAGGATGAGTATAAAAATATTGAAGGTGACCCTCTTATCAAGTCTAAGATCAAGCAGAAGCAAAGAGAGATGGCAATGCGGCGGATGATGCAAGAAGTTCCAAAAGCGGATGTGGTCATTACGAACCCTACCCACTTCGCGATCGCGTTAAAGTATGACGAACAGAAAGCTGATGCTCCAATCGTTGTGGCGAAAGGTGTTGACTTTGTCGCACAGAAGATCAAATTGATTGCTAAGGAAAATGATATTATGAGTGTCGAGAATCGACCATTGGCCAGGGCTTTATACAGCCAGGCTGAAATCGGTGATGCTATCCCTGAGGAATTTTTCAAAGCGGTGGCAGAAATCCTGGCCTTTGTGTATCAAACAAAAAATAAAGTGCTGTAATTCTTCAGGTATGCAGTGTTTAGGAGAGAAATAGTATGTCAGCAAGAGACCTGTCCGTCCTGCTTAGTGTCATCTTAATCGTAGCCATGTTGATCATTCCGTTCCCGCCTTGGCTGTTGAGTGTACTAATCATGGTAAACATCTCAATTGCACTTCTGGTGCTGTTGAACACAATGAATATGACTGAACCGCTTCAGTTTTCTGTTTTCCCTTCACTGCTGTTGTTGTTAACTCTATTCAGACTTGGTCTGAATGTATCGACAACACGTTCCATACTTTCCAAAGGTGAAGCTGGAGGCGTTGTTGAAACCTTCGGTACCTTTGTTGTCGGGGGGAATGTGGTAGTCGGGATGGTCGTGTTCCTAATCTTGATCATCATCCAGTTCGTCGTCATCACGAAAGGGTCCGAGCGTGTATCAGAAGTGGCAGCAAGATTTACCCTTGATGCAATGCCCGGTAAGCAAATGAGTATCGATGCTGATTTGAATGCAGGCATGATATCTGAACAGCAGGCGCGTGAACGACGTGAAAAAGTAAGTCGTGAGGCTGATTTTTATGGTGCAATGGACGGTGCGAGTAAATTCGTAAAAGGAGATGCGATTGCCGGCATCATCATCGTCCTGATCAACTTGATCTTTGGAATTGTCATTGGCATGACACAGCAAGGTCTCGGGATTGCGGATGCAGCGCAAAAATATTCCCTTCTGACAGTTGGCGATGGGATTGTCAGCCAAATACCGGCTCTCTTGATCTCAACGGCAACGGGTATTGTCGTTACTCGAGCTGCGTCTGACGGGAATCTGGGAATTGACATTACCTCACAGTTACTGGCTTATCCTAAAATGCTGTATGTAGGAGCAGCTACGATATTCCTGCTAGGGTTGTTTACGCCAATACACGATTTGTTGACGATTCCAATCGCTGCGCTGATGGCATTTGGCGGTTACTCCTTCTCCCGTGTTCGTGAGCCTGATACGCAGCAGCTGCAAGAAATGGAAGAAGACATTCAGATGGACGAAATGAAGAGTCCTGAAAGTGTTGTCAATTTATTGAATGTTGATCCAATCGAGTTTGAATTTGGATATGGTCTGATACCACTTGCAGATGCTAACCAGGGCGGAGACCTTCTCGACAGGATCGTCATGATCAGAAGGCAGCTGGCCATTGAATTGGGACTGGTCATTCCGGTAGTCAGGATCCGGGACAATATCCAGCTCCAGCCGAATGAATACAGACTGAAAATCAAAGGGAATGAAATGGCCAGAGGAGAATTGCTTCTCGATCATTATCTGGCGATGAGTCCTGGGATTGACGATGATTCCATCGAAGGAATCGATACAATCGAACCAAGTTTCGGTTTGCCAGCTAAGTGGATTACAGAAGAAATGAAGGAACAAGCAGAAATCTTTGGCTATACGGTTGTCGATCCGCCTTCTGTTGTCTCGACCCATATCACGGAAGTCATTAAGGCTAATGCACATGAGCTTCTGGGCAGACAGGAAACGAAACAGCTGATCGATCACCTTCGTGAAAGCTATCCGATCCTTGTTGAGGAAGCAACTCCAAATCCTTTATCAGTAGGTGAAATCCAAAAAGTCCTCGGCAAGCTGCTTAGGGAAAATGTATCCATCAGGAATCTGCCGATTATTTTTGAAACACTTGCTGATTATGGCAAAGTGACAACAGATACTGATATCCTTGCTGAATACGTTCGTCAGGCACTTGCAAGGCAAATCACTAACCAGTATTCGCGAAATGGAGAAAGCCTGAAGGTGATTACATTATCAGGAAGAGTGGAAAAGGTGATTGCGGAAGGTGTTCAGCAAACAGAGCACGGCAACTACTTATCTCTTGATCCAGCAGTTTCTCAAGGAATTCTGGAATCGGTGGCAAGCCAGGTAGAGCAATTGAGCATTATGGAACAAACACCGATGATTCTCTGCTCACCTGCGGTCAGGATGTATGTGCGTCAGTTGACAGAAAGGTATTTCGCGCAAATCCCTGTATTGTCGTATAACGAGCTTGAAGCAAATGTTGAAGTCCAAAGTGTCGGGGTGGTGAATGTAGAATGAAAGTGAAAAAGTATACAGCTTCATCCATGCCTGAAGCTATGAAACTCGTCAGGGGTGAGCTGGGAAGTGATGCAGTGATCCTTAATTCCCGTGTCGTCCAAACAGGAGGATTCATGGGCTTTTTTAAGAAGAATAGCATTGAGGTTATTGCTGCCATTGACCCAGACAACGACATAAGTGCAAAGCCAGCTCCAATGGACTCACTACCCAAATTCTCTCGCCCTGCGACAATGGGAAATGGCCCCAAGAAAGATCCACCAGCTTTGCAGATGAAACCAATAGGAGAAACACCGCAAAAAGCTGATAAGGACCTTATGAAAGAGATTTCTCAGTTGAAGGAATTGCTAAAGGGGTCAGGGAAGATCGAAGGTGTCACTCTGCCGGGACCGGTCAGCATGAAGATCCAACACCTGAGGGACCAAGAAATTGATCAGGAAATCATTGGCGAATTGACTGCAGTCTTGCTTGAAAAATGGTATATCGGTGGTGCTGCTGCAAATGGTGATGAAATCAATGAATGGAGTGCAGCAAGTATTGAACAAAGGCTCTCACCTCTAAATTTCGGAGGAGTTTCCTTTAAGAAGAAGTTTGTCAATGTGATTGGCCCTACTGGAGTGGGGAAAACGACAACACTTGCGAAGATTGCTGCTGATTGTGTATTGAAGCATCAAAAGAAAGTTGCTTTTATTACAACAGACACATATCGAATCGCTGCGATCGAGCAGTTGAAAACATATGCGAAAATTCTCGATGTCCCAATAGAGGTTTGCTACAACATGGATGATTTCAAGATGGCAACAGATAAATTCTCAGACTATGATCTTGTTTTTATCGATACAGCCGGACGAAATTTCAGAAACCAAAAGTATGTTAACGATTTAAAGGATGTCATCGACTTCGGAAAGGATATGGAAACTTATCTGGTCCTGGCTTTGACAGCAAAACAAAAAGATATGGAAGAAATCAGGAAGCAGTTCTCCTTGATTCATATTGATAAATTCATTTTTACAAAACTGGATGAAACTTCGGTAAATGGAGCAATGCTCAATATGGCGATAAAATTCTCTACTGGAATTGCCTATTTGACCAATGGACAAGATGTCCCGGATGACTTGATCGAAGCGAATCCAAAGATGGTGGCAAATACAATTCTTGGAGTCAGCACCTATGAATGACCAGGCAGAAAAATTAAGAAACCGACTTAAAACGAACACTCCGGCTAAGGAAGCGAAAACTCTTGCAGTGGTAAGCGGGAAAGGCGGCGTAGGGAAATCGAATTTTTCACTTAATTTTTCGATTTCCCTGGCAAAAAAAGGGTATAAGGTTTTGCTGTTTGATCTTGACATCGGTATGGGAAATATCGAAATTTTGATGGGGAAAAGTTCATCACTCTCCATTGCCGATTTTCTATCAGGGAGATCATCAATGGAGGAGGTTATTTTCCAAGGGCCATACGGTGTCGAGTATATCTCTGGCGGAACAGGTTTAAGCCAGTTAGTCAGGATGGACCGTTCCAGCGTCGAGTACTTCACCTCTAGCTTAAGTGAGGTCCTAAGAAAATATGATTATCTCATTTTTGATATGGGGGCCGGTTTGAACGAGGAAACTTTATCCATCCTCCTGTCTGTGAATGAGATATTCGTCATCACAACGACAGAGCCAACCTCCTTGATGGATGCATATGCGACTATGAAATACATCCACCTTTCAGATTCAGAATTGCCTTTCTATTTGGTCGTCAACAGGGCTGGTTCTGTAAAGGAAGGCAATGAAACAATGGCAAGGCTGGATGATGTTCTAGGGAAATTTTTAGGAAGGACACCGATTAAGCTTGGAATGCTGCCTGATGATAAATCGGTCCAGGAAGCAGTCAAACGCCAGATTCCTTTTACAATGTTCAACGAACGGTCACAAGCTTCTAAAGGAATGGCGGCGATTATTGAAAAATATATCAATAAAGCGAGCTACAATGCCGAAAAGAGAGATAACAGAAGTTTTACAACAAGATTGAAGCAATTCCTTTTCGAAAGGTAGTGGTCGAGTGGCAAAAATAAGAGTTCTCATCGTAGATGATTCAGCTTTCATGCGGAAGCTGATCAACGACTTTCTATCAGAACACCAGGAGATTGAGGTAATTGGTACGGCCCGTAATGGTGAGGATGCCATTAAAAAATGGCGGGAATTACGACCCGATGTCTTAACACTTGATGTCGAAATGCCGAAACTAAATGGCCTGGAAGTATTGAAACAGATCATGAAGGAGCAACCTATTCCGGTTGTCATGCTTTCCAGCACCACGAAAGAAGGTGCGGACACGACGTTGCAGGCGATTCAAGCGGGTGCTGTAGATTTTGTGGCAAAGCCATCAGGATCGATTTCTATTGATTTACATAAAGTCAAATCTGAGTTAATCCAAAAAGTGTTATCGGCAAGCAAAGCTAATTTAACCAAAATGAAGGTCCTGGAAGATTCAATAACGGCTAACAAGAAATCGAACATTGGCACAGGTATGAAGCTGCAGCCAGCAGATCACGTAACGACAAGGGGATTGACACAATCTAAAAAGGTTGTCTGCATCGGAACTTCTACTGGGGGTCCGAGAGCGTTGCAGCAAGTGATAACTTCATTGCCAAAAGGCTTGGATGTACCAGTGCTTATCGTTCAGCATATGCCGCCCGGTTTTACCAAGTCGCTTGCCGACCGACTGGACTCCTTAAGTGAGATCAGAGTCAAAGAAGCGGAAGATGGCGAGTTGCTGCAAAAAGGGACTGCATACATAGCACCAGGTGGCTTTCACTTGATGGTCAAGAGCTTGGGATCATCCCTGGCAATTTCGCTTAGCCAATCACCGCCTCGTAGTGGACATCGTCCATCTGTGGATGTAATGTTCGAATCGATCAGCGCCATTAAGAACTACACTAAAATTGCTGTCATCATGACCGGAATGGGAACAGATGGTTCTAAGGGACTGGTTGAAATGAAAAAAAATGGCATAGTTAAAGCAATTGCTGAATCACAGGATACGTCAATTGTTTTCGGGATGCCAAAAGCAGCAATAGCAACAAACATGGTTGATGAAGTAGTGAATGTAGAAAACATCGCGCAAACAATCATGAATTATATATGAGGCCGGAGGTACTGTGCACATGGAATTGAATCAATATCTTGAAGTCTTTATTGAAGAAAGTAAAGAACATTTACAGGCCTGTAATGAACAATTGTTGGAATTAGAGAAGAATCCACAGGATTTATCGATCATTAATGAAATTTTCAGGTCAGCTCATACTCTTAAAGGGATGTCAGCGACCATGGGTTATGAAGATTTAGCAAGCCTTACTCATCAGATGGAAAATGTACTGGATGCCATTCGGAATAACAGATTAACGACAACTCCTGAAACGATTGATGTGATTTTCATGGCGGTTGACCATCTCGAGGATATGGTTCAGTCGATAGCGGCTGGAGGGGATGGCAAAAAAGACGTAACGGAAACGGTTGAAAAGTTAAAACTCATTGAAAAGGGAGAACTTCTGTCAGGTTCCGCTACTAAAGAGGTTGCAGCTTCAGCCGTATTAGAAGCTGATCAGGAATCCCGCTATGATGAATTTGAACTGACTGTTTTAAAGCAGTCCAAAGAGCAGGGATTTGGTGTATATGAGATCGAAATCGCTTTGCGAGAAGATTGCTTACTGAAAGCAGCCCGAGTCTATATGGTTTTTGAGGTGTTGGAAAAGATAGGTGAAGTAATCAAAGCAAACCCATCAGTCGAGCAGCTGGAAGAAGAACAATTTGACCAGGAATTTTCAATCACGATTGTCTCAAAAGAGAATCCAGAGGATATTAAAGCAAAAATCATGAAGGTTTCTGAAGTAGTTAAAACCGACATCAAGTCATTAGCTTTTGATGAAGAGAACAATGAATCGAATGATGAAGTTTTTTCTAAGTCAAACGCATCTGCCCCTGAGGTAGTGGGTTCATCTGCTATGGAAAAAACTCAATCAATTGAATCTGAAGTGGCGCCGGTTCCTGAGAAAAAAGGCAGTGCCAAACAGCAAAACAATAGCAGCAAAACGATAAGGGTAAATATTGAACGGCTTGATATCCTTATGAATTTATTTGAAGAGCTTGTCATAGACCGAGGCAGACTGGAACAAATCTCGAAAGACCTTGATAATGGTGAGCTTACTGAAACGGTCGAAAGAATGTCGAGGATATCTGGTGACTTGCAAAATATTATTCTGAATATGAGGATGGTCCAGGTAGAAACCGTATTCAATCGCTTCCCGAGAATGATTCGTCAGTTGGCAAGAGACTTAAACAAGAAGATCAACCTCGAAATCGTTGGAGCGGAAACAGAATTGGACCGTACGGTCATCGATGAAATCGGCGACCCGCTTGTGCACTTATTAAGGAATTCAGTTGACCATGGGATTGAATCACCTGAAGAGCGGAAGGCAAAAGGTAAAAACGAAGAAGGTACTGTTGTGCTGCGTGCCTTCCACAGTGGCAATCATGTATTCATTGAAATCGAAGATGATGGTGCTGGGATCAGCAGGGATAAGGTATTGAAGAAGGCCATAAGCAAGGGCATCATTACTGAACAATCTGCTGCAGGATTCACTGATAAACAGGCATATGAATTAATCCTTTCCTCAGGCTTCTCAACCGCGGAGAAGATATCTGATATCTCCGGCAGGGGAGTAGGTTTGGACGTTGTAAAAAATACAATCGAGTCATTGGGAGGCTCTATATCGATTGATTCAAAGGAAAATGAGGGAACCATTTTCTCTATCCAGCTGCCGCTGACATTATCAATCATTTCGGTCATGTTGGTCGAAATCCAGAAAGAGAAATTCGCCATTCCTTTGTCCTCCATCATTGAGACAGCGATAATCAAAGACTCTGATATCATGAATGCGCATAATCAAAAGGTAATTGATTTTAGAGGCAAGGTCGTACCACTACTGTTCTTAAAGGATATCTTTGAAGTACCATCAGAACCAGCTGAGGACCAATTCCACTCTGTCATTATCGTTCGAAAAGGAGACAAAATGGCTGGCTTGGTTGTAGACTCTTTCATCGGACAGCAAGAGGTAGTCCTTAAATCATTAGGGAATTATTTAACAAATGTATTCGCAATCTCGGGAGCTACAATTCTCGGAGATGGACAGGTAGCATTGATTGTCGATTGCAATGCCTTAATTAAATAGATTCCTGCTTAAACGAATGACGATGATATTTTAGGAGTGATAAATATGGCTGAAAACGTGGTTTCAGACTTAAAAGTAATCGTGTTCCAGTTGAATGATAAAGAGTACGGTGTTCCTGTAAGCCAAGTTAAATCTATTGAAAAAATCATGCATATCACAAGGGTGCCTCATACGAATCCTTTTGTAAAAGGTGTCATGAACCTTCGGGGAGTAGTGACTCCCCTGTTGGACTTACGTGTCCGATTCGGCATGGAAGAGCAAGCATACAACGAAGGGACTCGCGTCATTATCGTTTCAATAGATGATAAAGAAGTAGGCTTGATCGTAGATGGAGCAAATGATGTCATAGATATTCCAACAAGCAAAATTGAACCTCCGCCTGAGGTCGTTGGCTTGGCAGCAGAAGGGTTCATTGACGGAGTGGCCAACCTGGATAAGAGGTTATTAATATTAATTGATTTAAACAAAATCCTTGAGTCCGATGAAGCAGTAGCTTTGTAGTTGAAGGGAATAAGACTATGAATTTTTTAAAAAGTATTTCGGAGATACATCTTGATATTCTAAAAGAAGTAGGGAATATTGGCGCCGGCCATGCTGCAACAGCATTATCAACCCTACTGAATACAAAGATCGATATGAAAGTGCCCAGAGTCAGGGTCGTATCGTTTGATGAAGTGATGGAACTGGCCGGCGGTGCCGATAATGTGGTAGCCAGCGTATTTCTTCGAATTGAGGGAGATGCTCCCGGCAGCATGTTTTTTATCCTGCCGCTGCCACAGGCGGAGAAATACATCGGCCAGTTAATAAAAAAACAATCATTTTCGTTTTCAGAAGAACAGGAAAATGAGCTGGCATTATCTGCTCTCCAAGAACTAGGGAATATATTATCAGGATCATATTTATCATCCCTTTCTGATTTCACACAGCTGAGCCTGTATCCATCCGTACCTGCGTTAAGTATTGATATGGTAGGTGCAGTCATCAGTTTTGGGCTATTGGAATTGTCTCAGGTAAGCGACTATGCAATCGTAATCGATACGGCTCTGGATGAAGAAGATGCTCAAATGCCTGACAGTGTGAATGGACACTTCTTCCTTCTCCCAGATCCGGAGTCATTCCATATTATTTTTTCTGCACTAGGAGTAAAGGTGGATGCATAAAACAGCAGAAATCATCAAAGTTGGAATTGCTGATATGAATATTGTTAAAGTTCCAGATCTCATTCGAACCACTGGCCTTGGCTCCTGTGTTGGTGTGGTATTGTATGATCAGGCAAGAGAAATCGCTGGCATGGCGCATATCATGCTCCCTGATTCGGCTTTATCACGAACAGAACCGCTGAACAAAGCAAAATTTGCCAATACAGCCATTAAGGAGCTTTTAGACGCTTTGATAAGAGCAGGTGCAAGGCCAATGGGAATAAAGGCAAAGCTCGCTGGCGGTGCTCAAATGTTCCAGTTTTCCGGAAGCAGTGACATGATGAGAATTGGACCTAGGAATGTAGAGGCAGTTTTACAGGAATTAAGCCTGCTAAAGGTACCCGTCATTTCGTCTGATGTTGGAGGTAATAGCGGAAGGACAATCGAGTTCGACCCAAAAACCGGTTTGATGCAAATCAGGACAGTTAATAAAGGGAATAGTGAAATATAATTCATGATGTATGTAGCTTCTAAGAATAATGCGTGATGCGCGTGAGGAGGATGACAATGGTGCGAGGATCCACATCGGAAGAACAGGTAACATGGGATAAATGGGTACAGTTCCGTGATCCGGATGCAGGTAATTTACTGATAAAAAAATATATGCCACTTGTTTCCTACCATGTGCAAAGAATCTCAGTGAGTCTTCCGAAAAGTGTGTCTAGAGATGATTTAAGAAGTCTTGGCATGATTGGTTTATACGATGCTCTGGAAAAATTCGATCCAAACAGGGATTTGAAATTTGATACATATTCCTCTTTCCGGATTCGCGGAGCAATATTGGACGGACTAAGGAAGGAAGACTGGCTGCCAAGAAGTACAAGAGAAAAAGCAAAGAAGATTGATGCAGCAATCGAGAGACTAGAGCAGCGATTTATGCGCAATGCGACCATCGAAGAAATTGCCAGTGAATTGAATATGGATGAAACCGAAATCTACACAACAATAAATGAGCATTTCTTTGCGAATGTATTATCCATAGATGAACATCCAGTTGAAAATGATGATCGTGATAATCAGTCATTCGTGATCAAGGATGAAAAAGCTGAAATTCCTGAAGATAAACTTTTAAAGTCAGAAATGCTGGAAGAGGTTGCTGAAAAAGTCTCAAAGTTGAATGAGAAAGAGCAACTAGTATTGAGTTTGTTTTATAAAGAAGAATTGACTCTGACTGAGATTGGACAAGTCATGAATCTATCAACCTCAAGAATTTCGCAGATTCATTCAAAAGCGATCTTTAAATTGAGAAAATGGCTAGAGACAGCCTAACAGAAGGCAGGAGAACGACTTGGCGATGGAGTATAAAGTGAAGTTATCCCATGACAGGCTTACTGCAGATTTATTTCTGGATATCACGAATAAAGAGTTAGCTTTTTCTCTCGACGAATTATTTTCTATTCTAAAAGCAGAAAAAATTGTGTTTGGTGTTAAAACAGATGTTTTAGCGCAAATCTCTGAGAATCCATTTTCTTTTGAGTATCCAGTCACCATTGCTGTAGGGCAGCCTAAAATGGATGGTGCTGATGCATTTCTGCGTAACGAACTCCACCATAGCAGTCCTCACAACCATAAAGTCTTTAACTTTCGTTCTGTCCTGCAAATACCCTCAGTGAGAAAAGGACAGTTGTTGGCATCCGTTGTCCCGCCTACAAACGGAGCCCACGGGACAGATGTCACCGGAAGGATCATACCGGCAAAGCCAGGCCGTCCCCTCAGGGTAAAGCCGGGCAAAAATGTCCTATTTGAATCCGGGAAGTTCTTTGCCGCATGCGATGGACAGGTCAGCATCACAGCAAGTGCAATCTCGGTCAATCCAGTATTTGAGGTCAAAGGGGATCTGGATTTAAGGACTGGCAATATTGATTTTGTCGGGAATATCACCATCAAAGGGAATGTGCCAAGCGGATATGAGCTGAAAGCTGGCGGAGATATCATAGTCGATGGTCTCGTTGAAGCGGCCAATCTCCAAGCAGAAGGCAATATCATTATTAAAGGTGGAGTGGCCGGGGCAATGAAGGGGAAGGTTACTGCGGGGGGCAGTGTACTGTCGAACTATCTCAACCAGGCTAATGTAAAAGCAGCTCAGGATATTATTGTGAAGTCATCGATATTGCATAGTAAATTAACAGCATCTGGGAATGTAGATTGCCGTACAGGCACGATCATTGGGGGAGTCATCTCTTCTGGGCGCAATATCTTCGTCAAGGAATTAGGCAATGAGCTTTTTACTAAAACAGAATTAGCCGTTGGCTGGGATCCTTTGCTTGAAAAAGCGGAAATTGAAACAATCCAATCCATCGATACAGCAAAAGATAATATTAGAAAACTCACTGAAATTGAAGTGAAGCTGGCCGAGATTGGCAGCCGGGCTGGAGGTCTTACGACTGAACAGCAGCAAATGATTTCAAAACAGCGAAATACAAGACGGAATGTTGAAACTGGCTTATCAGAATTGCTAGCAGAATTGGAGTTTCTGCAACATGAGAAGCAGGACAGATTATACTCTTCCTTATTTGTCTTTGATAGAGTGTTCCCAAATACAAAGGTATTTTTCGGGAAGTATGCGTTCCTGACAAACCAGCTCTATAAAAATGTTGGTTTCTATCTGGAAAATAGCGAGATTTCGATACAACCGATTGTTGAAAAAGAAATCCACTAGTTAGGGAGTGACATGATGAGCCTCAAAGCAATCGAAATGCAGATTGCGCTTCCGAGGACACATGATGCCGGCAAGATTCAAGAACAACTTCAACAGCGGGGACAGCATCTTCAAGAGCATGCGGCACAAAGTGTGACAAAGGAAGATGATTTAAAGCGCAAGACCGTGATTAAAAATAAACAAAAGCAGGAAGCCCGCCTGAATCAGGAGGGCAGTTCATCAGGTAAGCAGCAGCAAAATGGCCGGCGAGATCCAAAAGACAAGAGTGATCAACCCGATCAGCCCCACCACCCTTATAAAGGGAAGGTGATTGATTATAGCGGATAGAGGGATGTTATGACCACTTTTCTACTACTTTTAAGCCTCATATTAAACGGTGCAGCAATCTTCGCAATCATCCTATTATATTTACGGCAGAATCGACTTGCAGAAGCTGAAAAAAAGCAGGACAAAATCATCAAGGAAATTGAAGAGATCTTTTCAGCTTACCTTTTTGAATTAAAAGAAGAAAATGATAAGTTTATACAATTGATGGCCACAACTAATATGGAGGAACAAACTTCAAAAAAAGTGGCCAGTTCCATTGACGGTTCGGAAAAAAAAGCCTCGACTGCTGAAACAGCAGAGAAAAACACGGAATCAGTTGCGCATGAAGACAATAAGAAAATAGAACAGCGACTTGGCAAAGGAGTTTCGTACCATGCTGCCAGGAAGGCATATCAGCAAAATAGGGAACATACCACCTCTGTACCTGATACTGGTGTCGAGTTGGCCGAAGAGGATTCACAGGAGAATAAAGAAGAAGTTGGACATTCAAGTCTGATTGATCAGGTTCTCTATATGAAGAATCAAGGAATGACGATAGAAGAAATTGCTAGGAAATTAGATAAAGGGAAAACAGAGATAGAACTTTTACTTAAATTTCGGCAAAATATGCAAGAATAACTTGAATGTCAGTTTTATTTATGCTATATTATCTCATGGTGTTAATACACACGTTCATTGATTTGGCCAGATGGTGCTGCACAGGCAGTTCCTGGCTGAAGATGAGATGGACGGAGGAAATCAAAACCATTAGGAGGAAACACAATGTCAGTAATTTCTATGAAGCAACTGCTTGAAGCTGGTGTACACTTCGGTCACCAGACTCGCCGTTGGAACCCTAAGATGAAGAAGTACATCTTCACTGAGCGTAACGGCATCTACATCATCGACCTTCAAAAGACTGTTAAGAAGGTTGAAGAAGCGTACAACTATGTGAAGGAACTAGCTGGTAACGGCGGTACTGTTCTTTTCGTAGGTACTAAGAAACAAGCTCAAGATTCTGTTAAAGAAGAAGCAGCTCGTTCTGGTATGTACTATGTGAACCAACGCTGGTTGGGTGGTACTTTAACAAACTTCGAAACAATCCAAAAACGTATCTCACGTCTTAAGAACATCGAAAGAATGTCTGAAGATGGAACTTTTGAAGTGCTTCCTAAGAAAGAAGTAGTTCAATTGAAGAAAGAGCAAGAGCGTTTAGAAAAGTTCTTAGGCGGAATCAAGGACATGAAGGGCCTTCCAGATGCTCTATTCATCATTGACCCACGCAAAGAGCGCATCGCTGTTGCTGAAGCACGCAAATTGAACATTCCTATCGTAGGAATTGTTGATACGAACTGTGATCCAGACGAAATCGACGTAGTAATCCCTGCGAACGATGACGCTATCCGCGCTGTTAAGTTGCTGACTTCTAAAATGGCTGATGCTATTATCGAAGCTAAGCAAGGCGAAGAAACTACAGAAGCTGTAGAAGCTTAATTTAAAATAAGGTGATATAGGGAAGCACCCTTTATCACCTTTTTTTAAGACTAATATTCCATATAAAGCCTCAGGTTGGGTTTATATTGGCGAAATCAAGTTAAAATAAAGTATAGTTACATATAACCGAGATTTTAGGAGGAATTTCATTATGGCAATTACTGCACAAATGGTTAAAGAATTGCGCGAAAAAACTGGCGCAGGTATGATGGATTGCAAAAAGGCACTTCAGGAAACAAATGGTGACATGGAGCAAGCAATCGATTTCCTTCGTGAAAAAGGAATCGCTAAAGCAGCGAAAAAAGCTGACCGTATTGCTGCAGAAGGTACAACTTACATCCTTACAGAAGGAAATGAAGCTGTAATCCTTGAAGTGAACTCTGAAACGGACTTCGTAGCAAAGAACGAAGGTTTCCAGGTTCTTGTTAAGGAAATCGCTGAGCACCTTCTTAAGAACAAGCCAGCATCTGTTGAAGAAGCTAACGCTCAAACAATGGAAAATGGCGAAACTGTTGAAACTCGCATCAACAATGCAATCGCAAAAATCGGTGAGAAGCTTTCCCTTCGCCGCTTTGAAGTTAAAACTAAAACTGACAGCGATGCATTCGGTGCTTACCTTCACATGGGCGGCCGCATTGGCGTTCTTACTGTTCTTGAAGGAACTACAGACGAAGCAGCTGCTAAAGACGTTTCCATGCACATCGCTGCGTTGAACCCTAAATATGTTTCTCGTGACGAAGTATCTCAAGAAGAAGTTGAGCATGAGCGTGAAATCCTTACACAGCAAGCCCTTAACGAAGGAAAGCCTGAAAATATCGTTGCGAAAATGGTTGAAGGCCGCCTAAGCAAGTATTTCGAAGATGTTTGTGTACTTGACCAGGCATTCGTTAAGAATCCTGACCAGAAGGTACGCCAGTTTGTGGAATCAAAAGGCGGAACACTTCGCGAGTTCACTCGTTACGAAGTAGGCGAAGGCATCGAAAAGCGTGAAGATAACTTTGCTGAAGAAGTAATGAACCAAGTAAACAAGAAATAATTTTTACTAGCCTATGTAATTGCAGGGAACACTCCAGTGTTCCCTGTTTTTGGACATAGCTTTAAGTAGGCTATACTGTCAGCATTTGAAGCTGGAGTAAGCCTGAAATTACATATGGAGGTACCCTATGACGAGCCCTAAATACAAAAGAGTTGTTTTAAAGTTAAGTGGAGAAGCATTAGCCGGAGAACAAGGATTTGGCATCAATCCGTCGGTAATCAAAAATGTTGCAGACCAGGTGAAGGAGATTGCTGAACTGGATGTTGAAGTTGCTGTTGTAGTAGGCGGAGGAAACATCTGGAGAGGCAAAATCGGTGAGGAAATGGGAATGGACAGAGCGACGGCAGACTATATGGGCATGCTCGCTACCGTCATGAATTCACTGTCACTGCAGGATAGCCTTGAGCAGGCGGGAATCGAGACAAGGGTTCAAACTTCCATCGAAATGCGTCAGGTAGCAGAGCCATACATAAGAAGAAGGGCAATCAGGCACCTGGAGAAAAAGCGCGTAGTCATTTTTGCAGCTGGAACAGGAAATCCGTACTTCTCAACGGACACTACTGCTGCCTTGCGCGCTGCTGAGATCGAAGCAGATGTGATCCTTATGGCCAAGAATAACGTTGATGGCGTGTACTCAGCCGATCCGCGAGTTGACAAGAACGCAACTAAATATGAAGAACTTTCATACCTGGACGTGCTCAAGGAAGGTCTCGCTGTCATGGATTCAACAGCTTCATCCTTGTGTATGGACAATGATATCCCGTTGATTGTATTCTCAATCATGGAAAAAGGTAATATTAAAAGAGCCGTTATGGGCGAAACAATCGGAACAACAGTGAGGGGGAAAAACTAATGCCAAAACAAGCCATTGCTAACGCTAAAGAAAGAATGTCAAAAGCGATTCAAGCTTACACTCGTGAACTTGCGAGCATCCGTGCAGGGAGGGCTAGCGCATCTCTATTAGACAGAATCCAGGTCGACTATTATGGAGCGCCAACTCCTGTCAATCAACTTGCTGGTATCTCAGTTCCTGAAGCTCGTCTTTTGGTCATCCAGCCGTACGATAAATCAATCCTCGGTGAAATCGAAAAAGCAATCCTGAAGTCGGATCTTGGACTGAATCCTGCAAATGATGGATCAATCATCAGAATCGCTATTCCACAGCTGACTGAGGAGCGACGCAAGGAACTTGCAAAGCAGGTTAAGAAGGAAGCGGAAGAAGCAAAAATCGCTATCCGCAATATCCGCCGCGATGGAAACGAAGATCTGAAGAAGCTTGAAAAGAACGGGGAAATCACAGAAGATGACCTACGTGGATATTCAGATGATATTCAAAAGCTAACCGATGATCATATCGCTAAAATCGATCAAATTACAAAAGACAAAGAAAAAGAAATTATGGAAGTCTAATCACTGCTTTTGCCGCAACATCGAAAACCCTCTGTTTTCCAGGGGGTTTTTTCTCTATACATATACTGGTGAAGTAAAAGAATTAAAACAATAAGTTTACGAAAACACCATGAATGATAGAATATAATAATATTGGCTGGATTATTCTGTTTTTCATCACAACCACATATTCTGTATATAAGGCTCTTTTCGTTCAGGGGCAAGCTGGAATTATAGAATATTCATGTGAGACCATCCGTTTATAGAGATATCTTTTTTCTTTTTTGGTATGATAGTGGCATATGGAATTGAAAGAGAGAAGAAAAGGATTACTCTATCGCTTTTAATGAGCAGTCCAGCTTCAGCGCCAAACCAATCCCTGGTTACAGCCAGTCGGGGTGAATGACTCATTGGAGCTAAAGATAATCTTTTGGGGGAGCTGTCACAATGTTAAATAAAATGAATCCGTGGAAGAAGGATCAAAATCCTGCCAGTTTCCGAGATCGCGTACTTCAAATTAAAGATCACGAAGTTCCTTCTCATGTTGCCATTATTATGGATGGTAACGGACGCTGGGCTAAAAAGCGTGCTTTGCCCCGGGTTGCTGGCCATCATGAAGGCATGAAGGTTGTCCGAAAGATAACCAAGCTAGCTAATGAGCTTGGTGTCGAAACGCTAACTGTTTATGCTTTTTCTACCGAAAACTGGAAAAGGCCAAAAATGGAAGTCGATTTCTTAATGAAGCTGCCTGAAGAATTCCTTGGCACCTTCCTTCCTGAATTAATTGAAGAAAATGTCCGTGTCGAAATGATAGGATATATGGATATGCTTCCGGAGCATACCAAAAGGGCTGTCGGGAAAGCAATGGAAGACACGAAGGAAAATACGGGTCTTGTATTGAACTTTGCCCTTAACTATGGAAGCCGCGCAGAAATCATTGATGGTGTCAAAAGGGTCATGGATGATGTGAAAAATGGTAAGATGTCTGAAAGCGAGTTAACGGAAGAAGTCTTTTCATCCTACTTGATGACAAAAGATTTGAATGACCCCGACTTGTTGATCCGGACTAGTGGAGAAATCCGCTTAAGCAATTTTATGCTTTGGCAGCTTGCATACACGGAGTTCTGGTTTACTGACGTATTATGGCCAGACTTTAATGAAGAACATTTTGTCGAAGCAATTGAAGCATTCCAGGGCCGGCAGCGGCGTTTTGGAGGAGTATAAAAAAGGTGTGAATAATTAGATGAAGCAAAGAATCATTACAGCAGTCATAGCAGCAGCTGTTTTTCTTCCAATCGTTATTTTCGGAGGTTTCCCATTTATTGCAATGGTGTATCTGATCGCTTCCGTAGCATTATATGAAGCATTGAAAATGAAGCATATAAAGCTTTTTTCCGTTCCGGGAATTCTTTCATTGTTGCTATTATGGATTTTCCTTATTCCTGAACAATACAGCAATCTTCTAAATGGGATAAATTATACAAAACTAGAGCTTTTCTTCCTTGGAGTGCTTTTATTTTTGACGTATACTGTCATAACAAAAAATCGCTTCACTTTTGAAGATGTTGGCTTTTCAATTCTGTCAACACTGTATGTTGGACTCGGTTTTTATTTCTTCATTGAAACAAGAGAAGAAAGTCTGATCTATGTGTTTTACTCACTATTCATTATATGGGCAACCGATTCGGGAGCCTATTTTATCGGGCGGGCAATTGGCAAACATAAGCTTTGGCCTGAAATCAGCCCTAATAAGACAACTGAAGGTTTCTTTGGCGGTGTAGTCTCTGCACTCGTCGTTGCTGCCCTGTTCAGCGTGTTTGGAGAAATGAAGACACCGACAGTCATCCTGCTGGTAGCGACAGCATTTTTATCCGTGTTCGGCCAAATTGGTGATCTTGTTGAGTCTGCATTGAAGCGACATTACAATGTGAAGGACTCAGGCAATATTCTGCCAGGCCACGGAGGCATGCTTGATCGCTTTGACAGCTTGCTGTTTGTCTGGCCGTTAATCCACCTGTTCCATTTGTTATAATGTCTTGTTTTCACTGTGAACAAAGACAATAACCATTGAATTTCGATCATACCGGGTGCACCGTTTCCCGTTGGAGATATTAGGAGTGAAATTTGTGAAAAGAATCAGCTTGTTGGGAGCAACAGGGTCGATTGGGATCCAAACGCTCGATGTAATAAGGGAGCATCCTGAAGAGTTCATGCTTGTATCGATGTCTTCTGGCAGGAACATGGAACTTACCAGGAAAATCATATCCGAATTCTTGCCAGAACTTGTTTCAGTTCAAGAGAAAGAAGATGCTGATCGGTTAAAGTCAGAATTTCCACAGATGAAGATTGTATATGGACATGAAGGCCTTGAAGAAACAGCCGTTTTTCATAAGGCGGATATTCTTGTTAATGCAGTATTAGGAAGTGTTGGTTTACGGCCAACACTGGAGGCGATCAAATCAGGCAAAACGATTGCGATTGCAAATAAAGAAACGCTTGTAACCGCTGGTCATATCGTTATGGCAGAGGCAAAACGCCATAATGTGTCCATCCTCCCAGTTGACAGCGAGCATTCCGCGATTTTTCAGGCTTTGCAAGGGGAGAAGGAAAAAAATATTGAAAGATTGATTCTTACGGCATCAGGCGGAAGCTTCAGAGATCGGAAGAGAGAAGAGTTGCAAGGCGTGACGAAAGCAGATGCATTGAACCATCCAAACTGGTCGATGGGAGCAAAAATCACGATTGATTCCGCTACGATGATGAATAAAGGTCTGGAAGTCATTGAAGCTCATTGGCTATTCTCACTTCCATATGATGATATATCAGTCCTCCTCCATCGAGAAAGCATCATTCATTCGATGGTCGAATTCCATGACACAAGTATTATGGCTCAGCTAGGAACTCCAGATATGAAGGTGCCCATTCAATATGCCCTTACATATCCAGACAGGCTTCCGTTAGTGTCAGGGAAAAGATTGAACCTGGCAGAAATAGGCCAGCTCCACTTTTCGGAAATGAACTTTGACCGTTTCCGTTGCCTGAAATTTGCATATGATGCTGGCCGGGCGGGCGGCACAATGCCTGCGGTCATGAATGCCGCTAATGAAGCAGCAGTCGCTGCCTTTTTGGACGACAGAATCACTTTCCTCCAAATTGAAGACTTGATCGAGAAAGCGATGGAAAACCATAACATCATAGAAGGACCCGACCTTGAAACGATTCAAGAGGTTGACAAAGAGACAAGAAGGTATGTAAAGTCACTACTATAATTTAAGTCTCGATAGTGGATTCTTATCCTATTAAAAGGTGGTTAGAAAATTTGAATACAGTTATTGCCTTTATCGTCATTTTTGGCGCCCTTGTGTTTTTCCATGAACTTGGGCACTTGATTTTCGCCAAACGTGCAGGAATCCTCTGCCGTGAATTTGCAATTGGGTTTGGTCCAAAGGTCTTTTCATTTAAGAAAAATGAAACGACTTATACCATCCGCCTCCTGCCTATCGGAGGGTTTGTCAGAATGGCTGGCGAAGATCCGGAAATGATTGAGATCAAGCCAGGGCATAGAGTAGGGATGCTTTTTAATAACAGTGAAGAAGTTGAAAAAATCATTCTGAATAATAAGGAAAAGTATCCAGACGCGAGAGTTATCGAAGTGGAAAAAGCCGATATCGAACGCGAGCTCTATCTTAAAGGATATGAAGAAGGGGAAGATGATAGCCAGTTGACATCTTTTCCAATCAGTAAAACAGCGGTTCTTGTGGAGAATGGAGTGGAAACACAAATTGCTCCATTTGACAGGCAGTTCGGTTCAAAATCACTTGGACAGAGAACGATGGCTATCTTTGCCGGTCCGATGATGAACTTTATCCTTGCAATGGTTATTTTCATCATCCTAGCCATTTTTCAGGGAATCCCGTCTAACGAACCAATCCTAGGAAAGCTGACTCCGGATGGAAGTGCTCTCAAGGCGGGTCTGCAAGAGGGTGACGTCATTAACAGTATTGAAGGATCAGAGGTTTCAAGCTGGCAGGATGTGGTTGAAATTATCCGCAAGAATCCTGGGAATGAACTTGATTTCTCGATCGTCCGTGAAGGGCAGAATATCGAGTTGCCTGTTACACCTGCAGTACAGGATGTTGAAGGCGAAAAAATTGGATTGATCGGCGTCTACAGTCCGGTAGAAAAGTCGCCGTTGAAATCAATATCCTATGGTGTGAAGGAAACGTACTTCTGGACAAAAGAAATTTTCAGCATGCTAGGAAAATTACTGACCGGCCAATTCTCGATCGATGCTTTGTCGGGACCTGTGGGAATTTATGTCTCAACTGATACGGTCGCTAAATCCGGCATTTTCTATCTAATGAAATGGGCGGCCATCCTGAGTATCAACCTTGGAATCATGAACCTGCTGCCATTCCCGGCACTGGATGGCGGCAGGCTGACCTTCTTTGCAGTGGAAGCGCTGAGAGGCAAGCCAATCGATAAGCAAAAAGAAGGCATGGTCCACTTCATCGGCTTTGCACTGTTAATGCTGCTGATGCTGGTGGTTACGTGGAATGATATTCAAAGATTCTTCCTGTAACATATAGCTTCCTGCCCGGGCATGACCGGGCAGGAAAATTTTTAAAAACATGAACTTATCCTAATGAGGTGTTAATCAATGAAGCAAAGTATGTCGCTTATTCCTACTTTAAGAGAAGTACCATCAGATGCAGAAGTCAAAAGCCATCAGCTTTTGCTCAGGGCTGGATTCATCCGCCAAAACGCGAGCGGTGTTTATACATACATGCCTTTAGGGCGCAAGGTCCTGCAAAAAGTAGAAGCCATCATCAGAGAAGAAATGAATAACGCAGGTGCAGCTGAGCTATTCATGCCGGCGTTGCAGCAAGCGGAACTATGGCAGGAATCTGGCCGCTGGTATTCCTATGGACCGGAACTTATGAGGCTTAAAGACAGACATGATCGTGATTTTGCGCTTGGTGCGACTCATGAAGAGGTGATCACAAGCCTCGTGCGAGACGAAGTAAAATCTTATAAGCGTCTTCCGCTGACTCTTTATCAAATCCAGACTAAATTCCGTGACGAAAAACGTCCAAGATTCGGTCTTCTTCGCGGCCGTGAATTCATCATGAAGGATGCCTATTCCTTCCACGCAACTCAAGAGAGCCTTGATGAGGTTTACGAGCGTATTTTCCAGGCATATTCCAATGTCTTTAAGCGTTGTGGCTTGAACTTCCGTGCAGTTATTGCTGATTCAGGAGCAATGGGAGGAAAGGATACTCATGAATTCATGGTCCTTTCTGATATCGGAGAAGATACAATCGCCTATTCTGATACATCTGAATATGCAGCGAATATCGAAATGGCACCAGTAACGGCTATTTATGAGAAAAGCAGTGAACCTGCAAAGGAACTTGAAAAAGTACAGACAGAAAACAAAAAAACAATCGATGAAGTATCTTCCTTCCTAAATGTTGAAGCAAAAGATTGCATCAAATCTCTTCTTTTCAAAGTAGATGATCGCTATGTTCTTGTTTTAGTCCGTGGTGACCATGATGTGAATGACATCAAATTAAAAAATTATTATGAGGCTTCTGTAGTAGAGCTTGCTGATACTGCGACAACAAAAGAGGTTCTTGGCTGCTCAGTGGGCTCCTTGGGACCGGTCGGAGTCGACGGTGTCGAGGTAATCGCTGACAATGCCGTACAGGCGGTTGTAAATGGTGTCTGCGGAGCAAATGAAGAAGATTATCATTATAAAAATGTTAATCCTGAACGTGATTTCAAGGTTGCAGCCTTTACCGACCTGCGCTTCATCAAAGAGGGAGACCCTTCACCAGATGGACAGGGAACAATTGTTTTCGCGAAAGGGATTGAAGTCGGGCATGTATTTAAGCTTGGCACAAGATACAGTGAAGCTATGAATGCTGAAATCCTTGACGAGAATGGAAGAACAAAGCCAATGATCATGGGTTGCTACGGAATTGGTGTTTCCCGTACAATGGCTGCAGTCGCAGAACAATTCAATGATGAAAACGGCCTCGTATGGCCAACCAATATCTCACCGTTTCATGTTCATCTTATTGCAGTGAACATGAAGGACAGCGCCCAGGCAGAATTAGCACAAGAGCTATATTCAAGTCTGCAGGCCGCAGGAATGGAAGTGCTGCTTGATGATCGCCAGGAAAGACCTGGAGTGAAATTCGCTGATTCAGACTTGATTGGATTACCTGTAAGGGTTACAGTCGGTAAGAAAGCTGGCGAAGGAATCGTCGAAGTGAAAATCCGTAAAAATGGCGAAATGCAGGAAGTGCAAAAAGAAGACCTGGCAGGAGTCTTGAAAAATATATTGCAACTATAATCAGATGGCGGATCCCTTTTGTAGGGTCCGCTTTTTTTATTTTTTGCCCGCGGATATGTGTTTTAATATTCAGCTGTACTTTAAGAGAATAATGCAGATATTTAAGAAAATCAGAGATTGTTTGAGAAATTGTCAACCATGTTTAAGAGAATAATTTTTCCGGTTTGTGTATTTGCCCTTTATCAAGTGGTGTAGGTATTATCCTACTGAACCTGGTTTCGATAGAAGGTCAAGCATACTAAGTTTAGAAGCCCTGTTGATTGGAGTGGAAGGCGCGTAGACTCCTGCGGGATCAGCTGGACAGGTGAGACCCCGCAGACGCCAACGGCGGCGAGGAGGCTCACCGCCAGCCCCGCGGAAAGCGAAGCGCCTGGAGCGGAAATCAACAGCCCCATTCCACCTCAACAAAGTGAAAAAATAATTTGTCTTCATTCTTACCATTCAAGATTAATAGGCTGGAATGTATTGATTAATCGAAATGGTAATATCAAACACAGGTAACGATACAAGCAATTTATGTTATAATAACCTTTGCTATTAAACATGATTACATCCAACTAGTGTTGTTTTTTAAACGGGCATATTCGCCTGATAGATAGAATTTAAGCTTTTCAGATGGGAGAGAAATAACCATGGGTGATCTTTCTTCAGGGAAAAAAGAAAGGTTTCAGCTCCTGCTGCAGCAGCTGCAGCTAACAGAAGATGCAATTGTCACTCATTTTCAAAACGCTGAAATTGATAGGGTAGTGATTGAGAAACAAGCAAGGAAATGGCATTTCTTTTTCCAGTTTGAAAAAATCATTCCTTGTCAGCTGTATAACACATTCATTGGCAAGCTGGAACAGACTTTCTCGCATATTGCGAAAATATCATACTCGGTAAGAGTGCTTGAACAGGCAATCAGTGACAAGGAAATCCTTGATTACTGGAAGTCGTGCATTAAAGAAATAGACGGCATTGCCCCTCCGTTGTTAAAACTCCTGAATGAACAAGTTCCCCAAGTCCAGGGAACAAAACTCATTTTAACAGCTAGAAATGAAACTGAAGTACTTGCTCTTAAGCGTAAGTACGGCAGCATTATTGCTGAGATTTATCAGAGTTTCGGTTTTCCTTTACTGACGATTGATGCGGTCGTAAGTGAAGAAAGTTCTTCTGACGAATATGAGAAATTCATGAAGGCGAAAGAGAAGGAAGACCAGGAGCGCGGTCTGATGGCGATGATTGAGATGCAGAAGAAGGAAGCAGAACAAGCCAAGGGAGATGGAGTGCCGCAGGATGGCCCTGTTAATATCGGGCTAACAATTAAGGATGATGCTGACTTCCGCAAGCTTGAAGACATCGTTGATGAAGAGCGCCGTGTAGCAGTCGAGGGCTTTGTATTCTTTGCCGAAACGAAAGAGCTTCGCAGCGGCAGGACGCTTTTGACCTTCAAGATTACGGACTATACAAGCTCCATCATGGTAAAAATGTTCTCTCGTGATAAAGAAGACGCGGCTATTTACCAGCGTATTACAAAAGGGATGTGGCTAAAGGTAAGAGGAAGTATTCAGAATGACACCTTTGTCCGCGACCTTGTCATGATCGGTAATGACGTGAATGAAATCAAACCTAAAGGAAGAATTGATTCTGCGCCAGAAGGCGAAAAAAGAGTCGAGCTTCACCTTCATACACCAATGAGCCAGATGGACGCGGTATCATCTGTCAGCGCACTCGTTGGCCAGGCTGCAAAGTGGGGCCACAAAGCTGTGGCAATTACAGACCATGCAGTTGTGCAATCCTATCCTGAAGCATTTGGGGCAGGAAAGAAAAATGATATCAAGATCCTTTACGGTGTGGAAATTAACCTTGTTGATGACGGGGTACCGATTGCTTACAATGACGCGCACCGAGTTCTTGCAGACGACACATATGTCGTATTCGACGTCGAAACAACAGGATTGTCTGCAGTATACGATACAATCATTGAATTGGCGGCTGTCAAAATCCGCGACGGTGAAATCATCGACCGGTTCGAGTCATTCGCTAATCCGCATCACCGCTTGTCGGCAACGACCATCAACCTTACCGGTATTACCGATGATATGGTCCGAAATGCACCGGAAGTAAGTGAAGTACTGCAAAAGTTCCATGAATGGACAGGTGACAGTGTCCTGGTTGCCCATAACGCTTCATTCGATATGGGCTTCCTGAACGTCGGCTATAAAAAGATCGGAATAGGTAAATCGCCAAATCCGGTAATCGATACCTTGGAGCTTGGCCGCTTTCTGTATCCTGACATGAAAAACCATAGGTTGAATACCTTGGCGAAGAAATTCGATATTGAGTTGACTCAGCATCACCGCGCAATCTATGATGCTGAAGCTACCGGCTATTTATTACTGAAAATGCTCAAGGATGCTGCCGAAAAAGGACTGGAATATCACGATCAGCTTAATGACAATATGGGTCAGGGAAAAGCATTCCAGAGAGCGCGCCCATATCATGCTACTTTGCTGGCTAAAAATGAAGCCGGAATGAAAAACATCTTCAAGCTTGTTTCGACTTCCCATATTGATTACTTTTACAGAGTCCCGAGAATTCCACGATCCCTTCTGAACAAGCATCGTGAAGGGATCCTTATTGGTTCTGCATGCGACAAGGGTGAAGTTTTTGAAGGCATGATGCAAAAAGGGCCTGAAGAGGTCGAAGAAGCAGCACAGTTTTATGACTATCTGGAAGTCCATCCGAAAGCTGTTTATGCCCATCTGCTCGAGCTTGAATTAGTGCGCGACCAGAAGGCACTTGAAGATATCATTAACAATATCGTCAAGCTTGGGGAGAAGTTGGACTTGCCAGTTGTGGCGACCGGGAATGTTCATTACTTGAATGAAAATGATAAAATCTATCGAAAAATCCTGATCAATTCCCAGGGTGGAGCTAACCCGCTAAATCGCCATCAGCTTCCTGATGTGCACTTCAGGACAACGAATGAAATGCTGGATGCCTTTAAGTTTTTAGGAGAGGCAAAGGCGAAAGAGATTGTTGTTGAAAATACAAACAAGATCGCTGACATGATCGATGTCATCAAGCCGATCAAAGACGATCTTTACACGCCGAAAATCGAGGGCGCAGATGAAGAAATGCGCAGCATGAGCTATGGAATGGCCCGCAGTATTTACGGGGACGAACTTCCTGAAATCGTTGAGGCCCGTCTAGAAAAAGAATTGAAGAGTATCATTGACAACGGATTTGCCGTTATCTATTTGATTTCTCATAAACTTGTTAAAAAGTCACTGGATGATGGCTATTTGGTAGGTTCACGTGGTTCGGTAGGATCCTCTTTCGTAGCGACGATGACGGAGATCACCGAGGTTAATCCGCTGCCGCCGCATTATGTATGCCCTAAGTGTAAAAAATCAGAGTTTTTCAATGATGGGTCAGTCGGTTCAGGTTTTGACCTTCCCGACAAGGATTGTCCGGATTGCGGAATTAAATATAAAAAAGACGGCCACGACATACCGTTTGAAACCTTCCTTGGTTTCAAAGGGGACAAGGTACCCGATATCGACTTGAACTTCTCGGGTGAATATCAGCCTCGTGCCCATAACTATACGAAAGTATTGTTTGGAGAGGAATATGTTTACCGCGCGGGAACAATCGGTACGGTTGCGGATAAGACAGCCTATGGTTATGTAAAAGGCTATCAAGGTGACAATAACTTGCAGCTTCGCGGTGCCGAAATCGACCGTCTGGCTTCCGGCTGTACCGGCGTAAAACGGACGACTGGCCAGCACCCAGGCGGAATCATCGTTGTTCCGGATTACATGGACATTTTTGATTTTTCTCCAATTCAGTTCCCGGCAGACAGCAGTACGTCCGAATGGAAAACAACTCACTTTGATTTCCATTCGATTCACGATAACTTGTTGAAGCTGGATATTCTCGGGCACGATGACCCGACTGTTATAAGGATGCTTCAGGACTTAAGCGGGATTGACCCTAAGACCATCCCGACTGATGACCCTGAAGTGATGAAGATTTTCAGCGGAACAGAATCGCTCGGAGTGACTGAACAACAAATCATGTCGAAGACGGGATCGTTGGGAATCCCCGAGTTCGGTACGCGCTTTGTTCGTCAGATGCTTGAGGACACAAAGCCGACGACCTTCTCTGAGCTCGTACAGATCTCAGGTCTGTCCCACGGTACGGACGTTTGGCTCGGCAATGCCCAGGAATTGATCCATAATAATATCTGTAACCTCAGCGAAGTAATTGGCTGTCGTGATGATATCATGGTCTACCTGATTTATCAGGGATTAGAGCCGGCATTCGCGTTTAAGATCATGGAATCCGTACGTAAGGGTAAAGGGCTGTCAGATGAAATGGAAGAGGAAATGCGCAAGAATAAAGTGCCAGAATGGTATATCGATTCTTGCAAAAAAATCAAGTACATGTTCCCTAAAGCCCACGCGGCTGCTTATGTGTTGATGGCCGTGAGAATCGCGTATTTCAAAGTGCACCATCCGCTTATGTATTATGCAGCATACTTCACGGTCAGGGCAGATGACTTCGATGTCGATGCAATGGTTCGTGGTTCCGAGAGCATCCGGGCAGTGATTGAAGAAATCAATGCTAAGGGTCTTGAGGCGTCGACAAAAGAGAAAAACTTGATGACCGTTATGGAACTTGCGCTTGAAATGTGTGAGCGAGGATTCGGGTTCGCTAAAGTAGATTTGTACAAATCGAGTGCGTCAGAGTTCATTATCGAAGGCGATAATCTGATCCCGCCATTCAATGCGATCCCTGGACTCGGGACGAACGCGGCGATTAATATCGTCAAAGCACGGGAAGAAGGAGAATTCCTTTCCAAAGAAGATCTTCAGCAGCGAGGCAAAATTTCCAAGACGATTCTGGAATACCTTGACAATCATGGCTGCCTGGAGGGCATGCCGGATCAGAACCAGTTGTCATTATTCTAATGGGGTTTGTGAATAAACTACTGGTTAGGCACGCCATAACTGCCGTTTGTTTGCAATAAATATCTGGTTATGTTATATTTTTATTGGAAATACTAAGGATATCTCTGGCAGATGAGAGTGGGGCAACCCGCTCTTTCTTGTTTGTTAGGCACTTTTACGGGGATAAAAACCAAATAGTGATTAAGTAATGAGGTTGTGTCAAAGGAGGGATTTTATGAGCAAGATTACCGAAGTTGTGGAAGAGCTAGTAACTCCCATCTTAAATGAAAACGAACTAGAATTGGTAGACATCGAATATGTCAAAGAAGGAAAGAACTGGTTCCTGCGCGTATACATTGATAAGGACAGCGGAATTGATATCGAAGAATGCGGCATCGTCAGTGAGCGCCTTAGCGAAAAGCTCGATGCCATTGACCCAATCCCGCATAACTACTTTTTGGAAGTCTCCTCACCAGGTGCAGAACGCCCGCTGAAAAAGGAGAAGGATTATCAGAAAGCAATCGGCAAGAATGTCTTCATCAAAACCTATGAACCAATTGATGGGGAAAAGGCTTTCGAAGGAACCTTGACCGAATTCAACGGCGAAACCGTCACTGTTGAAATGAAAATCAAAACTCGCAAGAAGACAGTTGTCATCCCATTTGATAAGGTTGCCAGCGCGAGGCTTGCAGTTACTTTTTCATAATCTGTCCAGAAAATATCTGCAGTTAAATAATTTAAGGATCAATTCGAACCTTTCGTTTTCAAGCAAAAGTTCTATAGGCTAAAACGTATGCATCCCTCACAGGAAGACGAAAACGTTTCAGGTGTGAACTGGCGGGCAAAGGGCAGAGTTTCGAAAAGAGCCTTACAAAGTAGGGTAGTAAAAAAGGGGGATTTAAATCTCATGAGCAGCGAATTGTTGGATGCTCTTACGATTCTTGAAAAAGAAAAAGGAATTTCCAGGGACATCTTGATTGATGCTATCGAAGCAGCGTTAATTTCTGCCTATCGCCGTAACTTTAACCAGGCACAAAACGTACGAATCGATTTGAATTTAGGAAATGGTTCAATGCGTGTTTTTGCAAGGAAGGAAGTTGTTGACGAAGTATTCGATCCGCGTCTGGAAATCTCATTAGAAGATGCACAAAAGATCAATCCGAACTACGTGGTTGAAGATGTCGTTGAACTTGAAGTAACTCCTAAAGATTTCGGAAGGATTGCCGCCCAGACTGCCAAGCAGGTAGTGACTCAGCGTGTCCGCGAAGCAGAAAGAGGAATCATCTATTCTGAGTTCATCGATCGTGAAGAAGATATCATGACAGGTATCGTTCAGCGCCAGGATCCTAAGTTCATTTATGTAAGCCTGGGTAAAATTGAGGCGATCCTGCCAGCAAATGAACAGATGCCGAACGAGCACTACAAGCCTCACGACCGCATCAAAGTATTCATCACCAAGGTTGAAAAAACCACTAAAGGTCCACAAATCTTCGTTTCCAGAACCCATCCGGGACTGTTAAAGAGACTATTTGAGATTGAAGTTCCTGAAATCTATGATGGAACTGTTGAAATTAAATCAGTTGCGCGTGAAGCAGGAGACCGTTCGAAGATTTCTGTTCACTCAGACAATCCGGAAGTAGATCCGGTTGGTTCATGTGTCGGCCCACGTGGAACTCGTGTCCAGGCTGTCGTCAATGAGCTCAAGGGTGAAAAAATCGATATCGTGAAATGGTCTGAAGACCCAGTCGTATTTGTTGCCAATGCATTAAGCCCATCAAAGGTATTGGATGTCATTGTCAACGAAGAAGAAAAGGCGACTACCGTTGTTGTTCCCGATTATCAGCTGTCGCTTGCAATCGGTAAGCGCGGACAAAATGCTCGTCTTGCTGCAAAGCTGACTGGCTGGAAGATTGACATCAAAGCAGAGACTGAGGCTAGGGAGTCCGGGATTTATCCTCGTGACAATGAGCCGCTGTTGACTGCAGATGACGAATTTGAAGATGAAGACATCGATTAATGTGAGGTGAATGATCGTGAACAGCCGTAAAAAGGTTCCTATGCGAAAATGTGTCGCAACCGGTGAAATGAGACCGAAAAAAGAACTAGTTCGCATCGTTCGCTCAAAGGAAGGGGAAGTCTCCATCGACCTGACAGGCAAGAAATCAGGGAGAGGCGCTTATCTTTCTAAAGATAAAGAAGCAGTGCAATTAGCAAAGAAACGCAATATATTGTCCAAACAGCTTGAAACACAAGTGGACGATGCACTATACGATGAGCTGAATGATCTCATCGAAAAGGAGAGCAGACTATCCTGATGAACTCAAATCAATGGATGTCATTGCTTGGCTTAGCCAATCGAGCACGGAAAATCATCTCAGGGGAAGAGCTTTCCGTCAAAGAAATCAGAAGCGGGAAGGCGAAACTCATTTTGCTTTCTGCGGATGCATCCGCAAATACTACAAAGAAGATTACCGACAAGTGCAAATCCTATAATGTACCTTATAAAGTGGTACCGGACCGGCACCAGCTTGGCCAGGCGATCGGCAAGGAAGCACGTGTTGTAGTAGCCCTGTTGGACGAGGGTTTCGCAAAAAAACTGTTGACGTTGCTCGATTAATTCTAGCGGGGGTGAAGATATGAGTAAAACACGCGTTTATGAATATGCAAAAAAGCATAATTTATCGAGTAAAGACGTGATTATAAAATTAAAAGAAATGAACATTGAGGTTTCTAACCATATGACTGCAATGGAAGATGAAACCGTGAGAAAGCTTGATGCTGTCTACAACAAGAAAGAAGATAAGCCACAGCAGCAAAGCCAGCAAAAGGCTTCACAGGGACAGAAGCAGGCCCAGAACCGCAATCAAGGCCAAAAGCCTAATCAGGGCCAGAATCGCAATCAATCCCAGAACCAAAATCAGCAAAGAAATAACCAGGGACAGCCAAAAGCTCAGCTTAAGACAACAGCCAGTGCCTTTTCAGACGATGAGCGCCGCGCTACAACTCCTGAAAAGGTGAAAAGCTCAGCAGCTGCCAAAAAGCCTGGAAACTCCCAGCCTTTCAATAAAAATAACAACAAGAACAAACAGAACAACAAGAACAGAAACCAGCAAAACCAGAATAAAGGAAGACAGAACCAGCAGCCGGCTCAACAGCAGCCGAAAAAGGTCAAAGAACTTCCTTCAAAAATCACTTTCAGCGAATCTTTGACAGTTGCTGAATTGGCCAAGAAGCTGAACCGTGAGCCATCTGAAATTATCAAAAAGCTCTTCATGCTCGGTGTCATGGCTACCATCAACCAGGACCTGGATAAAGATGCGATCGAATTGATTGCTACTGATTACGGTGTTGAAGTTGAAGAAGAAATCAAGATTGATGCAACTGACCTTGAGGTATACTTCACAGAAGATGATGAAGCTTCATTGGTGGAAAGACCATCTGTTGTTACGATCATGGGGCACGTTGACCATGGTAAAACAACGTTGCTTGATTCGATCCGCAACACGAAAGTCACTGCAGGTGAAGCAGGCGGTATCACTCAGCACATCGGTGCTTACCAAGTTGAAGATAATGGCAAAAAAATCACATTCCTGGATACACCTGGTCACGCTGCTTTCACGACAATGCGAGCTCGTGGTGCAAAGATCACTGATATCACAATCCTTGTAGTAGCTGCTGATGATGGTGTCAAGCCACAGACAGTAGAAGCATTGAACCATGCGAAAGCTGCTGAGGTACCGATCATCGTAGCGGTAAACAAAATGGATAAAGAGTCTGCAAACCCTGATCGAGTCATGCAGGAGTTGACAGAGTATGGACTGGTACCAGAAGCATGGGGGGGCGAAACAATTTTCGTTCCAATCTCCGCGCTTACTGGCGAAGGTATCGACAGCTTGCTTGAAATGATTCTGCTAGTTGGTGAAGTGGAAGAATATAAAGCTAATCCAAACAGAAACGCAATCGGTACTGTTATTGAAGCACAGCTTGATAAAGGCCGAGGATCTGTTGCCACATTGCTTGTACAGAATGGTACATTGAAGATTGGCGACCCAATTGTTGTCGGAAACACATTCGGCCGTGTCCGTGCGATGGTAAATGATTTAGGACGCCGCGTTAAAGAAGCTGGTCCATCAGCGCCAGTTGAAATTACTGGTCTTAACGATGTTCCTCAAGCTGGTGATCGTTTTGTTGTATTTGAAGACGAAAAAACAGCACGCCAAATTGGTGAAGTACGTTCACAAGAAGCATTGCAGGCACAGCGCAGTGAAAAAACGCGCGTCAGTCTCGATACATTGTTTGAACATATGAAACAAGGGGAAATGAAAGACCTAAATCTAATTATTAAAGCCGACGTCCAAGGTTCAGTTGAAGCACTTGCAGCAGCATTGCAGAAACTGGACGTGGAAGGTGTAAATGTAAGGATCATTCACACTGGTGTTGGTGCGATCAATGAGTCTGACATCACACTTGCAGCAGCTTCCAATGGTATCGTCATCGGTTTCAACGTCCGTCCTGATAATAATGCGAAACGCGCTGCAGAGTCAGAAAGCGTCGATATTCGACTGCACCGCATTATCTACAAAGTGATCGAAGAAATCGAATCAGCGATGAAGGGCATGCTTGATCCGGTTTATGCTGAAAAAGTCATCGGCCAGGCTGAAGTCCGCCAGACTTTCAAGGTATCGAAAATCGGAACGATTGCCGGTTCATATGTCACTGACGGTAAAATCACTCGTAACAGCGGTGTACGTTTGATCCGTGACGGAGTCGTCATCTTTGAAGGTGAAGTCGATGCACTGAAACGCTTCAAAGACGATGCGAAGGAAGTATCACAGGGATATGAGTGTGGTATTACCATTAAAAACTTCAATGACCTCAAGGAAGGCGATGTTATTGAAGCATATATCATGGAAGAAGTGGAACGTTAATGGTAGTAGGCTTAGCAGCCTGTGAATGCATCATCTATGATGCTCATTCTCTAAAGGAAAAGAGAGCTGTCCTGCAGCGGATCATCACGAGGCTGAAGCAGAAGTATAATATTTCGGTTTCCGAAGTGGATCATCAAGATGTTTGGCAGCGGACGACAATTGCTGTTGCGGCTGTCTCCGCATCGAAGGTGTCAACAGAAAGAGAACTCCAGAATGCCTTGAAAATGATTGACTCTTTTCCAGAGATCGAACGTACCATCACCGAAATAGAATGGCTTTGATAGAACGAGGTGATTGAAAATGGGTCATAGAGTAAACCGTGTTGGCGAACAAATGAAAAAAGAATTAGGCGATATCATCAGCCGTAAAATCAAGGATCCGCGAGTAGGTTTCGTAACAGTAACAGATGTCCAGGTTACTGGGGACCTGCAACAAGCAAAGGTTTATATCTCTGTTTTAGGCGACGAACAACAGAGGGAAGATACTCTTAAAGGATTAGCTAAGGCCAAAGGCTTCATCAGGACAGAAATTGGCCAAAGAATCCGTCTGAGAAAAACCCCTGAACTGATCTTTGAGTTTGACGAAACGATGGCTTATGGTAATCGTATCAATTCACTGATCCATGAGCTGCACAGGGATGAGCAGCCTGGAGAAGAAGAGCAAGAAAAGGACAATGATTAAGCGGAGTTGACATATTTGTCATCACCATTGATCTTGATATGAAAAATGGATAGACACTTTTGTCTATCCATTTTTTTCGATAAAGCTACCATCAATACATAATGAAAATGAGGGTGAAAGATATGGAAGGGATTCTGCCTCTTTTTAAGCCAGCGGGAATGACTTCGCATGATTGTGTGTTTAAACTCAGGAAACTGTTAAGAACAAAGAAGGTGGGACATACAGGCACCCTTGACCCGGATGTCACCGGGGTACTGCCAATATGTGTAGGCAAGGCGACCAAGGTTGCCGAATACATAACGGATGCTGGAAAAGCGTATGAGGGAGAAGTCACCCTTGGCTTCACGACAACGACAGAAGATGCATCGGGTGAGAAGGTTGAAGAGAAGCCAGTGGACAGGACAATAACAAGGGAAGAAGTTGAACAGGTCCTTCAATCGCTGACAGGTGAAATTGAACAGACTCCTCCAATGTATTCAGCAGTAAAAGTGCGTGGGAAAAAACTATATGAATATGCGAGACAAGGAATCGAGGTAGAGAGACCCACTAGGAAGGTCACTATTTATGGCATCGAGCTTCTTGATAGCAGAGAATCATTTGAAGGCGAACAGGTTAGCTTCAAATTCCGAGTATCATGCAGCAAAGGGACGTATATTCGGACTCTAGCAGTGACGATTGGTGAAAAGCTGGGATATCCAGCGCATATGTCTTCCCTTGTGAGGATACAATCTGCGGACTTAACGATCGAGGATTGCTTTACATTTGAACAGCTAGAGGAGATGGCTGCAGAAGGCAAGCTGGCAGATGCTTTGCATCCATTGGAAGCTGGTATTTCTTATTTGCCGAAACATCGCATTAATGATAAAGTAGCAGAGAAAGTGAAAAATGGGGCACTGCTACAGATCCCAGAGGAATTTGAGGGGGAGAGCGGCCCGATTATCGTAGAAACAGAAGACGGAAAAGCGCTCGCCATTTACAGGGCACATCCAACAAAAATAGGGATGATGAAACCTGATAAAGTGTTGAGAAATGATCAATAAGACAATCGTTTAAAAATTGTGCCAGAGTACAAATAAGCGATGTGAAAAAATAAGTCTTGATTCATAGAGCAGCTGGGTCAGAAAAGGTGAGTAATATCGTGGAAATGATTATGCTAAAACATCCTCATGAACATAATAAAGAAGATTTTCCTCCAATGGCCATGGCACTGGGCTATTTTGACGGGGTCCACTTAGGCCACCAGCAGGTCATCGAAGAAGCAAAAAAAGAGGCTGCGGCCAAAGGGATCAAGAGTGCGGTCATGACATTTGATCCCCATCCTTCAGTAGTTCTTAGCAAGAATATTCAGCATATGCAATATATAACACCATTGGAAGACAAGGCTCGAATTATTGAGGCAATGGGAGTGGACTACTTATTTGTTGTTCATTTCTCAACCGAATTCTCGAGTCTGTTGCCCCAGGAATTTGTCGATCAATATATCATTGGTTTGAATGTTCAGCATGTCGTAGCAGGATTCGACTATTCCTACGGGAAAATGGGGAAAGGGAATATGGAGACAATCCAGTTCCATTCAAGAGGCAAGTTTGATTTTACCGTGGTATCCAAACTTTCCACACAAGAAGAAGAAAAGGTCAGTTCTACTTTGATCCGTTCCTTTTTAAGAGACGGGAAGGTGGATGAGATGCCAGGTTTGTTAGGGAGACTTTATACTACAACGGGAATCATTATAAATGGAGAGCGCCGAGGTCGTACAATTGGTTTTCCGACAGCGAATGTCGGCATCGAGGACCAATATATTCTTCCGCCAACTGGGGTTTATGCTGTAAAAATCAGGGTTGAAGGGGCATGGCATGAAGGTGTCTGCAATGTTGGCTATAAACCAACCTTCCATAAGGAGAAAAAGGACAAACCTTCTGTTGAAGTCCACATCTTTAATTTTAACAAAGAGATTTACGGTGAATCCGCAACGATTGAGTGGCACCTTCGCCTGAGAAGTGAACGGAAATTCGAGGGAATACAGCAGCTTGTTGCCCAAATCGAAAAAGATAAGCAAGAAGCACTCCTATACTTTGAAAAAAACAAGGGTTAGACTTGCTTTTTGTCGTAAAAAGATGTATTCTTATTAACGTATCAAAAAAGAACCTTTGCTTGGCAAGTCGAGTCACCGACGCTTGCTCGGTAACAGGGGATTATTAAATGGAGGTGAATACGGATGGCAATCTCAAAAGTACGTAAAAACGAACTGATCAATGAATTCAAGACTCACGAAAGTGATACTGGATCTCCAGAAGTTCAAATCGCTGTCCTTACTGCAGAAATCAACACTTTGAACGACCACTTGCGCGTTCATAAGAAGGACCACCACTCACGTCGCGGTCTTTTGAAAATGGTAGGTAAGCGTCGTAACCTTTTGACTTACCTTCGTAACAAGGACGTTGCTCGCTACCGCGAGTTAATCAACAAGCTTGGTCTACGTAGATAGTCTGTAAAAGCGGGATTTTTCCCGCTTTTTTATTAGGCAAATTTTTTGTAGCATACATAACGATTGATTGATATGAAGCGCTCCTTTTTGGAGCATAATATAACATAAAAGGCATTTTACATGTAGGCTCCCATTTGCTCTGTTGGACAAGCTTTGTATAGCAGGCATCTTGGGTAGTCCATGGTTTTATCATTCATATTAAAGGTATATTTGTTATATAAGACATGCGTTTGTGCTGTTTTAAATAAATTCCCGGGCAGAGCCAGGGTGTACTTAGTGGTAGAGAGGGGCTAAAAAGCATGGAACAAGAAAAACAGAGTTTTTCCTTCGACTGGGCAGGGCGTAAGCTAACAGTTGAAATTGGACAGCTTGCAAAGCAGGCAAATGGTGCAGTCCTTGTCCGTTACGGTGATACAGCTGTATTAAGTACAGCTACTGCATCAAAAGAACCAAAGAATTTAGATTTCTTCCCTTTGACTGTCAATTATGAAGAAAGACTTTATGCTGTCGGAAAAATTCCAGGCGGATTCATTAAGCGTGAAGGACGCCCAAGTGAAAAGGCAATTCTTGCGAGCCGATTAATTGACCGTCCAATCCGTCCGTTATTCCCTGATGGATTCCGTAACGATGTCCAGGTAATCAGCATCGTCATGAGCGTGGATCAGGACTGTTCATCAGAAATGGCCGCTATGTTTGGATCTTCATTAGCTCTATCTGTTTCAGATATCCCATTTGGAGGACCAATTGCTGGTGTCACAGTGGGAAGGATTGATGGCAAGTTCGTGATCAACCCATCTGTTGAAGAAACAGAAAAGAGTGATATGCATTTAGTTGTAGCAGGTACAATGGATGCAATCAACATGGTTGAAGCCGGTGCGGAAGAGGTGCCTGAAGAAGTCATGCTTGAAGCAATCATGTTCGGACATGACGAAATCAAGCGTCTGATTGCCTTCCAACAGGAAATCGTCGCGCAGGTTGGTAAAGAAAAAAGAGAAATTAAACTTTTTGAATTAGATAAAGATCTTGAAGCTGAAGTTCGCGGAGTTTGTGAGCAAGATATGATTTCTGCTATCCAAGTACAGGAAAAGCATGCTCGCGAAGATGCGATCAAAGAAGTGAAAAATGCTATCGTTGCCCGCTATGAAGAGCAAGAAGCAGATGATGACAAGCTTAAGCAAGTGAAACAAATCCTTGATAAAATCGTCAAAGGTGAAGTCCGCCGCTTGATTACAGAAGAAAAAGTACGTCCAGACGGCCGTGGAGTCGATGAAATCCGACCGCTTTCTTCTGAAGTAGGACTGCTACCTAGAACACATGGTTCTGGATTGTTCACAAGGGGACAAACTCAGGCACTAAGCATCTGTACGCTCGGCGCAATGGGTGATGTTCAAATTCTTGACGGTCTTGGAATCGAAGAAGAAAAGCGATTCATGCACCATTACAATTTCCCGTTATTCTCTGTTGGTGAAACAGGTCCAATCCGTGGCCCAGGACGACGTGAAATCGGACACGGAGCACTTGGTGAAAGAGCTCTTGAGCCTGTAATTCCGAATGAGAAAGATTTCCCATACACTGTTCGTCTTGTATCAGAAGTACTTGAATCAAATGGTTCTACTTCACAGGCGAGTATTTGTGCTAGTACATTAGCGCTTATGGATGCAGGGGTGCCAATCAAAGCACCGGTTGCCGGTATTGCAATGGGTCTAATCAAATCTGGAGAGCATTATTCTATTCTTTCAGATATCCAGGGTATGGAGGACCACCTTGGGGATATGGACTTCAAAGTAGCTGGAACTGCAAAAGGTGTTACAGCCCTGCAGATGGATATCAAGATTGAAGGATTATCCCGTGAGATTCTTGAGGAAGCTTTACAACAGGCGAAAAAAGGCCGTATGCATATTCTTGAGTCCATGCTGGCAACGATCAAAGAACCACGTGAACAGCTTTCTAAATATGCACCAAAAATCATCACTATGTGGATCAAACCTGATAAAATCCGTGACGTCATTGGGCCAAGCGGAAAACAAATCAACAAGATCATTGAAGAAACTGGCGTAAAAATCGATATCGAACAAGATGGTACGGTATTTATTGGTTCAGTAGATGAAGAAATGATCCAAAGAGCGAAGAAGATCATTGAAGACATTGTCCGTGAAGTTGAAGTTGGGGAAATGTACCTTGGAAAGGTTCGCCGCATTGAAAAGTTCGGTGCGTTCGTTGAAATCTTCCCTGGTAAAGATGGCTTGGTCCATATCTCCGAGCTTGCTGAAGAACGAGTTGGCAAAGTCGAAGACGTGCTGAAGCTGGGAGATGAACTCCTCGTTAAGGTCACTGAAATCGACAAACAAGGCAGGGTCAACCTTTCACGTAAGGCAGTCTTGAAAGAACAACGCGAAAAAGCTGAAAAACAATCTTAAGATCGTAAAGGCCGGGGGCAACCCCGGCCTTTTTATATTACCTTTTCATGAACAGTTATCACGCTTGCCGGGCTGTTGTGTGCGAACGTTTTTCTGCTCTCTTACCAGTGTCTTCCGTTCTACCTTGTCCTTCTGCTTCATAAAGTAAAATAAGGCGCTATTCGTTGTCTGCGTTATTTTGAAGTGGCCTTAACAGAAGAGGAGGCATATTAAATGAGAAAGTTTGTATTAATTTCTGTTTTATTGATCACTGGGTGGATCATCGTGAATAATCCATTCTCCCATACATATGTTTCAGGACTTAAAAGCGGGTCAGTTGAAGTGGCAGGGAATAAGAATTCGTTGATGTCAGAAATTGAAATGAAAGCAATAGAATATGAAGTTGAACCATCTGACGCCCGAAAAGATCCAGTCTGGAAGGTAATCCCCGGCTACAATGGGCTAAAAGTAGATATCAAAAAGTCCTATAGCAAAATGGAGAAGGAAGGTAAATTTGATCCCGAAAAGCTAGTCTTCAAGCAAGTCTCCCCTCAAGTCCATCTGGATGATTTGCCGCCAATGGCCATTTATAAAGGACATCCTGAAAAGCCGATGGTAAGCTTCATTATTAATGTTGCATGGGGAAATGAATATCTAACAGGCATGCTGGCGACATTGAAGAAGCATAATGTAACCGCAAGTTTTTTTCTTGAAGGCAGATGGGTAAAGAATAATCCAGGTATGGCGAAGATGATTGCAGATGCAGGCCATGAAATAGGTAATCATTCATTCACACACCCAAACATGAAGCAGCTTTCTGCTCCGAAAATCAATGAAGAAATCCGCAGGACGAATGAAGTTATTGAAGCGGTGACGGGGGTCAAGACTAAGTGGTTTGCTCCTCCGAGCGGATCATACAAGGATGAAGTGGTTGAAATTGCTGCAGCTCATAAATTAGGGACCGTTATGTGGAGCGTAGACACGATTGATTGGCAGAAGCCCACTCCAGATAAACTAATCAACAGGGTGATGGGAAAGGTCCATAATGGCGCAATGATCCTTATGCATCCAACAGAGTCTACGGCTGTCTCTCTCGATCAATTGATCACCCAAATAAAAGCTAAGGAACTTCAAATTGGGACTGTTTCCGATTTATTAAGTGAAAAGCGGATAATAACGCCAAAAAAAATGAAAGAATAGCATTGTATTTGGAAAAAGTAAGTTAAATGGACTATACTAAGTAAATGCAGTAGTTTTAGCAGCTGGTTCCAGAGGAGGAATATAATGATAAAGAAATATACATGCCAAAATGGTGTAAGAATCGTACTAGAACAAATCCCAACTGTCCGTTCAGTCGCTATCGGTGTATGGATCGGAACGGGCTCCCGTAATGAAAATCCAGAGAACAATGGGATTTCCCATTTTCTTGAGCATATGTTCTTCAAAGGCACCAAAACAAGGAGTGCAAGGGAGATTGCAGAATCCTTTGATAGCATTGGCGGCCAGGTGAATGCATTCACTTCCAAGGAGTATACTTGCTATTACGCCAAGGTGTTAGATAATCATGCACCATTTGCGCTAGAAGTTTTAGCGGATATGTTCTTTAATTCTACGTTTGATTCTGAGGAATTGAATAAAGAGAAGAACGTGGTGAATGAAGAAATAAAGATGTATGAAGATACACCTGATGATATCGTCCACGATTTGCTTAGCCAGGCTGTTTACGGCGACCACCCGCTTGGGTATCCAATCCTTGGTACGGAAGAAACGCTCCAAAGTTTCACGGGAGAAAAGCTCGAGCAGTATATGCATGATACGTACAGACCGGAAAATGTGGTCATTTCCATTGCAGGGAATGTGCCCGAATCTTTCATTAAAAATGCTGAAGACTTCTTTGGCTCATATGAAGCGAGCAAGGAAAAGATGGAATATGCAAAACCGGACTTCCATGCGACACATGCTTCCAGGAAAAAAGAAACGGAACAAGCGCACCTGTGCCTTGGTTTCGAAGGCTTACAGATCGGGCACTCTGATGTATATAGCCTCATCGTCTTGAACAATGTACTGGGGGGCAGCATGAGCAGCAGATTGTTCCAGGAAGTAAGGGAACAGCGCGGTCTTGCTTATTCTGTCTTCTCCTATCACTCAGCTTACCGTGATAGCGGAATGGTGACTATTTATGGCGGGACCGGAGCAAATCAACTGAATGTTTTATATGATACAATCCAGGACACACTTGCGAAGCTGCGTGCTGAAGGAATTACCGGAAAAGAACTCAACAATAGCAAAGAGCAGCTTAAAGGCAGCCTGATGTTAAGCCTAGAAAGCACAAACAGCCGCATGAGCAGGAACGGCAAAAATGAACTTCTGCTCGGAAGGCACCGCTCCCTTGATGAAATCGTCGAACAGATCGACCATGTGACGAAGGACAGCGTCGACGGCATGGCCAATAAAATCTTCACAGATAAATATTCTGTGTCATTGATCAGTCCAAATGGCGAACTGCCAAATTTATAAGAGATGATGAAAACAGCAGCTTCCTTGTGAAGCTGCTGTTTTAATTTTAAGGTCATTAAGCCTTACAAGTTGCAGCACACGGAAGGAAGAAAGGCAACGATCAGGAGTCATGACAGGTTTGCCCTCTGCAGTTGAAAAGTTGTCAAGAAAACGAAGGAATCGTGACAGGTTTGCCCTTTGCCGCTGAAAAGCTGTCAAGAAAACGAAGGAATCATGACAGGTTTGGCCTTTGCAGCTGGAAGGCTGTCAAGAAAACGAAGGAATCGTGACAGGTTTGGCCTTTGCAGCTGAAAAGCTGTCAAGAAAACGAGGGAATCATGACAGGTTTGGCATTTGCAGCTGAAAAGCTGTCAATAAAACGAAGGAATCGTGACATGTTTGCCCTTTGCAGCTGAAAAGCTGTCAAGAAAACGAAGGAATCATGACAGGTTTGGCATTTGCAGTTGTAAAGCTGTCAAGAAAACGAAGGAATCATGACAGGTTTGCCCTCTGCAGCTGAACAGCTGTCAAGAAAGCGAAGGAATCATGACAGGTTTGGCCTTTGAAGCTGGAAAGCTGTCAAGAAAAAGAAGGAGTCATGACAGGTTTGCCCTTTGCCGCTGAAAAGCTGTCAAGAAAACGAAGGAATCGTGACAGGTTTGGCATTTGCAGTTGTAAAGCTGTCAAGAAAACGAAGGAATCATGACAGGTTTGGCCTTTGCCGCTGAAAAGCTGTCAAGAAAACGAAAGAATCATGACAGGTTTGCCTCTCACGCCTAAAAAGCTGTCTGAATAACATCGCCACATCTTTACCTCAACAACAATTCCCCTTTTTTTCACGCATATATATTCTAAAAAACCTCTCATATTGATACATATAGAATAAGGACAAAGTGACAGGGAGGGTCATCATGAAATTAAGTGAACTTGGCGGTAAAGAAATCGTTGATGCAAAGAGGGCAGAAAGATTGGGTGTACTGGGACAGACGGATTTGGAAATCAATGAACGTTCAGGTCAAATTGAAGCTTTGATCATCCCATCTTTAAAGTGGTTCGGCCTTCGCAAACAGTCCGGGGAAGTTAGGGTTCCATGGAAGCATATAAAGAAAATAGGTACAGACATGATTATCATCGATATTCCTGATGATGAAGAGTAAAAAAGCGGGCACAATGCCAGCTTTATTTTTTTGCCTGAATTATTTCTGATCTTGATTCAAGGGGATAAAAAACCTTATTTGATAAATGTAGTTTATCGCGCTGGCCAATTGGCTGGCGCTTTTCTTTTATGGAAAACTCACCTATTGCAAGTTAGATACATATGATGTTGAAGTAGTTCAAGTTGGATGAAATTTATATTCCAGGATTAATGGAAAAGAAGGTGATTGTTCTCATGCTGACAGGAATGCAAATCGCAGTTATCGGCGGTGATGCGAGACAGCTGGAGATTATTCGCAAGCTGACAGAGCTTGATGCAAAGCTTTCTTTAATAGGCTTCGAGCAGTTGGACCATGCTTTTACAGGTGCCTCAAAAGAAAAGATAGATGAAGTTGATTTTTCCGTCCAGGACGCATTGATCCTGCCTGTGCCAGGAACAAGTCTGGAGGGTCAGGTCGAAACGATTTTCTCAAATGAAAAAGTAGTTCTTATTAAAGAAATGCTTGAAAAGACCCCAGATCATTGCACAGTTTACTCGGGTATCAGTAATTCGTATTTGACAGGTATCACTAAGCAAGCTAACAGGAAACTTGTACAGCTGTTTGCCCGAGATGATGTAGCTATTTACAACTCAATCCCGACTGTCGAAGGAACGATCATGATGGCGATCCAACATACAGATTTCACCATCCACGGTTCAAAAGTGGCCGTTCTCGGTTTAGGCAGAGTTGGTATGAGTGTAGCCAGGACTTTCCATGCCCTAGGAGCCAAGGTGAAGGTCGGAGCAAGAAAAAGTGAACATATAGCAAGAATTTCGGAAATGGGATTGAAGCCATTCCTGCTATCGGATATAGGAAAAGAAGTTTCAGATATCGATATTTGCATCAATACGGTACCTCATCAAATTGTTACTGCCTCCGTCATTTCGAGGATGCCAGCTCATACCTTAATCATTGACCTTGCATCCAAACCAGGTGGAACGGATTTTCGCTATGCGGAAAAGCGTGGAATCAAAGCTTTGCTTGCACCAGGATTGCCGGGGATCGTCGCCCCGAAAACTGCAGGGCAAATATTGGCGAACGTTCTTTCTCAGCTGCTTATGGAAGACTTTACTGACCGAAAGGAGAAAGAAGTATGAGTTTAAAAGGGAAAAAGATCGGATTCGGATTAACAGGCTCGCATTGTACGTATGATGCTGTATTTCCTGAAATCGAAAAGTTGGTGAATGCAGGAGCTGAAGTTTTACCAGTTGTCACATTCACTGTGAAAAATACAGAAACACGTTTTGGCAAGGGAGAAGATTGGGTACAGCGGATTGAGGAACTCACTGGCAATAAGGTAATAGACTCAATTGTCAAGGCAGAACCTCTTGGCCCAAAAATCCCACTTGACTGTATGGTCATTGCGCCGCTGACGGGTAACTCCATGAGCAAGTTCGCGAATGCAATGACAGATTCACCAGTTCTGATGGCTGCAAAAGCGACATTAAGGAATCAAAATCCGGTGGTCCTGGGAATATCGACGAATGATGCTTTAGGGCTTAATGGTGTCAATCTGATGAGATTAATGGCGACCAAGAATATTTACATGATTCCTTTTGGCCAGGATGATCCTGTCAAAAAGCCAAACTCAATGGTTGCGAGAATGGGGATGCTTTCCGAAACAATCATTGAAGCGATGAATGGAAATCAGCTTCAGCCAGTACTAGTAGAACGTTATAAGGATAATTAATGCTAAATTCCAGGCTCTTTTCGCACGCCTTGTTATTTGCGCAGATATTGCGCAACAGGATAAGGCAACAACGGAAAGAGTCTGGAATCGTATTCAAGCCAGGAACAAGAGGTATTTAAAAAAGCTAGAATCAAAGCAAATCCTGTCCCAAATACAGCCAATTCAATTTGGAAATGCTTTTCTCCGGCAGTGAAGCAAAATGTTTCTTTTCTTAATGATTGATTATGATAAAATATAGGGTAATATACTAGGCGGATAGAACAAGGCGCTTGCACTTTTCTATTAGACCGCCAGTTTACTTATGTTTCAAACAACCCCAGCTAAATGCGGGATATAAAACGATAATGGTAGTGGAAGGGGAAACAGCAATGTCAGAGAGAAAAGGTTACCGTGTAGCAGTAGTCGGAGCAACAGGAGCAGTTGGACAGCAGATGATCCAGACGCTCGAAAGCAGGGATTTTCCTGTATCCGAGCTTTTATTGCTTTCATCATCGAGGTCAGCTGGTACGAAGGTTCAGTATAAAGGAAATGAAATAACAGTACAGGAAGCCAAGCCTGAAAGTTTTGAAGGTGTGGATATTGCCCTTTTCAGCGCAGGAGGTAGTGTTTCAAAAGCTCTGGCACCGGAAGCTGTAAAACTCGGAGCCATTGTTGTTGATAACACAAGTGCATTCCGCATGGATGAGAACACACCGCTTGTCGTGCCTGAAGTCAATGAGGAAGATTTGCATTCGCATAACGGAATCATTGCTAACCCGAACTGCTCTACGATCCAAATGGTTGTTGCACTCGAGCCATTGCGTAAGAAGTTCGGTTTGGAAAAGATCATCGTATCGACATACCAGGCAGTATCGGGGGCAGGAGCAGCGGCTGTCGAGGAATTGGAGGAACAGACTCAGGCAATTTTGAACGGCGAGGAATATGAACCAAAGATTCTTCCGGTGAAGTCAGCGGAAAAGCACTACCAAATTGCATTCAATGCGATACCGCAGATCGATACATTCGTCGATAACGGATTCACGTATGAAGAGATGAAGATGATCAATGAAACGAAGAAAATCATGCACATGCCTGACCTGCAGGTTGCTGCAACATGCGTTAGGCTTCCGGTTGGCACAGGTCATTCCGAGTCTGTTTATATTGAGATTGGCCAGGACGGTGTTTCAGCATCAGATATTAAAGAACTTATGTCTGATGCACCGGGAGTAGTCCTTCAGGATGACCCTGCACAGCAACTCTATCCAATGCCTGCATTCTGTGTTGGTAAAAATGACGTATTTGTCGGCAGAATCAGGAAGGATCTGGACAATGAAAAAGGCTTCCATATGTGGGTCGTTTCTGACAACCTGTTAAAAGGTGCTGCATGGAACTCAGTCCAGATTGCTGAAAGTCTCGTGAAGCTTGGCTTGGTAAAATAATTGATTAATGACAGAATTTCTGAGGTGTTACGATGAAAATAATCGTTCAAAAATTTGGCGGTACATCTGTCCGGGATGAACAAAGCCGCGGCCAGGCGATGAGTCATATAAAAAACGCGATCGCTGATGGATATAAAGCGGTTGTGGTCGTTTCTGCGATGGGGAGGAAAGGGGATCCGTATGCTACAGACACCCTTCTCAGTCTTCTAGGAGGTAGTGACAGCAAAATCAGCAAGCGCGAGCATGATTTGCTGTTATCATGTGGAGAAACGATTTCCAGTGTTGTTTTTACGAATATGCTGCTCGAGAATGGGATCAGTGCGACGGCCCTTACTGGTGCCCAGGCAGGATTCAGGACAAATAGCGAGCATACGAACGCCAGAATTCTTGATATGAAATGCGATCGGTTGTTGAGGGAGCTCGATCAGGTCGACGTGGTCGTCGTGGCTGGATTCCAGGGTGCTGCAAAAAATGGAGACGTGACAACAATCGGCCGGGGCGGCAGTGACACATCAGCTGCAGCACTTGGCGCTGCGTTAAACGCGGAATGGATTGACATCTTTACCGATGTCGAGGGAATCATGACAGCTGATCCGAGGATTGCGGAGAACGCAAGGCCTCTTTCCGTGGTCACATATACTGAGGTTTGCAATATGGCATATCAGGGAGCCAAGGTAATCCATCCTCGTGCTGTGGAGATTGCCATGCAGGCAAAAGTTCCGATCAGAATCAGGTCCACCTATTCCGATGGCCTCGGCACGCTGGTTACGGCCCTTAATCGTGAAAATAAAGGAACTGACATTAAGGAAAGGCCTGTAACGGGAATTGCCCATGTTTCAAATGTCAGCCAGATTAAGGTTTTTGCTAAAAAAGACCAATATAATCTCCAATCAGAAGTTTTCAAGGCAATGGCAAATGAAAACATCAGTGTAGATTTTATCAATATTTCTCCAAACGGAGTGGTCTACACGGTTCTTGATGAAATGACCAACCGAGCGGCAAGGGTGTTGGAAGGCTTGGGGCACACGCCGCAAATTGAGATGCATTGCGCAAAGGTCTCTGTCGTCGGAGCAGGAATGGCAGGAGTACCAGGAGTAACTTCGAAAATTGTAACTGCTTTATCAGAAAAAGGCATTCGCATCCTTCAATCCGCGGACAGCCATACAACCATTTGGGTGTTGGTGAAACAGGAGGATTTAGGAAAGGCAGTAAATGCGTTGCATGATGCCTTCCAGCTCGAGGAAGAAACAGCAGATTTCGAGCGTAAAGACATATAAAAAGATTTTGCTTCCCAGCACTGGCTGTCGGAAGCCTTTCAGAAGAGGAGTGAACAGGAATGGTTCAATTCGGAAGAGTATCCACAGCAATGGTGACCCCGTTTGATCACAAAGGTCACATTGATTTCGCTAAAACGACACAGCTAGTTAACCATTTGATTGATAACGGAACAGATTCACTTGTAGTTGCAGGGACAACTGGTGAATCCCCGACTCTTTCCAAAGAAGAGAAAATCGCATTATTCCAGCATGTCGTGAAGGTAGTAGACAAGAGGGTGCCTGTCATCGCTGGAACAGGCAGCAATAACACATATGCCACCATCGAATTGACAAAAAAGGCAGAAGAAATTGGTGTAGACGCGATCATGATCGTAGCACCATACTACAACAAGCCAAACCAGGAAGGCTTATACCAGCACTTTAAAGCAGCAGCAGAAGCTACAACACTGCCAGTAATGGTTTATAATATTCCAGGAAGATCAGTCGTGAATATCCTGCCCGAAACAGTGATTAAACTGGCTGAAATCCCGAATGTGGTCGCGGTAAAGGAAGCTAGTGGTGACTTGAATGCCATGACTAAAATCATTGCAAATACACCAGACGATTTCCTTTTATACAGTGGAGATGACGGATTGACTCTGCCAGTTCTCGCAATCGGCGGTGCAGGAATTGTCTCTGTAGCTTCACATGTAATTGGAAACGAGATGCAAGCAATGGTCGATGCTTTCTTCAGCGGAAGAAATGCGGACGCTGCAAAAATGCATCAGCGCTTGCTCCCGGTCATGGAAGGACTCTTCGCTGCTCCAAGCCCGGCACCTGTCAAGACGGCATTGCAGCTAAAAGGACTCGATGTCGGTTCCGTTCGTTTGCCAATGGTGCCTTTGACAGAACAAGAAAGATCAGCGGTAGCTAAACTATTTCAATAAATCTTAAGGCCAGCCTCTCGGGTTGGCCTTTTTTATATGGAAGTAAAAGCAAAACCCTTGCATTGCCCGAAAACCAGATGCCGGAGTCCGAACGGTAAAAGCAGAAACCCTGGCTCACAATAAAGTATCTATGCAGGAGGACGAAACAGTAAAGCAGGAATAATTTACAAATGGAGAGAGGGGGAAGTTCATACACGAGAGGCAATTGAATAAAGTTGTAAAGATTTTCTATCATCAAGTATAATGATTTTAACTGATAATGGTTCGGATATTACAACACAGGAGGAGCACGGAATTGATAGCGAAAAACGAGAGTATTAAAATCATTCCACTTGGTGGAGTGGGGGAAATGGGAAAGAATATGTACATCACTGAAGTGGACGGTGATATTTTTGTAGTTGATGTGGGATTGATGTTTCCTGAGGATGAGATGCTCGGCATTGATGTGGTCATACCCGATTTTACATATTTGGTTTCGAATAGTGACAGGGTGAAAGCGATTTTCCTTACACACGGGCATGAAGATCATATTGGTGCTTTATCCTATATTTTACGCAAAATCAATGTACCGGTTTATGGAACAAAGCTAACAATCGCCCTGGCACAGGAGAAAATGATAGAACAGGATTTCACCGGTTCTGCTGACTTTCATGAAATTAATTCAGATACAATAGTGGATTTTGACAAAGTGTCTGTTTCCTTTTTTAAAACCAATCACAGCATCCCTGGTTCAGTCGGCATCAGCATTCATACATCAGAAGGTGCAATTGTACATACAGGGGATTTTAAATTTGACCAGGCAGCAGGAACACTATACAAGCCTGAAGTAGGCAAGATGGCTTCAATAGGTGAAAAAGGTGTGCTCTGTCTGCTTTCCGACAGTACGGAGGCTGAAAGACCCGGGCATACACCTTCAGAATCAACCGTGATCGCTGAACTATCCAACGTTTTTTATAATGCAGAGGGCAGGATCATTGCTGCCTGCTTCGCATCTGACCTTAACAGGATCCAGCACCTCTTTAACAGCGCATATGCAAATGGCCGTAAAGTGGCTGTGGTAGGAAATAGCTTGAAACGTGTATATGATATCGCATTGCAACTAGGCTATTTACAGGTAGAGGAAGACCTGATCATTTCTGTTAATGATCTAAAGGATTACGACAACAGCCAGGTGGTGGTTTTAACCACCGGGAGTCAGGGCGAGCCGATAGAAGCTCTGCAGAAAATGGCTAAACAAGTGCATCCACAGGTGAACATCCAGGCAGGGGACACCGTATTGTTTGCTGCTTCACCTTTGAGGGGAAGTGAAGTTTTTATTTATAAGACGATGGATATGCTTTACCGCGCCGGTGCGAATGTGGTATCCAGCAAAAATAGTGTCCAGGTCTCCAGCCATGGAAGTCAGGAAGAATTGAAATTCATGATCAATCTGATGAATCCTAAATTCTTCATTCCTGTACATGGGGAATACAAAATGCTGAAGGCCCATAAAAGGCTTGCTCAAGCATGCGGTATTCCGGAAGAAAATATCTTCATCCCCGATCGCGGTGACGTAATTGACATTTCAGGCGGGAAATTAAAGTTCACAGAGAAAGTACCGGCCGGGAATACATTGATCGATGGAATTGGTGTTGGAGATGTAGGCAACATTGTTCTCCGAGATCGAAGGCTGCTATCGCAGGACGGTGTTTTACTTGTGGTGGTCACACTGAATAAAACCGACAGGAAGATTATTGCCGGACCGGAAATCATATCGCGCGGCTTCGTCTATGTTCGTGAATCTGAGAAGCTGATGACCGATTCTGCTGCCCTGGTAAGAGAAATCGTCGAGCAAAATGCCAACAAAGGCTCTTTCGATTGGAATAGTTTAAAACAAGACATCCGAGACTCCCTTCACCAATATTTATATGAAAAAACAAAACGCCGCCCAATGATCATGCCGATCATCATGGAGGTTAAATAGTTATTGGAAAAGATACTGGCTTAAACACCAGTATCTTTTTTGTTTCCTGATATTATTCTTCAGTCACCTCTGGGCGCGGAATGAAATTGATGATGATGTTCATACTAAAATTATCATGCCTGAAGGGAGCATAAAAGGATGGATAACGATATGAACAAATTCAGTTCTGAAAACCAGGAGGGCCAGCAGGGGGATAAGGAGAACAAACCATCAGGCCTTCTTGAAAAGATTCAGCAGCTTGGCCAGACAAATGTCCCCCAGCTATCGCAGGATTCGAAGATCCATTGTTTGACAATTGTTGGACAAATTGAGGGGCATATGCAGCTTCCGCCACATAATAAAACGACAAAATATGAACATTTGATTCCGCAGCTTGTTGCAATTGAACAAAACCAGAATATTGAAGGTTTGCTTGTCATTCTTAATACAGTTGGCGGGGATGTGGAAGCAGGGCTGGCAATTTCGGAAATGCTGGCATCACTTTCGAAGCCGACCGTTTCTATCGTACTTGGCGGCGGTCATTCCATCGGAGTGCCTATAGCAGTTTCCTGTGATTATTCGTTCATTGCTGAGACGGCGACAATGACAATTCATCCAGTCAGGCTGACCGGACTTGTCATCGGCGTTCCGCAAACATTTGAATATCTCGATAAAATGCAGGATAGAGTTGTGAATTTTGTTACGAAGCATTCCAATATTACTGAAGAAACATTCAAAGAGTTGATGTTTGCCAAAGGCAACCTGACAAGAGATATCGGTACGAATGTTGTGGGCCATGATGCAGTCGAGACCGGCTTGATCCATGAAGTCGGAGGAATAGGCCAGGCGATGAAAAAGTTAAATGAATTAATTGATATGAATAAACAAGAGTCAGAAGTGATTGTACAATGATCCTCTATACGATGATGCCGCATGAACAGGTATTCCCTCCGAGTGAAGAGGCCATTAACCAAGTCATGATCAGCTATAATGGAATTCCTATCATGGCTGAATATACAGAGAATCATGAGTACCGGGTAGTCAGGGTAATGAGTACCGACCCAAACCATTATATGGAAACATCCTGTTTGCCTGGTTCTACCATTACTCTCTCTTAGGTACTTATTGAATTGACCTTTTACGCATATTGAAAAGCTGAGTAAAAAGAGCATCAGCCCTATCTATTTTAAAAATCGATTGTGCCGTTTCAACTGGCAAATATGATATAATATGGATACACTAAAGCATCAGCAGCCGAATAAGGCTGCTTTTCTTCTTATTAAAGTTTGAAGAATAAGCTAGTTGATTATGCTGATAGTGAAGCTATAAAAGTTCAGGTGATAAAATGGCCAAAAAGAAAAGACGGCAATCGAGAAAGAAGAATACATTGAAAACAACTGTTCAATATGAACTTGCCGGGTTAGCGCTGCTCGCATTAGCTATCATAGCGATGGCGGATTTGGGAGCAGTCGGAGGAGCCGTCGTGATGTTCTTCCGGTTTTTCTTCGGAGAATGGTATATGCTCAGTCTCGTAGGGCTGGTCGTGTTCAGTATTTTCATCATGTGGAAACGAAGCCTGCCTTTTATATTCCACACTAAATTAATTGGTACATATCTGATTGTAAGTGCAATCCTGTTATTAAGCCATGTGACTTTATTCGAACTATTATCCAATGGCGGCAAGTTTGAGGACCCCAGTGTCATTAAAAACACTTTCGAATTATATGTGATGGAGGCAAAAGGAGAGACAAGCACGAATGATCTCGGAGGCGGGATGATCGGGGCTGTGATGTTTGCGCTGTTTTACTTTTTGTTTGATGCAGCAGGATCTCAGCTGATTGCCTTCCTGCTAATCATCATTGGCGCCATTCTTGTCACAGGCAAAACATTCAGTGAAGTTGCCGGGAAAATCCTGACACCAATCGGCAGTTTTATCAGAGAACAATGGTTTTCATTCATCGAAGACCTTAAACAATGGAAAGAAAATCAACAACATAAAAAGACAGAAAGCCAACAGGCAAAACAGGCTAAAAATGAGAGCAGCCAGGCGGTTGTTCAGCAAGCGCCAGCAGAAAAAACGATCGAAATTGCTGATGAGCCAGCCCCTGAGCCTATCATCTCCAGCTTTGCGGAGCGAGCTTACGCCAATCCTGCTGATTCTCAACAACAGCAGCCAGAAAAGAAAGCTAAAGCTGCAAGTGACACTGAAGACGAGGCAGAAGAGTTGCCGCAGAATATTACTTTTACGGAAGTGGAGAATACCTCTTATGAACTTCCGCCAATCGATATATTGAAGCTGCCCAACAAAACGGACCAGAGCGGTGAATATGAAATGATTCACGCGAATGCGGCCAAGCTTGAACGCACATTCCACAGCTTCGGGGTAAAAGCAAGAGTGACCCAGGTTCATCTGGGACCAGCGGTGACGAAGTATGAAGTTCACCCTGATGTCGGTGTCAAGGTAAGCAGAATCGTCAGCCTTAATGATGATTTGGCATTGGCATTGGCAGCAAAGGATATCAGGATTGAAGCTCCGATACCGGGAAAGTCAGCAATTGGTATAGAAGTTCCGAATTCTGAAGTGGCAATGGTTTCTTTGAGGGAAGTAATCGAGTCGAAGCAGCATAACAAACCAGGATCCAAACTCCAAATTGGTTTGGGACGTGATATTACGGGTGAAGCAGTGCTTGCCGAACTGAATAAAATGCCTCACCTTCTTGTTGCCGGTGCTACCGGAAGCGGAAAGAGTGTGTGTATTAACGGTATTATCACCAGCATCTTGATGAAGGCAAAGCCCCATGAAGTCAAATTAATGATGATTGACCCTAAGATGGTTGAGTTGAATGTATATAATGGTGTTCCGCATTTGCTGGCCCCGGTTGTTACCGATGCCAAGAAAGCATCGCAGGCACTCAAAAAAGTGGTCAGTGAGATGGAAAGGCGCTATGAGCTCTTCTCACACACGGGTACAAGGAATATCGAAGGCTACAATGAATATATCAAGAGATATAATAGCGAGGAAGAAGCAAACCAGCCACTGCTTCCATTCATCGTAGTAATTGTCGACGAGCTGGCAGACTTGATGATGGTTGCGTCCTCTGATGTTGAAGATTCTATCACCAGGCTGGCACAGATGGCACGTGCTGCCGGAATCCATTTAATCATAGCTACACAGAGACCATCTGTTGATGTCATTACAGGGGTTATCAAAGCGAATATTCCTTCAAGGATTGCATTTGCTGTTTCCTCGATGACAGACTCAAGGACGATTCTGGATATGGGCGGTGCAGAGAAACTGCTTGGAAGAGGGGACATGCTGTTCCTGCCTGTAGGGGCGTCGAAGCCTGTGAGGGTGCAGGGAGCATTCTTATCGGATGAAGAGGTAGAAGAGGTTGTAAACTACGTCATTGGCCAGCAGAAAGCACAGTATCAAGAAGAAATGATCCCAGAGGATGTTCCAGAGAACACATCAGAGGTAGAGGATGAATTGTACGGAGATGCCGTCGATCTTGTAGTGGAAATGCAAACCGCTTCTGTTTCTATGCTTCAAAGAAGGTTCAGGATTGGATATTCTCGTGCAGCTAGACTGATCGATGAAATGGAGTTGCGTGGTATCGTTGGGCCTTATGAAGGAAGCAAGCCGCGTACCGTCCTAGTGGCTAAGTCCGAAGAGGCATAACATCATACATCTGAAAACGACAAAAGTCGGGTGATCACACCCGACTTTTTCTGTATATGCAGGACAATACTCCTATAGATCAAATAATAGTGTCATACTATTAAAACCGTTTACAAAAACTTATTATAGCAAAAATATAGGTTTATCGTCCCGGAAAAAGTGACAATTTTGGTCAATCTAGCTTTTTTCGACAAATTGTTGAAACACTATTTATTTATCTCGAAAAAAGTGTTATAGTATTTTCGATTAGTAGGAATGCTATACATCAGATGTCTGATGTCTTGAGCAAAGGTTGGAGGAACGCCTCATGTCGATCAAGTCAGATAACCGGCACCTGTATTTACAAGTAATCGATCACCTGAAGCAAGATATTCAAAAAGGTATTTATAAAGAAAGAGAAAAACTACCTTCAGAATTTGATCTTGCCAAACAGCTTGGAGTCAGCAGAGCTACACTAAGAGAAGCATTGCGAATACTTGAAGAAGAAAACGTCATAGTTCGCAGGCATGGTGTAGGGACTTTTGTCAACGCCAAACCGTTGTTTGAGTCAGGTATTGAACAGTTGAACAGCGTGACGGGCATGATTGAGCATGCAGGGATGAAGCCTGGTACAATCTTCTTGAACTCAACGACTACTGGGCCAACCGAAGAAGATATCCGACGTTTTTCATGCTCTCATGATGATGAAATCACACTGGTTGAAAGGGTCAGAACTGCAAACGGGGAACCTGTCGTCTATTGTCTTGACAAGATTCCTTCAAGTATCCTCCCGGAAGATTCTTCATTTGAAGATGAGTCATTGCTTCATCTTCTTGAAGTTAAATCGAACCGGAAGGTAACATACGCAGTAGCTCAAATTGAGCCAATTGGCTATCACGAGAAGATTTCACCCATCCTTGAATGCGAGCCGGAAACAGCATTGCTTGTTTTGAAGCAGATGCATTTCGACGAAAATGATGTTCCGATTCTTTATTCGGTGAATTACTTTAAAGCCGACAAGTTCAGTTTTCATGTCCTTAGGAAAAGAATTTAATTTTTTTAAGGAAATGTAAACGCTAACTGATTGGTTTTTCAGAACATTCCTGCGAAATCACAAACATTCTCTGGGGGGTACAAACCTTGAAAAAGCGTAAATTTGGTTTGGTAATGTCATTGCTTTTAGCAGCAGGTACTATGTTGGCAGGTTGCGGAAGCGACGAAGGCGACAGTTCTAAGGGCAAGGAGTCAGACTTAAGAGTAGGTATGGTCACTGACGCAGGTACGATTGATGACAAGTCATTCAACCAGGGTACTTGGGAAGGAATCCTGAAGGCTGAAGAAGAATTCGGCGTTAAGACAAAGTACCTAAAGCCAGCAGGAACTACTGAAGCAGAATACTTAAAAGAAATTGGTAACTTATACGACGCAGAATATAAGTTCATCGTTACACCGGGCTTTAAATTCGAAACAGCTGTTTTCCAAGCCCAGGATAAATATGAAGATGCTAAATTCGTCATTCTTGATGGAAATCCGCACAGTGGAGATTACAATCCAGTTGTTAAAGATAACACTGTAGCTGTATTCTTTGCAGAGCACGAATCAGGTTTCCTTGCTGGTGTTGCTGCAGCGGTTGAATTGAAAGAAGGCGAAGCTGGATTCATCGGCGGTATGGAAATCCCTGCTGTACAAAAGTTCAACTGGGGCTTCCAACAAGGTCTTAAATATGCAAATGAAAACCTTGATACGAATGTAACAATCAAGGCTGAAAACGTAGTTTACCAGGGTTCATTTGACAACGCTGCTGCTGGCGGTCAAATTGCAGCTCAATTCTATGATCGTGGCGTAGATGTTATCTTCACTGCTGCTGGTGGTGTTGGTGTTGGAGCGATCAACGAAGCGAAGAACCGTGCGAAAGCTGGAGAAAACGTCTGGATCGTTGGTGTTGACGTAGACCAGTATGAAGATGGTAAATACGAAGGAGATAAGTCAGTCATCCTTACTTCTGCAATGAAGAAGCTTGACCAAGTTTCTTACGATATGGTTCAAGCAGAGCTTGACGGCAAATTCCCAGGCGGAGAAACTTTGATTTTCGATGCTAAGAACGATGGAATTGGTCTTCCTGAGAAAAACCCTAACCTAAGCGAAGAAACAACAGGCAAGGTTAAAGAAGTATACGAAAAAGTTAAATCTGAAGAAATCAAAGTCTCTGCTGAGCAGGGAGATTTATTCAAGTAAAAAACTGCAAAAGAGACGGTCTCCCGTCTCTTTTGTCTATCGGACTTGAAAAGGAAAAATTTTGAACTTTTCAGAAGTGAAATTGTACAGCTCCAGAGCCTGGCTTCCAACTAATCGGCCTTCCAAAAGGAAGTGATTGCATCATTTCCCCAGGTGCCGATGAAATGTTAGAGAAGCTGACAAGGGCGCTTACGCTATTCTTAATAGGTATAGAGTCTAATACAAAGGTGAGTGCTACTATGAGTTATGTAGTTGAGATGTTGAATATTCGGAAAGAGTTTCCGGGTATCGTAGCCAACGATAATGTTACCCTTACCCTTAAAAAAGGGGAAATACATGCACTGCTAGGTGAAAACGGTGCGGGCAAGTCAACCTTGATGGGTGTTCTGTTCGGCATGTATCAGCCTGAGCGCGGTGTAGTAAAAGTTAATGGCCAAGAAGTGAAGATTACGAATCCTAATGTCGCTAACCGCTTGGGAATCGGAATGGTGCATCAGCATTTCAAGCTGGTTGAAAACTTCACAGTAACGGAAAACATCATATTGGGCAGTGAGCCGCTTAGAGGCATGGTGCTTGATATTGATAAAGCGGCAAAAAGAATTGAAGAATTATCAAAGCATTACGGTTTGAATGTAGATCCTCATGCGAAAATCGAAGATATTTCAGTAGGTATGCAGCAAAGGGTAGAAATTTTGAAAATGCTTTATCGTGAAGCAGATGTTCTGATTTTGGATGAGCCAACTGCTGTACTTACACCAGCAGAAATTGATGAATTAATGAAAATCATGCGTAATCTTATTAATGAAGGTAAGTCTATTATAATTATCACTCATAAACTAAAAGAAATTAAGGCCGTTGCGGACCGTTGTACAGTCATTCGCCGCGGAAAAGGAATTGGGACTGTCAATGTGGCAGAAACCAGTGAGGCTAGTCTTGCCGAAATGATGGTCGGACGTCATGTCTCTTTCAAAGTGGATAAGAAAGAAAGTACTCCTGGTGAAGTAGTACTTAAAATAGATTCTTTATCAGTAAAAAATAATCGAAAAGTTATGGGATTGAAGGATTTTTCATTGGAAGTCCGTGCTGGGGAAATAGTCGGGATTGCCGGAGTAGAAGGCAATGGACAGACAGAGCTTGTTGAAGCAATCACAGGCTTGAGAAAAGCTGAATCTGGAACGATAGTGGTCGGTGGAGACGAGATCACCAACCTTCCAATCCGCCAAAGGAATGAAAAAGGTATCAGCCATATACCAGAGGACAGACAAAAACGCGGTCTTGTTCTTGATTACTCACTTGTTTCAAACATGGTGCTTCAAATTTACAACAAACAGCCTTTCTCTAAGCGTGGATTATTAAATTTCTCTGCTATGAAAGCGTATGCTCAAAATATCATTACCAACTTCGATGTGCGATCAGGTGAAGGTGCTGCATCGATTGCCAGGACTCTTTCCGGTGGTAACCAGCAAAAAGCAATCATCGGGCGTGAACTTGAACTTGATCCGAAGCTTTTGATTGCTGTTCAGCCGACTCGTGGATTGGATGTTGGTTCCATTGAATACATCCATAAACGGATTATTGAGCATCGCGACAAAGGGAACGCGGTATTACTGATTTCTTTGGAGCTTGATGAAGTTCTTCAGCTTTCAGACCGCATAGCCATCGTCAATAATGGTGAGCTAGTAGGCGAGGTAATCGCGTCGGAAACAAACGAAAATGAAGTTGGTCTTATGATGGCAGGCGTGGCTAAGGAGAGAAGCATATGAGAAATACCATCGTATCTTTAATATCCATTATTCTAGGTCTTGTGGCCGGAGGCATTCTGATGCTTTTCATCGGCAGCAATCCGATTGAAGGTTATTCCTATTTGCTTCAAGGAGCGCTGAAAAATCTAGAGCGTATCGGCAATACTTTGGCAACAGCAACTCCTCTTATATTCACTGGTTTATCTGTGGCTTTTGCTTTCCGTACAGGACTCTTTAACATCGGGGCATCAGGACAGATGCTGGTTGGAGGCCTTGCTGCTTCTGCAGTAGCCCTGACTTTTGATTTTTCCAGGCCAATCCTTTTATTGGTCATGGTCCTTGCAGGACTTGTAGCAGGTGCACTATGGGCATTCATTCCAGGTTTACTGAAGGCAAAGTTCAATGTTCATGAAGTTGTTTCGACAATCATGATGAACTGGATTGCTTACTGGACGATTTACTATGTCGTACCAGGTTATTTCAAGGGAGAATTCCTTGAAACAGAATCAAAAAAACTGGCTGAAACAGATACTTTAAGAACTCCATTTTTAACAGAAATGTTCGATGGGTCTTATATTAACTTAGGCCTTTTCTTTGCAGTCATTGCCGTAATCATTATTGCTTTCATCATCGACAAGACAACGCTTGGTTTCGAATTGAAGGCAGTCGGGTTCAATAGATTTGCTGCAGAATATGCAGGTATGAAAGTAAACCGCAACATCATTCTATCTATGTTGATTTCAGGCGCTCTTGCAGGAGTCGGCGGGGTAGCATTGTATACAGGAAATGCTTCAAGCATTCAAATCGGTATTCTGCCTTCACAAGGTTACGATGGCATCGCGGTTGCTCTTCTAGGTGCAAACCACCCTGTTGGCGTATTCTTCGCAGCAGTGCTGTTCGGGATTCTTTACTCTGGTACTGGATTCATGAATGCTATGACTGAAATTCCACCTGAATTGGCAAATACGATCATCGCGATCATCATTTACTTTGCTGCGACAAGTGTAATGATTGAACGTTTGCTGAACAAGTTCAAGGCAAAAAAATCAAACAAAGATAAAAGTGGTCCTGTAGTCGAGAAGGGAGATTCATAAGATGTGGTCAATAATAGAACAAATTTTTCCTTACGCGATTATCTTTACCATTCCTCTTCTTATTACGGCACTCGGCGGACTTTTTAGTGAAAGAAGCGGTATTGTAAATATTGCCCTCGAGGGATTGATGGTCATTGGTGCTTTCTCTGGCGCACTATCCATCCATTACCTGAGCGGCGTATTGGACAACCACACTTTGGTCCTCTGGCTTGGATTGCTGGCTGCTATAATTGCTGGTATGCTTTTCTCTATCTTGCATGCGTTTGCGAGTATAAATTTGAATGCCAATCAGATTATCAGTGGTACGGCAATCAATCTAATTGCCACTGCACTAACGGTGTTCCTTGCACGTAATATGACTGGAAGTGGAAACATCCGAATCTCAAGCGGTTTCTCACCGTCTAACGTTCCATTCCTTTCGGATATTCCAGTGATTGGAGATTTGTTTTTCACAAAAACATATCCAACAACATGGTTTGTATTAGTCATCCTTTTTGTAAGTTCATTCATCTTATATAAAACGAAGTTTGGTCTTCGTTTACGTTCATGTGGTGAATTCCCTCAGGCTGCTGAAGCAGCAGGGATCAATGTAAGAAGAGTCCGTTACAGCGGCGTTCTAATTTCAGGAGCATTCGCCGGATTGGGCGGCGCCTTAATCATTGTCACACAGTCAGGTGAATTTACAGGAACTGTTGCAGGTCTGGGCTTCCTGGCGTTGGCTTCCTTGATTTTTGGACAATGGAAACCACTAGGCGTGTTGGCAGCTACTTTCTTCTTCGGATTTGCCAGTACGATTGCGAACGTGTCACAAGTAATTCCAGAGTTGGCTGTCATTCCGCCAATCTTATTGAAGATTTTCCCTTATGTAGTGACATTAATTGCGCTCGTAATCTTCTCCAAGTCATCACAAGCACCAAAAGCTGTTGGGGAAACATTCGACAGCGGAAAACGTTAATAGTGCTACTGCTAAAAGAGGTACCTCGAATGGGTGCCTCTTTTAATTGTATGGACTAAAATACACATTAAGAGTATTTTCATAAGAATTTGAACATTCTTTTTAGATTAAATCTTCCATATGTGTTAATATTAAGGAAAAGTTTGCTAAAAATAATTTCGTTCAGAGGGCATGCACATGAAGCTATCATTATATATGGATGATCGTGAAACGGAAAAAATCTTTTCTTATTTGCGCTGGATATTCTTGTTGGTAGGGATTCTAGTATTCTATTTTCCTCCTCTGGCGGACAGGCTGAATTTCACGAAAGAAACATTTCCTTTATTATTGACAATAGGATTTGTCTACATGGCAGTAACCCAGACTGCTTTGATTAAAATGTCGGCGGGAAACGAGTATTTCAATTTACTTACGAAGGCTGGAATTGTCTTCGATTATATTGCGTTAATGTGGCTTCTTGCATTGACTGACGGGGTTATGTCACCTCTTTTTCCGATTGCTTATTTGGTCGTCATGCATGCGACCATTTACTGGCGGACAAAAGGAGCCATATTATCCTCAATTTCATTGACGGTTGGTTACTCTACTATTTATGCCGTACAGGCTCAATTTGATTTTAATACAGCATTTGCTTTCATTTTAAATCTCGCCTTCATTTGGATCATTGGTGTATTTGGATCATTAATCGTTATACGAGAAAGGAAACACTTAAAACAGAAAGAGATTTTTCACGAACTGATGTTCACTGACTACTTAACAGGCTTATATAATCACCGTCATTTCCAGGAACAATTAAGAGTTTTGACAAGTGCAAAACAGAATTTCCTGCTGGTCATGGGTGATATTGACCACTTTAAACAAATAAATGATCAGTTTGGGCATTTAGCCGGGGACGAAATCCTTAAGAAAATAGGGAGGATTTTTCAGGAACTGGCAACTGAATATGATGCCCAGGCTTTTCGTTATGGCGGAGAAGAATTTGCCTTTCTTTTGCCAGCTATCGAAGAAACAAGTCAAATCCGCTTTTTTGATGATCTTTATGAAAGTTTATCTGCTGAAAAATTCAGTGAGGAGTGTGAGAGTGTCACAATGAGCTTTGGAATTGCTTCTTCAAAAGGTGCAGCCTTGCCGGATAAACTTCTTGGATACACGGACCAGCTCTTATATACCGCGAAGGCAAATGGTAAAAACCAGGCAAAATTTGAATCTGGCTATACTTATTTATACTCTCAGGCGAAAGAGGAATTAGCTGCTACAAGGCAATAAAAGCTTCCCATTTGGGAAGCTTTTTTCATATGGGCTGCCAATTCCTTGAAATAGCCTGATTGTGAAAGGTATAGTTAGAGTATATTTATTGGAATATTAAATATAGACTTCACAACGTATACATAATAAGAAGAATGTTTTATTTACATCAATCATGTGAAGAAGAAAGACTGTAAGCAAGTCCTGGTGTTATAAATAAAGGAGGATTTCAATGGCTGTCATTTCTGAAAGTATCAAGGATATGAAGGGTTACAAGCTCCATATCGTCAAAACCGAAAAATTCAAGACGAATACAATTGTTTGGAAGATGAAAGCACCACTTACCAGTGAGGATGTAACAAAACGGGCGTTGCTTCCGTATGTGCTGCAAAGCAGTTCGAAGGCCTACCCGTCAACATCAAAGTTTCGTTCCTACCTTGATGAGCTTTACGGTGCTAATTTATATGTGGATGTTTCAAAAAAGGGAGAATATCAGGTCCTCAGTTTTTCACTGGAAATTGCCAATGAAAAGTTCCTGAGCGATCCAGATCCTTTGCTGAAAAAAGGAATGCAATTGATGTCTGAAATTCTGGTGAATCCCCTGGCTGAAAATGAAGCTTTTGACAAAGATACTGTTGAAAAGGAAAAACGGACATTAAAACAGCGGATACAGGCTGTCTATGATGATAAGATGAGATACTCCAATTTCAGGCTCGTACAGGAAATGTGTAAGGATGAGCCATATGCACTGCATGTCAACGGAGAGATTGATGATATTCCGCAAATTGACGAGAACAATCTTTACGAATACTACAAGAAAGCCTTTGCGGAAGATGAGCTTGACCTGTTTATTATCGGTGATGTTGATGAGACAGAAGTCCAGTCAATAGCACAGGATCTGCTGCAATTCGAACAGCGGACACCAAAACTTGTTGAAGCTTCGAAAAGTGTTCATGTGGAAGAAAAAACCGTCAAGGACAAAGAAGATGTCAAGCAGGGTAAATTGAATATCGGCTACCGGACGAATGTGCTTTATGGTGATAGGGACTATTATGCACTCCAGGTTTTTAACGGGATTTTCGGAGGTTTTTCTCATTCGAAGTTGTTTTTGAACGTCCGTGAAAAAAATAGTCTTGCCTACTATGTCGCCAGCCGCCTTGAAAGCCACAAAGGTTTGATGATGGTTATGTCAGGCATCGAATTTGAAAATTTTGAGCTAGCAGTAAAAATCATTCGTGAACAAATGGAAGCGATGCAAGCCGGTGATTTTACCGACCAGGAAATCGAACAGACGAAAGCAGTAATCGAAAACCAAATGCTTGAGACAATGGATACGGCTAGAGGGATGGTAGAGGTCCTGTATCATAATGTTGTATCGCGTGAAAATGTCAGCCTCGAAGACTGGCTTCAGGGCATGAGTAAAACCACAAAAGAAGAAATCGTTGATGTTGCCAAAAAGGTTCAGCTTGATACGATCTACTTCTTAACTGGATTGGAGGGGGACAAATAATGGAAAAGATCACTTTTGAACAACTTCAGGAAGAAATGTATTACGAAAAGCTGGCTAACGGGCTGGATGTATACATTCTTCCAAAAAAAGGCTTCAATAAAACTTATGCTACATTTACAACGAAATACGGTTCAGTCGATAATCACTTCCTTCCTCCAGGAAAAAATGATTTTGTTAAGGTACCTGATGGCATTGCCCATTTCCTTGAGCATAAATTGTTTGAGAAAGAAGATGGTGATGTGTTCCAGCAGTTCAGCAAACAGGGTGCTTCTGCGAATGCATTCACATCTTTTACGAGGACTGCTTATTTATTTTCCAGTACATCCAATGTGGAAAAAAACCTTGAAACTTTGATCGACTTTGTCCAGGAACCTTATTTCACAGAGAAAACAGTTGAAAAGGAAAAAGGGATCATCGGGCAAGAGATCACGATGTATGATGACAACCCTGATTGGAGGCTGTATTTCGGCCTGATACAGAATATGTATAAAAACCACCCGGTAAGCATCGATATTGCTGGTACAATTGAATCGATTTCGCACATTACGAAGGATATGCTGTATGAGTGCTATGAAACGTTTTACCATCCAAGCAATATGCTATTGTTCGTAGTTGGCCCTGTTAGCCCAGAAGAAATCATGGGCTTGATAAAAGAGAACCAGGGAAAAAAGGAATACAAAAATCTGCCTGAAATCCAGCGCAGGTTTGATGAGGAACAGGTTGGAGTGGCGGAAAAGAAACAGGTTCTTAAAATGAATGTCCAGACGTCAAAATGCCTGGTAGGAATCAAGGCGGCCAATCCAACAAAATCGGGCAGGGAGATGCTAATAAAAGAGCTGTCTATCAATGTGATGCTCGATATTCTCTTTGGGAAGAGCTCCGAGAATTATACCGAATTGTATGGGTCCGGGTTAATCGATGATACATTCTCATTCGATTACTCCGAAGAGCATGGCTTTGGTTTTGCGATGGTAGGAGGGGATACGAACGAGCCGGATGTCCTGGCCAGCAAGCTGGAAGCCATGCTGCTGGATGCAAAGGCTGGCCGTGGTCTGACAGCGGAAAACCTCGAGCGGACAAAAAAGAAAAAAATTGGAGCTTTCCTTAGGGCAGTAAACTCTCCGGAGTATATAGCCAATCAGTTCACACGCTATGCATTCAATGATATGGATTTGTTTGATGTTGTGCCGGTACTTGAAAGCCTTACACTGGACGATCTCAAACAAGCAGCCAGCGAGCTGATTGCCGAAGAACGGTTCACAGTCTGCCAGGTAGTTCCAAAGGATAAGCAATAGATCCCATTAATATATGCGCCGGTCCTTGCCGGCGCATTATTTCATGAGATTATTCGGGAGAGGGGAAGTATGAAAAAATTCGCACTCGTAACAGGAGCAAGTGGAGCGATAGGCAAAGCCATTTCCAGGAAGCTTGCTTCAGAAGGTTATTCACTCTACTTGCACTATAACAAGAATGAAAAAGAGATAGAAGAACTTGCGTGTCAAATTCAAACTTTTGGCGGAGAGTATATACCGATCAAGGCGAACCTGGCTGCAAAAACAGGCTATTTGGATTTAGCGGCAAACATCTTTTCGATTGATGCGATTGTACATAATGCAGGCCATGCCCAATATGGTCTTCTTGAGGATTTAGAGGAGACGGAAGCAGAGGAACTGATCCAGGTTCATCTGACTTCACCTATGATGCTGACAAAAAAGCTGATCCCTAAATTACGGCAAAAAGAAAAAGGGAGTATTGTCTTAGTATCATCTATTTGGGGGCAGACTGGCGCATCCTATGAAGTGGCCTATTCAGCTGTGAAAGGAGCTCAAATAGCATTTGCCAAGGCGCTGAGCAAAGAGCTGGCAAGTTCCGGCATAAGAGTGAACGCCGTAGCGCCAGGTGCCATTCATACTCCTATGGTAGAAGAGTTTACACAGGAAGAACTCGAGGCCATAACCGCTGATATTCCATCAGGACGATTAGGACAAGCCGATGAAGTTGCAGATAGTGTGAAATTCCTGCTGTCTGATCAATCTTCTTATATAAACGGACAGGTCCTTGCGGTGAATGGCGGCTGGCTGACATGACGGAGATGTGACAATTTTTCAAAACATCTCTGCTAATGCATAATAATGTACCTACGTATGCAAAATAACCTTGTACTATTTCAGACAAGGAGGTTGTCAATATGTCCGTATTGGATAATTGGAATCAGTGGAAGGATTTCTTGGGAGACCGCCTTCATCAGGCGCAGGATCAGGGAATGAATAAAGAAGTAATGGGAGACCTTGCCTATCAAATTGGGGATTATCTTGCTAAGAATGTTGATCCTAAAAATGAGCAGGAAAGAGTCCTTGCAGACCTTTGGTCAGTTGCAAGCCCTGACGAACAGCATGCCATTGCAACAATGATGGTTAAACTGGTTCAGAACAATGGTGCTAATCAATAAGAAAGACTTGAGAGGGGACTTCCAGCTTCCTCTCTTTTTTATTGGCGAAAAGGTCCTTTTTCCTCTGAATGGACATATTTTGCTAGGCTTTATTTAACTTTTAGCTTCTGGCTTGTTTTTCCTTTCATCTTCCTGAAAAATCATATAATATAGTAGCTAGATATTCGATGTCAAAATGTGTCGCAATCAAGTGACCTTATAGCAGAGGAGGAGAATGATGGAAAAGAAAGAATGGTACTTGGAATATGAGATTATGATTAACCGTCCAGGACTGCTAGGTGATATTTCTTCTTTGCTTGGTATGCTGTCAATTAACATTGTAACGATCAATGGAGTCGATGAAGGAAGACGAGGTCTGTTGATCCTTGCAAAAGATGATGATCAAATTGAACGATTAGAGTCAATTTTAAATACAATGGATACAATAAAGGTAATAAAAATCCGTGAACCTAAGCTTCGTGACCGGATGGCGGTCAGACACGGCAGGTACATACAGCGTGATGCAGATGATAAAAAAACTTTCCGTTTTGTCAGGGATGAACTTGGACTACTCGTAGATTTTATGGCAGAATTGTTTAAGATGGAAGGACACAAACTGATCGGGATCCGCGGGATGCCGCGAGTCGGCAAGACCGAGTCAGTCGTGGCTTCAAGTGTTTGTGCGAACAAGCGTTGGCTGTTTGTCTCTTCGACATTATTGAAACAGACAATCCGTAACCAGCTGATTGAAGACGAATACAATGCAGACAACTTATTCATCATAGATGGAATCGTCTCCACAAGGAGAGCAAATGAAAAGCACTGGCAGCTTGTAAGGGAAATTATGCGCTTGCCTGCGGTGAAGGTTGTTGAACATCCGGATATTTTTGTCCAGAACACGGAATATACTCTCGATGATTTTGATTATATTATTGAGCTGCGCAATAACCCCGATGAAGAAATCGTTTATGACATGGTTCAGAAGAATCACATGTTTACCGATTCTGATTTCGGAGGATTTGATTTTTAACAGTATTGGAAGGTGTTATCGTGACTGAGTTAGGAAATATATTAAAGGAAGCACGTGAAGCTAGAGGCCTCAGCCTGGACGAACTGCAGTCCATCACGAAAATACAGAAGCGTTACCTGCTTGGTATTGAAGAGGGCAATTATTCTATGATGCCTGGCAAGTTTTATGTCCGTGCATTCATTAAACAATATGCAGAAGCTGTCGGGCTTGATCCGGAACAGCTTTTTGAACAGCACAAAAATGAAATACCATCTACATACAACGAAGAGCTTCCAGAGCAGCTTTCACGAGTACAGTCGAGGAAAAGTATCTCTCCTGATACATCAAAAATCCTGGATATACTTCCGAAGATATTGATTGGAGTCTTTATAATAGGCGCGATCGCCCTAATCTGGTATCTGATTGTGCAGAATGCAGGTGATGGAGCAGAACAGCCTGCAAATACCGATAAAAGCAAGCCGAACATTGAAGAAACAGAAGATATAGTAGATGATTCTGGCGATGAGGGCACAGGAGAAGAAGACGGAGCTGCCGAGGAAGAAGAACCAGCCGAAGAGGAAGCTGAGCCTGAAACACCTGCCCAGGAGCTCTCAGTTTTATCGAGCAGCGGAAGCAACACGGTTTATGAACTCAAAGGTGCGGAATCCTTTGTAATTAAAATCGTATCACTTGGTCAGACATGGGTTGGTCTATCAAATGGCTCTAAATCCATTTTTCAAGAAACCCTTGTAAAAGGAAAGAATGAAAGCCGAACAGAGGACTTATCCAACGAAACCAAGGCAGTCATCAATATCGGACGGGCACCTGATACCGAAATCTATGTCAATGACCAAAAGTTAGAGTATGCAGTATCACCTGAAAAAGATATGACTCAGGTGATCACAATAAACTTTGTTAAATAAGCCTTTGTCTTTTGCGAGGAGTATAACCATTTAAAAGTATGAATTGCCAAAATGCCCGTATGGACTTTTGTTTATACGGGCTATACTTTCTGTGTAAGAAAGTATCAGCTTTTTATACTAGGTTAGTGTCTAGCTCCAGCGCCTAGCCCCTCGAGTCGCTTCGGTCCGCCTGATGAAGTCAAAGAACGACTTCACCTGTCGGCCCTCCAGCGCTTGTCGGGGCTGACCAAGGCGCCTCCGCTTTTCATTTACTAGGCATATTTAATGATGATTTTTACATATTGGATATAATGATAGAAGTAAAATGGTTTTGTAATTTTTCATCTGGAGGAAATAGTATATGAATTTGCCAAATAAGATTACGGTTTCACGAATTTTATTGATTCCGTTATTTATGATCATCATGATTGTTCCTTTTTCATGGGGAGAAATCTCCCTTCTTGGTACAACCATGCCGGTCACGCATTTAGTAGGAGCGTTAATCTATATTTTTGCGTCTGTGACAGACTGGGTTGACGGTTATCTGGCGCGAAAGCACAATTTAGTTACGAATCTCGGGAAATTCCTTGATCCCCTTGCAGATAAACTGCTTGTTTCTTCTGCATTGATTATTTTGGTTGAACTTGGTTTTGCCCCTGCGTGGATTGTTATCATCATAATCAGCCGGGAGTTTGCCGTAACAGGGCTTCGTTTACTGCTTGCTGGCGGTGGTGAGGTTGTTGCAGCAAAAATGCCTGGTAAAATCAAAATGTGGGCACAGACAGTGGCCATTTCCGCCCTCTTGCTGCATAATATCATTTTTGAAGCATTCTCCATCCCGTTTGCAGACATTGCGTTATGGGTGGCAATGTTCTTTACTATTTGGTCTGGCTGGGATTACTTTGCTAAAAACAAGCAAGTGTTCAGCAACTCCAAATAATTGATTTTCAGGGGGACGAGAAATGAATGCCGAAATTATTGCTGTAGGATCAGAGTTGCTCCTTGGGCAAATCGTCAATACGAATGCCCGATTCCTTTCCAGGCAGCTTGCCGATTTGGGAATCAATGTTTACTATCATACTGTTGTCGGAGATAATCCGGATAGATTAAAGGACGCCATGGAAATCGCCCAGGAAAGGGCAGAGCTCATTATCTTTACAGGTGGATTGGGCCCAACAAAAGATGATCTGACGAAAGATACAATTGCCGGTCAGCTTGGGAAGCAGCTTGTACTTGATGAAGAAGCGATGAATTCCATTGAATTGTATTTTGAAAAAACGAACAGAGTAATGACTGAGAACAACAGGAAGCAGGCTCTCGTGATCGAGGGATGCGCTGTCCTGAAAAATGATAACGGAATGGCTCCCGGGATGTTCTTGGTGGCTGGCGAGAACAAGTACATGCTTCTCCCTGGTCCTCCTTCTGAAATGGAGCCAATGTTCTTGAAATATGGCCAGAATGCTATTGCAGGCTTGTCTGGCAATCAAGCTAAAATCGAATCGAGAGTCCTGCGGTTCTTTGGAATTGGTGAGGCCGCTCTGGAATCGGAAATAGAAGATTTGATTGACCAGCAAAGCAATCCAACCATCGCACCACTGGCTGGAGATGGGGAAGTTACCCTGAGGCTTACAGCGAGGGATGACGCAAACGGAACTGCACAAGCATTGATTGATCAAGTAGAAGCGGCAATCATGGAAAGAGTCGGCGAACATTTTTATGGTTACAACGAGACTTCGTTAATGATCGAGCTTTCTAAGTTATTGAAAAATAAAAACCTGACAATATCAGCGGCAGAAAGTCTGACAGGAGGCATGTTCCAGCAAGAATTGTCTTCCATTTCTGGTGCAAGCAGCTTGTTCAATGGCGGGATAGTCTGTTACTCGAACCAAGCTAAAATAGAATTGGTAAAGGTAACGCCTGAAACGATTGAAAAGCATGGAGCAGTAAGCAGTGAATGTGCCGCAGAGCTGGCAGCAAATATTGCTTCAATAACCCATTCTGACATTGGGATCAGCTTCACTGGAGTCGCCGGTCCTGACAGCCTGGAAGGTCATCCAGCTGGTACGGTTTTCATCGGGATACATATCAAGGGTATGCCAGTCCATGTGGAAAAATTGAGTCTCAGCGGATCGCGGTCGGCCATCAGGAAAAGGTCAGTAAAGTTTGGCTGCCAGATCATAATTAATAGATTATCAGGAACACGGAAGTGATGCACTTCCGTGTTTTTTTGTGGTTCTGACAGTACGGAATGGAAATTTCCACCCGGTGTTTAAAATAGGCAGATTCTTTGCTAAAATCGTATTTTAATGGGTATATGCCTTAGTAAAACTACTGAAAATGACCACGAAAATTCAATTTTGGAGTTTTTTGTCCTTCTAAAAAAAACGAATAAATGTTCGATTTTTTAATGGACAAACCCCCTGGAAAAAGGTATAGTAATAGTAGGCTTTAAATAAGAGATTTGCGGCCAGGCAGTATGCTGGTTCGTTTTTATATAAAAGGAGGAAATTTGAGTGAGTGATCGTCAAGCTGCCTTAGATATGGCGTTAAAACAGATTGAAAAGCAATTTGGTAAAGGCTCAGTTATGAAATTAGGGGAGAAGACAGACACGAAAATTTCTACTTCTCCAAGTGGATCCCTTGCATTGGATGCTGCACTTGGAATAGGCGGATATCCTCGCGGACGTGTTATTGAAATTTACGGACCTGAAAGTTCAGGTAAGACAACTGTTGCGCTTCATGCGATTGCAGAAGTACAGGCTAATGGCGGCCAGGCGGCATTCATTGACGCTGAACACGCTCTTGATCCTGTATATGCACAGAAGCTTGGGGTAAATATCGATGAACTTCTTCTTTCCCAGCCTGACACGGGAGAGCAAGCTTTAGAAATCGCAGAAGCGCTTGTACGAAGCGGCGCAATTGACATTATTGTTGTCGACTCCGTTGCAGCTCTAGTTCCAAAGGCTGAAATCGAAGGGGAGATGGGTGATGCCCACGTTGGTCTTCAGGCCCGTTTGATGTCACAGGCATTGCGTAAGCTTTCCGGTGCAATCAACAAGTCCAAGACTATTGCAATCTTCATTAACCAGATTCGTGAAAAGGTCGGTGTTATGTTCGGTAACCCTGAAACGACACCTGGCGGACGCGCTCTGAAATTCTACTCAAGCGTGCGTCTTGAAGTGCGCCGTGCTGAAACTTTGAAGCAAGGCAATGACATGGTAGGTAATAAAACTAGGATCAAAATCGTCAAGAACAAGGTCGCTCCTCCGTTCCGCACAGCTGAAGTGGATATCATGTACGGTGAAGGGATTTCCCAAGAAGGAGAAATCATCGACATGGGTTCAGACCTCGATATCGTCGATAAGAGCGGTTCATGGTATTCCTATAATGGTGAGCGTCTAGGACAGGGAAGGGAAAATGCGAAGCTTTTCCTTAAAGAAAACCCGTCCATCCGTCTGGAAATCAAGCAAAAGATCCGTAATCACTACGGCCTTGACGGCGAGTTCACTGTTACTGAGAGTGAAGAAGATCAGGAAGAACTGCCATTAGATTAATAGTTTATTTATGTTTTTAACAAGGTCTCCTGGCTTTCAGGAGACCTTGTTTGTGCTTTTAACTTTAATACTGGCTCTAAAGCCCAATGATGCTTTTAACCCTGTTGGTTGTAGTGGAAGGCGCGTAGCCTCCTCCGGAAATGTTAACTCATTTCCACTGTACGTGGGCAGGTTCGTGGAAGCTCAATCCCTGTCCTGAGGATGAGCAAGTCATGGGGAGACCACGCAGGCACATAAAGCGACGAGGACGCTCCCCGACTGCAAGGAAGAATTGGTTTATGAAAATCCGGCCTTTGGGATTTATCATTATTCTTCCCCGCGGAAAGCGAAGCGCCAGAAATGAAAATCAACAGACAAGTTTAACATAGCTTTTAAAAGTTATTCTTCATCTCCGGTAAGCAATGTGACTGAGACGGAAATCCACACCCACATCCAAAAAAATGAGAATTGCATGAATAATTAATCAAACCGTTGGAATACACAAGGGACAAACCCTTGACAATAAAATATGGCAGCTTTACAATTAAAAATGTATATTTTACATTTTCATGGTATTAAAAACGTTTAAAAGCATTTGAGCTGTATATTGATGCTTGTAACAATGTACATGCCGACACTTTAAAAAACGTAACACAAGTTCATAGCAAGAGGAGGTGAAAATGATGGATCTAATTATTTCAATCATCTCCATTTTGCTTGGCCTATTCGTCGGTGCAGTTGTTGGCTATTTTTATCGTAAATCCGTTGCGGAAGCAAAAATTGCAGGTGCCAAAAACGCCGCAGAACAAATTGTTGAAGATGCGAAGCGTGAAGCAGAGGCTATGAAGAAAGAAGCCCTGCTGGAGGCTAAGGATGAAAATCACAAGCTGCGTACTGAAGCAGAACGTGAAATTCGTGAACGAAGAAATGAACTGCAAAAACAAGAAAATCGTTTATTGCAAAAAGAGGAGAATCTTGATCGTAAAGATGAGTCGTTGAACAAACGCGAGAATCTTTTAGAGAAAAAAGATGACGCTCTTTCCAAAAGACAACAGCATATTGAAGAGATGGAAAGCAAAGTGGACGAGATGGTACGAAATCAGCAGACTGAACTAGAACGCATCTCGGGCTTAACGCGTGATGAGGCTAAATCCATCATTTTGGAGCGTACTGAGCAAGAACTTGCTCACGACATTGCACTAATGATTAAGGAAAACGAAAACAGGGCGAAAGAAGAATCCGATAAGAAAGCGAAAGAAGTACTTTCACTAGCCATTCAAAGGTGTGCAGCAGATCATGTTGCAGAAACGACTGTATCAGTTGTAAACCTTCCGAATGACGAAATGAAAGGCCGTATTATCGGTCGTGAGGGACGGAATATCCGCACCCTGGAAACGTTGACGGGAATTGATCTCATTATTGATGACACTCCGGAAGCAGTTATCCTTTCTGGATTTGACCCTATCAGACGTGAAACAGCCCGTCTAGCTCTAGACAAGCTTGTCCAGGATGGACGTATTCATCCGGCTCGAATTGAGGAAATGGTTGAGAAAGCGCGCCGTGAAGTTGACGAACATATTCGTGAGGTTGGGGAACAGACTACCTTCGAAGTGGGAGTGCACGGACTGCATCCAGATCTTATTAAAATTTTGGGCCGCTTGAAATATCGTACGAGCTACGGACAGAATGTGCTTAAACATTCTATGGAAGTAGCACAATTGTCCGGATTGCTTGCCGCAGAACTAGGTGAAGATGAAACTCTAGCTCGCCGCGCAGGACTCCTGCATGATATCGGAAAGGCTATTGACCATGAGGTAGAAGGAAGCCACGTTGAAATCGGCGTGGAGCTCGCTACTAAGTATAAGGAGCATCCAGTTGTGATCAACAGCATTGCTTCCCACCATGGCGATACTGAGCCGACTTCGATCATTGCAGTACTTGTTGCTGCTGCTGATGCATTGTCAGCTGCAAGGCCGGGTGCCCGCAGCGAAGCGCTTGAAAACTATATCCGCCGTCTTGAAAGACTGGAAGAGATTTCTGAATCCTATGAAGGAGTCGAAAAATCATTCGCTATTCAGGCGGGTAGAGAAATCCGGATCATGGTTAGACCCGATCAAATCGATGACTTGCAGGCACACCGCCTCGCACGGGATATTCGCAAGAAAATCGAGGAAGAACTCGATTATCCTGGACATATCAAAGTTACAGTCATCCGTGAGACACGGGCAGTTGAATATGCAAAATAAAGCGGTGCTTCGGCGCCGCTTTTTATATTGCAAGCTCACTTTGCTGGTTTTCCTTACATCTCGATGTTATGATACAATTTTTACATAAATAACTTAATTGAAGGCAGGAATGAGGATCAATGAGAATTTTATTTGTTGGGGATGTTGTAGGTTCCCCTGGCAGGGATATGGTTACGGAATATCTGCCTAAGCTAAAGGGGAAATTTCGTCCGACTGTCACAATCATAAATGGTGAGAATGCAGCGAGCGGTAAAGGAATTACCGAAAGAATTTACCGGCAGTTTCTCGAGCAAGGCGCACAGGCTGTAACTCTAGGCAACCATGCATGGGATAACCGTGATATTTTTGAATTCATCGATGGAGCTAAATATCTGGTAAGGCCAGCCAATTTTCCTGAAGAAGTACCGGGAAAAGGGATTGTTTATCTAAAGATCAACCAGGAGGAGCTGGCAATAATCAATCTGCAGGGCCGTACGTTCTTGACGCCAATAGATTGCCCATTTAAAAAAGCAGATGAATTGATTGAGGAAGCTAGCAAACGCACTTCACTCATTTTCGTCGATTTCCATGCGGAGGCAACTAGCGAAAAGCAGGCGATGGGCTGGTATCTTGATGGAAGAGTTTCCGCTTTAGTTGGTACGCATACTCATGTGCAGACAGCAGATGAGAGGATTTTGCCATCAGGAACAGCTTTTCTTACCGATGTAGGAATGACAGGGCCATATGATGGGATATTGGGAGTAGAAAAAGAAGCGGTCCTAAGAAGGTTCATGACAAGCCTGCCAACACGCTTTGAAGTAGCAAAGGATGGAAGGAACCAGCTATCAGCAGTATTGATAGATTTGGACAAGAAGACTGGCAAAGCAGTGAAAATCCAGAAAATCCTTATCAATGATGACCATCCTTTTTATGAGTAAAATATCAGGTTGACCTATTTAGACTGCAGGCGAGCTCACTAGAGTTTTTCTGCAGTCTATTAATTTGCAGTGAATTGGTTATTGGGGGCATATTATTTTTGATTGAGTTGCAATTTTGGATCATCCGGAGGAAGAGAGCCCAAATAAGGGTACGATAAGGCCGGAAATGTACCCTTATGTTGAGGAAAGAGCCCGCATAAGGGTACGATACTGTCGGAAATGTACCCTTATGCCGAGGGAAGAGCCCCCATAAGGGCACGATAAGGCCGGAAATGTACCCTTATGTTGAGGAAAGAGCCCGCATAAGGGTACGATACTGTCGGAAATGTACCCTTATGCCGAGGGAAGAGACTGCATAAGGGTACGATACTGTCGGAAATGTACCCTTATGCCGAGAAAAGAGCCCTCATAAGGGCACAATAAGGCCGGAAATGTACCCTTATGTCGAGGAAAGAGCCCGCATAAGGGCACGATTAGGTCAGAAATGTATCCTTATGCCGAGGAAAGAGGCCACATAAGGGTACATTTAACCCCGAAACGCCCCCTAGCATATAACCCAAACATTGCATCAGCCGATATAATTAAAAGAGATCCTTCCCATTACTATTAATAAAAAACAATCAGCTCTAACAACGAAAATCATTTTCATCACTCAGCGCTTTTTTTTACTGAAGGTCATATGTGGGCTTCCTCCTGAATATAGTAGCAGTGGAACAGACTAACCTGGATGTCCACGTAAGGCGTCCGGGACGGGATAAAATAAGGAGGAGCCAGGAATGGAGATATTAAAAGTTTCAGCAAAATCTAATCCTAATTCTGTAGCTGGTGCGCTTGCTGGAGTACTGCGCGAAAGAGGGGGCGCAGAAATTCAGGCTATCGGGGCGGGTGCATTGAATCAGGCCGTTAAGGCAGTAGCGATCGCAAGAGGGTTCGTAGCACCTAGCGGAGTCGATTTAATTTGCATCCCGGCATTTACTGATATCCTGATTGATGGCGAAGAACGGACAGCCATTAAATTGATTGTTGAACCCAGATGAAAGCGCCAGCGCACCTATAGATAGATTAAGGTTTTTAAAGAATGTTTAAGGATTGACTCAGCCTGTTTGCTACCTGCAAGCAGGTTTCTTTTCATTTTATGAAGTATAATGATGAATATAAGAGGAGGTATTTTGTGAAGATTTTTGATGCTCATTGTGATGTTTTATATAAATTATTCGTTGATCCAACGCTTGATTTTTCTAAAGCTCCGGAACTGCAGGTTAATCTTGAAAGACTGGAGGCTTCCAATACCAAAGTACAGTTATTTGCCATCTATGTACCTGAATCCGTTCATCCTGACCTGAAATTCGAAGCTGCATTGAGGATGGCAGATTTATTTTATGAAAAAGTCCTGAAGCCTCATCCTCACATAAAGCTGGTGAAGGACAGGGGCGACATTGACCAGCTCGCCGAAAATGAAATAGGTGCGGTTTTGACTTTGGAGGGGTGTGATGCAATTGGTCAGGATTTATTGAAATTGCGCACCTTGCTGAGACTTGGAGTACGTTCTGTAGGTCTTACATGGAACTATGGAAATTATGTGGCTGATGGAGCCCTGGAGGAGCGGGGAGCTGGCCTTTCAAGGTTTGGCCGTCAGGTTGTCCAGCTTCTGAATGAAACGGGGACACCTTGTGACGTCTCGCATTTATCTGAACAAGGATTCTGGGATGTAATGGATGGTGCTGATCATGTATTTGCTTCCCATTCAAACTGTTATTCGCTTTGCCAGCATCGTCGGAACCTTAAGGATGATCAGATCAAAGCACTGATTGATCGCGATTCCGTGATTGGTGTTACCTTTGTACCAGAGTTTTTGTCTGGTAAAAAAACCTCTGCTTCCATTCAGGATGTCGTCCGCCATCTTGATCACATTTGTTCTCTCGGAGGAGAAAATCATGTTGGATTCGGCTCGGACTTTGATGGAATTGAATTTTCTGTGAGGAATCTCGAAGGCAATGATCAATATGAAAACCTTTGGAACGAACTGCAAAAATATTATTCTGATATACAAGTGAATAAGTTCTTATACAAGAATATGGCTTCCAGACTGCCTGTTCTAAGTCGCTGAATCCAGCGGGGAAGGGCAATTACTGCCCATGAATCCAATGGCGCCATAGTAAAAGACTTATAATATTTTAATAAATAAAAAAATATTCATATTTTGGTCAATAATTATTCTTAAAGGGTTGCTTTTTTATTCACATAGGTCTAGAATTGTAAGCGTTTAGTACCATCCATTTGCTAGATTCCGGCATGAAATGCAAGACATAAACCGTTTAATTCTAGTGAATTACTTGGAAAAGTGCTACACTTAATAACGAAGCGTTTTTACATATTTTTTTACGTATCTAAAGGGGTGTAAGAGATGATCAATCAACTTTCATGGAAAGTTGGCGGACAGCAGGGAGAAGGAATTGAATCTACCGGGGAAATTTTCTCTATTGCATTGAACCGTCTAGGCTACTACTTGTATGGCTACCGTCACTTTTCATCACGTATCAAGGGCGGACACACAAATAACAAGATTCGAGTGAGCACTACAGAGGTTCGATCTATTTCTGACGATTTAGATATTCTTGTAGCTTTCGATCAGGAAACGATCGATGTAAACTACAAAGAATTGCATGAGAACGGCGTAATTATTGCTGATGCTAAGTTTGACCCAAAAAAGCCTGAGGACACTCAAGCTGCGATGTATGCGGTTCCATTTACGGAAATGGCTACAGAATTGGGAACATCTCTTATGAAAAACATGGTTGCCATCGGTGCGACTAGTGCAATTTTAGACTTGGATATCCAGGTTTTCGAAGAAGTCGTCCAGGAAATTTTCGGACGCAAAGGACAACAGGTTGTCGATAAAAACATGGAAGCCATCAAAGCTGGCTACGAATATACGAAAGAACAATTAGGCGGCGCTGAGACAATGCAGCTTGAAAAAGCTGATGGACAGAAGCGCATGTTCATGATTGGAAACGACGCAATCGCTATGGGTGCTCTAGCAGGCGGCTGCCGTTTCATGGCTGCATACCCAATCACACCTGCTTCAGAAATCATGGAATATTTGATCAAGAAGCTTCCGGCGCTTGGCGGAACAGTCATTCAAACGGAAGATGAAATCGCGGCTGTCACTATGACGATCGGTGCTAACTACGGCGGAGTGCGTGCCATTACTGCTTCAGCAGGACCTGGTCTTTCATTGAAGATGGAAGCAATCGGACTTTCAGGCATCACAGAAACTCCGCTTGTCATTGTTGACACACAACGTGGCGGTCCATCAACAGGCCTTCCTACAAAACAGGAGCAATCAGATTTAATGGCGATGATTTACGGAACTCACGGTGAGATTCCTAAAATTGTCTTTGCTCCAAGTACTGTACAGGAAGCATTCTACGATGCAGCTGAAGCATTCAACCTTGCTGAAGAGTATCAATGCCCTGTCATTATGCTGACAGACCTCCAGTTATCTTTAGGAAAGCAGACAGTAGAACCGCTTGAGTTTGATAAAGTGGAAGTCCGCCGCGGCAAATTGGCTACGGAAGCACTTCCTGAAATTGAAAACAAAGGCTACTTCAAGCGTTATGAAGTAACTGAAGATGGTGTTTCACCACGAGTGATCCCTGGAATGAAGAACGGAATCCACCACGTTACTGGTGTTGAACACGATGAAACAGGAAAACCATCAGAATCTGCTGCTAACCGTATTGCGCAAATGGATAAGCGTATGCGCAAAATCAGCAATCTGAAATTCAATACGCCTATCCACAAGAATGCTCCGCATGAGGAAGCTGATCTGTTGATCGTAGGTTTCAACTCTACAAGAGGTGCAATTGAAGAAGCAATGGGAAGACTTGAGAAGGATGGCCTGAAAGTAAACCACGCACATGTGCGCCTTGTACATCCATTCCCTGCTGATGAAATGATGCAGCTTGTTCAATCTGCAAAGAAAGTTGCGGTTATCGAAAACAATGCGACAGGACAGCTGGCAAACATCATGAAGATGAATGTCGGAAGTCATGAGAAGATCCATAAGGTCCTCAAGTATGACGGAAATCCATTCTTGCCGCAGGAAGTCCACACAAAATGCAAGGAGTTGTTCTAGGATGGCGACTTTTAAAGAATTTCGCAATAATGTAAAACCAAACTGGTGCCCAGGCTGCGGCGACTTCTCTGTACAGGCAGCCATGCAGCGTGCTGCTGCGAATGTGGGTTTAGAGCCTGAAGATTTGGCAGTAATTTCTGGTATCGGCTGTTCTGGCCGTATCTCTGGATATATCAATTCATACGGTTTCCACGGAATCCACGGACGTGCACTTCCGATTGCACAGGGCGTAAAGATGGCCAACCGTGATTTGACAGTCATCGCTTCTGGCGGCGACGGAGATGGATTCGCGATCGGTATGGGACATACAGTCCATGCGATCCGCCGTAACATCAACATCACTTACATTGTCATGGACAACCAGATCTACGGTCTGACAAAGGGACAAACTTCCCCGCGTTCGGCTGCTGGCTTCAAGACAAAATCAACTCCTGCAGGTTCCATCGAGCAAGCTATTTCCCCAATGGAATTGGCTTTGACAGCTGGCGCTACTTTCGTGGCACAAAGCTTCTCGACTGACCTGAAGGACTTGACTGCGCTGATCGAGGCTGGAATCAAGCATGAAGGTTTCTCATTGATCAACGTATTCAGCCCTTGTGTAACATACAACAAGGTTAATACTTATGATTGGTTCAAGGAAAACCTGACAAAGCTTGGAGATATCGAAGGATATGATCCATCAAACCGTGAAGCAGCAATGCAGACACTGATGGAACATAACGGATTGGTTACAGGACTAATCTATCAAAATACAGAACGTAAGTCTTATCAGGATCTGGTAAGCGGTTATTCAGAAACTCCGTTGTCAAAAGCTGACCTTAAGCTTGATCAAGCTCATTTTGACAAATTGGTTGCTGAATTCATGTAATAAAAAGCCGGAAACCATGCCGGGATACAGTTTCGATAAAACCCCAATCGTCCAGGATTGGGGTTTTATTATTCTTGTAAAATTGGAGTTATTAGTGACGAGCATCACGCCAGTAAGATTGGCTTTAAGGTAATATAGGTGACTAAGAGGCTTTTTTTTACCAGTAAAGCTGTATTTCCAGTGCCTGCTATTGTTTTCATTAGTTCAAGAGTTTATACTATTATAATGTGTATATTTAATATTTTCAGGGTGAAATATAGCCCTTTTTAAAAGTAGAAAGCAGTGACGAGCAGCATCAGTTTCCTGCTCGCTTTCTAATGAAAGGAGATCTATAATGAACGAGAAACAACGCTTGGATGCTCAGCAAGTACAAACTGAGAATTCTTCGGACAAAAAATCCAGCAAGGATTACAGCAAGTACTTTGAAACGGTATATACAGCTCCTTCTCTGAAGGATGCAAAAAAACGCGGCAAGGAAGAAGTCAAGTACCACAAGGACTTCGATATCCCTGAAGAATTCCTTGGTATGGGCCAGGGCCGCAAGTTCTACATCCGCACCTATGGCTGCCAGATGAACGAGCATGATACAGAAGTCATGGCTGGTATTTTCCTTGGTCTAGGTTATGAGCCGACTGACAGCGTTGAGGATGCAAATGTCATTCTCCTGAATACATGCGCGATTCGTGAAAATGCTGAAAACAAGGTGTTTGGTGAACTAGGTCATCTGAAGCATCTTAAAAGAGAAAAACCGGATCTCCTGTTAGGAGTTTGCGGCTGCATGTCCCAGGAGGAATCAGTCGTCAATAAAATTCTCAAAACCTATAACCAGGTTGATATGATTTTTGGTACACATAATATCCATCGCCTGCCGAATATTCTGCAGGAAGCCTATATGTCCAAAGAAATGGTCGTTGAAGTCTGGTCCAAGGAAGGGGACGTCATCGAAAACCTTCCGAAGGTCCGCAAAGGGAATATCAAGGCATGGGTGAACATCATGTATGGCTGCGACAAGTTCTGCACATACTGCATCGTTCCTTATACACGAGGAAAAGAGCGAAGCCGCCGTCCGGATGACATCATCCAGGAAGTGCGCCAGCTTGCAGCCCAGGGCTATCAGGAAATTACCCTGCTAGGACAGAATGTAAACGCGTATGGTAAAGATTTTACTGACATCGAGTATGGTCTAGGGGACCTGATGGATGAAATGCGCAAGATCGATATCCCGCGTGTCCGTTTTACAACAAGCCATCCTCGTGATTTTGACGATCAGCTGATTGAAGTGCTGGCTAAAGGCGGAAACTTGATGGATCATATCCATCTGCCTGTACAGTCAGGTTCTACAGATGTTTTGAAAATCATGGCCAGGAAGTATACGAGGGAACAATACCTTGAGCTTGTTGGCAAAATCAAGGCGGCCATTCCTAATGTCACTTTGACTACAGATATTATTGTGGGATATCCGAACGAGACAGATGAACAATTCGAGGAAACAATGTCTATTGTCCGTGAGGTAGGGTATGAAGCAGCCTATACATTCATTTACTCTCCAAGGGAGGGCACACCTGCCGCTAAAATGCAGGATAATGTCCCGATGGAAGTGAAAAAAGAGCGTCTGCAGCGCCTGAACGCACTAGTAAATGAGCAATCTGCCCTGTCTATGAAAAAGTATCAGGACCAGATTGTTGAGGTTCTAGTTGAAGGTGAAAGTAAAAACAACCCAGAAGTTCTTGCGGGGTATACAAGCAAGTTGAAGCTTGTCAATTTTGTCGGTCCGAAGTCGGCAATCGGCAAAATCGTCAAGGTAAAGATCACAGATGCAAAAACATGGTCTTTAAACGGGGAAATGGTAGAAGAAATACAACCAGTTGAGGTGAAGTAAGTTGGCAAAATACAATAAAGATGACATTATCCAGCGCTCAAGAGAAATCGCAAGAATGATTGCGGAAACAGAAGAAGTTGACTTTTTCAAGCGTGCAGAAGCACAGATCCATGAAAATGAAAAAGTGAAAACACTTATTTCTTCTATTAAAGGCCTTCAAAAACAGGCAGTTAACTTTCAGCACTATGGTAAAACAGAAGCATTGAAGAAGACTGAGGCAAAAATTGCTCAATTAGAGCAACAGCTAGACGAGATTCCAGTTGTTCAGGAATTCAAGCAATCACAGCTCGATGTGAATGAATTGCTTCAGCTAGTGGCTACAACGATTTCCAATACGGTTACAGATGAAGTGGTTGCATCAACTGGTGGAGATGTACTTCGCGGTGAAACAGGAGCATCTTTGAAAAACGGTGAAAGCTGCCATACACACAACCATTAAACATTGAATAGGAAAAGGCACCCTGCTATATTAGGGTGCCTTTTTTTATGAACCCATTCATCTGGGCTGCCTTTCCTGAAACTCTTTTATGATGGCCACTAAAAACCAATCCAATCTTAATTCCCCAATCAACTTTCTCCAATTGGGAACATTCAGGCTATATGGGCATACAATGAACTATGCCTAAGTTTTTACCAGCGGTTCTAAAATTAATCGCACACTAGTCTAATATCACGCATAGGATGAATTGAAAAAGATTGAGGAGGTTTCGCTCGCAATGGGAGATTACAGAGAGATTATTACGAAAGCAGTCGTAGCGAAAGGACGCAAGTTCACGCAGTCCAATCATACGATCAACCCAGCGCATCATCCGAGCAGCATTCTGGGCGCTTGGGTCATAAACCATAAGTATAAGGCAAAAAAGGTAGGGAAAGTGGTCGAAGTAAACGGGTCTTACGAAGCCAACATCTGGTACTCCTTTGATGATAATACAAAAACTGAAGTAGTGACGGAGAAAGTAACTTACTGCGATGTCATCAAACTGAAGTACCGTGATCCTGATTGCATGGATGACCATGATGTCCTGGTCGAGGTACTGCAGCAGCCTAACTGCATTGAAGCGGTCATTTCGCCTAATGGCAATAAAATCATCGTTCACGTCGAGAGGGAATTCCTTGTAGAAGTGATCGGAGAAACAAAGGTATGTGTTGTCACTCATCCAGGCGGATGCGACTGCGATGATGATGAGTGGGGCCATGGTGTCGATGACGACGAATTCGAAGATTTGAACCCAGACTTCCTTCTAGGAGAGGAAGAATAACATTGAACTAGGAAGCTTGCACTTCCTAGTTTTTTTTTGTTCCACAATATAAAGAGGCACTGGATATGGAAGCGGTTGAAGAACCTTTCTTCTCATGTCCAGTGTCTTTAATGTGCACTAAAGGAAAAAATCAGGCTTTTCAGTTGTCCTGCATATATGACAGGAATCAGATTCCTCCCAGGCAAGGAAGCCACTGCCGCATTGTGTGCAAACGTTCTTGTGCAAATTGTATGAGACAGGCGGCGCTTGATGTACCTTCATCTCTACGATAATTGCATTTGTTTTGCAAATATCCATGCATAAATTGCAGCCGGTGCATTGGTTCTCATTCAATATTAACTCGCTTACCCCGAGACTGAATATGCCAGGCGGACAAACATGAAAACACCCTTCACATAATGTGCATTCATCCTCGCTAATCTTCACTTGATAAAAGGACCAATCTTTAAAAAGGACTGAAGGTTTAAAATAGCTCTCGTTGAAACGCCATTTTACAGGAGTCACAGAAGAGAGGACGGTTTTTTTGCTGTCTAATGAAAGCTTTGTGAAAAAATCACGCCTTGATAACCTGGGCTGCTCTTTTTCCTTCAATACAATTCGATTTGTCACATGAAGCCGCTCGAGCTGCATTTCGCCAAGGATTTCATTGACTTGGTTAATCCTGTCTACTAAATCCATTGTTAATGAAGGTTGATGAATAAAACGAATCCCCTTTTTATGGTAGTAAAGCATTTCCATCATGCTTGGCAATGGCGATTGTTGCTCGAGCAGAAGATAATTCTGTTTGACCATTCTTGAAGGCGATTGTCCCTTGACCGACTGTACAGGACAGACTGTGATACATACACCGCAGGATGAGCATCTTTTATCATCTATGAGTATTTTGCCATCCTCAAAAAGGATGGCATCATCTGGGCATTCGTCCGTACAAGCTGAACAGGTACTCAGCGGACTCACCTTCCTTGTGCAGGATTCCGAGATCTCCAGCTCGTAGCTCAGGCTTTCAAGCCAATTCGTTAATAGAGACATAATCGTCACCTCAAGGGCATTATTTCTATGCTTTTATTTTACGATTAAACCTATGAAAAAGAGGGGAGTTTGCCAGATATTCATACTTATGTAAAAGAAAGTTCACAAATTAAGAAGAGTGAAAACCGAGGGATCTTCAATAAAACCAACGAATAGCAGCCTTGTCCATGGAAATTCAGAAAAGAGTCACTGCGGTATTTTAGGTGAAACCCTTCACATACTCTGGGGGGATTAGCCACAGAATGTATATTGTTTCACAAACTTTAATGCCATATATTGAAGGTGTAATCGAAAGGTGGTGAATCCTGGTGAATGGATTAAACAACAAAACAGACTGTGCGAATGATTTTTTAATCCTTGCAGATTTATATAAGCTTCCAACTAGAGAAATCTGGAATGAGATGATGGAACAGGATCTTCTAAAGAAGCTGGAAGCATCTATCAAGGATCATTACAATATTGCTTTATCTTTAGAGGAAGTCTTGCCTGAGAACTATGCTGAATTTCAGGAATTATATAGAAGCTCAATTGGAAGCACGCAAACAGCTGCTGCACTTCCGATTGAATCGCTGTATAAACCGTGGACACAGGATGAAACGTGCACTCTCCCCTTTGCGAGGGATAAAGGCTATGTCCTGGGTGATTCGGCGTTACATATCAACTATCTGCTAGAAAAGCTAAAGATCGAGATACCTGTTGAATTACAGGGCATGCCAGATCACTTGGCAATCCTGCTCGAGTTGCTGGCCTATTTCATAGAGCATGCTCCGGAACACTTTATTGCTGAGTTTATGGATGACCATTTCGATTGGCTGGATGAATTCGAATCGCAGCTATCTGCAGCAACAGAACACCTCTTTTATCAGAGGTTGACAAGATTATTGATTGGAACTGTGAAGGCATATCGAACCAATTACTTGTAGTCTTCATAATTAAAGGTGGTGATGCTTTTAGTGATGGACAAATATTTGCGAAAATATTTTGTATTTGAATTACTTCCATCAGCCAGACACTTTGTGAAAGAGTCAATAAGTTTTACTTTTTGCGATGATGGGGAAGCATCAAGTGATCGAAACGTGTGTGAACATACCTTCATGGCATATAAACAAAATGTATTATCGTTCGGGAGTAAAAGGAGGGCTAGTTAAAATGGTGGAGACAAAACTATCACGTCGTGGATTTATCAAAGCTTCTGCTGCTACTGCTGCCTTGGCATCTGCAGGAACAGTAGGCTTTAATGAATGGTCCAAGAATTATGTTAAAGCAGGAGCAAACGCAGTAGTTAAAGAGATTCCTAGTACATGTAATGCATGTTCCAGTAAATGTGGAATGATCGGCCATGTCAAAAACGGCCGTTTATGGAAGCTGACGGGACACCCTGACCATCCTTATTCAAAAGGGAAGCTGTGTGCCAGAGGGCATGGTTACGCGACGGTTGTTTATTCCAAAGACAGGCTTACACAGCCATTAAAACGGGTTGGAGATAATAAATTCGAACCCATTTCGTGGGAACAAGCCTACAAAGAAATTGCTGAGAAATTGAACCAAATCATAAAAGAACATGGCCCGCAGTCAGTTGCCTTAACGGAAGATCCACGGGCTTCAGGGAAGTTTTATTCGCCTAGATTCATTAATTCTCTTGGATCGTCAAACTACTATACACACCATGTCGTTTGTTCTAACTCAAGGGATGCAGGCTTCTTGCATACAGTTGGTGTGTCTTCTACAAGTGCTGATATCAGCAATGCCAAATACATTATGTTCATTGGCAGAAGCTATGGAGATGGCATCCGTCCTAGTTCTGTTCAGTCATTAGCAGCAGCAAAAGATAACGGAGCCAAGATTGTCATTGTCGATCCGCGTTTGAACAATACCGGCAACCTGGCAACGGAATGGCTAGCAATCCGTCCGGGTACAGACTTAGCATTAGTGCTGGCGATGTCACATGTACTGATAAAAGAAAATCTTCATGACGCAGAGTTCATTAAGAACTACAGTATTGGTTATGAGGAATACGCAAAGGAACTGAAGAAATACACACCAGAATGGGCAGAGGGAATTACTGGTATACCTGCCGATGCGATCACTCGTATTGCTACTGATATGGGCAAAGCCAAACCGAAGGCGTTGATTGAGCAATCATGGAGGGGGGCTTTCGGCTGCAACTATGAAAATAGTACAGAAACCGGCCGTGCAGTAGCGATGTTCAATGCTTTACTTGGAAACTACCAGCAAAAAGGCGGCAGTATATTTGGCGGAAAACCTTCACTTGGAAAATTGGATGAAGCAAAACATCCGAATCCAAAAGAACCAGAGTCTCCAAAAGCAGGTGAAAAAGAATTCCCGCTTGCTTATCATAGCCATGGTGTTGCAACGATCGTCGCTAAAGAAGCACTGGAAGGCAAAATGAAAGCGGCAATTTATTATCATTCTAATGCGGCACTGGGATACGGAAATCCTAAAGTCATGAAAGAAGCACTTTCAAAAATGGACCTTGTGGTAGCTATAGATGTGCAAATGTCTGAAACTGCACAATTGGCACACTACGTTCTTCCGGAAGTGACATATATTGAACGCGATGAAGTAATTGAAGGATTAACTGGAAAAATCCCTGGAATTGCCCTTCGCCAACAAATGGTAGAGAGAGTTCATCCAAAAACAAAGCCAATCAATGAAATTTACACTGAGCTTGCAAAAGCATGCGGGATAGGCCAGTATTTTAATTTTACCCTGGATGAATTGAATGAAGCCATGCTAGCTCCAACCGGAGTAACGTATAAACAGCTCAGGGAAAAAGGAACCATTATGTTCCCGAACGAGGAAATTGCCATCGGTGAAATGCCGAAATTAAAGACTCCTTCTGGAAAAGTAGAATTTTATAGTGAAACCTATAAAGAAGCTGGCTTCAAGCCAATCGTCGAATGGATTGAGCCGAAGGTAAGTCCCAAGAATGATTCTTTCCGCTTGATTACGGGCAAACAGGCGATCCACAGCCATACTCAAACTGCGAATATACCAATTTTAATGCAGATTACAAAGGATTATGACTTAGAAAGAATCTGGATGAATCCAATTCGAGCGAAAGCACTAGGCATCAAAGATGGCGATCTGGTTGAGCTGGAATCGAGTGAAGCAACCAGCAAGATTCGAGTCAAAGTGACGGAGAGAATCCACCCAGAGGCAATTTTTGTCCCGAGTCACTACGGAATCACGTCTAAGGACTTGAAAACCGGCTATGGTGTTGGATTTGGATATATGGAGCATGTTCCATTTGATTTTGAAAAATGGAGTGGAGCAGGAAATATCCACGAAGTAATCGTGAAGGTTAGGAAGGTGAATAGCTGATGGCACGGTATGGAATGGTAATAGACACTAGAAAATGCGTCGGCTGTTATGCTTGCCGAGTAAGCTGCCAGATGCAAAATGAACTTCCGATAGAAGAGTCTTATATCAAATTTTATGAAAAAGAAACAGGTGTTTTCCCGAATGTCAAAAATGAAATCATCCCTGTACAATGCCAGCACTGTGAGGATGCACCATGTGTAAGTGTTTGTCCGACGAAGGCAACCTACACAACAGCCGAAGGCATCGTATTAGTGGATTCTGATAAGTGTATTGGCTGCAAGTATTGTATGGTGGCATGCCATTATGGAGCGAGGACGCAGGACCATAAAACTGGGGTAGTGGAGAAATGCCGTTTCTGTGCCGAGCTAGTAGCAGAAGGAAAGCAGCCGGCCTGTGTCAGCACTTGCATAAGCAATGCCAGGATATTTGGCGATCTTGATGATCCGAATAGTGAAGTATCAAAAGCAATCGTGAACTTGAATGCCCAGCCGTTAAGGCCGGACCTAGGAAAGGCAAAAATCTATTACGTGAGGTGATTATCATGGTTTGGGGAACAATTATCGCTGCCTATTTATTCCTTGCCGGACTTAGTGCCGGTGCGTTTTTAACATCTTCCTATGCAGCAAGGAAGTATCCTGAGGCAAAGACAGTCAGGTTTGTCGGAAGGTTAATCAGTCCGGTTTTGATGGGAATAGGATTGCTCCTGCTCATTGTCGATGCAGAGGCTGGTTTGAAAGATCCATTGCGCTTCATCTATTTATTTACAAATTTCAGTTCAGTCATGACCATCGGTACCTATTTTATCAGCTTTTTCATGATGGCTGCAGCCTATATTGCCTTGATGGAATTGTTGAAAAAAGATACGAACAAAATTGTGGAGTATGTCGGCATCGTATTTGCTGTCGCAACAGCCATTTACACTGGCTTCCTGATTGGAGTCATTGGAGCTGTGCCACTATGGAATACAGCAATCTTGCCAATATTATTCGTCGTATCGGCGTTTTCAACAGGTATTGCCGGCACTATGCTGGTGTCAGCCATAATGGATAAAAAAGTGGTCCATACGGTAATGTCCATCAAAAAAATCCACTTAACCTTGCTGATTGCCGAAGTATTCCTGATTTTCACGATGTTCCTAATCACTTCATCAACGAATGAATCTGCAGCACAATCTGTATCCATTCTTCTTTCCGGTGAGTACAGCACTCTATTCTGGATGGGGCTGATTATAGTAGGATTAATAGTCCCAATCACAATCGAGGCTTTGGAGTTATGGAATACAAAAAAACTTCATCAAACACCGGCAGGGTTGGAAGTTGCCGCTTCAGGATCACATGGAATCACAGCTACTATGATCACTGAAAGTGCGGTACTGGCAGGCGGATTCATTCTCCGCTATCTGTTGCTAGCCGCAGCAGTTCCGGTAATATTCTTATAAGTAAATTGAAAGAAGACCTGGGCGAAGATGCCCAGGCCTTTTAACTATTGATAGAATTTTCTCGCTTACTTCTTTTCTTTTTAGTAAAGTTTATTAATTGCAAAATTATTTTTCTTAGAATAAAAAAGAAAAAGGCCAGAAAAAGTATGGACTTCCCTGGTTATATCAAAATAGCTTTCACTAGAAGTGTAATTCTCGCTGATTTTTCTAACATAAACTGATCCCTTCTAAATATTTTCTACAATAATTCCCCGAAAATGGAGAATTCCTTCTAAGAACAGATATCATCCTTCCGAATATAATGCCTATGATGAGCGAGGAGGGATCAATATGAATTTTCCGGCTGTGGATTTGGGAATCATGGCTGAACACTTGCCGACCCATGAGGGAACGATCAGCAAGTTAAAGATATTCAAAGAGATTGTAGACAATCAAGAATTAAAGAAGCTGATTCAGATGAATATTGAAATGCTGCGAGATCATGTAAGAGCGATGCTTGAACTTATAGATCCAAACCGTAAAGGAGAAGTAATGCTCGCGGAAATGTCTGATATACAGATAAATACCGAGAATCTGAATCTTTCTGAACAAGACAAAGAGATTGTTCTTGAAACAAGATCAGTATCAAAGCTTATGGGAAGCAACAATTTCAATTCTGCTCTTATGATGAAAGACATGAATGTGAAAAACATCCATATCCAGATGGCTTATCAGGACGTAAGGATGCAAATGCTATACAATATGGTCGTTGAACATGTGAATGGAGATTTTACGCCTCGTGTAACGGAGGCTATGCAATCGAAGACTTACGAAAAATATAAACATATTTTAAAAGAGTGAGTACTTAAAAGAAGGAAGTGTTGGAAAGATTAGAGAATTATAATTTATAAATTTTTCCTTTTAGGTAAAAGAGGGATGTATGTGGAGATACAATTTACGGTACCGTGGAGCTATAGCGAAGAAGAGGACACTGTCTTTCCACTTCCCGATGATTATAAATATTGGAGACCTTTAATCTCGCATTTCCTGAAGAAAGCAGATACTATAGAGTTTCATTGCTGGAATGAAGAACAGGAAGCGATTAAGGAAATTCAATATATAGTTAATTGTTCTGTTCATGCCGGTGACAACATGACTCTTTTTCAATTCAGTAATGTCCAAAACATACAAGATTTTCTTCTGAATAAGTATGAAATGAAAAGTAAATTCAAATGGTTTACAGTGAATCTTATCCGGTATGGAGAAATCATTTTTCATTCAGGCCACTGGGCTACGGAATTTGCAGTCAACGCAGAGAATTCAGAAGAAGCGGAATGGATCCAGTCGGTAACACCAACGAACACGGAATTTTTCTTTTATTGACCGTCTTATTCCAATCTTAATTGCTCCCACAACCTGCATTCCTGAAAATAGTCTGCATGTTCTACGGAATGGCGATGCCGGTATATATGTAAAAATAATGTCCCAATATTTCATAGTGTGATTCGACATATCATTCATACATTGTAATTTTCATAATGATAACCTTTAGAATGAAGGGCTGCAAAGATGATAACTTTTGGCGAAATAAAATCAGGAATAAGCTATACATGGCGGCCAGGTGTGTATGGAATCATATTAATAGAAGAAAATTTAGTTGCATTGATCGAGACGGATGATGGTAAATGTTTTCTTCCAGGCGGTGGAATGGAAGAAAGTGAAAGTCATGAAGAGTGTTTAATAAGGGAAGGCAAAGAAGAAATGGGAAAGCTTCTTGAACTCGGTGAATGGATCGGAAAAGCACAACAGTATTTTTACTCTAAGAAGGATTCAACATATTATCAGGTTCAAGGGGATTTTTATTTTGCCAAGATAGCCGGAGACACAGGAGAACCTGCTGAAGCTGACCATCACCTCAAATGGCTTGATACTAGGGAAGCTGAGAGTAAGTTATGTCATGAGCATCAGCGCTGGGCACTGCAAAAGGCTTTGGCCATGATTGAAAATAAGAAACAGCATATTTAGACAGGATTTGTCTATATTTGTTGGGAAAAAGCAAATGAACCAAAATACCTCTTTCCTTTCTGGTCTGCTTAATGGTAATGTTAGCATAATCATAATCATCCTTATAAAATTTGTTTGACCATAGGTATAAATGGGAAAATATTTCTTAGAACAGTAAATTAATGAGGGAGATTATGATTAACAACTATGAATACCAGATCTTTTACGAAGAATTGAAGAGACTTAATAAAGAATACGAGCGCTGTGAAGATGCCACTATAAAGAAATTTATATCAATGGACATCAGACTTATAGAAAATGCGCTGGAAGCTATTTGATCAAGTAAATGAAGCAGGAGAATTTCTATGAATAAACAAAATTTAACTGATCCCGAATTCCTTACTTTTTGTGAAAACGCCATGCCAATTGAAGTAGTGGAAAAATTCACTGATAATAATATCCGCGGACTCGAGAATATTGCACTCAGATCGATTTCAACCCGCAGTAAACTCCCGGCCAATGTAGTCAATCTTTTGGTTGCTTATTTTTACAACCATTACGGAAAACAGGTATATAACCGCAGTGACCTCGCACGATTATATGATTACTGGGCATCCAAGGATGTCAGGACAATGGCCCAGGCAACGGAAATGATCAATGAAGATATCGAGCAAGTTCTGAGTTCGTTGAAATGATATTATTACATTAGAACAGGCTAACTTAAGCCTGTTTTTTTTTGTCTGGAATCAAAGCCTGTGTAGTACCGCACATCGTTAGAATAGGCTTATTCGATGAAGGAATATCGATAAAAATACAGAATGGTTTATTGAGTAATAGAATCTTAAATTAGACTGTGTTGCTGACAACAGCAAATTGAATCAATTTTATGTGGCAAATGGATTTTAATACCTCGGTGAAACAGACCAACACAGTAAATATCAAAATAAGTGGTAAGGCCCTATCAGGTTTTTTTTTGTAGATAAATAAGTATAGATTTCACTTAATGTTAATAAACGTGGCGGGGTGAAGATAAGAAAAGGGGTTAAAATGGAGTTGAGAAGAAGGAATATATTAGTGAGGGACTAGCTTATGGAGATGCAAACTGAGTTTCTAGCGGAGATTGTTGACCATCTGCCCGAGGGCATGATTGTTATGGATAAAGAACGGACAATTCTTTATCTTAATGAAAAAGCTTTTGGCATGACTGGCTGGAAGCTTGGAGAGAAGGTGCCGTACTGTACCTATTGCCAGGAACGGGACGTGGAAGAGAATGAAAATCGCTGTATTTTGACCACCGATGACCCCATTCCATTTTTCAATTCCCATCTGGCAGTGTATGAGGACCTTGAAGAATTTGAAATGTCATTGAAAAAGATGATGATATCAGAAGAGATATATTATGTGCTGAGGATTCGGCCTCCTGTACAGAATGAAAATAGTGAGAGGGCCCGTTTTCATGAACTGCTTGTTCAAGAAACGCTGCTGGCACAGGAGGCTGAGCGGAAAAGGATTGCCATGGAGCTTCATGATCATATTGGCCAGAGTGTCTATAGCATCTTCCTTGGTCTCGAGGTTATAAAACAGAATATAAGCGATGATAAATATCAAAATCATGTTACAAATATGGTCAATGTAATGGAAAAAACCCTCCAAGATATTAAACGCCTGACCAAAAGCCTCAGACCTGAAATCGTCTATGATATCGGTTTGGTAAAATCCCTTGTGCAGGCAGTGAAGGACTGGAAAAAGTTATACCAGATTGAAATCTTCCTGGATATGGAGATCGATCGGGAAAAGGAGTTGGATCCTGAAAAAGAACTTCATTTATTCAGGATCATCCAGGAAAGTATCACGAATTCAGTCCGCCACGGAAAAGCCACTTACTTTTCGATTCATTTAAAGAGCAGCTATCAATATATCTTTTTCCAATTATACGACAATGGCAATGGCTTTATTTCAGGCGGTTGCAAAACGAAAGGGCTCGGCCTGAAGCATATGTACGAACGTTGCAAAATGCTTGATGGGGACATTAAGTGGATCAGTAAAGAAGGTGGTCCAACAAGGGTGGAAGGGTTTGTATCTTTACTGAGAGCGGAGGGAGAGAGAATATGAACCTGATGATTATCGATGATCATGAAATCGTCCGCGAAGGTTTAAGCATGCTGCTGCAGCAATCCTTTTGCATCGATGGCAGGGTTTGTGCCTGCGATGGGTATGAAGCCGTTAAGGCTGCCGCTGAATTTCCCGCCGATCTGGTACTGCTGGACCTTTCAATGCCAGGCGGCCTGGACGGTATGACAACCCTGGAAAGGCTGCGGAAACTGCTTCCGGATGCCAAAATAGTCATTTTTTCGATGCATGATGATATCATGTATCAAAAGAAAGCTTATGAGGCCGGAGCGGACGGTTATTTAATCAAGCAGCTGAAGCGGGATGATCTCATCCAATCGCTTGATAAAATTCTGGCCAACCAGAAAGTGTTCGATACACATATATGGGAAGAGGATTCGGGTTGTGACCAAGTCAATCTTGTCGACCTCCCGATCACCAAGCGGGAAAAGGAAGTCTTCATTCTAACGGTTAAAGGATATTCCCAAAAAGATATCGCTGAAAGGCTTGATATTTCAGTTAAGACAGTGGAGAACCATCGTCAAAAAATCGGTGAGAAACTAGGTACTCATAAACGATATGAATGGGTTGAAACAGCAAGGAAATATAATGTATTCCAACCTTAGAGCAGGACAGACATGTCTTGCTTTTTTATGTGGGCGGATTTGTCTATCTTATGCCAAGAAGACACAAAACAGCAATGATTCCTGAATATGCTGCAGAAAGATAGGATTTATCCAGGGGCATGTTTTCTAAATATTTTCATATAGTTATTAGAATTTATTTCATGGAGCAAGAGTTCCTGAGATAATTAATTCAACATAGGTCGAAAGTTAAGGACTGGTAATTCTTTTTAATGGGATTCTATCGAAAATTATTTTTCGTCGAGTTATAATAGATATTTAGAGTAAGAGTCGAAATGTGACTCTTGGATTGACCGAACAGCAAAGAATGAACTAATTGGGTAAAAGCAGAACCGGTGCATTGCCGTAACAATAAAGCTAAGTGAATTTTGGAGGATAATATGGCTACATATACCCCTATGATCAAGCAATACCTGCAAGTGAAGGCAGATTACCAGGATGCCTTTTTATTTTTCCGCTTGGGAGATTTTTATGAAATGTTCTTTGAGGATGCGTTAAAGGCATCCCAGGAGCTTGAGATCACACTGACAAGCAGAGAGGGCGGCGGAGAGGAACGGATTCCGATGTGCGGTGTTCCTTACCATTCAGCTCCTAACTATATTGAACAGTTGATTAACAAAGGCTATAAAGTCGCGATATGTGAACAAACCGAAGATCCCAAGACGGCAAAGGGTGTCGTGAAGCGGGAAGTTGTCCAGCTAATCACTCCGGGAACAGTGATGGAGGGACGAGGGCTTTTAGAAAAGGAAAATAATTTCATTGCTACTGTCTCGGTTTTTCCTGGAAACATGTTCGGGTTTGCATGCAGCGACCTGTCGACAGGGGAAAGCAGGGCTACCCTCGTCAACGGCAGTATCGAAGATCTTATTAACGAATTATCGATTTCAGGAGCAAAGGAAGTTGTCATTGAAAGCTCGCTTTCTCCGGAAATCCAGAAAAAGCTGAAGGAACGTTCTATTCTTGCGCTTTCAATTGAGGACAACATCGACGTGAATGAGAATTTTTCGTTGCTATTTGCGGACCTCGAGGATGAACAGTTAAGAAACACAGCTTCAAGGTTATTCAATTACTTATACAGAACTCAGAAGCGCAGCCTTGACCACCTGCAAAAGGTATCTGTCTACAAGGTACAGCAATATATGAAAATTGATTATTTTTCAAAGCGCAATCTTGAATTGACAGAGACAATAAGATCGACGGCGAAAAAAGGAACACTTCTATGGCTGCTTGATGAGACAATGACCGCAATGGGCGGCAGGATGCTGAAGCAATGGATTAACAGGCCGTTGATTGATAAAAATGAAATTGGCCGCCGCCAGGAATTGGTCCAGCTTTTTGTCGGACAGTTTTTTGAACGCCAGGAATTACGTGAGAAGCTGAAAGAGGTCTACGATCTTGAACGCCTGGCTGGCAGGGTTGCCTTTGGCAATTTGAATCCAAGGGACTTAATGCAGTTAAAAAGGTCTTTATTACAAGTACCATCTTTAAAACATATTTTGGAGAGCCTTCCCCATGAAGAAGCTGCCTCCATGGCTGATAGACTCGATCCTTGCGAGGAGGCAGCCGATCTGCTTGAACAGGCAATCGTTGATAACCCTCCTATTTCTGTAAAGGAAGGGAATATCATCAGGGATGGCTACGATCATCAGCTAGCCCAATACCGAGATGCCAGCCGGAATGGAAAAACGTGGATTGCCATGCTAGAGCGGCAAGAGCGTGAGAAAACAGGGATCAAATCCTTGAAAATTGGCTACAACAGGGTGTTTGGCTATTATATTGAAGTAACGAAGGCCAACCTTCATCTTTTACAGGAAGGCCAATATGAGCGGAAGCAGACTTTATCGAATGCCGAGCGGTTTATCACACCTGAGCTGAAGGAAAAGGAAGATTTGATCCTTGCGGCCGAGGAAAAAAGCATCGAGTTAGAATACCAGCTGTTTACCGGGATTCGCGAAAGGATTAAAGAGTTCATTCCTAGATTACAAGGGCTTGCCAGAGCATTGAGTGAACTGGATGTCATTCTAGGCTTTGCAGAGCTGAGTGAACAGCGCCAATATGTAAGACCGCAGTTCTCAGCAGATAGGAAAATTGTTCTGAAGGATGGACGCCACCCGGTGGTCGAAAAAGTAATGGATGCTCAGGAATACGTGCCAAACGATTGCTTTATGGACAACGACCGCGAAGTACTGTTGATTACTGGACCAAATATGTCTGGTAAAAGCACATATATGCGCCAGGTTGCCCTGACGGCAATCATGGCACAAATCGGCTCTTTTGTGCCAGCGACGGAGGCGGTTATGCCAATATTCGATCAGGTTTTCACCAGGATTGGTGCGGCAGATGATCTTGTTTCTGGGCAAAGTACTTTTATGGTAGAGATGCTTGAGGCAAAGAACGCAATAACCAATGCGACGAAGGACAGCTTGATTCTTTTTGATGAAATCGGCCGGGGCACATCCACATACGACGGAATGGCACTAGCTCAGGCGATGATTGAATACATCCATGATAAAATCAGCGCTAAGACGCTGTTTTCGACCCACTACCATGAAATGACTTCACTGGAAAATGATTTGGATAAATTGAAGAATGTGCATGTCAGTGCTGTTGAGCAGAATGGAAAGGTCGTTTTTCTTCATAAAATCAGGGAAGGTGCAGCGGATAAGAGTTACGGCATCCATGTTGCCCAGCTTGCTGAATTGCCGGCAGACCTGATCGAACGCGCTGCTGAAATCCTGCAAACACTTGAACAAACAGACCCACAAGTTTCATCTGAACTTAATCGTCAGGAGAGCTTCAACTCTGTAAGGGAAACTTTTCATAACGAAGAAGAGAACCAAAGCATGCTTCAAGCAGCTGAAACAGCAGCCGCGGCTCAGCTATCCTTTTTTGATGAGGAGCCTGAACAGAAGAAAGCTAGTGGTTCAAGCAAGAAGGAAAAGCAGGTTCTTGAACAATTAGTTGGACTGGAAATCCTTGATATGACTCCTTTACAGGCTATGAATATGCTTTACGAGCTGCAAAAAAAGCTAAGGAAATAATGCGGCTAAAACTATTGAAAAGCTGGAGGTGACGGAATGGCGAAAATTATTCAGCTGGACGACGCCTTATCAAACAAGATTGCGGCCGGTGAGGTAGTTGAACGGCCGGCATCGGTTGTTAAGGAATTGCTGGAGAACGCAATTGATGCTAATAGTACTGTGATCGAGATTGATCTTGAGGAAGCTGGACTAGCCAGGATCAGGATCACAGACAATGGAGACGGCATAGAGGAAGACGATGTCCTCGTCGCCTTCCAGCGGCATGCCACGAGCAAAATCAAGAACGAAAATGACTTGTTCCGAATCAGGACTCTTGGGTTCAGGGGCGAGGCGCTGCCGAGTATTGCCTCTGTTTCAAGGCTTGAAATGAAAACATCGACCGGCATCGAAGGCAATAAAGTGGTCATTGAAGGCGGAAAGGTAGAGTCAGTGGAGAAAGCCGACAGCCGAAAAGGTACGGATATCATCATTTCGGACCTGTTTTTCAATACTCCGGCACGGCTTAAATATATGAAAACCATTCATACAGAACTTGGCAATATTACGGATGTCGTAAACCGCCTGGCGCTGGCAAATCCAGAGATCTCCTTCAGGCTTGTCCATAATGGACGACAGCTGTTAAAGACGACAGGAAATGGAGACGTACGCCAGGTATTGGCTGCTATATATGGTATTAATATGGTGAAATCCATGATTCCTATTTCGGGAGAATCATTGGATTATAGAATTAGCGGCTATATCTCAATGCCAGAAATCACCAGGGCATCAAGAAACTATATTTCGACGATGATTAATGGCCGTTTTATCAAAAACTATGCTCTCGTAAAGGCGATTCAGGAAGGATACCATACATTGCTTCCTATAGGCAGATATCCTGTCGTTCTTTTGAATATTGAAATGGACCCGCTTCTGATAGATGTGAACGTTCATCCGTCCAAGATGGAAGTACGATTGAGCAAGGAGCAGGAATTGAATGAGCTTGTCTCGAGTGTCATAAAAGGTGCCTTTAAAACAAAGGAATTGATTCCGGCTGGGATGGTCACTCAGAAGCAGGAAAAGCCAAAGTCAGAACAAACTTTTATGGATCTCGATCATTTGCCTGAAGCTGAAAATAAGCCTAACATAGTCCCAACAACCAACGTTGGAAGACCATTTGTTGAGGAGAAGGCGGTTGAGCTTGGAAATAGCTATAAAACGGCGGAACTCAGCAACAGCTTCAAAGCTCCCGAACTTGCGATTAATCAACAGCAGGAAGCACCAGACTGGAGAAATGCTTTTGTAGCCCAAGAGAATTCCATATCTTCATCAGTTTCACCAGTTGATGACGAACCTGTACAAGGTGAGGAGGAGGTGATTGCTCCAGCTGCTGCCTCACCAGTTGTCGGACCGGCTGCTGAAGTGCAGGCTTCTCGAGTCCCTCCTCTTTATCCAATAGGGCAAATGCACGGGACCTATATTCTCGCACAGAACGATCGTGGTTTATATATCATTGACCAGCATGCCGCCCAGGAGAGAATCAAATATGAATACTTCAGGGACAAGGTAGGCGAGGTGGCGACTGAGCTTCAGGAAATGCTTGTCCCGATCACACTTGAATATTCGGCGGATGAATGCATCAAAATCAATGAGTATCAGCATGAGCTTGAAAAAGTGGGGGTGTTCCTTGAGCCATTTGGCTACAATAGTTTCATCGTTCGATCACACCCGCAATGGTTCCCTCGCGGAGAGGAAAAAGATCTGATTGAAGATATGATTGAACAGCTGCTCATGATGAAGAAAGTGGATCTTAAAAAGCTTCGAGAAGAAGCAGCGATTATGATGAGCTGCAAGGCATCAATCAAAGCCAATCACCATCTGCGAAACGATGAGATTCAGGCATTGCTGGATGAATTGCGGCGTTCATCGGATCCGTTCACCTGTCCGCATGGCCGGCCAATCATCGTCCACTACTCCACATATGAAATGGAGAAAATGTTCAAAAGGGTAATGTGATGAGAATAGCGAGATAAAAATGAAAATTCATATATGAAAAAACAGTGTTTCCAGTGGGGACACTGTTTTTTTGTGTAATGAAAATTTTACTTGAGATGGATAATAATTCTTTAAATCCGCCTGAATATAGTGTAAAATTACACTAATAGGAAAAATGTAAATCCATTGATTTGGTTATTGGCTCTTATACTTATCAAAGGGGGCGAAAGATTGTTTGCTTTCTCATTAGTATTTTCCGTTTTACCAGTAGTTTTATTGGTATTTATAGTGGCTTTTGCAGTGAAAAATAAGGAGCAAGGGGGAGAGAAAGTGGTCAGACATTTATATACTTATCTAGTATTGTTTGCTACATTGATGATGGTCATTGGCGGTGGGGTTTCGATTTTCATGGCAACAGCCGATCTTGTCAGCCCAACGGGTTATTATCAAAGCTTCACGGAATACAAGCAAATGGTGAACAATGGAAAGATTGAAGGTTCCCAAACAGAACTGACTGAGGAAGAACTTCGCAGCAATTATGATGTTTATGTTACAGAAGAAAAGCAACGGCAAAAAGACAGGGCAGTTAATCAGATTATCAAGAGCCTGGGCTTTATTATCATTCCTTTGCCGGTATTCTTGTATTTCAATAGGCTGAGGAAACAATACAAGGAATGAAATGGAGGGCACTGTTAAAGAAACAGTGTCCTTTTATTTTGACGCAAGGACACCAGCATTTTAAAAGGGAAAAATCTATTTTGCACGAATTACTATATATGAAAAGAATGAAGGGGGATTTATAATGTTCAATAAGCCAGGTTTAGAAATGTTTCCTGAGTATACAAGGGGCTATATTAAACTGCTCCCAGAAGGAGACATTACCGATATTCTTGCTGAACAGCTTGAGACTACGTACATATTATTATCCAAAGTAACCGAGGGTCAGTCCAACTATCGCTATGGGGAAGGGAAATGGACTTTGTCCGAGGTGCTTGGACACCTGACAGATACTGAAAGGATCATGTCCTATAGAATCCTTCGCATTGCAAGAGGAGATACAACTCCTCTATTGGGATTCGATGAGAACGAGTTTGTACAGAAAGCTACCTTTTACACGCGCACGATGACAGATCTTTTGGAAGATTATCAGAACGTTAGAAGAGCAACAATCAGTCTGTTAAAAGGCCTTCCGCAAAAATCTTTACCTAACATGAGCAAAGCCAATGGGTACGATGTATCGGTAGAAACCATCGCTTACATGATCGGCGGGCATGAACTCCATCATTTGAAGATTATTAAAGAAAAGTATTTATTAAGTAGCAGCTAATAATGGTTTTGGACTTTTTAGGAGCATTTATGAGAGGATGGATAAACTTTTCTTTGCTGATTATTTGTGTGAATGAAAGTAAACTAAAAGATCGCGTATTCTATCGCGATCTTTTAGTGACAGTTATTTTACTTTACAGCAGGCTGTAACTTATGAATGTACTGCAATGCTTTACCAGTTCCAATCGCAACCGATTCAAGCGGGTTTGGAGCAATGTGTACGGGAACGACCATTTCGCCTCCAAGCCAATCCTGCATCCCGTTCAACAAAGCGCCGCCACCAGAAAGAATCACGCCGCGGTCTACAATATCACCGCTTAGTTCTGCAGGGCAGTCCTCTAGTGTAGCACGGATCGCTTCCATGATATGAAGCAGGGATTCTTTCAGAGTGTCCCTGATTTCATACGAATTGAGGGTCACAGTCTTGGGCAGGCCCGTTACAAGGTCACGGCCTCGGATTTCCATTTCCAACATTTCGTGGTCAACAAGCGCATACCCAATCTCCATCTTGATTTTCTCAGCTGTTCTTTCACCAATGAGGACATTGTATTCTTTACGTACATAATGGACGATGTCTTCGTCCAGTCTGTCGCCAGCGATGCGAATGGAATGGCAGGCAACGACACCGCCATATGAAATGATGGCGACTTCCGTTGTGCCGCCTCCGATATCAACGACAACGTTTGCTACCGGCTCATCAACAGGCAGTCCAGCTCCAATTGCCGCGGCAACTGGTTCCTCAATAAGATGTACCTTCTTTGCGCCAGCATTTCTGACTGCATCCTGGATCGCACGGCGTTCAACACTGGTTGAGCCAGACGGTGTGCAGACGACAACATCCGGTTTACGGAGAGTAAAGCCGCCCTTTTTTGAAGCTTTCTTCATGATTTGTTTCAGCATTTCCGTCGTCACGTCGAAATCAGCAATGACTCCATCTTTCAACGGACGGATCGCCACGATTTTTCCAGGTGTCTTGCCGATCATTTCCTTCGCTTCCTTGCCGACAGCAAGAACATTTTTCGTTTCAGTATCGATCGCCACTACTGAAGGTTCATTCAAGGCGACTCCTTTATTTTTACTATATACTAGTGTATTGGCTGTACCTAGATCAATCCCAATTTCTGTAGTTGATAACATAGTGTCTTCACCCAGTTCCCTAAAAATTATTAACCATCATAGACTTCTACTAAACTATCACGAATCTGGGGGTGAAAGCTTGTTTGTTACTGAATCGTTATCTAACTGTAAAGGTTGAGGAAAATTTTTTCAGAAGATGATATAAGAGAATAATATTTGTAAAATACGGGTATAATGCATAGATGTTCAACTGCTTTCTATTTAATGGTAAGATTAATTTAAGTTGTCAGAATGCTGACACCCTATATGAAAAGGCAGTGTGAAATTTTTTGGAACAAAAACAGAAATTGATTGTGTTAATTGGGCCGACTGCTGTTGGCAAAACGAAGCTAAGCATTGAGCTTGCGAAGAAATTCGACGGTGAAATCATAAGCGGTGATTCCATGCAAATTTACAAAGGGATGGATATAGGAACCGCAAAGATCACCGTGCAAGAGATGGAGGGGATCGCCCACCATTTAATTGATATCAAGGAACCGGATGAAAGCTTTTCAACGGCTGAATTTCAGGATCTTGTCCGGGAGAAAATCAATGAGATCAGCTCTCGCGCGAAAATGCCGATGATTGTTGGCGGTACAGGGTTATACATCCAGTCAGTTATTTTTGATTATCATTTTACGGATGCACCCTCTGACCCAGCTTTCAGACACAGTTTGGAACAAGTAGCAGAGGCTGAAGGCCAGGAATTTTTACATGAAAAATTACAAGAAGCCGACCCCGAAAGCGCATCACGAATCCATCCTAATAATGTCCGCCGTGTGATTAGAGCGCTGGAAATCATTCACTGTACAGGCAAAACTGCGAGCGAATTGCAGGAAAACCAATCACCTGAGCTTTTGTATGATACTGCACTAATCGGACTGACAATGGACCGGGAATTGTTATACAACCGAATCAACTACCGCGTCGACTTAATGATGGAACAGGGGTTGCTAGATGAGGTTAAGTACTTTTTTGAGAAGGGCTTAAGAGACTGCCAGTCCATCCAGGCGATTGGATATAAAGAGCTTTATGACTACTTTGATGGCAAGGTTCCTCTGGAAAAGGCAATCGAGAATTTAAAGCAAAATTCGCGCAGATATGCAAAAAGGCAGCTAACATGGTTTCGAAACAAGATGAATGTGGAATGGTTTGATATGTCAGAGTCTAATGACGATGAAAAAAAATTCGCCGAAATTTCCAAGTTCATTGAAGGAAAGCTCGAGATAAAAGCGAATACATAATAATAGAGATAAAAGAGGAGGATCCGCCCATGAAACAAGTGAATATTCAGGACCAGTATTTAAACCAGCTCCGCAAGGACAATATCAATGTGACCGTCTTCTTATTGAATGGATTTCAATTGAGAGGCCAGATTAAAGGCTTTGATAACTTTACGGTGCTGTTTGAATCCGAAGGCAAACAGCAGCTTGTCTATAAGCATGCCATCTCGACTTTCGCGCCGCAAAAGAATGTACAGATTGATTTCGATGTTCAGGCTTAATTAACTAACGAGTAAGGAGACCCGCCATAGCGCGGGTTTTTTCTTTGAATGATAAAGTATTTTTATGTGGATAACTCTATATGGGTATCTTAATCCATCTCCAGTGTCTAGCCCCCCATGAAGCTTGGGTCCTGCACCCCGGGTCTTCTTTAGCTTCTCAATCCAACCGTTTGCTCTTTTTACCGCGATAATTGTTTATTTTAAAAATGAATTTCCACCTTCTTGAATACATATAAATATAGAAGTTTATTTCTTGGGAAACCGCATATTGTGACAAAAACAAAATAAACTGCCGGAGCTTGTCGAACAATCAAATTACTCCTGAAGTGTGAACCATTAAGAATATAGTTAGAAAAAGCCAAGATAGAAATTGTTATAGGTGGATATCACACATGCAGCCATGATGCGTATACTGTTTCCAGAATGAGAGGTGAAATCTTTGGACCAACCGCTTCGTAAGAAAAACAACGGACAAATCAGTATTGTGTTGAATGCACAGCAAAGGAAAACCTTGACTAAGGAATTGCCCGAGTCGCAGCTGGTCCCAAAGTCAATCCCGCAGGAGCATGCAGCTTTAAAAGAAATCGAAGAAGAGCTCGGTGCACTTGTTGGCATGGAAGAAATGAAAAGGATGATCAAGGAGATTTATGCCTGGATCTATGTGAACAAGAAACGGGAAGAAATGGGCCTGAAAGCTGGAAAACAGGCACTTCATATGATGTTCAAGGGCAATCCGGGAACAGGAAAGACAACGGTCGCCAGGATTATCGGGAAGCTCTTCCTTAAGATGAATGTCCTGTCAAAGGGGCATTTGATCGAAGCGGAGAGAGCGGATCTTGTTGGCGAGTATATTGGCCATACCGCGCAAAAAACGCGCGATTTGATAAAAAAAGCAATGGGTGGCATCCTGTTCATTGATGAAGCTTACTCGCTAGGCCGGGGAGGAGAAAAAGATTTCGGCAAGGAAGCGATAGATACCCTCGTTAAACATATGGAGGATAAGCAGCATGAGTTCATCTTGATCCTTGCCGGGTATTCGAGAGAAATGGAGTTTTTCTTAACACTAAACCCGGGGCTTCATTCAAGGTTCCCGCTCGTGATTGATTTTCCTGACTATTCAATAGAACAGCTAATGGAAATTGGCCAGCGAATGCTGAAGGAAAGGGAATATAGCCTGAGCCACGAGGCAGAACGTAAGTTGCGGGAACATCTCGTAAATGTAAAATCAACACTGGGGGCCGCAGCTTTCTCGAATGGCCGCTATGTTCGTAACGTAATTGAGAAATCGATCCGGGCACAGGCCATGCGGTTGTTAATGCAGAATCAGTATGATCGCCATGAACTAATGACACTCCGCAGCAATGACCTTGTTTTTACAGATGATATCAAGGGGAAATAATGTCAGCAGATTTGTTGACATTATTTTTTTAGTTCGTTAATATACCCGTATAGGTATTAATTTATGCATTGGGGGAATTCAGAATGAACGAAATTACAGTTTACACCACAAACACTTGTCCTTACTGCACAATGTTAAAGAACTTTCTTGACGATAAAGGGTTAGCATATAAAGAAGTGAACGTACAGCAAGACCCGATCGCCGCACAGAGATTAGTCAATGCAACCGGCCAAATGGGTGTGCCTCAATCAAATGTAAACGGAAATTGGGTACTAGGGTTCGATCCTAATTCAGTCATGTCTTTCTTGAAATAATGACAGGGGATTCCAGTTTTACTGGAATCCTTATTTTTTTTCAGCCAAATAACTTCCTCATGGCTTATAACTCATCCTCATAGAAGTCTCTCTGGAGTTCCGTTCGTTTTTACACCGATTCCTCCGCTTTAACTACCGTAGTTCTAACCTATATTATCAATTGGGTGCAATTGTGGTCTTGAGAAGTTGTAAATCAAGTTTAAGGAATTTGAATAAAGGGTAAATGAATTTGGCTTCCCCAGGTTCATTTTGGGAAAACTATTCACTATTGCAAAATGGGAGCTTAAAATTATATAGATAAAAAGGAGCTATATTATATGGGGTATGAGTATAATTATGACATCGCAGGTTATGAGTTCGGATGGGATGTCAAGTCAGGGAAGTTTACGTTCGAGGGCGATGATGCCGTGCTTTTTTGGATTTCATCGGCAATGAAAACCTTTTTCGATACAATTGAAGAGATCTCTGGTGAAGAGGCCTCCAACCTTGTTTTCGAATCTACAGGGTTTCGCCAGGGACTTGTGGTCGGCCAATACTTTGAAAAAATGAAAGAAGTCAGCGTGGCTGAAGCAGCTGACATGATCACCAATACATATGCAACCGCCGGCTGGGGGTTAACGCTAATTAAGGATCTGAACTTTGAAACAAAAACTTTTACCGCGATCATGAAGGACAGCTGGGAGCATAAGGTGAATGTTGCCCAGGGCAAGAAAAAGGGCGGGAGCTTTCTGCCCGCTCATTATGCTGGAGTTTTCACGGGGCTTTTCGGAACAAATATTTGGTATGAAATCAAGCAGCATCAACTAGACGGGTATGAAAACAGCGTGATTGAATATTTCCCTTCTGATGTGACAATCGCCGATAATATTCATCAGCTTGCACGTAAGAAAGAATCGGAACAAATCAAGAAGCTGGAAGGACTGGTCGAAGAGAAAACTGCGGAATTAAAAGAACTGGTCAATAAGCTTTCTTCCCCAATCATTCCAGTTCTTGAGGGTATCGTCGTCGTTCCCTTAATAGGTAAATATGAAGAAGACAGAGCAGACCAGCTAATTGTAAATACGCTGAATCGACTGCCGTCTTATAAAGCAAGCTATCTCGTTCTGGACTTGACAGGCATGGACCAGGAAATCGGCCAGCATGCTGTCAGCCTGATCGAAAAAATTGGTTCAGCAGCAAGGCTTATCGGTACAAAGACAATCTTAGTAGGTATTTCATCGAATCTTGGGATTGAAATCACTCAATCCAACATTAATTTATCGAAGTTTGATTGCTTCCAGACACTTCAGCATGGCATACACTACGCAATTGGGCAAATGGGCAGGAAAATCATATAAAAATTATATAAATAAAAAAGCAGAGTTGATCACCAAAAAATTGATCAGCTCTGCTTTTTTCTATTTAGTGGACACCGAGTTTACGTACTGGCAAATGCCATTTGTAGGTATACGACAGAACGCGAAGTGCTGTGATGACAGCAAATAGCCCGTAAAGTTCAACAGCTTTATTAGCCATTCCAAGGCCGATGACAAGTCCGGCAAGAACAGCCCATACTGCATAAATTTCAGCCTTCAGCACCAATGGTTTTCTGCCTGCCAGGAGGTCACGGATTATGCCGCCGCCGCTTCCAGTCAATACAGCGGCCACGATGATGGCGCTAATTGGGTGGCCCATATTGGATGCATAAATGGCACCTTGAATCGCAAAGGCCGCAAGCCCGATTGCGTCAAAGAAGTTGCCCCATCTCTGCCAATGTTTTAATAGATTGCTAGGAAATAAAAAAACGATAGTAATAGACAACAATGCTAAATTGAAGAAGATACCCTGTTCCCATAAAGCTGAGACCGGTACTCCAATAAGCAGGTTTCGGATGGCACCGCCCCCAAACGCTGTCACGATTCCTAATATATATACACCGAAAATATCATATTCTTCTTCCATTGCGATAAACGCACCGCTGATCGCGAATGCTACTGTTCCAATCATGCTGAGTACTTCCCATGTCATCATGCTTTTCTCCTCTTGTTAAGTTGATGCTTTAAACTAAAACGGTAAATGAAAACATATTGATTTTATCATGTATATTCCAATTTACAACCACTTTTCACCCAGCTTTCAAAATTTTTGTTTCTGGCGTTATTTTGGTATGATGTCTTTAGCTATATATATGGAAAGAAGGGTGTTATTTGGAACAAGAAAACGTATTTGAAAAAGTGATTCTTGTTGGCTGCCAGACGGCTGAAGAGGAAGATCTTCGTTTTCAATATTCAATGGAGGAACTTGAATCACTTACGGAAACGGCTAAGGGCAATGTCCTGATGCAGGTTGTCCAAAAACGACCAAGGGTTCATCCTGCTACATACATAGGCAAAGGGAAGGTGGAAGAGCTTCAGGCACTTGAAGAGGAGCTCGAGCCGGACTTAATCATCTTCAATGATGAACTGTCGCCAAGCCAAAACAGAAATCTTTCTGCCGGTTTGAAGGCGAGAGTCATAGATCGTACCCAGCTGATCCTTGATATTTTCGCTCAAAGAGCCCGTTCAAAAGAAGGGAAGCTGCAGGTAGAGCTTGCTCAGCTGCAGTACCTGCTGCCTCGTCTTGGCGGCAAGGGGATTGAAATGTCACGTCTTGGTGCCGGGATCGGGACGAGAGGGCCAGGGGAGACAAAGTTGGAGTCCGATCGCCGTCACATCCGGAAACGAATCGACGATATTAAAACGCAATTATCGGTGATCGTTCAACACCGTGACCGCTACCGGGAGCGCCGGAAGAAAAACAAGGCATTCCAAATTGCCCTTGTCGGATACACGAACGCAGGGAAATCAACGCTGTTTAACCGGTTGACAGAGGCAGACTCCTTTGAAGAAAACCAGTTGTTTGCCACCCTCGATCCAATGACAAGGAAAGCGATCTTGCCGAGCGGCTTTACGGCTCTATTAACAGATACGGTTGGTTTCATACAGGACTTGCCAACGACTTTGATTGCTGCTTTCCGATCTACTTTGGAAGAGGTTCGTGAAGCAGATTTGCTCCTGCATGTAGTGGATATGTCCAATGAGGATTATTACTCACATGAACAAACAGTCAATAAACTGCTGGAGGACCTTGAAGTCCACCAAATCCCACAGATTACCGTTTACAATAAACGCGACATCGCACACCAGGATTTTGTGCCAAATGCAAAAAATGAAACGGCCTTTATTAGTGCGTTCAATGAGGAAGACCGCAAGAACTTGCTTATGAAAATTGAACAGTCAATCATTGGAATGATGGAACCTTTCCATGTACTCGTGCCGTCTGATGAAGGGAAACTACTGGCACAATTGAAAAATGAAACCATTCTTCGTGAGCTTGCATTTGACGAAGAAAAGCAAGGCTATGTCTGCAAGGGCTACTCTTTAGCGGACCATCAGATTACCGGCCAGCTGAAGCGGTTCTCGATATAATTTGATACTTATACAAGATAGGAGAGCAACATGTTTACACACTTGAAAAATGGGCAAATGCTGCAGCCGCTTGTCAGCGAAATTGAGCAACAGATTGCTGGAATCCACAAGAAAATAGACGAAAGGATTGATTCAAATCAGTTCAGGGTATTGCAAAGCTTCCAGAAGCATCGAGTGAGTGATTCTCATTTCATCCCGACGACTGGTTATGGATACGACGATGCGGGCAGGGAGACGCTCGAAAAAATTTATGCCGAGGTGTTTGGTACTGAAGCTGGGCTGGTTCGCCCTCAAATCATCTCAGGGACTCATGCGATTTCGATTTCGTTATTTGGCATCCTTCGGCCTGGTGATGAGCTGCTATATATCACTGGGAAACCTTATGACACTCTAGAAGAGATTGTCGGGATACGGGGAACCGGCAACGGATCATTGAAGGAATTCGGAATCTCCTATGATTCCGTCGATCTAACGGAAACTGGAGAAATCAATTGGGATGCAGTAGAGAAGGCCATCAAACCTGAAACGAAAATGATCGGCATCCAGCGTTCGAAAGGGTATGCGACACGACCTTCATTCACTGTGGCGCAAATTGGTGAAATGGTGAAGTTCGTAAAGGAAATCAAATCCGATGTCGTTGTCTTTGTTGATAACTGCTATGGTGAGTTTGTCGAAGAGCTGGAACCATGCCATGTTGGCGCTGATCTGATGGCTGGATCCTTGATTAAAAATCCGGGCGGCGGTATTGCCAAGACAGGTGGATATATTGTAGGCAAGGAAGAGTATGTCGAGTCATGTTCTTACCGGATGACATCTCCTGGTATCGGTGCCGAAGCCGGTGCATCACTATATTCATTGCAAGAAATGTACCAGGGATTTTTCATGGCACCGCATATTGTCGCACAGGCTTTGAAGGGTGCTGTATTTACTGCTGCAATGCTGGATCGTTTAGGGATGAATTCAATGCCTAAATGGGACTCGGAGCGAACGGATCTTATCCAGGCAGTCCAATTCGACGACCGAGAAAAAATGGTTGCTTTTTGCCAGGCGATTCAATATGCATCTCCGATTAATTCTCACGTAACCGCACATCCTTCTTATATGCCGGGATATGAAGACGATGTGATCATGGCTGCTGGTACATTCATCCAGGGAGCTAGCATTGAATTGACAGCCGATGGACCGATCAGACCACCGTATGTTGCATATGTACAGGGAGGCTTAACATATTCTCATGTAAAGATGGCTGTTTGCATAGCCCTCGATTCTTTAATTGAAAAAGGTTTAATTCTTTCAAAATAGGTAAATATACAACAGGACGCTTGCTAAATAAGTCCTGTTCTTTTTTTATGAATTTCCATGTTAGATAATCTAACATATATTTGACATCATACCTTACATTGAATATAATGAGATTATCTTAAAAGGAAGGAGGAGAAATCAGATGGGCGGAAGCGAAATTCGCCGGAATATGCCGCTCTTTAGTATCGGAATCGTCATGCAGCTGACGGATCTAACCGCAAGGCAAATTCGATACTATGAAGAGCATGAATTGATTTCTCCGGCAAGAACAGAGGGCAATAAACGCCTCTTTTCCTTAAATGATATCGACAAGCTCCTTGAAATCAAAGACTTGATTGACCAGGGAGTCAATATGGCAGGCATCAAAAAGGTTTTCAATGTTCAACAACAGGCAAAACTAAGTGCCGCTGAGAAAAAACAGGCTGAAAAAACGAGAAAAGACCTTTCTGATTCTGAGTTGAGAAAACTGCTCAGGAAAGAGCTTCTCCAAGCAGGCCGCTTCAACCGGTCCACCGACCGCGGCGACATGTCGAGATTTTTCCATTAAGGATTTAAAAACTATTAATAATTTGTTGACAATTTTAGGAGGAAATTAGGATGGCAAAAAAGTTCACTAGAGAAGACATTATTCGTTTATCAAAAGAAGAAAATGTAAAATTCATCCGTCTGCAGTTCACAGACATTTTAGGAACAATCAAAAACGTTGAAATTCCAATCAGCCAGCTTGAAAAAGCACTTGATAACAAAATGATGTTCGACGGATCTTCAATTGAAGGCTTCGTTCGAATCGAAGAATCTGATATGTACCTAATCCCTGATTTGGATACATGGGTAATCTTCCCTTGGACAGCCGAAAAAGGCAAGGTTGCACGTTTGATTTGTGATATCAAGAATGCTGATGGTACACCATTTGCTGGTGACCCGCGTGGTAACCTGAAGCGCATCCTTAAGGAAATGGAAGAGCTGGGCTTCACTAACTTCAATCTTGGACCAGAACCGGAATTCTTCCTCTTCAAGCTTGATGCAAATGGCGAACCAACACTTGAATTGAATGATAACGGTGGATATTTTGACCTTGCGCCTACAGACCTGGGTGAAAACTGCCGTCGTGATATCGTGCTTGAGCTTGAAGAGATGGGCTTTGAAATTGAAGCATCACACCATGAGGTTGCTCCTGGACAGCACGAAATCGACTTCAAATATGCAGATGCTTTGACAGCTTGTGACCAGATCCAGACTTTCAAGCTAGTTGTTAAAACAATCGCTCGCAAGCACGGCCTTCACGCAACATTCATGCCGAAACCATTGTTCGGAGTGAACGGATCCGGAATGCACTGCAATATGTCCTTATTCCGCAACGGAGAAAACTCATTCTTTGATCCATCCGATAAAAAGCTAGAGCTAAGCGAAACTGCCTACCAGTTCATCGCAGGAACACTGAAGCATGCTTCTGGATTTACAGCTGTAACAAACCCAACTGTAAACTCATATAAGCGTCTAGTACCAGGCTATGAAGCACCTTGCTATGTTGCATGGTCTGCTAAGAACCGTTCACCATTGATCCGTATTCCTGCATCACGCGGAATGAGCACACGTGTTGAAGTCCGCAGTGTTGATCCAGCGGCAAACCCATACCTTGCAATGGCAGTATTGCTTGCAGCAGGTCTTGACGGAATCAAGAACAAAATGACTCCTCCAGCATCAGTAGACCGCAACATCTACGTGATGAACAAGGAAGAGCGCGTAGAAGAAGGAATCGACGATCTGCCGCCAACATTGGCAGCAGCACTTGACCAGCTGAAAAAGAACGAAGTCATCAGCGCTGCACTCGGCGATCACATCCTAGAACACTTCATCGAAGCGAAAGAAATCGAATGGGATATGTTTAGAACTCAAGTTCACCCATGGGAACGCGAACAGTACATGAGTATGTATTAATAGAAAAGAATGGCCTCCTGACTCTGTCAGGTGGTCATTTTTTTGTATAAGAAATGGCAATGATTGGCTGCCTGTAATCACTCTGCTTTTTATGAATCCATACAAATCACCTCGAAATTAAGCCGATTTTTCCCCAACCACTGCGTAAATCGCTGAAATCACGTCTTTCTCCCAATCCTCTAGTAAAGAAACTGCCTTCAAATATTAAAATTTTCAGAAAAATAATTGACTTTTTCCTATTTACACGTTATCTTTGTTTTAAAATATATAACACTTTTATTGTGTTACGGTTATATAACGTTATATAAATAAAATTTTATGTAATACAGGGGGCGAAATCTTGATTTTACATGAAATCGAAACGAGCAGTCGTGAGGTCATTGAAGAAATTCAGCTCCAAAGACTTAAGACAGTAGTTGAGAAAGTCGCTAATAGGGTGCCGTTCTACAAGAAGAAATTTGAGGACGCGAATTTTTCTCCTGAAATGCTAAATAGTCTGGAAGATTTGGAAGCGCTTCCTTTCACCGAGAAGCAGGATCTGCGTAATCATTATCCTTTTGGGTTGTTCGCTGTTCCGCAAAGTGAATTGGTCAGGGTGCACGCCTCATCTGGAACGAGCGGGAAGCCGACGGTGGTTGGCTATACACAAAATGATATTGATATGTGGGGAGAGATTGTCGCCAGGTCAATTGCACTTGGTGGTGGTGAACCAGGCAATTTCCTTCACAACGCTTATGGTTACGGACTTTTTACCGGTGGATTGGGCCTGCATTACGGCAGTGAGAAACTGGGGATGGTGACAGTACCAGTCTCAGGTGGGAATACCCAGAGACAAATCATGTTAATAGAAGATTTTAAACCGCAGGTCATTTGCGGGACACCTTCTTATATCCTGAATATTGCTGAAACGATGGAGGAAATGGGCAAGGATCCTCGTGGCACTTCTCTAAAATACGGTATCTTCGGGGCTGAACCTTGGTCTGAAGAAATGAGAAAAACGCTAGAAGAGAAGCTTGGAATAAAGGCATGCGATATTTATGGACTGAGTGAAGTGATCGGGCCAGGTGTCGCAAATGAATGCCATGAAGCACAGGCAGGACTCCATGTTGCTGAGGATCATTTTTATGTGGAAGTCATTAACCCTGATACTCTGAAACCTGTTCCTGATGGGGAAGAAGGCGAACTGGTTTTTACCAGCCTGACAAAGGAAGCTTTTCCGGTCATCCGATACCGGACTGGAGACATCGCTTCATTAACGAAGGAAAAATGCAGCTGTGGAAGAACGACAGTAAGGATGTCGCGAGTCAAAGGACGTATTGATGACATGCTGATCATCAATGGAGTCAATGTCTTCCCTTCACAGATTGAACATTGCCTGCTGACAGTACCTGAACTTGCGCCGCATTACCAAATTCAAATTCTACAGAAACGAACATTAAAGGTTCTGGAGCTGCATGTTGAGATGAATGAGGAGTATTTCACTATGATCGGGGCGGATCCGATTTCTGATTCTGTCTACCAGCTGGAGAAGAGGATTCAGTCATTACTTAGAAGCCAGTGCCTGATCTCGATGGAAGTCCGCGTGCATCGTCCAAAAACAATCCCGCGTTCTGAAGGAAAGGCAGTCCGGATTGTAGATAAAACGAAAGAACCGATTGGAAGTTAAAACATAAGGAGGAAAGCAGCATGGAAAACACAATTTCATTCGATCAGCTGACTGAAGAGGAAAAATATGAGTACTTCATGAAGCGAATCGAAACCGGAGATAAGATTGAAGCAGAAGATTGGATGCCGGATGACTATCGAATGACACTGATTAAGCTGATATCCATGCACGGCATCAGTGAAATTATGGGCGCGCTCCCTGAAAAGGAATGGGTGCCAAAAGCTCCTTCCTTGAAAAGAAAGCTTGGGATCATGGCAAAGGTGCAGGATGAAATGGGCCACGGCCAACTTTTGTTAAGGGTAGCCGAGGATTTGATGAAGCCGCTCGGGAAATCACGGGAAAATATTATTCAGGATTTGCTTTCCGGCGACTTGAAATTCCACAATGTCTTCCACATGGAAGCTAAAACATGGGGAGATGCCGGGTTGATTGGCTGGCTAGTCGATGGTGCTGCCATTATATCGCAGACGAATATGCTTGATGCTTCCTATGGGCCTTATGCAAGAGCATTGAAGCGAATCTGTGCCGAGGAGGTTTTCCACGCCCAGCATGGTGAGGCGATCATCATGGCGCTTGCAGAAGGAACGGATGATCAAAAAGCGATGATCCAGGATTCAATCGACCGATGGTGGGAAGCACTTCTCATGTTCTTCGGACCGGCGGATGCGTCTACTACAGGAACTTCCAAACAGGATACAACCATTAAATACAGGATCAGAACGAAAACGAATGAGGAGCTCCGCCAGGACTTTTTTACAAAATATATTCCAAGAGTCCTGTCACTTGGGTTGAAGCTGCCAGATGAGACGATGCATTTTGACCAGGAATCAGGCATGTGGCAATACAAGCAGCCAGATTGGAGCAAGTTCAAACAAATCATCAAGAATAATGGGCCGAAATCAAAGGATCGTTTAAGGCTGAGAGAAATCTCATACAGTAACAACAAATGGGTAATAGACGCATTAAGCGTTAAAGCTTAAATCAACTAGAAAACGTTATAGTAACAGTCCAGGAATATCACCGGAAAGGAGAGAGGATCATGTCTGGGAGTGGATTTTACCAGGAATTTGAAGTCTTCAGCAAGAGGACGGCAACTTCCCCTATGCAGTACCAGTTCTCATTGCTGGCGCCGAACCATGAGCTGGCCCTTGTGATGGCCCAGGAAAATTTCATGAGACGGGAGCCAGTTGCCGATATTTGGGTCGTCAAGCGCGATGATGTCAGAAAGATGTCGCTTGAAGAGAGGCAAACATTGCAGAGGCTTGATAATAAGGATTACAGGAATACGAAAGGCTATGGCTACTTGAAAAAGAAATGGCGCCACTACGAGCAGGAAATGCTCGATGAAAAAGAGATCTTGTCATGGGGAGGGAAGCAGGAGAAATGAAATATGAACTAGAAGATGTGTTGAAAAATGAAAGCCTTCGTGAAGCTGCAGTTGAGCTCCTGTTCCAGCTCGCAGATGATGATTTCATGATTGCCTACCGAGGCTCAGAATGGCTTGGGCTTGCCCCTCATATTGAAGAGGACGTCGCTTTTTCCTCAATCAGCCAAGATACAATGGGCCACGCGGCTATGTTCTATCAGCTTCTAAGCGACCTGGGAGCTGGGGATGCAGATGAGCTTGCCCATGCAAGGCCGTCTGCAGAACGAAAGAATGCGATTTTACTAGAAAAAGTGAACGGACCGGGTACGTATTTGACTGAACCGCATTATGACTGGGCATTAGCGGTAGTGAGGAACTATTTTTACGCCCAGGCCAAGAAAGTGAAAATTGAATCGCTGAAGAATTCATCCTATCAGCCATTGGCGGAGGCAGCAGTCAAAGTCAACATGGAACTTTACTACCATCTATTGCACTGGAAGACATGGTTCTCCCAGCTTGTCAGTGCCGGTGGAGAGGCGAGGTCGAGGATGGAAGAAGCGATCGTAAAGGTATTTGATGAACTAGAAGGACTGTTCTCTATGGGTGACCGGGCCGATGAGTTCACGAAGCACCATTTAATAGATTCAGAGGAAGTCTTAAGGGCGAGATGGATGCAAATGATGTCACCCGTTTTTGAAAGTCTGGGTCTCAAGCTGCCGGAGCAATTCGGAATGAAAAGCGGAAATGGGCGAAATGGCGAGCATACAGCTGATTTGCAGGCTGCTTTGGATACATTGGGCGAGGTCTATAGCTTCGATCCGGCAGCGAGCTGGTGATGCTTGATGCTGAGAGATAAAGTCATCGAAGCCTTGCAAGCTGTCAAAGACCCTGAAATCGACAGTGTATCGATTGTCGAGCTCGGCATGCTTGAGGAGCTGGAAATCCAAACAGACAGAGTCTTGATAAAGCTATTGCCGACCTTTATGGGCTGTCCGGCACTTGATATTATTAAAAACAATGTGATCAATACGGTATCGAGTGTTGAAGGAGTGGAAAACGTCGAAGTGAAATTCATTTTCCATCCTCCTTGGACTTCAGACCGGGTGACTGAGCTGGGCAGGGAAAAGCTGAAGGAATTTGGCATCGCACCGCCGCCAAGGCATATTGAGGAAACGGGCGAGTGGCAAGCTGATTGCCCATACTGCGGATCCACCTATACGACAATGGAAAACCTTTTTGGCCCAACTGCCTGCCGCAGCATCCTATACTGCAAATCATGCAAAAACCCATTCGAAGCAATGAAACCAGTATCAACTTTGATGTGACGCCCAAGTCGAAAAAAGAAACTTTGGTGTCATATCAATTGATTAATAGCTTCAAGAAGCAAAGCATATATTCTATTTGGTCTATAAAAATTTGAAAAGAAAAGGGAGAGATTTTTAATGGTAAAACTAATCGCGATTTATAAGCATCCACAGGATAAAGAGGCATTTGACAAGCACTATTTTGAAACACACGCTCCACTGACTGCAAAAATCCCGGGACTTCGCAAAATGGAAGTGACTCGCATCGTCGGCAGCCCAATGGGTGGAGAGGGCAAATACTATTTAATGTGTGAAATGTACTATGACGACCATGAAGCATTGAAAGCTGGGATGAAATCTGCTGAAGGCAAAGCTTCTGGGAAGGATGTTATGAGCTTTGCGGGTGATCTGGTCACGATGATGATCGGTGAAGAAGTGAATGAATAAAAACTTTGAAATGATCGAAACGACTGTAAAAGGACAAATCGGATTAATCGAGCTGAACCGCCCGAAAGTCCTGAATGCCCTGAACAGGCAAATGGTTTCTGAGGTTCTTTCCGCTATGGAAGCATACGACAATGAACCCTCAATTAAGGTCATTGTCCTCGCCGGAAAAGGAAGGGCATTCGCTGCGGGCGCAGATATCGATGAAATGATGGACGCAGATGCCATCAGCATGGAAACGCTGAATCAGTTCACCGACTGGGACCGGCTTGCCTGGATCAAGAAACCGGTCATCGGGGCTGTGCACGGGTTCGCGCTTGGAGGTGCTTTTGAACTGGCACTATGCTGCGATATGCTGTTCGCTGCTGAGAATGCGGAGTTTGGCTTTCCAGAAGTCAACCTTGGCGTGATGCCGGGAGCAGGCGGTACCCAGAGACTGACAAAGCTCGTCGGTAAAACGAAGGCAATGGAATGGATTCTTAGCGGCAAGCGTATTACCGCAAAGGAAGCCTTGCATTATGGAATCATCAATTCAACTTTTGCAGAGGAAGTATTGATGGAAGAAACCCTGAAGTTTGCGGATACAATCGCAAAACAGGCGCCGATTGCCGTCAGGCTGATCAAGGAATCTGTCTTGAAAGCGGTCGATTATCCTTTGTACGAAGGCATGCAATATGAGCGCAAGAACTTCTATATGCTTTTTGCGACAGAAGATCAGAAGGAAGGCATGAGGGCTTTCAAAGAAAAACGAAAGCCAGATTTTAAAGGGAAATAAGGGGGTACATAGCTGTGTTTGAAACCGTTTTATATGAAGTGCGGAATCAGGTAGCCTACATTACCCTGAACCGTCCTGATAAATTGAATGCCTTCACTCAGCAGTTGAATAAAGAAATCCAGAGTGCCATCAAGTCTGCATCCCGCGATAAAGAAGTAAGAGCACTTGTGATCACAGGTGCAGGAAGAGCTTTTTGCTCCGGGGAGGACTTGGCTGGTGTATCCGATGAGATGGACCACGGTGAGGTGCTTCGCAAACGCTATAATCCAATGCTGATGGAGCTAGACCGTTGTGAAAAGCCTGTGATAGCAGCTGTCAATGGGGTGGCGGCAGGAGCCGGGATGAGCCTTGCGCTCGCCTGTGATTTCCGGATTGCTTCTGAAAAAGCTAGTTTTGTAGAAGCGTTTATCCATGTCGGCCTTGTGCCTGATGCCGGCAATCTGTATTATCTTCCACGGCTTATCGGCCATGCAAAAGCGATGGAGCTTGCTGTATTTGGGGAGAAAATACCGGCAGATAAGGCAAAGGATCTTGGTCTTGTTACAGAAGTCTATTCATTGGACAACTGGAACGACCATGTCGCTTCATTTGCAGAAAGACTGGCCAATATGCCAACGAAGGCAATCGGCCTGATCAAGAGGAACTTGAAGGCGAGCTGGGATTCAAGTTTTGAAGAGTTTCTGGAAAGAGATGCCCAGAGCCAGAGAATCGCAGGGCAATCTGCCGACCATAAGGAAGGCGTCCGGGCATTCATGGAAAAAAGAAAACCCGTATTCAAAGGTGAATAAGGAAATTATGCAATCTACTAAAAGGAGATGTTAAGCGTGACAACAGTAAAAGAGCAAAAATTCGAAGCAATGGCAGTAAAACGCGAGACATATCAATTGATCATCAATGGAGTACGCCAGGACAGCGTAAATGGTGAAACGTACAAAGTCTACAATCCAGCGACAGGCGCGGAAGTTGCAACTGTGGCTAAGGCTTCAAAGGAAGATGCAGAACTTGCAGTCCAGGCGGCGAGAAATGCGTTCGACTTCGGAAAGTGGCGTCATTTCCCTGTGAACAAGCGCTCTCGTACACTGAATAAAATCGCTTCGATTATGCGGTCCAGGTTCGATGAGCTAGTAGAGTTGGAGATTCTTGATACAGGTAAATCACTCGCTGCAGCGCAAGGACAGGTAATGCAGGCCATTGAGGACTTTGAATTTTACGCAGGTGCCATCGTCAGTCACCGCGGTGCAGTAAACAGCATGCCTGGTGCATTCCAGAATATCACCGAAAAAGAACCTGTCGGCGTTTGTGCACAGATCATTCCTTGGAACTATCCAATGATGATGGCAGCGTGGAAAATCGCCCCGGCGATCGCAGTCGGCTGCTCCGTTGTAGTTAAACCAGCTTCATTAACACCGCTGACTGCCATTGTCCTTGGTGAGATTTGTATTGAAGCAGGCGTTCCGGAAGGCGTAGTGAATGTCATTCCTGGTTCAGGTTCTGTTGTGGGCAACTATCTTGTTGAACATGAAAAAGTCGACAAAGTTGCGTTCACAGGATCTACGCCAATCGGTAAGGATATCATGGCGAGAGCTTCCCAAACGTTAAAGCGCGTGACCCTTGAACTTGGCGGAAAGTCACCGAGCATCGTTTTTGAAGATGCGGATGTGGATGCTGCCGTAGCGGGCTCTCTTTTCGGGATCTTCTACAATACAGGACAATCATGTGAAGCGCGTTCTCGTTTGTATGTACATGAGGATGTATACGATGAGTTCATGGAGAAATTCGTCGCAAAAACAAAGCAGCTGAAGCTTGGCAACCCATTTGATAAAGAAACGCATGTTGGGGCTGTCATCAGCCAGGAACAAATGAATGTCATCGACGGCTATGTGAAATCCGCGGTCGAAGATGGAGCACAAGTTCTGACAGGCGGTAAGGCTGCGAATCTTGAAGGCTTTGAAAATGGCTACTGGTATGAGCCTACCATCATCGCTGAAACAGATCACAGCATGAAAGCTGTTAACGAAGAAATCTTCGGGCCAGTTGTCGTGGTGATGAAATTCAAGGATGAAAAGGAAGCCGTCAAACTGGCAAATGACAGTGAATATGGACTTGGATCTGCGATCTGGACAAAGGACTACGGCCGGGCGACAAGGGTATCAAAGCAAATCCAGGCAGGTATCGTCATGGTCAACTGCCCGTTCTCCGCTTTCCCTGGCACACCGTTCGGCGGCTACAAGCAATCAGGGTTCGGCCGCGAACTTTGCATCGAAACACTGGACTTATATACAGAAACAAAGAGTATCGTCTCTTACTACGGCAGCCGCCCGCTAAATCCGTTTAACGTCTAATCACGAGGCGAGCACTCTATGACCCGGGTGCTCGCCTTTCAATTTTTTTGATCAGGAGGAGTATATAATGAAGAAACTCGTCGTAATCGGTTCTGGCGTTATGGGCAGAGGTATCGCATACGTCAGCTGTCTTGGCGGATTCGAGACCGTACTGATTGATGTGGAAGAAAAACAGCTTCTTAACGCCGAACAAGAAATCAACAGCATTTTTGAAAAAGGAATTGCTCGAGGTAAAGTAACGATAGACGATGCAGAAACTGCCAAGGCAAGATTAAAATATTCAAACTTCCTTGCCGAGAACGTGAGAGATGCAGATTTGATTATCGAGGCAGTACCTGAAAAGATCGATATTAAGAAAACGATCTTTGAAGTGATTGACCAGCACGCTCCTGAACATTGCTTGTTTGCGTCTAATACTTCGACTATGAGCCCGACAGAAATTGCTTCTTTTACGAAGCGCCCTGAAAAGGTCATTGCGATGCATTTCTTCAACCCGGTACATAAAATGCCGCTTGTTGAGATTATTCGCGGTCTTGAAACGAGCGATGAAACAGCTAATGCGGTCCAGCAGGCAGCCATACAGATGGGCAAGGAAACGGTTATTGTAAACGAATTCCCCGGTTTCGTCACTAGCCGGATCAGCGCGCTTGTCGGGAACGAAGCGTTTTACATGCTACAGGAAGGATTGGGCTCGCCAGAAGATATCGACAAAGCCATCAAACTGGGGTTGAATTACCCGATGGGCCCGTTCGAATTGGGCGATCTGGTAGGTCTTGATACTCGCCTGAACAATTTGAAATATCTGCATGAGAAGCTCGGTGAAAAATACCGACCGGCTCCATTGCTAGAGCAATATGTAAAAGCAGGCCGCCTTGGCAGGAAGACCGGGCGCGGTGTGTACGATTATAGAGAGTCAGTTACCACGAAATAAGGGGGATGGCAATGAGAGAAGTTGTAATTGTCGATGCAGTCAGGACACCTATTGGAAGATACAACGGCAGCCTCCGTCAAATCCGTCCGGATGATTTAGGGGCAATTGTCATCAAAGCATTGGTCGAACGCAATCCTGGCGTGCCTGCGGCTGAAATTGAAGAAGTAGTTCTGGGCAATGCGAACCAGGCAGGCGAAGATAACCGGAATGTCGCAAGGATGTCCGGACTTTTGGCGGGACTGCCTGTAGAGGTTGCTGGGACAACCATCAACCGATTATGCGGTTCCGGCCTGGATGCAGTCAACTATGCAGCCAGGGCAATTTTAGCCGGGGAAGGCGAAATCTTCATTGCCGGCGGGACGGAAAGCATGACAAGAGCGCCACTCGTGATGGCGAAGCCAGAAAAGGATTTTCCACGCGGCAATATGGAAATGTTCGACACGACCATTGGCTGGCGTTTCGTCAATAGCAAACTGAAGGACATGTACGGAACAGACAGCATGCCAGAGACAGCAGAGAATGTCGCGAAAAAGTATGGCATCTCAAGGGAAGCACAGGACGAATTCGCTGCAGAAAGCCAGCTCCGTGCACAAAATGCGATGGAAGCCGGGCGATTTGAAAACGAAATCGTTCCAGTTGTTTATGAAGATAAAAAGGGAAACAAGACGGTAATTGACCGTGACGAACATCCAAGACCTGGAACGACGGTTGAAAAACTGGCAAAGCTTAAGCCATTATTCAAGGATGGGACGGTCACTGCGGGCAATGCATCAGGTGTGAATGATGGAGCATCGGCATTGTTATTGATGAGCCGTGAGAAAGCGGAGGAACTTGGACTGAAGCCGCTGGCTAAATATATTGTGTCAGCGACAGCTGGGTTAGAGCCTTCAATCATGGGGATGGGTCCTGTTTATTCGGTCCAAAAGGCTTTGAAGCGTGCCAATTTATCCGTAGGGGAAATGGACCTGATCGAATTGAATGAGGCGTTCGCTGCCCAGTCGCTAGGATGCATCCAAGAGCTGGGACTGGACCAATCAAAGGTCAATGTGAACGGAGGAGCCATTGCATTCGGCCATCCGCTCGGTGCAAGCGGTGCCCGGATTTTGACAACCCTTTTATATGAAATGAAAAAGCGGGATTCCAAATACGGACTCGCGACCATGTGTGTCGGTGTAGGCCAGGGGATCGCCACAATTATCGAAAATATAGGAGAGAAATAAATGAACAACATCAAATTCCAGAAAGAGCAGCATATTGCATATGTGACGATCGACCGTCCGGAATCACTGAACTGCTTCAATTATGAGACGCTCCAGGAACTGGGGAATCTAGTAGACACTCTGCATACAGATACCGACGTCAGAGTGGTCATTTTTACCGGTGCAGGCGAGAAAGCCTTCAGCGCAGGAGCGGACTTGAAGGAAAGGAAGCATCTTACAGAGGAAGAAGTGCGCCGTAATGTGAAAAAGATTCGTGATGTATTCAGTGCGATCGCTGAACTTCCGCAGCCAACGATTGCGGCAGTGAACGGCTTTGCTTTTGGCGGCGGCTTCGAACTGATGCTTGCCTGCGATTTTAAAATTGCCGCAGATAGTGCCTTAATGGGAATGACAGAGGTTAGCTGGGGAATCATTCCGGGTGCAGGGGGAACACAGCGTCTGTCAAGGCTGATCGGTGAAATGAAAGCGAAGGAACTGATTTTTACAGCAAGAAAAATTTCTGCTGAGAAAGCTTTTGAACTCGGGATTCTTACTGCTGTGGAATCAAAAGAGAATGTCATGAGAGCCTGCAAGGAGCTAGCCGGAGAAATCCTCCAGAATGCACCGATTGCAGTAAGACAGGCGAAGTATGCCATCCAGCATGGCAGCAGCACCGACCTGCAGACTGGTCTGGCAATTGAGTCTAAAGCTTATGAAGTAACGATTCCAACCAAGGACCGTGTTGAAGCACTGAATGCCTTCAGTGAAAAACGCAAGCCTGTTTTTACTGCTCAATAAATCCATAGGGAGAAATCCCTATGGTTTTTCCGCATTTTGAGCAAAAAGTTTTTGCAAAATAATGATTATACTGTAAAATGTTCTATAACGGTTTTATTACGTACAATAAAAACGGACGAGGATGACATAAGCTTGAATACTAGATCAATGATTTTTACCTTATACGGTGACTATATCTCCCATTATGGGAGCAAGATTTGGATTGGCAGCCTGATTCGGCTGCTGAATGAATTTGGCCACAATGACCAATCGGTGAGAGCGGCGATTTCCCGCATGAACAAGCAAGGCTGGGTACAGGCCGAAAAGATTGGCAACAAAAGCTATTATTCTCTGACTCCCCGCGGCCAGAAAAGGATAGACGAGGCAGGCAAGCGTATCTTTAAATTGAAGCCAGAGGAATGGGACGGGAAATGGAGAATCCTCATGTACACGATTCCTGAGGAAATCCGCAATGTCCGTGACGAGCTGCGTAAAGAACTGATCTGGAGCGGCTTCGGTTCGATGTCGAACAGTTTCTGGATTTCAGCCAATAACCTCGAAAGACAAGTCAGGGATCTGATCGAGAAGTACGAAATCGAGCAATATGTTGATTTCTTTGTTGCTGAGTACAAAGGGCCGCATGAAAATCTGCGCCTAGTCGAAAAAAGCTGGGACCTGAAGGAGATCAATGCGAAGTACCAGGAATTTATCAGTGAGTACAGCCAGAAATATATCATTGATAAAAACAAAATCCAGAAGGGCAGCATGTCTGACGCAGAATGCTTCGTCGAACGCACGAAGCTGGTCCATGAATACAGGAAGTTCCTCTTCTTCGACCCGGGCCTTCCTGAGGAGCTCTTGCCGGAAAAATGGCTCGGGAGCCACGCCGCCGCATTGTTCAGCGAATACTACAAAGAGCTAGCAGAACCCGCATCCCGCTTTTTCGAATCCGTCTTCAAAGAAGGAAACGAAATCAAGCATAAAGACGTGGACTATAACGTAATGGACCACCCATATATACTAGAATAGCAACAAGCCATCCTTGCATTGTCTTGGATGGCTTTTTTTCATCATATTCGATGGTTAAGCACTTTTAGTTCTGACAGGTTTAGTGCGGAAAGAGGAAAAGCTGTCAAAAGAAAGCCCAACTTAAGACAGGTTTGGCATCAAACGCAGTAAAGCTGTCAAAAGAAAGTCTGACTTAAGACAGGTTTGGCATTAAACGCAGCAAAGCTGTCAAAAGAAAGCCCAACTTAAGACAGGTTTAGCATCAAATGCAGCAAAGCTGTCAGAAGAAGAGGTAACATAAGACAGGTTTGGTGCGAAAAGAGGAAAAGCTGTCAAAAGAAAGCCCAACTTAAGACAGGTTTGGCATCAAACGCAGTAAAGCTGTCAAAAGAAGGAGCAACTTAAGACAGGTTTGGCATCAAATGGAGCAAAGCTGTCAGAAGAAGAGGTAACATAAGACAGGTTTGGTGCGAAAAGAGGAAAAGCTGTCAAAAGAAAGCCCAACTTAAGACAGGTTTGGCATCAAATGGAGCAAAGCTGTCAAAAGAGGAGGTAACTTAAGACAGGTTTGGTGCGGAAAGAGGAAAAGCTGTCAAAAGAAAGCCCAACTTAAGACAGGTTTGGTGCGAAAAGAAGAAAAGCTGTCAGAAGTGGGGGGGATATTAAAAAGTATCAGGAAGCCCCCGGTATTTCTGAAGCTTGCCTCATTTGTTTAGCGTTACATACGTGAATCAATCGAAAGTCCAGGGAGGAAGAATATGAAAGTTCGAGAAAGAGGCATAACAGTTGGCAAAATGTCACCGGGAATCAATAACTGTATAACCGATGTGCCGGGTGTGAAGGTGGGTCATGTGACACTGGATTTCCCACTGGATGACAAAGGTGAGGAGTATGCATGTACAGGTGTGACAGCGATCCTGCCGCATGGAGGCAATTTGTTCAAGGAGAAAGTTACGGCGGCTAGCTACGTGCTAAATGGTTTTGGCAAAACGACGGGACTGGTACAGGTGAATGAACTTGGCACAATTGAATCGCCAATTATGCTGACAAATACATTTGGAGTGGCGGCTGTTACCCAGGGCACTCTGGAGTATATGCTTGCCCAAAATGAAGAAATTGGCGAGACGACAGGCACGATCAATATTGTCGTCGGGGAATGCAATGACAGCCATTTAAACTCAATCCGACTTTTTCCGGTAAAGCCTGAGCATGCGATACAAGCAATAGAGAAATCTTCGAGGAATCCGGCAGAGGAAGGGGCAATCGGAGCAGGAAAAGGAATGGTCTGCTTTGGCCATAAAGGCGGCATTGGGACGGCATCAAGAATGGTTGAATCTGATGATCCTTACACGATAGGCTGTCTGGTGCTCAGCAATTTTGGCAAAAAAGAAGAATTCTTGGCAGGGAACTACGGTATTGGATCAATAAAATCAGGACTATCCGAGACAGTGGACGGTTCCATTATCATCATCCTTGCAACTGATGCCCCCTTAAGCGACCGCCAGTTGTTGCGCCTTGCAAAGAGATGTGGAATAGGCCTTGGCAGGACTGGAAGTCATTTCAGTCATGGAAGCGGCGATATCGTGATCGCTTTTTCAACTGCCAACAAAACGATGCATGATTCAGACGATCTCTTGCAAACAAGCAGGACCATCAGAGATGACCATCATTCGATGAACGAACTCTTCACGGCTTCAGCAGAAGTATCAGAAGAAGCCATCCTGAATTCATTATCCCAGGCTGAGCCAACTAAAGGGAGAAAAGGCAGAGTAATAGAGGCATACCCTTTTTCTAGGCAATTTTAAAAGAAATATGATAAGTTTAAAAAAACAAAACTTGGAAGGAGAGATACATATGCGAGACAAAGATACTTTGAAGCAGGAGATTCTTGATGCTTTCAACTTTAGGCATGCCACAAAGGAATTTGATCCAGGCAAAAAGATTCCGGAGGAAGACTTCCGCTTTATCCTGGAGACCGGTCAGTTATCTCCAAGCTCGTTTGGTTTTGAACCTTGGCGTTTTCTAGTCGTCCAGAGTGAAGAGCTTCGCGAGAAAGTTAAGAATACTGCATGGGGAGCGTTTGGCAAGCTTCCGGAAGCAAGCCATTTTGTGATTATCCTTGCGAGGACGAAAGTTGATACTAAATATGATTCTGAATATCTTCAGGATCATTTTAGAAACAAGAAAAAGATGCCTGAGGAATTCATGGCGAATTATCTCAAGCGAATCGAGGAATTCCAGAAGTCTGATTTTAAATTGCTGGATGGAGACCGCCCGCTGTTTGATTGGGCTTGCAAGCAAACCTATATCGTACTAGCCAATATGATGACGGCGGCAGCGCAAATCGGAATTGATTCCTGTCCAATAGAGGGCTTCAATTTTGAAAACATGAACAAACTTTTGGAGGAAGAGGGATTGCTTGAAGATGGCCATTTTGGTATTTCCGTAATGTGTGCGTTCGGCTATCGTATAAAAGAACCGAATCCAAAGACAAGAAGACCATTGGATGACATCGTCAAATGGGTATAGGAGAAGTGAAAAAAGAGCCAGGCATCTGCCTGGCTCTTGTCTTTTTCAAGTGATATCTTTTAAGCTTTCCCGGTATTCTTTACCCTTTTGCACATATGTATCTATTGATAATTGAATCAGCTCGAGATCTTTATCACCGATCTCCCTTACGACTTTTCCTGGTGCGCCGACAACGAGAGACCGAGGAGGGATTTTCTTTCCTGCAGGGATCAAAGTATTGGCGCCGATGATGCACTCTTCCCCGATTTCTGCTCCATCAAGGATTGTTGAGCCCATGCCAATAATGCATCGTTTTTTAATGGTGCAACCATGAAGGATTGCATTGTGGCCGACCGTGACTTCATCTTCAATCACAAGTGGCGAGCCCTCATACAGGTGGCATGTGACATTATCTTGGATGCTGCAGCTTTCTCCGATGGTGATCGTATCCTCATCACCTCGCAAAACCGCATTGAACCACACGCTGGAATTCTTGCCGATTTTCACGTCTCCAATGATAAAACTCCCGGGTGCCTGGAAAACGGTTTCATCCACGACCGGTTTTTTGTTGGAATAACTTAGAATCAATGAAAATTCCCCCTTTTTTAATTGTCATAATTTTAGAACTAGTATAACATTAATTTAACGAAGGGGGAATTTTTGTGAATGGAATTACTTCTGTTCTGGGCGTAAAATATCCAATCATCCAGGGTGGAATGGGCAATATCAGCAATGCCATTTTAACAGCTGCTGTTTCCGAAGCTGGTGGTCTTGGTACAATTGGCGCCGGTACGATGCCTGCTGACGAAGTGGAGAAAATTATTCTGGAAACGAAATCGAGGACACAGAAGCCTTTTTCTGTGAATGTAGCATTAAGTGTTTCGCCGAATGTGGTGGAAATCCTTCGCCTCGCCGTCAAACATAAGGTTCAAGTTGTAACATTATCAGCAGGTAATCCTGCCCCTTTCATCCCTAAGCTAAAAGAGGCAGGAATCAAGATTATTACCGTTGTTGCATCTGTGAAGCAAGCCAAGAAAGCTGAAGCGGCTGGTGCTGATATTTTAGTTGCTGAGGGATATGAAGCGGCTGGTATAAATTCGAACCTGGAAACAACGACTCTGGCGCTGATTCCTCAGATTGTTGCTCAGGTGAACATACCGGTTGTTGCGGCCGGTGGAATTGGTGACGGGAAGGGCCTTGCAGCTATGCTTGCACTTGGAGCGAGCGGCGTCCAGATGGGAACGAGGTTCATCGCCACAAAGGAAGCTCCTTTCCATGAAAACTATAAGCAAAAACTTTTGCAGGCAAGTGACCATGAAACCGTTATAGTCGGCAGATCTGTCGGCAGAATTCGCAGGCTATTGAATACTTCTTATGCAGGCAAATTGCTCGAGGCAGAAAGACAAGGTCTTACTCCGGAAGAATTCGCTGAACTGACGACGGAGGAACTACATAAAAAAGGTGCACTGGAAGGCAGCGAGGAACATGGCTTCATGAATGGAGGCCAGGTGTCAGGACTGGTTTCAGATGTCCCATCCGTACAAGAATTGCTTACTCGAATGGTAATGGAAGCAAAAGACCGATTAAGAGTTGCAGAACTCTTGCTATAATCTTTAGGAAGCGTGCTCGAACATGGAGCACGCTTTTTTTATGTTTTGGCTCTGTTAAAGCTCTATGTTGTTTAAAAGCCCTGTTGATTGTAGTGGAAGGCGAAGCGCCTGGAACGAAAATCAACAGCCAGGTTTAACAATGCCTATGTTTTTTGTAAGTATTGTTTTTTAAAATGATGTCCCTATCTGGCACTATTAACTAGTCGAAAACAGAAAAGCCTTTAAAATGGGTGTTTATCAGTTGCTTTCGCGCTTAAAAGCGAAAAAGTTATATTATTTTTAAAAAACATCTTGATAGTTTGCTAAAGTGATGGTTTAATTATTAAAAATCATAACATACTAAATTTTCGGAATTTTGTTGACTTTAAATTATTGCTGGTGTTAATATAACGTTATATTTACGGTGTCTATAGTGAATATCATACTTTTTGGAATCGCTTTCAAAAATTGTCAGCAAGATCTTTGCCTAACTTTTTTTAAAATGGTGCGTTCCGGCTGCTTGCAAGATTAATTCTACATAGTTTTACTGCCGGTTAAAAATATTCAAGGGGGATTTATATGAAAAAATCAGTAAAAGCTATTTCTCTTGTTCTTGCCAGTGCCTTGTTCATGGCTGGCTGCGGAGGAAATGAAGCATCAAATGGTTCTTCAGACAAAGATCAGTACAAGATTGGCCTGACTCAATTCGCAGAGCATCCATCGCTTGATGCCGCAACTGAGGGGTTTAAAAAAGCACTTGAGGACAAAGGATTCAAAGAGGGTGACAATGTAACGTATGATTTCCAGAACGCACAGGCAGACATGAATAACACAGCAAGCATTGCGAATAATTTTGTCGGCGATAAAGTGGACCTCATTTTCGCTAATGCTACACCAAGCGCTGTTGCAGCATTGAATGCGACGAAAGATATTCCAATCATTTTCACTTCTGTGACTGATCCTGTTGGTGCAGGACTTGTCGAATCATTCGATAAGCCTGGTGACAATATCACAGGAACTACCGACAACCATCCGGATGCAACGAAAAAGACAATAGATTTCATGACGAATGAAATTGGAGCCAAGAAGATTGGTGTGATCTTCAACGCTGGTGAGCAGAACTCTGAAGTCCAGCTGAAGGAAGTCAAGAAGCTTGCAGAAGCGAATGGAGCGAAGGTTGTTGAAGCCTCTATCTCAACATCAGCTGAAGTTAAGCAGGCTGCAGAATCCCTTGTCGGACGCGTAGATGCCATCTATGTTCCTACAGATAATACAGTCGTATCTGCACTTGAATCTGTTATTTCTGTAGCTAATGGCAAAAAGATCCCATTATTCGTTGGTGAGCTTGATTCAATGAAGCGCGGAGCAGTTGCTGCCAGCGGTTTCAATTACTATGACATTGGTTACCAGTCAGGCTTGATGGCTGCTGAAATTTTATCAGGCAACAAGAAAGCTTCTGAGATCCCTGTTGAACTTCCAGAATCATTAACACTTACAATCAACAAAAAAGCCGCTGAGGAGCAAGGTGTTGAAGTCAAGGAAGCATGGGGAGACGAAGCTGAGTTTTACGAAGAATAAGAGAAAGGATGATTCAACTTGTTTACTTCAATATTTGGAGCATTTGAGTCCGGCATTATCTATGCCATCATGGCTCTAGGTGTATACTTATCCTTTCGGGTACTTGATTTTCCGGATTTGACGGTTGATGGCAGCTTCGTAACTGGAGCTGCGGTCGCCGCCATCATGATTGTAAATGGAGCGAATCCATTTGCTGCGACGATGGTAGCACTGGTTGCAGGATTCATCGCTGGATGCTTGACAGGAATCATCCATACAGTCGGTAAGGTCAATGCCCTTCTGTCGGGAATCCTGATGATGATCGCCTTGTATTCTATCAATCTAAGGATAATGGGCAAATCGAATGTCCCGCTGTTGAATACCGATACTGCTATGACAGCGGTGAGGGACTTTTTCGAAAAAACGGGAATTGACGGTTTTTTCAATGGGATCCTGACGGCAGTCGGACTTGGCGACAGTCTCCCGAGAACATGGGGAATCCTGCTGTTCATGATTGTCGTCACGCTGGCAATCAAGTTCCTTACGGATGCTTTCCTTAAAACAGAACTTGGACTTGCAATCCGGGCAACTGGCGACAACAAAAGAATGATCCGCAGTTTTTCTTCCAATACGAACCTGATGATCATCTTAGGTCTTGGCCTATCGAATGCGATGGTCGCTTTTTCTGGCGCATTGATCGCCCAGCAGGGTGGTTTCGCGGACGTTGGTATGGGAATCGGGATGATTATCATCGGTCTTGCGTCTGTCATCATTGGCGAGGCTTTGTTCGGTACAAAATCGATTGCTAGAACAACGCTCGCTGTAATTGGCGGAGCGATCATCTATCGAATCGTCGTCACACTAGCACTAAGGGTAGAGTTCCTTGAGCCAGGCGACATGAAGCTGATCACGGCTATTATCGTCATATTGGCATTGACTGCACCGAAAATGATAGAAGGCTACAAAGAGAAAAAGCGGAAGGTAAAAAGACAGCTTGAGCACATGAAAATGGCAGCTGTTCCTTCTGAAGGAAAGGGTGAAGCTGGTGCTGCACTTAAATCAGATTCATAGAGTCTTCAATGAAGGTACTCCAGATGAAAAAATCGCCCTGGATAATATCAACCTCACCTTGGAAAAGGGAGACTTCGTGACTGTCATCGGGAGTAACGGGGCCGGAAAATCAACTTTAATGAACGTCATTTCAGGTGTCATGATTCCAGACCATGGCCAGGTGGAACTGGATGGTAAGGATGTAACATACATGACCGAATACAACCGCTCGAAATTGATTGGCCGAGTATTCCAGGATCCGATGGCCGGCACTGCTCCGAGCATGACCATTGAAGAAAACCTGGCAATTGCCTATTCAAGGAACAAGCGTCGTTCTCTTCGCCGAGGCGTCACGAAGAAACGTCGTGAACTTTTCCAAGAGGTGCTTGAATCATTGCACCTGGGACTTGAAAACCGCCTGAATGCGAAGGTTGGCCTATTATCAGGAGGGGAACGCCAGGCTTTATCCCTGTTGATGGCTACATTCACTGAGCCGTCCATTCTTTTACTGGATGAGCATACTGCGGCACTGGATCCTGCACGTGCCGAGTTAATTACCAACCTAACAAAAGAAATCGTCGATAAATACCATCTCACTACACTGATGGTTACGCACAACATGCAGCAGGCACTTGATCTGGGCAACAGGCTGATTATGATGGACAAAGGCCAGATCATCCTCGAGGTGAACGAAGAACAAAAAGCAAAGCTGACAATCGAAGACTTGCTCAATGAGTTCCAGCGGATTCGAGGAACAAAAATGGCGAGCGACCGGGCGTTATTAGGCTAGACAAAAAACAACCAGCTCAAAATAGCTGGTTGTTTTTTGTGGGTTTAATATTATATCAGAATTATTTTTAAGAAAATACCAAAATTTCTTACAATTTATTGACCGTTTATTTAACGAAATGTTATGATAACGTTAAATAAACGTTATACATATTTGCAACTTGGAAAGGTGGGATATGATGCGAGATGGTTTGATCGCTGGGCATACGGCTTCCATCAATGTCATTGTTACACCAGATATGTTTGCCCGCTTTGAGGGGAAAGTCGTCCACCCAGTATACTCCACTGTTTCGATGGTGTATCACATGGAGTGGGTATCGAGACAGATCATTATTCCCTTTTTAGAGGATCATGAAGAAGGTATGGGCGGCGCAGTGACTGTAAAACACATCGCTTCATGTATCGAGGGTGCTGAGGTGACTGTAACCGCAACCGTTACGGGCCTGGAGGGAAATACAATCCTGACTAAGATAAAGGCAGAATGCAAAGGGCGTTTGATCGGAGTGGGGGAAGTCAAGCAAGTGGTCCTTCCTAAAGAAAAGATAACTGAATTACTTACAGGCAGCTAAAAATTTTTGCGCAAAAATGTAAGCGCTAACATGGTTTAACGGAATAAAGGGGGAAAGAACAATGGATATGTTCGAACAAATTCGTGAACACGAGCAGGTAGTATTTTGTAATGATGAAGCAACGGGGCTTAAGGCGATTATTGCAATCCATAGTACTCGGCTGGGGCCGGCTTTGGGCGGATGCCGTATGTACCCTTATAAATCAGTCGACGATGCACTTGAAGATGTACTGCGGCTTTCTAAAGGCATGACGTATAAATGTGCTGCGGCAGACGTCGACTTCGGCGGAGGGAAGGCTGTCATCATTGGCGATCCTACTAAGGATAAGAGTCCGGAATTATTCAGGGCATTTGGCCAGTTTGTTGAGTCGATCCAGGGTCGTTTTTATACAGGAACAGACATGGGGACAGATCCGGAAGACTTTGTCCATGCACTAAAAGAAACGAATTGCATCGTTGGCGTCGATGAAGTATATGGCGGCAGCGGCGATTCTTCGGTCCCAACGGCTCAGGGAGTCATCTTTGGCTTACAGGCTACGAGCAAGGCGCTTTGGGACACGGATGATTTGTCAGGGAAATCTTATGCGATCCAGGGTCTGGGCAAAGTTGGCTACAAGGTAGCAGAATATCTTTTAGAAAATGGCGCAGACCTGTATGTAACAGACATCAACCAGAAAGCGATCGACCAGATTGTCCAGAAAGCGAAGGAAATGGGAGCTGGCATCAAGGTCGTAAACAGTGACGAAATCTATTCCCAGCCTGCAGACATTTTCATTCCGTGCGCAATGGGCGGAATCATTAATGATGAGACGATTCCACAGCTACAGGTGAAAGCGGTGGTTGGGTCAGCGAACAATCAACTCAAAGAAGAAAGGCACGGCCACATCCTTCAGGAGAAAGGGATTCTTTATGCGCCTGATTACATTGTCAACGCTGGCGGGTTGATCCAGGTGGCGGATGAGCTATATTCACCGAACAAGGAACGGGTCTTAAAGAAGACGAAGGCAATCTATAATTCTCTATTAAATATATACAGGCAGGCAGAGGGTGAAGGAATCACCACTGTTGAAGCGGCAAATAAATTCTGTGAAAACCGTATCGATGCCAGAACAAGACGCAATAGCTTCTTCTCTCATATGAAGCGTCCTAAATGGGCAGTGAGGATGTAATAGATTCATAGACTTTTAAAAAAGGGTGAGCCGATGGAAAAGGATTTTCCGATTTTTCAAGTGATGGACCAAAACGGAAACATTGTGTCAGAGGATTATAAGGATTTGGTGACCGAGGAACGAGTGAAGAAGTTTTATTCTGAAATGGTCAGGATCCGGACGCTGGACAGGAAATCAATCAGTCTCCAGCGGCAAGGCAGAATTGGAACCTATGCGCCTTTTGAAGGGCAGGAAGCATCCCAGGTGGGAACAGCTCTGGCGCTAGACAGTGAAGATTGGATGTTCCCGACCTACCGCGATCATGGTGCGGCAACCGTGTTTGGCCACTCCCTGAGAAATATTTTACTATTCTGGAACGGGCGGAACGAAGGCTGTGTGCCGCCGGATGGAAAAAAAATCTTCCCTCCGGCTATACCAATCGCAACACAGATTCCGCACGCAGCGGGTGCTGCTTTTGCAGAAAAACAAAAAGGAACAAAGAATGCGGCCATTTGTTATTTCGGTGATGGTGCAACGTCCGAGGGGGATTTTCATGAAGGCTTGAATTTTGCCAGCGTCTTCAAATCTCCAGTCGTCTATTTTTGCCAGAATAATCAATACGCGATATCTGTCCCAGTCAGCAAACAAATGAATTCAGCAACCATTGCACAAAAAGCGCTTGCTTACGATATTCCGGGTGTGAGGATTGACGGAAATGATATTTTTGCCGTTTTTGCTGAAACGGAAAAGGCATTGGAGCGCGCACGTAATGGCGAGGGCCCGACACTTATTGAAGCAATGACGTGGCGGTATGGATCCCATACAACCGCTGATGATGCTACGAAATATCGTGACCAGGGCGAAAGTGCTCTTAAGCGAATGGAAACCGATCCTTTGCTAAGACTGGAACGCTGGCTGAAAAATGAAGGGTTATTCGATGAAGCATGGGTGAAGGAAGTAGAGGAGCAGGCTGCGGCAGAAATTGATGCTGCTGTACAGGAGATGGAGAAATTCCCTAAAGCTGACCCTGCCGTGATCTTTGATTATGTTTTCGAAAAGCCTACGTGGACGATTGAGAAGCAAAAACGGGAGTACCTTGAGCTGATTGGAGGTGAGGCATGATGGAAACAGCACTTCAGACTAAGACTTTGACACTTGTCCAGGCGATCACCGATGGACTTGATACGATGCTTGGTGAAAGCAAGGAAGTCATCCTTCTTGGTGAAGATATCGGAAAAAATGGCGGGGTTTTCCGGGCAACTGATGGCCTTCAGGAAAAGTATGGAGAGGATCGCGTCATTGACACTCCTTTAAGTGAAGCAGGTTTTGTTGGTGCAGCGATCGGCATGGCCGTGAATGGGTTCCGTCCTGTGGTGGAAATCCAGTTCCTAGGCTTCATCTATCCTGCCTATGAACAAATCATGACCCATGCTTCCAGACTTCGAATGAGAACAATGGGCCATTTTACTGTGCCGATGGTCATTCGTGCTCCATATGGCGCCGGTGTTCGTGCACCTGAAATTCATTGTGACAGCACAGAATCGCTTTTTACCCATATGCCAGGCATGAAGGTGGTATGTCCATCCAATGCCTATGACGCGAAAGGCCTGATGATCGCTGCAATTGAGGATCCAGATCCTGTCCTCTTTCTAGAGCCAATGAGAAGTTATCGCTCTTCACGCGGTGAGGTTCCTGAAGGGAAGTATACAGTTGAAATAGGAAAAGGAAAGAAGCTTACAGAAGGCGACGATGTGACAGTCATTGCCTGGGGAGCCATGGTTCCGGTTGCGATGAAGGCTGCAGAAGAGATGAAACAAAAGGGGATCAACTGTGAGGTCCTTGACTTAAGGACGCTCTATCCAATCGACAAGGACCTTGTCATAGAGTCAGTCCAGAAAACCGGACGGACGGTAATTGTTCATGAAGCCCATGCGACAGGCGGTACTGGCAGTGATTTGATTTCACTGATCAATGATGAGGCATTCCTTTACCAAAAGGCTCCTGCAGAAAGAGTGACAGGCTATGATACGCCTGTTCCGTATTTTGGGTTTGAGGATCATTATCTGCCAACACCGAAAAGAGTCGCAGCTGCAATAGAGAAAGTAATGAAGTTTTAGGAGGCGTGCCGATGGTTGAAGTAAAGCTCCACGACATAGGGGAAGGCATGACCGAAGCAGACATCAATTGTTACCTGGTGAAGCCGGGGGATTTCGTCAAGGCTGATGATCCTTTGGTGGAGGTCCAGACAGACAAGATGACCGCAGAGATTCCTGCTCCCCGCTCAGGTGTAATTAAAGAATTGCTGTTGTCACCAGGGCAAACTGTACAGGTGGGGACGACCCTGCTGATCATGGAAGACCGTTCTGGTGGAGGTCATACAGCAGAGTTCCAGAAGGTAAATGACATGGTAAAGAAAGAATCCCAACCGGCGGAAGCTGCGGTTGCTGTACTGGACAGACCTGCGCAAGGCAAGGTCCCTGTTGGTGTGAGTGCGAGATTGGGACAGATTCTTGCATCTCCTTATACAAGAAAAGTTGCACGCGAAAATGGCGTCAATATAATGGAGGTCAAAGGAACCGGTCCAGCTGGCCGAATCACCGAAGAGGATATATTGGCCTTTGTTAAATTAAGAGAGGCTGGGGTTGCGAACATTTCGGAAGCAGGCTCCGAGCAGCAGGTTCCGAACGTTTCGAAAGCAGGTTCCGAGAATCTGGTTCCGAAGGTTTCGGAAGCAAGTTCCGAACTGCAGGTTCCGAACGTTTCAGAAGCTGGTTCCGAAGAACAGCATACTGTCGTTCACAATGATACATTGCCATTCCGCGGCAGGCGCAAGCAGATCGCGAAAAAGATGGTCCAATCCTTGTACACCATCCCTCACTGTACTCACTTTGAGGAAATTGATGTCAGCGAGTTGATCACATTACGAGAAGAGATCAAGTCATCCGGCAGCTCTATTTCTGCGACTGCTTTCTTCATTAAAGCTCTTTCGATTGGGTTAAAAGAATTCCCTGTGTTTAATGCAAAGCTTGATGAAGAAAATGAAAGTATCCAGCTGCTGCGTGAGCATCATGTCGGGATTGCTGTGGACACTCCGGATGGATTGATTGTACCGGTTATCCGCAATGTGGAGAAAAAGAACTTGAAGCAAATCCATAATGAAATGAAGAGACTGACAAAGCTTGCACTTGATGACAAGCTAACGGTCAAGGATATATCGGGTGGTACCTTCACAATAAGCAATGTCGGTCCGCTGGGCGGCAGCATTGGTGCCACACCGATCATCCAGCATCCGCAGACAGCGCTCGTTTCATTCCATAAAACAAAGAAGCGGCCAGTTGTCACGGATCAAGATGAAATTGCCATCCGTTCAATCATGAATCTATCAATGGCATTTGACCATAGGGTCGCAGACGGTGCAACAGCTGTTGCGTTCACCAACCGTTTCGCACAGCTGATTGAAAACCCAAAAATGATGCTGCTGGAATTGATGTAATTTGTATTAAAAAGCTCACAACTGGTATTAAAAATGCTTCAACTGGAATTAAAAAGCCCACAACTGGTATTAAAACCGATTCAACTGGAATTAAAATGCTCGCAACTGGTATTAAAACCGATTCCATTGGAATAGAAAGGCTTGCAACTGCTATAAAATTCGTATCTTCAGTATTAAAAATTAGTAACAAGTATTCGGATTCAATCAGATTCGGCTCGTAGTCTACTTTTACCATGATTAAAGCAAGTTCTTTATCACACAAAAGCATTATAGCTTTACATCGTGCTCTTGAGAGTGCAAGGACAATTACTATAAAATTATTTTAAATATTATAAATATTATTTCAGGAGGTTTTACAATGCAAGAAAATGTAATGGTATCTGGCCAAAGTACCGAGGACTTTTTTCCGGTCCAGGATGTTGATTATTTAGAGCTTTACGTAGGGAATGCCAAGCAGGCAGCTCACTTTTTCCAGACGGCTTTCGGTTTTAAGGTAGTTGCATATTCCGGACTTGAGACAGGCAACCGCGAAACAGCGTCTTTTGTTCTACAGCAGCGCAAGATCCGCCTGGTTGTGACTGGAACATACAATGACTCTTCACGCGTTGCTCAGTTTGTAAAGACTCATGGAGATGGCGTCAAGGATATCGCGCTTGCAGTTGATGATGTCGAGAAGGCGTATGAGGGAGCGGTTAAGAGAGGAGCAATTGAAATCCAGCCGCCGCATGAGGTTTCTGATGAGCATGGTACGTTAAAAAAGGCAGTCATCGGTACATATGGTGACACAATCCATACTTTAGTTGAAAGAAAAGATTACAAAGGTATTTTCATGCCTGGCTTTGTTGAGCATGAATCGGCTGTTCCTGTGAATGACGCAGGGTTCATCGGCATCGACCACGTTGTTGGAAATGTTGAGAGAATGGAAGAATGGGTTAATTATTATGCGAATGTCATGGGCTTCAAGGAAATGAAGCACTTCACGGATAAGGATATCGTAACAGAGTATTCAGCGCTGATGTCCAAGGTCATGCACAATGGCGGCCGCATCAAATTCCCGATCAATGAGCCGGCAGAAGGAAAGCGCAAATCGCAGATACAGGAATACCTGGAGTTCTACAACGGACCTGGTGTACAGCACCTTGCGATTTTAACAGAAGACATTGTAAGCACTGTAGCACAATTGCGTAAAAATGGTGTGGAATTCTTGAACACTCCTGATTCTTACTACGAAATGCTATCGGAGCGAGTCGGGGAAATTGATGAAGAAATCGATAAACTTAAAGAGCTTAGTATATTAGTAGACCGTGATGACGAAGGCTATTTGCTGCAGATCTTCACAAAACCGATCGTCGACCGTCCTACGCTGTTCATTGAGATTATCCAGCGTAAAGGTGCTAGAGGGTTCGGTGAAGGAAACTTCAAAGCGCTATTTGAATCAATCGAGCGTGAACAGGAAAGACGCGGCAACCTTTAATAGCCGGGAGAGAAGGGGGCGGTTCGCTCCCTTTTCGTTATAAGTGCGACTGATTATGGGGGGATAATCTTGAATGTAAAAGCAAGAGCAGAACTGGAAGGCATCACGCCATATGCCCTCGGCCAAAGCATCGAGGAAATCAAGGAACAGTATGGAATCAAGACAGTAAGGAAGCTTTCAGATAATGAAAATGTGTATGGCACCTCGCCAAAGGTGAAAGAAGCAATCATGCAGGCATCTGCTAGCCTGGCATTATATCCGGACGGAATGACTTCAGGAATTATAGAGAAACTGTCCGAACATTATCAATTGGAGCAAAAGCATTTTCTTGTTTCCAATGGTTCCGAGGAAATCATCCGCCTGCTGACAAGAGCGTATATTGATAAAAATGACGAAGCTGTGATGGCTGAGGCCACTTTCCCGAGATATAAAACGAATGTGATGATCGAGGGCGGCAGAGCTGTAACTATACCGATGATTGACGGCAGGCATGACCTCAAAAACATGCTGGAAGCAATCAACGAAAAAACGAAGATGGTTTTTGTCTGTAATCCGAATAATCCAACCGGGACGATTGTGGCAAAACAGGAACTGCTTGAGTTTATCGGCAATGTACCTTCAAATGTACTGATTATCATGGACGAAGCTTATTTTGAATATGCTGACTCCGAGGAATATCTGGACACAATGCCATTGCTTAAGCAATATGAAAATCTTGTGATCCTAAGGACTTTTTCGAAAATCTACGGTCTTGCCAGTTTGCGTGTTGGCTATGGCATCATGCATGAAGACATTGCGAAAGAGCTTCACAAAGTCAGGGATGTATTCAATGTCAACCAGCTGGCACAGGCGGCAGCGATGGCAGCGCTTGAGGATCAGTCATTCGTCCAAGACTGTTCAGCTAAAAATAGCGCAGAAAGAGACTTCCTGAATGCGAAGTTCAAAGAGTTGGAGATTGATAGTTTCCCATCGCAATCCAACTTCTTGTTTGCCTTCACGAACAGGCCGGTTATCCAGACGCTGACGGAAAATGGCGTCCTCGTGAGACAGATGCAGCTTTCGGGATACAAGGAAGCATTCAGAATCACCCTCGGCAGCCGTGAAGACCATGAGTTCATCCTCCGGATCATCAGCCAGCTTTTTCATGAAAGGGCGGTGTAAGCCTTGGAAATCAAAACAGATCAACTTGAATGGAGAGACGCATACAAGCTATTGCAAGGCTCTGTCCTGCCACGGCCCATTGCCTTTGTTTCCAGCCACGATGAAAACGGGAACGCCAATCTGGCTCCATTCAGTTTTTTTACTGTCATCAGCGCGAATCCAATGATGGTCTGCTTTTCGCCGATGAGAAGAGGGACTGATGGAGCGAAAAAGGATACATTGCAAAATATTGAAGCGACAAAAGAATTCGTCATTAATATTGTCAGTGAAGAGTTCGTACAGCAGATGAATGACTGCGCGACTGAATTTCCGTCAGATGTCGATGAATTCGAGGCATCTGGACTGACTAAGGCTGACAGTATGGCAGTAAAACCGTCGCGGGTAAAAGAATCGAAGGTACATCTAGAATGTTTATTGGATCAGGTCCTGCACTTTGGCGGCGAAGAAGCCGGAGCTGGCAGTCTGGTCATTGGGAAGGTCGTCCATGTACATGTCGAAGATGAACTGTACGAAAACGGACGCATCAATTCGGAAAAATTGAATCCGGTGGGAAGGCTGGCAGGCGCCACATACACTCAACCGCTGGCAAAAACCTTTGAGCTTCAAAGAAAATAGGTGATTTCATGAAATTCATAACTTTTACGAAAAAAGACGGAACTGTAAGTGCTGGCTGGATCAATTCACGCAATGAAGTTGTCGATATGAATGGAGCATCAAACGGGATGTTGCCTGATAATATGCTGGCATTCATCGAAAACCACGAGCAATTTATGGAATACATCGAAAAAAATAAGGGCCTGATTGAGACAGGCAATGGTTCTTATCTTCTGGAAGATATAACCTTGAACGCGCCGCTGCCTAACCCGAAGAGCGTCCGCGATTTTTACGCATTCGAGCAGCATGTGAAAACAGCCAGGGAGAACCGCGGCCTTGAAATGATTCCTGAATGGTATGAGATCCCGGTGTTCTATTTCACCAACCATCTTGCGGTCAAGGGCCCTGAGGAAGAAATCTGTCGGCCGCAGAACTGTGAATGGATGGACTATGAACTTGAAATCGCTTGTGTCATCGGCAAGGAAGGCCGGAATATCAAGGCTGAGGATGCTGAGCAGCATATTTTCGGCTTTTTTATCATGAACGACTGGAGTGCGCGCGATTTGCAGCGGAAGGAAATGAAGGTCGGACTTGGGCCAGCTAAGGGGAAGGATTTTGCGACTTCTTTTGGCCCATATTTGGTCACGAAGGATGAGCTGATGTCCCGCAAAGCTGCGAAAAGCTTTGATTTGCAAATGACAGCTAGAGTGAACGGAAAAGAGCTTTCAAGGGGCAATGTGAAGGACCTCTATTATTCCTTCGGAGAAATGATTGAGCGCGCTTCCGCAGGGACGACACTTTATCCTGGTGAGGTAATCGGCTCAGGAACAGTGGGAACAGGATGTATCCTTGAATTGGGAACGGATGTCCACCGCTGGCTCGAGCCCGGCGATGAAGTAGAACTTGAGATTGAAGGACTTGGTGTCCTGAGAAACAAAATTATCCAAGATTAGAAAGAAGGTGTTTATATGTATTACCGCCAGCTGGGAGAAATCCCGAAGAAACGCCATACGATTTTTAAAAAGGAAGACGGTTCGCTTTACCGCGAGCAGGTAATGGGGACAAAAGGCTTTTCCGGCACGCAGTCAATCCTTTATCATCACCATATGCCGACTGAGGTAGTAAAAAGTGAATTGATTGGCAGCTACATGCCTGAATACGAAGAACAGGAATCACTGAACCACAGGCACTTCCTGACCGACCAGATTACGAAAATGGGAGATGCTTTAAGTGGAAGAGAATATATCCTTGGCAATGACGACTTGCTGATTGGGTTTGCGAATATTAACGAACCAATGAAGCAATTCTACCGCAATGGTGATGGCGACGAGATGTTCTTTTTCCACCATGGATCCGGCAAGGTGGAGACGATGTTCGGTACATTGAACTATCGTCCAGGTGATTATGTCGTTATTCCAATCGGAACAATATATCGAGTGGTCCCTGATGACTCAGAAATGACTAAAGCGCTGATCGTTGAATCGTTCAGTCAGATCACAACTCCTCGACGTTACCGTAATGAGTATGGCCAGCTGCTCGAGCACAGTCCATTCTGTGAACGTGATATTCGCGGGCCGGAAATGCTGGAAACCTTCTCGGAAAAAGGGGAGCATGAGGTGATCACGAAGACACGCGGCCATCTGCATCGCCATGTATTGAACCATCATCCGCTTGATGTCGTCGGCTGGGACGGCTACCTGTATCCGTGGGCATTCAATATCGAGGATTTCGAGCCAATCACTGGCCGTATCCATCAGCCGCCTCCGGTCCACCAGACGTTCGAAGGCCATAATTATGTGGTATGTTCATTCGTGCCAAGGCTATACGACTACCATCCAGAAGCGATTCCGGCTCCATATTACCACAGCAACGTCAATAGCGATGAGCTGTTGTACTATGTGGAAGGGAACTTCATGAGCCGCAAAGGAATCAAGGAAGGGTCTATTACCTTGCATCCAAGCGGAATCCCGCACGGACCGCATCCGGGGAAGACAGAAGCAAGCATCGGCAAAAAAGAAACGCTTGAGCTTGCCGTCATGATCGATACTTTCCGCCCGTTGAAAACGGTGAAGAAAGCCAAGGACATCGAAGACGGCCAGTATATGTATACTTGGATTGAAAAATAAGGAAAGACGACCAATTCGCTATGGAGCGGGTTGGTTTTTTTATGTGGGAAATTGAAAATAATCCAGGTTTTTTTCCAGTTCGCCAATAAAATTTTATTTTCGCCAATAAACATGTGGAGATCGCCAATAAACAGGTGGAAATCGCCAATAAAATGAAATGATCGCCAAAAAATTTTTCAGGTTTCTTTTTAGAGGATGCATTTTTCCCAGCGATACCAAATAATCGTAAAATCAATGGGCAATACTAACAAAATCGACTACGGATTAGGAGGATATGACGTGACGTTATCTATATTCGCCTTGGGCGGCATCAATGAAATCGGGAAAAACATGTATGTTGTCCAGTATGAGGACGATATTTTTGTGATTGACTGTGGAGGAAAGTTTCCTGATGAAAGCTTATTGGGAATCGATTTGATTATCCCGGAAATGACTTATCTAGAAGAAAATAGAGAGAAAATCCGCGGACTGATTGTGACCCATGGACATGAGGACCATATTGGCGGGGTCCCTTATTTTTTCAAAAAGCTGAAGGCACCTGTGTATGCAACAAATTTCACTCTAGGATTAATTGAACTCAAACTGAGTGAACATAAACTTTTAAGAGGTACTGAACTCAATAAAATCAACTCAGATTCACAATTGGATTTTGGCAAGGTGAAGGTTTCTTTTTTCAAAGTGAGCCACAGCATCCCGGATTGCTTGGGAATAGTGTTACACACTCCTGAGGGGAGTGTTGTCCATACGGGAGACTTCAAATTCGATTTGACGCCTGCCAATGATGAGCAATCAGAAATCCATAAGATGGCGAAGATTGGAACGGAAGGTGTAATGGCGCTGCTGTCAGAGAGCACGAATGCGGAGCGGACCGGGTTGACGCCATCTGAGCGAATGGTAGCAAGCCATCTTGAAGAAGCCTTCATGAAGGCAGAAGGGAAAATCTTTGTATCGACTTTTGCATCAAACGTTAACCGAGTTCAGCAGGTTGTCGAGGCAGCGATCAAGACGAACCGGAAGCTTGCCCTGCTTGGCAGGAGTATGGTCAATGTAGTGGATGTGGCAATTGAAAGAGGTTATTTAAATGTTCCTGAAGGCATGCTGATTGAACCACAAGTAGTCGACCAAATGGATCCTGACAAAGTGGTCATCCTCTGTACAGGAAGCCAGGGTGAGCCGATGGCCGCACTTTCCCGCCTTTCTTCAGGGAATTACCGCGATGTCTCAATCTATCCTGGGGATACAGTCATCATGGCAGCGTCACCTATCCCAGGAAATGAAAAGGATGTTTCCAAAATCATTGATAATTTGTTTAAGCTCGGGGCAAAAGTCATCTACGGCTCCGGCAGCACAACAGGCATGCATGTTTCCGGCCACGGCTACCAGGAAGACCTTAAGCTGATGCTGACCCTGATGAAGCCTAAATATTTCATCCCGATTCATGGGGAGTATAGGATGCTGCATCATCATCGCTTGTTGGCGGAATCCGTTGGCGTTGAAAAAGGAAATACATTCATTATTCGGAATGGGGATATCGTTGACATTGAAAACGGCGAAGCGCGCCAGACACGAAATGTCCCAGCAGGTGATACTTACGTTGATGGCGTAAGTGTTGGCGATGTAGGCGAAATCGTACTCAGGGACAGGAAGCAGCTATCTGAGGACGGAATGCTGGTCATTGTCCTGACATTGAGCAAAGCAGAACGGAAAATCATATCCGGTCCTGATACCATCTCGCGCGGCTTTGTTTTTGTGAAAAATTCCGAGGACCTGATGAGAGATGTGAACAAATTGGTGACCAAAACAGTGACTGATCTTCAAGAAGATAATGTACATCGCTGGAATGTCATTAAGCAGGGAATCAAAAAAGCAGTGGGCCAGCATATTTTCCAACAGACTAGAAGAAAGCCGATGATTTTGCCAATCATTATTGAAATTTAATCTTCGCTGATGGACCGGGTACTATAAAGAGTGCCTGGTCCATCTTATTGACGTGACACTAAAAGGTGTTATATACTGAAAAAGCGACACCAAATAGTGTTATTAACTGATGGAGGCAAAAAACATGGAAACACAAAGAGAAATTCGCAAAACCATTATTTTAAATGCACCAATCGAAAAAGTATGGAAAGCAGTCGCAACATCAGAAGGCATTGCAGCCTGGTGGATGCCGAATACGTTTGAGCCGGAACTTGGCAAAGAGTTCATCCTCCACGCAGGTCCTTTTGGAGATTCACCATGCAAAGTGACAGAATTGGAGCCGCCGAATCGCCTGGGTTTTGATTGGGGAAAAGATTGGCATCTTCTATTCGAATTGAAGGAACTTGATGGCCGAACGGAGTTTACTTTAATTCACTCAGGATGGGATCCTGAAAAGGTCACTGAATTCGGACAGCCTCATTCAATTATCCAGGGAATCATGGATAATGGTTGGGAAAAAATCGTTAACGAAGCACTTCCAGCCTATATCGAGGGTTAATATGACAGCCTCAGAAGCGAGATATGATGTGTTCCAAGCTGTTGCGGATCCAACTCGCCGTAAAATCCTGAAGCTGCTCGCAGACAAGGAAATGCCGATTGCTTCCATAACTGAAAAGTTTCCAATTACAAGGACGGCCGTAAATAAGCACTTATTTGTTTTATCTGAAGCAGGACTGGTATCTAGTAAGAAAATTGGGCGGGAAACTCGATATGCCCTACAGCCAGAACCGCTTCAGGAATTGCAAGAATGGCTTTCATTTTTTGAATTATATTGGGATAATAAGCTATCTGCACTTAAACATTTTGTGGAAGATGATGATGATTAGATAAGCCTTTCGAAAGGTTGACCCTTTATAGATTGTTCTCAGATGAAAATTTCCTCAATCATCCATCGCAGGCCGCATAGTTAACTTCCAAGCATGGAGCAATTCCATGCTTTTTTACATTCCTGCTTAACAAATGAGTACATAAGGTCTACACTAATAATTATTGAGAATTGCATCTTCCAGGAGGGAGCAGTCCATGGATATCAAACTAAGTCAAAAAAACATTAAAGATTTATGCGGAACTGTTTCTTTCAAGCGGGGGGATGCGTTTTACCGAGCGGGAAAAGTTGAGTTTACTGATGACAATGTGGGTCGGGTTAGCGCAACCGTAACGGGAGCGGATATATTCCATGTTACGGTCACGGAAACAGGGGACGGCCGTTTCGCAGCTGAGTGCACTTGTCCAAAGCTAGCGTCTGTCAAGCATGAGTGCCAGCATGTGGCCGCGGTCTTACTTGCAATCATGGACGAGCAAAAAAAAGGGACTTCAAATGCACATATAAATGATAAACATAAAGGAAGCGATCTGGCTGAAAGCCTGCTGACTATTTTCAGTGAAGGACCTCGCAGGACAAGCGGCCATCAGCTCCACTTTGAAACAAGAAAGATCCTGAACACAGTATTCAATATTGAACCTATCAAAATGAGTGACAAGGAAATGCTGCTTGGTATTTCGATGAGCATTGGTCCAATTGGTATCCTGGATATTCAGGGGTTTTTGTTGAGTGTAGCAAATAGGGAGGCAGCACATTTATCTGAAGTATTCACATACGATCCACAGCTTCATTGCTTTCAAAATGATATAGATTCAATCATCAACATCCTCATTCAAATCGTCGAGGACGCTGATAATGAGGCGAAAGACGGTACTCTTACCTCAACATTAATTATTCCGCCCTCCTTCTGGGTTCGGCTGTTGCCGCTGCTGGAAAATATTCAGGATGTTAAGTTCAAAGAGGAAGGCAAGGTCACTGGGCCATTTTCAGTTTCAAACGAAAAACTTCCACTTTTGTTCAATTTTGAAAAAATGACAGAGAAAGACTATTCTTTAAAAATTGCTGGTATTTCTGAACTCATTGTGATGGATAAATATGATCTTGTTTGGTTGAAATCCAAATTGATTCAGCTCAGCACAGAGGATTGCAGCAGATTATTCGAACTGAAAAATATGCTTGCCAAAACCAAAACGGATAGCATACCAATTTTAGATGATCAGATGGGCTTCTTTGTGGAAAAAGTCGTGCCGGGACTGCGCCATATCGGAGAAGTTCGAATAGACGGCGATATTACGAAGCAATTTTTGACGGAGCCCTTGACAGCAAAACTATTTTTGGATCGTGTGAATAACCGTTTACTGGCTGGAGTCGAGTTCCAATATGGGAAAATCGAGTTTAACCCTCTAGAAGACAGGGAACCGAAAGTGAATTCTCTATTGATCAGGGACAGTGTCAAGGAGGATCAGATCCTGGAGCTGTTGGATGAAGCTTCATTTGCGAAAACAGATGGAGGTTATTTTTTGCATAATGAAGAGCTCGAATATGAGTTTCTTTATCATGTCATGCCAAAGCTGCAAAAGCTAGTGCAGATTTATGCTACAACAGCTGTCAGGGCTCGAATATTCCGGGAGCCGGTCCGGCCGCAGATTCGAGTCAAGGTGAAAAAAGAACGGACAAACTGGCTTGAATTCAAATTTGAAATGGATGGCATTCCTGAAAAACAGATAAGGGATATACTCGAAGCCCTTGAGGAAAAAAGGAAGTATTATCGGTTACGCAACGGCTCGCTAATGTCACTGGAAACAAGGGAATGGGAAGAAATCCAGCGTTTTTTGAATGCAGGGCCAATACAGGAAGAGGATCTTGAAAAAGGGTTGAATGTCCCAATTGTACGGGGTATGCAGTTGATAGAGACATTCGAGGATGGACCTGTCCTTCAAGTAGAGGAATCTTTCCGGAATTTTCTCGAGGAAATTAGTACTCCTGGGAAGGTGAAGTTTGCTGTCCCTGAATCATTGCAGTCCATATTACGTGAATACCAGAAACAGGGTTATCAATGGATGAAAACGCTCGCTAGTTACGGATTTGGCGGGATTCTGGCAGACGATATGGGTCTTGGTAAAACGCTGCAAAGCATTACGTATATATCATCAGAACTTCGCAATGTGAGGGATAGGCAACATCCAATCCTTATAGTCTGTCCATCATCCCTTGTTTATAACTGGCTTAGTGAATTCATGAAATTCACTCCTGAGATCCAGGCAATCATCATCGACGGCAATAAAGCAGAGCGGTCCAAGATTTTAAAGGATATTTCGGGTATTGATGTTGTCATTACCTCCTACATGCTTTTGCGCAAGGATATTCACCTGTACGAAAAGATCAATTTTCACACGGTGTTTTTCGACGAGGCACAGGCTTTCAAAAATCCGCTGACTCAAACGGCAAAAGCGGTGATGAACATACAGGCTGACCACCGCTTCGCATTGACCGGTACACCGATTGAAAACTCGACTGAGGAATTATGGTCTATTTTTCGAGTGGTTTTTCCGGAACTGTTCCAAGGATTGAAGGAATACAGTCATTTAACAAGCAAAACCATCGCCCGCAGGATTCGGCCATTTTTATTGCGAAGGGTAAAAGAAGAAGTACTTGGAGAACTGCCAGAAAAAATTGAATCAATCGATAGAGTTGAATTGCTGCCTGAGCAGAAAAAGCTTTATGCTGCGTACCTGGCAAAGCTTAGACATCAAACGCTGAAGCAGCTGGACAAGAATACGATCAGGAAAAACCGGATTAGAATTCTGGCAGGATTAACAAGATTAAGGCAAATATGCTGCCATCCAGCCTTGTTTGTAGATGGATACAAGGGGAGCTCAGCAAAATTTGAACAGTTGAAACAAATCATAGAGGAGTCAAGGTTTGCTGGCAGAAGGGTGCTCATTTTCTCACAGTTCACGAAAATGCTCGACTTGATCGGCAGGGAGCTGGCACATGAAGGAATTCCTTTCTTTTATCTGGACGGGCAAACACCACCTGAAGAGCGAGTGGAAACCTGTGAAAAGTTCAATGAGGGAGAACGGGATTTTTTCCTTATTTCCCTGAAAGCAGGAGGCACAGGCTTAAACTTAACAGGAGCTGATACAGTCATCCTTTATGATTTATGGTGGAATCCGGCTGTTGAGGAGCAGGCGGCTGACCGGGCACACCGAATGGGACAGAAAAACATAGTCCAGGTCATTAAATTAATTGCACGCGGCACAATCGAAGAAAAAATGAACGAGCTGCAGGATAAAAAGCGGAATATAATAGAAGAAATTATTGAAGAAAAAAGATCCGCTTCACTGACAGAAGAAGACATCCGCGAAATACTGCAAATTTAGCGGATTAGAGAGTTAAGTATTTAATATTTTTTTAGATAAGCCGATAATAATCTTTGACACTATGCTGTTAGAGGAGAGAATATTTTGGCAAATAGAGGTTTGAACGTAGGCAAGCCAGCACCTGATTTTACTTTACCGGGAACGTATAATACAAAATACAGCTTATCAGACTTCGCGGGTCAGCCTATTATTATTGTTTTCTTAAGGGGCACATGGTGACCTAACTGCCGGAATCAGCTGGTCCAGCTGAATGAGCAATATGATTTCTTAAAAGAAAAGGGGATCCAGGTTCTTGGAATTGCCGGGCAAAATATTAACGGAATTCAGGCGTATGTTGAAAAGGAAGGCATCAAGATTCCCATTCTTTCTGATGAAAAGAGATCAGTGATTAAACAATACGAGGTTTTTGTACCCATAAAATGGGACAGTTTCCGGATCGCCATACCTAGCACATATGTATTGGACGAAAACCATGTAATTCGCTACAGCTATATAGGAGATTCGCAATTTGACCGTCCAGCGATGGATGAAATTTTGAATATCGTCCACGAAATCGATGTATCAACTTCTGGTGGAGATGAAGCAGACGAGCGTGGTCAGGCAAATGTATTCGTTGGTGCAATGAAAGAAACCTTTAATGATATTGTCTTATCCACCCAGACGATTAAACACAGTGTGAATCACAATTTAGTTTCTATTAACGAATTGGAGAACGAACTAACTGAAAATAAAGAAGCACTAACTCAATTTTTCACCGTGTTTGAACAAATGGAATCAAAGATTAGCACTTACAGTGGAGCAATTGAAGAGGTAGCAGAGGGTTCTGTTGCTGTTATCAATGATAATCAGCAGGCTGTCGAGCATATGAATCAAACATCAGAATTATTAAAGGAACTTGTAAGTCTAACCAAAACCATTGGCAGTATCAGCTCTACGATTTCATCGATTTCAGCACAAACGAAAATACTTGCGTTAAATGCTTCCATAGAGGCGGCACGTGCTGGTGAACACGGTAAGGGATTTTCTGTGGTGGCAAAAGAAGTTGGCAAGCTGGCGGCTGCCTCTGCAGAAGCATCTCAAAATATATCTACACAATTAGAAGGAATAGAGAACAAAATCAGTTCGAGTTTTTCTTCTTTCACCGACTTTGACGACCTTATGCAGCAGATAGACACGAAGGTGAAATCCCAAAATAAGGAGCTAGAAAAGGTTTCAACGGGTATCTTATCTATTAGGGCTGATAGTATTTCACTTGCGGAGCGTCTCAGAAACATCACTGAACAGCAAGAAACCCAGCAACGGAAAATCATTTCAGTCAAACAACAAGAAATGAATATTTCTTCCGAAATAGATGGGATCCATCACGATATTGATGAAAATAACAGACTGGTGTCTGAGCTCGACAAGAGATTTTTATAGGCAATAGCAAAGCCCCTATGTAGTAATAGGGGCTTTACTTCTTTATTTAGCAACCTCGTTATCCAGATAAGACCTCAATGTTTGCTGTAATGTGCCTTTGGTTTCTGCCTTTTGGTCAAAAGTGATTCCTGTATGAATCATTTTTCTTACAAGCTCAGGACGCATTCCAGTGATCACTGCGTTCGAACCCATCATGGAAACGCCACTCAATACTTTTTGGAAGTGGGAAATGACGTTCATTTCCATGTCCGCAATCCCTGAAAGGTCCATAATCAAGGTTTGGACCTTAAGTCTTGCAATATCCATTAGGATCTTTTCTTCAATGATATGCATCCTGTAGTCATCAATCATGCCGATTAGTGGCAGAACAGCAACAGTGGCACTGACTGGAATGATCGGAACAGATAAATGTTCAACCAATTTCCTTTGCGAGTTAAGCAGTTCATCTTTGTACTTTGTATAAGTCAGGAAGAAGGTATTCAGGAATTGGTCTATTTGGTCATTGATCCTCTTCTCAAGGTGGAAAAACTCCTCGCGTTCAGAAAATCTATTATGCAATTGATCATATTTGTTTAGGAAGTGCCATAAAGTTCGACGGATGGCCTGAATCCACTCCAGTTTGAAAGCAACAGTCAGTGAATGCTCTGCCCAAGCAATCCCTTCTTGTTCTGCAAAAGCAACCAGATTCTCTTCCTGCTGCTCCACTATGTATACAATTAACTTCTCAGCGTTCTTTAAAAGATCAATATTTCCTTTTTGGAGGATCTCATTGATTTTAGATGCAACATTCACTGCTTCCGACAACAAGTGCTGCTCAAAAAGTTCCCTATTGGCTTTAATGAAATCGGTCACTTCATCTCTTTGGTTAAAGGTTGATTCCATTTTATGTACACTCCCTGATTAAATAATTTAATTTTAATTAACAACACGCAGATAGGTGAAACTTAATCTTTACTAAATGTAACAAATTGACGTTTTTTATTCAAATAAATGCATATTTCCTCCATCTAAAGAGGATATAGAATCTAGACAAAGAAGTAATAATAAATAAATTTTATTAGGAGGAAGAAAAATGGGATGGCTGCTCATTGTAATCATAGCATACTTGCCGATATTTTACAGGATTCATAGAAGGCTGGATTTTCTGGAAAAAGAGGTTGAGCGATTGAGTACGGAAAAGTAAGGAAGGGTTCCTCACACCATAGGCGGAATGAAGAATAATATTATGATAAGTAGGAATCCGCTTTTAACCTTGACCTTGATAGGGAAGAACATAGGACAAATTAAAAGACTGCCATTTTACAGGCAGCCTTTAATTTTAAAATGCATCTATATAGATTTTTTCTTCGAGTCCCGTTTGGGCAGAAATGAATTTATCTTCCTGGAAGTATTCTAAATCCGGTTTCATGTAGACTAGTTCGAAATTGCCTGTCAAAGCTGAGTAAATGACTACTTTCAGTTGATCTTCAATATTGGCAGATGAAACTGAGAGGTCTACTTGATCCAGTGTTTCAAAAGAAGGAACATGACGATTGTGATCAAAGCTTTCAAGTTCACCATTCCTGGCATTCAAATGTAAAATGGTCTCGGTTTCTAAAGGAGTATACAATGTATAACCCTCTAATTTAGGCACAGCTTTGAAGCTGTATACCTTATATCGAGGGTCATCTGCAAACGAGTTGAAATTAAAGCCTAAAGACACAAGTTCAAGGTTGATATCTTTGCCATAAAATCTTTCTAAGTAAAACCTGGCTTTGGTTTCAGCCTCTTTTTGATCAATGATTGAGTCATCACTTAATGGTCCGGTATTACCCATATAATCAGTGATTTGCCCGGTAATAGCATCAATAGCTCCACCATAGCCATTGCCAATATCAAAATGGTAGACATACATGTCATTGACCGGGCTTTCCTTCTTCAGCTTGATCTCTTTTTGATCAAGATCCAGAACTTTAGCAATCTTGCTTTTTAAATCGGACTCTGCCATCGGCTTCACTTGATCTGGCATTTTATGAAACCGAGTATAGCTATAGGTTAATGTATTGACTTTTTGGTAAAACTTATCCATCTTTTTTACATCTAAAATATGCAGGTATGAACTGTATCCATGGTGAGTTTTGCTATACTGCTCACCAACGATTTCATGATGTTCACTAAAGTATTTCTTAATCGCATTGAAGGCATCTTCATCTGTTTCAGACCATCTGCCCTGCTCATAGCGGATTTTCATGACTTCGGCCATCGAGTTCAGTCTTTGGGTGTCAAGCGATAGACTAAACTCAGTAGAGTTCTGGCTCTTCTGCTCAATAAAGTTCATGTGCTCTTCTAGTTTAGCATTGGTTTCAAAAAACTCGTGACTTAGCTGCTGGAACGGATCAAGAGTAATTTGCTCCTTATTTTTTATCATTTCAAATGCCCCGGTAAAGTGGTCGATGGAAGCATAGTATTCATCTACTGCCCTGAACAATTGCTCACGCTCATTGATATAATCTGTGAAAACCATCGTAAAAATAATTGCCGCAAGAACAACAGAAATAATCCTAACTCGATTCAGTTTCATTCTTAGAACAATTTTTTCATCGAGTGATTGTGGTGCTGCAGGCTCTTCTATTTCGCTGATGGGAAATGACTTCTCTCCTGTTTCGTAAAAATTCTTACATGCCTCGCATTCAGTCAAATGTTCATCAACTGCTTTTTTTACCGAAGGACTTAAATCATTTTCCAAATATAATGGATATAAATCCTGGACAACATCATGCTCCAACTTCATTCTCTAGCCTCCATTTCACGGTAGATTTCCCTGAATTTTTTCCTGGCCCTGTATAGTCCAACCTTCATCTGTCCGATTGATTCGTTTGTTATGGCAGCAACCTCTTCATATGAAAGGCCATTGACATCTCGCAGGATGATATACGTTCTGTAATTTTCCGGCAACTTCAGTAATGTCAACTCAATGTGATGCTGATCATCTGAACGTTTGTATGGATCTGGCTGATTAAATCTTTGCTGGTCAATCAAATCCGATTGGTATTCCATTTTGTTTTCTTTCTTCTTGCTGAAATTGATATATGTGTTTCTTGCTATTTTAAAAAGCCAGGTCTTTAATAAGGACTCACCACGAAAGCTTGAAAGTGATTGAAAGGCCTTTAAAAATGTATCCTGAGTAAGATCTTCGGCAATATGCTCATTTAAAGTTGAGCGATACAGGTACAAGAAAATAGCATTCTTGTAGGTCTCATATAATTCAATTCTTGGGTCTGACATTCCATCCCCCTCTCTCTGGAAAACATAGACAGTTAACATCACCAAAAGTTACATATAAATTGATTTATTTATAGAAAATCAGATGGTAAAATTAGTTAAATGCTTACATACAGTCTTTATAATAACATCATCGGTTTAGAATGATGATTTTGTAGAAGGGGGAGGGGGATATTTTATGGAGTTGACTTTACGACTCATCACGAAGGATAACTGGGAAGAGGCCATCCAATTGAAGGTGAAGGATAAGCAAAAGGATTTTATCGCCTCCAACCTATATTCCATCGCAGAAGTCCAATTTCTTGATCAGTTCATTGCGTGTGGCATTTATGAAGGAGACCAAATGGTCGGGTTTACGATGTTTGGAGTAGACCCAGATGACGGTAACTATTGGATTTATCGCTTGATGATCGATGAAATGCATCAAGGAAAAGGATATGGCAGTGCAGCAGTAAAATTAGTAATCGAAGAGATTAAGAGAGGGAACACATCCAGAATCCCTTTGATCATGATTGGCTATGACAAGGAAAATGAAGGAGCAAGAGCTGCCTATAAGAAATCCGGATTTTCGGAGACAGAAATAGCCCCTTGGGGGGAGCAGTTGGCTGCCTACACCCTGAAGGCCGAGGTTCACTGATACTGCGTACAAATATCAGTGTAAGTTCTGGGAAAGTGTCCGTCATCAATGCCATAACGGACAGAAATAGGAAGAAATCCAGGAAAAGTGTCCGTTCTAACTGATGAGGTTGTTAGTTGGCTTCAGGTTTCGTCCCGAATTTACTGAATGAAATGATACGCGCTGCCACACTTGTCAATGAGCCAAGAATAGCGCTTCCGATGATGTCTAATGGATAGTGGTGACCAACCCACACGCGGGAGAAGCCGGTTAGCGCTGACATCCACATCATGATTGTACCTAGGGTTCGATGAAACATCATTACAGTGGTAGAAGCAGCAAAAGCGAGCATAGTATGCTTGCTGGGGAAGGAAGAATCCATTTTTGAAGGAATAAGGATTCCGACACGTCGCTTCATGAAAGGACGAGGTTTAAAATACAATATATGGATGAAGAAGTGTAAAATGAAGCTAATGGCTACTGACATACCTGTTTCAAGTGCAATTTGTTTATTCATTCTGTTTTTAAACAGCATCAATATCAAAATCAAAAGATAAGCATAGCGCACACGATTAGAAATAAGGATCATCAGTTGATCCACCGGTGATACGCGCCCAGAAAGTCTGTTGATTAGCTGAAAAAGGTTAAGGTCCATCATGTTTCTCCTCATTGTTTTTACCTTACTTTTCCCTGGCTGGTCCTAAAAATGTATGAAAAAAGGAGAGGGTTTAAATGGAAGCAAAGCTGGTAAAGAAAGAATCATTCAAGGCTATAGGAGTCAAATGGATCGGCACTTTTGAACAGGCCGCCAAGGGAGAAATTAAAGGCTTTCATAAGGAATTTCTCAAAAGAAGAAATGAAATAGAATGCGCTGTAAATCCTGAAAACATACTTGGGCTTTCTTATCACATCAACGAAACTGGATTTACATATTATCTGGCATTGGAAGTGGAAGATACGACGGCTATACCGGAAGAAATGGAATTAATTACGGTACCGGCCTATGCTTTTGCCAGTACAGAATATAAGGGGACAGCAGTGCATGAAGCATATACAGGCTTGTACGCATGGATCAAACAGAATGGCTATTCATTAAAACAGGGTGAAGTAGAGCATCTGGAAGAGTATCCAGGAAACTTTGATCCTTTAACTGATGAACCTGAACTGATCATCAATATTCCGGTTATCGCTTAAAAAGGGATTTATTTATAGGAAGGGAAATGTTTGAGGGGAAGGAGTTGGTTTATAAGTTTCCCAACTTCTTTTTCATCAAAAAAAAACAAGCACTTTGGAAGCTGCTTGACCAATGTCTTTAGCAAACTTCTTTCTTTTAGGCTGAGGTGTTGGTCTTTTCATTCCCAATATCCTCCCTGACCTGACTACTGTTTCCTATTCGAAATAATTCCAGTCCTCTTAGTAAGGCATCACCCCCAAAGCCAGCCATGATTGACATCAAAAAAACTCTTAGCAGTGAATCAGCTTCGGAAGAGACCACCAAAAGTGCGGCAGCTAATGAACCTGTTAGGATCTCTTCCAAGAAACCAAGGTAGATGAACTTTTTTGTTCTTCGAGGCATGATGATCTTGCCTCGTTTTCTAACATGAGCTGTCAGTCCAACAAATCCACCGATGACCATTGCGAAAATAATGTTTTCTAACAAATTGATCACTCTCCTAAAGTCCAGATTTTTGTTGGTCGACCTTTGGTATCTCTAGGTGTATTACTATTATACAAGTAGTAATGATGGAAAAGCATGTGTAAATTTATCGAATTTTCAGTATATTTTAATGGTAAAAACTATGTGTAACTTTTTGGTAAATTTTAATATTTGAGACCTTTGTAAAAAGTTACAGGCCTATTGTCATAAAGAATTCATTTAAATAAGAGTAATTAATATAGAAAAAGGAATTGAACTGGAGGGTACCAATGTTTGTTATAAATGTGGAAGGGGCTATTTCCAGAGACGGAAAATGGCTAATCATTTAGGAGAAGTAGAGAAGATATCGAGTAAAATCCAGCTTAAATGATGCTGCCGGTACGAGGCGGTATTATTTTTGCCTGAAAAAGGAAATGAATGCTGATTTAGCGAATAAGTAAAGATGTTTTACAAAGTTGAGGTGTGAGGTTGCTCAGATGGAAGCATTAAATAAATTATTGAGACAAATCAATCTGGATGTTCGTCAAAATAAACGATTTATTCTTGGCATAGATGGTCTCAGCAGGTCAGGGAAGACAACTTTAACGAATATGCTACTTTCTATGCTTTCGGAAAGAGAGATTGAGGGCATTGCAATTCATCTGGATGACCACATTGTTGAAAGATCCAAAAGATACAATACTGGCTGCGAGGAATGGCATGAGTATTATTATTTACAGTGGGATATAGAGTGGCTAAGGAAAACATTGTTTGAAAATCTGATTCACTCTGAAGAAATTGAATTGCCCTATTATGATAATGAAAAGGATCTGTATAATGATAAGACCTTGAATTTGGCTGATAAAGAGATCATCATCGTCGAAGGGATTTTCCTTCAGAGAGAAGAATGGAAATCGTATCTAGATTATACCGTTTTTATAGACTGTCCCCGAGATGCTAGGTTTGACAGGGAAAACAGTCAAACTCAGCAGAATATAGAAAAGTTCAGAAACAGATACTGGAAAGCTGAGGATTTTTACTTGGAAAAGCTCAGACCTGAAGAAAAGGCCGATCTGGTCATTTCATATTTTGAATTGTTGAAAAAATCTGCAGGTGATGGGCAATGAATTGGAAAAAGTTATTATCTTACGGCAAAAGTAAGGAAGCCGGAATCAAGATTGAAGAATGCAGTATTTCAGAAGAGGCAATGACAATCGTGAAAAAGCATTATAATGGCCAGTTTATTCCATTTTACAAACAAGAATTGAATACAGAAAAACCTGTTGAAATGGCAGGGATTTGTGCGAAATCCAAACAAGATGAGACGGAAATGCTGGCTTTAAGACTAAGGGAGGAACTTAAGGCAATAAACTATTTGGCCTTTATATGCGATTCCAATCGGGAAAAAGTAGCCATAATCCCTGGATCAGATCAGTTTGAAATCCTGAAGATTCAGCAGACGAACGGAGATAATTACGATATTAGCAATAGAAGTGTTATTTCTAAATTAAAGGAATATTATGGAATTTACCCATTTACCATCATCGGCGCTGATTACGATTGGGTGGAAATGGAATTTGAAGTTTTACCTAATGGCAAAGAGCTAAAGGCGTTTGCCAGAGAAATTGCTGAATTCTGTCCTGACCTTGTAGATCAGGGGACGGGAAGCATCCATGATTTGATGGGAGAAATCAAAGGCACAAGAAAATTGTCTTTATGGTGGGACTAATATGTTAAAACGTTACAGATTATTTGCCATATCTTTTTTGATTGGCTGGATCGGTATTTCTATAACTCCTTTCTTTGACTCTGCCGTTGTAACCTCTGATTATGACTTGACAAGGCACAGACTTGGACTTCCGCTGCCGATCATTGAACAGAACACCTGGTTGACACCATTGGATGATGCTTTTCCGTTTGAATTAGGATTAGTGAGTCCCCAGGAGAACCCTACGAAGATAATAATAGGTAACTATTTATTCCTTGTGATGGCAGCTGTGCTAACTGTTTATATGATTCTAATGAGCATCAAGGTTTTATATATAAGGAATAGGTGATGATGATTATGACTGAAGGTCTTGCTATGAAGTTTAAAAGATTTGCGGTTCATGAATGCAATGGCTCAAGTCCGCTATATGAATTCCTATCTTTAAAAATAGCTGAAGACAATACAATGCTTGATCTTGCAGGGAAAGCGAGAGAGGGACAACCTGTCCCAAATCTATATTTTGGAGCTGTACACTATCTATTAATGAGAGGATATAATCATCCTCTTGCAGGATTCTATCCAAGCTTGACGGAAAAACCTATTCCTGCAGAAGAAGCATTTCCTTTTTTCGTTGATTTTTGCCGGACATATTCTGTTGAGATTATCGAGTTGATAAAAAGTAAAATCGTCCAGACAAATGAGGTTAGGCGCTGTTCTTACCTCTATCCTATTTTCAGCCGCATTTCTCACTTGACCCAAAAGCCATTGGCATTGATTGAAATCGGAACGAGTGCAGGCCTGCAGTTATTTGTTGACAAATATAGTTATACATATGGCACAGTTGAGAATTTCGGTAGTTCTCATTCGGAAGTTCACCTGAGGTCAGAAGTAAGAGGAGATAAATCGATCCTGGATCCATTGCACCATTTTGATGTTGCAACAAGAACAGGAGTCGACCTGCATATAAATGATGTTAGAAATCCAGAGGATTATTTATGGCTAAAGGCATTGATCTGGCCAGAACACTTTGAAAGACGGAAGTTATTTGAAAAAGCGGCAAGCTATGTGAGCAATCAAACATTACGTTTAATAGAAGGTGATGGAGTGGAGATGCTCAGGTCCCTGGCAAGCGACATTCCGGGAGACCAGGTGATTTGTGTATTTCATACCCATGTTGCTAATCAAATGTCTGTGGATACAAAGGAGAAGTTGCTGGAGTACATAAAAGAAATTGGAAAACGAAGGACAATTTTTCATATATACAATAATATTTATGATGCAAAGCTACATATGGATTATTATCTAGATCGTAAGGAAAGCTTGAACACAGTCGGGGAGACCGATGGCCATGGCCGGTGGTTCAAAATTAGTTTTTAGGGCGTTGAAATTTTTCGGTTGGGGGTGGATTTTTTGGATGAAGGCTCTTTAGTTATTTCTAGCATAGGTATGGCCATTGCAATTTTATACTCGATCTATCACCTTTTTATTAGCAAAAAGACTCTTGAATTGGAGCAGGAAATAGACGAAAAGATGAAAGCCCGTCCAGTTGCCAATGTAATTCGTTATTTGATCTTCCTTGCTGTAAACTCTTTTCTTGCTAATATGTTTTTTGATGTAGGTTGGCTTTTATGGATTAGTTTTTGCTCTGCAGTTGCTTTATGGATCTTGCTGGTGGAGCATCAGTTTAACTTGTCATACCTAATCAGTATCATTTTGATTCTTTTGATATTTTTAGGAGCTGGTGTACCGACCCATCAAAAATCGTTTATCAATCATATCAGTGATCATACTGAGTACAAATGTTTGCGAATAGAGTGTGTGAAAGTCGCTGAGATTGTAGTAGAGGATAAAGTAAAGACTGAAGTTAAAATATACTCGATACAAGACTTTTCATTTGATTGGTATCTGCTTTTTGCCCGAGGAGAGCTGATCCTGAAAGATGAAGACGGCAATGTAAAGGAATTCAGCGGGATTAATATTGGTGGCCTATGGCTGCTGGACAAGTGATTACGATGATTTTAGGGGTGGGAATATGATTAGTCTGGATAAGAGATTAGTGGTTGAAAAATGGTTCAGTAAATATTTTACACAGGGGAATCTTAATGTGATTGAGGAACTTACCACATTGGACTTTGTTTACCATTCGCGAAATGGTGAAAATACAAGGGACTCGATGGTTGATTTCATGAAATGGTATCGCTCTGTATTTCATGATGATGAATGGGTACTTGAGGATTTGATTGAACAGAACAATAAGCTGGTGGTGCGCTACACCGGATGGATGACATATAAAGGTGGCTGGTTTGATATACCGTCAGGAAATCAACGTGTTAAAGAGACCGGTATTATGATCTTCGTATTTGAAGGATCCAAAGTAAAAGAAATGTGGTGTGAAAATAGTGATGCAGCTATTCTTTATGATTTGGGTGCACTGAAGAAAAACACTCATGAAGTATTTTAGGAGGATGATGCATGGCTGGAACAATATTTTGGCTGTTAGTCGTAGCGTTTGGCTTCCTGTTAATTGGAGGCTTTATAGCTAAATCATGGAAGCTTCTCCTTATGAGCGGGCTTGCTGTGACTCTACCGTCTCTCTATTTTTTGGGAGCCGAGAATTGGTTTAGGGTTTTGGCTCTTGTTCCATTGGTCCCCTTTGGACTGAGTTATTTTATGGTGAGAAAGATGAAGTCTACGAGTTAACAGTACACAGTGACTTAGCTTCATTTTTAAAAGTAGGAGGATCATATGGAATTTCGAATAGCTAAGAAGAGTGATATTGATCAATTAATTAGAATGAGATGGGATTTCACGCTTGAAGATTACCCTGAAATGGGAGAGGGTGTGGAGTATGCTTCCTTTGAAAAAGAATGCAGAGAGTTCCTCGAAACTGCGATACAGAGCGAGAAGTGGTTTGTTTGGGTTGCCGAAAATAACGGGGAAATCGTTTCCCATATCTATATTGAATTGATTCAGAAGGTCCCGCGTCCAGGCAGGACCACAAATCCGTTTGCTTATATGACAAATGTATATACTGTTCTCGGACATAGGGGAAAAGGGATAGGCAGCAAGCTGATATCATGTGTCAATGATTGGGCTGAGGAAAACAAGTTCGAATTCATCATCGTCTGGCCCAGTGATACAGGCATTGAGTTTTATAGAAGGAATGGCTACACACATAGTAAGGAGCCAATGGAAAGGCATTTTTAAGAATCAATGAACGTTTGGGTGTGCGAATAGTCAGATTATTTGAAACCTTCTCCCCTAATTTGCGTAGTACTTAATATAAAGCAAAAAGGGGGAAAGGTTATGTCGCGTTTAAGTTTCATTTCAGAGAATACCTCGTATTTAATCCTCGTATCAGCGATTATAATAATCATCAGCAGTTTGTTCATGCCACTCGTTTTCGTTTATTTTATACAGGATTATCTTTATCTGTCAGCTGATAAATGGTTTTACGTTTCGCCACCTTCTGCTTATATACTTTTCATGATTGGGATGCTTTGGGTCGCGGTAACTTTATTGCTGCATTTATTTTTACGGTGGAAGTTTGATTGGAAAGGGCTAAAGTGGGTATCTCTCCTCCTTATCTTAGGAAGCATTCCATTTTTCCTGTTTGGTGTGTCTAATTATTACTACCTTGATAATGAGGGTATGCATTTTAATGACCATAAAACGTTCAACACAATTGACTCTTACTATTGGAACGATATTAAAGAAGCGAATGAGATTTTCGTGAAGAGCAACGGAGTAACAGTCCTTGACCATCTGACTTTGATCACTAAATCTGGAGAAGTAGTCGAACTGCCCTATAACACCAAGGTACAGAACAATAAATTTAAAATCATGGAGAAACTGCAGGAAAACAATGTGCCCTTAACCAACAATATGGGAGATTTATATGAATGATGTAAAGGGATGCTGCGCTATTGGATTCGTCTTCAACTAAGTAAATAAAGATAGAAGGTAGGAACATGTTTGTAAAAATATTTAGATACCGCTTAAAGCCGGGTAAGGAGCAGGAATACCTCGAAATACAAAATGAGGCCGAACGAATGTATTCAAGTTTTATCCAGAAACAGACTTTGTTTTTGCAATGCAAGGACGATAAGGAAATCTGGCAGGAAATCCATTTTTATCAGAATAAGAAGAGCTATACTGACACTGTTTCTTCAGTAGACCAACAGCCAGAAATCCAGATTTTGTACAATCGGTTCCTTGCAGTGATTACTTCCCTTGAAGAAATGTCTGAAGAAAACTATCAACTGATTGATTTCCAGAAAAACTAGTTATATGAATAGAATTGGAGATTGAGATGAGAAAATTTATTATTGGCTTATTTGTTTTTATTCTTTTTGGAACAGGCTGTGCTAATTATGAACCTGAGTTGACCAGAATCGATGTGCAAATACTGACTGAAGAGGGCATAAATAATGGGGAAGAAAAGATCATTACCTCAAAGGAAAGGCTGATGAAAATCCAGAAAGCCTTTGATGAAGTCAAATGGTCACCAAGAACAGAAGCTGAAATGTCCAGGAAAGAGGATATACTAGCGACATTCTTCATCCGAGAAGAAAAGAATATGCCGGAAAGATTGTACCAATATCGGATTTGGTTTGAAGGCGAAACGGCTACGATTGTCAGCGAAAAAGAAAATGAGGGTTATGGGAGGTTAACAGATAAAGAACAGGTTGATCTTCTTGAATCTGAATTGCTTTCCGCGGAATAGGGGAATTGCATTGAACACTAAAAAACTAAAGTGGATTACAATCACTCTTTATCTTATGTTCCTGATAGGCCTGATTGTTACGATGTACATCATAGTAACAGATAAAGATACGCCATATTCCTTAGGATTTGTAATCGGGTTTGTTTTATTCTTGCTTTTTTTTGCGCTCTTTCAAATGTTTATGATTGTTATGAACATTAGGAAATTAACTGCAACGGACATAAAAATAAGGATATTGAAATTCGTGGGAACGTTTGTATTCTTAATGGTGGTAACATGGACTTTAAACTATTTTTTTAGACCAGATAGGCTTGGTTTTCTGGACTTTGGAATACCCTTAGGGTTGGCTATTGGTATAACCTTTTATGATCTAATGCAAAAAAAGTGAGGAGAAAAGGAATTAATCCATTTCACCTCACTTTTTAGTACGAAAAAATCAACTCACTGCATTAAAAGCAAGCGGATACTCAATTTTTCCCTGTAAACCTGTTAATGAGCCTTCTTTTAGCTCAAGAGCCATGAAAACTTCGTCAGGCACAGGGAAAGGGGCTTTAATCCCAAATTCGCTGGATGGTGAAAAGCCAAAACGAGGGTAAAAGTTCGGATGGCCCAGAACAAATACATGATCATATCCAAAAGCCTTGCAAGCCTTGATTCCTTCATTGACAAGAGCAGAACCGATCCCGCTATATTGAAAATCTGGTTTCACGGCCATTGGTGCAAGACCTAGAGTTGGAACTGTTCCTTGATCGGTAATAAGATGGATGATGCTAAAAAGTATATGTCCGATTATTTCACCATCACCCTTAGCCGCCACGAGGCTTAAGTCAGGGATAAAGTTCTCCGAATTACGAATAAGTTCAATTAAATTAGCTTCATTTTCTCCATTCCCAAAAGCCTGTAGATTGATTTCTCTAATCCCAGTGAAATCAACTGTTTCTTCTTTGCGAATGACGTAATCAATCTTCTCTTTCATATTTCTTGTACTCCCTCCACACAAGGTTTGACGTTTTAGATTCCGAGTCAGTGAATTCTTTATAATATTTTCTTTCGTTTTCACCGGATATTGAGTCTACTTTATTTAATAATGGAATGAGGAAGTCTTTTTTGCGATTAACTTCTTCTTTGTTCTGAGAGTAATCCACATTATTTTCTTTATTTACAGCTAGTTGATGGTATTCATCAGCCAGCGAATCTAGCATTACTCCTATCATTGATATTTTCCCATTCATCATATGGTATTGTCTGCTTAGGCGAGTTAATTCTCCAATGTGAGAAGCTAATGCAAATTCCCCATTTTTTTCTTGCAAGTTTTTGATCCAAATATTTGGATCGCCATCATATTCCAGCAGAAATAGGGTATCCCTTACAGTCCGTTGAAAAGTGTAACCTAACTCACTCTTAAAATCTGTAATTCTATTGTACTGAAAAATAGTAATTAGAATCAGTAAAGCAATGAGAGCAAATTGAATGTAGATGACTTGTTTTGCTTTCATTAGAACTCCCCTTCACTAGAATTAGGATTATTTTAACAGTTAATTCCTGAAAATGGAATTGTTATTTTTGCCTATATTTTATATTTCAATTCTTTCACTAAATGACTGATTATCTGTTATGATAAAAGCTGGCTTTTTTGCCAGAACTAATATTCTCGAGGAGAACTTTAATGAAAAATAACCTTCCATTTACCATTACCAAGAATGATACCTTCTTTGATTTGTTAGGGGATTATATTGGTGATGTCTTTTATGATATATTGCCTGAAAAAGGCTATGAACTGCGTGATGAACAGATTTATATGGCCTTCCAGGTGGAGCAAGCCTTTAAGAATAAAGGGATTGTTTTCGCAGAAGCGGGTGTAGGAACCGGTAAAACATTCGTATATCTTATTTATGCCATTCTATACGCAAGATACATGGGAAAGCCAGCGATTGTCTCCTGCTCAGATGAGACGCTGATCGAGCAGCTCGTTAAAGAAGGCGGCGATATTGAGAAACTTGAAAAGGCGCTGGGACTGAAGGTCGATGTCCGTCTGGCAAAGGCAAGAGAGCAGTATGTTTGTGTAAAGAAGCTTGATGATCTATCAAATACATCAAGCGACACGGAAATCCTTGATGTCCATGACCGGCTTCCGGATTTCATCTTTGATGAAGGAATTTCAATGAATGCTTTTTCTCGCTATGGAGACCGAAAGGAATACCCATGGGTCACGAATGAAAAATGGTCATCAATGGCTTGGGACCCGCTTCAGCAATGCTCAACATGCAGCTGGCGCCATCGCTGCGGCCAAACCTTGAACCGTGACTATTACCGCCATGCAGGGGATTTGATCATTTGTTCGCATGACTTTTATATGGAGCATGTATGGACGAAAGAATCCCGTAAACGGGAAGGGCAGATGCCATTGCTTCCAGATGCTAGTACGGTGATTTTTGATGAGGGGCATTTGCTTGAATTCGCAGCGCAAAAGGGATTAACATACAGATTCAACTCACAAACCTTGACCACTGTGCTTACGGGGTATATGCACCAGGACGTCCGAGAGGAGTCTCTTTATTTAATAGAAGATATTTTGGAGCTGCATGATGCATGGTTTGACCTTTTAGTTGAGAACTCCTCGGCGATAGAAGGATCTAATCGAAAAGAAGTACCAATGCTATCAAGTATCAGGAAAACAGCGGAAACTCTCGAGAAAAAGGTTAGCGATTTAATGGACCAGCTCGTCTTTGACGCAGAAATGTTCCTGATCGACGAATATCATTTGAAAATCATGGAAGAATATCTGGAGTTTTTCGCATATGGTCTTTCAATTTTCTTGAAGAACGACGAAGGGATTTTCTGGCTTGAAGAAAATGAAGTACAAACTTCACTTGTCATCATGCCGAGGCTGGTTGAGGATATTCTGAAAAAAGAAGTATTTTCCCAAAGTATCCCGTTTGTATTTTCTTCAGCTACCTTGTCTCAGGCCGGAGATTTCAGCTATATAGCGAAGAGCCTCGGGATTGAGAAGTACTCATCATTTACTGTAGCGTCTCCATTTGATTATGAAGAGCAAATGGAATTGGTGGCACACATTGAGGATGATGAAATGAAGAAGTGGGAGAAAATAGGGGATGACGTTAGAAGCAGTAATGGCAGCTCTCTTATACTATTCTCTACTATGCAGGAAATGGAACGATTCCGCGATTGGACTGAAAAACATGAGTGGAGCTTCCCTATTTTGTTTGAGGGTGACCGTGAAATTAGTGAAACGGTAAAGGAATTCCAGACAGACACTGTGACCGTTTTATGTTCCTACAATCTGTGGGAAGGACTGGATGTGCCAGGAGAGTCATTGGTTCAAGTTATCATTTCTTCCTTGCCATTCCCGCCTCATGACCCGGTCTTCCAGGCGAAAAGAAAACATGCGCAAAATCCCGGTCAAGAGGTAGATCTTCCATATATGCTCCTTCGCCTAAGACAAGGAATGGGAAGGTTGATCAGAACGAATCAAGACAGCGGTACCGTGCACATTTGGTTAACTCAAAATCAAAATGCTGCATACTTTGAAGTTTTAAAAGATGTGCTACCTGTTCAATCCATTCAGTGGAAATAGAAAAATCCCGAAAGGTCAAAACCTTTCGGGATTTTTTTAGTTAGTTTCTGCAACCGCACTTTCTGTGGCGGCGGTCACGATCGTCATCCCGATCATCCCGAGCGCCAGCTACCAAATCCTCGATAATACAACGGCGCACAGCACGGCAGAGGTCATCAAAATCAACAGTTGCCCTGACTCTGTCCCTGTCACGGTTAGGATAAAATACGCCTGCAACATCATTGTCATTACGATTGTATCCCATTAGAAACTCAACTCCTTTCCAACTTGAAAGATACTTACACAATATCTTATGTGGAGACGGACAAGTTGTTAGGGTTTCTAACTAGTTTTTTTATAAATGTGCTAGTTTCATATATGTACAGCTTAAAAGCTTTATAGATAATAAAAAAAGCAAGCGAAGACGCTTGCTTTTTTTAATGCATATGGCGGTAGACACCAATGACTTTACCGAGAATGGATACATTACGAAGGATAATTGGATCCATCGTTGGGTTTTCCGGCTGCAGCCGGAAATAATCCTTTTCCTTAAAGAAGCGCTTTACTGTTGCTTCATCGTCTTCAGTCATCGCTACTACAATATCTCCATTATTAGCAGTCTTTTGCTGCTTAACAATCACATAGTCCCCATCAAGGATGCCCGCTTCGATCATACTGTCACCCATGATTTCAAGCATGAAAACCTGCTCATCATGCGGAACAAGGCGATCTGGGAGAGGGAAGTACTCTTCAACATTTTCAATGGCGGTAATCGGCATACCCGCTGTTACTTTACCAACGACAGGAACATTAACGACATTATACTTTGGAATACGTGCATCATCTTCTATTTCGAGAATTTCTATTGCACGCGGCTTAGTAGGATCGCGTCGAATCAAGCCTTTGCTCTCAAGTCTGGCAAGGTGCCCATGGACAGTGGAGCTAGAGGCAAGTCCAACTGCTTCGCCTATTTCACGTACGGATGGCGGATACCCTTTTTTCTTGACTTCGCCTTTTATGAATTCAAATATATCTTGTTGCCGCTTAGATAACTTTGTCATATTCACGCACCTCGTATATTTTTCTTGTCCTAATTATACCATGTCTTTTCCACGGATACAAACATAAGTTCGAATTTTTGAGTTGACACAAAACAAACGTTCGATTTATAATGAAATCAATAAACCGAACATACATTCGTTAAGGGGTGTCGAAATGAAAAAACTATGGGAAAACTATTCATATGGAATGATCTTGCTTGCTGTCAGCTTAGTCTTCACATTCGTGGCTAAAGCTCAATTAAATAACGAAGATGCTTACATAACTGTTACTATAGAAGAAGGGCAAACATTATGGAAGATTGCTGAATCATTTGCCAACGAACACAATTTATCTGAAAATGAATTTGTAAGCTGGGTAGAAAAAGAAAATGGAATTGTCGGTGAAATGGTCTATCCGGGTGACGAGCTGGTAATCCCTGTTGTGGCTGAACAGATTGAACCTACTCAAATTGCCGGTGCAGGAAAGTAGATTGGAACAGAATAAGGTGACAACATGAAAGCAATCATTTATTGCCGTGTAAGTACAACGAAAGAAACACAGGAAACTTCTCTTGCGAGGCAGGAAGAAGAGCTGCTTCGCCTGGCAGGCAGTTATGGCTTTGAAGTAGCCAGTATCATTAAAGAACAGGCCAGCGGTTATGATCTTGAAAGAGAAGGGATACTTGAGCTGCTGGAATTGATTAAGGATAAAAATATAGGGGCACTGCTGATCCAGGATGAAACGAGACTTGGAAGAGGAAATGCAAAAGTTGCGATTTTGCATTGTATCCTTAAAGAAAATGTGAAATTATATAGTGTCTCACATAGTGGGGAGCTGCAACTTTCAGAATCAGATTCCATGGTGCTCCAAATTGTCAGTATGGTCGAAGAGTATCAAAGGAAAATCCATAACATTAAGATCAAAAGGGGCATGAAACGAGCGATTGAACACGGATACAAACCCCAGCGCAATCTAAAAAATCAGGGTGATCATTCGGGCCGGGAACGAAAAGAGATGCCGATTGAGGAAATTGTCAGGCTGCGCAATAATGGGCTGACATTTGCGGAGATCGCTGCTACTCTAAGGGGATTCGGTTATAATGTATCCAAAGCAACAGTAAACCGACGATATCTTGAGTACATAGAAGCAGACGAATAAAAGCTCTATTCTTGTAAAATCTCAATAATTTTAGTAAGATGACATTTGACGTAATTTTTTACAAAGGAGCTTTACAATGCTATCAAGTGATAAAATTGCTAGAATCAATGAACTGGCAAGGAAAGCAAAATCATCTAAGTTGACAGAAGAAGAAGCAAAAGAACAAACGAAGCTTCGAGCAGAATATTTACAGTCTTTCCGGTCTTCTATGCTTAATACACTTAAAGGTGTTACCATAGTGGATCCAGAAGGCAATGATGTTACACCTGAAAAACTTAAAGACGAAAAAGCGAAGAACAAGCTTCATTAAATATATGCAGATTTGGAATACATGCCGAATGTATTCCATTTTTATTTTTATTTTGCTGATTTTCTCATTACAATAGAAAAATTGAAAAAAGGGTGTTATCTGCTCGTTTCATCTACTGATTTAATGGTAATTAGACTAAGTAGGATAGAGAATGCGATGTCTTCAATTTGTAAAAGCGCGTTCTAGCACCTATTTTTTCAATTAAAGAACCATGTATTTTACATATCATAGCGAGATTGTGTCAAAATATATAACAATACGGCCATTTCTGTCTCTTTTAGGCACAATTTGTTGTATAATGATTGCTCTCGCTATAATATTAAGAATGTAGCTAGTACCTATAGAAAGGATGTATATTATGTTTAAAGAAATTGATATGCTTTCAATTGATTCCATTCGTACCTTATCAATTGATGCAATTGAAAAGGCTAATTCCGGCCACCCAGGCATGCCGATGGGGGCTGCTCCGATGGCTTACACACTGTGGAATCGTTACATGAACATTAACCCTAAAAACCCGGAATGGTTCAACCGCGACCGCTTTGTATTATCTGCTGGGCATGGTTCAATGCTGTTATACAGCTTGCTGCATCTTGCAGGTTATGACTTAACGATGGATGATATTAAACAGTTCCGTCAGTGGGGAAGCAAGACTCCAGGGCATCCTGAGTTTGGACACACGGCTGGTGTAGACGCAACTACGGGACCACTTGGTCAGGGGGTTGCTATGGCAGTCGGTATGGCAATGGCTGAGCGTCATCTTGCAGCGGCCTACAACAAGGATAACTATAATCTCGTTGATCACTATACATACAGCATTTGCGGTGACGGCGATCTAATGGAAGGTGTTTCTGCTGAAGCGGCATCCCTAGCAGCCCACCTAAAATTAGGCAAAATGATCGTCCTTTATGATTCAAACGATATTTCACTGGATGGCGACCTTGATAAGTCGTTCTCAGAAAGTATTGAAGGGCGCTTCAAAGCTTACGGATGGCAATATGTCCGAGTTGAAGATGGTAACAACCTTGAGGAAATCGCTAAAGCGATCGAGGAAGCGAAATCAGATTCAGATCGCCCAACAATGATTGAAGTGAAAACCGTCATTGGATATGGTTCACCTAACCTTTCAGGTAAGTCAGATGTCCATGGTGCTCCACTCGGTGCAGATGAATTGAAGCTTACAAAGGAAGCTTATAAGTGGACTTTTGAAGAAGACTTCCATGTGCCAAGCGAAGTATATGATCACTTCAAACAGCAAATCGCTGATAAAGGTGAACAGACAGAACAAGCTTGGAACGAACTTTTTGCAAAATATAAGAGCGAATATCCTGAACTAGGAGCACAGCTTGAAAAAGCGATGAAGGGCGAGTTAGTAGAAGGATGGGATAAAGACATTCCGGTATACGAAGAAGGCAAGAGCCTTGCGAGCCGCGCTTCTTCTGGTGAAGCACTTAACGGCATTGCGAAAAACCTGCCTTACTTGATCGGCGGATCTGCTGACCTTGCTGGTTCAAACAAAACCATGATCAAGGGAACTGGTGACTTCTTCCCAGGTTCATTTGAAGGCCGCAACATCTGGTTTGGTGTTCGTGAGTTCGCTATGGGTGCTGCAATGAACGGTATGGCTCTACACGGTGGACTGAAGATATTTGGCGGAACATTCTTCGTGTTCTCTGATTATCTCAAGCCAGCAATCAGATTGGCTGCATTGATGGGCTTGCCTGTAACATACGTCTTCACTCATGACAGCATTGCAGTAGGAGAAGATGGACCTACGCACGAACCAGTTGAACAGCTCGCTGGACTTCGTGCTATGCCAAATCTGTCTGTGATTCGACCTGCAGATGGCAACGAAACAGCCGCTGCTTGGAAGCTTTCAATTGAGTCTACAAAGACACCTACGGCACTTGTGTTGACACGTCAAAACTTGCCGACAATCAAAGATACTGATAAGAACGCATATGAAGGCGTATCGAAAGGTGCTTACGTCATTTCTCCAGCTGGAAAAGATACTGCTGATGCATTGATTCTTGCAGCAGGCTCAGAAGTTGGCTTAGCCGTTAAGGCACAAGAAGCGTTGGCTTCTGAGGGTATTGATGCAGCTGTTGTTAGCATGCCTTCATGGGATCGCTTCGAACAACAGTCTAAGGAATACAAGGAAAGCGTAATTCCTAAGTCTGTCAAGAAGCGTCTTGGAATTGAGATGGGATCTTCACTTGGTTGGCACCGTTATGTTGGTGACGAAGGGGAAGTTCTTGCAATTGATACATTCGGCGCATCAGCTCCAGGTGAGAAGATCATGGAAGAGTATGGATTCTCAGTAAACAACGTAGTAGCACGCGTAAAGGCATTGCTTGAGCAAAATTAAATAATTGTTTCTAAAGAGTACGGAACCATAAATGGTTCCGTACTCTTTTTTTGAATGGGAATTGGAAATCTATGTTAAAATCAGCTGGGGCTAAGTTAATAGTAGACTAACATGGATTTGTTAAAAATCGGGCTCTATTAAAGCAAAATGAATATTTTAACTCCCTGTTGATTGTAGTCCGCAGAAAGCGGATGGTCTGTAACGAAAATCAACAGGCGAATCTAACAGAGCCATTAATATATTTTTCGTCATTTTGCAACCAGAATGAGGTTGACTTCGCCTATAGAGTAGAATCAAACAGGGAGGTGCTGTTTTTGGAACAGAAAGAACTGATGCTGCGAATTCATAATGGAGATGAGTCAGCATTCGCTGAGTTGTTGAATCCCTTGATTGAAAAGGCATATAAAACGAGTTACAGTATTGTCCGGTCAAAGGAAGAAGCAGAAGAAGTCGTTCAAAACGCAATGATAGAGGCATATCGAAATATCATGGCCGGCAAGGAAATCATCTATTTCAACACATGGTTCTACAAGTTGGTTTCACATCGCTCTATTGATAGCGTTAGAAAGAATGCAAGGTTGAAGGAAACTGTAATCGAAATCGATACGTTAAAAGAGCAGCGAGAGGTAGTCGACGATGTGCTCCAGGATGAAATGTACCTGGAAATCAATCAAGGGATTCAGTCCCTCAAGAACGGGGATTACCGCAATGTATTGCTCTTGTACTATTTTCAGGATTTCTCCATCCAAGAGGTCTCAGAAATGCTTGGCTTAAAAACTTCCACAGTCAAATCTCATCTCCATAGAGCCAGAAAAGCATTGAAGGCAAGGTTAATGGAAAATCAAATTATAGGGGTGAGCACACAATGAATAACGAAGACAAGTTAATCAAAAGAGAGTTAGAGGAAGAAATGAAAAAGATCGAGGTGCCATCTTCACTTTATGATTTTGCCAAAAACATTAAGAAGGAAGAAAAACGAATGACACCTCCCCGAAAAGTTAGGAGAAATAGAACTTTCAAAGTCGCAGCAGCAGCTATAATTGCATTAGGGGTAACGGCTGGTTCTGCATTCTTTAATCCTGCTGTAGCTGAAATGGCTTCAAAAATTCCATACCTGGGGCAGGTTTTTCAGACGAAATCTGTTGATACCATGCTTTGGGAAGCGCTAGAGAAAGAGGGGTATCACAAGTTCTCCCTAGGAATGACTCCGGGAAACGTGACCAGTTTTGAAATCAGGATCGAGGGTTCTGAAAAAGATGCTGAACGGGAGCGGGAGAAAATCACAGCTATAACAGAGAAAGTTCTAAAAAGTAAAGGATACGATTCCTATAAAATTAAAGTCAGCTCCTATATACCTCAAGTTATCCCACTTACTAAGGAGGAGGAAGAATTAGCCAAGCTGGGTGAAAACCTAGAAGCTGAACTTAAACAATCAGGATTTGACATTCTATACGTAAATCCATTCAATAGCCTGATTGAAGTTGCTATACCCAAAACAGAAAACAGTGTAGAAGAAATTAAACAAGCTACAACCCTGGCAGCCAAAAATGAAGGGTACGAAAAAGAAGTTACCATAGAAATTGTCGATATAGAAAAAAATAACCGTGAAGACATTTGGCTGGGTTATATGAGAAGCATTTATGAAGGGTTGGCCTTGAAAAAAGAGTATCATGTGACAGGGTATGGATATTCCTACAAAAAAAATAAAATGAAAATGATCATCAAGACCAATTTAAAGCCATCTGATGAGGTAGCTGAAGAAACGGTCATCAAAATCCGTGAGGAAATCGGCAAGTTTGTTGAAAGTGAAAAACCGAATTCAAGGGTTAAGGAAGATGAATATGAGGTTATCATCCGCGACAAAAGTGGGGATGACTTGCCGTATTAACAGTTTGTAAAAAAAAGCGGAACTTCCGCTTTTTTATTTTTATACCTGAATAAAATTGAACTCAATAACAGATAATGTTAAAATAGTTACGAACTGATGTTCTTAAATTTTTGAAAGAGGTGCTGAAATGATTACAGGAATTGTCCCTTATCTGGTGACGGATGGAAATGGCCAGGAAGCAGTGAAGTTTTATCAGGAGGCTTTAGGAGCCCAAGTAGTTAGCCTCCAAACATTTGGAGATGTGCCTCCAAATCCTGAGTATCCACTTCCTGAAGAAGCAAAGAACCGAGTACTGAACGCTCAGATGAACATTGGAGATGCGAAACTGATGTTATCTGATACATTTCCTGGACATCCATTTCAGCTCGGATCTCAGGTAACAATTGCACTCATGGTGGATAACGCTTCTGAAGCAAAAGAAATTTTTGAAAAGCTCCAAGAAGACTGAAAAGTATCAATGCCACTTCAGGAAACATTCTGGAGCCCGGCTTACGGCCAGGTGACAGATAAGTTTGGTGTCGAGTGGCAAGTATCAACAGAAGAGAAGAAATAATTCCCTAGCTGGACTGTTAAGGCAGTCTGGCTTATTTTTATTACTAGGATTGAAATCATATTCGATGTGGAATCAATGATAATATTACTTTGATTTAAAAGGAGGTCTGTACCATGTCAGGTAGGTTTGAAGGAAAGACAATCATCATAACTGGTGGGGCGAATGGGATTGGGAAAGGAATTGCTGAAGCTTTCGCAAAAGAGTATGCAAATGTGTGCATAGCCGATTTAGATGAGATAAAGGGGAAAGAACTGATTTCCACCTTAGAGAAGTTCGGTGGACAAGCAGCCTTTTATAAAACAGATGTCAGGAAAGAAAACGATCTTCTCTCCCTGATGGAACGTGTTATGAATGACTTTGGCCAGATTGATATATTGGTCAATAATGCCGGAGTGTCAAGATTCAAGCCCTTATTTGAGCTTACAACTGAGGAATGGGAAGATGTTATTTTTACCAATCTCAGAAGTGTCTTCATTGGATCCCGTGAGGCTGCCAGAAGGATGGATAAAGGTGGGCGGATCATCAATATAGCATCGACAAGGGCCACCATGTCAGAACCGAATTCCGAAGCTTATGCTTCCTCTAAAGGAGGAATTGTTGCCTTGACACATGCCCTTGCTGCTTCGCTTCAAGAGAAAGGAATTACAGTCAACTCTATAAGCCCTGGCTGGATCCAGACAGATGATTATGATGAATTACGTGAAAAAGACCATCTACAGCACTGGTCCAACCGAGTCGGAAGACCGGAGGATATAGCAAAAGCATGCCTCTATTTAACTGACCCGGAGAACGATTTTATTAATGGACAAGACCTTGTTATTGATGGTGGAATGACACGGAAAATGATTTATGAAGATTAAACTAAGTGAGGGAGCCGGCATATTGATTGCCGCTCCCTTTTAAAATTGCTGTATTTTTTATATTATAGGAGGATAGAGAACGAATTTGGGAGAGAAATATCAATGAAATACACAAAAAAGAAACCCAAAAAGAAAAAGCAAGTGCAGAGAAATTTCAATCTGGCCATCTTACTTTTTATGAGTTTTATTGGCTTTCTTCTACTTGATAGATTCCTGGAATTATATAATGAAAGTTTTAAAAAAATGAATGTTAGTATGAATAATTCGATAGGAGAAGTTGCCAAGTATACGCCGATGATAGAAGACGAATTGAAAAAGTTTGGGATGGAAGAACACACCATAACGGTGGCTGCATTGATGATGCAGGAAAGCAGGGGAAAGGGTGGCGACCCTATGCAGGCGTCTGAGTCATTGGGATTAGCTCCTAACAGCATCCAGGATCCCCAGCAAAGCATCCAGCAAGGTGTGAAGTACTATCAGCGTGTTGTGGACCATGGCAAAAAAATGCAAGTTGATTTCCCGACAGTCATCCAGTCTTACAATATGGGAATAGGCTATATTGATTTTGTAGCCAAAAACGGCGGGAAGCACAGTGAGGAGCTGGCAAAGAAGTTCTCCATGATCCAGGTTGAAAAAAATCCGCAAACCTATGATTGCGGCGGTGATAAAAATAATTTCCGCTATCCCTATTGCTATGGTGACTTCACCTATAGCACCAAGGTTGCAAAACATATGGAATCCATTACAGTCAGTATTCCAGAAGATTTAAGCAAGGGTTCAACTAAACGTTCATTTTAGTACCTTGGTTGACTTTACCAAAAATGTCATATATAATTAGCTTACTAATATCGAAGGGAGTGAGACGGCATATGTTTGACCTTTTAAGAATAACCTCGGGAATAAAATGTTTGCCACTCACTTATACGGATGAAAGATAGTAGAGAGATGGACCACGAGGGAAGAATAAAACTCGTGGTCCTTTTTTGTGCTTAATCCGTTCAAATGCCTGTGAGGATTGATAGAGGGCAGATGTATTTTGTTTGGCAATATTCATTCCAGTGGTTGTTTTTAAACTAAACTGGTGGGATTAATAATGATGAATCTTGTTACAATGGCAAAAGTAGTTAAAACAGTAGACGGGGAATGGAGAAGTACTCTGGCAGAAGAAATCCTGGAGAGATGGGGGTATGACAGAGGGACTGTCTATTACTATCGTGCAAGTTCAAACTTTTTGTTTGTTTTTAAAAAAGCAGGAAAAAAATATTTTTTACGGTTCAGTGATGCCAGCGAAAAAGCATATTCGCAAATTGAAAGTGAAATGAAGATACTTGAGTATCTAAGAGATCAGCCTATTTGCGTGGCACTTCCTGTAAGATCAAGTAATGGTAATCTTATTGAGTGTATCGAAGCGGACATTGGCACTTATTATGCAGTTGTTTTCGAAGCTCTTCCAGGTAAACAACTAGAGATAGAGGAACTTGAAGAAGACGATTTTCATGCCTGGGGAAACCACCTTGGACGCCTGCATAAGATTTTCAAGGAAATGCCAGCAGAATATGTGTCAGGAAGAAAAGATGTACAAGACCAGCTGGATGAAGTCTTTAAAAATATATCAGACTATGAAACTGCAGCTTTAAAGGAGTTTGATGCAATTAAGCATTGGGTTGGTGCTTTGAGGCGTTCCAACGAAAACTTCGGTGTGATTCATTATGATTTTGAATTGGACAATTTAATCTGGCAAGATGGAAAGATCGGTATCTTGGATTTTGATGATTGTATGAACAACTGGTTTGTTGCCGATATTGCCTATGCTTTAAGAGACATTTTAGTAACACGTGATGACATAGGGAATCCATTTGTGCATGCATTCATATCAGGGTATCAATCAGAAACACAGCTTGACCAGATGCTAGTAAAAGAACTACCAATGTTCATTCGAATGCATAACCTCTTAACCTTTGTCAGTTTGCTCAAAGTAGTTGATGTTCCAGAGAGCATGGAATTGACAGAGGGACTTATAAATTTAAAAGGAAAACTAAAACAATATATTGTGAAGTATCGTAATTCTCTTTCAAGTTAACACCCGATTTTTTCGGGTGTTTTCTTATTTTTAAAATTATTTACTACAGGCAGGAAAAACGAGTGAGCACGGTAAATATATTAGTAATAAATACCCATACTATAAATCAGGAGGTGTGTACTAATGTTTGAATATGGTAAGGAGATTCCACTGGACGGTGCAGCTGTAAAACAGGGAGTTCAGCAAGGAAACAATGATGAACAGGAAATCTCGGAAGCAACTGTTTTCAGCTTTGACCATCGCATGGATATTCCATTGGACGGTGTGAAATAATCAGTAAAAAAAGCCTGCATTAACAGGCTTTTTTGCTGTATTAAAATTGTTTGGCAAGCTCGTTCGCTTTCTGGATTGCTTGTTGCTTAATTTCCTGTGCTTTATCAGGCATAGCCGCCATACCTTCTATTGCTAGAGTTTCGGCATCAGTGATCCCCATGAATGCGAGAACGGCTTGAAGATATCGGTCACCGAACTCCAGTTCCTTGGCTGGACCTTCTGAATAGATACCGCCACGTGCCTGGATATGAAGAGCCTTTTTACCACCAAGTAAACCGACGGGGCCTTCTGCCGTATACTTGAATGTTTTCCCTGCAATCGCAATGTTATCAATATAAGCTTTCATTTTTGGCGGAAAGCTAAAGTTCCAAAATGGTGTGACAAAAATATATTTATCTCCGGCAATAAATTGATCCGTCAGTTTATTGATCGCGCTCACTTTTTGTTTTTCATCATCGCTAAGCTGGTCAAAAGCAGATCCTTGCTGTAATTTGCCCCAGCCGCTAAAGACATCTGTATCGATAAATGGAACATCCATTTTATATAGATCCAGTCTAATTACCTCATCGTCAGGATTGTTTTCACGGTAAGCTTTAATGAACTCCTCGCCAACCGATAAACTGAAAGATTCCTCAACCGGTTTGGGGTTTGCTGTAATGTAAAGTACGGTAGCCATGCATAGTCATCCTTTCTTTTTCTAATCAACATTGATATATTCCCCCCATTACAACCCAATATTCCTTATACGGTAAAATTTCAAATAAACCTCTAATCTCGTGACAACTGAAAAATAGAATTTTATAATAAAAAGTAAGAAAGTTTTGAATTCGACATAATTAGTGGTTTTTCTCGGCATCTTTAGACAAACGAAGACCCAATGTTTTCCTATAATAAAGACAAAAGCTTGTCTGCAGAGGAGGGGATCAGGTGAGATCCTACCAGCTATATCTAATAGAAGATGAATTTGCCTCCCATTATTTCGGAAGAGAACGGATGTTTTATCAATTGTTTTTGGAATATAGTCAAGCAAACCATGATCTTAAATCCATCATCGCCAAGCAAGTCAAATTCGTCACGAAATCCATTCCTGCACTTCGCATCCATCAGCTCCTTCATCAACAGCTTTCCAAGTCAAAGGGATTCCATGTTGAGAACGGCATATATATTTATGAAAATAAATCAAATAATAGCTCTGCCACACTTAAAGTGCATGAAAGATGGCTGGAATTACAATCCCACGGACAAGTAGACGCAGAAACGGTCTTTTTTGAGATCCTTCGTAAATGTGAATCATCCTTCCTGGCTATTGACCTTGAATCCAATAAATATGGCTGGCTGAAGCCGATAAAAGAACGAAAATATGTCTAGTCAACGCAAATAATACGATAGATGACTATCATTAAAGGCTGATTAATACAAAAAGTTTTGAATTTGAATTGTTTTACTAGAGAAAAAAACCTGCAGATATTGTATAATAACTGTTGGTTTAGTACACTGTATGTTAGACAACATGAAGGAGGAAGTTTTATGTGGGAACTAATTCTAGTTGGTATACTGGCATTGGTTGTCGGTGTAGCGCTAGGATTTTTCATTGCTCGTAAATACATGGAGAGCTACTTGAAGAAAAATCCGCCAATCAACGAACAAATGCTTAAAATGATGATGATGCAAATGGGTATGAAACCATCCCAGAAGAAAATCAATCAGATGATGTCAGCAATGAACAAGCAGACAGGCAAATAAAAACGGACAAGCACTCATTTTATGTGAGTGCTTTTCTTATTTGTGAGAACAGGAAATTTAAGAAATAATAGACATTTTGAACTCTGGCTGCACGTAAATTGTCTAAGAAATAGGATTTAATAGACGTTTCAAAGAGCAACCGGGATTGAAATGTCTAACAAACGGACTTTAATGGACAGCTTCAAGTATGGTTGAGTTCAAAATGTCTAATAAACAGGCATTCATGGGCATTTTGGTTTATGGCTGGATACAAAATGTCTAAGAAGAGAGTCTTTATAGACGTTTTGACTTATGGGCGAGTTTAAAATGTCTAATAAGCAGGATTTAATGGGGAATTTTCACTATCGTTAGTCAAAACGTCCAGAAAGAACCAATAACGAAAATGGAGAAAAATAACGCCGGGAAGGGCGTTATTTTTGTTTAAGGGTTTTGTCAGCAGATTTCTCTTTTGTGCCTTGCTGAAAGATGGAATCGAAAAATTCGTCCGCGGTTTCCATGACGCCTCCATGAAGCTGGCCGTCGACACCAACTTTGTTTTTATTCCCTTTAACCGGATTATGGATTCTTACCATAGTAAGCTCACCTCCTATATTTAGGCTTTGTCATCACAGACTAAAATAATCTGATAGCCATTTGTTAAACTATGGCAGGACATCTATTGGCAAATACAGAATAAGAAACCAAAGATATTTAAAAAAGGGGATTATTTAAATGTATCAATACTTCAACGGGCTGGTCATTCGCGAAGGCACAGAAGGGGTACCGGCAGAAAAAGTGGAGAAACTTTTTGAGGATGCAGGATGGGCACGAAACACACCTGAATGGCAAAAGGAAAAGTACTCACTGATGTTCAATAATTCAACCTGGGCTTTTACAGTCTGGGATCAAAACGAAATGGTCGGGATGGTCAGGGTTATCTCGGACAAAATTATGGCTGCGAACATTATGGACCTGGCAGTTTTATCAGATTACCGAGGAAAAGGAATCGGCCAGAAGCTTGTGCAGCTATGCGTACAAAAACTCCCGCATGGAGACTGGTTTGCCCATACATCTGCTAATAATTTCAGCTTTTATGAGAAGTGCGGTTTTGAGGTGAAGGATCTTTCTCAAAATGGAACCTGCGCGTATTATGGGTATATCCAATCCCGTAAAGATGGACATAGATAGGAGAGCTGTAATTGAATAAACAGGAATTTGAAGCAGTCATTCGGCTGCCAGCACCGATTAGGTATGAGTATTTCATCAAAAAAGCAGCAGATTATGAAGAAGTTTGGGGGTTATATAATGAAGGGTGGGCATCTGCACAAGATGCCGAGGGCAATGTTCTGCTGCCTTTTTACCCTAATGAAAAGTTTGCAGAGGCATTCGCTAAAAATGAATGGGAAGGCTGCAGGCCGAAGAAGATTGAGTTGAGAGATTTCCTTGAAAAGTGGCTTCCAGGGATGAAGGTGGATGGATTTAAGCCTTCGATTTTCCCAACCGACACAGATTCTGCTGTAATGGATGTGGATACGCTGTGTGAAGATATAGAAGAGGAGCTGGAGAAGTACTGATTTTTTTAAAGATGAATGGAAACTATACCTAAAGTATACCCGATGTGGTATAATATGAGCATCTTGATTTCAGAAAGTGAGTTTTGAATATGACGCGTCAAAGTGATGAGGCTGCTGCCGTTGAAAGTCAACCGGAGTGGCTGCAAACTTATGTAGAATCACCAGAAAAACAAAAAGCCTTATATAAAAAAACATTATTAATAGTCGTTTTATCACAGATTTTCGGCGGAGCAGGCCTTGCTGCCGGGATAACGGTCGGTGCCTTATTAGCGAAGGATATGCTTGGCACTGACATAGTGGCCGGCTTGCCGACTGCGCTTTTCACATTGGGTTCTGCCGGGGCTGCACTCATTGTCGGACGCCTGTCACAGCGTTATGGCAGGCGCGCAGGTCTTGCCTCGGGATTCTTAACTGGTGGAATCGGTGCAATTGGTGTCATCATAGCTGCAGTGACGAATAATATCTTTTTGCTTTTTGCGTCACTATTGGTCTATGGTGCGGGAAGTGCGACGAATTTACAGGCACGCTATGCAGGAACGGATCTGGCCAGTTCAAAACAGCGTGCGACTGCAGTCAGTATTGCAATGGTTTCGACTACGTTCGGCGCTGTAGCAGGCCCTAACCTTGTAGAGGCAATGGGGCAGTTTGCGCTATCTGTAGGAGTTCCGGCACTGTCTGGACCATTCATTCTCGCAGCTGCTGCCTATATTGTAGCGGGCTTGGTGTTATTGATATTCCTTCGGCCAGATCCATTTGTGGTTGCCAGGGCGATTGCAGTAGCTGAGCGAAATGCCAAAACCAATTCGCCTGATTATGTTGAGGAAACCCTCGTTACGGATAAACGGGGAATCGGAGTGGCCGCACTTATTATGGTACTCACTCAAATGGTGATGGTAGCGATCATGACAATGACTCCGGTCCATATGGGAAGCCATGGGCATGGTTTAAGTGCCGTTGGTATGGTCATTGGATTCCACATCGGAGCAATGTATCTGCCGTCTTTATTAACTGGTGTTCTGGTTGATAAAATCGGGCGTGCGACAATGGCAGCAGCTTCAGGGGTCACACTGCTGATATCAGGTATTATGGCGGCTGTTGCTCCTGGTGAATCTATGTTCTGGATCACCCTCGCTCTCATTCTTCTCGGTCTTGGCTGGAACTTCGGCCTGATCAGCGGAACCGCTCTCCTTGTTGATGCGACAAATCCGACGAACCGTGCAAAAATGCAAGGAACTGTGGATGTGTTAGTCGCGCTGTCAGGGGCAACCGGCGGAATGCTTTCCGGCATGGTTGTGGCGAATTCAAGCTTTGCTTTCTTGTCGCTCGCAGGAGGAGTGCTGTCATTAGTTTTAATACCATTTGTAATATGGTCAAATAAAAAGTAAGTAATGATGAGTCTGAATTATTTCAGGCTCTTTTTTCTTTGGTCAATTTGCCGGTTTTTATAGCGCCCTTGGCGAACTTGTTTTGAAGAAATTTAGCGGAAAGAGATGGTCCTGATGACTAGATTAGTGCTTTTAAGTGATTTGAAAAATCTTAATGGCGATATAAAGAAAAGAATTAAGGAATTAACAAGCCGGAAGCTTTTAAACTGGCTTATATTCCATCGCAAACGGACGAAAATAGATTATATTTTGAAAAAGCCAAGCCGGAGTTTAAGGAATTGGGTATTACGGAATTCTTTTACTTTGACGTAGACCAAGAGTTTGATTGGTCTCAGGTTGAGGAGTTTAAAAGCTGCGACGGCATTTTTCTGTCAGGGGGGAATACGTATCTATTTTTAAAAAAACTGCAGGAAAGAAACATCGTTGGTTTTATAAAGGAAATGGTACTTGAAGGGAAACTTTTAATCGGAGTCAGTGCCGGAAGTGTAATTATGTCAGAAAGCATCAAGATTGCCGAATTCCATGATCTAAATGAGGTTCAGCTAACGGACTTAACTGGTCTAGGGCTGGTGAATTTTGAGTTTATGCCACATTGGGAAAGAGAGCAAGGTCATAAAGATGAACTGTTAAAATATTCGTTTCATCAGGAAGAGAGTATTTATACATGCAATGATGGCGATGGAATCGTCATGGATGGAGATAAGGTCGAGTTTTTTGGGGATATAAATGAAATTCAAAAAGGTGCATGGTTATAAAAATATTTGAATGATAGCTCTATCGGCCAAACGGAAGGTATTAGACCGAAAAAATGTCCGATAAAAAGGCTCTATCTTACAAACAGAAGGCACATGTCGGAAAAAGTGTCCGATAGAGAGGCTCTATCGGACAAACAGAAGGTGTTAGACGGAAAAAGTGATCGATAGAGAGGCTCTATCGGCCAAACAGAAGGTGTTAGGCGGAAAAAGTGTCCGATAGAAGAGCTCTATCGGATAAACAGAAGGTATTAGACCGAAAAAATGTCCGATAGAAAAGCTCTATCGGACAAACAGTAGGCAATTCCGCATAAAGACCTTTAGTTTAAAAGCTCTTTTATTTTCGACACGACTTCTTTTGGGCTGAACGGTTTTAGAATGTATTCGCTGGCTCCCAATTCTTCTCCTCGTTTTAGGTCATGGGCTTCCCCTTTAGCTGAAAGCATGATGACAGGTATGTCTTTTGTTTTCCTGATTTCTTCCAACACAGAAAAACCATTCATTCCAGGCATTAGGATGTCCAGGATAATGACATCAAAGGAATCCTCCATTGCTTTTTCCAAAGCTGCTTCTCCGTTGTCTGCAACTTCAACCACAAACGATTCTCTTTCTAGGTACATTTTTAATAATTGGCTAATTCTTTGTTCATCCTCAGCAACTAGCACTCTCTTTCCCATGTTTTCCCCCTGAAATATCTTTGTTTATTGTAAGTATACACTATTGGTGAGTTGTTTTCTTCATAGATCAGGGAAATTAATGACGATGAAAAAATTGATTTTGAAAAATGAACGTGATAATATGTGACCTATAATGATTTAATTCATACTATACATATAGGAATTATAATAATTAAATCGGAGTGAATGATTATGGGTCGGGAATTTATCCCCTTATTTGACGATTGGGCCGAATTTTACGAGGACACGGTATCAGGACAGGATATTGAATACAAAGAGGTATTTGAAAATTACGAGAAGATTTTACAAACCGTTGCCTTGAAGTCAAAAGGTACAGTTTTAGAGTTTGGTGTCGGTACAGGGAACCTAACCGAAAAGCTATTATCCTTAGGAAGAGTTGTATACGGGGTAGAACCTTCCAAAGTGATGAGAGAAAAAACGAACGCTCGATTCAAAGATTTACAGCTATATGATGGAGATTTCATTACTTTCCCGGAGCTTCCTGGAAAGGTGGATTCAATTGTTAGCACATATGCTTTTCACCATTTAACAGATGAGGAAAAGGATGCAGCTCTTAAAGTTTACAGCACACTATTGGATGACCAAGGAAAGATTGTTTTTGCGGATACTGCTTTTGTGAATGAAGAAAATCGGAAAGAACGGCATAGAATCGTAAAAGAGCAGGGATTTGAAAATCTGCTCGCTGATCTAAAAAGAGAATACTATACAACTCTTGAAAATTTGGAGAGGCTTTTCGCGAAGAACGGATTTCAGGTAACTTTTGAAAAAATGAACTCCTATGTGTGGCTGATGGAAGCTGTTAAAGTGAACAAAAATTAAGATGGAATTGGAGAGTTGAGGCATGAGAGTTGGCATTATCGGTGCAATGGATGAAGAAGTTGATTTACTGCGCAGCAGGCTAGAAGAACGGAATGATACGATTCTAGCTCGAAGTGAATTTTATGAAGGTAAGATTAATAGTTTAGAAGTAGTCCTTTTGAAATCAGGAATCGGAAAAGTGAACGCGGCATTGGGAACGGCTTTGTTAATTGAGAAGTTCAATCCTGATGTCATCATCAATACGGGATCTGCAGGCGGTTTCCACAGGGATCTCAATGTAGGTGATGTCGTCATTTCTACGGAAGTGAGACACCATGATGTGGATGTGACCATTTTTGGTTATGAATATGGCCAGGTACCGAGAATGCCTGCCTACTTTGCTCCGGATGACAGTCTAGTAGATGCGGCAGTTAGAAGTGCTGAAAAAATTAATGGTATACAGGTTGTTAAGGGCTTAATCGCATCTGGAGATTCTTTTATGAATGATGCTGAGAGGGTAGAATTCATCCGGAACAAGTTGCCTGATTTGTTTGCTGCGGAAATGGAAGCAGCCGCAATCGCCCAGGTGGCCCATCAATTTGATAAACCATTTGTCATCATCAGGTCACTCTCCGATATTGCAGGGAAGGAATCCAATATCTCATTTGACCAGTTCTTAGAAACAGCAGCGAAGAATTCCGCAGAATTAATTTTACTAATGTTAGAGGAGTTGAAAAAATAATGGTGAAAAAAATGAATGTTGAAAGCTTTAATTTAGATCATACGAAGGTGGCCGCACCATATATCCGTTTGGCAGGAACAACTCAAGGGGCAAATGGCGATGTCATCCATAAGTATGATATTCGCTTCTGCCAGCCAAACAAAGAGCATATGGAAATGCCGGGCCTTCATTCACTTGAACACTTAATGGCAGAAAATATTCGTAATCACCATGGAAGTGTAGTGGATATTAGTCCTATGGGCTGCCAGACTGGGTTTTACCTGTCGGTGATCAACCATGATGATTATGACAATATTCTTGAAGTGTTGGAAAAGACTCTGAAAGATGTGCTTGAGGCTGATGAAGTGCCAGCCTGCAATGAAATCCAGTGCGGCTGGGCTGCGAGCCACAGTCTTGAGGGAGCAAAAGAAATTGCAGCAAAAATGCTTGCCAAGAAGGACGAGTGGCGTCAGGTATTTGCTGAATAAGGAGAGTAAAATGAGATGACGGTTTACCGCAGTATCCATGAATTGATTGGACATACCCCAATGGTTGAACTTACTCAATTCCAATTGCCTGAGGATGTTCGTTTATATGCCAAGCTGGAATACTTAAACCCAGGAGGCAGTGTAAAAGATCGGCTTGGGTTGGAGTTGCTCGATGAGGCATTCCGTACAGGCAAATTGGCGAAAGGCGGTACATTGATTGAACCTACTGCCGGAAACACGGGAATCGGGCTGGCGCTGGCAGCAATCAACAAAGGTATTGAGGTGATTTTTGTGGTGCCCGAGAAATTCAGCATTGAGAAACAGACGGTGATGAAGGCTCTCGGCGCAAAGATCATACACACACCTACAGCCGAGGGGATGGCAGGCGCAATTAGCCGAACCGAACAATTGCTAAAAGAAATTTCAAACTCCTACTCACCATCCCAATTTTCTAATCCGGCAAATCCGGATACTTATTATAAATCGCTGGGACCTGAGATTTGGGAGGACATGGAAGGACAGATTGATATTTTCGTAGCTGGTGCGGGAACCGGAGGAACCTTCATGGGTACTGCAAAGTTTTTAAAAGAGAAGAATCCAATGGTAAAAACCGTCATTGTTGAACCCGTAGGATCGATATTAAATGGAGGCCAGTCTGGTCCCCATAAAACAGAAGGAATTGGAATGGAGTTCCTGCCGACATATATGGACACTTCTTTATTTGATGGGATCTATACCATTTCCGATGAAAATGCATTCAACGCCGTGAAGGAACTTGCGGCTAGAGAGGGAATACTTGCTGCAAGCTCATCTGGCGCAGCTCTTCACGCAGCTTTGCTAGAAGCACGAAAAGCCCCTCCTGGCACAAACATCGTTACTGTCTTTCCAGACGGAAGTGAACGTTACTTAAGCAAGAAAATCTACGAGGGGGGAATTTAAATGAAACGCAAAACGAAGATGATTCATGCAGGCATTCCTGGCGATAAGGTTACGGGCGCTGTTTCTTTTCCAATTTACCAGGTTAGTACTTACAAGCAGGACGACGTAGGAGTCCATAAAGGGTATGAGTATTCTCGGACAGGCAATCCAACCAGGTTTGCATTAGAAGAATTGATCAAGGATCTGGAAGAAGGGAAAAGAGGTTTTGCCTTTGGTTCCGGAATGGCAGCAATCACGGCTGTGATGATGCTTTTCAACTCTGGTGATCACATCATTTTGACCGATGATGTTTATGGTGGCACATACAGAGTTATGAACAAGGTCCTAAACCGGATTGGTATTGAATCTACATTTGTTGACACAACGGACCTGGATGCGGTAAAGGATGCGATTCAGCCAAATACTAAGGCACTTTATATTGAGACACCAACCAATCCACTTTTAAAAGTAACCGACATTAAAGCTTGTGCGGACTTGGCAAAAGATCATAATTTACTGACAATCGTCGATAATACGTTCAGTACACCATACTGGCAGACACCGCTGACTTTGGGCGCTGATATGGTGCTTCATTCTGCTACAAAGTATCTCGGCGGCCACAGTGATGTAGTCGCAGGGTTGGTCGTCGTGAATGATGATCAGTTGGCTGAAGACCTGCATTTCGTCCAGAATTCCACTGGTGGAATATTAGGGCCTCAGGATTCATGGCTGCTTGTGCGTGGAATTAAAACTCTAGGCCTTCGAATGGAAGCACACGAGGAAAATACGGCGAAAATCGTCGAGTTTCTTACAGGACAAGAAGCAGTGAAGAAGATCTACTATCCAGGCCTTGAAACGCATCCTCAGCATGCAATTGCAAAGGAGCAGGCAGAAGGTTTCGGTGGTATGGTCAGCTTTGATGTAGGAAGCGCAGAAAAAGCGGCTGAAGTGTTAAGTAGGGTAAAATTCTTCACACTTGCTGAGAGTCTCGGAGCGGTGGAAAGCTTAATTTCTGTTCCAGCCAAAATGACCCATGCTTCCATACCGGCTGAGCGCAGGGCGGAATTAGGAATTACAGACGGATTGATCCGTATTTCCGTAGGGATTGAAGATGCAGAAGACTTAATAGAGGATTTGAAGCAGGCTTTGCAATAGAAAGCTTGACTGAATTGGCGGATGAAAAATGGAGATTCACGAAAAAAGGTTACAACGGGGCTGTTGGCGCCCAAAAACTCGAGGTTGACTAAATGAAGCCGATTGGCGCCCAAAAACTCGAGATTTATGAAAAATGGGTCACTAATAGAATAATAGAATGATAATAGGCACCGGGTTCAGCCGGTGCCTATTTTATATTCCTCTATTTAAGAAGCTTTCTGCTCAGCAAAAGAAACTTTATGGTCAGCTTTATTAGATTTAAATACATTAAACACTAAATTCAATCCAATCGCTGTTAAGCTGCCGGCAACGATTCCGTTATCTGTCAGGATTCTGATGCTTGTAGGCATTTGTGAGAATAATTCTGGCACGGCTGTCACACCGAGTCCCATTCCGACTGAGCAAGCAATGATTAATAGATTCTCCTGTGATGCGAAATCTACCTTGCTGAGCATTTTGATTCCATAAGCGACGACCATGCCGAACATCGCAACCATAGCCCCTCCAAGAACAGGGGTTGGAATAATTGTAGTTAAGGCACCAATCTTCGGCATAAGTCCAAGCAGTACAAGGAAGGCACCTGCTGTATAGATGACGTTCTTCGTCTTCACTCCGGACAACTGAAGCAGTCCGACATTTTGTGAATAGGTGGTATAAGGAAATGCATTAAAGAACGCACCAAGTATAATCGCAAGTCCCTCGGCACGATAACCGCTCGCAAGATCTTTCTCTTCAAGCTTTTCTTCACAAATATCCCCAAGAGCAAAGTAAACTCCAGTTGACTCCACCAGGCTGACCATTGCTACAAGGATCATTGTCAGTATAGCTGAAACTTCAAAGGTTGGCAGGCCGAAGTAGAATGGAGCTGGCATGTGAAGCCAGGAAGCCTCCTCAACAGCAGTGAAACTGACCATTCCCATAAAATAAGCAACGACCGTTCCCCCGGCCAATCCCAACAAAATCGCTATTGCTCGAATAAATCCTTTGAAAAAACGGAACAGCACAATAATAAACAGCAAAGTGCCGAAAGCGAGTCCGATATTCGTAAGAGAACCAAAGTCAGGGCTGCCCTGTCCGCCTGCCATGTTATTCATCGCCACAGGAATTAAAGTGATTCCGATGATGGTCACGACAGATCCGGTCACTACTGGAGGGAAAAACCTGACAAGCTTTCCAAAGTACTTAGAAATCGTAACGACAAATATCCCTGAAACAAGGATGGAACCGTAGATTGCTGATATTCCGTATTGTCCGCCAATCGCTATCATCGGCCCAACGGCTGTGAAGGTACAGCCTAGAACCACAGGCAGGCCAATACCGAAGAATTTATTTTTCCATACCTGCAGAAGCGTAGCAATCCCGCACATGAAAATATCAATTGAAACTAAGTAAGTCAACTGTTCTCCTGTTAAACCGAGAGCACCGCCAACGATCAATGGAACAATTACTGCTCCTGCATACATCGCCAGTACATGCTGAATTCCTAATGAAGCTATCTTAAAAGGATTCTGTTTCATCGCGTCAATTCCGCCTTTGTCTCTGTAGTAGGTTGTTCAAATCTGACTAAGCCATTTTCAAGCGAGCTAATAATAGCCAAAGATTCAACGGTGTAGCCTTTATCTCTGAGCAGAGAACCGCCATCCTGGAATCCTTTTTCAATCACAATTCCGATTCCTGCAACGGTGGCTTTTGCTTTGTTGGCTATTTCTGCGAGACCCAATGCTGCTTGTCCATTGGCCAGGAAATCGTCGATGATCAGTACCTTATCTTCTTCCGAAAGGTAATGACTAGAAACGGAAATTTCGCTGTTTTCTTCCTTCGTAAAAGAGTAGATAGATGCTGTGATCAAGTCATTTACAAGAGTCAAAGATTTTCTTTTTCTGGCAAAAACAACTGGTACATTCAGTTTAAGTCCAGTCATGACCGCAGGAGCAATTCCCGATGATTCGATTGTCAGGATTTTAGTAATGCCACAATGAGCAAACCGCCCGGCAAACTCTTTCCCAATCTCATCCATCAGCTGAGGGTCAATCTGGTGGTTAAGGAATGAATCCACCTTTAGCACTGATGATGACAGGACAGTTCCTTCATTCTTGATTTTTTCAATAAGCATTTTCATCGTATTCCTCCTCCTAGATGAGGGCTCAAAAACATAAAAAAGCCCAAAACCTTGCATTCACATCATAAAATGAGTGAAGCAATGGCCTTAGGCTTATCAAAAAGCTACGGGCAAATAAAGGTTGAGTTCAACCTTTGCACTGCTCACTCATAGTCGGATTATTTACGGTAATCCGGTAGAAACTTGCAGGCCATATCCCCGCGATTATATGAGTGAATGTTTAATTTATAGATATTATATCACTATTTTATTTTGATTCAACAGATTATACAGAAAAACCGAACGAATTACCCATCTTTATTTTTATTATTCGTATTATAGTTATTTAGTTATTAAAAATAAAAAATCTTCCCCATTTTACAAATATTTGATAAACTATTTAAGCATTTGAGGGGTTTGGGGGATATACATATGAGCGTATTCAAGGATTTATTATGGTATTTCAAGTCGGAGAAAAAGGCTTATTTGACAGGGATTTCACTACTGTTATTTGTGGCACTCCTGCAGCTTGTTCCGCCGCGGGTCATTGGAATAATAGTAGATGAGATAACAAATGGGACGCTGACGGCCGGGAAACTAGGGAAATGGATTTTAGTGTTAGCGGCATCAGGACTGGCAATGTATTCTCTTCGTTATTATTGGAGAATCATGATTTTTGGTTCCGCGGTAAAGCTGGCGCGATTGTTAAGGAATCGTCTATATGCCCACTTTACGAGTATGTCGCAGTCTTTTTACCAAAAGAGAAGGACAGGGGATCTGATGGCTCATGCCACAAACGATTTATCTGCCATCCAGCAGACAGCAGGTGCTGGTGTCCTGACATTTGTTGACTCTGTCTCCACCGGAGGCTTCGTCATTATCGCGATGGCAGCGACAATCAGCTGGAAACTGACCTTGATCGCTTTGATTCCAATGCCGTTCATGGCTTTGCTGACAAGCTGGTACGGGACAATGCTTCATAAAAGGTTCCATAAAGCCCAGGAAGCATTCTCAGATTTGAATGATAAGACCCAGGAAAGCATCACAGGAATTAAGGTCATTAAGACATTTGGCCAGGAAAAAGAAGATATTGAGGATTTCCGTAAACAATCTGAGGATGTTGTGAATAAGAACATTTCCGTCGCAAAGGTTGATGCTTTATTCGACCCGACGATTTCAATCATTGTCGGAATCTCGTTCTTCTTATCCATTGCTTTTGGAGCAAGGTATGTGTTGAACGGCGAATTGACTATTGGACAACTGGTATCGTTCACTTCCTATCTTGGCTTGCTTGTTTGGCCGATGCTGGCGTTCGGCTGGTTTTTCAATATTGTTGAACGTGGAAGGGCCTCGTATGACCGCGTTTCCGCGTTGCTTGATGAAAAAATCGACATTCAGGACAAACCTGATGCCTTGGATATGGTTCCAAATGGTGACATTAAATATGATATCGAGACTTTCACTTATCCTGGTGATCAGGAAGCTTTATTGCAGGATATCAAGTTTGCACTTGGAAAAGGGCAGACGCTTGGGATCGTTGGAAAGACTGGTGCGGGGAAAACGACTTTATTGAAATTGTTAATCCGGGAATTTGACCTTTCGGAAGGCAGCATCAGCATTGGAGGAAGAAGTATCCTGGACTATAAGATGGATCGATTGAGACAGGCGATTGGATACGTCCCGCAGGATCATTTCCTTTTTTCCGCAACGGTCCGGGATAACATTGCCTTCGCAAATCCTGCTGTCGATGAGGAAGTCATCTATAGTTCTGCCAGAGTGGCGAACATCCATGAGGATATTCTTGAATTTACGGAAGGCTATCAAACGGTTGTCGGAGAGCGAGGGGTTTCACTGTCAGGTGGGCAGAAGCAGCGGATTTCGATTGCCCGTGCACTGGTGATGAATCCCGAGATCCTCATTCTCGACGATTCCCTATCGGCGGTCGATGCGAAAACGGAGGAACAAATACTATCAGCTTTGAAAGAAAATCGAAAAGATAAGACAACCATCATTACGGCACACAGATTGAGTGCAATCCACCATGCCGATTTGATCGTCGTCCTTGAAGATGGCCGAATTGCTGAACGCGGAACTCACGATCAATTGATGGAGCATGACGGTTGGTACAAGGATATGTATTTGAGACAGCAGCTTGAAGAGCTTGTCGAGCAGGGAGGGTGACCAATGGAAAAAACGCCTGTATTAAACGCGAAAGAGCAGCGTTCTGTGCTGTTCCGGCTTCTTGCCTATGGAAAACCGCATCTAAAGATGATTTTTGTCGCCTTCGGATTCTTGCTGCTCGCAACAGTTGGTGATGTGCTAGGACCGATATTGGTGAAAATTTTCATCGATGATTACCTGAGGGAAGGCTACTTGCCTTTCCAGCCATTGTTGATGCTCGGAGCTGCCTATATTGGCATCCAGATTCTCAATGTGCTCGTTTCATATTTTCAGCTTTTGAAGTTCCAGGAGATTGCGCTGAAAATCATCCAGCAAATGAGGATTGATGTTTTTACGAAGGTGCAGCAGCTTGGATTGAAATATTTCGATAAAACCCCTGCTGGCTCACTTGTATCAAGGGTTACGAATGATACCGAAGCGATCAAGGATATGTTCGTCAGCGTCATTGCGACTTTTATCCAAAGCGGATTCCTGCTCTTCGGGATCTTTGTCGCGATGTTCGTCCTGAATGTAAAGCTGGCACTGTTCACGATGCTGATATTACCGTTCATCGTGTTCATCATGAGTTTGTACCGCAAGCTTAGTTCAAGGTTTTACCAGGATATGCGCGAACGCCTGAGCCAGCTGAATGCAAAGCTCAGTGAATCTCTTCAGGGCATGTCGATTATCCAGATGTTCCGACAAGAAGAAAGATTGAAAAAAGAATTCGGAGAAATTAACGACAAGCATTTTGATGCTGGGATGAGAAACATCAAGGCAGATGGACTCCTGCTGCGCCCGGCGGTTGACCTTGTCTATATTTTAGCTTTAATTATCGTGCTCAGCTTTTTCGGCATTACTTCTTTTGACAGTCCAATTGAGATTGGAGTGCTGTATGCATTCATCAATTATCTCGATCGCTTTTTCGAACCGGTCAACAATATGATGATGCGGCTTTCCATGTACCAGCAGGCGATTGTCGCAGCCTCGCGTGTATTCAAACTGCTGGATGAAGAGGAACTGGCTCCGGGACAGACTGGGACGGAAGCCGACAAAATCAATAAAGGTAAAATTGAATTCAAGGATGTCAGTTTTTCATATGATGGCAAAAGGGATGTACTGAAGAACATCAGTTTCACCGTCAACCCAGGGGAAACTCTTGCCTTTGTCGGCCACACTGGAAGCGGGAAAAGCTCGATTATCAATCTGCTGATGCGGTTTTATGAATTTGAACGCGGTGATATTCTTATTGATGACCATTCAATAAAAAGCTATCCGGTAAGAGAGTTGCGGCATAAAATGGGGCTTGTCCTACAGGATCCGTTCTTGTTCTATGGAACAATCGGAGATAATATCAGGCTGCACAACAGCGACCTGACTGAAGAGGATATAAGGAGGGCAGCTGAATTCGTCCAGGCGGATTCCTTCATTGACAAACTGGAAGATGGATACTCACAAAAAGTGACCGAGCGAGGCTCCACTTTTTCAAGCGGTCAGAGGCAATTGATCGCTTTTGCCAGGACAATTGCGGCTAATCCGAAAATCCTTGTGCTGGATGAAGCGACTGCAAACATTGATACAGAAACCGAAGAGGCCATCCAGACGGCGCTTGCCAAGATGCGAAAGGGCAGGACGACAATCGCCATTGCCCATAGACTGTCGACCATCCAGGATGCGGACCAGATTATCGTCCTACATCATGGTGAGATTGTAGAACGCGGTACACATCAGGAACTGCTTGTCCAACAGGGGCTTTACCACAAGATGTATCTCCTGCAGAATGGATCAGTCGAACGATTGGAAGATGTTGTTGGATAAATAATCATATTATGTAAATTGGCGATTAATAAAAAGAATATAAAATAATACCTTACGAATACTCTACAAATGTTATCTCTGCCAGGTGTAGACCACAACAGCTCAATATAATCATATCAGGCAGATATGAAACTTTTCGCCTTAGGAATCGTACTATTATTGGTCATCCATTAATGTAATCGAGGAAGAGGGAAATAAGATGGGATTGAAGGGTATGATAAAGAAGGAGATTAAAAAACAAGTGAAGAAGCAAATAACAAAGAAAGCTGGAAAGAGTGCAGGTAAAATAATCGGAAAAGTTATGAAGAAGTTTTAGATTTTGTGTGAGAAAAATAAAACAGCTATACGCTTATGGCGTTTAGCTGTTTTTTAGTGGGCTGCTATCTTTTTTATATATACCCGGTTATATTCATTGAGTAGTTCATCAAGTTCCTGGCTGTAAGTGATGGCAATGGAGGAATTCAGGCCGTTCTGTGAAGCGATCTGTATCAGCTCTTCGCGTTTCTTTTCAATAAGGGTGATCAGTTGCTCTTTAGACAATGTGAAAATCCTTTCTTGTTTTATCTCTCGGCAGTATATTAAATAAGTTTATGTAAATTCGTTATAAATATAGCAATTATTACAAGTGCTATATTAGTATATAGCATATACTGCCAAATTTCAAAAGAAACATTTGTAAAATATTTTCCTGTAAAAAATATACACCATCATTTATTACCCAGTTTTTTAGAAGGTAAACACCTTTTTAATAGAAATTAATAATTTGTTCACAGTTAAACTATAATAATAGTAAATGGTTTTGTTAGAATGGGACTAACGAATATGGACTGGAGATGGAACGATGACAGATATAAATATTTTCATTGCAATGGGCGCGGGCTTCCTGAGCTTTATTTCTCCATGCTGCTTGCCCCTTTATCCGGCATTTTTATCTTATATTACCGGGATGTCCGTTGGAGAACTGAAGAGCGAAAATGCAATGCTGCAAAAGCGCAGCCTGCTCCATACCTTATTTTTCCTGCTGGGCTTTTCGGTGATTTTCATTGCGATTGGCTTCGGCACTTCATTTGTAGGCCAATTTTTCATTCAGTACCAGGATCTTATCCGTCAGCTCGGTGCGATCTTCATTGTTGCATTCGGGTTAATGGTCATTGGTTTCTTTAAGCCTGAATTTCTGATGAAAGACCGCAAAATAGAATTCAAGAACCGCCCATCAGGTTATTTTGGGTCCTCTTTAATCGGTATGGCATTTGCAGCCGGATGGACGCCATGTACTGGTCCGATCCTTGCTTCGGTCATTCTGCTTGCGAGCTCTAACCCTGGGTCGGGTATGCTGTATATGATCGCCTATACACTTGGTTTTGCGATTCCTTTCTTCATTCTTTCTTTCTTTATCGGAAAAATGCAGTGGATTCGTAAGCATAATGTGAAAATCGTTAAAATCGGCGGCTATATCATGATCGTAGTCGGAATCATGTTGTTCTTCGACTGGATGACAAAGCTGATTTCGATTCTTTCCATGTTTTTTGGCGATTTTACAGGTTTTTAATAGGCATAAATATTATTGAGTTCTGGGGCTATATGAGAGGTTCCTCATAAGTGTTTTTTCGATGTGAGAATTTTGTCGGTGTCTTTACATTGAAAATAATGGTTAAATATAGTTATATAGTAATTGAGGGAAGAACTTAACAGAGTAAGATACTTGTTGTGATTGTCGGGGAGGATACAGCGATGGCCAGAATTTTGATAGTTGACGACGCAAAATTTATGAGAATCACCTTAACCAATATTCTGAAGAAAGCGAATCACGAGATAGTAGGGGAAGCTGAAAATGGAAGAGAAGCAGTCGCGCTGTATCGCGAACTGAAACCCGACCTTGTGACAATGGACATTACGATGCCGGAAATGAGCGGTCTGGATGCTGTAAAAGAAATCAAGAAGGATTTCAAGGATGCAAAAATCATCATGTGCTCAGCCATGGGGCAGCAAAAAATGGTGGTTGATGCAATCGAGGCTGGAGCGAAGGATTTCATCGTTAAGCCATTCGATGATTCACAGGTAGTCGATTCGGTATCAAGAGTATTAAGATAAAAAAAGCCATTTAAGCCTATCTTAAATGGCTTATTTTCATTATAATAATGTGGAAAACTATAATAAGGGATGAAGTAAAAAATGAATTATGTTCTGGCGTCAACCGTAGGGGCAGTTGGCATGGCCATCTTTGTGACATTCATGAGAATGAAGGCTGCCAAAAAGCCTGCCTCAGCCAAGAAAATTATCTTACCGCCAATCTTCATGAGCACTGGTGCGCTCATGTTCATTTTTCCAATGTTCAGGGTACATTCCTTACAGATCATAGAGGCACTAACAGTTGGGATGCTATTTTCGATTCTGCTTATCAAGACCTCTAAATTTGAAGTGCGAGGCAGGGAAATCTTTTTAAAGAGATCCAAGGCATTTGCCTTCATCTTAATCGGTCTGTTAATCGTACGTGTAATCGCTAAACTAGTGCTAAGCAGCTCATTCGATGTCGGTGAACTGGGCGGCATGTTCTGGATTCTCGCATTTGGAATGATCGTTCCTTGGCGAGTCGCGATGTATGTTCAATTTAAAAAGCTTCAAAATGAATTGCATAGTGGAACAAATATGAATTAATCAGAACCCTTGCCAGGCGGCAAGGGTTTTTTGGTTTTCGTTCAGTAATGGAAATTTTGGATATAAATGTATTTTGCTTAATGGTATGATGGAATTAATTGAATTTTAAAAATGTTGTTGCTGGGTAATCGGGTGTTTGTGTTTGAAAGGAGAGATATTGTGTTAGATATCCAGGCTGTTTTTATAGATCGTGACGGAACACTAGGTGGGAGTGACAAAGTGATATATCCTGGGGATTTTGAGTTATTTCCCGGTGTCCAGGTTTCAATCAATCTTTTAAAAGACAACCATATACTAGTCTTTTCTTTTACGAACCAGCCAGGTATTGCGATGGGGGAAGCTACTGTTGATCAGTTTGAATATGAGTTGAATTCTTTTGGGTTCCATAAGTTGTACCTATGTCCTCACCGCCATGATGAAGGATGTGTATGCAGGAAGCCTTCTGCTGGCATGTTGAAAAAAGCTGCTGATGAACATGCCCTTGATTTGGGGCGATGTGTGGTGATTGGGGACCGGTGGACGGACGTGCTGGCTGCTGATGAAGCAGGCTGTTTAAAGATTTTAGTCAAAACGGGCAGCGGACAAAAAGCCTACGATAAATACATAAACAACCAATATTATGGGCGATGGGGTGAAGTTCATCCAGATTTTATTGCCGCGGATTTAAATGAAGCTATAAGCTGGATCATGAGGGAGGGGTAAAAAATGACCGTCATTATAGCCATTCTTTTATTTGGACTTATGGTCGATTTTACTAAGCTCAGGAAACAAAATGAGAAAATGATTGAGCAAAACGAAAAAATGATTTCATTGCTTGAGGAACAAGCGAATAGAGGGAAGGAATGAGCCGGAGGAATATAAGATTGTTGGTGATGATTTTTTCTATCATACTAACCATATTTTTGGTGAGTATTTTTGGAATCCTTAAGCTGTTCCAAAAGGAGCTGAATGCAAGTACAGGAGGAAATGAAACTTTTTATACAACAGCTAAAGCTTTTTTTACTTTAAATTATGACAGTGAGTTAGAGAAGAAACTGAAAGCTGAAAGCATGAAGCGTAAGTACGAACATGTTTCGATATTTTATCAGGAAGAGAATGAGAAGTTGATTCCAATGACAGTTGAAACACTGCAGTGGGCAGAAGAGATGTCTAGTGGATTACTTGGAAGGTACGAAAAAAATCCTATCGATCTGATTTTTATGGATAGAGAGCACTTACAAAAACTTTCGAATTTGGATGGTGTATCCGGATATTATTCCAATTTTGATAAAGTAATGGGGATCCATGTTCATCCTGAAAATGTGGAGAGCATTTTAGAAACACCGCTAAGTTATTTTCAAAGACCGATTCTTCATGAATACGCGCACTATGCTACCTTCAGAAAAATAGAGGAAGCCGGCGCGTTTGCTGATTTGTTTCCGCTATGGTTCATTGAGGGGATAGCAGAATATGTTGCGAGCGATCAGACTGAGGTACATTATGATGTAAACCAATACGAAATCCTGCCTCTTGAAAACATCACCTGGGGAGATGGCTGGAAGGAAGCACGCCAAATCGAAACAGCAGACCCTTATATTCAAAGTTATTTGTCAGTAAACTATTTGATACAGGTGTATGGCAAGGATATATTAGTGGAATTAATCCAGAAGACGAACGATACCAATGGGTTTTACAGAGTATTGGAAAAAGTCACTGAAAAGCCAGTTGCAAAATTTGAACAAGATGTACTTGATTACTATCGTTAGAAGAACTCTACGAAAGATGGCGATTGAGATGGAACAGGCGAGAAAACTCAGAGACATCAGAAAAATAATGGAGAACATCTCAGCGTAAATGAATAGGGAGTGCTCGATGTTCTCAAAAAAATTGGAGGAGCATTCATGTTAAATAAACAAGGATTTGATTTGTGGGCAGACGGCTATGACCAAACAGTCCAGGTTAGTGAAGAAAATGGAGTATACCCATTTGCGGGGTATCGTGCCATCTTGAATACTATTTTTAATGATGTGATGGAAAAGGAAAATGCGAGAGTACTGGATATCGGCTTTGGAACAGGTGTTTTAACATCAAAGCTGTATGAAAATGGCCATCATATCGATGGAATCGATTTTTCAGAGAGAATGATCGCTCTGGCACAGGCAAAAATGCCGAAAGCCAATCTAATAGAATGGGATATTGCTAACGGCTTGCCTGCAGAAATAAAAGGTTTGAAGTATGACTATATTCTAAGTACATATGCACTGCACCATTTAACTGACGAAGAGAAGGTTTCTTTTATTAAGGGATTAATGCCATTGCTAATGGATGACGGCAAAATCCTGATCGGGGACATTGCCTTTGAAACGAGGAAGCTTCTCGAAATCTGTAAAAATGACAGCAAAGAATTCTGGGATGATGATGAGTTTTACTTTGTATTCAATGAGATCTGTTGTGATTTAGAGAATAGCTGCAAACTGGAATTCCTGCCGATTTCCCATTGTGGCGGAGTGATAGAAGTTACGAAGAAATGATTGAATTAGCACTGTTCACGTTAGGCAGTGCTTTTTCTACTTTGAAAAATGGAGGCAGATTGAGGGTGAAAACTAGGCTAATAACTATTTCTTTGGCGGTCATTCTTTTGGCAATTGGGTTAACTACATTCCCAACAGCTAGCCAAGCTTGCAAATGTGTCGAAGAGAAAAGTATTGAAAAAGAATTGAAAGCCTCCAAAGCGGTATTCAGCGGGAAGGTCATTGAAATTAAAACCTCATTTAATAATAGAAAAATATTATTTGAGGTTGAAGAAACGTGGAAAGGCGTATCACAAACAGAAATCATACTGGAAGATGAATGGTCCAGCTGTTCTACTGATTTTTTTGAGGGAGAATCTTACTTGGTGTATGCCCATGAATTCCAGGGTGAATTAACAACGGATATATGTGACCGAACTAGGGAGTTAAGAAGCGCAGAGGGAGATTTAGCAACACTGGGAACAGGGGCAACGCCAACTGAGGAAGTGGATTTAAGAGAACAATTACGAAGCCCAGCCTTCCGCTACATCTATATCTGGCTTCCGTTGGTTAGCTTAATAATTGTGTTCGTCATATTTATTAGAAAACGGTCCGCAAAATGACGTGATGATGGACAGAAATAGTAGGATTGAGGGAGAAAGTGTCCGTCAGATTTTTTTATTTATAGTGATAATACATGAATATTTCAAGAAAGCGGTTTTTAAAAGAAATCGCTTTTAGTTTTGGAAAAAAGAAGGAAATGAACTGCTTCTGTCGAATTTTGTTTAACTAGAAAATTTTACTAATCAGGAGGAACTATGGGATACATAGATGATTTACGGAGGGTTATTGGTCATCAGCCGCTTATCTTGGTTGGGGTCGCAGTAGCAGTTATAAACGAGACAGGAGAATTCTTGTTGCAAAAACGCCAGGATGGAAAATGGGGAGTTCCAGGCGGATTTATTGAGTTAGGCGAATCTACGGAGGATGCAGGCAGAAGGGAAGTCCTTGAAGAAACTGGGCTTGAAATCGGAAAGTTGAATCTGGTTGGTGTTTTTTCGGGTAAGGAACACCATGTCATACTGCCAAATGGGGATGAATTTTATCCAGTTACTGTTGCCTATGTAACAAGGGATATTATTGGGGGAGTGCTTCAGGCGGATGGCGATGAAACTACCGAAGCCCGATTTTTTAATGTGAATGAGTTACCTGAAAATCTTAATCCGTTAATAAAGAACCTAATGAAGCAATTTACGGTCACGTTGTGAGGATTATAAAAAAAGTTCAGAAACAAATATATTTTTTAAGGGGAATGAAAAATGGATGCAACTTTTTACATGGAAAAGGCTGTTTTTAACTATCGGGTAGCGGCAGTTATGATCGTTGATAACCATGTACTGATTCATAAACAAGCGAAAGACGAACACTGGGCATTGCCAGGAGGCAGGGTCGAACTTCAGGAAGATTCACAAACAAGTGTGGTTAGAGAAGTAAAAGAAGAATTAGGAATCGATGTAAAGGTGGACCGTCTGCTCTGGTTTACAGAGAACTTTTTCGACTACAACAATAAAGACTATCATGAAATCGGTCTGTATTATAAAGTTTCCCCTCAACACGGCAGCTTCAACTTCCACAAAGAGGAGTTTTATGGTGAAGAGGGAGAGCGGTTGATCTATCAGTGGGTGCCAATCAGCAGCCTTGAGAAAATTAAACTTTACCCTGAGTTTATCAGGACGTCATTGGAAGATTTGCCAGTGGTGCCACAGCATCTTGTTATTCGAAAATATAGCATATAAAATCGGTGGAATACATAATCTTCACATGATTCGATACACATGTAGCTAGGAAAAATTATGAGGTGAAATCGTATAAATGAATAACCCTTTTGAATAGTTGTATGAGCAGCCACCTCCCACTGGATGCAAGGTGGCTGTCGATTACAAACTTACTTTACCCCTTTTATACGACCAATTTCAAAGCTTCTAAAACTTTAGAAACGTGGAGGTCATCCTTCATTGATTCAAGTGAATGCCATTTTACTTCTTTTAGGGTTTGTTTGTTGCCAAGTTCAGGATCGTAACCGACCGAGGCTTCTTTGTCGTTTAATGTGCGGACTAAAAAACATCTTTCTTCGCCATGGGTGTATTGACCAGTAAATAGATAGTCAACTACCTCCACATCCAAATTTACTTCTTCTTTTACCTCCCGAACGACTGCGTCTTCGAATGTTTCACCTGCTTCAAGACCTCCCCCTGGGAGTGTCCAAAAAGAACCGTCCGGATAGACATGCTTCGTCATAAGTATATAATTGTTTTTGATGATCGCAGCAAACGCTCTTGGTCTAGTCAAAAAATTAAGCACCTCACAAGTAATAATATAGAAATTTTACTATATTTTAACATATTAAAAGAATCTATCGGACAAATAGATGTTGATATCGTATAAGGTGTCCGATAGGTGGTCTCTATCGGACAAACGGAAGGTGGGTACCCGGAAAAATGTCCGATAGAAGGGGTCTATCGGCCAAACGGAAGGTGGCAACCAGGAAAAATGTCCGATAGAAGGGGTCTATCGGCCAAACGGAAGGTGGCAACCAGGAAGATTGTCCGATAGAAGGGGTCTATCGGCCAAACGGAAGGTCGCAACCAGGAAAAATGTCCGATAGAAGGGCTCTATCGGACAGACGGAAGGTGGAAACTGGGAAAAGTGTCCGATAGAAGGGCTCTATCGGCCAAATGGAGGGTGGAAATGGGGGGAAATGTCCGATAGCAAGGCTCTATCGGCCAAACGGAAGGTAGAACCGCAATCTCATTGGAAGGGGCTGGACAGATGGTCAACTCAATAGACAATCCAGATATAGCGATTATCGGTGCTGGCATCGGGGGACTTTCTGCGGCGATTGCCTTGCAGCAGCTTGGCCAAAAGGTCAGAGTTTTTGAAAGAGCTTCGGAACTAATGGAGATGGGGGCGGGAATTGTATTGTCTGCCAACGCAATCAAGGCATTGGAAAAGCTCGGTATTGCGGATCAGGTGCGCGAGGCTGGTTCGCCAGTAAAGAAGGCGGAAATCAGGACTCCGGATGGCCAACTTCTTGTTAATATGCCGGTGCATAAGCAAGCTGAACGATATGGCACTTACAGCTATTTGATTTACCGGCCAGACTTACAGAGAATTTTATACGAAAAATTAGCACCTGATACTGTAATACTTGGTAAAAAGTTTTCTCGACTGGAACAGCATCGGGAGAATATAACTAGTATGTTTGAAGATGGAGAAATAGTATATTCAAAGTTTCTCATCGGAGCGGATGGCGTTCATTCTCGAGTAAGACAAAATATTCTTGGGGACTCTCCGTTACGTTATTCGGGCTTCGCTGCTTTCAGAGGGATCTCCCGCTTTGAAGATGATCGTTTTCCAGTGGAGCTGGGTGGAGGGTTTGAAGCGTGGGGCAATGGAAAGAGATTTGGTTTTTCGCATTTAGGAAAAGGCCGCGTGTTTTGGTTCGCAGCGATCAACACGCCACAAGGGAAACTCCTGGCTGCCCCAAATAAGAAACAAGTGGCTTTGGATCATTTAAAAAGCTGGTGGGGCCCCATCTCTAATGTCATTGATTCTACCGATGAGGAAGATATCCTTGTGCATGAAATATTTGACCGTAAGCCAATCAAGAAATGGCATAAAGGAAGAGTGACACTGTTGGGAGATGCAGCTCATCCGATGCTGCCTAACCTCGGACAGGGTGGAGCCCAGGCGATGGAGGATGCTTTAATGCTCACACGATATCTCAAGAGATTTCCTCAAGATGTAGAGCAGGCATTGAGCCGATATGAGCAAGAAAGAATTCCGCGTGTTACTAAAATTGTACATGGTTCCAGAATGATGGCAAGAATGATGCAACTGGAGAACCCAATGGCAGTCAAAGCCAGAAATCAATTGTTGCGGAAAGTGCCAGATGAATTGAAAATCAAGAGGCTGGACTGGATTCTTGGATACAAAGTGTAGATATCAAACGATAAATTTAATCGTACTTCATGAGTGAGGTGGGATTCTTTTGTTAAAAAGAAGGAATATCGATTGTTTGTACAGAATCCTTCTATAAAAAATCGGAGGGCGTTTATGGATACGAAACATGTACGGACATCCGGGGCTTACATTCTCTATAACGGATTTTTTCCCTTCCAGGTTGGACCAACCCGAATAGGGGATAAACTGGGCGTGGTCAGGCTTGGGGGGCATCGGGAAGGTAATGAAACGGCATCTGATACCGTATTCCGTGAAGTCTATGAAGAATCCAGAATGAAAATAAATATCTTCCACTCTCCCATCACTTTTTTCAAGAAGGATTGGGATGGCGTGGCAAGAAGAGTAACAACAAAAGAAGCCGTTGCACCCATCCTGATAAAAGGGACAGACCCAGAAGGTTCTACAGCAATGTATCTGGCTTATTCAGAAAGTGAACCAGTTCCTTCTGAAGAGACAAAGGGCTTGCTCCTGTTAACTCCAAATGACATTAAACAAATCTGCGAGCAGCAGATCACCTTGAAAGAGTTTATAAAGCATGGCGGTTCCACTTTATTAAAGAAAGAAATGAACCAGGAATTGACACTAAAGCCGTTTCCTCAGTTGTTATTTTTACATGAACTCTTTGAAAAAGAAAAAACTTTCATGGATAGGTTCATGCTTGGAAAATGAATAGTTACCTGGAGCAGAAGGAGGCGGAAAAATGATTTTCGAAATGACCTATCAGGTGCGTGTTCCGCACTTTAAAGAAGGATTAGACTGGTATAGAACCTTCCTGAACAGCGAGCCGGATTTTACTCCACATGATGGATTTGCTGAATGGGAACTGATTCCTGGGGCTTGGCTGCAGTTGGCTGAGGGAACAACAGCGTCTGGGAGCGGTCCCTTGCGTTTGGGGGTCAGGTCGATTGAAGCTGAACGCATCAGATTAGACAGAGAGCTGGATGTTCAATCATTCGAGATTTTTGCAAGAGTGGAAGTCCCTGTAAAGTGGGCGACATTTTCCGATCCATGGGGAAATCAAATTGGCTTGTTCGAATACATTGATAAGACAGAAATGCAGGAGAGAATCACTTCCGTCTTGGGGAGCAAGAGATAAAGGGGTTGCAATAGCTGTTGAAATTCATTGAGGCAGGGATCGGAAACACATGGACGGTAAGGACGGAAATTGAAATGGAGAACGGAAGTGAATATGAGGTCCGAGGAATCCATGGCCCGATACATTTTCATTCAGCCTATATACGATTGTGGATCCGTAAAACAGTAATCATACTCGATTCCAGAGAAGGTTTTAAAAAAGTACATAAGAACCATAAGGATTTCAAACTGCTGCTAGGAATCGTCAGCAAGCAATAAGGCTTGTCTTAAGAATAGAAGGAGAAACCTTCAGATTTGGAATCTGAAGATTGGAATACGGCTTTCAATATCGTCGACTTCTACCTCCGTTATAGAGAATATCAGAAGTTAGAAAAACCCCTACAGGAGGTAAGCCTGCTGTATACATTGGTGCACCAGTCAATACCGTATCAGTCGTGGCAATCCAATTGCCGATTTCCCCGGCTTGCAAGGATGGTGGCTTCATCAGGAACTGTCCGTTTAGCATATGGTGACGGACAAATATACCTGGGTCATCAAAAATACTTATTTGACCTGTGAACGAAGCATAAGGTGAATCGAAGCGAAGTTGATTTGCATTTTCATCCCAGATCCCCTGAATCGGCAGGGGGGTTCCACGGAAATTAGCAGTTCCTGTAAAGCTATTACCTGACAAAGCATTAATGGTAAAGGTACCACGGACAATTGGTTTGCCAGCGATTTGCGCATCAATCCCCCAGCGCGAAGGAACGGGTAAAATCGTTGTTCCATTCTTTCTGATCTGCAACCTGATCTCTCCTTTATTTATAGGTTCATAGCCTAATAAAAAGTATATGCATCATGTGATGAAGTGGGGAATGTAACCTGAGCGAGCAGAACAAAGAAGGCAGTTTTTCCATTAAGAAAACATAACTTTTCTGAAACGAATGAAGGAGTAACTTATGTCAAAAGAAACAGTATCCCTGGAGTTTTATGTACCTGAATTCAAAAATGCCTTATTGGATTATGACTTGCTTAAAGAACAGAGGAGGTTCACTGCTTTTCCTGCAGATGCTCTGGAAAAGTGTAAAGAAGATCCGGAGAGACTCCCTGTTGTCATTCTTTATGGCAATCAGCCAGCTGGTTTTTTTGTGCTTCATGGCTTGTCAGGAGTGAAAGATTACAGTGATAACAAAAATGCAATGCTGTTAAGAGCGTATTCGATTAATCTTTCTTTTCAGGGAAAGGGAATTGCTTCTAAGTCCGTCCTGTTATTGAAGCGCTTTGTAAAGAATCATTTCCCTCTAGTGGACGAAATTATATTGACTGTGAACCAATCAAATATCGTGGCGCAAAATGTTTATAAAAAAGGCGGTTTCGTTGATCAGGGGAAACGCGCTATGGGAAGAGAAGGAGAAATGTATATTTATCATTTGTTCCTAAATGAATTTTCCGGATAAAAATTTAATTTTAAAAGGAGGAGTGGACAATGCCAGAGGTAAAACATTGTACTGAAATAAAACTGGTAGGCATCCGGGTTTTGTGCCCTGGAGATGAGTATCTTAAAGAAATCCCGAAAGCTTCCAGGCAGTTGAGCGAGCGGAGTGACGAAATAAAAAATGTGGTGGACCATTCTTTGCAGCATGGGGCATTTGTAGTGGATAATAGCTCAGATAAAGAAGATGGGTATTGGGTTTGCGTGGAAGTATCCGACTATGAGAATATCCCTGCAGGCATGGTGACCCTGACGATCCCACCACAAAGATATGCTGTATTGCGGCATAAAGGCTCTAATGAAAAAATCAGGGAAGCATATAGCGAGCTTCATCAATGGATTCAAAAACATGGATATAAGAGAGTAACGGACAAATGGCATTTGGAAGTGTTTCAAAATTGGACAGATTCTCAGGACATAGATGTTGAACTTATGGATACTATAGGATAACTTGGAATAATTTGAATCTTTTTCCCATTTTGAACCGTAAAGATATACAGACATTTAGCTTTAATGGGGAGTGGATGAATCATGGTAGAAGCACCAGGAGATTTTATGTTTACATTTGGCCCTATTTTTATGGGAGCAATCTTTTTTTTAGTATTTGGAATCATTATTTTTACAATTAATAAAAGCATAGGGACTTGGAGCAAAAACAACCAGTCGCCGCGTGTGAATTCTTATGCTCAAGTAGTGACAAAAAGAACGAGCGTGCGTGGCGGAGGAGAAACGAATGCCCGCAGTCTGTATTATGCTACATTTGAATTTGATAGTGGAGACCGGCTTGAGCTTCAGGTTGACGGTCAGGAGTATGGCCAGTTGGTTGAGGGAGATTATGGAGAACTGACTTTCCAGGGAACACGTTACTTAGGATTTATAAGGCATCGTTAATGTTCAAAAGACCAAATCATCTTGAGATTTGGTCTTTTTTCTGCCCTAATCCACGGATAAATCATCCTTGTTAATCATACGGATGGCGGAGATAATGCCTCTACAGACTAGCAATTTAATTGCTAAACTGATAAATGAGTGCTGCCAGCTCCAGCCTTTTTTCCAGGTAATTAAATTTGTCTTTTTAGCAGCAAAGGTCTCAACTAACACTTGAGGGATAATGAACGGAAAAAGTTTCAAGATGATCCCGCTAGGTTTGCTATTGAGTGTCCATTGATTGTAATAAAGAAGTATTAAAGGGTAATGGACATAGTCAAAAGGCAAGTGGATCTTAAAATTTCTCCTGAATGGCCGGATATCGTATTTTAAATAGCCTTTCGAGACAAGGTACCGGTCCGCCCATGAGTTGCCAATGATACTGACAAGATAAACAATGATCCAATCCTTGAATGAGCGTTTTACGATTGCAAATGGTAAAAGGAAAATGCCTATGATAGTTAAAATATTAAGAAATCCTACAGATAATGTTCTTCGGTTTTTACGCAAGAGTACCACCTCATCTTTAAAGTGTAACTATGGAGATAATTTATGTATGCCAATCTCTTCAATAAAAAATGTGATTGAGGGAATAATTCATTTATCAGATATAAAAAGAAGGTGAGACCTTGCCGCGAAAAACTACAGATCATCCAGAGGAAAAAGAACAGGTGGGTAATATGCCACAGAATGACCAATCAAAGGAAGAAATCGAAAAATTAAATCATATGTTGGCAGCAGTACTTAACTATATATCCGATGATGAAGTCGAGGTCATTGATATAGAATATTTGCTCAACAACACGGAAGGCCTCAGGGACTGGTGGGATCAATATCGTGAAAGAAACAGAAAAGAAATCGAAGAAGAAATATCAAAAGCACTTGGTGATCTTTCGATTGAGGAGTTAGAAGATCTTAGGGAGAAAATTAAGGGGAAAGACAAAGAGTGAAGGATTCTGCTTATGATCGGACTGCTTTTGTCTGTTGTTTTTTTTAACATCATTGCATTCAAAATAAATAAGAGGCTTACCCTTGTCCAAATTGTGCAAATTTGGACATTCACTATCGCCTTGCAGCTGCTTTTTGACTTGATCATTGAGTTCAAATTTCTAAGCTATTGGTATTTTGGCGAGGGAATTGACTGGAAGGGACTGATTCCCAGAACGGTGCTCATTCCGCCAGTCAATATCATCTTTCTGAATTTATACCCATGGGGCAAAAGTATGATATTGAAAGGTGTTTATGTGATCAGCTTTGTTGCCGTGATCTTAATGTATGAACGTGCGACATTGCTGCCGGCACCCTGGGGTTATTTCCACTATGGATGGTGGAAAATCTGGTATTCAGCACTCATTGACCCGATTCTTTTATACATTTTGCTTGGCTTTTACAAATGGATTCTGTGGTTGGAAAAGAAGGACCGTCGTAACGCACTCCCAAATTAGGGGGTGCTTATTTATTTGGCTAGGAAAACATAGATCATTAAGAAGGTGATTTCCAGAAAATAGAGAATTTTTATAGAGAGGTGAGGCGAATGAAAAACCAAATAATCAGGGTAGGGACCATTTATATACCGGTAGAGGATCCAAAGGAATCGTCGAATTGGTATAGAGAAATGCTAAAAGCTAAGTTGAATTATTTGGATGGAGACAAGGCAATTATGGATATGGCTGATATCAGCCTGTTTTTGGTGAAGTCTCAAGGTCAGACTTCAAATTTCACGGACATTAATGGGGAGGAAAGATTTCTCCTTACCTATGAAGTGGATGGTCTTGAGGTTCTTGAAGCATTACATAAAGAGTTTAAGGATCTCGGAATCAAAGTCGGCAGCATCGAAAACCGTGGGCACGCTGGCCGGAATTTTGTGTTTTATGATCTCGACGGAAATAAGTTCGACGTGTGGAGTGAGCTGAGTCTATTGTACAGAGAAAGACTCGAGGTGGAGTAAGAATGAAGTTTGTTTTAATATTTGGCCCTCAGGCTACAGGGAAGATGACAGTTGGACATGAACTGGAAAAAATAACGGATTTAAAGCTTTTTCATAATCATATGACGATTGAACTGGTTAATCCCTTTTTTGACTACGGTACAAAGGAGGGGAAAAGGCTAGTTCGCTTATTTAGAGAAGAATTATTCAAAGCGATGGCCAAAAGTGACCAGGAAGGAATGATTTTCACCTATGTATGGGCATTTGATATGCAGGAAGACTGGGCGTACGCCGAAAAAGTTTGTGAAATCTTCGAGTCAGAAGGCGGAACGGTATATTTTGTTGAGTTGGAGGCGGATTTGGACAAAAGGCTTGTGCGAAACAGAAGCTCGCATCGACTCCAGCAAAAGCCATCAAAACGAGATCTGGAATGGTCGGAGCAGGAACTGGTGAAGTCCATGGACCAATACCGCCTAAACTCAGATCAAGGTGAGATTGAAAGAGAGAACTATATTCGAATAAATAACAATAATTTAAGCGCAACAGAAGTTGCCAAGCATATCAAGGATTATTTTGATTTGTGATTGAAAGGAGATAGGAAGATTTGAACTTTATCAATCAATTAGAACAGGATATAGAACGCAAAGAGAATGAGTTAATGAAGTTGAAACAAGAGCTGGCTGATTTAAGAAAACAGCTTCCTTCATTTACAGTAGAAGATTACACCTTAACTAATACAGAAGGCGAAAAGGTTCTGTTGAGTGAGCTTTTTGGAGAGAAGGATGAATTGATCGTCATTCATAACATGGGGAAATCCTGCTCATACTGTACTCTTTGGGCTGATGGGTTCAGCGGTTTTACAGGTCACCTTGAGAACAGAGTGGCATTTGTTTTGACAAGTCCGGATGACTACAAGACATTAGCGGATTTTTCAAAGGACCGAGGCTGGGCATTCAAAAGCGTTTCGACAATGGGGACAACTTTTAAAGAGGACCTTGGTTTTAAAAATGTGGAGGGATTCTGGCCAGGAGTTTCGATACTGTTAAAGGAAAAAGACGGAAACATCAAACACTATACTAAAGCTTCTTTCGGACCCGGAGATGATTACTGCAGTATTTGGTCACTTTTTGAGTTACTGCCGGATGGTAGCAAAGGCTGGGGACCAAGACAGAATTATGGACGGTAGGAACGTTTTTCTAGGAGGCTAAATTATGTGCCAGGTTGTGAAAAAAGAATTTAAAATCATAGCAGAGAAACATACAGGTCTTTACAAAGATTATGCAGAGTTAGTCCCGAAGGCAGCGCAACAATTTTTGCGGAGAGCCACAAATCTAGCGGGAACCGAGGTTACCGTGTACGAACCCAAAGCGAGTGAGAGCCATATTGAGGGGGCTTTCTATGTAGGGGTACTGGTCAATAAAGAGATGGATATCTTACCAGAAGGAGCGGTATTTCTGGATATTCAGCATTCATATGGAATGATTCGAGGAAAAGGGACAGAGATGGGTCGTTTATATTCTGCATTGGATCAGTGGATTGATGAAGAAGGGTATAAGAGGGATACCCTGGAGAATTTCATTTTAGAAACCTACCATTCAGTGGAAAATGATGGGGAAGAAGTAGAAATATATATTCCTGTTAAAGTCTAAGACAATCCTTTCTATATATGGTAATATATTTTAGATTTGTCTGTCTTTAGAAGGTGGAGGGGATAGGATGGAATTCAGAGGTGCATCTGTTTATGACGAAGGGGAATTTTACGAGAATTATATGAAGCGGAGAAACAGGCCGGAAAGTCCAAACAACATCATTGAAAAGCCCATTTTACTTGAGTTGATTGGAAATGTGGCTGGAACAAGGATATTAGATTTAGGTTGCGGCGATGCGGAAATTGGGGTTGAGCTATTACAACTAGGTGGAGCTTCTTATCTAGGTGTGGAAGGCTCTAAAAATATGACCGTGGCAGCAGCGGGAAATCTGGAAGGAACTATTGGCCAGGTAATCCACTCTTCAATGGAAGCATGGCAACCGCAGCCAGAACAATACGACCTTGTTCTTTCACGTTTTGCCCTCCATTATTTAGAGGATTTAATGAGCGTCTTCAATAAGGTACACGACTCACTGGCGCCTGGTGGGAAGTTCATATTCACCGTTCAGCATCCCATTCTTACTTCTTCGATAAAAAGTGCAGAAGGTTCAGGCAGGAGGACCGATTGGGTTGTGGATGATTATTTTAACCAGGGAGAACGGGCCGAGCCTTGGATCGGAAAAAAGGTGATTAAATACCATCGGACGGTGGAGGAGTATTTCAGCCTTTTGTTGGCATCCGGTTTTATGGTAGAGGATTTGCGGGAAGGCACCCCGAGACCGGAGAATTTACCTAATCGAGAAGAGTATGAGCGTCGGATGAGGATCCCGCTGGTATTGATGATTTCCAGTACGAAGCGTGGGGAGTGACAGCCAGATGGAAATTCGGCCAGCAAAGCAAGAAGATGTTAAGGAAATTTTATCTATTTTATATGCCGCGTCAATGACTTTACTTGAAAAAGGGATCAACCAGTGGCCCTTTCCCTGGGATGAAGAAACGCTTGTGGAGCAGCTTGTTTTTTTGCATGTGGGCACAGTTGGCGGAAAGGTTATTGTTACATTCGGATAAAAAGATTTAAATGATTGGCATGTTGGAAAGAGCGGAAAGTATCTATATTAAATAGCCATTCATCCGGAGTATCAGGGTAAGGGATATGGGTCTGTGATTACAAGCTGGTCATGTCAATATGCCCGGCAACTGGTTGAAGAACTGTATCTGGATTGTTGGGCAGGAAATGAAAAACTAAAAAACTTTTACAGTGAGAATGGCTTTGAATATGTCGGCGATTTTCCAGAAGAGGATTATTACATAAGCGTTTTCAAATGTAAACTGGAGGGGTAGGCGTGGAAGCCATTTTCAGAGGGGTGTTCATGTTATGCACCATGATTACGCGGGATGGAAGGAAAAGGAAGGCTGGGATGGGGAAACTGGTAGACAGTAACTTAGCTACATATTAATAGAAAAAACGGTAAAAAGTTTACAAAATAGCCGAATTTGATTTATTTCATCTTTACAATACTGTGTTAAAGTATAGATGTAAGGCAACTTATGAATATAAGGAGTGTTGGCGATGGTATACAAAGTCATCATAAATTTCTTATTGGTATGTGCCCACTTCTATCTGCTTTAACATATGTTAAAAAAGTCTTAACAAATCAAGGCAAAGAACTTTATATTTCTCTATTAATATAAATACTAGGCAGGATAGCAAGTGTGGCTATCGAGGCAATCAGCGAAGGTGGGGCTGATTGCTTTTTTTGTTGGTTTCAGTAATAAACTGTAACTGTATAGCTCTATCGGACAAAAAGAAAGCGCGAAGCAAGAAAAGTGTCCGATAGAAGAGCTCTATCGGCCAAACGGAAGGCGCGAAGAAAGAAAAGTGTCCGATAGAAGGGCTCTATCGGACAAAAGGAAGGCGAGAAGAAGGAAAAATGTCCGATAGAAGAGCTCTATCGGCCAAACGGAAGGCGCGAAGCAAGAAAAGTGTCCCATAGAAGACCTCTATCGGCCAAACGGAAGGCGCGAAAAAGAAAAAATGTCCGATAGAAGAGCTCTATCGGCCAAACGGAAGGCGCGAAAAAGAAAAAATGTCCGATAGAAGAGCTCTATCGGACAAAAAAAGTATCTATAAGAAAAGATCAACTGCAAACAGGATGGAATATGAGATTTCATCATTTTTAGTCTCATATAATACAGTGTGGTCTATCTATACTTTGTCCATTTCCTCGATCCATCAATTCGAAGATGTTTTGCGAGTATCCTTCTAATCCTTTTACCATCCTTAATCACCACACAAAATTCCTGGATCGCTGAAGTAGTGATTGCTGTATCGGGGGAAATTAATCTAAACTCTTTTACTGTCCGCATCACAGCAGATTCAATTAGTTCTTTACTTCCACAAACATCACACTCAAGATACTTATGGGTGGCTTCCACCTCAAAAGACTCACATTCCAAACAGGTAATTCCTTTCTTCAATTCATCGTAATGAAAGGTAGGTAGTTTATTAAAGGACGATTCAATCTGGTGGAGGGAGACTAGTTTGGTTGCTAGTTTGTAATGGTTGGTGGAGATGGTTCCCGACTGGTTGTTGAGGTTTTCGTGGAGTCGTTTGATCTGAGTTGGGAATATGAACGGGAGATCTGGTTGTGCGTTATACAGCGTGAACTCGGGGTTAACGAAGACGACTGAGCCTTGTATTTTAAAGTTGTGGCCCAGTTGGTTCAATAGTTTCTTGAAAAGCAGCTTGGTGCGGTTGAGTTGATCGAGGGGATTCTTGATTGTTACTCCGGTTGTTATGGAGGTTAGACCGTCTTGTTTGTAGAGGTAGTCACCCTGGTTAGTCTTTATTTCAAAAAGATATATTGTGCCGGAAAATATGATTAAAGTATCGATTTGAAATGTTGTTCTTTCTACTTCGAGCAGCAGTTCGTTCAAGATTAGACAGTTGCTTGTCAGAGTTTCCGTCATGGCATCGAATTGTAATTCTCCTTTATACCCTTTATCGAGGTATGAAAGGTACCTTTTTTCCTCATCTGAGAGCTCGAGTCTTTTATTCAAGATTCGCAGCTTTGATAAAATAATAGGTTCAGTACGCTCCTTAAAAGCCATAAGCCTCTTCCTTCCGATTGTAGTCTACTTAATCATACTAATTTTACGAAATGAAAATATTGAATTTTTTGTGAATTGCGACAAGCTTGCTTGAATACAATGATAAAACCACTTGATTCAGTCAGGAGGAATAGGGATGTCATTGAAGGTTTATGCAATTTTACTTAAAACCCTGGGCCTTGCCGTTTTCCTTGTGCCAATGTTCATGAAAGGGATGGGATTTATTGCGACCATTTCTCCAGCGGTGATGTTCAGCTTAATCGCTATTGGGGTAGTTTTATTAATCGTCGGAAATATTTTCGAGGCGAAGGCTATGCGTTCCGGGACTTATTTCAGACGGAGAAGATTCAGGAGATGAGGAACGAGTTTCAGCAACTGAAACTCGTTATTTTTTTAACGAAAGAATGAACCACACCAGCAAGTATAGATACCCTGCGATTGTGAAAATAGCCCAGAGTGCTCCTTTTTGGAACTCCCTCGCTAAATATTCGAATTCATTCATCTCCAATGGCCTGCCGATACTATTCATAAGACTGACCATAGGCACCGAAATAATGACGAGGATCGCAATCATCGCCAGTGGAATTTGCTTTTTCTTTATCACACTATAAATAGCCCTGACAAAAATCGTCATTAACAACAAATAATAGATGATCCAAAATAAAACTTCCTTCATAGAAATAACCTCCCTAAGGAATTCTATCATTTTTTTATCTTCGATGCCTGTTAGATTGTGGTAAAATTGCTGAGAGGTGAGTATTTTGATAGTAATCAATATTTGGGTAACGGTGATTCTAGTCATTGCCTTTCTCGCAGCAATCGGAGCCTGGCTCAATACAAGGATCATTTTAAAAGATTTGGCTGTGATAAAAGCGCATCTGGGAATCAAGGACGAGCGCACGCCTTCGGTATTTGATAATGACCTCGATAAAGATTGAATAACAGGGTGAAAGACAATGACGAAGATACATATAATTGGCGGGCCAGGCAGCGGGAAGTCATACATAGCGGCGAAACTTTCGAAAATGCTGGGGCTGCCTACGCATGAATTGGACAACTTTTTTTGGGATCACGAGTCCGAGTATTTCGGTTCGCAAACCCCACCGGTAAAAAGGGCGGAAAAACTGGCGAGAGTCGTGTCACAGGAAAAATGGATCATCGAGGGAGTATATCATAGCTGGATAGAGGACAGTTTCCATCAGGCAGATTATATATTCGTACTCAAGACGAATGTCTATGTACGTGACTGGAGAATAGTGAAAAGGTTTCTCCTAAGAAAAGTGAAACTAGCTTCTTCTCCGCGAAAAGAGAATGTGAAGATGCTAGTCGACTTGCTGAAATGGAATCATCAGTATGACGGGAACAATCTTGTACAAGCAATCAAGATGATGAAGCCCTACAAAGACAAGGTCATCATCCTCACTAAGAATGACGATGTCTTCAAGCTTTTTAAAAAGCGGAAGAAAAAGGCAGGCTAATATTGAAAAAAACTGCCTTTAACCAAAGGCAGTTTTAAAACAAACTCTCATATGGAGCAGTGCTGATTTGCTTTTCAGCAAGCCGCTTTCGTAAAAATTTATGGTCACGTTTTGGCGTTGCAAGGATATAGCCGCGGATGACAAGCTCCTGTGAGATCCTATCCACTTTTTCTTTAAGAGCAAGTTCACCTATTTTACCGGCGATCTTATGCCTTGCCACATCCCTGAATAATTCAGGCACCGGACTTACCAAGTCTTCGAGCAATGCCTTCTGTTCATCCGGCCAGAGATGCCTAGTCTGGTTCACATAATACTCTTCCCAGTCCATATCCGATTTGCCGTCATCCTTTGGCAGCTTTTTCAAAAACTTGCGGAACATAAAGTAACCGCCAATTGCGAATAAACCAACCAAAACAACAATCCAGAACATCATAAACCACAAAAACCAACCTTCAAGCTGATACATAACCCTTCACCCACGCATTTCTAATATCTTTCCTTATTATAGTACCACCTATAAAGGTAAGACAAGTCTTGTGACAATTTGAGTAACACTCTTGTAAAATCGACAGGTTCTAAGTATAATAGACCTTGTTCTTCAAAACGGGGCTGAATGGGGTACTGGTGTCCTCCACGGTCTTCAAAACCGCTTGTGACCTGCGTGCCAGGTCAGGTGGGTTCGATTCCCACGCAGTCCCGCCAACTATACATACTAGAAACCGTTCAGCATGCTGGGCGGTTTTTTTTGTGTGAAAAATAGTTGATCCAAGGATACTTGGAAAGGTTCTACTTGGATCGAAAAGGTACGTCCCTCACCTGCTTTATAGTATAATGAATTAATTGAATATTAATAATATTTGCTGTTAGAAAGGGGTAAAATAATGCAATTTTTCTTTGATCACCTAGTTTGGTTCTTAAAGCAGCCAGAGAAAGCAATTTCTCCTTTAAATGAAAGAGGACTTCATGTTGTGAAGGGTGGTCGTCATGAGTCTTGGGGAACATATAATACCCTAACTTATTTTGGCTTAAATTATATTGAATTTTTAGGAATTGAAAATCTATCAATAGCTGTAAAGCATGATGAAAATCGATTGATTACGCAAATCGTTGAACAGTTAGCAAAAGAAAATCGGGAAGGTCCTGCGACAGTAGCGATCCGAACAAATCAAATAGAAGAACTAGCAATAAAACTTAAGACAGAAGGACTTACAGTATATGGCCCGCTAACTGGGGAAAGAGTTCGGGCTGATGGTCAAGTAATCAGGTGGTCATTGTTATTCCCTGAATACGCGGGAAAAAAGGTTGCTTTACCGTTTTTTATCCAATGGGAAAAATCAGATGAAGAAAGGTATTCGGAATTAGAAGAACAAGGAGTCATAGGATCACACATAGTTGGCCAACCAAAATTAGAAAGTGTCGGATTTGTCGTAGATGATTTGGATAAAACACTAGAAATTTGGAGTGAGTTGTTTGGCCTTAAACAAGGAGAAGAGTATACCGATACGGAACTCAATGCCCGTTGCAGAAGTTTAAAATTGAACGGAACTAATTTATCATTTTTTACACCAATTGGAGATGGACCGGCTACTACAGTATTAAAAGAAAAAGGGGAGACTCCTTTTTTAGTGAACCTGACTGACACAAATCAAAGTCACTTCATTGAAATGCTGGATGGTTATTGGAGGTACAGGTAATTAGTAAAATCCCCGCCCAAATACACAACTTAATAACCGCTCAGAATGCTGGTCGTTCTTTTTGTGTCTAGATATTATCTTTAAATGGTGTTCACTCACTATAAGTTTTACCTCAGTCGGTCAATAAGCAAATGAACAATCTGAATTAGAAAAAAATGAAGATTAATTTTTTTATAGCATTGAGAAGTAGAGAATGGCGACCTCCTTTAGAAAGTACTTTAGAACTGCAGTAAATTTATATTTCGAATAACGAAATTTTTCTCTGGAATTAAAAGGAGATTGTCTCACTTTGTCGAACTAGATACTTTATACGATTACTATACATAAGGAGGATTCTTTCATGCAGTTCAACGATTATCCATACACAAGGCCAAATATGGAAGAGGTGGAGGGGAACTTTCATCAATTACTAGAGAGGTTCCAATCTGCTGAGTCTTTTGAGGTTCAGGACGGAGTAATGAAAGAAATTAATGAGTTACGCTCTGAGTTTGATAGCATGAGACAGATTGTTCAAATCCGTCAGACGATTGATACAACGGATGAGTTTTATAAGAAAGAAAAGGATTTTTTCAATGAAGTAGGACCAGCCTACAAGGGATTGATCACAAAATATTACGAGGCGCTTACAGGTTCTGAATTCCGCTCTCAGTTAGAAGAGAAGTGGGGTAAACAATTATTCTTATTAGCTGACAGTCAATTAAAGACGTTCTCTCCTGATGTGTTAAAAGACATGCAGGAAGAAAACAAGCTAGTTAGTGAGTATGTTGATTTACTTGCTTCAGCTAAAATCCAGTTTGATGGGGAAGTAAAAAATCTTGCTCAATTGGTTCCTTATAACCAATCATCTGACCGTACCATTAGGAAGGAATCAAATGAGGCGAAGTACAGCTTTTTTGTTGAGCATGCCGATCAATTAGATGTTTTATACGACAAGCTTGTAAAAGTACGTACGAGTATTGCTAAGAAGCTAGGATTTACTTCTTATACAGAGTTGGCATATGCCCGTCTTTCTCGTACAGATTATGATGCTGAAATGGTCGCAAAGTTCCGTGACCAGGTGAAAGAGTATATCGTTCCTTTAGCTACGAAACTAAAACAAAGGCAGCAGGAACGGATCGGTGTCGATACATTTAAATATTACGATGACAGCTTCAGCTTTAAGACAGGAAATCCTGATCCTAAAGGAGATGCGGAGTGGATTGTACATCAAGCAAAGAAAATGTACGAAGAAATGTCACCTGAAACGAATGAGTTTTACACATATATGGTAGAAAACAACCTAATGGACCTATTAAGTAAAGCAGGTAAAGCTGGCGGCGGATACTGCACCTATATTAGCAAACATAAGTCACCATACATTTTCGCAAACTTTAATGGAACGAAAGGCGATGTTCGTGTATTAAAGCATGAAGTAGGACATGCATTCCAAGTATTTGAAAGTCGTAGATTTGAAGTGCCTGAGTACGGGTTCCCTACACTGGAAGCGTGTGAAATCCACTCGATGAGTATGGAATTCTTTGCATGGCCTTGGATGGACCTTTTCTTCGAGGAAGATACGGATAAGTACAAGTTCTCTCATTTAAGTGAAGCAGTCCTATTTATTCCTTATGGGGTTGCAGTCGATGAATTCCAGCATTTTGTGTATGCCACCCCGGAAGCAACGCCAGCTGAGCGCAAGCAAGCTTGGAGAGAAATCGAGAAGAAGTACCTGCCGCATCGCGATTATGAAGGAAATGACTTCTTAGAAAACGGTGGTTTCTGGCAGCAGCAGGGACATATTTACAAGGTTCCTTTCTACTATATTGATTATACACTAGCTCAAATTTGTGCGTTGCAATTCTGGAAACGTACGCAGGAAAATAGAGAGGATGCTTGGAAAGATTATCTGCACCTTTGTAAGCAAGGTGGAAGCCAATCATTCACAGAGCTTGTTAAAGAAGCGAACCTCATTTCTCCATTTGAAGATGGTTGTGTGAAATCTGTGATTGATGAGATTGAAGCTTATTTGAATACAGTGGATGATAAGGCTCTTTAATGCAGGTGCCAGCGAACTTCAAAACGGCATGTGGCCTGCGTGCCAGTAAAAGTGGGTTCGATTCCAACGCTACCCCGTTAACTAAATATACTAAAAACCGCACACTTGGTGCGGTTTTTTTGCTCTGCCAAAAACTCCTTTAATGTGTTCTTATTAAGTTCAAAATCCACCTCCAAAACCTCCCCAACCCCATCATAAGTTTCATTCTCAAAGCTGCCATCTTCGGGTAGTCTCAGGGTTTGAATATCACCCGTTTCATTGGTAAGTATGTCTTTTCCGATGGTCAGGAGGGTGGGGGTGTCGAGATTGGTTTCGACGTATGTACTTAATAGGTCTAACAGTTTTGGGAGCTTGGTGACGCTGTTGAGCGATACGGCTTCTTCTTTTAGTTTGGATACGATTTCTTGCTGTCGTTGGACTCGTCCGAAATCGCTTAATCGGTCCTGGCGGAAGCGGACGTAGCCTAGCAATTGTTCGCCATGCAGTTGTTGTGTTCCTTCTTCCAATGTCATTCCGATTCCATCGGACATTTCGTATGGGATGTCTACTTTAATACCATCAGGAACGAGGAGGTCGACGGCTTTTACAAAGCCTTCAAAATCAACAATCGCATAATGGTGAATGTCCAGGCCGAAATTGATTTTGATCGTTTCCCTTAGTAATTCGGGACCTCCGAAGGAATAGGCAGCATTTAATTTCTGCTGTCCGTGTTCTGGGATGGTCACATACATATCGCGCATAAGGGAGATCAGTTTTACTTTATGTGTTTGTGGGTTGTAATGGGCAACCATGATTGAGTCTGTTCGCGCACTTTCTTCTCCGCGTGAGTCGCTGCCTAGTAACAGCACATTCACTGCCTTTGTTGTATTCTTCTCTCCCTGAAACGAATCTGCTTCTGCTTTTTGAAAAGGTTGATTAAGAGCTTTATATGTTCCTTCTATGTAATTAAATACGGTAAAAAGACCAACCATGAAGATTCCAAGGAGGAGCAGGGCGCCGAAAACTCTGCCCCATCTTACTCTTTTGCTTCGCTTTTTTGTCATTTTTACACCACCTAGGTTGAACTTTCATTTTTACCAGAAGTGGTCATTATCCCATAACTTTATTTCAGCTTTTTGTAGAGGAGGTTACAATTGTTTGAAATTCTCTTTACAATGCAAAAAAACCGCACAGCGAGTTTTACTGTTCGGTTAAAGAAATGTGACTTTTCTATATAAAAATGGGCTGCTTCGATAAGCGGAAACCAATCCGATTTCTTTGATTTGATCCTTCTCAACTGCCTTATAGGGTATTGTGACATTGAGCTTTTTTGAAAATGGAGAATGTGAGAGGGAAACAGTTTCTTTATCGAGCCACACTGCATGGATGGTTTGGTCATTCAAAAATGAGAATTTCTGAGGAAAGCCATTTTTGTAAAAATAATGCTCTTGTTCCTTTGGCGTTCCAGGTTCATTCAGGCAAATATACAATGACAGGTTATCGCAGAATTTCAATAGATTTAAATGGAAGGAAAGGACTTTGTCATTCGCAATCCCTAATTCCTTCTGTAACTCTTGCTGTCTTTGCATTTCAGCGACCCAAAAATTCTTCCCAATCGTACTTGTTGCATCTTCAAGGAATGAGCCATAGTGGAGACTGCACAGAAGCCCAGCATATGAATCCATCTGAACAACTTCATCAATCCCCTCTTTGTAAAAGGCAAGCTTAGGGCTTCCAGGATAGTCCATAAAGGAGTAAGGCTGCTGGGTATGTTCGTTCCATAATGGCTCTTCATCCGGCTCTATCCAGCAGCGGTCATGTTCCCGTACGGCGAGTACCACTGAATCTTTCTTTTCTATCCCGGAAAAATAATCATCTCTCCAGCATTGTGCGGCATCCCGGGAAACCAGGGCATGGTCATGCTGGGCAACCATGATGAAATCCTTTTCCCGTTCATGAATGATCATGCTTATTCCCCCGATTTATAAATGTTTAGCATATGAGTGAAAAATGTTATAATTCTAAAGTGATAGCGGACTTTACTAGTAAAGGAAGTTTCAAAATGAATGTAATCCAGAAGCTTTTTTCAAAACCAAAGAAAGCAAAGATCGAATTCTGCCAGCGGAATTTGGAGCAGTTTTTACAAGAAGAGAACTATGCTGCCTATAATGAGTTCTTAAGCCACAAAAATATAGCCTACAAGGAATTCGAATGCCAGAGCAAATGCAAGGAATGCAGGCTGTCACCTTATGCTATCGTCAATGGCGATTTTGTTACCGCAGAGAATTCGGACGAGTTGTTAAAGAAAATGGCAGAATATATAGATTGAAAAGCATCGTGCTCGATGCTTTTTTTATTACTGGCCATCCGTTGGTCCATTTCCGCCTGGAAAAATAAAAGACTTGTCATGAAGGGCTTGATCTTGTTCAATTCGGTGATTTTCTGAATCGAGCTTCGGGTCACCGGTTCCTTTTGTTCTATCCATATAAACAGCTATGAGAACCAAAACAATTAACGGGGAGAATATTATTATCCATAACATTTCATCTCTCCTTTCCTTTATGAACAATCCATATGCAGATTTAAAGTTTAGAAAAATAAGAAAACTTGCTTAAGTTAATTTTAACATAAATATCCATTTAGAATGGCGGAGTTTTAAAAATCCTTCTAGAAACATATTTGTTTTATAGAAGGAGTTGGTGAAAATGAATTTCGACATGCAAAAAGCCAACCTGCTGGCGGAGAATATCAAGGGGTTCGCGGAGTTTGTCCAGAAATGCTACAACCATAAATCAGCTTTGATTTTGAATCATGATAAGCTTTACTTGGTGAAGCTATGGGTCGAGGAATATAAATTTAACCAGATCGCTGACGAGCTAGCTAGAATCAATTTGTTTGAGTGGGATGAAAAATACACATTATTGTTGGTGGAGCGGTTCTCAAAAGGTCTTCGAATTATCGATGATTATGTGGTGTATAACCAGTCTGACTTATTTATCCTGACAGCGAGGATCCATATTCTAAAAAATTTGAGTGCACTTTTCTCTGTGGCTGAATGAGAATTCTGATATTTAAAATGTGTAACAAAGATTACGAATCATCCTTATTACGTAATAATAAATACAGTTTTTACCCTTGTTGGTATGAAGTTTAAAAATAACCCAGACATTAACTAGTGTGATAAGATTGTAAACCTGTTAGCCTAATATAGGGCCTGTTCAGTCTAATAAACCAAACAGGAGGTTTACAATGAAAAAAATAATTATGCTAGTTTCGATCCTTACATTAGTAATTGGTTCATATACAGTTTATGCTGAAACGACAAAAACCAATCAGGCTGATACTTTGAAAACGAAGAAAGTGGATGTTGATTCAAAGGAGTCTTCTGTCACAGATAAACGCTTCATCAAAGAAGAAGAGGTAAAGCTGCTTGCCCGCCTGGTCCATGCGGAAGCGAAAGGTGAGCCTTATGAAGGCAAGGTTGCTGTTGCAGAAGTCGTGTTGAACCGAGTGGAAAACGAACAATTTCCTGATAGTGTCAAGGAAGTTATTTATCAAAAAAATGCATTCCAGCCGGTCCAAAACGGTGCGATCAATAAACCAGCAGGTGAAGAGGCAATCAAAGCCGTTGAAGATGCCCTTGAAAATGAGAATAAGATCGACAGCCTTTATTTCTATAATCCGGATACAGCGACAAGCCAGTGGATCTTCACTCGTGATGTCGTTAAAACGATCGGAAAACATGCATTTGCCATCTAAAAGCGCGTACAGCTTAGAAAGCTGCGCGCTTTTTTGCGTTCATAATGCTGGAGAGCTGACAGCCAGCACATTCGCCACAGTATTATCATTTTTATTCCTGGAGAAATCATTATAAAATAAAGCTTACCAATTAGTGGAACGAGGGTGGTCTGGTGAAGAAGTATTCGGTAAGTTTAACACTGGTGTTTTCAATGCTTTCATTGATATTGATGCTGTTTGGCCTTGGATGGACAGTCCAGAATCAATTTTTCAGCAAGGGAGCAACTGGAGCTGTCGAGCAGGTTAAGCCAGTTGAGAATGAGAGGGAGGATCAAGACGGTAAGGTGGTTGTGGCCCTGGGAGATTCGCTGACTCGCGGAACTGGCGATGATTCAGGCAAAGGCTATATTGGCTATCTCGTTGACGAGCTGGAGGATAAATCGAAAGAAAAAATCAAGATACATAATTTCGGGGTTAAAGGCTACCGTTCGAATCAGCTGTTGGAGCAGCTAAAACAAGGGGAAATCCAGAGAAAAATCCAGAGTGCAGATTATATCTTAATAACAATTGGCGGAAATGATTTGTTCCAGAGCGGTCAAACGTTTTTGCAAATGGATGAGCAGCAAATTGCCCAGGCCAAAGAAAGTTATCTTAAAAACCTTGAATCCATTTTAAAAGAATTACGGACCATTAATGACTCAGCGGTTATTTTCCATATTGGATTGTACAATCCATTCATTGATTTAAATGATTCCGAGCTGACAACGAAAATCGTCCGCGATTGGAATTACGATACCAATCAGCTGCTTGACGAGAATGAAAAGGCCGTCTATGTGCCGACTTTTGATTTATTTCAGCTGAGTGTGAACGATTATTTATACACAGATAAATTCCACCCGAATGCTGAAGGCTACAAGCTGATCGCGGAACGGGTCGCATCTTTGATTACATGGTAAGGGGGGAGAAATATGAGTGAGATTACGCTGTCTGTAAAAGGGCTGAAAAAGACAATTGGCAAAAAGGAGATCATCAAAGGAATAGACTTTGATTTGAAACGAGGCGAAGTCTTTGGCTTCCTTGGTCCGAATGGTGCTGGCAAAACGACGACCATCCGTATGCTTGTAGGGTTGATCAAACCGAGTTCGGGTACGATCGAGATTGGCGGCTACAATGTCCGGAAGAATTTTACGAAAGCGATGGAGCAGATGGGGTGTATCGTTGAAAATCCAGAGCTCTACTCCTATCTGACTGGCTGGGAGAATCTCGAGCATTTTGCGAGAATGCTTCCAGAAGTGGACCGGAAGCATATGGATTATGTGGTGGAGCTTGTTAGATTGGAAGAGCGGATTCATGATCCTGTGAGAACCTATTCTCTTGGGATGCGGCAAAGGTTAGGAATAGCACAGGCGTTGTTAGGGAAGCCCAAGGTACTCATTCTGGATGAGCCGACAAATGGATTGGATCCAATGGGGATTAGGGAGATGCGTAATTTCATTCGTTATCTGGCCGAAGAAGAGGGATTGACCGTACTGGTATCTAGCCATCTCTTGAGTGAAATCCAGCTGATGTGTGACAGGGTTGCAATTATTTCAAAGGGCTCCGTTATCAAAGTGGACTATGTTGAAAACCTTTTGGCGCTGCAGGAAAAATTCATCTGGCAAGCTGAACCAAGGGAAAGGGCAAAGGAGATTTTAGCTGGAGTAACGACAGTCTCGGATGGCCCTGACGATTCATTGGTCACGCCTTATATTGATAAAGAAGCCGCGACTTGGAATAGGATGTTGGTCGAAAGTGGGGTACAGGTGAACGAAATGAACCGAAAGCTGCCTGCACTTGAAGACCTGTTCCTCGAACTGACTGGTGGTGAGTCAATTGATTAACCTTGTCAGGAATGAAATGCTGAAGATTGTCCGCAAAAAAAGAATCCTGGTTGTAGCCGGAATCATTGCGGTGCTCGTAGCGCTTTTTACATACTCTCAATACAGGGAAATTGAAAGAAGGCTGGAACGCTTTGGGGATGTTGATTGGCGGACGACCTTGCAGCAGCAAATCATCGATACCCAAAACCGGATCACAAGCAGCGGTATTTCTGATGAGTGGAAAAGTGAGCTGCAGCTGCGAATCCAACAGCAGCAATATTACCTTGATAACAATGTGAATCCGATGGAGCCGGGTGCGCCAAGCTTTGCGAGGGTGTTTGCAGAGCATTCCATCAACCTGTTCCTGCCCTTGATGATCATGGTCGTTGCGGCCGATATTGTTTCTTCAGAAAGGAGCGCGGGCACGGTAAAACTTTTACTGACACGACCGGTGAAGCGCTGGAAAATCTTGATGAGCAAATACATCACCTTGGTTTTATCCGTCTCGATTATCGTGCTCCTATTTGGGATTCTGTCCTACTTAATCTCAGGAATCATTTTTGGTTACCAAGGATGGTCTGCCCCTGTGATAACCGGATTCAATGTCGAGGGGAATGAACTGAATACAAACGCCGTCCAGATGATTCCACAGTGGCAGTATTTGTTGATGGAGTTCAGCTTGGTGTGGTTTGTCGCACTAATTGTCGGGACGATTACTTTTATGTTATCTGTATTGATTCGGAATACACCAGCAGGAATGGGCGTCATGCTTGCCGCGCTGATTTCAGGAGCCATTCTCAGCAATATGGTATCCTCCTGGGAACAAGCAAAATACTTGTTCATGATTAATCTCAATCTTACAGGCTACCTTTCTGGCCAGGCACCGCCAATTGAAGGAATGACTCTCGAGTTTTCACTCGTGATTTTGACCATTTGGGGATTGGCTGCGTTAATTGTTTCGTTTGCTGTGTTTATCAGGCAGGATATATATTAATAATTTGAACCCTGGCCAGTTTAGCCAGGGTTTTTGATCATTTGAGGGATTTGGGAATCGTTTTAGCAGGTTGGAGAGAGTAAATTAAAGATCGTCTAAGGGTTAGGGAGGATATATTAACGGTTGTGCCAGTTTTTTTAACGGTTGGAGAGAATATATTAACGGTTTCGGCAGATTTATATACGGTTAGGAAGAATTATTTACGGTTGGAGTGAATTTTAGATCGGTAGAAATTTTTTCGGGGGAAAAACAAGGTAATAACAATTTAATACCAGGTGTAGTGGATTTAATATCAATTCCATCGGATTTAATACCAGTTACCATTGAAATCATACCAGTTGGTTTCAATTTCGGATAAAGCATGAAACTTTTTACGGAAAAAAACGTATTTATAACCGAGGTGAGGAGCATGCTCAAAATCAAGCCGCAGTGCTGTGTTTGCAAGAAGGAAATTGAACCTAATGAAGAGGTTTTCGTTAAAATGAGATACCCTGAAACAAAGGGAATGACGGAAATCAAAGCATTTATCCAGTATCAAGGGAAAATAATCTGCAAAGAGTGTATGAATAAGTAATCATACGGGAGGAACCTGGGATGTTTGTAGAAAAACGGTCAGAAAAGAGAAGGAAAAAGAAGTATGATGGCAGCTATACTTTTTGGGATTTCGTTTTTGATATTTTATTCTATATTCCGGAATTGATCGTTCTTCCGTTCAGACTGGTTTTCTATCTTTTCAGGTTCCTTGCGAGGTCAATATTTGACGGCATATAAAAATCCTGCGATGCTAAATTGCAGGATTTTCTGTACCTATAGCTTCCTAGCCCTGAAATTGTTTTGCAGCACGGGCCAATTCTGCGGGAAGGAAGGCCCCAGCACCCAGTAGCTTACACCGCGAAGCCCATACTCTTTTACCGTATCGTATTTGGCCTGGACGCTCCTTGCGTCTTCGTACCATACCTCATGCTGTTGGCCGTCTGAGTCGGTGTAGCGGAAAAATGGTGACTGATAGGTATCATGGTATTGGATGTTGACTCCCTGTTGTGCCGCGAGTTCGACGGCTCCTTTTGGGCTGACGGTCCGGGCGTAGGTACCTTGCACCCATGGTATTCGCCAGTCCCTGCCATATAGCGGAACACCCATCAGGATTTTATCTCGCGGAATGGCTGTTATGGCATAGTCCAATACTTTCCTTACTTCATTTAGCGGTGCGATTGCCCATGGCCTTCCTCCGGACCAGCCCCATTCATATGTCATGATCACGACAAAATCAACGATCTCTCCATGCGCTTCGTAATCGTGTGCCTCATATAGAAGACCTTTCTGATCGGCTCCTTGCTTTGGAGCCAGTGCAGTCGAAACGGTATAGCCTTCCGGATGCATAATGCCAACCGCTTTTCGCAAAAAATTGTTATAGTTTTCGCGGTCCTCAGGATAAACATATTCGAAATCGATATTCAATCCGGTGTAGCCCTTCTCTTCCATTTTAGCGAGGATATTAATTAACAGTGTATCCTGTACACCTGGATTCCTCAGGATGTCGGCTGCTCGGTCTGAGCTGAAAGAGCCATCCGCTTCATTTGTGATTGTCAGCAATGGTGAGGTATTGGTCATGTTTGCGGCCTGAAGGACCAATGTATCCTGAAGGGTAAGGAGTGATCCGTCTTCCCCGACTTTATATGAAAAAGGAGAAAGGTACGTGAAATGGTGTCCTCGTGACAGGACATCTCTTCTGCCTGTTTCACTCATTCTTGTTATATAAGCATTAACTTCAATGGTTGGTTTTGCAGGCGCGGGAATCCGTAAAACAAATCCTGGATAAATGAGAGAAGGATTAGAAATATTATTAGCTTCTGTGATTTGGTTAATACTCACCCCGTAGCGCTGCGAAATCGCCCATAATGTTTCCCCAGAATTAACGGTGTGGCTTAAGTAAGGCAGTTTAAGCATTTGGCCTACGAAAATCATGGCAGGATCAGCAATGTTATTATAGCTTGCAATCTCCTGTACGGTAACTCCATAGCGAGAGGCAATGGCCCATAAACTGTCACCTTGCTGGACGACATATTCCCGGTTATTTTCAGGTATAACGAGCGATTGACCAGCCACCAACACATTTGGATTATCGAGTTCATTCACTAAAATGATTTGGTTGATTGTTGTTTGATTTCCCTGGGCAATTCTCCAAAGAGTATCTCCTATTCTAACAACATGGATTTTCATAGTAAATCAGCCCCTTGTTAATACTACCTCTTAACAACATATGCGGCAAAAAGATGTCCTATTTTCGGCGGATTAAAATTCAGAAAATTAAGAAAAGGGGTATGCATTTTCCCCATTTCGTATATAATAGGTAGAAAACTATAAAGATTAAAGGGGAAAATGGTATGGTTACGTACGGCACTTTTTTACTTTTAGTAGAAGAGGCGGAAAAATTGAACTGCAAAGTAATTTATGACTCTAAGAAGAAAATCAATTTTAACCCAAACATGTCCATAACAATTCCATTATCGACTACGCTGGAAAATGTATATGCCTTTGCTCACGAGATTGGCCATTGTATTGATTTTGTCAATGACGAGCTCGACTATGAAAAATGGCTGAATGACTGGTCTTATCGGATTACGGCAGAAATGAGCGCATGGGTCCATGCCTATAAAATACTTAAGAATTTGAATGTACCACTGGATGGGTGGAAGGATCATGTTGATTCAAAGCTCTCGACTTATTTTAAATATCATGAAGTGATTGCATAGACTGGCTCAGGCCAGTTTTTTTGATGAAAAAATAAATTTCTCTAGTTTGCGAACGTTTGTTCGGGATATAATAACGTTAAATACTCCCGAAAGGATGGTCAGCATGAGAATACGAGACAGAGGAAAGCTGAAATTCATGCCTGCTCACTTTATACCGGAACATCGGGCATTATTGAGGGAACTAGCGCGTGATGAGCTGCGGCAGCCACGACCATTGCTAGACGAATACGAAATTCAGGAAATGGAAAATCAGATTTGTTGCGCTATGGAATATACATACGAAGTGAAAATCACGAAGTGGGATGATGGATTTACATATGAAGAAAAAGGCCATGTCCATTATCTTGATCCAATAAGGAAGGAGGTAAGGATGGTGACAGATGATCGTTCGGTAATTGTATTTAAATTCGAAGACATCATTGCTGTATCAGTTATAGATTAAGTTTTTTCAATAACCATTTCAAAGTTTTGCGGCAATGCTCTTCATTTGAGCGTGCCAAAATTTACGAAGCACCGACTTAAAAATCCTCCTAAAAGGGGAAAATCATCTAAGAGGTGAAATCAATGAATGAAAAGAAAATAGTTGGCGAAAAGGCGGCTGAATACATAAAAGACGGCATGATTGTAGGACTGGGAACAGGATCGACCGCTTATTATACGATCAAAAAATTGGGCGAGTTAGTGAGAAATGGGCTAAACATTAAAGGAATCCCAACATCAGAACAAACCGCTGTATTAGCAATGGAGCATGGTATTCCACTTGCAGATTTTAAGGATGTGAAACGGATAGATGTCGCAATCGATGGAGCGGATCAGGTAGACACTGAATTGAATTTAATTAAAGGTGGTGGGGGAGCACTGCTAAGGGAAAAAATCATTGCCAATGCTGCTTCTGCTTTTATTGTCATTGCAGATTCATCAAAAAGAGCAGAGAGGTTAGGTGCTTACCCGCTTCCGGTTGAGGTCGTAAAGTTCGGAGCAGAATTGACCTCAGAAAGAATCGCAGAGCTTGGCTGCCAACCGAAATTAAGATTAAATGGGGACAAGCCATTCATCACAGACAATGGGAATTATATTCTCGATTGCGATTTTAAGCAGATTGAATCACCTGAGCAACTGGAAAAGCGTCTAAATATGATACCTGGCGTGGTTGATAATGGTTTGTTTGTCAATATGGCGAAAAGACTGATCACGATTGAAAATGATGAGCTTGTTGAAAAAACAAGATGAATTTTTAGCGGTGCTTCTGGTTTTGAAGTACCGTTTTTTCTTTATGGAAAGGGGAATGGTACCAGGTTATAGAATTACTATGTAAATTAATCTTTGGAGGAGCTGTCGAGATTGAGAGATTACAGTATAAAAACATATGAAGAAGCGGTTCAGATTATAGAAGAGGTTGGCTTTCTTCCACTGGCTCCATTGGTACCTGAATACCACGCACTTAATACAATTACTGCTCCGGATTCCTGGCATTCAGATACAGAATATGATCCGTGGATTTGGCGGACAAGATTTGCTGTTGAAGGTGTCGCAGGCTATGGAAAGTTCATTAAGAAAAAATCTGTTTTGATTTCACGTGATTTACTTCCATATTTTAAGGCTGTCCTTGGCAGTTATGAAAAAGTTGAAGTACGATACCAAAAAGGAAATGTATCGAGAGAAGCGTTGGCTCTTTACCGATCCATTAGTGAAGAAGGGGTCATAGATACAAGAGAGTTGAGGACTCTGGCGGGATTAAGGGAGAAAGAGCACAAAAAGGTGTTTGACAATGCTCTATTGGAACTGCAGGGAACGATGGATATTGTCATTTCAGGCACCAAGAAAAAGACAAATGCGGAAGGCGAAAAGAATGGCTGGAGCAGCACATCCTTTGAAACCTACGATTCTTGGGCAAGCAGAAATAAAATTGAAATGATAACGGTGGAAAAGGAAAAGGCAAGAGACTACCTTTTGAATCATTTTCAAGGCGTTGCCAGTGAAAACGCCGTGAAGAAGCTGAAGAAAATACTGGGGGAATGAGAATGGTGAACTCAGCATTAGTAGTCATTGACGTTCAAAACGGAATGTTTATGGAAGGAGAAGCGGTTTTTAATGGTGATGAGCTGCTGAAAGGGATTAAAGCGCTAATAACACAGGCCCGTTCTGCCAAAATACCAGTAGTGTATATCCAACATAATGAATCAGCAGGATATCCCTTGGAAAGCGGAACATATGACTGGGAAATCCATTCAGAAATTTACCCGGTAGAGGGAGATATGATTATTCAAAAAACCACACCGGACGCCTTTTTTAAAACAAGTCTTGAACAAGAGTTGAAAGAAAATGGGATTGAGCACCTCTATCTAGTTGGCATTCAAACGGAAGTTTGTGTAGATACAACATGCAGAAGTGCATTCAGCAAGGGATATAAAGTTACTTTAGTGTCCGATTTACATAGCACTTGGCCAAGCGCCGAACTAACAGCACAGCAAATCATCAACCATCACAATAGAACATTGCGCTGGTTTGCAGATGTGCAATCTAGCATTGAGATTCACTTCACTTGAGTAAAAACTGAATGTACATTTGTGTAACCATTTTAAGGATCTATATTTCCGTGTGGCAAAAGATGAAGCTATATTTGAATTAAAAGCACTTTGTGAAGGAGAGACGAACGTGGAAATACCCCAAAGTCTTAAAATTGATTGCCCAAAAGATTGTGGTAAAGCACCTAAAAAGGTGTTATTAAAAGAACTTACGGTTGCTCTGGCGACGGGAGATTATATTGGCATGAGTGAAAATTTGGCAGATGATATTCGTTGGCAGATTGCTGGCCATAAGAGTTTTTTCGGAAAAGAGGACTTAAAGGAAGCTTTAAATAAAAATACTAGCAAAGAGATGATTCAGCTTCATATTCAAAACATCATCACACATGGTTCGACTGGTGCGGTAAATGGTTTCTTCGTATTTGATGATCATTCCACTCTTTCTTTCTGTGATGTCTATACCTTTTCGAGCGCCGGAAAGAGTGCAAAAGTTAAAGAAATTATGTCATTCAGAGTAGAAGAAAAACTGATGTATTAGTTTTTCTCTTTGATACGGGCTAATAATCCACTATGAGTACTCATACCAACTTATGAAGCAGGTGGACTCATGCAGGCTTAAAGAAATTCTTTAGGCTTTACTCGTGGAAGAATCATTAAGGAAAACCAGGCTTAAAAGCAGAATATATTTCTGAAAAAGGGAGGGGCCGTTGTGAAGAAACAAAATCTTCATCCATTGATGTTCTTTGCGCTCGTTGTCGTCACCACTTTTCTCATGGGCTCTTCTTTTACCGTAGGCAAGATTGGGTTGAACTATGTCTCTCCATTGTTATTGGTTGGTTTAAGATTCTCGATCGCCGGTTTGCTGATGGCGGTACTTGTCAGGAAAAGAATTAGGCCGGATAAACTGGCTGATTGGGGAAGGATTTTCATCATTGGTTTAATGCAGACTGCAGGGGTCATGGGCTGTATTTTCTTAAGTTTACGTACCATTACTGCAGGCGAGTCCTCAATTTTAACTTTTACCAATCCATTGATGGTCGTGATTATGGGGACGGTTTTTCTGGGGATTCGATACAGGCTTCTTCAATGGCTTGGTACGATTATAGGGTTCGCCGGTGTATTCATTACATTAGGTTTCCATCTGCAACTGACAGTTGGTACACTTTTTGGACTGGGGGCAGCTGTGTTTTGGTCCATCGGGACAATCTTGATCAAACAATGGGGAAGCCGCTTCAATGTTTGGGTGCTGACAGCTTATCAAATGCTCTTTGGAGGCATTATCCTCCTACTGATGGGAATTACCCTGGAAACACCGAAGCTGACGATTACTCCGATTTCAATATCGGTTATTTTATGGCTGGCAATCATGGCCTCGATCGTCCAGTTTGCTATTTGGTTTTACTTGATCAATCAGGGAGACCCTGGCAAGACGAGTGCTTTCTTGTTCCTGGCACCATTTTTCGGTGTGCTCACTGGCTGGGTACTGCTTAATGAGGTTGTCGAATGGCATGTTTATGCAGGCGGAGCTCTGATCTTTATGGGGATATTTCTGGTTAACTGGACATTTAAAAAAGCGAATCAGGAGTTTGGTATTGGGAAAGATGCAAAATCAGTAAATGACTAGATTGTATTCGTAAATTTTCCTATTTAATGAGCGGGTCGAGGTGTATTTTGTAAAAATGCTTTTGCTGGCGTTTAAAAGGAGTAATGTTCAGGATGAAAAGAGTCTTTTTATTGTTAGTGACTATGGTGTTAATGGGTTTTGGCTCAATTGAAATGAATAGGCATGTCCCGCCTGAAGTTGTTGAAACTGCAATGAACAATTACCAGGAATTCCTTTCATTTGTGATCAACGATGGAAATCCAAAAGACTGGACAATAGGGCAGTTTGTTGCCGATCATCAGCTAGTGATTGATAACAAGTTGAATCTGGAAATAAGACCTTTAAACCAGTGGGTTGCACCAGTGCTATACAATGGAGTGATCATCGGTCCCATGAGAGTGAATGAATCTTCTGAGGGAAGATATGAAATCGTTGAGTTTGGTTTTTCAAGATCCACTTCACTTTTGCAGTTAAAGCCTTACGAGTATTTTCTTTCCAATATGCAGTATGATCTTGAGTTAGGATATACTCCATCCAGAGATAACATCCGTCCAATTGGCGGAAATGCAACCAGGCTTTTTGATGAGTGGGGAGTCGATCCCGAAGGAATTCCACTAACTGAGTTTGAAGCATTGATCAAGCAGCATTTAAAGAGAACTTATCCTGACCGTTTCCCCGAAAAAAAGCCATTGTCCAGATATTATTTGCTGGCTTTAATACCAATAATTTTAATACCCTTAGCAGTAGTACTAAGAAAAAATAAACAGTCTGAGAAGGCTGGCTAAATTCAATTCCAGCATATGCTAAAGAAAGAATGATAAAAATTTTTGATGGCCGTATCTTTTCTCTCCCTAAATCCGTTTAAGGGGCAGAGAGGTTCAAAGGAGTGAACAGGATGTCGATCGACAAGCTCAGGAAAATGGATATAGCAAAGGATACCGGTGTCATGGACCATTATCAAAATCTTGAGAGATATTGCCGGTTTTTAACGCAGAGCAGCTGGGATGGTGATGACCTTGTGCAGGAAGTGACGGTCAAGGCGATGCGCCATTATGAGCCTTCACAGATCAGCTCGGCATTGTTGAAAAAGATGGCTTACAATCATTGGGTTGATACGGTCAGGAAGCGGAGTCGTGAGGTAACGGGAATACCGGAAAATCTCGCTTCAGTTACTAATGGCAACGTGATCGATACAGTCGAGATGGTTTTGGCCAAATTGACGCCGAAGCAGGCTGTTATTTTAGTTTTGAAGGAAGCATTCCGTTTTCAATCACGCGAAATCGCTGAACTAATGCAGACAACGGAAATGGCTATAAAAGCATCGCTTCACCGGGCCAGGAAACGACTCGAGCGTGATGGAAACCTTCAAGAAGTGGATCAAGAACTCACCGAGGATGAAGAAAAGCTGCTGACAGACTTGCTTTGTGAATCACTTCACTCTGAGGATCCGACTGTGTTGCTTGAAAGCATCCAGGAGATCCCTTCACTTGCTCCTTGTTCACCGGAGATGTCTTTACACTCTCGTTCACCTCTCTCTACTTTCAAAATGGCTGCGTAAGCAGGAAAGGGAGGAACAAATTGAGTAGAATTCCTTATGTCATCGAACAATCAAACCGGGGAGAACGTTCATACGATATTTATTCAAGGCTTTTAAAAGACCGGATTATCATGCTTGGAGATGAAATCAATGACCAGGTGGCAAACAGCGTTATTGCTCAGCTTCTGTTTCTTGAAGCAGATAATCCTGAAAAGGATATCTCGATCTATATTAATAGTCCTGGAGGTTCAACCACAGCAGGATTCGCGATTTTTGATACGATGGAATACATCAAGCCCGACATCAGCACAATCTGCATCGGAATGGCCGCATCTTTTGGAGCCATGTTGCTGCTTGCCGGTACAAAAGGGAAAAGATTTGCATTGCCAAACAGTGAAATCATGATCCATCAGCCTCTCGGCGGTGCAAGAGGCCAGGCGACGGAGATTGAGATCTCGGCTAAAAGAATCCTGAAGCTGCGCGACCATGTGAATCAAATTATTTCCGATAGAACTGGACAGCCGGTTGAAAAAATCGCAAAGGATACAGACCGGGATTATTTTATGAGTGCACAGGAAGCTTTGGAATACGGGATTATTGATAAAATTATTACACGAACATAGGGGCTGCTTAAGCAGTCCTGTTTTTTTTTTGCTAGAAATGACTGGCTGCTCCTGATATAATCGAATTTATATTTTAAAAGATTCTAACAATTCACAGCGTTAAAGAAATAAACAGTAAAGGGGAATATCCATGAATATTTACGGATCAGAAAAGATACGAAAGATGACATCAAGTATTTTTCAGGAAGTGGTTGACCGTAAACAGGCAGCCTTGATGTATGGGAAAGATGTGATTGACTTAAGTATAGGGAGTCCAGATTTTGGCCCGCCTTCTTTTGTCATGGAGGAACTTGCTAAATATTCGATGGATCCAGGGAAATATGGATACACGTTAAAGGGAATCAGTGAATTTAATGAGGCAGTTACATATTTTTATCAACAGCGTTATTCTGTTGAGCTAGAAGCTGAAAGTGAAGTCTTGCAGCTGATGGGCTCGCAGGATGGGCTAGCGCACTTGGCTACTGCAATCATTGACCCTGGGGATTATGTACTTGTTCCGGATCCAGGTTACCCAATCTATGAAGCTAGCGTAACCATTGCCGGTGGGTCGATCTATCCTATGCCTTTGTTGGAGGGAAATCAATATCTGCCGCAGCTGAATGAGATTCCTCTAGAAATCTTAGAAAAGTCGAAGATGATGATCTTGAGTTATCCAGGAAATCCTGTCACCGCGCTGGCGGACAGCAGCTTTTTTGAACAGGTGGTCGAATTCGCTAAAGTACATAACATCCTCGTGGTGCACGACTTCGCCTATTCTGAATTGATTTATGATGAGAATCCGAAAACCAGCTTCCTTTCGGTGGACGGTGCCAAAGACGTAGGGGTAGAGTTTAACTCATTGTCAAAAACCTTCAATATGGCAGGCTGCCGCATTGGCTACGTCGCTGGGAATTCACAGGTGATCAATATTCTTGCTTCCTTCAAATCACATATCGATTACGGTATTTTTTACCCGATTCAAAAAGCAGCAATTGCTGCACTGACCTCAGATTATTCTTTTCTCGGGGATCAGCTGAAGCAGTATGAAGCACGAAGGGATGCTTTGGTTTCAGGATTCAGGAATAGCGGTTGGCAAGTGGCAAATTCTCCGGCAACGATGTTTGTGTGGGCTAAAATTCCTGCCGGCTGGAAATCCCGCGATTTCGCTTTCAAGCTAATTGATGAAGAAGGAATTGCCGTCGTTCCTGGTGATGCTTTTGGAAAACAAGGCGAAGGCTATGTCCGAATTGCCATGGTCCAGCCACCAGATAGACTGATAGAAGCATCTCAAAGGGTAAATAAATTTCTGTCTGGGTTTCCGGTCGGGATATAATAATATTTCGATAAACGAATTGACTTTTGAATGAATTTGGAATATTATCACTTTAACGAACTAAAATTTAATACTTATGTCTTCTTATCAAGAGAGGTGGAGGGAAAGGCCCTGCGAAACCTCGGCAACAGGTTCTGAAAGAATACTGTGCCAATTCCTGCGGACAATTTTGTCTGAAAGATGAGAAGAGAGTATGCTATGGCTCTCTTCTTGAAGAAGGGAGCTTTTTATTTTTAGGAGGCTTATTTATGAGCCTCTAATGTTTTACTTATAAAACCAACTTATCAGGTTGGTTAAGTTGAGATTTTATGAGCAGAGGAGAGATTGAGATGAAATACGGATTTTGGCTGCCTATATTTGGCGGATGGCTTAGGAATGTAGAAGACGAGAACATGCCACCTACCTTTGACTATGCAAAGAAAGTGATTCAATCAGCAGAACAATGGGGCTACTCTACAACATTAATTGCCGAATTATATTTGAATGATATAAAAGGGCCAGAGCGCGATTCCCTTGAAGCATGGACAACTGCTGCCGCACTGGCTTCAGTAACGGAAAAAATTGAAATAATGGCAGCGGTTAGACCGGGCTTCCACAATCCGGCTATCACGGCAAAAATGGCGGCAAATATTGATCAACTCAGCAACGGGCGATTTACGCTTAATGTTGTTTCAGCATGGTGGGAGGAAGAAGCAAGGCAATACGGCGGAGTTTTTACCGAACATGATGAACGATATGACAGGACTACAGAGTTCATAGATGTGCTCAAGGGACTATGGCGTGATGAAACCTTCTCTTATGAAGGCAAGTTTTATCAGCTCAAGGATACGAAGCTGTTCCCGAAACCAGTTCAGCGGCCGAATCCGGTCCTTTATGCCGGCGGAGAAAGTGCAAAGGGAAAACAGACGATTGTTGAAAAATGTGATGCCTATGTCATGCATGGCGGGACAATAGAAGAAATTGAACAGAAAATAACAGACATGAAAGTCCGCAGAGCGGCAACTTCAAATCCAGAATTGTCGGAGTTCGGAATGGCTGCCTATGTCATTTGCCGCGACACCGAGGAAGAAGCAATCGCAGAATTGGAATGCATTACGACTGTAAAAGAATCAAGTGCCTATGCCGGCTTTAAGGATTTCACAAGTAAATCCCAGCTTGAACAGCAAATCCAGCTCCAGGATTACTCGGTATCGAACCGTGGTTTACGGCCGAATTTGATTGGCACTCCTGACCAAATCGCCGAGCGAATTCTTCAGTATGAACAAGCGGGGGTAGGGTTGCTTCTGCTCCAATTTTCACCGCAACTCGAAGAAATGGAACGTTTTTCAAAGCAGGTTATGCCTCTTGTGGAGGCAAAAAGAAAGCAAGTGATTGCTTGAACTACTATAAGGAGATGAGTAAATATGAGCAAGGTATATATTATCCATGAAAATAGTGAATGGACAATTCATTTAACAAAGCGGCTGAAGGAGCTAGGGATTCCATTTGAGGAATGGCATCTCAACGAAGGACTGCTTGATTTATCGAAGGAACCGCCACAAGGAATTTTTTATAGCAGGATGAGCGCTTCGTCTCACACAAGAGGCCATCGATTCGCTCCGGAATATACTGCACAGGTTTTAGCCTGGCTGGAGGCTCACGGATGCAAAGTTTTCAACGGAACACGCGCACTGGAACTGGAAGTTAGCAAGGTCAAGCAATACCTTGAGCTGGCCAAGCAAGGAGTAAAGACTCCGAGAACTATTGCAACTGTCGGTAAAAAACAGCTTTTAGAAGCGGCCAAGGAATTCGAAGGGAAAGCATTTATTACTAAGCATAACCGCGCAGGAAAGGGTCTTGGAGTACAACTTTTTCAATCGGCTGATGCATTGAAGTCATATGTTGATGGCCCTGCATTTGAAGAACCGGTGGATGGTGTCACGCTCATTCAGGAATATATCCAGTCTCCGGAGAGCTATATAACAAGATGTGAATTCGTCGGCGGAGAATTTGTTTATGCAGTGAGGGTCGATACATCTGAAGGTTTTGAATTATGCCCGGCAGATGCCTGCCAGATTGGAGACCTATTCTGTCCAGTCGGAGAAGAGATTGAAGAAAAGCCAAAATTCCAGGTGATTGAAGCGTTCAACGACCCTATTATTGAAAAATATAAGAGAGTGCTAGAAGCAAACAATATTGATGTTGCCGGAATTGAATTTATCAGAAATGAGTCAGGTGAAATCTTTACTTACGATATCAATACAAATACAAACTACAATCCAGATGCTGAAGCAAAAGCTGGGAAATTCGGCATGCTGGAGCTGGCAAGGTTCTTAGGAGAAAAGCTGGCTGCGGAGTATGGAATAGTGACAAGATAAGCAGGGAGTTCCCCTGCTTTTTTGTTTTTTCTCAGGAAAAATATGATAATCTATATTTAACAAAAGATGGAATTATACTACGGGAGATTAAGAGAAATGAATGGTCAAATGTTGCAAAATAAGTTAAGTGCCGATTGCGAAAGTTGCTTTGGTTTATGCTGTGTGGCTTTGCCATATGCGGAATCTGCTGACTTTGCTTTTGATAAGGGGGCAGGGGTGCCTTGTCAGAACTTGCAGAAGGATTACCGTTGTGGGATTCATAACAAACTGAGGGATGAAGGCTTCAAAGGATGTACCGTATACGAATGCTTTGGTGCGGGGCAAAAGGTTTCACAGATTACCTATAGGGGACATGATTGGCGAGACCACCCAGATACAGCGAAAGAAATGTTCGATGTATTCCCGATCATGCAGCAGCTTCATGAAATGCTACTTTACTTGGATGAATCCATGAAATTAGAGGACGCGAAGCCATTATACGGTGGTCTCCGAACAATCTATAAAAAAACAGAACAGCTTACAAACCTTGAATCTGCTGAAATTCTCAAGTTGGATATTCCCGCACATCGAGCAGAGGTTAACGGATTCCTCATAAAAACGAGTGAACTGGTCCGTTCTCGAGTAAAAAGCAGAAAGCAGCCGAGAGGAAAGAACCTGTTTGGTGCCAGGCTAACAGGAGCGGATCTCAGAGGTTCCGATTTACGGGGGACACTGTTGATTGCAGCAAATCTCAAAGGAGCTGACATGAGGGTGTGTGACTTTATCGGTGCCGATTTAAGGGATGCCGACTTAAGCGATGCAAATCTGGAAGGCAGCTTTTTTCTGACTCAGGCTCAGATCAACTCATCAAAAGGTAATGCTGAAACCAAATTACCTTCGACACTAAATAGGCCTACACACTGGTGGTGAATCTGAAGGAGGAGTTAAAATGACGGCATTTGTAATATTGATTGGCAGTATCTTCAGTGTCCTCGCGGTTGGATTTGGAGCAAAAGTTTGGAATGGTAAGAAGTAGTTTTGTTTAGTTCTTGAAAAAATGGTTAAATTTTGAAACTTATTGAATGTTCTTCCGTATTAAATAGTAAAGGGGGAGAGCATATGAAAAAGTTATCATTTATCCCTATAATCTTTCTACTATTGCTTTTCGGCTATCAACAAAAACAAAACGATGTGCTCGATACAAGTAAACTTGAGAAAGTTGAACAAACTGGGAATGCCACTGAGGAACAATTGAAAAGTATTCCGATCCTTTATAATGTACCATCCTTGAAAGTTGGCTTAGATTCTTTGCCATTTGAAGTAATTCTGCCTAAAGATTTTCCTTTTGACGCCATGCCGCTGAAAATGACGATCGAAGATTTCAAGCATGATGGGAAAGATTTACAAGTCAATTTTGACAGTGTTTCAAAAAACAAAGAAGATAACATCATTTTCATGATCACTGTCCATAATTTTAAAATTGAATATCCAGAAGGTCCGGGGGAAGAAGTTAAGCTAGCTGATGGGACGGCAGGAGATTATATGAAAGGAACTCTCGTTTTTGAAAAGGATGGAATTTATTATAGTATTGGCTATTACAATCCTAATATCTCGGATGAGCAATCGAAGAAAGACACTATTGCATTGGCCAATCAAATGTTATAAGTGTTTGAAGAACGCAAAAATTTTGCGTTCTTTTTAAATTGCTGGTAAAGAAAGGATATCAAAGTTCATTTTGGCCAAGACTATAATTGGTGATAGAAATGAAACGTATCTTGATGATAATAATCTGGGGCGGCTGCATTGTTCTTTTGTCTCTTGCCTATGAAGACTACCTTTACTCCCAGTTTGAGGTTCATTCTGTAAAGGGGACCGTTAAGGATAAAGGAGTTACTAATACAACCATGAATACATTTGGCAACTTTACTGAGGAACGGGAATACTGGATACGGCTTAATGGAGAAAAAATTGTCGTGACCAAAGCGATTTACGAGTATGTTCATCAGGACAGGCAAATTAAGCTTATGAGAACTCAGCATGGCATGGTGATTGAATAAAAAAGATGGTCCGCATTATCGGACCATCTTTTTTACCAAGTATCGCCGCGCTCTTTTTTCAGTTCTTTCATTTTTTCTGTCCATTCATCGACTCTTTGTCTGATTTCCTTGCTTTCGGTATCTGCTTTTTCACGATTGGTTTTGCTCATGGAGTAATGGAGTTCCTTCATGGCTTCGCTGCGTTCAAAGCCCCAATCTCTTAACTCGGAATATTGTTCATCAGTGATCCAGCCGTTCTCGGACATGATGGCAGCTGCGTCAATGATCCGGTGTGCTTCTTTTCTTCCAACGGTCCATAATTCAAGAGGATACTTTTCTGCAACTTTGTATTCAGCGACCATATCCCATCCGTCTGGAGCCATCGTAAAAGCAAAGGCCAGGTCGAGAGTGGAAGGGAGCCACTCGTACTGGATTGTATTCTTCAATTCCTCAGGATTATCGGCTTTGAAGTATTCACCGTTTCCGGCTTCAGCAACGGCTTTTAACTGATTTTCCGTTTCCCCATCCACATCAAAACCGATGATGTTCACAGTACTTTCAACATTCTTAGCCACCAGGTCCTTGCTCGCCTGAATTGGATCCCCATCACAGGTTTCAGCTCCGTCACTGACAATGTAAATCGTTGTGTTGCTATCATAGTTGCTGCTCATCTCTGCGGCCTTTTGGATGGCATCTGCAAGTGGTGTCCAGCCTTTGCTATCAAATGAATCGACCGCTCCGTGGAAAGCTTCTTTTTCATAACTTCCCATAGGATATACTTCTTCAATTCCTGAGCAGGAAGCTCCTTTGTCGGCATCTGAATCGGAGCCTTTATGACCGTAGACTATCAATGAAACCTCGCTGGACTGGCCGATTGTTTTGGCAAAGCTTTTTACAGCATCTTTCGCGATTTCCATTTTGACACGGCCGTCTGTCTGTTGAAGCATGCTTGAGCTTGCATCGAGGAGAATGATCGCTTTGTCTGAAGCCTTCGTTTCATCCTCTTCACTTACAGACTTTGTCGGGTCTGGCAGGAATGGTTCTTCGAAATGGGGTTCATAGGCGCTGGCATTCTCGATGATCTTTTTATAATGCGGACTAGCTAATAGCGAAACAAGTCCTTTTTTAATCGTCTCTAAATCATCAGTTTCCTTAGCAAGTTGTTCAAGTTTTGCCGGCAGCTTGTTTTTTAATTCTGGATCCAGTTCTGGTGTGTTGAAACCAATGTCCTCTTTATCTTTTTCGTAGCTCAGGTCTTCCATCATCGAGCCAGGCTCTAAGGCTGTCAGGCTTTCCTCTGTAACCTCTAAACTTATATTCTTCAAGTGTTCAAACTTACTCCGCTTTGTATCTTCCTTTTTGACAACTTCCTTAGCCGGTTGTTCGGCTTCGACTTTTTCATCGGGTTCATCACTGCTGCAAGCGGAAAGAACAAGTGATGTGGATAATAAGAATAACAGCGAATACCGTTTCACAAAAATCCTCCTCATCAAGTTTTCCCCTATGTAAAAACATCTTCATAGAGTTTAACACGATTCGTGAATAGATTTGAAGTAATTTCCATGGAAGAATACGATCATGAGTAAAAATTCCACGAATGAGAAAAAATGAGCAGTGACTAAGGAGGAATTAGGATGAATATAATCGAACTGCCAGCACTGCTTGTCTTGGATGTCCAGAAGGGGTTTGATGATTCCTATTGGGGGAAGCGGAACAACCCAGAAGCGGAAGGGAATATCGCCAGGCTGTTAACCGAATGGCGAAATAGAAAAGGTCAGGTCATCTACACGAAGCATCTGTCGCTTGACCCGGCTTCTCCTTTGCATCACCGAAATCAACTGGGGACTGAAATCAAGGATGTCGTCAAGCCGCTGGATGGGGAAGTTATTTTTACGAAAAACGTGAACAGCGGTTTCATTGGAACCGAGCTGGAATCCTATCTGAAACAAAATAAAATTAAATCAGTGGTGATCACCGGATTATCGACACAGCATTGTGTCTCGACTACCACGAGAATGAGCGGTAATCTCGGTTTCAACAGCTTCCTTGTGTCTGACGCGATTGCAGCTTTTGAAATCACGGACCACAAGGGTGTGAAGCACACTGCGGATTCCATCCAGGAACTTGAACTGGCGATGCTTCAGAAAGAATTTGCCAAAATTGTAACTACCGAAGACTTGATAAAACAATTGAATCAATAGTGAAGCGCAGGAGTTCCCTGCGCTTTATTTATCGATACCGAGGAACTTAAGCACCCGATGATAGGGGCATCTTGACAAAGAAGTATCATCATCACGCAGGAAATACTGCCGCCATTCAAAATTGTCATCTGCTCCATAAGTATTCAGGTCAGGATGGATGGAAATGCGATCATATTCCGCGAGCCTCTTTCTAATCTGAGCCTTAATTCTTTTTGCATAACCTTCGGATTTATTAAATTCCTGCAGAACCCAGCGCGGAGTAATCGCGAGCATCATCATATCAAAATGCCTGCTTTCCCTGTTTTTGTGTGCAGGGGTTGCACAATACATAAAATATTTCTCGCCGTTGAAGCAAAATTCCCAGACTGGGTCGTGCGGGTCTTGAGGGATATCCTGGGGCCATTCAAATTCATCCAGCGCAGTTAACCCTGAAAGATGCGCCCAGAATATTTGTTCATATTCCTCGACAGATGTATTTTTCATAGACTCTGGTGTTTCAAAGAAAATGATCAAAGAAGTATATTTGCCGAACTCCCTTGATTGTTCTGTATAGCTCGTCAATAAGCCAGCGAGCTCTTTGATTGTTGTGTCCCTCCTTAGGCTTCCAATAAAACCATATTTAAGCTGATTCATTGAAAATCCAATTGTTGCCGGGATACAGGGAAAAGGTTTTTCTTTGTCACTCATTTTAGCAAAGAATGAATCAAGAGCATGCTTTTCCCATTCTAGCAACTGATTCCGGGAGGAGGAACCATGCGCATACAAACCATTCATCACAGTCACCTCCTAAAGCTTCTACACTATATTCATCGAATTGAAGTTAGGATAGATGTCCATGGACAAAATGGGCAGGAACCCAGAATAGGGGAATTTCTCACAAAGAGATTGTAAGCATTGCCTTAGAATGCATAAGAAAAAAACAATGCATCAATTGCTTCTTCAGGAATACATGTTAGAGATGGCTCCAATATCAATCTTCTATAAGGAAGATACATATAACCCATTTATCCGCAAAAAATGAGTGTTGTAGCTGGAGGGGATTCTTTGCGCTTATCTAATTTGATCCACAAAGAGCATATGACTGCACCTGTAACTCATGCGAATAATGTGAAATTGATAACGGGGAGTCTGCTGGGAGCGATTGCTGCGATTCTCCAGTCTGCAGGGCTGTTTGGAGGTGTTGGTTACATCTTCAGCATCATGGCCACGGGTCCAATCGTGCTGGCTACGCTCACTTCGCTGCGCATTGGGTTCCTGACTTTTACGGTCACAGGCCTGCTTTTAATGATCATTCAGCCCTCTGAAGTGTTGGTGTTTTTGTTTACGACAGGATTGTTGGGAGTCTCTCTGGGAGCAGGTTTTAGAAAGGCAAAAAAACAAACAACGGTAGTGTTCATTGGCGGGTTAGCCTTGACTACGGGAATCATGGCATTGCTGTATGTATTTCGTTTCCCAGTGTTAGGACCCGGAGTGTCCACAAATATAAATGCAGGCATTCCTGCAGGTATTTTTGTTTTTAGTCTTTTCTACAGCTTTATGTGGATGCGTCTTAGTATGACAGGGATGAAATACTTAAACAAAATTGTCAGTAACAAGTTTTTGGAAGAGAATTAGTGGTGTTACCATCCCTCGTCTTCGGTTAGTTTTGTTTCATTTTTCTCAAAGTGGATAAATGGTAGAATAAAGACATCACCCATACCAATTGAGGAGGGATGAAACTTGCAGCCTGTCATTTTATTTGATGGAGTTTGTAACTTTTGTGATGCGAGTGTCCAATTTATCCTAGACCGTGACGAAAAAGAGCAATTCCGTTTCGCATCGCTCCAGAGTGATGCCGGACAGGAATTGCTGAAAAAATATAAAGTCCCTGATGATGTGGACAGCATGATTTTAATCGAAAATGAGAAGGTGTATTATAAATCATCTGCTGCCCTGAGGATTAGCCGCCATTTGCGAGGAGCATGGAAGCTTCTATATGTGTTCATGATCGTTCCGCCTCCAATCAGGAATGTGGTGTATGATCTAATTGCCAAAAACCGTATCAAATGGTTTGGCCAGAAGGATAGCTGTATGCTGCCGCCGCCGAATGTGCGGAAGAGATTTTTATAAGAAAAGCGGAAGCGCCTTGGTCAGCCCCGACAAGAGTTTGGAGGGCCGACCGGGGAAGTCGCTCTTTGACTTCATTGGCAGGACCGAAATCGAAATGTATAGCCGACTGTCCAGAAACGCAGAAACTGGAGACTCCGACAAAGAAGCGCTTTTTGCTTCTGCCGGCGGAATTGAAGTTTCGGAATTTCTAGGAGGCGACACTGAACAAGCGTCTCGAGGAGTTAGGAGCCGCAGCTAGACAAACGTCTCGAGCTGCTCAAAGCTACCGCTCTTCGCAATATACCGAGGGAGCACTCTCGGGGATGGAACTGGCTAGGCGCTGGAGAGGGACAGTTCTCGAATCTGATATTGTAAGTGAAAGCGGAAAAGCTGGCAGTCAGCTTTTAACGGGTTTACTTCAGAGGTGCAAACAAGTAAAACACAAAGCAAGTCGCACGGATTTTCACATTGAAATTCACCGTGCGATTTTTCTGGTTATATCAATGTTTTTTTGTAATTTAATTTAAAAATCACACATCATTTCACAGGTCATTTCACATTGACGGAAATAATTATTGGAGGGTATGTGATACTGTGGTGATTTGGTAAGTGGATTTTATGGTAATTGTGAAGGTGTTTGGATATTTATGTTAAAATTGAAATAAGACTATCGATGACTTTGTGAAATAATGTACTTATAGTAACGAAGCATAATCTTCAATAGCGATCTAAAATAGTGGAGGTATAATTTAGAACAATGAGTGATGTGTATTTTAAAAATATTGATGAAACTAACGAATACAAAGTTAGAAATATAAGATTAAAATCTGGACAAGAAAAATTTATTGAGACCGTAGATGAATGTTTGAAAGAAGCTAATACTTATCAGGAATGGCATCCAGTAGCTATATATTCTGATGAAGAGATTATTGGGTTTGCTATGTACGGTTCTTTTGGTCCTAATAAAGATACTTGGATTGATAGGATATTGATAGATGAAAAATATCAAGGTAAAGGCTATGGTAAGATGGCGATGAAAAAACTGATCGATTTAGTTTCAAAAGAATATGGTGTAAACGTAATATATTTAAGTATCACAGAGGAAAATAGAACAGCTTATAGCTTATATAAAAGTATAGGGTTCGAGTTTATGAATGAAATAGACCCGAATAATGGAGAACTCTTATTTAAGTTAACAATCAAGTGAGAATCAGTTGGAATTTTTATTGCGTTTACGAAGGCGTGTGTTAAATATGGAATGGCTGCGGTAATCCCGTTTTCTTATTGTACTAAAGGTGCAGTTTTGCTGAAGCAGATTTGGTTTAAAGGGGAAGGTAATTATGAAGTTTACGTCAATGAGAATCTTCTTAATGATTCTTATGATTTTAATATTTTTTGCACACTTTGTTTCTATTTTTAGCACTTCTAAATACACACTTTTTTTGCCACTTCTTGCACTAGTGAGTTTGTTTGGAGTAGTCATTTCAATAAAGCTCACATACAAAACTAAAAATTGGTTATCCTTCATTTTTAACGCTTTACCGCTCTATATACTAGCAGTATCCAGTTTTGGTTATTCTATCTTGGGGTCAAATAATTTCTTTAAAGTTGCTGTCACCCTTATGATAATTTTATATCTGATCCGGCTTGTAAAAATAGGGTGGAAAGATAAAAATTAATAAATCTCCTAGATGGGTTTTTTGTCCCTTGAGATAAAGAATGTAATCTCTTGATGATAAGTAAGAGAAATATTAATTATGGTTCTTCGATACTAATGGTCTTAGCCCTAAGTTTGTGAATAAACATACTTAAACATACGGGTGCTTTAGCACAATAAGATAATATGAAAAAAGGCTTAGAGATGAAAATTTCTCTAAGTCTTTTTGTATTGTGAATAGTGTGGCGGAATCGGTGCGAATTAATATGTGGTTTTGTCTGTGATTTTTCATTTTGCACCTCACAAGTAAACCCGTTAGTCAGCTTTTCCGTTTTTTTAGTTTGTGAATGTAGAGTAGCGCCAGTAATGATTGGCCATTGGATCTGCCATCATTTCGAGACCTTTGCTGTGAGCCTGGTGGATGACTTGCCATTCATCTGCTCCCGGTTCTTTAAGATAAATCTCGTGTTCAGGGGCCTGATCGTGGATGCCGACCAGGTCATATTCGTTATCCATATAGAAGGTTCCGCAAACATGGTAGTCAATGGCAGGGGAGACAACGAGCGGGTTGCTAACAGAATGGTTCAGGTGGAACTTGATTCTGTCATCGTCAGTAAGCACTTTTTCCAATTGAATTCCCTCTTCAGAAGCGCTAGAGGATTCTATAGGTTTCTTTTCTCTGTTGAATGCTTCTGTTATACCGGTAGCCTTGTTTAAAAGAACAGATGGGTTTTCAGTGTCTATAAATACGTCGCCTCTTGTCCTGAATTCAGAGGATTCAGGATCGAATGAGCGGTGGTCGCCTTTGAAAAACTGGTCCTGTGATGCGGCATTTGGATTTTTAAGCCAATCCTCTTTTAAAAATGTTGTGTACCTGAGTTGCCAGTTTCCGGATTTAAGCTTTCTGCCCTGCGGGGATTTCAACAAATCCTTTATTGGCCCAATCTTTTTAATGATGGTAAATTTTTCGTCAGCCGCCATTGCAGTGGAAGAATCATTTTTGATGGCACCAACAGCATTAGCAATAACCGATTTCAGCTCCCACTTTACCTGTTCCGAACGCTGCAAAGGCCGTCTGGCTTCGATTCTGTAACGATGATTCTCGTCATGATCAATCCCTTTATCGGTAAAAGCACAAGAAGTCACTGTTTCCAGCTCAACTCCATTCCTGAAAATAAGATACTCTGTAACACCCTCAATCGGCTCCCATTCAAAACTGATTTGACCAGGAGTCACGATCGTTGTAATGAGTAAATCCTCAAGAATATTCTCTCTTTCCCTGAAATCAACTGCAGTCGTTGTTTGAATCCGCATTCTTTCCATAACATTTCCATGATCATCAAGGGTTTCTATACAGTAGGTGTAAAGTGTCCCTGGAACAAGATTTTGGTCTACGATCTTTGGTTCCACACCTTCGTAAATAAGTTCCTCCCCTCGAAACACACGATAAGGTCTATTCATGCCGTGCCATTCAAGCTTGATCTGTTTGGCATTATGCTCAATATTTTTAAGCATCCTTGAGTGGGAAGAAGCAGCAGTTTTGCGCTGGCGATTCCATTTAACCGCATAAAGTGTTCCGGCAATTCCAAGAGCGGCAATCGGTAACAGCTTTCCAGTGCGATATTGTTTGAGAGTTTGTAGTTGGGTTTGGCTGGTCATGCATCCACCACCTTGAGTTTTTTACTTGCATGACCATTATTTACCCAAAGTACTAACCTTTTAAGAGAAGCCTGGAAGAGATTAGTCTGGTAATATTAGGGTGGACCCAAAAATGAAACGATAGATATGGGTGCTTTTTATGGTAATATAATTTTAATATACTAGTTTTGTAGTCTATATTTACACGGAATCCAAAGAATAGGAGCGCTGGTGATGTTACGTTTAAAGGGGATACTGATGATTGTTATCGGAGCCATGCTCTGGGGAATGACGGGTTCGATCACGGAGTGGGTACTCGCCAATACGGAATTGTCGGTTCCTTTTATCCTGACAATCCGGATGATGATAGCCGGCAGCAGCATCCTGGCATTTCTGGCAATCAAAAAAGAGGATATTTTTACAGTCGTGAAAACACCATACTGGCGGAATCAGCTAGTTGTATTCAGCCTTCTTGGGATGGTCGGATTACAGTACACTTTTACAATGGCCATCGAAACGAGCAATGCGGTAGTGGCAACCTTGCTGCAATTCTCCGCGCCGATTTTCGTTGTACTCTATGTTTCTTTTAATCATAAAAAGTGGCCGCCACGCTATCAGATGCTCGGCATAGCTGGTACATTGGCCGGGCTTTACCTTTTATTGACGAACGGTTCAATGAGCAGTCTGCTGGTTAGTCCAACCGCCTTGCTATGGGGAGTCGCGGTAGGATTGACATTTGCTTTCTATACCCTTTACCCAGCTCGCTTAATGAAGGAATGGAGCGTACTGGCGATTGTAGGGTGGAGCATGCTGTTCGGCGGCATTGTCCTTGGGTTAATCAACCGAGTTTGGACAAGCAGCGAATGGACCATTGTAGCCCAGCCAAAAATGATTTTTATCATGGTCATTTTGATATTCTTTGGCACACTGGCGTTCCTGTTATTCTTGGGAAGCATGAACTATATCACCGCTGTCGAAACGAGTATCCTATCAAGTGTGGAGCCTTTAACCGTCATGGTCATTTCAGTGATTTGGTTTGACACGATGCTCCAAAGCGTCCAGCTAATGGGTGCGATGATCATGCTCATCTTCGTCACCTGGCTGTCGATCGGTGATAAGAAAGCGTCAGTTGAAGGACAAGTTGTTAAGCAAAATAATAGTTAAACCATTAGAGCCGCCAATTTTGGCGGCTTTGTTTTATTGGAGAAATTCAGCTTACTTAATTAGTCGGTAGGACATTGGACAAGTTTAGTGGAAACGCGCGGATAGCTGTCAGAAGTTATGACAGGTTCGGGAGCGAATGGAGAAAAGCTGTCAAAAGATGAGCAAACTTAAGACAGGTTCGGGATCAAATGGGGAAAAGCTGTCAAAAGATGAGCAAACTTAAGACAGGTTTGGGATCAAATGGAGAAAAGCTGTCAGAAGATAAGCAAACTTAAGACAGGTTCGGGATTAAATGGAGAAAAGCTGTCAAAAGGTGAGCAAACTTAAGACAGGTTCGGGATCAAATGGGGAAAAGCTGTCAAAAGATGAGCAAACTTAAGACAGGTTTGGGAGCAAATGGAGAAAAGCTGTCAAAAGATGAGCAAACTTAAGACAGGTTTGGGATCAAATGGAGAAAAGCTGCCAGAAGATAAGCAAACTTAAGACAGGTTCGGGATTAAATGGGGAAAAGCTGTCAAAAGATGAGCAAACTTAAGACAGGTTTGGGATCAAATGAAGAAAAGCTTTCAAAAGATGAGCAAACTTATGACAGGTTCGGGAGCGAATGGAGAAAAGCTGTCAAAAGGTGAGCAAACTTAAGACAGGTTCGGGATCAAATGGAGAAAAGCTGTCAAAAGATGAGCAAACTTAAGACAGGTTTGGGATCAAATGAAGAAAAGCTGTCAAAAGATGAGCAAACTTAAGACAGGTTTGGGATCAAATGGAGAAAAGCTGTCAGAAGATAAGCAAACTTAAGACAGGTTCGGGATTAAATGGAGAAAAGCTGTCAAAAGATGAGCAAACTTAAGACAGGTTTGGGATCAAATGAAGAAAAGCTGTCAAAAGATGAGCAAACTTATGACAGGTTCGGGAGGAAAAGGATAAAAGCTGTCAAAAGATGAGCAAACTTATGACAGGTTCGGGAGCAAAAGGATAAAAGCTGTCAAAAGAAAGCTCAACTTCAGACAGGTTTAGTGTAAAACGAGAGAAAGCTGTCAGAAGTACAGGGAGTTCGGACAGGTTTGGAGGAGATCATCTGAAATCTGTCCTAAACAAGCCCGTGACCAGAAAACGACTTAATCAAAAAAACTCCATATGTCCTTTTTCTTGTTTGTAATAGTCAATTCTGTCTTGCAACGTCCCCGTATGGAACTCGAATTTATGCCCATCTGGGTCCGTAAAGTAAATAGACATTTTATCTTTTTTATCTCTAAGGCGACCCGGAAGTATATTCACTTCTAAATCTCTCAACCTGCTAAACATTTGTTCAAACTCTGCTTCATCTATTGAAAAAGCTATATGTGTATATGATTGGTGTATTTCTTGACGAGGTATGTCTTTCTCAACGTTCAGGGCCAGCCATATGCCATTGAGATCGAAGTAAGCAGTAGTTTTCCCTTTAACTAACAGTTTTGCACCAAATACGTTAATGTAAAAAGCAATTGATCGTTCCAAATCGGAAACAGAAAATAATAAATGGTTAATCCCCTTGACCTTCATTTTTTTCACCTCAGTATTTATTATTCTTTCAGAATAGGCGAATCCCTTTTCATTACCTTGAAAATTTCCTGAAACCGATTAGCACCAGTCAAAAGAGAAGGATTTTCCTCTTTTTATGTGGAAATTAAAGGGAGTGAAAGGTGGAGATAGAGTTGATTTTTAAAAGAAATACCTACATGATCAAACCTGAGAGCCTGGGTGATATCAACAAGTTTTTTCATACACATGTTTACCCAATTCATATTGAAAATGGAGCAAAATTAATTGGTCGCTGGATGAATGAAACGAATGAAGAAATTCTGGTCATCTGGGAATATAACAGCAAGGTGCATTATGAAAGAATCAACAGTCTAATTGAAAATAGTGAAGAGTACCAGTCAGCAATGAAGGAGTTAGGCGAAATTCAGATAGAAACAGACAGAGATTTCTTGTCTTCAACTGCTTCCTATCATCATCCTAAACATATATTGTCTGTTAGCGGATATATCACAAACAAAGATGGCGATGTACTCCTAGTCAGGAATTTACACCGTTCCGATACACTGGAAATGCCTGGTGGACAGGTAGAAGAGGGTGAAACATTAGAAGAGGCAATTCATCGCGAGGTGTTCGAAGAGACGGGAATCAAGGTGAATTTACATGGTATTACCGGCATATACCAAAACGTGACGATCGGGGTTACATGTGTAGTCTTCAGAGGTGAATATCAATCTGGTGAAGCTAGGACAGCAGAAGGAGAAACTTCAGAAGTCTTTTTTACAAAAATAACGAAAGAGAATATTGAGCGACTTATTACAAGAAAACAATTCAGGGACAGAGCCCTTGACGCAATGGATGCAAACTACATTCCTTATGAGGCATTTAAAGCAAGACCCTACGAACTAGTCAGCAGGTTTGAAGTGAAAAAAGAGTATAGTTAATAATTTCATACTAAATCCTTAACTGAGTGTATTGTTACTCTTTCGCGGAGTTTCAGGGTATATTAGAAATGATTAAAGGAATTCCTATTGTAGGGGAGAGTAATATGTCTGTTAAAATCACACCTAAAGGAGAGCAATTGGTTCTTCAGCAAATAGCCCATTTAGAACAAGAGCTAAAACAAGTGCGGATTGATAAAAATATTGCTTTCAATGCTTGCGGCGACGATAAAATTGCCAATCCTAATTTTCACAAATTAGAGCAGGATGAGCGTGTATTGGTTGAACGAATTCAGGAGATTCAGCATTTGTATAAGACAGCTGAAATGATTAGGGTTGATGAGCCTAATACCGAGATAGTAGAAATTGGGTCAATCGTGAAATGCTCGTTTGAGTACACCGATTTTACAGAAGAAGAAGTATATGAAATTGTCGGTTATGGCGAATCGAATGTAGACGAAAACAAAATTTTCTATGACACACCAGTTGCCAAGAAGCTGATAGGGTTAGTGGTTGGTGACGAAACGATTATGTCAGTACCCTCTGGAAAAGTGAAATGCAAGGTATTAAAGTTGTATAGTGGATGGGAAGAAGTTGATGTTTAACTTTTAACTGAGTAGTGGCGTTGGTCCAAAGGATTGACGCTTTTTGTTCGGCAATCTTTGTGATTAAAAACGTAATAAGCGGGCTAAGCTTGGAGCTAACTCCAAGCTTAAATCGCCTGTCAAAAGTACTTTCGATTACTCAAGTGCATCTATTTATTTAGATTTAACCAAATGATAATACTCCCGGTCGAAGATTCGGTAATAAATCCAGGATGGGACTTTGTCGTGATAAGGCTGCACACTTGCTACGGTTTCCCACTGGGTTTCATGTGCAAGCAGTACTTGTTTGCGTGCAGATGCCTCCGAAGCCATTGGGAAGGCGATTGTTGGTTCAGGCAAGCCTTTCTCCCGTGGATAACGCTCTTTGAAAGTAGGAGAGAGCTTGAGTGCTAGATCTATCATTGGCTTTGGAAGAGTGGCGAAGTATAGCCTCTTCACAGTAGAATCTTCTTCTGCCATTTCCTCCGTCACAACTTCTTTTGTCAACTTGCTCATCACTACATGGTCGGGATGTCCGTATAAGCCTACTACATCATCATAGGTAATAACGGTTGTTGGCTCATACTTAATAATTAATTCTCTAATGGTTTGCTTGATTTCCTCGTGATCCGCATCAACAAGTCCGCTGTCAGGAAAATCATAAACTTCTAAATGGTCGATATTAAGGATTTCTGCCGATTTTTCCAATTCTTTAGTCCGTGTTTCGCCCAGTTTTTCCTTAGGCACGAGTCCGCCAGTTCCGCCCGCTTCACCTCTGGTAAAAGTAGCGAGGACAGAGGTAACATCTTTCTCCTTATTCAACTTGTGGTAAGTGCCAGCAATCATGATTTCATCATCCGGATGAGCAAAGATGGCCATGATCCTTTGTGGCGCACCTTCAGGAAAAAGTTCCTCCGAAACAATGATATCCTCATCATTCACATAAAAGTTTGCATACATGACCGCTCCAGTAACCAACACCACCAGCAGACCTACCGTTGAAAGCAGGACAATAAACAAACGTTTCTTCCAGTTTTTCATTTGATTACTCCTTTGGAAAAGACTATTAATCTAGTATATGAGTGCATCTATAATTCATTACTGGAATAGGATGCCTGATTTATATTTGTTATGGACAATAATATCTTTATGTAAACAAACTAATGCAAATGAACAAAAGAGCTATACTAAAATATTGAATATTTTTAAAATTATAAAAACTTGTTGTTAAATGAAAGTGTAGTCCATATAATGGAGGTGTAAATCATCCAGAAATAAACTGGTCTGAACTGGTAGGGACGTCGCAACAAGTAGGGAGGGATGATGATTGGTTGAGATAGATATGGAGAATCCGATTCCTTACCATGTGCAAATTAAAAACTTACTGAGGAAGGAGATTATAGATGGCCGTTACAAAGAAAAAATCCCCAGCGAAAGGGAATTGATGAATCGCTTTTCAGTGAGCAGGACGACAGTAAGAGAGGCAATTACGCACTTAGTTAACGATGGTGTATTGACTAAAGTACATGGAAAAGGCACATATATTTCACCGAAGCGGCCGATTGAGGAGTGGCTTAACTCCTTACATAGTTTAACAGAAACAGTGCGTAAAATGGGGATGAAACCTGGATCGGTCTTGTTGAATAGTGGAGTGATGGCTGAGCCGAGGTACTTTGCAGATAAAATTGGAGAAAAGGAATTTTTTACAATCGAAAGGCTTCGGACAGCAGATGGAGAACCGATTGCAATTGAACGCCACTATTACAGCCCGGAAATTGGACAGCAGCTCTCTAAGCATGATTTAGAGACAGCAGCTATCTATGAACTGATTGAAAAGAAGCTGGGCATTGAACTTCATCAGGCTGAACAGTTCATTTCCTGTAAAAGAATTTCAGATATGGATGCTGAAAATCTAGGGATCCCTAAAGGTATTAATGTTCTTTGTGTCGAGCGCTTGATCAAAGGTGCAGATGGAAAGCCGATTGAATTATACATCAGCTTTTACAAACCAGACATGTATGTTTTTCGGATTAAGACAAAAAGGCAAAAATCTTTGTGATAAAGAATTTTGTAAGCGCTTTATCAGGAGAGGGGGTAGGATATGGTTCAGGAGTTTCATTTACCCGGCAGTATTTATCATGGAGCCGGGAGTTTTGAGAAGCTGGCAGATGCGGCAGCAGGGCTCGGGGCTCTCCACCTTTTTGTCGTGGTTAGTTCAAGTGTGTTGAGAGAGCCGCTGAATCTGAGTGCACGGTTAAGAAGAATGCTGGAGAAGGCAAATCTTGAACTGACAATTTATTCTGGATTAAAAGGTGAGCCAACGACTGAATATGTAGAAGAGGCCGTTAATCGCTGTATGGAAAGCCAGGCTGATTGTATAGTTGCCATTGGCGGAGGAAGCGCAATTGATTTGGCAAAAGCCGTTTCAGTATTCACAGTTAACCCTGATCTGCAATTTAACGAAATCAATAGCTTGAAAGTAATGAAAAGGTTACCTCTTATTGCTGTGCCAACGACTGCAGGAACCGGTTCGGAGGCAACGAAGGTAATGGTTATAACTGATGTTGAAAATGGAACTAAAATGAATCCGGGCCATCGAGGTTTAATTCCTGATATTGCTATATTAGACCCTGAATTGACAGTAACTTTGGCACAATCCTATACGGCTTTTACTGGTATGGATGCCTTAGCACATGCTATGGAAGCCTATGTATCGACAAGGGCAACAGAAATGAGCGACTATTTCGCTTTACAAGCAATTCAGCTTATTAGTAAGGCTTTGCCTATTGCCTTTAATAAAGGAAGTGATTTAGAGGCACGAGAAAAAATGCTGCTTGGCAGCTGCTTTGCCGGGATTGCGTTCTCGAATTCTTCTACCAATCTTGCTCATGCATCAGGAAGGGCTTTGGGGGCAAGATTTCATATGCCGCATGGGTTGAGCGTAGCCTTATTACTTCCGTTTGTTATCGAATATGGCATTAAGGCTTCACAGGAAAAATATGCAATCTTAGGAAAACTACTTAACCCAGAGGCTAACGTTTCTGAGGCGGAGGTGGCACAAGAAGCCCTTAAGATGGTTTTGGATTTAAATGATCAGTTTCATATATGGGAAGCTGGAGCAGATTATATTAATCAAACACATGAAGGTGTAATACCGTTGCTTGTAGAAAATGCGTTAGCGGGAAATGGGATCCTCACCAATCAAGAGGTCCCAGATTGCAATGATATTGATAAAATCTATCAAAAACTATTCAATAAAATATCAGAATATTCAGTATGTTAATGGATGGAGGAGGGTTTTTATGGCTGAAATGACGGGCGGAGAAGTAATTGCAAAGATGTTAAGCATTGAAAATGTGGAGAAGGTTTTTGGCATTATAGATGGGACGTATTTTGGTTTCTATTCTAATCTTCAAAAATATGATATTGATTTGATTTCTCCAAGGCATGAAACAACAGCTGCACACATGGCTGGTGCATATGCTAGGGTGACAGGGAAATTGGGAGTATGCATGGCTAGCAATGGTCCTGGTGTGGCAAATATTCTCCCTGGTTTAGTTGTTGAAGAAGCAGAGGGGAATCGGGTGTTAGTGATTACGAGTGCTAGAAGGACAGGGATCATGTATCCTGATCGCGGAGGAACCTATCAATGCTTCGATCAGACAGGTGTCATTTCTCAGATTGCGAAATGGAGCGAAACGGTACCATCATTTGATCGTATACCAGAAATGATGAGGACAGCATTAAGGAAGTGTTACGAGGGAAGGCCGGGCATTGTCCATATCGATATACCGGAAAATATCCTGAATACGAAAGTGAAATGTGACCTGAGTTTTTGGGAACCGAAACACTACCGTGTGACAGAATTGCCGGGAGCAACAGAAAATCAGCTTGAGGCTGCCTGTGACCTGTTGATTAATGCAGAATTTCCGGTGATTCACGCTGGCAGCGGTGTCATCCATTCCGGAGCTTCTGAGGAGTTAGAAATGGTCGCTGAACTTTTGCAGTCAATGGTGACGACAAGCTGGGCTGCACGAGGAGCCATGTCTGAGAGTAACCGGCTTATGATGCCAATGATCTATTTGCAGACGAATAATAAAATCAGGAACGAAGCAGATGTCGTATTAGTCCTTGGTTCAAGAATTGGGGAAACAGATTGGTGGGGAAAAGCGCCATATTGGGATTCAAACCAAAAAATGATCCAGGTTGACATAGATCACGGGACATTGGGTGCCAATAAACCAGCAGAGCTGGCAATTCAGGCAGACATCAAAACTTTCCTTACACAACTCTACCAAAAGCTTCAGCAGCGCAAAGAATCTATCCATACAACGAATCGAAAAACTTCAATCCAGAAACATATCGCTGAAAAAGAAAAGAATAGAAAGAAGCTTGATCAGCATTTGGAGGACTTCGCTGTGCCAATGAATACAGCGCATGTCCCTGTCATTAGCCAGCAGGTTTTCCCTCCAGGCACTAACCTGGTCATAGATGGCGGGAATACAACGATTTGGACCAATTTCTATTATTCAATCGACAAACCAGGCTCTGTTTTTTCAACCTATAAATTTGGAATGCTTGGAGCAGGTATTGGCCAGGCACTTGGCGTTGCAGCCGCAAATCCAGAACGTCCTGTCTGCTGCATAATTGGTGACGGAGCCATGGGCTTTCACCCGCAGGAGATTGAAACGGCGGTCCGGAACAATTTGCAGGTTATTTATATCGTCGTCTGCGATCGGCAGTGGGGGATGGTAAAAATGAACCAGCATTTCGCTTTGAAACCAATCAAGACGGTTTTGAAAAAGTCATTAAGTGCTGAAGAAAGTATTAATACGGATTTGGGAGAAATCAAGTTTGATATGCTTGCAGAAAGCATGGGGGCGCATGGAGAGCATGTAAACGACCCGAAAGATCTTAAAGGGGCAATAGAGCGGTCCTTGATGACCGGTAAATGTTCGGTTATCCAGGTTGATGTTGACCCGGTAAAACATATGTGGGCTCCGGGGTTGAGGTATTTTAAAGACATGCACCAGGAACCAAAGGGGAAATAAATGGGGATCGATCAAGTAACTCTTAACTTTAACTCCGCCACTCTGACCATTATGAATATATTGATCGGATTTATTATGTTCGGTGTAGCGCTTGATTTGAAAGTGGACGATTTTAAAAGGACACTCTCAACACCTAAACCGGTATTGATCGGGCTCATCGCTCAATTTTTCCTGCTGCCAGCTTTTACTTTCTTGTTGGTGATGATTGTAAAACCATTGCCCAGTATTGCGTTAGGTTTGTTTTTGGTAGCAGCCTGCCCGGGCGGGAATCTATCAAATTTCTTAACGTATTTGGGGAAGGGCAATACACCTTTATCGATTAGTATGTCTGCGATATCAACTGTTTTGGCTATATTCATGACCCCATTTAATACACTGTTTTGGGGCTCATTATATCCAGGAACAAATGCATTGATGCGTTCATTTTCCATCAGTCCGGTAGATATGTTAGTCACGATTTTTATTATGCTGGGTGTACCTCTTGTAGCTGGAATGTATATTGGCTACAAATATCCAGGGTGGGCGAGCAGGACAAATAAATGGATGAAACGGTTTTCGATTATCTTTTTTATCCTGTTCGTGTTAGCATCACTGGCGTCAAACTTTACCTATTTCCTTGATTTTGTTGGCATGGTGGCCATCGTGGTCCTTCTTCATAATCTTGTCGCCATCCTGTTGGGCTATTTTTCTTCCAGGGTTGCCGGGCTTCCTGAAAAAGACAGAAGAGCAATCGCAATCGAAGTTGGCATCCAAAATTCAGGACTGGGATTAATCCTGATCTTTAATTTCTTTGACGGCCTGGGCGGAATGGCCATCGTAGCGGCATGGTGGGCAATCTGGCATATTGTTTCCGGATTGTCACTGGCTACTTTTTGGTCAAAAAGAGAGCCTGAAACTTCAGCGATCAACGGAGGTATACAAGTATGAATATCCTTATCACTGGTGCGGCCGGTTATCTAGGTACACAGCTTGTAAAACGGCTGATCGAAGAGAATAAAACAGCAGGACAGAAGTGGAACATAATCGCGACTGATATTAGGGCTGAATCTACTTTTAATGAGGAAGATGGAATCAGATATATTCAAATGGACGTGCGTTCTACATTGGTCCAGGAAGTGATGAAAGAAAATCAAATTCATACGGTTGTCCACCTTGCGACAATCGTAACTCCTGGTAAAAAAAGCAATCGCGAATTCGAATATTCCGTGGATGTCAAAGGTACGGAAAACATATTAAAGGCATGTGCAGATAATCAGGTGAAAAGAGTCGTGGTAACATCAAGCGGGGCTGCCTATGGTTATCATGCCGATAATCCGGAATGGATCAAAGAGGACGATGCAATCAGGGGGAATGAGGAGTTTTCCTATTCTCATCATAAGCGGCTCGTCGAAGAGCTTATGGCAGATTACCGGGAAAAGCATCCACAACTTGAGCAGGTTATTTTCCGGATTGGGACGATTTTGGGAGACACGGTGAATAACCAGATTACAAACCTTTTCGAAAAAAAGGTTCTTCTAGGGATTAAGGGGTCAAATAGCCCGTTTGTGTTCATCTGGGACCAGGATGTTGTAGGGTGTCTGATCAAAGGAATCAGAGGCAAGGAAACCGGCATTTTTAACGTAGCTGGGGATGGGGCACTGACAATCGATGATATCGGAGAAATACTTGGTAAGCCTGTCATCCGCATACCAGCCTGGCTGATCAAATCAGTCCTTTACATCCTCAAGCGGTTATCCCTGTCACAATACGGTGAAGAACAAGTGAACTTCCTAAGGTACCGACCTGTTTTAGATAACCATAATCTGAAGAATGATTTCCAATACAGGCCAAAAAAGACATCTCGTGAAGTATTTCTCTATTATGTTGAGAAGAAGCATTCAATGGTTAACAGATCAGGAAAAAGTGTGGTCGTTTAAAATCTTCCATAAAGGCTATAACAGAATAAGGAAAGCTGCGTGCCAGAGTCCTTCTGGCACGTTTTGATCAGTGGAGAATACGGTAAAAATATTATGTAAACTAGAATATTTTTTTGCTTTTGGATTATTATAACAACAGACAATAAGTAAAGGAGTTCGTTTATGAAATCATATGAAGTGACAAATTTGATAATTGATGAGGAAACCTATGGTGAGGAACATGTAACAGTTGAAATGACAATGGAGCAAGAAAATTATATCATCACTTTTCAAAAGTCAGACTTAGAATTGATGAATGCATGGAGAGTAGAGGATGGAACGACACTGCCTGCAGACCTTTCTGAGAATCTGCTGGACTCTATAAAAGAAGACATCAAAAAGAAAATCTAGTTCATGACTAGATTTTTCTTTTTGCCGAAACGCCTGCACAGATTAACCCGAAGTATGTTGGTGCTTCATAAGATAGGAATTCGATATGCCTCTCTTCGGGTGGTATTGCACCAGCTAGGATCAGGGTTTGCCAGATTCCGTCTGGTTTAGCGGCTTCGATGAAATCAGCGTCGAAGTCTGCCATTTTTTCAAGTTGATTGGATTTGATCGACTGTACTGCTTGTTCATCTAGTTCTTTGGCTGCAGGGTCAAAGCCATAAGGCCCTTGTTCATCATGAGCATGAGCCCAGTCACAGCTTGCAATTAGTCCGACTTTTTTTTCGTATTGAGCGACTGCTGAACGTAGTGATTGACCAAATTTAAGATGCTCTTGGAAGGAAAGATCTCTAGTAGGGGTGACAACAACTATTGGAACATCTGGCATGAAACGGAGAGGTACCATTGAACCCCAATCAGCGGCAAGCAAGAGATTGGACCAGCAGCAGTTCCAAAATTTATGGTGGAAGATGGCTGTCCATTTTTTATAGCTTCCTCATTGATTTTTCGCGCTAATTCACGTTCTACACTTTTTTTCATAGAAAAAGTTGCCTCGTTCTCACTCCAACTTCCTTCCAAACGTTCAGAATCAGTTATCGAAAAACGTCCATTGACCCTTGTACCGTGAGGACTTAGAACAACGATACAATCTGGGTTGGCAGCTGCCATTTGCTGTCCAAGCTTCTCCAGGCTATTTCGGGTGACGGCCATCCGCTCGGGAATGGAGCCTTGCAGTTCAGGGATAATCTCCCCGCCGTGAGGGGCAATGCATGCAAAAACAAATGGATTCAAGGTTACAACCTCCTTTTTAAGTAATTAATTTGCTATTCAATGTAAAGATTCCTCCTATTTTCCAAATTCTTGCTTGGATAACTGTCGTGATTTAAGGGTAAAGACAGTTATCGAGACAGCAAGGAGGAACACAAATGGGGAAAAGTATCGAGAGAAAAGTGTCATTTGGGCTTGCCATCATCCCGTTGTTAGTAATGGTAGTTTCAATGGCAGTAACAATTGTAAAATTTGAAGGAGACCCGCATATACCGTTGATTATCGGGACAGTTGTCGCAGGTCTTGTAGCCTGGTTCGCAGGCTTTAAATGGAATTTTATCGAGGAAGGTATATATAAAGGCATAAAGATGGCGTTGCCGGCAATTTTGATCATTATTACTGTTGGAATGATCATCGGATCGTGGATTGGCGGCGGAATTGTCGCAACGATGGTCTACTATGGCCTTAAAATCATGAGTCCATCCATGTTCCTTGTATCGATCAGTATCATTACGGCATTGATCACTCTAGCAATTGGAAGTTCATGGTCTACAATGGGGACGATTGGTGTTGCTGGCATGGGCATTGGCATGAGCATGGGAATTCCAGCACCAATGGTAGCAGGAGCGATCATTTCCGGCTCTTATTTTGGTGATAAAATGTCACCATTATCAGATACGACCAATCTGGCGGCAGGGATTACGGGAACGGATCTGTTTGCGCATATTCGCCATATGATTTATACGACGATTCCCGCCTTTTTCATTGCTTTGGGTGTCTACTGGTACCTTGGCAGGGATTTTAGCAATGCAGGGGTAGATAATCAAGAGATCATTGAAATCATGAATGTGATTCAATCAAATTTTATGATATCACCATGGCTATTACTAGTTCCAGCCGCGGTCATTTTACTTGTTGCGTTTAAGGTACCAGCACTACCAGCCCTGATCGTTGGAGTCTTCCTGGGATGGATTGCTCAATTTACCGTGCAAGGCGGCGCGATTGCAGACGCAGTTAATACACTTCAAAACGGTTTTTCGATTGAAACGGGGAACGCTTCTGTCGACGAGCTTTTCAGTCGAGGTGGTATTCAGGATATGATGTATACCGTTTCTCTTGCGCTGATCGCAATGGCTTTTGCAGGTGTTATGGAGCAGACTGGAATGTTAAGTTCAATCGTTGAGAAAATACTCAAACTTGCCCGGTCAGCTCGCAGCCTGGTTGTCTCTACGGTCGCAACCTCGTTTTTAACAAATGTCGCAGCTGGTGAGCAATACTTGTCGGTTCTTTTACCTGGGCGGATGTATAAAAAAGCATATGATGACAAAGGATTACATTCGAAAAATCTATCGCGTGCGATTGAGGATGGCGGTACCGTGACTTCGCCACTGGTACCTTGGAATACATGTGCCGTGTTCATTATCTCTGCTTTGTCTGTCCATCCATTCGAATATGCGCCATATGCTGTACTTAATTTCATAGTTCCGATATTATCGATCATCTTTGCATTATTCGGTTTTAAACTGGAGTATGTCAAGAAAGAGGAATATAAAACGGAAGTTGAGAGGAAAGCTTCTTAGTTACAAGGGCAGTACAGATTGGGTGCTGCTCTTTTTGAAAGGTACAAATTTTGGTTTTGGATAGCACTATGTTTGAAAAAGTTTGGTGCTAGAACCCATAGCAGCAGCCCAAATCAGGACTATTCAATTTGAAATCTTCAAAGATGTCGGGAAGGTTTAGAAAAAGCCGTTTGGATTTATAGTCTAAACGGCATTTTTTGTTGCACCGATATTATTTAATTCCGGCCTGCGCCTCTTTGGAAGGCTCTTAGGTGATTTTTTGAAGCGTTTCCTAATTGGGTGAAAACCAGTTTTGCATCCTCGGGCAGGTTAGGGATTGTTTTTAACTTGTCATACATGGCAATATTGTCAATTTCGGCCTGGACTCCGTCATTAAAGGCTTTTTTTAAAGTATCAGGTGCTGTAACGTATTGTTTTGCCTTGTCTTCGGGAATCTGTTTGTTGTATTTTTGGAATAGAGCAACGAGAGCACTGATATGCTGCTGTTCTGCGGCCTTTATATTGCTGAAAGGCCGGATGTTGCCGAACTTTGCGATGACAGCATCGTAACGAGCCTGGGCAAGGTATTCGTCCTGGATGGCGTATACTAAAGCTTCATCGAATGTAATCGAGCTATCCTTTAGAGCGCCCTTGGCACCAAAGTCAGCAGGCAGCTCTGTCTGCGCATTGACAGCACCAGAGAAACTGATGAGCATAAATAGTGCTACTGCAATGTTAATTATTTTTGATTTCATAGTAAAACACTCCTTATGAAAAATGGTCTACCTTATTATTTTCAAACAAGAGAATTTGATACTAAAAGTGGCTATGGGTTTAATTTGCGATTGTTATCCGATATAATAGACGTAACTTTTTCAATAGGAGAGATACAATGCTTTCAAATATAGGATTTCCAGGGTTAATCTTGATTCTCGTGATTGCACTGATCATTTTTGGGCCTAACAAACTGCCGGAAATCGGACGAGCAGTCGGCAAGTCGATGAAAGAATTCAAGAACGCAACCAGTGGACTTACTGATGACATCAAAAAGGAAATCAGGGAAAACGACCAAGATAAGAAGAGTTGATCAAAGCTGCCACTGGCAGCTTTTTTATTTTTTGCAGGGATTAAAAAGCTGTCCGGCAAAAAATAACCGAACAGCGAGTAATCATTTTCGATAATAAATATGAATTGCGGACAACAAAAGGATCAATCCATTCAATAGATACAACCCAGTAAAAATCACGGTCAGGATTCCTGCACCCCAGCCGCTGTCGTCCCATGTAAAACCGAAGAAAAGGGTGCTGAAAAAAATGACTGGTGTGCACAGGAGAAAAAGGATCCCTGCAATGATCCGCTTTTTTATATTCCTGACGGAGTACTTAACGGCAAAATAATTCCCCAGGCCAAAAAGGGCAATGTTCAAAAGAAGGGTCAGGACCGTACCAACAGAATCGGACATTATTCTCGCACTCCTTTTCGATAAAACCTAAGAGCCAGAGCGAAGAGAAATACAATAATGGTGCAGGCCAAAAATCCGAATGCCAGCATGCCAACACCAATGCCTGCCCACGGATCGACCATGGCAGCTACTACAAAACTGGCTACTATTGCGAGCATTCCGATAGACAGGCTGATGAATGATGGTAATAACACTTTCCCAGGAACAACGTAAATTGTAATCAGCATTAATAGCACCGTATACAAAAGACCAACCGTCCAGCTATTAATCGAGTAATCGAGGGCTTTCATAACAAAGTTGCTGGCTTCTAGTTCCGGCATTTCAAGCGTAACTTCTTTTAGCTTCTGCGTTTCAAGGTTCACTGTCCTCAATTTATAATCCTCTGGTTCTTTTGGCCAATTGATATACTCAAGGAAGAGGATTTCATTTTTATTGTTAAAAAACACCGGTGAAACGACAGATGAATTCAAGTCGGTGAGTCTTTCGGTATTTCCATTTTGCAAATCCTTGAGAAATAAATCGTATTCAAAAAGAGAAGTGTTCTTCGATTCTTCAGCTATTGTTGTAAAAGCAACAGCATTTTTTTCGGGTGATAAAGTAAGGTGGAAAATATCAGCGGGCAATTTTCCGTTGAAATCAGCTGCATATACCCTTTGATCTTCCAAGTTAAAAGCATTTAATTCATCAAAATCCTTGAAGATGATTTCCTTTTTTTCAGCTGAAAAGACAAGGCTCTCCATTGTATAGAAGTCTCTGTCGGTCAACTTCTGCATTGATGTTCCATCAATTTTCACGGAAAAAAGGTCATACCCTTCCTGAGACTCTCCCTCAGACTTCTGAAATTCTTCTGCTGGGGTGCCTGAAAAGAAAATCGTTTCGTTGTCATCAGAAAAAACGGCCTCAGATACGTGCTGTGAGCTTTCTGAAAGTTTTTTAGGATTGGTCCCGTCAACATTGGCCGTGTAAAGGGACTGAATACGATCGCTGTTTCGTGACAAATACAAAATTCTGCTGCCATCCGGCGAAAACTTAGGATTGGTGTGATAAACATGATCAGGGTTGCTAACTCTTTTAACATCTGATCCATCTTGATTGGCCGTGAAAACTGCTGAGCTTCCATTATTGTAATAAGAAAAGGCAATTCGCTGATCATCCTCTGATATCGCTAGCCCGCTACCAAGTCCTGAATAATATTTGTACGCATCCCGATCTCCTAATAACAAATAACCAATACTGGACAATAACAATAAAGCAACGATGCCAATGACTCCCACTAGGATTTTCTTATTTTTCACTAGTCTTCCCCCTTTGAAAAAACTCCTGATTATTTACCATACATACAATATAGTGTAAAATTACACCAATTAAAAGGTTTTTTTAGGAAAAAAATAATAAAAATTTATACAAGCTTTTCCAGAATATAATCAGATGTTCATAATAGGACAATTTTAACCATGGTAAAATAATAGTGAGGAACATTGAATTCAGGGGGTGCAGTGATGGTTTCAAGAGGTCAATCTGGAAAAAAACGTCCATCGAAACGCGTGATTACTGCCAGGAAAGAAATGCGTTCTGCCCACTTACTTCATGAATTTGACGAAGACGATCATGACTGGAAAAAAGAAAGAAAACACAGTATTCACCACTCTCATTCATCAACAGTACATGGCCATGACCATAAACACAGGTTATCTAAACTCAAGAACAGGCAAGCTTATAAAGCTCAACAAGACGAGTATTAATGATTATATAGCTAGGACACCTGCCAGAAATGGCAGCTGTTTTTGTTGAGGAGAATAGCACCAGAGTACGGTCAAGATTGAAAGCGGGTGTTGGGTAGTTGTCAGCATAAGCTGTGACTTCGGACAATTTTGACGGTATATGAGGAAAAGCTGTCAAGAAAACAAAGGAATCATGACAGGTTTGGGTGTATGTGAGATCAACTTGTCAAGAAAACAAAGGAATCATGACAGGTTTGGAAACATATTGAGATGAAACCCATTTTACCCAAATTATTGCAGGCAGGATAGGAAGATTTTCGCTGTACCTTTAAAGCTTGAAAAAGTAGTACCGGCTCAATTTGGTTTTAACAATATAATTCTTTAAATTCAGCTGCCAAGCTTGGCAGTTTTTTTTCTATACTTTCGGGAAAAAGTGGTATAATTGGGAAGTGTGAAAAAAGAGTAGACAAAGGGAAAGCGTGTTCATGAAGTACTGCTTTTTGCCATTGCCTAAATAGCAATTGATTTTCTTACGATATTCATCATCTCAATACAGGGGAAAGGGTCCAGATTCTACATTGCCAGAATGCTTGTAAACGGACAAGTTGTCTGTTTATTTTTTGATTCTGAAAAACAAAAATGTTGAATATTTTCAAGAAAAAATATAGAGTATTATAGTCTCTATCATTTACATATTGGTAAGTTTATCTATTGTCTGTAAAAGGTATATGGAGATGTATGGACATAGAATGACACTCAGTAAAATAAGCAATATTCATGTGGATTGTGTAGAGCTTAATGGGTAATTCTATTGTTAATGAGAAATTTACATAAGCGTTTTGGAAGAGGAAGGAGAGAGGTTTATGGAGTCAATCTGGCTCGAATATGCCTGGGCATTATTGATATTGATTGGTCTTGAAGGTTTGCTATCGGCTGACAATGCACTTGTACTGGCGATCATTGCGAAACATTTACCTGATGATCAAAAGAAAAAGGCAATCACTTATGGAATACTCATGGCGTTTGTTTTCAGATTTGGGGCATTATTTGCGATTTCATTCATTGCAAACGTCTGGCAAGTACAGGCCATCGGTGCGGCTTACCTGCTCTATCTTGGACTGAAGCATGTCATCCAGGCTAAGTTTGGTAAGGAAAATGAAAATATCCGTGAAGAAGAAGAGAAGGAAGCAAGAGGAATGGGCTTCTGGCCGACTGTTGGTAAAATCGGTTTAGCCGACCTGGCGTTTGCGATCGATTCCATTCTTGCAGCGGTTGCACTTGCACTTGGTCTGCCGGATTCACCGCTAGGAGATTTTGGCGGCATGGACGGCGGAAAGTTCATTGTTGTCTTGCTAGGCGGAATTGCTGGTCTGATTCTGATTAAATATGCAGCTACATGGTTCGTTAAGCTGCTTGATCAGCGTCCGGCATTGGAAACAACTGCGTATGCAATCGTTGCATGGGTTGGTGTGAAGCTTGCAGTCATTACACTTGCTCATGAAGACATCGCTGTCTTAGATCACGATTTCCCACATAGTACACTATGGACAACAATCTTCTATGGAGTACTAATAACAATTGCCCTAGTAGGCTGGTTTGCTCCAGCAAAAAAGACTAAGGGTGAAGAAAATTCTTTAGAATAAGCACAAAGTGCGCGCAATCTTTATGGATTGCCGCACTTTTTTTATTGTTTTATCTATTCTCCTAATAGTTTATCTGTACTCCTGAGTGGAATAGTCATTTATAAGAATGATCCCACGTAAAGGAGTGTTTAGATGAATGCAGCAGAATTAATGATCAAATGTTTGGAGCGGGAGGGTGTCGAATATATATTTGGTGTTCCCGGAGAGGAGAACCTTGATATTATGGATGCGCTCCTCGATTCGAGTATTGAATTCGTCGTTACGAGACATGAAACGAATGCCGCTTTTATGGCTGGCACTTACGGAAGATTAACAGGTAAGCCTGGTGTTTGCCTTGCAACGCTTGGGCCAGGCGCGACAAACCTACTAACAGGAGTGGCAAACTCGAATATGGACCACAGCCCGATTGTTGCGATTACTGGACAGGCAGGCTTGGACCGTCAGCATAAAATATCCCATCAATATTATGACCTGGTATCCATTTTCGAGCCGGTAACGAAATGGAATACTCAGGTGAAAAAGGCAGAAATCATTCCTGAGGTTGTCAGGAAAGCATTTAATGTTGCCCAGGGCGAAAAGCCAGGAGCTACTCATATCGATTTACCAGAGGATATTGCTTCAATGGAAGTGGAAGGGAATCCTCTCGAAAAAACGGAACCGACAATCATGGAAGCTGGAGAGCGTGTGATCAAGGATGCAGCTAAGCTGATAGAACAGGCGAAGCACCCGTTGATCCTTGCAGGAATGGGTGTTGAAAGGGGAGAAGCTGAGGAAAGTCTGAGAGCTTTTGCCGAAAAAGCAAACCTGCCCGTCGTTCATACCTTCATGGGGAAAGGTGCGATTTCCTGGAAAAATGACTTAAGTCTGCTGACGGCTGGCATAAGCGGCAAGGACTATATAACTTGTGGATTAGATCAAGCGGACTTGATCATTGCGATAGGCTTTGACATGGCTGAATACCCGCCAAAAAATTGGAACCCAGACGGCCAAAGCCCTATTTTACACATCGATACAATGGAGGCAGAAACAGATGCCAATTATCCTGTAAAGCATAGTGTAATTGGTAATATCGATGAAAATCTCAAACAGTTGGAGAAGGTTATTTCATCAAAGGAAAGGGATAACAACTGGGTAGCAAATGTGAGAGAAAAAACGCTAAATGAATATGAGAGCTATTCTGATGATACTGGCTATCCCGTAAAACCGCAGAAAATCATCCATGATCTCAGGTCTGTGATGAACGAAGAGGATATTGTTATCTCGGATGTCGGGGCTCACAAAATGTGGATGTCGAGAATGTATCATACATTTGAGCCAAACACCTGCCTGATTTCAAACGGATTGGCTTCTATGGGTATTGCAGTCCCTGCAGCCATCTCAGCAAAAATGGTTCACCCGGAACGGAATGTTGTCGCGGTGGTAGGAGACGGTGCATTCCAGATGTCGAGTGCAGAACTTGAAACGGCAATGAGATTGAACTTGCCGATCATCATTCTTTTATGGCGTGATGGCGGCTACGGTCTGATTGAATGGCATCAGATGAAGGAGTTCAACAGATCATCCAATATTAAGTTCGGCAATCCCGATTTTATTCAGCTGGCAAAATCATACGGTTTTGAAGCGATTGGGATAGAAAAAGGTGGAGAACTGAAGGATGCCATCAAGAGAGCGGTCGAGATGAATAAGCCTGTCTTGATCGATTGCCCTGTGGATTATAGCGAAAACATGAAGCTTACCGAAAAGTTAGGTGAAATCTTATGTTAGGAGGGAATGTCATGAAAATGGCTTCAATCATAAACGGTGCTGAAAGGATGGATGGCAGCGGAGAAACAATGGAAGTGAGGAATCCTTACAGCGGAGACCTGGTTGCAGAGATGACTCTTGCTGACGAAAAGCTGATGGAAGAGGCGATTGAGAACAGCCGTCAGGCATTCCAGCAAACAATGAAAAAGATGCCAGCGTATGAACGTTCAGATATTCTTCGCAGAGCATCTGATTTACTGGAGGAAAAGCAGGAGGAGTTCGCCGAAATCGTTGCCAGGGAAGCCGGTAAGCCCATCAAGCATAGCAGGGCGGAAATCAAACGCTCAATCCAGGTTCTGCGTTTCTCGAGCGAACTGTCCAAGCATATAACGGGAGAGGTTTTGCCAATGGATGCAGCTCTTCGTGGTGATAACCGAATGGGAATGGTAAAACGAGTGCCGATGGGTGTAATCGGAGCAATCACTCCTTTCAACTTCCCGTTGAATTTATCGCTCCATAAGATAGCTCCTGCGATTGCTGCGGGCAATACGGTTATCTTTAAGCCGGCTGAGAAAACGCCTTTATCAGCCTATATGCTTGCGAAGCTTTTTCAGGAGGCAGGGCTGCCGGATGGGGTGTTGAATCTAGTGCTAAGTACCGGTAAGGTCGCAGGCTCTACCCTTGTTCCCCACAAGGATGTCCCGAAAATTACCTTTACAGGCAGCCTGACAGTTGGAAAAATCATCCGTGATACAGCTGGTTTCAAAAAGGTGACAATGGAGCTTGGTTCAAACTCACCGAATATTGTCTTTGAGGACGCTGATATCGACGACGCAGTCGAAAGGCTGGTAAACGCTGCCTTTGGTTATTCCGGACAGGTCTGTGTATCAGCGCAAAGAATATATGTTCAGGAAGACGTTTATGATGAATTCCTGAAAAAGTACATTGAGGCAACGAATCAGCTGAGTATCGGCGATCCATTGAAAGAGGAAACGGATTTTGGGCCAATGATCGACGAAAATGCCGCGAAAAGAATCCAGGAATGGGTAGAAGAAGCTAGGAATGAGGGAGCAACTATCGAAACTGGCGGTGACAGAAAGGGCACCATGATGTATCCGACAATCATAACCAACGTCAAAAAGGACATGAAGGTTGTCAAAGAGGAAGCGTTCGCGCCGATTGTGACACTGATGCCGTTCAAAACGGAAGAAGAAGCGGTTGCTAATACAAATGATTCTATTTACGGACTTCAGGCAGGCGTCTTCACAAAAGACATCAGCCGTGCCTATCGAGTTGCTGACAATCTCGAAATGGGAGGAGTCTGGATTAATGAATCGTCCGTCTTCCGTCAGGACAATTATCCATATGGCGGGGTGAAATTAAGCGGGCTTGGCAGAGAAGGCGTCAAGTATGCAATGGAAGAAATGACTGAAATGAAGTTCATCGGGGTTAGGTTATAGCTAAAAAAGGAAGCTCACGGGCTTCCTTTTTATCATGGAAAATAGAATCATTTCACCTTTGCAACTCCTAAAGCAAAGTGGCCAAACAATATATTCTCAACCATCTCGGCTTGAGAATCCTCGCAATCAATAATCATAATCAGTTCAGACTGGAATCCTTTTAACAGCCTTCGTTTTTTCTTTATGATTAATTCCGTAAACAGGCGAATAGCAAATCCGACCAATGCTCCGACAGCTGCACCAATCAAGCCCCAATAAATGGGTCCCCACTCCAGCTTGAATCCGATGCTGGCACCGATTACCGAAAACGCAGTAGCCAGCGCTGCTCCAATATCGATCAGTGATGTTCCATCTGAACGATGGATATTATCAAATACTTTGCGCTGCTCCATTCGATTATCAAGGGGAACTATATAAATATCCTTCTTTTCAATTCCCTTTTTCTCTAAAGTGGCGACAGCCAACTCAATATGTACACTATGCTCAAAAGTTGAAAATATCTGCATTTTTAATTCACCTTTTGTCCTTTCAGTACACGAAACGATGGAGATTGATAATTTTCCCTGAAAAAGGCACGCTGCTCTTTATCGTATAACTTATTATTTTCAACAGTATTGATATAAGAGTCAAAGACAGCAAAGCCATATAAAGAAGGGAAGAACAAAAGCCACTCAGGATTAACAACAGAAGTTGCCTTTTTAATTTCTCCCAAAAATAAAAGTGAAATTGCTTCAAGAGCATGAGAATAATAAAAAAAGACAATGCACCAGATGATGACAAAGAAAGCAGTCACGATACGGTGAATATATAGCTGTCCTAAACCGGGTACAAAAAAGGACCAAAAAATGGCCATTACTGGATTTCTTTTATCAAGGTAATTGATCTCAAGTGCGCCAATACTGAATGAATTAAATTTGTGTTCCTCACGGTCAGCCATTATGAATATTTTGTTCAAATCTACTGTAGTCCGATAACTGTCCCAGATACCAAAGATATAGACTGGAATATAGAGCAACAGCCACCTTGTATCCAAAATTTCCTTTGCTCTATCAATGTCGCCCTGAAAAGAATAGATCATGGCTAAATTAAGGTTTGACTGTATATTGACGACTACTTCCCAGATAAACAGGACAAAACCCCGAAGATACTTAGATAAAAGAAGGTGTCCAAACCCCGGAAAGGCTGCACTCCACCAGGCAATAATATATGGATTTCTAAGATGGATTTGAGTTGTGCCCAAGATGCTGACATGTGCTCTATACCTTCTTGCTGTGTTATCGTTGGTGTAATTATCCATTTTTTCCCCCCGGTCAAGTTCTTTTTGTTATTTTTACCTGAAAATGCTATTACATTCACATTCAGGAAATATGTGTGACCGAAAAGGAAATGAACTAAGATATATGGAAGGTTATCCAAAGTGACGTTTATTGTTAAATGGTGTTGTTAATTGGTTTGAGGGCTAGTAGGGAGGTTTTGTCAGTGGAATCAGGAACCTGCCAGACTTGTCATGGAAGGTTCCATCAAAAGGGAGTTAATTCGTTATAACCTTATCCCATAAAGGTTTAATTTTAGCTGGGTTTGAAAGTTGTGTGAATATCCAATCGGCTTCTCGATTCAATAACTCGCGAAGGTCAATAGCTGCGTTTAGATGGTTCTTAGGAGTGAGGTTTTCCTGGATTTTTTGCACTATATGGACGATATCTTCAGGCAGAGATGTTTCAGCTGTTTTCAATCCTAATTGAGCTCTTTCAGGCTTGTATCTATACAGTAGAGCTCTGGCTAGATGTGTCATGACATGATTCAGCATATTCACAGACCATAAGTCATTGCCTCGTGCAGTCGCTTTTTTATATTGAAAAAGAAACCAGGCAATATCATCGACTGCATCCTGAAATTCGCGTTCCGATAATCTTAGGTTTTGGCTAGCCACGAATTTGGACAGCAATTCATCAGGATCGTAAATGACTTTGAAAAAGTCTTTCTCAATGAACGTTTTCTCTGTCACAGCAAACAAATCCACATGAAGCATGTTTTCATATACAGCGAGAATCTGCGGGGCGATGATGAAAATGTCATCGTGAAAAAGCAATTTTCCATATGACTCCAGATGGCCTATCCTACTCTCAAGGAATCCATCGTGGTCTTTTTCAGCAACAAGGCAGTATAAATCTAAATCAGATTGTTCATCATGCTCACCCCGCCCAACAGATCCTTTTACAAAAATAGCTTTTACTCTGCTGTCTTGTTTAAGGCTGCTCGATAAAACTTGCAGTGCATCTGCGATCAACATCAATAATCTCCCAACCAGTCTTTTAATGACTCGAAACTGTGCTTTGCATCCTCATATCCAACTTCATATAAACGCGTTAGTTTGTCCGGATTGCGCTCAACTCGTCCCACCTTGAGATCCTGCGAGGGCCTGATCACTACAATTTCATTCCTGTCTTCAAGTTCTTCTATGTAATCCAGGGTTTCATTGTACATTTGATACCGTATTTCAAGTGCCTTATGCAGCCCTTTGTAATCTTTATACACATATCTCGGCAGCCAAGAGAAGGAAGATTTTTTCTTGCGGTATCCTTTTGGCTTCGTCAATACAATGACGTTTTTCTGCACACCATCAGTCATAGCTTTTCTTATGGGAATAGGGTCAGAAATGCCGCCATCCATCAAGGTCCTTCCTTGGAACTCGATAGCCGGTGCCATGAATGGCAATGTACTTGAAGCTCTAATGATTTTCAGAAAATCCTCTGGAATATCGTTTTTATCAAAGTACACGGGTTCACCGGTTATGCAATCTGTTGTGCCGACAAGAAACCTTTCCGTTGCACTGTTGAAGGATTCAAAATCAAACGGAACAAGCTCATTTGGCAGCTTATCGAATATGAAATCCATCCCGAAGAGTTCCTTTTTTAAAAATAAGTTTCGGTAGGAAATGTAATCACGATGCTTAACATAATCAATTGTCACTTGCCTGTTGCGGCCCGGCTGCCTGGCCACATAGGAAGATCCCTGACATGCACCAGCAGAAACCCCGATGACATATGGGAAAAATAAATCATTCTCTAAAAAATACTCCAAAACTCCCGCAGTGTAGACACCTCTCATGCCTCCACCTTCAAGAATCAGACCACTGCTAAACACACCGACTCCTCCTTAAATTTATTTCTCTCATTCTCAAGTTGTTTTCTATAAAAATAGTCTATCACAGCATATGTGGATTTGTTCAATTTATGTTTGTGAAAAAGCAATATAATCGAGCTATCCTTTTAAACGTCAGGGACTAAGATTCAATAGTATTTTAGCGGAAAAATAACTACAAAGGCCGATTATGAAAGGAAATTAGCCTTGATCTTCCGTTGAGAATCAATACACCCCCAGAGATTACCGTGTTTATACTGACAGAAGTGTAGGACTAGAGAAGACGTTTATCGCATTTTGTGTCGGGTAACAGATTAATATAAGGCTAAAGCATTAGTTTGCTAATCAAAGTACAAGGAGTGAAGTCATCTATGAAAAAAAGAAATCTACTACTAGCTTTACCTTTAGGAGCAGGTTTGGTTTTGGGAGGCTGTGCAGAGGGTGCACAGGAGGATACAGAGGAGCCTAATACGGAAGAGGTTGAAGTAGAACACAATAAACTAGAATCAGAATCAAATGATACGGAATCGAATGGAGAAGAAGGCAATACAGGAATGGATGAAGAGGAACCAGATTTGGATGAAGAACCATCTGAAGAAGAAGGGAACGCAGGCATGGACGAAGAAGAGCCTGACCTTGATGAGGAACCTTCTGAAGAAGAAAACGGAAATTAATCGTCTAGTCACTTTATAAAATATAAACCAGCGCCTATCGAATCTATAGGCGCTGTAATATTTTTTAGGAACCTAAAAACCTTGAAAAACAAGGAGGCTAAAGCATGAAAAAACAGGTTATTCCCTTTGCAGTCGTTTCAACATTAGTATTTGCTCCGCTGTCTGCGGGTGCAGTTGAATATAATGAGGTAAAAGAACAATATCCAGCAACGACATCCTGGACAGAGATTGACTGGAATAACTATCTTGATGACCATTACGGATCGCAATTAGATGATTATGCCACTCTGAACGAATTAGAAGAAGACATTGGCGAACCAATAGATGTCAACCAACTTGCGGATGGAAATCTTGATCAAAATGTTCTGGACATCATTGAAAGGTACGACATGGATACCAGTGAACTTGCAGCATTTCTAGAAGAATACGATAACCGGGAAAATATTCACTTTGCTGGCGATTTGGTTAAAGCCTTGGATGAGGGTGGAATCGTTGGCGAGAATGGTACAGATGATAGCAATGGGAATGCTGGCTCAGGTAATAATGAGGGCTTAGTTTCAGATAATGACAATGAAGGTAATGATTCAGACCAAAATAGTGAAGGCTCTGTTTCAGCTCCTAGCAATTCAGACAATCCTTCTAATGACGGTGATGCTAACAATCCAAACCAAGGTACAACAGCCAATACTTTGGATGAAGGTCAGCTGGAGGAAACGTATTTAGTACCTCTTGGTTGGACGGTTGATGAATTCAACCAGTATTTAAGTGACAATTACGAAACAGACCTGAATGATTACACTTTGTTTAAAGACCTGGAAGCCGAAGTTGGTCCGTTAATTACCGACGAGAACGAACTAGAAGTAATTGAGGAATACGGGTTGACTCCAGAAGAGTACGAAAGATTGTTGGCTGAATACGGAGAAAGTCCGGATGATTATTATTTTCTTAATGATTTGCGAGAGTCTCTTGACTATTATACCAGTGATGAGCCTGATGAAGCAGGAACCGAAAAAGGCGGTGACATGCCTGATACAGCCACAAACTCACTTGCCTATGTTTTGCTTGGAGCAGGACTCATAACGCTTGGCGGCCTTACTTTGAGAGTGCGTAACCGATACGGTGATAACTAATGAGCAAAGGGGAAAAGAACGGTAAGCGGGACAGGATTGTTCCCGTTCTTGCCTTCTTCCTGATCATATCAGGCATATATTTGGCAGGAACCCACGCATACAGCTGGGCCAAAGGATTTATGGCCGTGGAGAAAGATAGTGATGGAGTAAGCATCAGGAATATGGAACAGCAAATGGACGGCAATACAGGAAGCGGAAACCCTGACAGGCCTGAACAGGGTGAAAAAATCGGGGAAATCTCCATTCCTAAGCTAGGCATGTCTGTTCCGATTTACGAAGGAACCAATGAGGAAGAGCTCGGAAAAGGAGCGGGGCATTATTCAAACAGCGTCATGCCTGGTGAAGACAATAACACGGTCATTTCAGGACATCGGGATACCGTCTTTCGAAGCCTAGAGAAAGTCGGAGAAAATGATTTGATTGAAGTTGAAACCTCCGAAGGAATATTCACATATCGCATCGAAAAAGTCAGGATTGTTGACGCAGAAGATCAAACCGTGATCGTCCCAAAGCCTGATGCTACCTTAACCTTAACAACATGCTATCCATTCACCTTCATTGGTGACGCCCCTGAACGGTATTTACTCGTTGGAAACCTGATAGGCTCATCGGAAAATTAATGAACAAGGAGGCAATTATTTTGAAAAAGAACTTACTGATCGCTGTTCCGCTTGGAATATCCCTTGTTCTCGGAGGATGTTCTGAAGGGCAGGACGAAAGAGTCCATGAAGAAGAACCAGCAGAAGACAGACCAGTAGAAGATACCGATTCTGAATTTAATAATGATGATTATAAACTGGATGAAGAAGAAACAGCCAGTGATGAGGATGAGGAGCTATGACCCCGGTTACAGCTTCTTAAGGTCACCTATCATAACGATTGGTGACCTTTCATTAGTTTGCTAACGCAATTGGGAGGAGATTAGTCCTCCAATAAATGATGGATCATCCTTGGCGTGTCTTCAAAAAATTGCTTCATGATGCGGTAATGATTCGTTTCTTCCAGCTTTCTTTTAAAAATGCCTTCATCACTGAATTCATAGATTGCTGCATCTGGATAGGCCATAATGATCGGGGAGTGCGTGGCGATGATCAGCTGTGAGTTCTCCTTCACTAGATCATGGATGCGAGTCAGCATCGACATTTGCCGCAAAGGGGAAAGCGCTGCTTCAGGTTCATCCAAAATATAAATACCATTGCCCCGAAACCGGTGGAGGAAGGTTGAGAAGAAGGCTTCGCCGTGTGATTGTTCATGTAAAGATTCTCCGCCAAATGAGTCAATGATCCTTGGTCCGAATCCTTCACGATCCAATTCTTCAATATTTGAAGCGACATTGTAAAAACTTTCTGCACGCAGGAAAAATCCATCCTGTGGTCGTTCTATTCCTTTTATAATCCGCAAATAATCCCCTAAATCTGAATGGGAGTCATAGGTGGAAAAATTAAAATTATAAGATCCCCCTTCAGGGTTAAAACCGAGTCCAACTGCAATCGCTTCAAGTAAAGTCGATTTTCCCATTCCATTCTCGCCAATCAAAAAAGTGACCTTTGGATGCAGCGTCAACTCATCCAAAGCTTTAAAGCTCGGGAGATTGAACGGGTACTCCTGAAAGGAAGGCACTTCCTCTCTTTTAAGGCTGACGCTTCTGACAAATTGCCAATTCAACATATTACATACCGCCTGACATTACTTTTCTTTATTCTATCAAATGGAACTGGAAAAAAACCTTTAAAATTTCCAATTCGCTATAAAAAAGAAAAACTCGCTATAAAAACAAGAAACTCGCTATAAAAATAAAAAAGTCGCTATAAAAACGAAAAACTCGCTATAAAAACAAGAAAGTCGCTATAAAAATTTTTTCGTATAAAAAATGAAAAAAATTCACATGAAATTGGATGCGTCACTCAATTAAGAGCGTAAATTTACGATAAAATGCAGATGATAGAGCAATTTGGGAAGTGATATTCATCTTAAATGCGATTATATTATTCCATCAGTGGAAGTATAAGCTCGTAAATATATTGATTGCCTTATATTTAATTGATTTGGCAGCAAGGGCCTTTATTTCATGCCACTTAGATCATAGTCCCATCCTTCGTTTAGCATGAATACCTCCTATCCTGTTTTTTTTAAGTGAAATAGGGGAAAACATAAATATCCCGGAACTTCTATTTTGCATAAATTTAGCATTTCTGGGATAATACATTATAGGGTATAAAAACTTTAAGGAGGCTTTAAGTATGAACGATATCACGGTTTACACTACGAATACTTGACCTTACTGCACAATGATGAAACAATTCCTTGAGGGTCAAGGATTAAACTACAAAGAAGTAAATGTACAATACGATCAAGAGGCTGCGCAGAAACTGGTTGAAGAAACTGGCCAGATGGGTGTTCCGCAAACGAAGGTGAATGGCAACTGGGTTCTTGGTTTTGACCCGGATACACTAATGCAGCATGTCAAAAAATAAATCAACTTACAAAAAAGAGGCTTTGGCCTCTTTTTTTTATTTTGAAGCACTTTATGAAAGGAAAGAAGGATTTCCATTGCTCTTTGTGGAAATAAAAACCATAGAACATTAGAAAGGATGCGGAATATGGTAAAAGAGCGCAGTGAGATTTGGGAATGGGTGAAGGCCTTTCTTATCGCAATAGTATTAGCTTTTGTTGTTCGTAGCTTTTTAATGACCCCGATTGAGGTGAAAGGCGCCTCCATGGAGCCAACCTTGCATAGTCAGGAGAGGATGTTCGTTACAAAACTCGGCGAACCCAAACGATTTGATATCGTTGTTTTCCATGCTACCAAGGACAAGGATTATATCAAACGGGTCATCGGGCTTCCTGGCGATCGGGTAGAATACAAAGACGATGTGTTATATATAAATGGCAAGCCCTATGAAGAACCATACCTGGATGAAAGCAAAAAGCTTATTACCTATGGGCAGCTGACTGGTTCTTTTACATTAAGCGAAACGCCTGTCGGCAGGGATGTTGTTCCAGAGGGGCATGTTTTTGTGTTAGGTGATAATAGGAGAAACAGTAAAGATAGCCGGCATATTGGTGCCGTTCCAATTGATAGTATAGTAGGGACAACAAAGGTTGTTTTTTATCCGTTAAAAGAAATGAAGATTCTTGGTGAATGATTCATATATTAGTCAAGCGCGTTGATTCTGCGGAATCAACGCGTTTTTTATATAATTTGTTTAGTTAGAGTAATCAGGGGTATTGTCTAAAATGTAATACGGAATATTGCAGTTCATTAACTCACTGCCATAACGATTGATTCATACATAATACTTTAAAACAAGCCTGTCTACTATTTCCATACACTGAGGAATTCATCGTCTGTATAAATTTCCCAAGTGGTGAAACGATAATGGTGACGAATTTAAGGAGGTTTTTCAATTTGGCTGAGAACAAAGATAAAAACACTTCGAACGGTGAAGACATGAAGCGCGAGAAGCTGACGACACGCCAGGGACATCCTGTTAGAGATAACCAAAACATCCGTACTGTTGGCAACCGTGGTCCCGCGACTCTTGAGAATTATCATTTTATCGAAAAAATTTCTCACTTTGATCGCGAAGAAGTGCCAGAGCGTGTGGTGCATGCACGTGGTTCTGGCGCGTTCGGTTATTTCGAAACGTACGGAAAAGTGGGAAATGAGCCAGTGGAGAAGTATACTCGTGCGAAAGTCTTTTCAGGTGCGGGGAAAAAGACTCCTCTTATGGTCCGTTTCTCCACAGTTGCCGGAGCGAAGGATTCTCCTGAAACAGCAAGGGATCCCCGTGGTTTTGCCGTTAAAATGTATACGGAAGATGGCAACTGGGATTTAGTCGGAAATAACTTGAAGATTTTCTTTATCCGAGATGCGATGAAGTTTCCTGACATGATTCATGCCTTTAAAGCTGATCCAGCATCCAATGTGCCGAATCCTGAGCGGATGTTTGACTTTGTTTCGAGAACTCCTGAGGCTACACATATGATCACTTTCCTATTTTCACCATGGGGCATTCCAGCTACATACCGCCATATGCAAGGTTCAGGCGTCAACACGTATAAATGGGTGAACGATAAAGGCGAAGCAGTGCTGGTTAAGTATCATTGGGAGCCGAAGCAAGGAATCCGCAACCTGACACAGGAAGAAGCGAATGAAATCCAGGCGAAAAACGTCGGCCATGCAACCCAGGATTTATATGAAGCGATTGAGCGCGGAGACTATCCGGAATGGGAGCTTTTTGTGCAGATCATGGAGGATGATTACCATCCAGAACTTGATTTCGATCCACTCGACGACACGAAACTATGGCCAGAAGATCAATTCCCATGGCTTCCGGTTGGACGTATGGTTCTTGACCGCAATCCAGTGGACTTCCATTCTGAAATAGAACAAGCTGCCTTTGGTACTGGAGTGCTTGTTGATGGAATGGACTTCTCGGATGATAAAATGCTGCAAGGTCGTACTTTCTCTTACTCAGATACACAGCGCTACCGCATTGGCGCCAACTATCTGAAATTACCGGTGAATGCACCGAAAGCGCCTGTACGTACGAACCAGCACCGCGGCCAGATGGATGTGCGTGACCCGAAAGAGTCCGGAGACAATCCGCATATCAATTATGAACCATCTATGCTGGGAGGCTTCGAGGAAACGGGCAATGAAGGCCATCCGCCACATCAGCCATCCTATAATGCAGCGGTGATGAGTGCACCGATTGACCGTCCTAATAACTATGGACAAGCTGGACACACATACCGGAGCTTTGATGACTGGGAGCGCGAAGAGTTAATCCAAAACCTTTCTGAAGCACTTGCCGCGTGCAACAAGAAGATTCAGGATGCAATGATTGAACACTTCACACAAGCGGATGAAGATTATGGCCGCCGTGTGAAGGAAGGCATTGAAATGCGAGTGAAGGAACTGAATGAAATGGCCAGGGAAGATCATGTTCCAGGCAGGGAATCCGGCAACTCGAAGTATGGACAAGGAGGCCAGGGCTCATTATCAGCCAATGAAGCAACAAAAGATGCTGTGAAGAAAAGCCACGAAACGGATCCGTACTAATATTATTTGGCTGCAAAGAGTTTTGTCTCTGTGCAGCCATTTTGTGTTTGTTCACAATTTGACAATATTGGAAGGAATTAAAGTATCATAAGTCGAAATATTGATTGATAAAATCTCAATTTTCTTTTTTAACATAATTCTATTACTAGTAGGTGAATGAAATGGAGATGCAAAAGAGTCTTGTTGTCGGCGGCGTAGATTTAAAATGGGATTTAGAGAGCGGAAAGGTATTGTTTGAGGGAGGGGACGTCGTTTTTTTCTGGGTATCGGCTATGAAAACCTTCTTCGATACAATTCATGAAATCTCAGGAGAAGAAGCTACGAACCTAGTGCTAGAGACAACAGGTTTCCGTCAAGGGATCATTGTTGGCGAAGGGTTCAAGGAAATGAAACAAATCGATACCTCCAATGTAGTCGAGTGGCTATCAAATACATATGTCCCTGCGGGGTGGGGATATGTGAGGATAAATGAAATAGATTACAATATTAATAAATTCACTTTATATATCAAAGATGATTGGGAATATAAAATGAATAACCTCAGTGAACAGCACAAAGATGGAATATTTGTGCCTGCACATTATGCTGGTGTATTTACAGGTTTGTTTGGGATGAACTTCTGGTACAAGATTATCCAGCACCAAAGTGAAAGCAATGAATACACAATTGTGGAATACTTCCCATCTGAAATTGATATCCAGCAAAATATCCGAAACTTGGCGAGGAAAAAAGAGGCTGAAGAGATCATGCAGCTGGAAGCGCTGGTAGAAGAAAAAACGAAAGCACTTCAAACTTTGGTGAAAGAGCTTTCTTCCCCGCTAATCCCAGTACTAGATGGAATTGTCGTGGTTCCCTTGATTGGAAGATATGATGAGGATCGGGCGGAAGACCTCATCCAGAACACCTTGAACAACTTGCCGAATTACCGGGCAAGTTACGTGCTTCTCGACTTAACAGGATTAAATAAAGATATTTCTAGTTACACGGCAGAACTAATTGATAAATTGGGATCAGCTGCACGGCTTCTTGGGGTTGAGGTGATCCTGGTTGGAATTTCGGCAGAACTCGCCATCACAATATCCCAAACACTGACCAACCTAAAAAAATACGAATGCATGCAAACCCTTCAGCATGGTATTTACTATGCCCTAGGTAAAAGCGGCCGAAGAATCGTTTGAGCAAAACTTCCTTTGAATACGCTCAAGGGATTGGAATCTCAGAATAGAAAATAAAATGAAACTAAAAAGAAGCAGTCCTGATTTGAATAACAATTGGGACTGCTTGTTTATGAGAATATTAAAATAGGAATAAAAGGTGAAAGTAGTGCACAAACTTAAAGAATTTTATAGGAGTTTCCTATTCAGGCTATTTAGGATTCAGCATAAAAATTCAGGCTGGACTTCATTTGCTCCTATGAAGATTGTTCCGGAATATATTGTGGACATCGAGGCAGGCAAAGTCACAGGAATTATAAAACATGACGGGAAAATCTATTTCACTGTTATTGTAGATATTCAAAATAAAAAAACAGTAACAAAAGGGAGCCTTAGGAAGATTCGTAAGTACACTCACCCTTTTAAAAAGCACCATTACATAGACATGATAAAAGGCGAGGCGGAATGTTTACTTGAAGAGCAAACATCCCGCTAATCGCCTTTTTTTTAAAATAGCCGAACTTTGTTTCAGCTTTATTTCTGTTTTCTAGGTATGGTCAATAACAAAGCGAGAGGGGTCTTCTTTAATAGGCAACGTGATCGTAACAGTTGTTCCTTCATCAACAATGCTGGAAAAATCGATTTTTCCACCATGGTTTTTGATGATTTTCTGGCAAATCATCAAGCCGAGTCCGGTTCCTTTTTCTTTTGTGCTATAAAAGGGTTCTCCTAGTTTGTTCAGTCGGTCTTCCGGGATTCCAGTGCCCTGGTCGATTACCTTTATGGAAGCATGTTCACAATCTTTTGATATGTCAACGAGGATTTCTCCCGATTTTGTCATGGCCTCGAGAGAATTCTGGATGAGATTGATTAAAACCTGTTTTATTTTATCCGGTTCACACTCCAGGTATATTTCTCGTGTATCCGTTTTAATCTTAATGAAGGCATCTGACAGTGCTGCCTGGGGATTAAGCAAATTCACAACGCCATTTACAAGCGGAATCACATCAACATAAGATAGATTGGAAGCTTGTGGTTTTGCTAGTACAAGCAAGTCGCCAACAATTGACTCTATGCGGGCTAGCTCATCAAGGATGATTTCGGCATAATTCTCTGCTTCTTCTGCCGGATGCTCACTCAAAAGTTGGGTAAAGCCTTTTATTGCAGTCAAAGGATTCCTGATTTCATGAGCAATCCCAGCTGCCATCTGCCCAATCACCGACAGTTTCTCAGCTACCTGCAGCTGATCCTCCGTTTTCCTTTGTTCTGTAATATCCTTGATGATGATAAGGGAAACGTCCCTGTTTTTGAAGACTGTCGGAATAAGCTGCACCTCAGCCCTCTTTGGTTCATTATCTTTTCGGATCAAACTGATTTCAAAGTCGCTGGAGTTCCTCGAATCCAGGCTTTCTTTCAGCAGCTTATAGTCTTGCGGGTCGGTGTAATCATACAAAGATGTACCAATGATTTCATCAAAACTGGTCGCGCCCATCAATTTCTTTCCCTGCTCATTGATATAAGTCCATACTCCGTTTTTTGTAATGATTCCCATCGTATCCTTTGAATGTTCAAGGAATAACCGATCTCTTCTTTGACGTTCTTTTAATTTTTCCTCTCGATTTACACGCTGGGTAACATTTCTGGAAATAAGCACTATTTCGGATTGAGAAGGACCCTTCGTACTGCTTGATTCCAGCCAGAGATAATCTCCTTCTTTTCTTCTGAAACGAAACAAAATCTCTCCAGAATGATAAGAAGAAAAGTACTGTTCCAGCTTTTCCTGATCCAATGGATGACAAAAGCTGAAAATGGACTTTCCATGAAGCTCGGCGGATGTGTATCCGAAAAGAGTCTTACAGGAAGGTGCCGCATAGCTAAAGCTTCCATCCAGATAATGACTGGAGAGAAAATCCTTTGCGTTGGTCAGTGCTAAGCTTATATCATGTATGTCGTTTATATCTGGGTCATAGGCTTGTAGAGTTTCTTCTTTTATCATAATAAAGCCTCCCTAACTATTCATTCTGTATAATATGTAATTGGTATTGCCTCTCTATTTTACAAGACGAAAGAGAGAAGGAACGAATAATATTGCGAAGTTTTTAAAAATTAGAACTTTTATCCTGTTTTATATTCCTAAAACCTTTTTACCAGTGCGTCGTCTATAACTATGAAGGGGGAACAGTTGTGGATGAACTAACAGCAGAGATGAATGAAATTGAAAATGGTGCAGATGCAATTGATGAAATCATGATTAGATATGGGCAAGAGATTCTGCAGCTCTCGTTTTCATATGTGAAAAATAGGCAAATCGCCGAGGATTTAACACAGGAGATTTTCGTGAAATGCTATAAATCTCTTCATACTTACAGCGGCAAATCGAAATTCCGTACCTGGCTTTGGAGAATAGCCTCAAATCACTGCAAGGATTATTTGAAGAGCTGGTACAACAAGAATGTTTTCACGACCGATTATCAGCCTATCTATGATTCCTTCCAGAGTGATAGTGTTGAGCAAACCGTCATACAGGAAGAGCAAGATGATCAGCTGGCATCAGCGGTCATGGAGCTGCCTGTCAATTATCGTGAAGTGATTTACCTGTTCTATTTTGAAGAAATGTCAGTCAAGGAAATTTCCGTCGTGACAGAAGTAAAGGAGAACACTATTAAAACCCGCTTAAAACGTGCAAAAGAACTCCTGAAGGAAAGATTGGAGGAAAAGTAAATGGAAAACCGGTTGAATATGCTCCGAAAATCCATGGAGAAATCTACTTTTAAAGAATTAAGTTTTTCAGAAAAAATGAGAAAAGAGATTCATAAACAAATTAATATGCCAGATGAAAGTGATGAGGTAATCACTTTATCCATCCTTCAGCTGCTCCTGCAAGAAAAAACAGGTTATGAATTGATCGGACTGCTAAGGTCCAGGGGCTTTAAAAAGTTTGAGGACAATGAAGGTTCCTTATATACGATTCTCCACTCGCTTGAACAAAACCGGTTGATTGCTTCTTGCTGGAATAGTGAGGGAACGAAATATTACCAGATCATTGACAAAGGGAGGAAGTATCTCCGCAAGCAGGAGAAAAATTCGGCTGCCGGTCGGATTGTCATGAAAGGATTGCTGGAGGAGTGATAGTGATATGAGTAAAAGATGGAATGGTTTCTTAAGTGAAGTTTCGAATCATATTCACTCGAAGGAAGCGAAGAAGTTTGTATCCTCCGAATTGGAATATCATCTCAACCAGGTGAAGAAAGAATGGATGGGGAAGGGCTTAAGTGAAGCAGAGGCTGAGGAAAAAGCGGTAAGACAAATGGGAAGTCCGTCCAAGCTTGGGCATGAAATGAATAAGCTTCATAAGCCGAGGATTGACTGGTGGCTGATCAGTTTGTTGGCGATTACCATGGCATTGAGTTTTCTGCCGCTGATCACATTGGGTGATGAGTTATCAGATGGCTATTTAGTGATGAAAGCCTTTCATGTTTTACTGGGTGTGATGATTGCAGCCGCTATGATGTTTATTGATTATCGTAAATTTGAAAACAAAGGCTGGGTATTTTATTCCATCGGAGTCATGTTTTTATTCTTGTTATTAACAATCCCAAATACAATCATAAATGGGGTCCCATATTTTATGATTGGCCCGTTCCAGATTGAAAGCCACTATGTACTTCCATTCTTGTTTCTCGGCTGGGCTTCATTTTTCAATAACCCGAGGATCAAGCTTTGGCAGCACTTCGTCTTATTTGCTTTGCCACTGCTCTTATTAATGGCCGTTCCGAATTTGGTGGTTAGTTTCATTTATATTGTGATGGTTTTTGTCATGATGTGGTGGAGTGTCATTAGCAGGAAAGCTGCAGCCATTATAACGCTGTCGTCGATTCTAGCTGCAGGGGCCTTTGGATCATTTGCCTGGTTTACCGTAAAAGAATATCAGCTTGCCAGGATATTAGGGTTTCTCGATCCTGAAAAATACCCGAAAAGCTGGGGCTACACGTATCTTCAGCTGAAAGAACGTTTAGCATCTGCCGGCTGGTTTGGCTCTGCAGCTAAAAGTGAAGCCTTGCCATTTGAACACACCGATTACGCCTTTGTCAATTTGACTTATCACTACGGGTATTTATTTGCGATTGGCCTATTCGTCATTCTTTCCCTGTTTGCAGCGAGGATCGTCATGATTTCCTTTCAAATCAACTCCCGGTTCGGACACCTGTTGCTTGTGGGCGGTGTGACATTATTCCTCGTCCAATTCATCTATAATATTGGAATGATGATCGGACTGCTTCCACTTACGTCCATGTCATTGCCATTCATCAGTTATGGCTTTATTCCGATGCTATTCAATGCATTTATTATGGGAGTCGTACTGAGTGTATATCGGAGGAAGGACTTAATTTTTAATAGAACGGTTTGATGATAGGGAGAGGAACTAGATTCATTTGGTTCCTCTCTTTTTTGTGGGGGCGGGGTTTTATTGGTGACCAATTTTTTTCGTTTCCTTAATATTTAGGTCACCAATAGGGTTCATTGGTGCCTGGTTTTCACAAAAACTGGGTATTTAAGTCACCAATAGAGCTTCTTGTCATCGGTTTTACAGCTATTCTCTTAATTTATGTCACCAATGGCCAATATTAATATGCTCTTGTCCTTCTTCTTCTGATTTTATTAAAGATTAATAATTACATATTTACTAAAATATTCATTTAGTGTAAAATTACACTAAATATAATGTGAGCTTGGGGGTCTATGGTATGAAAAGGGATGTTGGGTTTTTAGCGATTTACTTAATGGTTGTTCCTCTTTTTCTATCTTTTTTGGGGATAGCGGTTTTGCCGATTGAGAAGTTCGGTCCGCTGGTTATGTTAGTGATCATCTCTTTTTCGGCCTTGTATATAGGTTTTCGTTTTGGGAAAAGACCTCAGGCTTCTTCGTTTAACGGTCGGTACCTGCCTGTATATATACCGTTGCTTCTGACGGTGCTTCTTGCTGCGATAGGGATGATTGCTTCCAAGGGCTTTTTCGGGCATCAGGTATGGGGAATTTTCGTATTCGCGCTGTTTCCCTTTTTACCTAATTCCTTTATTTCAGCAATGATGGGTGAATTCATTCTAACATTTGCCGTGCCGTTTGCTTATTATTTATTCTTTATAATCGGGTTCATGATATCCGAACGAAGGACTAAGACGAAAGTTAGCTTCAAAAAGGGGAACCTTTTCGCGGGAATGGGCGTCATCATTCTGTTATTGGCTGTGATGGGTACTATCTATATTGAACGCAGCAAGCATATTCTCCCGCCGTCCTATGGTTTTGACTATGGCAATGGCTTCTCGAGTGTCGATCTTCAACCGTATTATGTGACGAATCCAAATAATATCCTGCCAAAACTGGATGAACAGGCAAGTTTCAGTATTGAATCCCAAGGTGAAATGCCGATTATGGATGGAGCAGAAGCTGCCTATCCCGTTTATGCAGCATTTGCAAATGCGACCTACCAGGATATCAGAAACAAAAACGCGCTGCCGACTGGTGAAGAGATAGTTAGTTTTACGAATACGATTTATGCCTTCGAAAGACTTGTATCAGGAGAGGTGGATATATTTTTCGGAGCCCAGCCTTCTGTTTCGCAACAAAGCCTGGCAGAGAGTAAGGGAAAGGAGCTCGTGCTGACTCCAATAGGAAAAGAAGCATTTGTGTTCTTTGTAAACAAGAAAAACCCTGTTGAAAACTTAACTTCAGATGAACTGAAATCGATTTACTCGGGTAAAACCATTAATTGGAATGAAGTGGGCGGGGAGAATAATAAGATCATGGCTTTCCAGCGACCGGCAGACTCCGGCAGTCAAACGATCATGGAAAAGTTCATGGGTGATACACCTTTAATGCCTGCGCTGAAAGAAGAAGTGGCTGGAATGGGTGATTTGATGGAGGAGGTTGCCAGCTATCGTAATTACAATAATTCTCTCGGGTACTCGTTCCGCTTTTTCACAACTGGCATGAATCCGAATGAAAAAATCAAGCTGATCTCACTCGATGGAGTTGAGCCAACACCTGAAAACATCGCTTCTGGGAAATATCCTTATGTGGTCAATCTATATGCCATCACCGTGAAGGATAATCCGAAAAAATCGTTGCAGCCAATGCTTGAATGGATGCAGGGAGCTCAGGGCCAAAAACTGGTTGAGGAAATTGGATATATTCCAATGAATTGATAAATATCGGAATTAAAAGGCAAAACCAAATCTTGGTTTTGCCTTTCAAATTTATGATGATGACTATAGGTATAAACTTGCAATCCCGCCTACCAAAAGAAGGATTGTTCCTGTTAATAAAGCTATTTTTGCTGTGCGATTGGATTTATGAAACATCCTGAAAAACATACATTAACACCTCACTTACGAAATAGATTAGCTAGCTATATTACGATTTTGAAAATGAAAAGTTTCAACTACCCCATTATTCGGTAAAAAAAGGGAGGTTTCCGTCTCGGAAACCGTCCCTTATTTCATATTGATCAATCACCATCAAGCATTCTGAAGACTCCGCCAAGAACGCTGCCTTCACCTTTGCTTTGGCCTCCACCTTGTGGAGCGGCTGCAAATACTCTGCTGGCGAGGCGGCTGAATGGAAGCGACTGGATCCAAACAGTACCTGGTCCTCTAAGCGTCGCAAAGAAAAGTCCTTCCCCGCCAAATAGTGCTGTTTTAATTCCTTTGACCATTTCAATGTCATAATTCACATTGCTTGTCATGGCCACAAGGCAGCCTGTGTCGACTTTGATGACTTCTCCTGGCTGAAGCTCTCTCTTATGTATCGTTCCTCCTGCATGGACAAATGCCATTCCGTCTCCTTCAAGCTTCTGCATGATAAAGCCTTCTCCACCGAAGAATCCCGCTCCAAGCTTCCTTTGGAATTCAACCCCGACAGAAACGCCTTTGGCTGCAGCTAGGAAAGCGTCTTTTTGGCAAATGATCTTGCCGCCATTCTGGCTTAAATCCATTGGAATGATTTTACCAGGGTAGGGGGATGCAAAGGATACATGCTTCTTATCATGGCCTGTGTTCGTGAAAGTGGTCATGAATAGGCTTTCTCCCGTTAATAACCGCTTTCCAGCGCCAAATAGCTTGCCAACCAAACCGCCGCCGCTACCGGAACCATCACCAAAAATGGTCTCCATCTCGATTTGCTGATCCATCATCATTAAACTGCCGGCTTCAGCTACAACCGTTTCATTTGGATCCAGTTCAACTTCTACAAACTGCATGTCATCGCCGTAGATTTTATAATCAATTTCGTGGTTTCTCATACCTTTCCCTCCAAAACAATTGACTTTACATGTTCATTGTACAACGTTGTGATGAAAGTTGCAGAATAATTTTATAAGCATTATGTGAGCAATTGAGGTTAGCATTGGCTTTTTGTAAACCTGCTTGTAAGGAATATAAGTTACCACCATTTTCTCATCTATATAATCCACCCCTCTAAAATAGGCTTTTGCATATGTGACAATGGCCGTTCCGTTTACATAAATTGTTGAAGAGTATTCATATTAATTTCCTTTGTACTATGTATACAGAAATAAATCCGATATTGCTCGACTTTTGCTACTTGTTTTTGGAGCCCTGTATTTTTCGAGGAGGTAAAGAATATTGATGAATAATTTTCAAAATGAGCTACAAATGCTGAATGTCGGTGATTTCCAGGCAACCCAGCCGGTAACCTGGGACCAGAATCAATACCATACTGGAGATGAGCGTTTTCTAGGCTTAGGCTTGGGTGGTTTTGGCGGTTGTTTCGGATTCTCTTGCTTCTTTAGCTGCTTTGGCTGTGGCGGATGTTTCCGTTGTGGTGGATGTTTCCGCTGCGGAGGCTGCGGACGTTGCGGGCGTTGTGGAGGTTGTGGCCGCTGCCATCGAGGTTAAGTTAGATTTAGCCCTTGCGAATTTTCGCGGGGGCTTTGTTCTTTTAACGGAGACATAAGGGACAAATTGATGTACATACGATGATAATGACAGTCTATGCAGGATAGCAAAGGCATTTGTGCCTGAGGAGGAGTGAGATGGTGAAGCAGGACCCTTCTATGATATTGAAGGTGAAAAGAGATACATTTTATCTCGCAGAACCGAACCGAAGTGTATATTTTAGGAACAATTCATGTTCATTCCGTCTTGAAGGGAATGGAATTGACCAGTGGGTTGAAAAGCTGATGCCGATGTTCAATGGGGAGTACTCGCTTGGAAAGTTGACCGATGGGCTGCCTGAACCTTACAGGGAACGAGTTTATCAAATTGCTGGGGTTTTACTTGAGAATGGTTTTGTCCGGGATATAAGCCAGGATGACAAGCATCAATTATCGGAGCAGGTTATGAAAAGATTCGCTTCGCAAATAGAGTATGCCGATAATTTAGCTGGTTCCGGCGCAGCCAGATTCCAGGCATTCCGCAAGGCAAAGGTACTTGCCGTTGGCTCTGGCCCCATGTTGAATTCACTAGTTTCCACTTTGCTGGAATCGGGTCTTCAGAAACTGTGTGTTTCCGTTACAGAGGAAATCCCCACCAATAGAAAAAGATTAGCTGAAATTGTGAGTCATGCACGTAAAACTGATGCGGAGGTGGAGTACGAGGAGTGCAATAGTACGGATTGGAGGGAAGTCCTGAAGCCTTTCGACTCGGTGCTTTATGTTTCACAAAATGGCAATGTTGAAGAACTGAGGCTTTTGCAATCAATCTGCAAAGAGGAGAGGAAAACATTCATTCCCGCCATCCAGTTCAAACATACAGGCTTGTCCGGTCCAATTTTTGATTCTGATTCAAAGCTTTGCTGGGAATCGGCGTGGAGAAGACTGCATTCTTCCGTTTTGGAAAAAGAACAGAAAGGCTCTCCAGCATCTTTGGCCACTGGCGCTTTGCTGGCGAATGTTAGTACATTTGAATTATTTAAAAAACTTGCGGGCATCTCTACAGCTGAAGAAAGAAACCGGATCTTTTTGCTGAATTTAGAAACTCTAGAGGGGAGCTGGCATAGGGTGTCGCCCCATCCGCTAGTAACTGGAGATTTTTCTTACATGGAAGCAGAGAACATTGAAAATCGGCTTAGTCAGGACATCAGGAAAGCTGAACCGGAAAAGTTCCTGCAGTATTTCAGTTTATTGACTTCAAAAGAGACGGGGATTTTACATGAGTGGGAAGAGGGAGACCTAAAGCAGCTTCCAATGGCACAATGCAAAGTCCAGGCAGTCGATCCACTGTCTGATGGTCCGGCTGAATTACTAGCAACAAGGATTTGTACAGCATTTACCCATGAAGAAGCAAGAACGGAGGCAGCGTTAACGGGGATTGAGGAATATTCTGCCCGATTGGCAGAAGTGATTGAAAACGGCCGGACTTTAGGTGTGGGTACCGGTGAATCTTTTGCGGAAGCAGTTGGGCGAGGGCTGCAAAACTTTCTCGCTAAGGAATTATATGTTCGTAGGCACAGCGAACAAGAGTACATTTCCGTTATAGATCTAAACCAGATTGAAGATAAGCGATGTGCTTACTATTTAAAGGCTCTGACGACGGTTCAGGGAGCACCGCGCGCAGGGATAGGAAAGGAAGTTCATGGTTTCCCTGTTATTTGGATCGGTACGAAGAAAGGATGGTATGGAAGTACTGGTTTGAATGCAACTTTGGCTTTAAGAAGTGCCTTCCAGAATGCGTTATCACATTTTCAAAATGAGTCAGGAGGAGTTAAAGCACAAGTCCTGCAAGAGTCAGAGGTTCTTATTTTGGAGAGAGATAAACAGAACATAAGAATTCCGGAGTGCACAGCAAGGATTGAGCGTGAAAGTTTGCAGGAAGCGATTGAGGTTCTTAAACAGAACAGAATGGAAATGTCAGTGTTTGAATTAAGCATTGAACCAATATTCAAACAGCAACTAGAAGGGGTATTTGGTGTATCGCTGCGAGAGGAGGGATGGAGTTGAGTTCCTTCGTCGTAATAATTGGGGAAGGCAGGCTGGCTGATACTGTTGCTGAAGAATTATCAACTCGCTATCAAGTGTTCAGAAGGAATGATTTTGAGTATGGATTGCCCGAGAATTCAGAGTTGATGCTTGTCCTTCATGATACATGGAATCCCGTTGCCCATCAAAAAGCGGAAGAAGCGGTCAAACTGACTGGCAGTCCCTGGCTCCGGGCCTTTGTATCGTTTGGTGAAGGAATCATCGGGCCGCTCGTCAGGCCTGGCACACCTGGTTGTTCACAATGTGCGGACCTGAGGAAACTGCTAGGAGGCCAGGAACGAGGGGAAATGCAGGAGGTGAAGCAGAAGCTTGGAGCTGAAAAAGCAACAGCTTCGAACCCATGGGCATCGGAAAATGGTGTTCAGCATTTAGTCCATGTAATTGTAACCGAAGCAGACCGTGTTTTAGCGGGCAAGGAGGGGCTTTCGGCGGGACGGATGTATTTTACAGACTTAAAAACATTGAATGGATCCTGGCATTCATTCCTGGCCGATTCCTTGTGCCAGGTTTGCAGTACGATTCCAGAAGATTCAGCTTCGCTTGCAAGAATCTCATTAAAACCCAGTCTGAAAATCAGTGCGCGCAGCTACCGATGTACTCCACTGGACGAAATGAAGGAAGTGCTCTTTGATGATTATTTTGACAACCGGACAGGTCTGTTAAATAGTAAAATGTACGATTTAGTCACTCCATTTGCAGATGCGAGCGTGAATCTGCCAATGATTTCTGGAGGTAATGAGGGCACAGCTGGCAGGACTCAATGCTACGAAGAAAGCGAAATGACTGCCATCCTGGAAGGACTTGAGCGCCACTGCGGACTTCAGTCCCGCGGGAAGCGGACAGTCATTCATGACAGTTTCCGTAATCTTGAAAAACAGGCTTTGAACCCATTAGCAGTAGGTGTCCATGCTGATGAAGAATATGAAAAGCCTGGATTTCCATTTGAAAGATTCAATCCAGACTCACCGATGGATTGGGTATGGGGCTACTCTCTTATTGAAAAGCGGCCGATTCTCGTGCCAGAGCTTTTATCCTATTATAGTCTGGGGTGCGGTTCAGCGGGATTTGTCTATGAAACTTCAAATGGCTGCGCTCTTGGCGGAAGCAGGGAAGAGGCGATTTTCTATGGCATCATGGAAGTGGTCGAGCGTGATTCCTTCCTATTGTCATGGTATTCAAAATTAAAACTGCCACGCCTCGATCTTCAATCTGCTGAAGATGAGGAACTGCTATTGATGGCGGAGCGAATGAGGGCTGTGGCTGGCTATGATTTGTATTTATTTAATTGCACCATGGAGCATGGTATTCCAAGTGTTTGGGCAATGGCGAAAAATAGGAAAGAAAAAGGATTGAACTTGATCTGTGCGGCAGGGGCCCATCTTGATCCGGTTAAGGCGGCCAAAAGTGCTGTCCAGGAGCTTGCGGGCATGATGCTCAATCTCGACGGAAAATTGGAAGGGAACAAGGAGAAATACCTGCAAATGCTTGATGATGATTCACTGGTACGAGAGATGGATGACCACGGTATGCTGTACGGATTGCCGCAAGCGGAGGAACGTTTAAGCTTCCTGCTCGATCATGATCAGCCTTTACAGAGTTTTCAGGATGCTTTCCAAAAGGTGTCGAGTCATGAAGACCTGACGGAGGATTTGAAGGATATTCTAGATGAATTCCACAGTTTGGGCCTCAATGTCATTGTTGTCGACCAGACTCCTCCTGAATTGAAGAAGAATGGGCTCTATTGTGTGAAAGTATTGATACCGGGGATGCTGCCGATGACCTTTGGACACCATCTCTCCCGTTTGAAAGGGCTCGATCGCGTACTCCATGTCCCGATGAAGCTTGGCTATGTGAAAGAACCGTTGACATATGAAGAACTCAATACCTTCCCGCATCCGTTCCCATAGGAGGCAGCAGGATGAATCTTGATCAATTTATAAACGATCTTCAGTTTAATATCGAAGGTGCCAATCAGGAAAACTGGGAACCAAACTGGGAGGACGCTCCTCTTTCCTATAAACTGTATCAAGGATTGCCAGTGGTGCCGCTATCCGGGGAGGTTCCCTTGTCTCTGGCAGTAAAAAAACCGCCAACTAGGCCGGGTATCGAGGAAATTGGACATTTCCTCTGGTATTCATATGGAATAACGCAAGTAAGCGAGTCGTATTTTTCTGATGATGCTGATCCCGTCCATACCTTTAGGAGGCATGCTCCTTCTGGTGGGGGACTTTATCCTAATGAACTTTATGTATATTTGAAGATAAGGGATCTGCCTGAGGGGGTCTACCATTATGACCCGGCTCATCATCGCCTGGTTTTGCTGAGGGCTGGGAATTTTGACTCCTATATATCTGCTGCTCTTGGCGACCGTTGTGACATCTCTTCGTGCTTTGGGACGGCATTCATTTCAACGATGTTTTGGAAAAACTTCTTTAAATACAATAATTTCTCTTACAGGCTGCAAGGATTGGATGCTGGAGTATTGATGGGGCAGCTGCTGGCAGCGTCCAAACGTTTTGGTTTCGCTTCTGGTGTTTACTTTGAGTATTTGGATTCGGCAATCAATCATCTTCTCGGATTGTCTGAGCAGGAGGAAAGTGTGTATTCAATCATTCCGCTGTCAGTGGAAATGACCAACTGGTCTGCAAATAGAGCAGCTTTCCGCAATAACATATCGTCAGAAAAATTGAAAAGGGAACTGAAACCGCTGGAATTTGAACTTTATGAAAGGTCGAAGAAAGTATTAGAGTTTCCGAAATTAATAGCTTTGAACGAAGCCTCGAAACTGGAGTCCACCGAGTCGTTTACTAGGGTCTGTAACCCCTCTGTAAATAGCGAAAAAAGTCTGCAGTTCCATCTACCGCAAACTGAATCATTGGCGTATGATTGGGCAGAGGTAAGCAAAAAGCGTTCCTCACCAGAGATGGACTTTATCATGTCTAATATAAGTCAGCAGCAACTGTCGTCCTTGTTGAAGGAGTCAATCTCTGCTTTTTCCTACCGCAATGATCTGGACGATATTTATGACAGCAATGAGCCCAGAGTTTCAATTTACGGCTGTATCTATAATGTAGAAGGTATTCCGAATGGAGCCTACTTTTACAACCAGGCAAGACACTCTTTAAAAGAAATTCAGCAAGGGGACCACCGGCTGCGGCTACAAACAGGGATGTCCATTGATAATGTGAATCTCATGCAAGTACCGCTTTGCTTGCATGTCGCTGGCAATATAGAATTTTTTCGGGAAGAATTAGGGTACAGAGGCTACCGGATCTTACAAATGGAAGCAGGTATGCTCGTTCAAAGTTTACTATTAACTGCATCTGCTCTTGGATTAGGCGGCCATCCGCTGCTGGGGTTCGATTCAAGCAAGGCCGATGAGCTATATAGAATGAAAGGGGAAACCAGCTTAATCCAGATTCCAATTGGCTCATATCGTCCAAGGGCATGGTTAAAAGCGAGTTTGCACAGCTAAGAAAGGAAAGGCAAGGGGAAAATCCTTGCCTTTTTTTAATGTTCCGCGCTTATTTTTATGAGTGTAGTTATTTCTGCAAGATTTCTCCTTTGTTTCAATTATTTTTCAAAAAGTGCAACCAAATAATTCCTTCATTTCGTTATACTTATGTAGCAAATGGAAAGGGGGTTCCTCAATGAATGGAGAACAGGTATTAATCAATAGGGTCAGGGGAGGAGACCATGAGGCATTCAGTATCCTCGTGAAACCATTATTATCTTCGGCATATAAGTCAGCGTATATCATTCTTAGGTCGAAAGAGCATGCAGAGGATGCATTGCAGATTGCCCTTGAAGGTGCGTATGTAAGCATAATGAAAAAGAAAGACATCACGAATTTCAAGGCATGGTTTTATACGCTTGTCTATTCACGATCAATTGACATATATCGTAAAAATAATCGCCATGCTAGCATCGATTATGAGGAGAGTCATGAAGCACAGCTGAAAATTACTTCTGAGTCAGCTCAGCAAATCGCCATACATAAAGAAAGTAAGAGTGAAATGGTTCGTCACCTGATGAAATTGAAAAGAGATCAGAGCTTGCCGCTTTTTCTTTATTATTATGAGGACATGTCTGTGAAGGAAATTTCACTCATACTCAATGAGAATATCAATACGGTTAAAGCAAGGATGAAGCGGGGGAAACAAAGCCTAGGAAAAATCCTACAGGAATCCAGGCAATTTTTACAGGAGGTGAAGGTCAATGGGATCTAATAAAAATGATCGGGTCGAATCACTTGAGCAACTGGAGATACCTGAAAGCATTTATCAATTCATCGAGGAGATACCCAAAAATTCAATCACCACTGAAGCAGAAGAACAAGTCGAAGAGGATTGGAAGAGGTTCCAGGGACATACAAGAAAGCAAAAAACGGTCATCATTAAAAAGAGAATGGCCATCCTGTCGCTTTCAGCTGCTGCGGTACTAGGCCTTTTCATCAGTACAGCCTTTGTTTCCCCAGCTGTTGCCCAAGTGGCCTCCCGTATTCCTTACCTTAACCTTATTTTTGAAAATAAAATACAGGTGAAAACGCTTGAAAATGAAATATATCAAGCGATCATGGATAAGAACTTTAAAAACATTGCCTTGCATGTTAATAGAAAAGAAAAATATATCGAGGTCATGGTGTTTAATACGGAGGAATATTATAAAGAAATGAAAACACCCATTAAGGATATGATCAGTGAAATCCTGAAGGACAGGAACGAAGGTGATTACGAAATCAGGGTGACTAACGATCCGGAAACTGCTGTACAGTGGAGCAAGATTGATGTAGAAACCGACAAAAAAATTGCTGAAATAGAGAAAACGGTATATGAAGTGCTGGGCAAGTATCATTATGATTCTCCAAGGCACACAAGCGGGATCAGTGTGAATCGAGTCAATCTCGAGCTTCCGGTAAACGAACCTAATATCAAAAAAATCCCCCTTGAAATAAAAGAAAAGTTGAAACAAAGAGAACTTGGCGATCTGGAAGTGAAAGTATACAAATATAATCCTGGTTTAGAAGAACGTGGCGGCAAGTTCATGAAAATTTTTGATTCAATTGCTATTGGGTTAAAAGCAAAGCCTGAATACAAGATCGATTCCGTAGGCTTTTCTAATAATAAGAAAGAGCATTTTTACATTTCGATTCAGCTGGTCATGAAATCAACTGATCCTGATATTGAGGAAGTAGTGGAAACTATAGAAAAAACAGTCCAGGATTTTCTTGAGTCCGATGAAGCCTTAAATGCCATTCAGGACGAAAAATACCAGGTTGTCATTTCAAGCAGCGATAAGAAAAAGATGAAGGTCATCAGCAACTAAGCATGGGAAATCCCATGCTTTTTTGTGCATTTTTTCTAGAAGGAACTTTAAGTTTATGGTAAAATTTTCTGCAAATTAACTAGAAAGAGTGTGCATAGAGATGATTGAAAGTTTCGCAGTGTCATTGTTTGGCGAGGAAAGAAACATTAGAGTTTATGTGCCTTCCAAGAATACAGGCAATTTGTATTCTGTTCTGTACATGCATGATGGCCAGAATGTGTTTGGCAATCAAGAGGCTATTGGCGGTGTTGCGTTGGAGCTGCATGACTATCTGGAAAAAAACGATGTAGAGCTCATAGTCGTGGCGATTGACCAGAATTCTCCTGAGCGGATCAATGAATATTGTCCCTGGAAGAATGGTGAATACACAGCGAAGCTTCTAGGGAAACCGAGTTCTGAAGGCGGGAAGGGTAAGGAGTACGTCGAGTTTATTGTGAATGAGTTGAAGCCTCTAATAGACTCGAAGTATCGTACAGATCCGGCAGAAACCTATATGGCCGGCATTTCTTTGGGAGCATTAGTCACTGTATATGCTGCCTGCACTTACCCTTGGATTTTTAAAAGAATCGCAGGACTTTCCTCAGGTTTTTACCGTAACCAGGAGAAAATGGAGCAGTTGTTGAAAAGAGCTGATTTATCTCAATTGGAAAAAGTATATCTGGATTGCGGAACAAAAGAAGGGGGCGAGAAACTGGCAGGGCCATTCCTGAAGACCAACCTAGCGATATTCGAGCTGATCCGACATAAAGGAATAGAAGCGGAACTACGAGTGATCGAAGGAGCGGAACATCATTATCAAGCCTTCAAGAAACGGTTCCAAGAAATTTTAACTTATTTATTAGCTTAATAATTAGTCCGAAAAACGTTAAAAATTAAGGCCCACCTGATAGGTGAGCCTGGTTTATTCATGCTTTATCCTTGATAAGAAAGTTGTGGCAATTCAGAAGGCCTGTTTCTATTTCAATGCTGACCCGCTCTGAATCATAGGCACAAACAGAAAGAAGTTCAGTATCGCTGACAATGACATCGGCCGCTTGTTCAGATAGAATCAATTTTTGGCTGATTTCGTGATCATCCCGCCATTCTACATGCGCCCAGGTGCGTATCACTACATCCATTTCTGAATAACCATCGATTAAGTTAGGGAGGTAATCAAAAATAGAATTTACATTGAAATCGCCCTTGGCATAATAAAAGTCATAGTTATTGACGAACTTAACTTTATCTAATTTTCTTTCATCCAATGATTCTTTAAGTCTTCTAGTAATCAAGGGTATGATTCGGTCATTTTCAATAATGATGGAATATTCATCACGATCCAGACCGGATAGGACAAAGTCAACCAATCTGCTGACATACAGCTCCTGATCCTTAAAAAAATATAACCCATGTCCCTTGGTAAGGCCTGCAAGTTCATTGACTTCCTTTAACTGCATACTTTCCAAAAAAGCACCCCATCGATTTGTAACATATAAAGCGTTCAATAAAGTGTATCACACTTGGAGGTTTATATGTGTGTACTTTGAAAATCTTCTTTTTTAAGCAATCAGTCTTTCTTGCAAAAAGAGGAAGCAGGATTTACTTAAACAGACCGCCGCTTGCGGATCAACGAGTTAAGCTCAGAACTTTTTTAAGTTCTGAGCAGTTTTCTATTATATTTCTTAAAATGTATATGACTCTCCGTCATTTGGTACCAATACACTGGTCGATATTCCATTTTCATTCAGGAAGCTTTTTAGTTCTTCTCTTGATATAGTCCAATGGTTGACCGCTTCCATATGGCTGGCGATTATTTTTGCAGAAGGAGCGGCTTTATGGACTTCAAGAACATCATCTTTCCCCATGACAAGTGAACCGCCTTGAAGGAATTGATTGTCCCCCGCATTAACGACAATAACTTCAGGTGTGTGGGTATCGATGGCTTCCTGTACACCTTCATACCAGACTGTGTCTCCTGCAACATATAAGGTTTTCTCGGTATCATGCTTAAAGACGACACCACACACCAGACCGGCTAGTTTTAATATTTCTCCTCTACCGTGCTCGCCTTTGGTCTTAATTAACTGAACGCCTTTGAAAACAGTATCTTCCTGTAAAACTTCAACATTTTTAAATCCGTCATTTTTGACAGAATTGGCATCTTTCTCATTTTGTACAAACATTTTTATATCCTTCGGAAGTGCCTCTTTGGCAGCATCATCATAGTGGTCCAAGTGTAAATGAGTTACAATGACCGCATCCACATCATAAATAATGTCATCAATAGAGGACGGCAAGCTGACCAGAGGATTGTTCTGGTCCTGCCTTAATGAATTTGGGAAGGGAGGATATGATCCTTTTTCAGCCAAAAATGGATCGATTAAAAACTTCTTGCCAGCATATTGTACAACTAATGTTGCATTTCGAATTTGTTGTATATTCATATTTATTAGCTCCTTTTCTATAATGTATATATAGTTTATAATAAGACCGCTTTTGACTTACATAGCTTAAATCAAGTCTTTTTGCTCTTTCACTTGATTATTGAAAGGATTTGAAAAAATGTTGGATTCCACCGATTTGAAAATTATAGAGGAATTGACCCTTAACAGCCGGATTACGATGAAGGAATTGGGTGAAAAAGTGCATTTGACAGGCCAGGCTGCTTCATCTAGAGTCGCCAAGTTAGAGGATCTGGGAATCATTGAAGGGTATACGATAAACGTGAACCAAATGAAAATGGGCTATTCCGTTCATGCCTTTATAGATATTTTTACGAAAACCCCTAATCATCAACCTTATCTTTCATTTTTAGAAAAACATAGAACATACGTGTTGAACAACTATAAAGTCAGTGGAGAAAGCTGTTACCTGCTAGAATGCAAATTTCCATCAAATGAAATCTTGGATGAATTCCTGACAGGCTTGAGCAATCATGTGAGCTATAAATTATCGATTGTTATCAATAAGCAGTAGAGCACGCCTAATTCCTTCATTTCCTAACTGCCATCCATACACTTGTCTCCCTCCATGAATACCCTGAAGGTAAGGAGGATAGATCATGGATAGAAAGGATCAGAAGGGTGATTTATCTGATTTGTTTTGCGGCCATCGAGTGAATAGCGTGCCTTTTCCGAGACTAAGAGTTATCCCTGTAAGTGAAGTGCCGGATGATTGTGTATTGGTTTGTGCAGGACCAATTTGTTATTTAGCCTGCTACGGAGTTGGCGAGGAACCATTCGAAGATTGCCAGATTGTTTGTTCAGAGAGCGGTCAATGCTTTATTGTTTGTCCGTATTTTCCCGAAGAGGAATAAAGATAAGAATGGAAGAGGAGCCGTTGAAGATGGTTCCTCTTTCGTTTGTCGAAAGATTACCCCTGTAATTATTAGAAAATTATGACATAATGAAAGAAAATAGAATTAATTTGGCAGAAGGAGTGATGGAGGTTGGCTAATATGTTTCCAATTGATCAGGTGAGGGATAGGTTCCCAGCGTTAAGTCGCGAAGACAATGGAAAAAAAGTGATTTACTTTGACGGGCCGGGCGGTACACAAATGGTCGATCATGCGATGGAGTACATGTATCGGTACATAAGGAATGGCATGGCAAATCTACATGGAACCTTCAACACAAGTGCCGATACGGATGCATTGCTTGACAAAGGAAGGGAGGCTGTGGCTGATTTTTTAGGATGCCAGGCGAATGAAGTGGCGTTCGGTGCCAATATGACGACACATGCTTTTGCCATTGCACGGAGTCTGGCTGGTTTTATTAAAGAAGGCGATGAAATTGTGGTCACGGAGCTCGACCACCGTGCAAATGTAGATCCATGGGTTACCCTTGCCAGGGACTGCGGTGCGACGATTAAATTCATTAAACTGAACCCTGAATCTTTTACTTTAAGATTAGAGAATTTACATGAGATTATTACTGATAAAACAAAGCTTGTGGCAGCTGGGATGTCATCGAATGTGACAGGCACTGTAACGGACTTGCAGCCAATCATAGAACGTGCGAAGGAAGTTGGAGCTCTAGCGGTGGTCGATGCCGTCCATGGAGTGCCGCATTTATCGATCGATGTCCAGGAATTAGGATGTGACATCCTTTTATGTTCTGCCTATAAGTTCTTCGGTCCACATGTTGGCATCGCTGTTGTACGGGAGAGCTTATTCGAAAAACTTCCTGTCTATAAACTGAAGCCTGCACCTGCTGAAATTCCCTACAAGCTCGAAACGGGCACTCAAAATCACGAAGGAATTGCAGGGCTAATGGGGGCGATTCGGTTCATTGAAGAACTGGGTTATGGGGAGACGCGAAGGGAACGACTGGTGACAGGAATGCATGCAATCGATGATCATGAAACTGAGCTGGCAGCGGAAGTGGAAAGCTTTTTACGAAGCCTGCCGGAGGTGACGCTCTATCGTGCAGCTTCTGGACGCAGGACACCTACATTTGCTTTTACCATTGAAGGTCATCGTTCACGCGATGTAACGGCATGGCTTTCGGAAAAATACAATATGTGTGTCGCAGATGGGGACTTCTACGCCTCCACAATGGCAGAAGTTCTCAATGTCTATCCAACAGGTGGTTGGGTGCGAATCGGGCTTGCGCCTTATAATACAATAGAAGAAATTCAGCAATTGAAAGAAGCGTTAGCAGCTTACATTCAGCAGCATCAGCAGAATGTAGTTTAATAGAATGATAATATACGGTAGGGGAAGATGAACGATGTTTGGAATCAGTAATTTCGAAGTGTTTTTAATAACGGCGATCCTGTTGAATTTAACTCCAGGCACAGATACGATGTATATTGTGAGCAGAAGCATATCTCAAGGAAGAACAGCAGGCATCTATTCGGCCCTTGGAATTTCATCGGGAGTGGTTGTCCATACATTGCTTGCTGCTTTCGGTTTATCTGTTATATTGACGCAGTCAGCCTTTTTGTTTCAAACGATAAAAATTGCGGGTGCCATCTATCTCGGTTATTTGGGAATAAAGATGATAATGGAAAAGAGCCACGGAAAGGAGCAGAAAGCCCTGCCAATCCAAAGCAACAAAAAGATCTTTTTTCAGGGTATGATCACGAATGTGACGAATCCGAAGGTCGCTTTGTTTTTCCTGGCATTTTTGCCGCAATTCATTTCAGTTGATGCAGGAGCTGCAAGCCCTCTGCCGTTCATCATTCTGGGACTGACATTCACATTGACCGGGGGAACCTGGAGCCTGTTGACGGCTTATTTTTCCTCAATGGCAACATCAAAACTCAGAAAGAATGCAAAAGTCGGAGTTGTGTTAAACCGTCTGACTGGCATCGTTTTCATCGGAATGGGCATCAGTTTGCTGAAGACGAAAGCTGCTTCTTAGTGTAAAAGCAAGAGAGCCTGGACATGTGCCAGGCTTTCATTATTTTTAAAATAAGAATAGAAAGATGGAGGGAATCTTGTGGGATCGCTTTTTCAAACATTTAAAACGCGGATGAAAAAAATCAAAGAAGAGATCTTTGTTATTGCTGAAGCGTATAAACACCCAGATACACCCTTTTATGCTAAACTAATTGCCATTATAGTTGTCGCCTATGCATTCAGTCCCATTGATTTGATACCTGATTTTATCCCGACCCTGGGTTATCTGGATGATTTAATCCTGATCCCGTTAGGAATTGCCATTCTTTTAAAAATACTGCCAGATCATGTCATACAGCATTCGCGTGAAAAAGTGGCTGCAACTGGCAAGATGAAACAGAATAATTGGATAGCAGGTGTGTTAATCATCGTAGCCTGGGCTCTTTTGTTGTATTGGATGGTTGATTCCATTCCTTATTTTTCTGATAAAACGGCTTAGTAATTTTTATATCTCACATACTCATAGTTCGAAGTGGGGATCTGTTTTAAGATGGTGCCGTTCTGGTCACGGTGAACTTCATACTCTCTGTATGTTTCAACGATGTATCCGTCTACTTCTTTGTCTTTATCTTTCTCGTGTACATATTCAAATTCAGGCAGGATTGCATCTAGGATTTCTTCATTTTGTTCTACATCCTTCGTTGCTCCTGTTTCCACTGTTTCAACCTCGGTGTTTTTCTTGGAAATTTGAGGTGTGTTATAAACTAAATAAACGCAAAGTAACAGTAAGCATGAAAGTGCGATCATTCGTTTCAATAGTATTGGCCCCTTTTGTTCAATTTACATTAAACCTTATGCCTGTCCAAGTAGGATTATTACCAGGGTGTGAGGCTGGAGGAAGTATGTTGAAAAAAGAAAATCGCAAAAAATCCTGGAGCCCTCTAAGACTCCAGGATTTTATGAATGGCTATTTCTTAAACTTCCCAGGGAATTGCTTTACAACTGCATCAGAAATAACATCTGACATCATGATTATATGGGTCATACCATCATCTATTGAAACGATCCGTGCTTGCCAGTCTTTTTTCAAGCTTGCATTCAAGTCATCTGCCACCAATTCAAGATGTGTATACAGTAACTTTTTAAGTTCTTCAATTTTTAAGTTTGGGTTGGCACTGCTGAGGAAGGCCACAATATCGTCCGCATTTCGATACCATTCTTTGTTAAGTTGATTCAGCTTTGTTTGATCGCCACTTTTTGCTGCTTCAACAATTCCACCCGCTATAACAATATGCTCTTTCAACAAATCCGTCAGCTTGTTTCCAGCTTCCTCTCCGTACACCGGTTTAATGGCATTGCCGATATCTTCCTGGTTCCTCAGGAGCCTTTCAAGCACATCTTTTTGATCCTCGGCACCTGCTGTTGTCGCACTTGTAATATAATTGCTTGTCCACAATACATGGTCTACCCATAGTCTCCGAAAGTCATTTTCAAACTTAACCTCTGATTTAGTCATGCATTTATGATGTGGTTTAGCGTACGCAGGGGTTGAACCGGCCATCATATTCAGCAACAACGAAAGAATAAAACCAATCGACAGTAATTTTTTCATTTGAATCTTCTCCTTTTAGATGAAATATATCCTCCTTTATTATTTATTCATGGAAGAATTTTATCCAAAAATAGTGCTGATGGAAAAAAGACCACCTAGTGGCGGCCTTTATGCACTTTATTGCATTCTGCTTAAATCAAAATACTGAACAGTCTTTCCATCGCGGTCGAACTGGATGATCAACTTGTTTTTGTTAAATTGATAGATAAATTGTTCGCAAGTTGCGCTTTCATAGCAAGAAGTGTTTTTTACGGTATTCGGGTATCCGTACACATTGATCACCTGGTTTTTGTCTTTCGGAAGAGTACCGAGCTTTAAAAACTCAGGGTAGGCCTGCAGACCGAATACGGAGCCATTCTCCATGTTAAAATTCACTCGGACTCCTGCACCTTCATCATCATAATAGAGTGACCTGATATTCAGCTGGTCCTCGGTTTTTACTGGTTTCCCGAATTGTTGCAGAAGCTGGCTGTATGTGGACCCATTATATACACCATGCACTTGGAGATTCTTATTCGTTACAATATAAGCATCTTTAATGCCGATTTTACGCAACAGTTCTCTTTGTTTTTCTGCATTTTCTATTTTCGAAAATACTCCAGCCTGAATGCGGTAATAGGTTTGATCGTTAATGACCTTTGTGATGACGGCTGCATCTATTCCTTTCTTTTTCAGGACCGCGATTTGCTTGCTTGCATTTTCTTTCTTGGAATAAGAACCCCCGACAACTGCATACATCGGTTCTGATTCCTTCAGGCCAGGAAGGAGGAGTTTTTGGCCAATATAGATACTATTGTTCTTCAAGCCATTGAAACTCTTCAATTCCTCGACGGTCAGATTGTATTTCTTGGAAAGGCTATATAAAGTGTCGCCTTTTTTCACAATGACAGCACCATCATCAGCATATCCAAATCCATTGGCGAAAAAGAGTAATGAGATCATCAGTATGATGCTCAACGAAACCTGCATGAAACGTTTAATCTTCTTCATTTTTTATCACCTCATATACTTTGACGAGATGATTACAACGGAGTTTCGAAGGGATGAGCCTATTTTTAAAACATTGATAAAATGGATGAAGAAAGAGTGGGGAATTGGAAACGACTATTGACTTTGTTAACTGTAAAGTTTAATATTACAGTATCGTTATTTTTAAATGGATTGAGATTCTATTGTTGCTTATCTGTAATTTTTATTTTTACAGTTAAATGAAGGAGTTGTGTATGATGGTAACTTTATATATTACATCAAGCTGTGCTTCCTGCCGAAAAGCAAAAGCGTGGATGCAGGAGCATGAAATTGATTTTATTGAAAGAAATATCGTATCTGAGCCACTCACTGTCGATGAAATCAAATCGATTCTTCGCTTGACAGAGGATGGAACAGAAGAAATCATTTCGACTAACTCAAAAACCTATAAGCAGCTGGATGTGGATATTGACTCGCTTCCGCTGAATCAATTATATGAACTAATCAGAAGAAATCCGCAGATGCTGCGACGTCCGATTATCCAGGACCATAAACGTTTGCAGGTTGGGTACAATGAGGAAGAAATCCGCAGTTTCTTGCCAAGAAAGCTTCGTACATTTACTGGACTTGATTTGGAAAGCATGGCTAATTAGAAGCGGGAAATTTGTAATTTCTCTACTTTGTCTATATTATGTAAAATTACAGAATGTGAGAGTTAGCCATTGTAAGGAGGCAGGTTATGAATAGTGATTTTTCTCTTGCCATTCACAGTTTAACTTTACTAGCACTTCAGCCGGACAGGATGTCTAAGAGTGACGAAATCGCTGAGAGTGCTGGCGTCCACCCAGTGAGGATTCGGAAAGTATTGGGTCTATTAAAGAAACATGGATTCATTAAATCAAAAGAAGGTACGGGCGGTGGATTCATTTTTGCCCTCGACTTAAATGAAGTGAATCTCTGGGATATCTATAAATTGACATCCGAGGGAGCCTTGCAGCCAAAATGCCCTGATTCGAATGAAAAGTGTATGGTCGGTGCGAATATGCACAAGGTCTTGTTTGCCATTTTCCTCGGTGCAGAAGAACACTTGGGTGAATTTTTAAAACAATATTCGATCAAAGAAGTAGTGGATCTGATTCGGCAGGAAAAAGATTGCTGTGAGTAAGCTGAAATTTTTCCTGTATGAAATGTAATAAGAAAAGTTACAGATTATCATAAATGAGGTGACGTATATGTTGTCCAATAATGACACGATTTTAAGAGTAGGCGATTGGATCAAGGGGAAATCCAGGGATGGAGAATTATTCATCGGATATATAGAGTCACTTGATATTTTGGATGAAAAGGTAAATGCAACGATTACATCAAGTGATGATGAAACCATGGTGGGCAAAACCATTCCATTGACCACAAACGGAGTGAAGAAACTGCCTGACCCGAAGGTGAAAAACAAGGAACAAATTCAATACCTCATTGATCTGGCCCTTTCTACTGGCGATGAGGAATGGTTCATGGAGCTTTCTGAAAAGCTGAATTCGATGCGGGAACTAGTTAGAGGCGTGTAAATAAAGACGGTCCTTCCTATGAGTGGAGGACCGTCTTTTACCTATTTTAACCCTAGTGCCTTTTTGGTGGCTGGGCCGGCGATCCCGTCAACCTTTAGTTTCTTCGCTTTTTGGAATTTCTTTACGGCTGCTTCTGTGGCAGGGCCGAATACGCCGTCAATTCCTTTCGTGCTGTAACCTTTATTGGTGAGAGCCTGCTGCAGTTGCTTTACTTCAGCGCCTCGCATGCCTTTCTTAAGGACAGTGCTGCTTGTTGGTACAGCTGTCACTGGAACGGATGCCTGCCCTGTAACTTTATAACCGTTAGCGGCTGCGATTGCGTTGAAGGATTTTTTAGACGATGTGATGACAACCGGAGTGTTTACCTTAACTTGATCATAAAGCCATTGCACTTCGTTATCGTACATCCTGATGCAGCCTGCACTTACATAACCGCCGATGGATTTAGGATTATTGTTTCCGTGAATCGCATACGTCGTTCCCCATGTTCCTCTCGCATTTAGACCAAGCCACCTGTCGCCAAGTGGATTCCTTGGATCTCCGCCAGGTATTTTCCCGCTGTAATATGGGCGATTCTTGATTTTGTTCACCACTTTGAACGTGCCTTCTGGTGTATAGGAAGCTTTCCTCCCGGTTCCCACCTTGAAGGTTTTTACCAGCTTAGCATTTTTATAATAAGCTAGTTGATTGTTGGATTTATTGATGATAATCATGTGCCCGCCAGCAGCTTCTGCCGGTGCCTCGAAAAATAGAAGCGATACAAGTAGCATCATAGCAACCATCAGTTTTTTCATTCCCGATCCCCCTTGAATAAATTTTCAGAGCCAATCTGTTCAAATAGTCATGGCCTGCTGTTTACATCCTTATAAACGATGTTTTTTCATAAAAGTTACATGTTTTACCGGTATATGGAATAGAATATTTCTCGTTTTTATGACAGGATATTGGAGTTTTGTCATATTATGGAGGATTTTTGTAAAAGGACGGTTCAATTTCCTAAAATCTTCCCATAATGGTATGGAAGGAGTGGGAGTGTTGAATCATTACTTATCAATTGCAGTAGAGTTAACAAGTGGATTTGTCTTTTTATTTATCATGACAAAAATGCAAGGGAAGACACAGTTCTCTCAGATTACTCCCTTTGATTTCATTTCAGCTATCATCCTAGGCGAACTCGTGGGTAATGCGATTTATGATCACGAAGTGAAGATTGGCGAAATTGCGTTTGCCGTTACCTTGTGGGGAGTGCTTGTATATGTTACTGAGACCGTTACACAAAAATTCATGTCATCCAGGAAGCTGCTGGAGGGCGAGCCGAACATTGTGGTGCGCAAAGGGAAGATTAAATTCGAGGCACTGAAAAAAGCGAAGTTGGATATCAACCAGTTGCAAAGTCTCGTCAGACAACAAGGTTATTTTTCACTCAGGGAAGTGGAATACGCAATCATAGAAACGAATGGAATGGTCAGTGTCCTGCCCAAAGCAGATTATGACACACCTAAAAATAGCGATATGAAAATCAAAGCAGACGATCCCAACTTGCCAGTCAATATGATTCTCGATGGCGAAGTGGTGAGCAAAAATCTTAAAGAAGCTGGTCTCGATGAACAATGGCTGAAAAATGAATTAGAAAAGCAAAAAATCCATCACTTTGAAGATGTCCTATTTGCCGAGTGGATGGAAAATGAACCACTTTTCGTGCTTAAATATGAGAAGAAGAAGGCGAATTGAACTTGAAAACGAGCATTAACTTAAAGAAATTTTTGGCTGAGTCCGGCACTTGCTGACTCAGCCTTTTGTGTGCTCAGTATGATGATGATCTGCTTGAATAGGCTAATATGTGATAAATCTTGTGAAACTGGAAATATAGTTGGATTAACTGGAGATATAACCGGACCAACTGGAAATAAATCGTGTTGAACAGAGACTAAACGGATCAACGGGGATTAAAGTTTGTTCAACAGGGATTATAAATGAAGCAACTGGGATTAAAACCTGTTTAACGGGGATTAAAAATGAATCAACGGGGATTAAAATCCTAACAGGGCTTAAAAATGGGATCAAACTGAATTAAAATCTGTTTAACAAGGATTAAAATTGAGATACGCACTGAAAAGTTGTCCCAAGCGTTAAATTATTTGAGCCAACCGTATAAATTATGATACTAACCGTTAAATTACAAGGTAATAATGCTCAAAACACCAATGATTATTAAATTAAAATCTCTATTAATCAGAAACTATCTGCCATTTAGATTTAGAGGAATTAAGCTTAGGTTTATAGAATGTAAGATTCATGAAGTGTTTACTAAAACAGGATGTAAGCCTTATTTTCTGTTAAGTTTCAGGAATTTCAGCTTAGTGAAAATTTTCTTCGAAGAACGTTGGTCCCATGCCTTTTCAGGAGTGATTTACATGAATATAGCGGTTTATCTCACTTTACTTTTTTCATTAATCCTATCCTCTTTAATCTCTATTTGGTTTTTTAAAAAGGAAGGCAGTAAATGGCTGGGATTGTTCATGGGGTTTTTAATCAATACACTTATATTGTCAGCTGCAATGATTATATTTTATAAAGTGTTTCATTTGAAAGGAGTAGACGGATTTTTTGCTAGTTTAGGGATTTTTATCTTTGCTTTTTTCATTCCCGTAAATGCATGCATTAACTTTTATATTCTCGAATTTATTGTAAATAAAAAGAACGTGTCATCTGACTAACTTTCAAAGAAGAAAAAACACTTGAATTAAAAAGTATTTTAGAACTTAAATGATTTCTATTTAAAAAATAGAGTGCTAATCCGAGTGAGAAAAGTACTTGAGTTGTTTAAACAGTCGCTATCCAGGTGGCTGTTTCTTTTTCAACAACAAAAAGGAAAACAGATGCTAAATGGAGAACTTCTAATTGTAAGTAATTCCCTGAATCCGATCGGAGGTGTTTGCTTGAAGTTATCCATGTTCCTGGTTGTTTTAGTTTTCTTTTTTACAATGGCTGCTTGTGATGATGACTACATCGATAAATCAGAGCCAGAACAAGAAAAGGTGGTCAGTGCGGCTGAGGATTGGGAAGAAAGTCCAATGTTTAAGGTCGATAATTATCAGATGATTGGCGAGGAAGGACGTTTAGGGTTTATTTTTGATAACACGGAAGTGACGAAATTTTATCCTGATAAAATCAATAAATATATGTGGCACTTTTGGGGAAATGGGGAAGAGTTCAAGGGTGAATTAAAGGTGGTCGCCGTCCATAAAGGAAGCGGGGAACAGATTACGATATTGGAAGGTCGCCCTTTGGCAGGTCCGAATAACGGAGCAGACCAGCACGTTCCTTCTAATATGTCTCTTCCTAAAGAAGGTTTGTGGAAGTTGGAGGCGTATATCGGAGAAAAGTTATTTGGGACGATATTCGTTAAAGTTTATGAAGGGTAAGAGGGTTTTTATGCGAAACCACTTTTTCAGATAAAGAGGGATGCCATCTTGAAGAAGAAAATTAGATGAGAATCAAATTCATGAAAAACACTACGAACAAATTTATCATTTGGTCAAAAATGACCCATATGCACAATCATTAGGGATTGAGCTAACGAAGTTTGAGGCTGGTTTAGCAGAAGCCCAGATCGAAGTCCAGGATCATATGCTGAACGCCCATGGAACTGTTCATGGAGCAGTTTTGTACGCTTTGGCGGACCATGCATTTTCGGTAGCTTGTAATGCATATGGAAAAACCTCTGTCGGGCTATCGACAACCATCCAGTTTATTGAAGCAGCTAATTCAGGAGACAGAATAGTCGCGCGCGCAATTGAAGTAAGACGGAACTTTCGTACGGGATTTTATCGAATTGAGATCTTTCATGAGCAAAGCCTGATCGCCACGATGGAGGCTGTTTCTTACCGCAAGGACCATTATTTTATCGAACTCAATGAACAAGACACTTATACTGCCAAAAAGTAAAACCCTGCGAATCGCAGGGTTTCATCTATGGTCCAGCCGCTTCGTCTGGATCCACCAATCAATATGCTCTGAGTTGAAGACATATAGATTTTGAGTAGGTCTTAGATGCGGGATGTCTTTCTCAGCAATGGATTGCTGGATCTGTTCCTCGGTTAGCGGATAGCCTGCCAAGGCCAGGTATGCGACTAGATTGGGAATGCCATAGATTTTGCTCACATAACCACCTCCCGCAAAACCCTCTTTTACCACCCGACAAAAGAAAGCTCAGCAGAAAGTACTTAGCAAGCAAGTTGGTTAGTATACCAATTCTTTACCCATTTTTATCGTAAAATAACCCTTTCAATAAGAATCCTCCTCCATTGACAGGACACCCTATGAATAGGAGGGATGTTCTTGAGAATGAAGATCTTATTGTATGCAATGTTATTTTTTCTTTTACCAATAGAGGCAGGTGCTGATGCGCCGCTTACTGCTGCCTTTGTCCGTGATCACCAATTGTGGATCAAAACTGGCGATCAGGAGATACAGGTGACCAAAGGCCGATTTGTGCAATCGCCGAAATGGTCGTATGATGGCCGGTTCATTGCCTATATTGACGGGGATGGACAGGGTGAAAAGTCGAACCTATTCATTTATGATACCCATGAAAAAGAGAGCTTTCAGCCTTATCAAATTGAAACATCTGATTATAAATGGTCACCGATTAAAAATCAATTAGCCTATAATTCTCATGGTGTGCTGAATGTGACGAAAATGAAGGATGGCAGGCCTAAGGGTTTCGAAAATGTGGCGCTGGGTGTCAGTGGATTTGAATGGTTCCCAAATGGAAGGGAATTCATTGTCTCCTCTCAATCAAGTTTGCGTCCAACCGGATGGGGACCTGTTCCACTTTATAAAATACCGGTCACCGCGAATCTTGATAAAAATAAGATGGAATCCTTCTATACAATTAAAACACGTGAACCCGACTTGTTCGGGATCGATGCTGATTTTTTCAAATGGAGTCATGACGGCAAATGGGTTGCTTTCATCTTGATTCCAACGGCTTCTTGGTCAATGGATAGCAATACATTATGTGTTCTGAACAACGAGGGAAAACAATTTCTGGCGGTAGGGAATATGCTGGGCTATAAAGACTGGATGAAGTGGGCGCCTTCAGAAAATCAACTTGCCTATATTTCAGGGGAAGGAAGGTTTTTTGTGGAAAACAAGAAAACCACCATCGCAGATATACCTGCAGCAATCCAGCAAAAGCAATATACACCAGAAGGGTATGTTGATCTTGATTTAGATTGGTATTCTCCTGATAAAGTGATTGTAGCTCGTTCGAAAGAAAACAAGGAGTGGGATGAAGGACCGGTTCCAACGATGTTCACAGCGTTGTATTCGATCGATATAAAAACAGATGAACAGACACAGATTTCCCATCCGAAAAAGAACGAATTAGACCGTGAGCCACAAGTTGTCGGAACGACCATTACCTGGCTGCGTCAGATTGGCAATAAGACTGATGTATGGATGAAAAAGGGCTTGGATGGTCAGGAATATAGATGGATCAAGGGCATTGAGGAAGGTCCGGTCTTGTTTGATCCTTGAAATACGAGCGTTAATCTCTGGGGAGGATTAACGCTGTTTTTGTGGAATATAATCTTTAAACTAACTTTTTGTTTAAAAATTGGGGGATTAGCTCATTCGGGACTGTATCTGGGAATTGAAATAAATAGAAAAGGGCCTGCCATCCCAGGCAAGCCCATGAAACTATTTATTTCTCTCCATCCACATATTTCCCGTAGTCAGGGATGGCGATGTCATCAAATTCATCAACGAGCTTTTTGAGGTTTTCTCTTAAAGTCCCAGCTGCCATCGGTATTCCGTGCCCGGTAATGGCATAGGTAGGCTGCAGTGCCTCCAGCTTCTGGACCGAGGTGCGGGCTGCTTCCCAATCGGTCGTCAAATACCGTGGGGGACCGCTTATTTCCTGTTCCTGAGTCAGCACACTGTAGAGAGATTCTTGCTTGACCGTGACAAAAGCATCGCCGGCAATCAGGACGCGGTCGGCTTCCCTGAATAGTGAGATATGGCCAGGTGTATGTCCCGGTGTATGAAGCCATGTCCATCCGTCCATATGCGGGATGGTTCCATCTTCGGAGAGAGCTTGTACATGTGTTCCAAGGTCGATTCCTTCATGCGGGAAAGTAGGAGATATCTTGGCTACGAGGCCACCCTCTACAGTGGCATCTGGTTTAGGATAGTCTTGTTGGCCTGTTAAAAAAGGTAACTCTAGCTGATGGGCATAAACAGGAACCTGCCAGCGGTCGACTAAGTCGATGATCGCGCCGACATGATCAAAATGGCCATGTGTCAGTATTATAGCCTTTGGTCTTGCTCCTTCACCAAAAAGCTCCTCTGCTGCTTCAATGATTTTATCAGCAGACTTTGGCATTCCTGCATCAATCAGCACCCAGTCACCTGGTTCTTCGGAAACACGGACAAAACAAACATTTACAATTTGGACAGTCAGGCTGTAGACACCATTCTCCCCATTCTGAATCATCCCGCTCATTGTTGAAGTCATAGGCATATATCGTTCTGTTGAAGAGCTTTCTTTCACTAGTAAAACCTCCCATATATGAGCATCTCTTTGAGTATACCCTGTGAGAGACTTATGTATGCTGCTTGCTTGGGGATGGGCAGGGACGCAGTAATATGGAAAATGAATCTGAAAGGAGAGCAAAGCGTGAGAATAAAAAACGTCCTATTTATATTCCTGACTCTAGTAGTCCTGTTCCTGGCTGGATGCAGTGCAGATGGCGGGAAAGTGACTGCACGAGACGTTCTGAAGCAGAACAAAGACGCGGATATCCTGAAATATGATGGATTGATCTATAGTAATGTTACCAAGCTGGAATGGTTTCAAGAAAAAAAGAATCAAATCCAAAAAGGGAAGGAAATCGGGAAGATCAAAAAAGTTACGACATCCAGCCTGTTTTTCACCAATTTTTCCGCAACAAAGTTACCGAAAGGAACTCTGTTGTATGATACGAATGATGGGTATAAAGGGATGATTTATGTGGAAACGGAACATGGTGATGCTCTGTATTATATGAGTTTTACTTGAGGGGTAGGGCACATAGTTGTAATTAAATAGTATCCTCTATTCCCTTTTTTGTGACATAAGGTTGAAGAAGGATAGCTGAAGAGAAAAATACCATTTTATAAGCTGAAGAAGTCAATTGAATGGACTTAATACTAGAGACAGTTCAATAATGTGAATGACAAGGGGGATGGCTAATGTCGACCATAAGGATGTTTTTTCGAATAGCACTGAGTGAATTGGTTTTTTTCGGGATCTGTATTTTACTATTTATTTTCCATTTAGCATTTTGGTTAGATGAAAAGGGGATAGCAGAGAATGTTTTTAATCTGTACCTTCCTCCATCAAAAATGCCAATATATATTCTTTTGATGTTATATTTTATCGTATTTATTTATTTTTCATTTCTACTTTCTAAACAAATAAAAAAATTACAAGAATCCAATTTTCATAACTGTCGCAAAGCGTTCCACCTTACATTGGCAGGGCATTTACTTGCCTTATGTGCATCTGCATTTTTAGTGCTTGCTCCAGATCCTAATATTATGGCCACAGTTATTCCAGGCATATTTAGCCTTTACTTTGCCATTATGATTCTAATTTTAGTGATTTTGTATTTGAACCTTTTTGTGAGAAGGACTTCGAGTTGATAAAAGTAAAAACAGGAACTATAAAGGTAATGGGTTTACTTCAGAGGTGCAATCAAGTAAAACACAAAGCAAATCGCACGGATTTTCACATTGAAATTCACTGTGCGATTTTTCTTGTTATATCAATGTTTTTTGTAATTTAATTTAAAAATCACACATCAATTCACAGGTCATTTCTCATTGACGGAAATTATTATTGGAGGGTATGTGATTTTGTGGTGATTTGGTAAGTGGATTGTATGATAATTGTGAAGTTATTTGGATATTTATGTTAAAATTAAAATAAGACTATCGAAGACTTTGTGAAAAAATGTGCTTAAAGTAACG